>NZ_QJJU01000014.1 GCF_003201655.1 Mycolicibacterium moriokaense
CCGCAGTTCAGCACAGGTTTCGAAAGAAGACGCAGCAGCTGTCGGACGCACCGCCGAACGGGGCCCTGATTCATCTAATGCAATATGCGGTACTTCTTCATGGATAATAGAGATTATCCACGATATCCGGCGCATTATAGTCAACGGGGAGTGGCTAAACACTCTGGCCCACACGATAATTCAGTACCAACGCCATTCGCATCAAGGGTCACTCTAGCGTAGCCAAAGGGGCATCCGCGGCCGTGATGGTCGAGCGAATTCATCGGCGCATCGCTTGCTGCTAAAGCCGCCTCAACAGACCATCGATCGGGCGGATCATGTGGCGATCACGCGATGCGCATTGGGGTGACGGCCAACGTCGGTGGAGATCCAGAGAGAGAGTCCGGTATCCAGTCGTTCGCCTTGTGGCCTGGCTATCCGACGAGCTCGCTCGCCGCTTGGGCTATGCGGAATAGCCTTGTGCCCCAACGACGTATCCAGGTTAGATACGTCACCGTGACGAAAATGCGTGGCTACAGCTGTACCGCCGAAGTCCCAGTCGTGTCGGTCAGTGCGGTCGTGGAAGATTTCCCTCACGGTTCCTCTGCCATATCCCGACCGCGACCACAGTCGCAATCGCGCCCGCGGCCGACTCGAGTCAGAGCCGCATGACCTTGGCGGATGGCCACTTTCGCGTCTTCGCGGAATATCACCCGGATCGGACAACTCTCACGTTCTCCCGGACTACTCTCAAATTTTCGCAGATCGGACACTGCTGCGTGGCAGAACGCTTAAGCACGAGCACATTGGAACCCATTGCGAGACAACTAATTTCGCTGATAATAGTGATTATGGTCAACTCGCTGCGCCGAACACCGCGACCACCGGGTAGCGCTGTTCTCGGCTCAGCGCCGACCTGAATCGTCGTCATGTATTGGACAGGGAAGTCTGGCGAGATGTATTGGACAGGGAAGTCTGGCGAGACTCTGAGAGTCCGGCATTATCATCGCTTCAAAACGATTGTGTCCCAGCATATTATCGCGTTACCTGACATAATATCAGTTATCAGCGGAATCGGTTGTTGTGCAATGAGTTCCAATGTGCTCGTGCTTAACCGTTCTGCCAGCAGCGATTACGACGTGTGGTCGCGGTCGGGATATGGCAGATGGAACCGTGAGGGAAATCTTCTACAACCGCACTGACCGGACTTCGGCGGTACAGCTGTAGCCACGCATTTTCGTCACGGTGACGTATCTAACCTGGATACGTCGTTGGGGCACAACGTTATTCCGTATAACCCAAACGGCGAGCGAGCTCGTCGGATAGCCAGGCCACAAGGCGAACGACTGGATACCGGACTCTCTCTCTGGATCTCCACCGACGTTGGCCGTCACCCCAATGCGCATCGCGCGATCGCCACATGATCCGCCCGATCGATGGTCTTTTGAGGCGGCTTTAGCAGCAAGCGATGCGCCGATGAATTCGCTCGACCATCACGACCGCGGATGCCCCTACAGTGACGCTCAATGCGAATGGCGTTGGCACTGAATTATCGTGTGGGCCAGAGTGTTTAGCCACTCCCCCATAACCATAATTTCCACCGGATATCGTGAATAATCTCTATTAACCACGAACAATTGCTCCGTTTTCATCAGATGAATCACGGATACGGCGTCGCTGCATCGGTGGCCAGCTGGCTCTCGTGACGAAGACTGTTGCTGAGCGGAGGATTTGGGCTCATTTGCCGCCTGTCTCGGATTGCCTGCGCCCGGCGTGCTGCCGACACTCCGGGCGAACTGTCTCGACGCTGATGCACTTACCTGCAGTGATATGGCGATAATTCACTGGATGATTCAATGATGCGTTGGATGAGACAGGTCTAAAGTCGATTCTGCCCGACAACAGGAGCTGAGGTTGACCCGCTCTAAAGCCGACCGGGCGATCGTTCTTGCTGAATTCGGGGAACTTCGCCGTCAAGCCCCATCAACCAAGACGCGGGTGGCGATCGTAGCACTCGCGCGACGAGTCGCCCTGGCCAACAACACCGTTCGCCGCCGATCCGGGACATCGCCGCACAGATCGCTATCGAAGTACGCCTATCACCCACCCCATTCGCCGACGGCGTCGCCTAAACCGCCACCAGCGAGGCCAAACTGCGACAGCGCAACCGAGATCTACAAGAGAATCTCGACCTGGCGATCGTCGCCAACCAACGCCTGACCCTCGAAAACCACAGACCCTGTCAAGAACTCGACACAGCAGGTGTCGTCACGTCGATCCGGCCAGGACACTGAACTAGTTCAGTCCACGATCGGTAAATGTAGCGCCCAGGCGCCCCGCCGGCCGCGGACCCCGCCACCGGAATCGGCACCGCGCGCGATTGAATGTTTGGGGGACGAGTTTCAGCCGCCAATGACGCATACTGCTGTATGGCGGCGACTGCGATGGGCTGCATCGGCCGTCTCCGCAAGGCGACAGGGAGGCCACCGCGATGTTATACAGCTTGCGTCCTGGTGTCCCCCTGTCGCCGCCCCATCACCCGGATTGGGACTTTTGGACTCGCCGCGCTGCCCCCGGGCGCGCGCACATCAGGATTGGTGAGACGATCCGTAAGGTCGTCGATGACGCGGGCGACGCGCCTGGCGCGGTTGTTTGGGCACGGCCAAGCCGTGGCCGGCCAGTGCGGCGCGAGCCGCCCCGGCGGCAGCGCGCGGCCCGATCCGGGCGGCTGACCTCGGCCACCTCGATGTCCACGGCCGGCAGGACCCGGGTCAGGCCCGCGCCGTAGCTGGAGGTCCCTTCCACCCCGGCGATCGCGACGGTGCCAAAGCTTCGGGCCCATCGGGTCGCGTCGTCATAGCCCGCTGGGCTCGTCGGGAACTCGGCGTCTGCCAACGGTTTTCCGGCGTCGAACTACACCGCGTTGTCCGACCCGGCGGCGAACTTCGATTCAATGAACACGTTGCCTCGGCTCAATCGGTTCGCAGAGTCCTGGAGCGAACAGCTGACGTGACCGTGTGGCCGTTGCTCTCCGGCGGCTGCCATCTAGGACGCGACACCGGAAAAGCATTCGAGGACGGCGGCTTTCGCGTCGAACACGTCGACCGGTTCGTGTTCAGCGTGTCAGCGCTCGATCCGCCAAAGAGCCACATTCTCGGGACGGCCCGCCGGATCTGAGCTAAACGGACGCCTGTTCGGCAACCGTCTTGATTCGGTTCAAGGTCTCTTGGATGCCGCGACGGAGTTGCTTGTCGCGCGGGATGGGCACTTCGGCGATACGGTTCGCGATCGGGCACCACAGAAAACGGTACGACTCGATCACCTCCGCACCGGCCCCGACTTGCCCAATTTGGTAGCGCCACAACGTTTCTTCGCGGCCGTTTTTGTGCAGGATCGTGAACGCGAACTCCCGTCCGGGATCGGCGACCGTGACGATCGCATCGGTGTGCCAGCGGACTTTGCCCAGCCTGTTGTGGCCGCGGAAGCGGGCTCCGACCACGGCGGTGGTGGCGCCGTCGAGCCATTCGCAGCGGTAGCACTCCGGGCTCCAGTCGCCCATGCGGGCGATGTCGCTGATGAGTTCGTAGACCGTCAGCGGTGCGGCGTCGATCTCGATTCGTGCCTCACCGGTCGTCGCGGTTGCCAATGCCTCCTCCTTCCTTATGGGCGCGGCGATCTGCGATGCTCGCCTGCCCGTGCTGAGCTGTCGGCATAGGCCAAGTCTTCCACAACATTGAGGGTTGTGAACAGCTTATTCAAGTATTAGCTTGAATAGGTGATTATTGATGCGGAGGCCAAGCGTGACTTCAAAGACAATATCTACGGCGAGTTCGCCCGCATCGGCAAGGCGCTGGCCAGCCCTCACCGCCTAGAAATCCTCGACGTCCTTGCACAGGGTGAGCGCACAGTCGAATCGCTGGCCTCGCAGACCGGCCTCTCGGTCGCCAACGCATCGCGGCATCTGCAACAACTGCGGCAGGCCCAACTCGTGCTGACCCGCCGCGAGGGCCTATTCGTGCACTACCGGCTGGCCGGACCCGAGGTCGTCAGCCTGGTAGTGGCACTGCGACAGACCGCCGAACAGCATCTCGCCGAGCTGGACCGCGTCGTGCGCGATTTCCTCGGTGAGCGTGACGACTTCGAACCGGTGACACCCGACGAGCTGTCGCGCCGCATGACCAACGGCGAGGTCGTGGTGCTAGATGTGCGGCCCGAGCAGGAGTATGCGGCCGGGCATATCGCCGGGGCGCGATCCATACCGGTGGCGGACATATCGGAGCGGCTGGCCGAACTCCCCCGCGAGAAGGAATACGTGGCGTACTGCCGCGGGCCCTACTGCGTGTACGCCGACGAAGCGGTCGCGGTGCTGCGCGCAAACGGGCTCAAGGCCCAACGCCTCACCGAGGGTTACCCGGAGTGGTGGCTCTCGGGGCGGCCAGTGCACACGTCCAAGTAACGGGTCACCACACGAGGAGGTCTCACAATGATCGGTGTCCTGCTGATTCTCGTTGGCGGACTGGCCAGCACCACGAACTTCTGCATTCCATCGTTCATTTACAACACCGTCGTGGGTCGACGGCACGCACCAGCGGAACGGAGGGCGTAAATGGTGGCCGGGGTTGATCTGGTACCGCTGGTAGACGAAGGACTGGGGAATTCGGCGTACCTAGTCGATCTGGGTGACGGGCGAGCGCTGGTCGTTGACGTCAGCCGCGACCTACGCGCCGTTGATGAGGCCGCGGCCAAGCGGGGTTTGACGGTCGCGTTCGCCGCCGATACCCACCTGCACGCCGATTTCCTCTCCGGTGCAAACCAACTCGCGGCAACCGCTGGAGCGAACGTGCTCGCGTCCGCGGCAGGCCACCGCGAGTTCGCGCACACGGGTCTGCACGATGGTGACGAGGTCGACCTGGGAGGGTTGCGTCTGCGCGCTCTGCTGACACCTGGACACACCCACGAGCACGTGGCTTTTCTCCTGCTCGACGGCGCCCGAGAAGTCGGAGTGTTTACCGGCGGGTCACTCATCGTAGGCTCGGCCGCCCGCACCGATTTGATCTCGGAGGAGCGCACCGACGAACTCACCCGCGCCCAATACGCGTCACTGCGCCGGCTGGCCGACCTGCCCGGGGACGTGCAGGTGTGGCCCACCCACGGCGCCGGTTCGTTCTGCTCCGCACCGCCAGGCGCCGAACGCACCAGCACCATCGCGATCGAGCTGGCCACCAACCCGCTGCTACAAGCCACCGACGAAAACACCTTCGTGGCACAGCTTCTCGGCTCACTGGGCAGCTATCCGCCCTACTTCCGCCGGCTCGGGGAGATCAACCGCGTCGGGCCGCCGCTGCTCGACGGTGAGCCGACACTGGCATCACTAAATGTGGACGAAGTGCGGGCGCGACTGGCCGGCGGCGCGGTCCTCATCGATGCCCGCCCGGTAGACCGCTTCGCCGCGGTGCACGTGCGTGGGGCAATCTCCATCCCATTGCGGCCGGTGTTCGCCTCCTGGCTGGGCTGGCTCGCGCCGACCGACCGACCGCTGATCATCGTGGCCGACGCCGACCAACACTCCGCCGAGATCGCCTGGCAGGCCGCGAAAATCGGATACGACAACATCATCGGCGAACTCGATGGCGCGATGGCGGCGTGGACCGCGGCTGGCCACAACACTGCCAGCGTCCCGTTAACCCGGGCCGGGCAGCTCGACGGTCGCCGGGTCTTGGATATCCGCCAGCGATCTGAATACCTCGATGGACATCTGCCCGGCGCGATGCATGTCGAACTCGGCGATATCGCGCACCGCGCCGCAGAGGTGCCTGACGAACCCACCGTGGTGATGTGCGGGCACGGTGAACGCGCGATGGGTGCGGCCAGCCTGCTCGAAGCGGCCGGACACCACGACCTCGTCGTGCTCGACGGCGGCCCCCAGGACTGGGTAGCAGTCACCGGCGGCGACCTGCAGACCGGCGCATGAGCACAACCAGTAGCCAGCCTCGACTGGGGTTGCGCGCCAACCTTTCCCAGTTCTGTCTGCTGGTCGCGGTCAACGCTCTCGTCGGCGGCATGGTCGGCCAGGAACAAACCGTGCTGCCGTTGTTGGCCAAGCAGGAATTCCACCTGACTGGCTACACGTTCCTGCTCACCTATGTGTTCGCCTTCGGCATCACCAAGGCCGCCACCAACTACCTCGCCGGCACCTGGTCAGACCGCTTCGGACGCAAGCCCGTGCTGCTGGCGGGCTGGCTGCTCGCGATTCCCGTTCCGCTGCTGCTGATCTGGGCGCCGTCGTGGGGATGGGTGATCGCGGCCAACGTGCTGCTGGGCATCAATCAAGGCCTGACCTGGTCGACCACCGTGGTCATGAAAATCGACCTCGTCGGCCCCCGACAGCGCGGCCTGGCCATGGGATTCAACGAAGCCGCCGGCTACGGCGCCGTGGCGCTGACCGCGCTCCTGGCCGGCTACCTCGCAGCCCACTATGGTCTGCGACCCGCGCCATTCCTGCTCGGTCTGTCATATGCGCTGATCGCCCTGGGCCTGTGCGCGGTGTTCGTCCGCGAGACCCGCGGCCACGCCCAGCTGGAAGCCACCCACCACGACATCACCCACCCCGACACCGCCCTGACCAACCGGCAGATCTTCCTGCGCACCAGCTTCACCGAACCGGCGCTGTCCTCGGCCAGTCAGGCCGGCCTGGTCAATAACCTCAACTTCGGCCTGTCCTGGGGTCTGTTCCCAATTCTGTTCGCCACCACCGGCATGGCCGTCGACCGCATCGGAATCCTGATCGCCGTCTACCCGGCCGTGTGGGGTGTGGGCCAACTCGCCACCGGTGCCTTGTCGGACCGCTGGGGCCGCAAGCACCTCATCACCGCCGGCATGCTCACCCAGGCCGCCGCGCTGGCCCTGATCGCAATCGACACCACGTTCACGTGGTGGCTCGCAGCCGCCGCGCTGCTCGGTGCCGGCACCGCGATGGTCTACCCGACCCTGCTGGCCGCCGTCGGCGACGTCGCCCACCCCCTGTGGCGGGCCCGCGCCGTGGGCGTCTACCGACTCTGGCGCGACAGCGGGTACGCCGCAGGCGCTATCGTCGGCGGCCTCACCGCCGACCTGTGGGGGCTGCGCGCCGCCATCTGGACCGCCGCCGCCATCACCGTCGCCTCCGGACTCGCCGTCGCGGTGCGCATGTACGAAACCCACCCCGCCAGCGCAAGAACCGACATCGGTAACTGACGACGAACGGTTGGTAGTCATTTGCCGTTCGCGCACACTTGCCGACGCGGCGACTTCTGTCGATACACGACGGCTATGGGGTCACGCGATTGGTGCGCGTTCCAGCAGTACAGGATGTCCACCCAACCCCTGCGGGATCGGGTAAAAGGCGTAGTGGGTACCAAGGGTCCACGGCAACCACATGCGCGCCGTCGGCCAAATGATCCGACGCCACCACGTGCATCGTTCTGGCTCGGTCTTCCAGCACGCTCACCACACCACTCTCCGCGGCGACATAGAGGCGAGCAGCCTCGAACCAAGCCGTTATGCGCTGCGCGGTGCGTACATGATGACAGCGACGCCGATCAGGCAGATGAGGGCTCCGGTGATGTCCCATCGGTCTGGCCGGAATCCGTCGAGCGCCATGCCCCAGGATCCGGCGACGAAGATGCCGCCGTACGCGGCAAGGATCCGGCCGAAGTGTGCGTCGGGTTGCAGGGTCGCGACGAAGCCGTACACGCCGAGCGCGACGATGCCGGTGCCCATCCAGATCCAGCCGCGGTGTTCACGGATGCCCTGCCAGATCAGCCACGCGCCACCGATTTCGGCGATCGCGGCCAGGACGAATAGCAGGATGGAACGCGTCACGGTCATGGCGCCGACCCTACGAGACCACTACCCGCTTCGCGCTGCTAGCCGGCGGTGTCGTCGGTTCAGGGTTGACGATCACGTGGCTGCCGGGCGGGATCGGTACAGGTATGCGCTGCCGATGAGGGTGGCGACCCGTAGTGCGGCGATCACGCCGGCCAGGGCGCCCAGCCAGATACGGTCGGCCCCGATCTGGTGGTTGATCTCCAGGACGTCGAGGACCAGCGCTGCCGCCGTGAACGCCACCACGATCGCAATGACCGGCCGGTTTGGGCGCAGCCACACCGCGACCGCGAGGGCGACCGACGCGACAGCCCCCAGGGCCACCACCCATAGTGATTCGGCATTGATCCCGGTCAACCGTTCGGCGGCCTCGCCACGGCGGTTGCCAGGTGCGGTCCCGGGTTCGGCGTGGGTGCCTTCGGTGGACTTGTTGTGATGGCTCTCCTGCTGCTCCCCGGTGGCCGCGACGACGGGGTGCTCGGCGCCGGACTCGGTGTGCCGTTCCAGCAGGATTCCGACGACCAAGAGCGCGGCCGCGGCCACAAGCAGCACGGCCACGGCCGCCGCCACCCGGCGGCGCACACCGGACGCCGCACGGGTTGAGGTCACGGTCCCGGCCGAAACATGTTCGCCTGCAGCGTCTCGGGCTCCGGATCGGATCGGCACCCGCGGTCAGCGCCGTCGCTGCACGTGTCCTTGGTGCGGAGGCGGCGAATCCAGACCGCTGCCGCGGCGGCACCGACCACGAGCAGCAGGATCGCCAGCGGGGCCAGGCATGAGTCGTGCAGGACGGCGAGACCGCCACCGACGATGCTGCCGGCGGCCAGCAGCGGCAGCGCGCAGCACCCGACACACGCCAACGCGGCCAGCCCGATCGCCGGCAGTCCCCGCCGTTTGGCGTTGCGTTCCAGTGGGTTAGGCATCGGGGGCACCGATCGGGATGGTCGCGGTGAACGGCAGTGGGCAGCAGGGACTCTCGGCGCAGGTGATCAGGTCGTCGCAGCCGGCGTCGAGGGCGGCTCGTAGTGTGTCTCGGACTGTGGTGAGTTCGACGAGTTTGGCGTCGACTTCGGCCAGCTTCACCCGGGCGCGGGCCTGCAGTCCGGCGTCGGTGCGGCGACCTGTGCGGAGGTGGCTGACCTCGAGCAGGTCGGCGACCTCATCGAGGGTAAAGCCTAGGCGCTGCGCGGCTTTGATCACCCGCAGCACCGTGACCGCTTGGGGCGGATAGAGGCGGTGACCGCCCAGAGTGCGGTCCGGTTCGTGCAGCAGGCCGCGTCGCTCGTAGTAGCGCAACGTTTGAATATTGACCCCGGCGGCGTCGGCGACCTCGCCGCTGCGTAATCCGCTCTCAGGCATCGTCGTGGACCGTCTTTACACCTAGCACGGTGTTTATCCGGGCTGAGGGCGTCGAGGACGTCGACGTGGTTTTCGGGAACGCCGATAGACATCACGAGATGGTCCGCCGCCGCGGGGTGGAACTCGAAGCGGAAGAACGAGCAGCAGCTGGTCTCGCGTTCGGCGAGATCGCGGGCGGTGGCCTGGAACTCCCCTAGGATCCCCAGATCCAGCCGTGTCGTCGATGTTCGGGTCGAACGTCGCACAGCGGCGCGGAAGAACGCGTCGAATTCCGCTAGGCGCAGCGGCTGCTCCAGTGTGGGCAGCGTGCACGCGGCCGGAACCCAATCGTCTGCGGTAGGTCGTTTCGCCATAGGCCCAGGTTAAACCCGTACCTGGGTACCGAGTGCAACCCCCAAAATCAGACGACGCATTGGCGCCGGTGCGGTGACGGGAGCATCGGCGACGGGTGCTGATCGAGCTTGACTTGATACCTGGGTACAGGGTTCATGCTGGTGGGGTGAGAACCAGCGAGGTCGCCGCGCAGGCCCATGTCAACACCCAAACGCTGCGGTATTACGAACGCCGCGGTTTGCTACCCCAACCCGAGCGGACCGAGTCGGGGTATCGGGCCTATACCCCCGAGGCGGTGCGGGTGGTGCGGTTCGTCAAGCGCGCCCAACAACTCGGCTTCACCCTTGATGAGATCGAGGAACTGTTGCACCTTGCCCAGGGTGGTCCCGCCTCCTGTGCGGAGGCAAAGGCGATGGCCCGCACCCGGATCGCCGACTTGGGGCACCGCATCGAGGAACTCGTGGGCATGCGTGATGCACTCACCCGCCTGGTCGATACCTGTGATCAGCCCCGCGCCGAGCGTGATTGCCCGATCCTGCGGGACCTCGAAACCGCCGCCGCGGCAACAACGTCCGCCGCCCAGAAGTGACCGTGATGCGTATCGAACTGCTCACCTCGCCGGGATGTCCGCATGCCGCCGCGGCGAGAGAAACGGTCAGCGACTGCCTGACCACACTCGGTATGGACGTGCCAATCGTCGAGCGGGTCGGTCGTTATCCCTCACCGACGGTCCTCGTCGACGGTATCGACGTGATGCGCCCCGAGGCCGGAACGTCGATCGGCGACGCGTGCCGACTCGACCTGCCTACACCACAACGCGTTATTCAGGCATTGCGCGACCGGGGCTGCTTGACTCTCCCGCCGGTGGCAGACCCGGCGCTGGATACCGGAACAACGACCCCGACGGAAGAAGGAGACCCCGATATGAGCGCCGGCCGCTTCGCCGCCACCGTCGCCGACACCCTGCTCGGGCCCGATCGGCAGACCGGTAGGAACCTGATGCGCACCGCGGTACGGCTGCTCGCCCACGGCAAACCGGTCACGGTAGCCGAACTGGCCACCGCCGCCGGTGTCGATGTCGCCGACATCACCAACGCGCCCGCCGGCCGCGACGTCGAGTACGACGACCAGCACCGCATCGTTGGGTGGGGACTCACTCTGATCCCGACACCGCACACCTACATCGTCAACGGCCACCACCTCTACACCTGGTGCGCCGCAGACACCCTGCTGTTCCCGGCGATCCTCGGCAGCCGCGCACACATCGAGTCCCGCTGCCCGACAACCGATACCGTCATCCGCCTGACCGTCGACCCGCAAGCCGGGGTTAGCGACCTCTCGCCGGCCACCGCCGTGATCTCGATTCCCGGCTCGCAGGACATGGACATCACCCGGGTCCGCGCGACCACCTGCAACCCGGGCCGCTACTTCGCCGCCGCCCACGCCGCCGAGGACTGGCTCGCCCAAAACCCCGACGGGATGGTGCTGCCCGTGGCCGACGCCGACCCGCAACTGCGCACCATTAGCAGCCGGCTCCGCGACCTACCTCAAACGCCCAGCTGCTGACAGTCAAGTCGAATAGCCAAGGACCACATCGCATTCCGAGGACACAACGCCCACTTGCCACGGCTGCGACACGGTTTGAACCGGCCCGCGTCACGAGTCCTGCGCCAGCCCCTTGGGCTATGAACGCGCAGCCACGGTGGCGTTCACGGCTACAGGGCCACTCTGGGTTGGGTTGGGGAACCCGACTCGGGGCAGCAGCTGAGGATCAGTGGGCTGCCGGGTTGAGGGTGAGCTGGCGGGCGTGGAAGGCGAAATGCTGTCCGGGGTAGGCGTAGATGTCTTCCAACGTCATGTAGTCGTTGAAGAACGGATCCCACCGTGTCGGGAAATGCATACCGCGGCGTAGGGCATCGTCGCTTTCCCGAGCAAGGGTCCTGCTTTGCTGATCTCACGCGACGGTCGCCTACCGCTCGCGATGTGTTGTGTCCCGTAACGGTGCTGCCGGCAACGGAGTGGCGGGTTTGGATCCGGGTGCTTTTGGCGTCGGCGTCCAGCGAGTTCAACAGCCTTGACTTTTGCCTCCGATGGCGGCGTTGGCTGGCGAGGAAATCCGCAGGCCAAGCGGTTGGGCGCGTTGGCGAATGGAGGCGGTCGCCCAAGCTACTGCGGACGGACTGCGGACGGCACGCTCCCTATCGCCACGTCAGTAGTGGGTCGGGTTGTTCGCTGGGTAGGCGTGTACGAGGGCGGACGACAGTTTCGGCACGGCGTGGGTGAGGGTGTGCTCGGCTTCGTGGGCGATGCGGTGAGCATCGGCAAGGCTGGTGGCGGGGTCGATGTCGAGTTCGGCGTCAGCGTGCAGCCGGTGGCCGATCCAACGCATCTTCACGCTGCGGACCTCGGTGACGCCGGGTTCGGCGGCCAGCGCAGCTTCGGCTGCGTCGACAAGTCCGGGGTCCACCCCGTCCATGAGGCGGCGGAAGATGTCCCGCACTGCACCGCGCAGGACCGCCAGAATGGCCACGGTGATCAGTAGCCCGATGATGGGGTCGGCCAGTGGGAAGCCCAAGGCGACGCCACCGGCTCCGACGAGAACAGCGAGCGAGGTGAATCCGTCAGTGCGGGCATGCAATCCGTCGGCGACTAGGGCGGCTGAGCCGATGCGACGCCCGACGCGGATGCGGTAGACGGCGACGAGTTCGTTGCCGATGAACCCGACCAGACCGGCTGCGGCGACCCAGCCGACATGCTGTACCGGGACTGGGTTGATCAGACGTCGGATGGATTCGATCCCGGCGATGATGGCCGACAGGGTGATCATCGCGATCACGAACAATCCCGCGATGTCTTCGGCACGACCGAAACCGTAGGTGTAGCGCCGGGTGGCGGCCTTGGTGCCGAGTGCGAACGCGATCCACAACGGAATGGCGGTCAGTGCGTCAGAAAAGTTGTGGATGGTGTCGGCCAGCAGCGCGACCGACCCCGAGATCAGCACGATCACCAACTGAGCAACCGATGTGGCACCGAGTGCGAACAGACTGATCTTCACCGCCCGGATGCCAGCGGTGCTGGATTCCAGGGCACCGTCGATGCTGTCGGAGGCGTCATGGCTATGCGGCGCAAACACTTCCCGCAGCGCAGCACCGATCTTGCCGCCACGCCCGCCGTGGCTGTGTCCATGGTCATGATCGTGGCCTGGGCCGTGGTCATGCCCGTGCTCGGCGGTGTCCGGTTGGGCGTCGTGGGTCACGCTCTGTGTCCCTTCGGTCGGGCCGGGTTCGACTCGGTGCTGATGATGGTGCCGGGATGCAGCGTCGCGAGTTCGGCGGCGTCGCGGTGATGGCCGGGCACCCCCGGTCCGGCGTGTTCGGCGTTGAAGACGGCGTCGGTGACCAATTGCCCGATGTGGTCGTTGTCCAGGCTGTAAAAGATCGTGGTGCCCTCGCGGCGGGTCCGCACCAGTCGCGCCATCCGTAATTTCGCCAGGTGCTGCGACACCGACGGAGCGGGTTTCCCGACATGCGTTGCCAGGTCATTAACCGACATCTCCCGGCCTACCAACGCCCACAACACCTGGACGCGGGTTGCGTCGGCAAGCATACGAAACACCTCGACTACCAGGTCCACCTGGTCATCAGGGAGCCGCCGATTACAAGCCCCCATATCTGCATTCATACGCAAATAGTAGGACGGTTCGGGCAATCACGCCAACACCGCTGGTGTCGAATCCCCCCAGCGAGAGCGGGCGTTGGCCGTGCGAGGCGCACGGTAGTCGGCAGCAGATCTGCGCAACCTTTGATGCCACCGCCGACTTTGCGCAGTGTGGGAGCGCGCAGCGCTCGCCACAACAGGACCGTCCTCGAGCTCGATTCACTTCCTGACCGTCTAGGTCAGCAGGGATCGCATCTGCCCCGGCCCTAGGCCACGGCGAGCGATGATCACACATACCCCCGAGGGGTAGGGAGGTAGGCTGCAGCTGTGGAGCTTCCCAACCATAATCCCCGTCGCGTGGTGTGTGTCAGGCTCGCCGCCGTGAGTGCCGCTCTGCTCGTCGCGGGCTGCAGCCCCGGCTCCCCCAAGAACAACGAAACCACCGCGGAGAGCACCTCTACGGTGACATCCACACCGGCGCCATCCGGGATGCCCGCCATGCCAGGAATGACCGAAGCGATGCCCGCCGAGCATGGCCTGTCCGCGACAGAATCCGGGTTCACCCTCGTTCCCGGCACCACCACAATCCCCGCAAACACGCCCAATACGTTCACGTTCCGGATCACCCGCCCCGACGGTGCAGCAGTCACCCAGTTCGTCCCGGAACAGACCCAGCTGTTGCACTTTTACCTGATCCGCGCCGACCTGACCGGGTTTGCGCACCTGCACCCGAGCATGGCCGCCGACGGCACCTGGACCGCCACGCTGCCGGCAATGGCACCAGGGGACTGGCGTGCCTACACCCAATTCACCGCCAGGCACCCCAGCGACGTAACCGTGCCGTTGGTGCTATCGACGCCGCTGACGGTGCCCGGCGCGGCAAGCATGCAGCCGATCCCGGCGCCGAGCAGCACCGCCGCCGTCGACGGGTACACGGTGACCCTAAGCGGGCAACCGGCGGCCGGGCAGGACAGTGCCCTGACGTTTGCGTTTAGCCGCGACGGCCAGCCAGTCACCGATCTGCAGCCCTACCTGGACACCTATGCCCACGTCACCGCCATCAGAGCCGCAGATCTAGCGTTTGCGCACCTGCACCCGCAGAACCCCGTCAACGGGGACCACGGCGGTCCCACCCTGACCGTCGATGCCCACTTTCCCGACTCCGGCGACTGGGGACTGTTCATCCAGTTCCAAACCGGCGGTGTCCTGCACACCGCGGAAATGACCCTCCCGGTCGGTTGAAAACCGTTCGGATGCGCGGTTATTGCGGGCCGCCGGGGTTTTGGTTAGGGATGTCGGTGATCGGCAGGTTCGGCGCAGGTTTCGGCGACGGCGTGGCCGGCAGGGTAGGGATGCGTGCGGCAGGAATGTCGATGATGTCGTTGGCCGCTGGGCCGTTGACTCGGCTGCCGTAGCTGCTGCCGGCCTGGCGTGCGCCGAGGAGGTGACTCACGGTGACCAGGTGGTAGCCGTTGGCTTTCAGCACCGGGAGGAACTGATAGACCAGGTCGACGGTGCTGGAGTAAGTGTCGTGCAGTAACACGACCGACCCCGGCTTGATTTGCGTCTTCAACATGTAGATGGTGGCGGCAATGTTCGAGTCGTTGATCCAATCGAACGGGATGACGTCCCACAGGATTTCGGCCATGCCTTGCCTGCCCGCTTCGGCACGTACTGCGTCATTAGACAAGCCACCGGCAGGCCGAAACAGCGTCGGTGTCCGGCCGATTGCGGCGGTGATGGCGTCCTTGGCTTTGCCGAGCTGACCGGCGATGTCTTCTGCCGGGATGGTGCTCATGTTGGGGTGTTCCCAGGAGTGGTTACCCACCTCCATACCCGCATCGGCGATGCGCTTAGCAGCACCTGGATCACGCGCGACCTTGTTGCCGATCAGGAAAAAAGTGGCCTTGGCATCATTGTCGACCAGGATCTTGAGGAGCCGATCCGTAAACGGTGTGGGTCCGTCATCGAAGGTAAACGCCACACACTTGGCGCGCGCGCAGTCCACCTCGTCGGCACCGACCTGGTGGCGCAGTGCCGCCACCGTCACCACTGCGGCAGTTGCGCCGATCACCGCGATGAACGCGAGACCCGACATCCACCACGAGCTGCTGATCTTCGGGGCCATATCACCGCCGTTTCATCCGCACCAACTCGATCCGAGCACCTTCTAGGACGGCGGCGGCGAGTCGAGCGTCTACCGTCAAGTTTAGCTACTATCTATGTACGGAGACAGTAGTGCTGGACCGTGTGCCACCGTTCTCGATCAGCCGTACCCACGGAAGGCGTCTATCCAGTGAGATCTCGCAAAGGCGTTGGCGCGCGCGGCCTTGATGGCGTCTGGGTGCCGGCGGTCCGTTTACCGGTTGGTGTACGTAAGAACGGGAGCCGGACATGACCAAATTGACGCGGCGAGCCGCGCTAGCGATGCTCGGCACCGGCGCCGGCCTCCTCGGCCTGGGGTACGTCCTGCGCAGCGTTATCGATGCGCCGTCCAGCCACGCCGGCCCCGGGATGTTCGGCGGCACGAACAGCATGGACATGAGCACCTACATGGAAATGTTCAGCCGGCACGGGGAGCTCCGGCGGAGTGTCGAGGACATTCCCGGTGGGGTGCGTACTACAACCGAATCGGACTCCCCCGACCTTGTTGCCCAGCTTCAGGGCCACGTGTCGACGATGTACTCCCATCTCGACCAGCGCAACGAGGTGATGTGCATGAGCCAAAGCCTGCCAACCCTTTTCGCTCGCGCGTCTGACTACCAGCGCCAGATCACCTTCACCCCCAAGGGCATCGTGGCGGTGGAAACCGCCGGCGATCCCGACCTGACACAAGCCATCCGCGCACACGCACGCGAAGTCACCGGTTTCGTCGACGACGGTATGCCCGCAATGATGAAGGGGATGATGGGCGACGGGATGATGGGAATGGGCTCCTAATTCGCCCGATCTACGGACGTTTCCCGTTCCTGCCGGCTTCAGCTGCAGCAGGGGCAATTCTCCATCGGCATCCGCATCGGCATGGCCATCATCGCGGCGCAGGAGCACCACATCAACGGGTGCCCGGCGCCATCCCTATACGTCACTGCGACCGGATCGGCGCCCGTTGCATCGAAATACAGCTTGCCTGTTGATGTCTGGCCTTGCGCAAGGGTAGCTCCCGGGATGCCTTGAGGACTTGCGAGCTGCCACAGCACCTGGTAGCTACGGTCGTCCGCGGTGAACGCACTGAAGTTGGGGATGATCGGCGTGACTGTCCCTGAATCTGCCTTCACCGACGCCGTCGCCTCCCAAAGCTGGCCTGCCAGGTGATAACCCGGCGCCGGGTCGGCGCTCTTCTTGAGATCCGTCACAGTCCACTCCTCCGCGCTGGCACCAGACGCGTCCACCACCTGCTGATGTGACCCGAAACCGTGCATGCATTCATTGGCGGCTGAGGCGATCGCGGGCTCAGCGAACCCCGCTATCCCAATGGCCGCCGCGGCGATCACTGCTACACAAAATCTGCGCACTCCGCACTCCTCTCACGACAGCGAGCCGCACTCAGAACGTGCGTCATGTCCCAATCTACTATATCCGTACGTAGATAGTACGACGGGTGATGTCAGGCTCGGCGCCGCCCTCGTGACAGGGAGTTCTATTGACCGTTCGGGAAGGTGTAGTCGTGGAATGGCTCGGGGGTGCCGACGTTGAGTTGGATGACGTCGTGGGCGCCGAGCGGGATCGCGCGGGGGTCGCCGCTCACGGGATGGTTGTTGACCAAGGCGACGACCTGGCCTGTGGCGGGACCAACTTGGGTCGGGCCGAGCGGCTGGTGCCACAGATCGAAAAGATCACCGAGGGTGAAGGTGCGCTTTTGCGGCGACTCAATGTGGATGATGCCCGTCTCATCGTGGGTATGCAGCCAATAGAATTTGCTGCCACCACCGACAAACGGTCCGCTGTCACTCTTCTGCAGTCGGTAGGGTGGGACGATACCGATGCCGTACGGCACCAGCTTCTGCTGCCCGTTCACATAGATAGCCAGATGGGCATGAATGTGGAACGCCACCTGTTCCATGGAGCCGGCCTGAATCCCGTCGACGGGCTCACCACCTGCCTGCCCCGCCGTGGATGCCAGTAGTGCCGCGTTGGTATCGATCTGCGGCGCACCAGCATTGGTGGACTTCGGGTGATGGCCAACGACGATGAACACCACCAGCGCGGCCGCGAGGACGACCACTACCGCGCCGATCACCCAGGGGATCTTTGAGCGAGGCCCGGCGCCGAGCGCGCGAACAGCGCGCGCTCCCGTCGCGGCTCCATCCTTGGATCGCTTGGTGTCGCCTGCCACGCGTCTTCCTCCGCTCCTGCGGCGGTTGCGGTTGTCCCGCCTACCGCCGCCATTCTACGCATCTACTACGTAGTACATTCCGCTTACGACAGCACGGTGGCGGTGTAGCCGAGGCCGGTGATGGTCTCAATGACCTGTTGGGCGTCGGTGTGGGTGGTGTCCAACCACACCGTGGAGCGTGCAGCCTTCAACTCGGTGTGTGAGCGGCTGACTCCGGGGAGGTCTTCGAGGGTGTCATCGATCAGCAGCGGGCAGCTGCCGCAGTGCATGCCCTCGACTCGGAATACGTGTGTGCTGGTGGTCATTTGGTGTCTCCTTCGACTCAGGTGACGGTGATCGCGCCGGTGTACATGCCCATGCCGCAGGCGTAGCGCAGCGTGCCTGCGGTGGGGGTGCCGAGGTCGATGCGGGTGTCGCCGGATTCGGGCAGCACGGTTTGTGTGTCGCCGATGACGAAGGCGCGGACGCAGCCGGCGGCACCGTCGGAGCGCACGATGAGCGTGGTGGGGATGCCGGCGGTGATCCCGGCGACCCGGGGGCTGTATCCGTGAGCCGACGCGGTGATCACGACTTGCTGCTGTCCGTCGGTGACCGTGGTTGTGGAGGGGTCCGCGGTGGCGGTGCCGGAGAGCGACTCCGCGATCCGGCTAGCCGCCAGCGGAGATCCAGCGAGTTCGAGGCCACCGTTGAGGGTGTAGAGGCCGGTCGCGATAACGGCGATGCCGGTGGCGGCGACCAGGCGGCCGCGCCACAGGGTGGCGGCCTTGCGTGCGGCGTAGCCGAGGATGGCGAATAGCGGGCTGGTGCCGATGACGAAGACGGCCATGATCGCCGCACCCTGCCAGGGCGACCCCGAGGCTAAGGCGAGTGCCTCCATCGACAACGTGACACCGCAGGGCAGCAGGACCGTCGCGACACCCAGCAGGGCCGGTGCGAGTGCTGCCTGCGATCGTGTGCGGTTGCGGACCAGCCGCGTCCAGGAGGCGGGTGGTTCGACCACAATCCGCCGGAATCCGGGTACGCCGAGCTGGGCCAGGCCGAAGGTGACGATAAGGAGCCCGGCTCCGATCTGCAGCCAGGTCCGTGCCGCCGGCGAGAGTTGTACGACGCCGCCGAGCGCACCGAGCAACCCGCCGAGCAGCGTGTAGGCCGCCAGTTTCCCGGCCAGGAAGCCGGTTACCGGTGCGAGGTCATCGCCCAATTGGCCGCGCCACGACCGCGATTCGCTCCTCGTTGCGCCTGTCTCGGCCGATTCGCGGGCGCCCTGTTGACGGGTGATCAACCCGGTGAGCAGGCCTCCTTGCACGGCGGCGCAGGAGATGCCGCCGGCGAACAGGCCTGTGATCAACACCGCGACGAGATTCACCGATGTCCTTTCGTGCATATGCGACGCTTGTTCTGGTCGCAGCGCGACCTCATGATCTACCACCTACGTACCTTGGTAGTAGATCGTTGAACGCGACCTTACGTATCGGTCACGGCCGCTGCAAGTCGCGCCGTTGCGCGTCACCGTCGGCCGGGTTTCCGTTGTCCGCGGCCTGTCCGTTGCGAGCCAGCGCGTCGACAACAGACTCCAACCGAGCCGTGATCGCCTCGAGCTGCGCCAGTTGCGTATCCGGCGGGGCGGTGGCCGAGGTGCTCGAAGAGGGTTGTACCGGAGCGTTTTTCGCCACCTCGACTGGGTCTTTGGGCCGAGCGGCGGCCGGGTAGGCGGTGCGGAAACGCCGCAACCGCAGGCTGTTTGAGACGACAAACACGCTCGACAGCGCCATCGCGGCACCGGCGATGAGCGGGTTGAGCAGCCCCAGGGCCGCCAGCGGGAGGGCGGCCAGGTTGTAGGCGAAGGCCCAGAACAGGTTGGCCTTGATGGTGCCCAGGGTGCGCCGGGCGAGTCGGATCGCGTCGACCGCGGCGCGCAGATCGCCGCGTACCAGGGTCAGGTCGCTGGCCTCGATCGCGACGTCGGTGCCGGTTCCCATCGCCAGGCCGAGGTCGGATTGCGCGAGGGCGGCGGCGTCGTTGACGCCGTCGCCGACCATGGCGACGATCCGGCCCTCGCGCTGTAGACGCGCGACGGCGTCGACCTTGCCCTGCGGCAGCACCTCGGCGATCACCTCGGCGATGCCCACCTCGTCGGCCACCGCCCGGGCGGCGGCGGCGTTGTCGCCGGTGAGCAGCACCGGCCGCAGCCCGAGGTCACGCAGCCCGGCGACGGCCTCGCGGGAGGTGGGCTTGATCGCGTCCGCCACGACGAACACGGCGCGGGCAGTGCCGTCCCAGGCGGCCACCACTGCGGTGCGGCCCTGGGATTCGGCGTGCCGTTGAACGGCGGACAGGTCGGCAGGCAGGGCGATCCCGTGCTGATCGAGGAGACTAGCCCGTCCAATCAGCACGTCGCGTCCACCCACGGTGCCGTGCACGCCGAGCCCTTCGAGGTTGGCGAAGTCGGCGACCGCGGGCAGCTCGCCGAGCCGCTGACGGGCGGCGTGGGTGATGGCGGCGGCGATGGGGTGTTCGGAGGCGTCTTCAAGCGCCCCGGCGACGCTTAACGCCTCGGCCTCGGAGACACCGCCGGTGGTGTGCACCGCGGTCACGCTCATCTTGCCGGTGGTCACGGTGCCGGTCTTGTCCAGCACGATGGTGTCCACCCGGCGGGTGGACTCCAGCACCTCGGGGCCCTTGATCAGGATCCCGAGCTGCGCGCCGCGGCCGGTGCCGACCAGCAGCGCCGTCGGAGTGGCCAGGCCCAGTCCGCACGGGCAGGCGATGATCAGCACCGCGACCGCGGTAGACATCGCGGTCGCCGGACCCACTCCCAATGCGAGCCACACACCAAATGTGGCCGCGGCCAGCGCGATCACGATCGGCACGAACACCGCCGAGATGCGGTCGGCGAGCCGCTGAATTTCGGCCTTGCCGTTCTGGGCGTCGGCGACCAGTTTCGCCATCTGCGCCAGCTGGGTGTCGGAGCCGACGCGCGTCGCCCGCACGACCAGCCGGCCGCCGGCATTCACCGTCGCCCCCACCACCGGATCGCCCGGCCCGACCTCCACCGGCACCGATTCCCCGGTGAGCATGCTGGCGTCGACCGCCGACGCGCCGTCGTCGACAACGCCGTCGGTCGCGATCTTCTCCCCCGGCCGCACCACGAACCTGTCACCGACACTGAGCTGGTCGACCGGGATGCGCAGCTCCGTGTCACCCCGCAGAACCGCGACGTCCTTAGCGCCCATCTGCAGCAGCGCCCGCAATGCCGACCCGGCACGGCGTTTCGCACGCGCCTCGAAGAACCGGCCGGCCAGGATCGCCGCCGTCAGCCCGCTGGCAACCTCAAGGTAAATGTTGTTGCCCGCCGATCCCCGCTCGACGGTCAGGCTGAACCCGTGGCGCATACCCTCGGTCCCGGCGCCGCCGAGAAACAGCGCATACACCGACCAGCCGAACGCCGCCAGCACGCCCAACGAGATCAGCGTGTCCATCGTCGCCGCGCGGTGACGCAGGTTGGCCAGCGCGGCCCGGTGAAACGGCCAGGCCCCCCACACCGCGACCGGCGCAGCCAACGTCAACGCCAGCCACTGCCAGTAGGTGAACTGCAGCGGCGGGATCATCGACAGCGCGATCACCGGAACCCCAAGTACCAGCGACACCAGCATCCGTTGTCGCAGCGAGCGGGTGTGCTCGTCGTAACCATCCTCATTTGGCGGCTCGGGCGCCGAATCATCCGGGGCGGCCGCCGTTTTCGGTGGTGTTGCGGTGTAGCCGGTATCGCCGATCACCCGGACCAGATCGGCCGCCGTCACCGACGGCGCGAACTCGACCTGCGCTTTCTCGGTGGCGTAGTTGACCGCCGCGGTGACACCGTCGAGCTTGTTGAGCGTGCGTTCGATCCGCGATGCGCACGACGCGCAGGTCATCCCGCCGATCGTCAACTCGATCCGCTGCGGAGCTGGGGCCTGGCCAGTGTCGCCATCGACTGTCGTGCTCATTGCTTCCTTCTGCCGGCAGAACGTCGTCCCGGGGCTGTTGTGCCCGGTGACCCGACCCTAAACGTTCCAGTACGGTGGAATGTCAAGGAGGATGTGATGAAGATCGGCGAACTCGCCCGCCGCGGCGGTACCACGACTAAGACGATCCGGTTCTACGAGCAAGCGGGCCTGTTGCCAGCCCCGGCCCGCACCCAAGCCGGCTACCGCCACTACGGCCCGGAGTTCGTCGATCGGCTGGAGTTTGTCCGACGCGCCCAGTCCGCCGGACTGTCGCTGCGAGAGGTGCGTCAGGTGCTGGCCATCGCCGACCGCGGCGACGCCCCGTGCGGACACGTGGTGAGCGTCCTGCAAGCTCGACTCGATCAAGTTCGGGCCACATTGGCTGAGCTGACCAGCCTGGAGACGAACCTTTCGGCGCTGCTCAATCATGCGCGTACCGCCGAACCGATCGAGGAGGCCGGGGTGTGCTGGATTCTCGAAAGCGACCTGGCCGATCCCGACACCGGCGCTGTGAAGGTGTGACCGAATCAGCCCGGCCGCCGCTGGGACCGCTCACTCGCGTCTACTATGTAGGTACGTAGATGACCGCTTGTGGTGGTCGATCAATTCAGTCGGGAGGATCCGATGATGCAAGCAACCGACGTCCGTGCCGCCGATGCCGACCGTGAACGGGTGCTCGCCGAACTGCAGCGGCACACCTCTGCCGGTCGGCTGAGCATGGACGAATTCTCCGAACGCGCCGCCGCGGTGTACGGGTCGCGCACCATGGGCGAGCTGGCCGCACTCACCGCCGACCTTCCGCACGATCCCAATCCCCCTGCCGCGACGCGGATCCCGCAGGCCGGGCGGACCCTGCTGGTTGTCGTCGCCATGGCGGTCGCATATCTCGGCCTCGTGGCGGCAGTCCATGCCAGCCCGATGCTGAGCGGCCTGGGCTGCGGCTGGTGAACCCGGCACCCCAACAGATCGTCTACTATGTACGTACGTAATCCGTAGATCGTGGTGGCGTTCGGTTCACCGCGCAGTTGGGAGTTCATAATGGCAACGGTGTTCTACACTCTCGCGGTGCTGGCCTGCCCGGTCGCGATGGGGCTGATGATGTTCATGATGATGCGCGGCCAGAACAAGAACCCGGCAAGCCAGGCTCAGGGGCCCGCGGATCGCGCCGAGGTCGATGCCCTGCGGGCCGAGATTGAGGCGCTAAAGGCCGACCGAGCCGCTCAGCCACCGCGGCCGCAACCATGAGCACCTGGCTGGCGGTGCTCGTCGCCGCCGCGGCGTTCACGCTCACCTACGTGTTCTGCGTGCGGCCGATGATGCGCGGGAGGGGCAACGGCGAGGACGTCGCCGTGGCCGCCGTAGACCCCGAGATCGCCGAATTGCGTGAGGAACTGCGTGCGCTTCGGGCCCAGGACTCGTCACGTCGACAGCCACCCGAGGGATAACACGACCGGTTGTGGTCAGTCGTGGTCGGGATAGACGATCCGCCTCGTCACAAGATGGCTAGGGTCGGTGAGGATTTCGTCGGTGATGCGCCCGGCCCGGTCGAGGGTCAGCAGCACCGAGATCGACGCGGCGGGGTATCCGAGGGCCAGCCGGGTCGCCCCGCTGCCACCCGACAGGCGCACCGCCAGCGGGGCGGTGGCCGCTTGAAAGGGTTCCTGGGAGATGAAGAACTCCGCGGACAAATCCAGCGGTGTGGGTTCACCGGCGCCGGTCGCGGAGTCACTGGTGACCGATTCGTAGACGGTCAGCTTGCCGGCGGCGCGGGTCGCGGCCACCGCGCGGCCCAGGTCGTCGGCGCCGGGCAGGGTCGGCCACGGCACCAATAGGCTCACCGCCCCGCCCTTCGCGTCGTCGGCGCCGGCGGCCAGGCTCAGCACATTGTCGCCGTCCCCCCAGACCGGGTGGGCCACGAAGCACCCCTGCCCGCAGCCGCGAAACCGCAATGCAGCCTCGGTGCCGTCGGGTCGGCCGTACCGGCCGGACAGGGTGTAGTGCCGGTCGGGTTGGGCGGCGTAATAGTCCCCGCGTCGCGGCGCCGAGAGCCGCACCACCAGTTGCCCGTCGCTGGCGGTGACGGCGACCCCGATCTGGCCGGCCAGCGCCCCCAACGGCAGCACCGGGCCTGTGGGCTCGGGCGGCGCCGGTTGCGCCGCGGCCTTGACTGGCGGGGTGGATACCAGTGTGGCGCTCAGCGCTAGCACCGCGACCAGGGTGAGGCTTTCGGCGCGAATCACGGTGGCCAGCTTCGCGATACGTGTATCGCTGCGTTGGATATATCGCCCGGTCAGGGCCAGCGTGGCCGAGCCAGCCACCAGGCTGAGTTTGATCACCAGCACCCGGCCGTAATCGGTGGAGAACATCTGTGACAGCGGCAGCAGCAGCAGAGCCGACACCACGCCCGTGCCGACGACGACGGCGAACGTCCACACCGCCAGCCGCATGTAGCCGGTAATCACCCATCGCACCGCCGCTGGTTCGCGCCGCCAGGCCAGCACCGCCAGCGTCGCGGCCACCAGCGCACCGACCCAGGTCGCGGCGGCGGCCAGGTGCACGGCGGTCAGCACAGCGCCCCAGACTCCGGCCGCGGTGTGAGCGTGCGAGCGCCACCCTTCGGCGCCGACCACCGCTAGCAGCGGCAGCAGCGCCCAGGCCCGCCGTCGCATCGCCAGCACAGCCAGCGCCGCGGCCAGCCCGGCGACCTCAACCAGCACGACGGCCCCGGAACCGTCGCGCCACAACACATCTAGCCGACCGGCATCCACCACCACCTGGGCCGCGAGCCCGGCGGCGGCGGCCAAGGCGACCACCAGAGCGCCGGCGATCAGCGACCGCGGCGCCGGAAGCTTCGGGTTCTCAGCCCGCACGGTGGCTGTGAATCGTTGGGCGATCAGGCCGCCGAACCCGATGGCGAATCCCGCGAACAGCAGCCAGCGCAGCGCCACCGACAACCATGCAATCGACGCGCCGCTGGCACCAGGCGCGGCAGCCGTCAGCGCGTAACCCACGCCGAACCGGAATTCCTCTTCGACCAGATCGCCGTCGGTGCCGGTGGCGCGCCAGCGCACGGTGTAGCTGCCCGGGGGTAGTGGCGCTGCCGGGCGCGCGGTCAGCGCCTGCCCGCCGCGTTCAGTGGTCGCGGGTCCGGTCGGTACTGTGCGGCCGTTCTTGTCGAGTAGCACGATGGCATCGGCACCGATGGTGACCGCTTCGTTGAACACCAGCGTGATCGCCTGCGGCGCAACGGGTACCGCGGTGTCAGCAGCCGGATCAGTGAACAACAACGTTGGGTGCGCCACTGCGGTGCCGGCGGTGCCTAGCCCTAGAACCGCCATTGCGATCAGCATGCCCAGCGCCGCCGCGGCCCACCGCAGCCTCGTGGTCATCTGACAGCAGCGCGGCGATCCAGCAGGCGCCGAAGTTTACGTTCCGACAGGCGCCCATAGGAAAACGGCTGCCCGTCGACGAGCACGCCGGGGGCGAACAGCACACCCGCCTCGGCGGCGAGGCGTTTGCCCTCGTCGCTGGCCAGGTCGATTTCGGTGATCGACAGCGGATACTCGTTGCCGAGGCGGGCGAGGATTTCTTTGGCCAGTTCGCACATCCCGCACGAGGTTTGGGTGAGCAGCGTGATCTGCACCGGTGCGGTCACTGTGCGCGCTCTGTGGTGAGGTCGGCGAGCATCTTGTCGGTGGGCAGAAACATCGTGTACTTGGGGGCGCCGCCGTAGTCGGCCCGCCACCGGATCACCCCGTCGGGTCCGACCAGCACGAAGCTGTGCCCGTCGCGCATATCGCCCATCATCCCGTAATGGTTGGCGTCATACGCGCGCGATACCGCCAGGTCGGGGTCCGACAGCACCGGGGTGGTGAGTTTCTCGTCGGCGGCCTTGCGCCCGATCAAATCGGCGCGGTCGGTGGTGATGGACACGACCGCGTCCACACCGGCGGCCCGCAGCGCGGCCTGGTTGTGTTCCAGGTCGCCGATCTGGTCCCAGCACGGCTGACACGACAAGCCCTCCTGGAAATACAGCAGCACCGTGCGGCCGCGGTAGTCCGACAGGCTCACCGGCTTCCCGGCGCCGGAGGTGAGCGTGAACGGCGGCGCCGCCGTCCCGGCCTTGGGATCACCCGCCACGTGCGGGTAGCCGCTCCCCGCGCCCGCGGCGGAATGCGTTGCGCCCGGCGCGCTTCGGAACACCAGATACAGCACCACCACGGCCACGAGGGCAACGGCGACCACCATGGCCGCGGTGATGGCACGGCCCCGGCGTTGCTGCGACGCCAATGCGGCCGAGCGAACCGCGTTCTGACCGTTGCGCCGCGGCGTTGCTGTCGGGGCTGTTTTCGGGCGAGACTTTGTCATTGCTGTTCCTCCTGGGTCGACGCCGTCACGTCGACGTCGACGTCGGTACCGTCGCCGCCCGGCGGCGGGGTCGATGCCCGTCGAAGAGCGCGGCCGATCAGGATGGCGAACACCGCGGCCAGGATCGCGATCACCGCCCACCCGGGCAGCCACGACAACGCGTGCAGCGTCGAGACGCTGATGTGCTGCAGCCAGCCCGACAGCTCGGTCTGCCAGCCGCCGCTGGGCATGCCGGGCCCGGTCACGGCGAGCACGATCGCCAGCAGCCCCATCGCGATCATCAACGCCCCGCTGATCGCGGTGCCCAAGGCGAGGGTGCGGCGGTGCTCGCCCCACCGCACCGTGATCGTCTTGTCGGTCAATGCGCGGGTCGCTTTTTCGCGGCGTGCGTCCCAGATCAGGGCGACAAGGGCGAGTGGGGTGACCATCCCGGCGACGTAGGCGACCCCGACCGCCAACGCGACCGGAAACGAGGCAGCCGCCCCCGACAGCACGGCGACTCCGGCCAGCACCGGGGCACAGCAGGCCGACGCGGCACCGGAGAACACCCCGAGCAGGTAGGCCGAGCGGTAGCTGCCGGCGCGGACCGCGCGGGCGCCGGGCATCGGCAGATTCGGGCTCCACCCGGCCAGCACCGCGACCCCGCCGACGATCATCAGGACGCCGCCGATGGAGAACACCCACAGATGCCCGCCGAACAACAGCCGACTCAGCGCGGTGGCGCCCAGCCCGATCGGCAGGATCAGCGTCGCCACACCGGCCCCGAACACCAGCGTGGCCGGCACGACCCCGCCGCGGTGCCGAAACCCGGTCGCCAGATAGGCGGGCAGCATCACCGACACGCAACACGGCGCCAGCAGCGCCACCACCCCGCCCAGAAACGACGCCAGCAGCGTGGTCCCCACCAGCAGTTCACCCATCGACGGTTCCTCGACTCTTGGTCACCGCGAAACGACGATTCACGGTATACGATCTACGTACGTAGATAGTACAGACGTTACAAAGTAGGCTGAGCAGGCGAAAAGTGAGGAGGACCCGTGGCACGCGGTTTCGGGGATCTGGAGGCGGTCGTCATGGACCGCCTGTGGGCGAGTGACGGCGCCACCACGGTGCGTGAGGTGTTCGAGGACCTACTTCACGACCGCGAGATCGCCTACACCACGGTCATGTCGACAATGGACAACCTGCACCGCAAGGGATGGCTGACGCGGGAACGCCAAGGAAAGGCGTATCTGTACGTGCCGAGCATGACCCGCGAGCAGTACAGCGCGCAGCTGATGCGAGACGCACTCGACGTCGGCGGCCGCTCGGACCTTGTGTTGGCGCACTTCCTGGATCAGATCAGCGACGACGAATCCGCCGCGCTGCGCAAGGTGTTGCGGCGCTTGAGCTCCCGGAAGAGCCCGCGGTGAGCGTCGCGGTGTGCCTGCTGCTCTACGCGGCGGTGGTGTGTGTGGCCGCACCGCGATTGTTGCCGTACCTAACCCGGGGCGGCAGCGCCCCGGGCGCCGCGGTCGCCGTGTGGCTGATCGTCGCGGCCAGTGTCCTGGCGTCGTGGGCCGCCGCGGCGGCGGCACTGGCTGTGTATGTCGCACGCACCTGGAACCGGCCCGATCCGTTCGCGTTGGCGGCGTGCCTGGCCCAGGTGCGTTCGGCCGCAACGGGACACAGCGGGCTGGCGATGCAAGTCGGCCTCCTGGTGCCGATGGTGGTGCTGTTCGCGTTCGTCGCTGTACTCGCGTCGCGGGTGGGCCGCTCCCTGATGACCGCTCGTGCCCACAGTCGTCGGCACGCCCAGTCGGCGTGGATCATCGGCCGCCGCGTCGCCGGCGTGGACGGCCTGGTCGTCGATGCCCCGGAGAAGATGGCGTATTGCGTGGGCGGGCGCCCGGGAACCGTGGTGATCACCAGCGCGGCGGTTGCCGCCCTGCAGCGCCCGCATCTGGACGCCGTGCTGGCCCATGAGCGGGCCCATCTGGCTGGGCGGCATCACGTGGTGCTCGCCGTGACACGTGCTCTGGCCGACGGTCTTCCGCGAATGCGGTTGTTCACCGTGGCGCAGGCGGAGATCGCCCGACTGCTAGAGATGTGCGCCGACGACACCGCCGCCCGACGCCACGGCACCACTGCGCTGTTATCGGCAATCCTCACACTCGCCGGCGTCAACTCGGTCCCGTCCACGGCACTGGGTGCGGCCACCGTTGGGGTCGGCCTACGCGTCAACCGGCTGACCGACCCCGACACTGCCGCGCGACGCCTGCGCGCCCGGCTGCTGCTGGCCGCGTCCGCCGGTGTGGTCGTCACAGCTCCGCTGCTGGTGTTGTGGGCATCCGCGTCGGGCTTCACGGCGTGCGGCCCCTTCGCCGCCTGACCTGAGTGAGCCGTTAAATCGGCAAGACCACATTGGTCACGAATTCGTCGCGCAGCCAGCCGACGAGCAGCGCCCACACCCCGGTGACGAGAGCCGCGCCCACCGCGATGAGCAGGATCCCCCCGGCGAGTTGGATGGCTCGGCGGTGACGGCGCAGCCAGTCGACCCCGGACAGCGCCGATGTTGATCCGAACGCCAGGGCGATAAACGGCACGCCGAGACCCGCGCAGTAGGCGATGATCAGCGCCACCCCGCGGGCCGCGGTGATGCCCTGCGTTCCGGCGGCCACCGACAACACCCCGGCCAAGGTCGGGCCCAGGCACGGGGTCCAGCCCAACCCGAACGTCGCACCGAGCAGCGGCGCCCCCGCCAGGGTCGAGAGTCGACGAGGATGTGGTCGGATGTCGCGTTGCAGTACGGGGATCAGACCGACGAACACCAGACCCATCACGATCGTGACGACCCCGCCGATGCGTTGCAGCAGTTCACGATTCACCGCCACCAGGCCGATCACGCCGAACACCGACGCGGTCGCCGCGACGAACACCGCGGTGAATCCGGCCACGAACAACGCCGCCGCACCGGTCACACGCCAGCGATCGGTCGCCTTCACCCCGATGTCGCCGCCGGCAATCGGCGCCGTTGACCCGCCCGACACTCCCGCCAGATACGACAGGTAGCCGGGCACCAGCGGAATGCAACACGGCGACGCGAACGACACCAAGCCGGCCAGCGCGGCCGCCCCCAAACCCAGCAGCAACGGACCTGCCGCTACCGCGGTCTGGAAACTCTGCCCAATCCCGGCGGCCAGCACGCTCACGGCTCTGCCGCCACCCGCTCGACAACCGGTTGCAGATCCTCGACCAGCAGCGCCTGCAGAAACACCGCGGCCACCCGGTGCCGGCGGTCGAGTACAAGTGTGGAGGGGATGACACTGGTCGGGTAGTGACCGCCCAACGCGATCACGCTGCGCATCTCCGGATCCCAGATCGACGGATACGACACCTTGAAATCAGTCACGAAATCGCGCGCCGCGTCCTTCTGCGGATCACGCACATCGATGCCGAGGAACTGCACCCCCAAATCACGCGTCGCCTGGAACACCTTCTCCAACTGAGGCGCCTCAGCGCGGCACGGCCCGCACCATTGCCCCCACAGATTGAGGACCACCACCTTGCCCGGATAGTCCGACACCGCAGTGGTTCTCCCGTCGGTCATCAAATCCGGACCCGACAGCGCGTCAATGGTGCCGCGCGACTGCGGAGGATCGTAGAAGATCCGCGTTTTCCCGCCCGGCGACACGAAATCGAAAGACCCACCCGAGGCCACCGCACCCGGGCCCGTCGCACACCCGACAACCCCGACAACGATCGCCACCACCGCGACACACGCGCAGGCTGCTGTCCGCCAACGCGCCACCAACGAGCTACCCACTCGAGCCACGCCCCACCACCCGAATCTACTAACACCAGCCGTACTACTCCAGATAGTAGATGAAGGCCTACAGCTGCACGCCAGCTGGAGCGCGGGAGTTGCTCGAAAGCCGGGTAACGTGACCTCGAATGGCCGAGCTCAGGCGGTAGCGAGGTGCGGGCGGTGGCTGAGGCCCTTGTGGATCGGGAAGAGATCGCTGCCGAGCTGGAGCGAGCCCGGGCGGAATTTCACGAATTGCTGGCCCGGGGTGCCGCGGCCGATTTCGACCGCCCGTCGAACGGAACACGATGGACCAACGAGCAGTTGCTGTTCCATATGGTGTTCGGGTTCATGGTGGTCGCACGGCTGCTGCCCCTCGTTCGGGCTCTGGGCCGCCTGCCCGCACCAGTCAGCCGTTCGTACGCGTGGCTGCTAGACGCGGTGACGACACCGTTCCATGCGATCAACTACCGCGGATCATGTGTGGCGGCAAGGGTATACAACCGCAAGCGCATGGCCGGCCAGTGTGACCGCGTCATCGCCCGGCTCCAACGCAAGCTGGCCGCCGAACCGGAGAAGAACTTCAGGCTCGCCATGCACTTTCCCGTCCGATGGGACCCCTTCTTCACCGACTACATGACACTGGAAGCCGTATATCGGTATCCCACCAAGCACTTCGACTTTCATCGACGTCAACTGACCATCGACTGAGTGACCCCACGGCCGATGCGATCACGGATATTCGCGCAGTAACGACAGGCGCTGTCGATACTCGTTCTCCTCGATCTCGCCGCGAGCAAAGCGTTGAGCGAGCACACCCTCGGCGCCCGCCTGCCCGGAACCGGACAGGCTCGCGGCGGTGCCGCGCGGACCAGCCAGATAGCGGACGGCGAGGACCACAGCGGTGATCACCAACGCCCAAAACGCCACCATTCCCACCGTCATCAGGATCCAGCTGGCCCATCCCCAGTTTCCGCCGTACCACATCATCATCGTGTGCTCCTTTCTTGAAACGACGCCGCACACGGCCGAAACAGCCGGGCAGCCAAATAAATTGGAAAGGTCGAGTGCGCGAGTTGCGACTCAATCATGGCGAGGGCTCACATCGTGATCAGTTGCGCGGCAGCCATCGCGATGCCGAGGGTGATGACGTAGACGATGGCCATCACGATCGCGTGCCGGCCGACTGTACGTAGGACCGCGCTACCATCCCGCAGCGGGATGCCTTGCCGTCGTAGGTGGCGGATCAGCCAGAGCGCCGTGACCGCGACGCTGCCGAGGATGAAGTAGAGCTGGTAGCGGTCCATCACCGTGGTGAAGAATCCAGCAGCACCGAGGCCGGCGGCCGTCGTGATGGCCGCTGCGATGCAGCACACTCCACCCAAAAGCCCCGATCCGAGACTGGCCCGCAGCGATTGCGGGTCCGTCCAGCGCCGCCACCGCGGTGCCCGGTTGTCCAGCTGCGTGGTGGGTGCGGTCATCGTGTGGCTCCTGGTTTGTGGGCGCGGCCCAGGATGTGGGCGTGTTCGGGAACGAATTTCAACGGCGCGTAGCCGAATCGGTCGAGTTCGTCGATCTCGAAACCGGCCGCCTCGATGGCCGCGCGGCTGTCGCGGTTGAGATGGCAACCGCCGCCGATCGCCCCCCACACCGGGGTGATCATGTCTTGAAAGACACCGAGCAGCGGACTGCTTGATCGGACGTGTTCGAAAAACCGCAGTTGACCACCGGGTTTCAGAACGCGTCGCACCTCGGCGAGAAAGTGAGTCGGCTCGGGCACTGAACACAACACCAGCGAGACAACCGCGGCATCGAAGCTGGCCTCGTCGAAAAGCAGCGCATCGCCATGCCCGGCAACAACTTTGACAGGGACCGGGGCGGTGGCAGCGGCGCGTTCGGCGAGCGAACGCAGGTTGTTCTCCGGCTCGACGGCCACCACTTCGGTAACGGTGGCCGGGTAGTGGGAGAAGTTCATGCCGTTGCCGGCGCCGACCTCGATCACGCGTCCGGCCAAGCCGGCCAGTGCGCGGTCGCGGTGTTCGGCGGTGCCGCGGCGTTCGGATTCGGCGCTGATTCTCTGGTAGAGCCGCGCGAACCGCGGATGCTGGAAAGCCGAAAGATCCGTCATGGTTGGTCTCCGTTTCAGTGCAGATTTCGCAGGGGTCGTGGCCGGGTGGCCTTCCCTCCTTCATCTACTATCGCCCTATAGTAAATACTACTGACCGATAGTACGCAAGGGGGATAGTAGAAGTTCTTGGGGATTGCTACTATCGATCGATAGGAGGTTGGAGCATGGTCGAGGCACTGCCGATGACTGACGCGCAGGACCCGGACGTCGAGCGGGCGATGGCGCTGCTCGGCCCGTTGGAGGGCCGAGTCATGCGCGCGGTGTGGACCGGCGAGGTGAACGAGACGTTCGTCGTGCGCGACGTGCAGACCCTGATGCCGAAGCTCGCGTACACCACGGTGATGACCACACTGCGACGCCTGGCCGACAAGGGCCTGCTCACCGCGAAGGCCGAGCCGGGCCGGCGCGCCCACGAGTACCGTGCCGCGGGCACCGCAGCTCAGTATTTGGTGCGGGCCAGCCACGACGAGGCCGGCCAGTTCGTCGCCCGATACGGTGACGCCGCGCTGTCGGCCTTCGCGGCCCAGCTTGCCGACCTGACCCCCGAACAGCGCCGCCGCCTGGAGGAATTGGCCGGATGACCCGACTGCGGCCCTGGAGGGTTGCACGGCAACATCCGGTCGCGACCGGAGTCGTGGCCGGCGTGATCGCAGTGCAAGTCACCTGGATGGTGGAGGCGGCGTGTCCACGGATGAGCATCACCGAATGCCTGGTCGCCGCGATCGTCCTTGTCGCTGGGGCCAGCATGCTTGCCATCGCGGTCCGCGCCGGCTGGCTGGCCGCCGTCACGACACGAGCACTGGCCACACTCCCCCGCGCCCCGATGCCCGAGTCGCTACCAGCCGCCGCGGGCCGCGCCGGGATCGCCCGGCTGCGGTGCCTGGCCGGAGCCGACCGCACCGCGTTCTGCGCAGGACTACTGCGCCCGTGCGTCTACGTCACCACCGCCACCGCGGAGCAGTTGAATGCCAACGAGCTCGACGCCGTCCTGGCCCACGAAGCCGCCCACGCCCGGCGTCGAGACCCGCTGCGGCGCTTGCTCACCCGCGCCGCCGCCGACGTCATGTTCTGGTTTCCGCTGCTGCGATGGTGGCTACGCACACATGTCGAAAACGCCGAAATCCACGCCGACAAGGCCGCCATCGACCATGCCGGCCGTCAAGGGCTCGCCGCCGCGATGCTGGCTGCCGCAGCCCAACCGCCGGTGGCTGTACCGGCCATGGGTGGAGCGACCGAAACACGAATCGCGCATCTGCTGGGTGAGGATCTCCCCCAACGACGTCCGCCGCGCAGTCTCGTGGTGCTCTCGCTGATGGGCGCGATCGGCGCGGTCTGGTTGGTGATGTGCCTCGGCCAGGGCGGCCTTGCCGTGCTCGGCATCTAAACCGCCGCTCGCCACACCGGGACAGAGCAGAGTGACGCTAAAGCGCCACCGGTAACAAATGATGTTCAGCCCACCGGACTGTCATCACCGTGGTGGTGGTCATCGTCGTGGTGGTGTTCGTCTGTGGTGTCGGGGGAACCGCCCATCATGCGCAGCATGGGGATGCCGCCGCTGGTAACGAATCGGGCCACCAGAACCGCTGCCATCACGAGGAATACGATGTTCAGCCAGGTGGTGTAGTCCCAGGAAATCCCGGCGTCCAGCACCGTCGCGTCGCGCTTGGTGGGAACGAGACTGGCTGCACCGAACAGCAATTCGACCAGATACCCTGCGCAGACCATCGCGACATAGAAGGTACCCAGCAAGACGAACATCATCTTGATGCCGTAGTACTTGCGATAGATATTCAGGATCGGCAGGATCAGCAAGTCGGCGAAGATGAACGCGACGACCCCGCCGAAACTGATGCCGCCGTTCCACAACACCGCGGCCAGGGGCACGTTGCCGATCGAGCAGACAAACGACACGATCGCCACGATGGGCCCGATGATCGGCCCCCACAGCACCGACAGCGTTGGGTGGTCGGTGATAAAGAAGCTCCGCCAAAACGACTCCGGTACCCATGCCGCGATGGCGCCGGCGATCAACAACCCCAGGACAAGGTCACGCAGGATCGCCGCCCACTCCATGACAAACAGGTGCGACACCGCTGTGAAACCCTGCCGGGAACCGATCCGCCGCCAAAACGATCCCTCGCCTTCGACGGACATGTCCATCGCGGCGTGGCCTTCCATCGACCCCGCGATCCCCCGTTCGGCCTGCTGACGCGCGGCGTCGACAATCCGGGAGCGCACGAACAGCCGGAAGAGCACCGCCAGCACCACGATCATGATCGGTCCGCCGACGAACTCGGCGGCGGTGAACTGCCAGCCCATCAGCAGGGCCAGGATGATGCCGAGCTCCACGACGAGGTTGGTCGACCCGATTTCGAACGCCATCGCCGCGGTGAAGTTGGCGCCCTTGCGAAACAGCGAGCGCGCCAACGCAACCGCGGCATACGAGCACGACGACGACGCGGCGCCCAACCCCGCCGCGACGGCCAGCGTGCGGGGCCGGTCATCGCCCATCAACGCCACGATCGTCGACTTGCGCACCACCGCCTGCACCACCGCGGACAGGGCGAAGCCAAGGATCAACGCCCACAGGATCTCCCAGGTCATTGATCCGGCCACGGCCAGCGCATGTCCGATCGCGCCCATCACCACATCCGGCCTCCACCTGGAATTTCGAGATCAGCGGCGAGAGGCAAGTCGCCGCAACAATGCCCAACGTAGATCAATGCCGTACCTTCTGGCGCTGACCATTGTCACTTGCCGTCGCCCAGCTCGATCGGAACTCCGACGAGGGACCCGTATTCGGTCCAGCTTCCGTCGTAGTTCTTCACGTCGGAGTGCCCAAGCAGCTCCCGCAGGACGAACCAGGTGTGTGAGGACCGCTCACCGATGCGGCAATAGGCGATGGTCGGTTGGGATCCATCCAGTCCGGCGTGGGCATAGATGGCGGTCAGGTCCTCGTCGGACTTGAAGGTGCCGTCCTCGTTGGCGGCCCTACTCCATGGCACGTTGATCGCGCCGGTGATGTGGCCGGCGCGCTGCGCTTGCTCCTGCGGAAGGTGCGCCGGGGCGAGGATCTTGCCCGAGAACTCGTCGGGTGAGCGGACGTCCACCAGGTTCTTGTTGCCGATGGCGGCGAGAACCTCGTCGCGGAACGCGCGGATGCTGTTGTCAGGCGATTGTGCCTTGTACCGGGTCGCCTGACGGGTGACCGCGTCGGTGGTCAGCGGCCGGGCGTCGAGTTCCCACTTCTTGCGCCCGCCATCGAGGAGCTTGACGTTCTCGTGGCCGTAGAGCTTGAAGTACCAGTACGCGTAGGCGGCGAACCAGTTGTTGTTGCCGCCGTAGAGGATCACCGTGTCGTCGTTGGAGATGCCGCGGTCAGACAGCAGCTCGGAGAACTGATCTTGGTCGACGAAGTCACGGCGTACAGGATCCTGCAGGTCGGTCCTCCAGTCGAGCTTTACCGCACCCTCGATGTGACCACCGTGATAGGCGGCGGTGTCCTCATCGACCTCGACGAACACGACGTTCGGGTTGTCGAGATTCAGCTCAGCCCACTCGGCGGTGACTAAGACATCTCTGCGGCTCATCTAGGTAACTCCTCGTATCTCGTTGGAACACTTCGCAGTTCCGGGTGATGACCTCTGGTGGTCCGACCCGTCACATGATCTACTGACTTCAATAGTAGATCATCCTACTAGCGTGACTAGTAGATGAGGCTGAAAGCCCAGGCTGTGGCCCGAGCGGTCCTCGCGTCAGTGGCTGTGACAAGTTCAGTCGACAATGCACACGCCGATGAGCGCATCGGCGCACACCGCTCAGCAGGTTCTTATATGTCAGTCTTGGCTGTACTGTTGTACGCATGCTGACATCTGAGTCGCGCGAATCGGCGCTGGCGCGGGTCGGCCGTGCACTGGCCGATCCGACGCGATGCCGAATTCTGATCGCCCTACTGGACGGCGTGACCTACCCAGGCCAAATCGCCAACCACCTCGGGCTGACCCGGTCCAACGTCTCCAACCACCTGGCGTGCCTACGCGGCTGCGGCCTCGTCGTGGCGACCTATGAGGGCCGCCAAGTCCGCTACGCGCTGGCTGACGACCATCTTTCCCGCGCGCTGGGTGAGCTGGTGAAGCTTGTGCTCGCAGTGGATTCCGCGCAGCCGTGCATGGACGGCCAGGTGCCGGCCAATGCGACGACAGCCGCGGAAGCGGATCGATGAGCGAAAACGCCGACCGCCACCTCGATCTCCCGTTCGCCGCGCCTGCGCCGGGGTCGGATGGTTGCGCCGATAAGTGCTGTGCAGAGGCCAACCCCGCCTCGGACCCCGGCGTGCCGGTGGGACCAGATCGCCGGGCAGCGCTGTCGCGGCGGGTGCGGCTGCTGGTCGCCGCGACCATCAGTTACAACGTCATCGAGGCGATCGTCGCGATCTCGGCCGGAGCGGTGGCCTCGTCAACCGCGTTGATCGGGTTTGGGCTCGATTCGGTCATTGAGGTGGCCTCCGCCGCGGCGGTGGCCTGGCAGTTCTCGGGCAAGGACCCCGAGGCCCGCGAACGGACGACGCTGAAAATCATCGCGGTGTCGTTCTTCGCGCTGGCCGCATACATCACCGTGGAATCGGCCCGTTCACTGCTGAGCGCTAACGCCGCTGAGCACTCCACGGTCGGGATCGTGCTGGCCGCCGTGTCGCTACTGGTGATGCCGGTGCTGTCGTACGCGCAACGCCGCGCCGGGCGGGAACTAGGTTCAGCGAGCGCGGTCGCCGACTCTAAACAGACCCTGCTGTGTACCTACCTGTCCGGTGTATTGCTGGTCGGGCTGCTGCTCAACTCCGTGCTGGGCTGGTCGTGGGCCGACCCCATCGTCGCTTTAGTCATCGGCGCCGTCGCAGTCAGGGAAGGCCGCGAGGCTTGGCGCGGCGAGCATTGCTGCTGACCTTCACATCGTCACGGCCGCACCGTCTTCGTTTCGCATCAAATCAATCCGTTGGGGCCGCACTCCGCGGCAGCCGCTACCAACTTCGTGGGTGGCAGCCGGCGCGGCGCTAGATGTGCTTCAACCGGCAGAGCGGGTTCGTTGGACGGCTAATCTTGTTGCGCGGCAGCGAAGCGCGCCGGATTTTCGACGAACGCGTTCTTGCAGATGTCACAGCAGAAGGCGTAGCTGGATCCGTGCCACCGGGCACGGGTTGCCACATCGTTGGGATGCAGAAGCAGACCGCATACCGGGTCGGTTTCACGGTCTGAGCGTTCCGGGCTACGGCGACGCACCCCGACAAGACGGATCGGATCGGTAATTCCCTTGAGTCGTCGCGGCGGCAACAAAGTGAAGGCGGCGTCTGCGAGATCGCCGGCTGCCTCGCGAAGATCTTCTGTGATCAAGAACTCACCCGCGGCACCGCTCGACGCCACCCGTGCGGCCAGATTGACTGTGCCACCTACATACTCGCCCTCACGGTAGAGCACACTGCCGTGATGTGCGCCGATGTGTAGCGCCGGAAATTGAGGCTCCGCATCCACGAAGCGGTCCATCGCGAGCCCGAATTCGATGGCGTCTGCAGGCCGGGCGAATGCCAGCATGAACGCATCCCCGATCTGCTTGACAATCCTGCCCGCGTGTTGGGTCGCGCCGCTGCGCACGGTGACACCGAACCTGCTCAACACATCGGCCGCGGCTAGATCACCCATCGTCGCGGTCAACGGCGTGAAGCTCGCCAAGTCGACGAACAGCACGGTCGCGTGTTCCTCGCCCGGTGTCGACGATGGCGGTGTGGTCTCCTCAGCGAGATGGCGCAGCACATCCTCGCGGTTGGCTCGCTGATACGCGCGTCGGTGGAAATACAGAAGGGTCGGCTCCACCAGTTCCAGCGCAGGTCGCCCGACGCGCTGGGTCGCCTCCAGGAGTTGCCAACCACCGAGTCCCTGTGCCCGGAACCGCTCATGGACATAATTGTGAAACGTGCGCACCACCGCATCGGCGAGGCGATCAGTGGCATCGGCAAATACCCGCAACAGCTGCATCAGCGCATCGCGAGGCATCCCCAGCTCCAGCGCCTTGGCCACCACGCGCAACGTCGCCACGTCCGAGTCGGTGCCAGCGCCGAGGTCTTCCCAGTCGAGAATCTCGGCCAGCTCCTCGAGTACAGCACTGTCCAGAGCAAGATCCCGGGCGGCGTCGGAGAGATTCGACGGGGCGCTACTGGACGGGGCGAGCTCCTCGAAAATGCCGAGCAAATCGCCTTGGCTGGCGGTCGCCGCCGCCAGCTGCTCGTCGCTGATGCCGCGAGTGCGGACGAACTGAATCAGCCGCAACCGGTGCAACGAGTCCGGCTCGAAATCTCCATCGGCTTGGCGATGCAGCAGCCCCGCCTCGACGTACCAACGAATGCGGCCCTCAGTCTCACCGGCCACAGCGGCCAGTTTGTCCAGACTCCAGGGCCCGGCCATACCGCCATGCTACAGGGGAATGCGCCGCCCTCATCCGTGTATCTACTGCGTAGACTAGTAGATGGAGGCCGTCAGGTCGACGGTCGACATTCCACCGAATACGAGCATGGCCCCAGCCATACGATCTATGTTCCTCGATGCAGGAGGCGGATTAGTGCGGACCCGTTCCGAGGACAGCTGGCCGACGAGGCTCCCGTCAGCGTTGGTGCAGCGCCGTGACGCATACCCGATGTGGACGTGGATTGCGTTGATCGGCTTAGTGATTGCCGTGCTGCTGGCGGTTCTCGGGCTACCACCGGTAGACCTGCATGGACCGCTGCATTACTTCGGTGTGATGGATCCGCTGTGCGGCGGGACCCGATCGGTGTACCTGACTATGCACGGCCAGCTGCGCGTCGCGGTGCGCTACAACCCGGCTGGCCCAGCGCTTCTCGCCGGGGCAGTCGCGGTACTGATCCGGGCCGGCGTCGGACGCTCCACCGGCTACTGGGTCGGCATACACATCCCAAAGCGAATATTGATCCCGATGGCGGTGGCCGCCCTGGCCGCCCTCGAAGTGAACCAGCAGCTGCACGCGGTCCCACTAACCCAACCATGGGGCGGGTCATGACCGACCCACGTCAGCGACTGTTGTCCATGTTGGCCGGCCAGCTCGGCCGCTCACACGGTCTGCCAGCCTGACCAGACTGCGCATGACCACTCGTGCAGTACTCCAGCTATACCAGTGGCCGTTGCCGTCTCGAGCCCAGCGGGACCGATCAGGCGCCCGCCTGCTTGCAATCGTCATCTCAGTGTTCGGTCTATTCGTGGTGGCCGCGTGTGGCGGGCACGCAACGACGTACCAGACCGACGGCCGTCAAAGCAACGCGGCGAACAGCGGGCTGAACGCGCTCACCGTTCACGACATTCTCGCGTCGATCGGCAAAGCCGGTCTGGCGGTGCCGAATCCGCACGATGTGACCCAAAGCGACTGTCCCGAAATCGGTTGCACGAATAAAGTAGAGACCGACACGGTGTCGATCATCAAGTTCCCCACTCCGGGACGGGCTCAGTTGTACGCAGGCTCAACCGAACACGCTTTCCAAATCGAGGACGTGGTGATGACTTTCACCTCGTTGGTGCCGACCAACGAGCAGCTCGCCTACGAGGAAACCGTCAAGCGTGCTATCGAATGACCACCCAGATCGCAGGTGGTAGCTCCACAGCCCGAAACGTGTGCAGTGGTGGTGCAGCGTCCAGCTCCGGGCGACAGCGCTCGACACCATCTCGACCATCGAGTTCCACGGCGTGAGCGACCTGTCGATGGATAATCCCTGTTATCCATCACATCTCTGTCACGATATGTGGGTGGAATCCCGTGGAGCTCACGAGGCCGGAACACAAGCCGACTATCCGCAATGGTTTTCGGCGTTTATCTCCGATCGGGCCACCCGGAAGCCATCACCACACACCGCTAAGGCGTACCGCCAGGACTTCTCAGCGATAGCTGCGCAGCTCGTCGGTGCCGGCAGCCGTGTCGGCGAGCTGCGGCCGCACGACATCACAAAAAGCGCTATGCGTGCGGCGTTCGCCGCATACGCCGAATCTCACGAGCCGGCGTCCATCCGGCGGTGCTGGTCGACGTGGAACACCATCTGCACTTTCCTCTTCGCCAACGAGGAGATCCCGATGAACCCGATGCCGTTGATCGGCCGGCCGAAGATCGCCAAAACGCTTCCTAAAGCGATCGACGGCGACACTGTGGCGCAGTTGCTCGCCGTCATCGCCGCGGACTCGGACTCCTCGCTCCGCACCGACTGGGCCCAACGCGACCGGGCGCTGCTGCTCACTGCGCTACTCGCCGGCCTACGGTCCGACGAACTGGTCCGCTCCAACGTCGGCGACATCCGCGTCACCGAAGACGGCGGTGTCATCAACGTTCGCGGCAAGGGCGGCAAGGACCGCCGAATCCCGGTAGAAGAGGGCCTAATCGGCGTACTCGAGGATTACCTTCACAGTCGAGCATCCCGCTTTCCCGGTACCACCAAACGTCGGTCCGCCGATGCAACGCTGGCTGCGTGGCCCAGCAATGCCCCACTCTTCGTTGGGATTGACGGCGAGCGCATCACCCGGGGCACTGTCCAATCACGGGTGCTTCGCGCGTACAAGAAGGCCGGCCTCAATGGTCAGCGCCCCCGCGGCGCTCTCGTTCACGGCCTGCGGCACACCTATGCCACCGAACTCGCGAACGCCGACGTCAGCGTTTACACGCTCATGAAACTGCTCGGCCACGAATCCATGGCCACTTCGCAGCGCTACGTCGCGGGTGCTGGCACGGAGAACCGCGATGCCGCGGCACGAAACCCCCTCTATCAGTTCACTGAAGAGCAGCGCAGGTTAGACCGCTGAGTCGGCGCGCTTTTCGTGTCGTCCATACCGGCTCCGCGTTAGTGCACCGGCTTTTGTTCGCATGAGCGGTTGGCGCGTGGCGTGTCGTCGCGCCCCATAGCGTGCGACCGGCAAAGATCAGCCCTTGCCTGGACCTGGCCACCATCCGCAGCCCCGTCGCACCAACCAGGAATGTCTATGACTATGTTAATGTTTATGTTAACGCTAACCCTGGTGTGAGGTGATTATGGTGGTACGGACACTGCGTGAGCTGGATGATCCGCTGGGCTCCTACCTGCGTGTGACCGGCCGGGAAACCACCCTGCTGGCCCAGATGCTCGTCGATGGTCGCAACATCGGCACCGGTCTGGTCGCCGATCCGGCGCTGACCAACGAGCAGCGCGACCTGTGGATCGAAGCACACGACCGCGGCGTCGAAACTGTCCTCGATCCCCGCTCGTTGGACCTCTCCACCGCGGGTGGCTTCTTGCGCTCGGGGGTGCAAGCGCTGCCGTGGGCACCCACGAGTCCGCACCGCCCAGCTGACCTGATCGGACCGGCGGGCCGACGGATGTGCGAGCGGATCGCCCGTGCGGTCGCCGACGTCAACCACTCCGCGGTTCTTGCGCCCACCCACCTGCTCACCGAGGACGCTCCGGAGTGGCTTGATGTCGACATTGCGCTGACGTTCGGGTTACGTCAGGCGCTCGACGACCTGCAGCTGTCCAGGGTCCCGATCTATTATCCGCTGATCGCCCGGGGGGAACACTTCTATAACGCCTCATGGCGCGCCCAGGTGGTAGATCGGTTGGCGCCGTTGCCGATTGATGGGCTGTGGCTGCGCATCCACCCGTTCGGAACGGGCAAGTCCGGACCGCTGGTCCTCAAGCGGTATCTCGCCGCCTGCCGGGATCTGCATCAGATGGGGCTCCCACTTGTGGGTGAGCACACCGGAACCATCGGCATCGCCTTGATGGCGTTCGGCGCGGTCGGCGGTATCGAATCCGGTGTCACCGTCCTAGACCACACTGATTTGTCGCGCTGGATCAAACCGCCGAAGACCACCCAAAGTGGTGGTGCCGAAGCCCGCATCTACCTTCAAGAGCTCGGCTGCTTCCTGCAGCGCAGTAAGGCCGACCGCCTCTTCGAACGTCCCGGCATGAAACCTGCTCAGGGCTGCCGCGACACCACCTGTTGTCCCCGTGGGTGGCGTGACACCCGCAAGAACTACCGCCAACACTTCGTCGCCCAACGGGCGCGCGAAGTCAGTGGCTTGTCGCGAGTTCCATCAAGTCTGCGACCCGGCCACTACATGGAAAGCTTCCTGCGGCCAGCATCCGACGCCGCCGAACGCGCTGCGACTGCCGAGCCAACACTGGAACGGGTTCGCCACCAGCTCAATTCGTGGCGGGGCACCCTCGGCGCAGATCTACGCTCGCACAGCGACTTCACATTCAGCCCACCCGCCGCCGGCCGGCGCCGGCGCACAGCCTGACCCGAAAAGGAACACCAGACCATGACCAGCGCGGTCGCAGTCCGCCTCGATTCCATCAAAAAGCGCGCGGGCATCCGTTCCCGCGAGATCGCCCAACTCCTCGACACCACACCGCAAACCGTTTCCCGCTGGCAGCAAGGACACGTCGAGCCGCAACCCACCAAACTGCAGCAGTTGCTGACGCTGGAGTGGTTGACCGATCAGCTCGGCGAGTTCTACGCCCCAGCCGAAGCGCGGCTGTGGCTTTTTAGTCCACACCGGCTCCTGGCCGGACAGCGCCCCGCCGACCGTATCGCGCGCGGCGACGCCGACTCGGTTCTGGCCCTCATCGACCAGCTTCGAGACGGCGCCTATATCTAACGATGACGATCCACGATCCCGAGCTGCTCGACCAGATCGAGCAGCTCGGCACCCAACGCTTCGACGGGCATGTGTGGCGCCACATGTTCAACGACTTTCCACCCGAACTGGCCAACACGCGAGGAGCGCGCTGGAACCCCGCAGGCGTCGCCGCGATCTACACTTCGCTTGCGCCTGAGACCGCCCTCGCCGAGGCCGAGCACGCGATGGATAGCCAGCCATTGCGACCGACTCCGCGTCGCCGCGTCCTCTACGAAGTACGGCTCACCTTGGATACCGTCGTGGACCTCACTGGTGACCGCTATCAACAAGTTGGTCTAACGGCAGGCGATCTGGTCGCCGACGACTTCGCGGCGTGCCAGCGCGTTGGCGGCGCCGTCGCCTGGATGGGTTATGACGGCTTGCTGGTGCCAAGCGCCCGCGCCGATGGCGGCAACATCGTCATCCTCGTCGACTCGCTGGCCGCCGACTCAGTCTTCGACCGCATCGCCGAGACCGAGGTCGACGTCTGACCAAGTGGCTTTCCCTGAAAGGCAATAGCTTTGGTGTTGGAAGGCGGCAGACAACGCTCCGCAGGCGAATCGATAACGAGGGCGCCCCAACGCTTGATAATAGTGATTATGTCAGGTAAATACCGCATATAGCCTATCGCGTTGTATGGCAATCGATTTCATAGCGCCGACAACCGCCGATAATTTCTCACCTTGCTCACGCCCACTGGCTCAAAGGATTTCGTGTCGGCGTCAGTGTGTGGACATCTGTCGATGACGATTCATCAAGTCAATCATTCAGTGCCGCAAATAATGTGACGGCTTCCGTGGTGTTCATCGCCGGGCGGAGCCACCCCCTCCCCCGGTGGGGGATTGACGCCGTCAGATCGCGCCCATCTGGGTCAGCCGGTTTGCCGCGTCGGTGAATTGCCAGACCGTGCGGTCGATCGCGGCGGCAGCGTCGCGTCGGCGCAGCGTCGCGATCAACTCCCGGTGGTGACCGACGGTGGCCGCACCCCATTCCGGATCGGCCGCGTAAACATCCGCCGGCATATATCGCGCGGCGTTCAGCAGGAACCATGCCAGTTTGATCCGCCCGCTGGCGTGGTTGAAGACGCGATGGAACGCGAATTCGATGCCCGCGATGGTCGCCGGCTCGCTGGACTCGACGGCCGCCGCGAGCGCGTCGTTGATGCGGTCGAGCTCGTTGATCTCGGCATCGGTGATGTGATCGGTGGCCGCCGCCGCCAGCTGCTTGGCCGTCGTGGCCTGCAACCAGAAGATGTCCTGAATGTCTTGGCCGCTCAGCGGCAGCACGACGTGACCGCGGTGCGGCTGAAGCTGCACCATGCCCTCGCCGCGCAGTTTCAGCAGGGCCTCGCGCACCGGCATGATGCTGACCCCGAGCTCGGCCGCGGTCTCGTCGAGGCGGATGAACGTCCCCGGGCGCAGCGCCCCACTCATGATCGCCGCGCGCAGGTGGGCCGCGACCTCGTCGGACAGCTGCGCGCGGCGCAGCGGCCGCCGGGCCCTCGACACTGAGGCGGTGGCGGCATGTGCGGTGGCGATGTCAGCGGCCCGTACCGAAGCGCACACCGATGGTGGTCAGCACGACGTTGACGGCGAAAAGCGCGATGACGCAGAGCACCAGTGTCTCGTTGACCGCGGTGCCAACACCTTTGGCGCCGCCGGACACAGTCAAGCCGCGGTAGCACCCGACCAGGCCGGCGATGAGCCCGAACGCTGCGGCCTTGACGATGGAGATCAGGACTTCGGGCAAGCCGGTGAAAAGCGTCAGGGTGGTCAGGTAGGCGCCGGCGGAGACGTTTTGCAGGTAGACGCCGAAGATGAAGCCGCCCACCAGGCCGATGGTGATGACCGCGCCGTTGAGTAGCACCGCAACGAACGTCGAAGCGACCACTCGGGGCACCACCAGCCGGTGGATCGGGTCGATGCCGAGCACCTCGAGCGCGTCGATCTCCTCGCGGATGGTGCGTGCACCGAGGTCGGCGCAGATGGCCGTCGACCCCGCGCCGGCCACCACAAGCACGGTCACCAACGGTCCCAGCTGGGTGACGGCGCCGATCGCCGCGCCCGACCCCGAGATGTCGGCGGCGCCGAACTCGGCCAGGAGGATGTTCAGCGTGAAGATCAGGAGCACGGTCAGTGGGATCGAAACCGCAAGGGTAGGCAGAAACGCCACCCGCATCAGGAACCAGGACTGAAGGATGAACTCACGCCATTGAAACGGCGGCCGGAACAGTCCCTTACCGGTGAGCACGCACATGCGGACGAAGCCGCCTGCTGCGGTGAGAGCAGGCCTGGTCTGGTCGCGGACGTAACCGACCAAGCCGGTCGAGGTGGTGGCCATCCTTCTACTGCAGCGATCGAATTCGGTTGGCCAGCATCACCGTCCACTCCGCGAGGTACACATCGTCGGGGGTATCTGGTCTCTCAGCGTGAAAAACCATGCTGGTGGCTCGCTTGCCCAGCAGGGCGTTGACACCTATGGCGCCGATGGTCGCCGCGTTGCGCTCATCAATGCTGGGTGTCCAGCTTTTGATCCAGTCCGCCAGGTCGCCGGTCAGTCCCGCGAACAGCGCCGCGTAGGCGTCGCTGAGTCGTCCTGACAATTCTGCGGGGACACCGGAGATCTGCAGGAGTTCCGATTCGCGGTCGAGTGCGGCCAGGATGTAGCGGCCCAACACGGTCAGTTCGCTGTGCAGATCGCCTAACCCGGCGAACATGGCCCGAATGTCCTGCATGGCTAAGCGGCGGTCCAGCTGGCGGTCGATGCCCGCTTCCAGCACCGCCTCTTTGGACTTGAAGTGGTGATACAGCGCGCCCGCCCCTGGCGCCAGACCGGCGGCGCCCTCGATCTGCGCCACGCTGGTCTCTTTGTATCCCCGCTCGCTGAACAGCTGCATCGCTGCGGTGAGGAGCCGTTCACGGGTCGGTACTGTCATTGGTGACCTCTACTAACTGACCACTGAGTGTGGTTAACTGACCACTGTACTTGGTGAAGCATAGCGCCGCTAGGAGGTCACGAATGGCCGCCCCGCAGGATCGCGTCCCGCACGGGCGAATCCGGCGCACCATGCCGTTGGCCGGCTTCACCGCGCGCGCCGCCGGTGGTGCGATGGTGGCCGCGCTTCGCGAGAAGACGGGTGACACCGGGGCAAGAGCGCGTTTTCATGAGCGCACTGCCGAGCGATACGCCCAGCTCTTCGGCCACTCCAAGGGCGTACTGATGAAGGCCGCCCAACAACTCGCGATGCTTGACACCGGTTCGATTGGCAGCGGCGACTTTTCGCCCTATCAGCAGGCGCTGGCGCGGCTACAGGCTGATGCGCCACCGATGCACCCAGAGCTGGCCCAGCAGATCGTGCACGCGGACCTGGGTCGGCCCGTCGACGTGGTGTTCACGGAGTTCAGCGACGAACCGCTGGCGGCCGCCTCGATTGGTCAGGTCCACCGCGCTGTCCTGCCCGACGGCCGTCAGGTGGCGGTGAAGATCCAATATCCCGGGGTGGCCGAGGCGATTCGCGACGACCTGGCCAACACCGAACTGCTGGTGGCGTTCTTCCAGTTCGCTGCCTCGACCGTGGGCACAGCACTCCAACCCGACCTTCTAGCGACGACAAGAGAGTTCAGCGCACGCATTCTCGAGGAAGTCGACTACCGCCATGAGGCCGCCAACATCACCGCGTTCAGCGACCTCTACCGCGGCCACCCCTTCATCCGGGTACCCGAGGTCATCGCCGAAGCATCCGGTGACCGAGTGCTGACCATGACCTACCTCGACGGAATGGACTGGATCCAGGCACAGCAGGCCGACCAGGAACTGCGGAATACCTGGGCAGAGGTCATTCACCGGTTCGTGCTCGGGTCAATCCAGCACGCGAACATGTTCCACGCCGATCCCCATCCCGGCAATTACCGCTTCGGCCTCGACGGCAGCGTCGGATTCGTCGACTTCGGCTGCGTCACGGTCCTCTCCGAGCGCCGGCGCCACCGATTCATCGAACTGATGCGTGCAGCCATTGACGGCCGCAAACACGACCTGCGCCGCCTCATGGTCGAAACAGGTTACTTTCCAAGCGAATCCACACTAACCGCCGACGAGGCATACCAAGTGATCGCGGAACTGGCCTACGAGTGGATCGCCCCGCAGCCAGTCACCTACACACACGACACCATGAGGCGCGCCATCCACGCGATGCTCGATATCCGATCGCCCGACCACCCCGTGCGCCGCATGTCATTACCCGACGACTTCGTCTTCCTGCCCCGGGCCAACCTCATGATGAACCCGATTCTCGCCAACCTGGGGGCGACGATCTACGCCCGCTCGATCATGGACGACCAGGACGGGATCGCCGAACCCATCACAGCGCTAGGCAAGCAACACATCGCCTGGGTACGCCAGCGGGGCCTGCCCTACGGGCTGCAATCCCACGACCATCCATAACCCCGCGCTCACACGCTCATGGAGGTACCCCATTGTGAATGTGGTTCGGCCCCTTTACTTCCTACTAGGCGTCGCCGCCGTATCGCTGTCATATGCTGCGCCGGCCACGGCCGACGAGGATGACTACCTGCAGATACTGCACGACAGGTACGTCTACCTGAGCACCCCGCAGTTGCACTCCGAGGGCGCCAAGGTATGCACGGCCACGCGCAGCGGAACCTCCTCCCCGCAGGCGACCATGATGGTGTCGCGAGATCTGGTGGTAACAGTTGGCGTAGCCGCCGACATAGTCGCCACCACAGTCGTGGCCCTCGGCTGCTGACCCACACGACGCGGACCCAGAAACGGAGGCAGGCAATGGGGGCACCCGAATCGATGACCGTCCATCCGACGAACAACTGCAAGGTGTGCGTCGTGAATGCGACGCTGCCCGCCGACCATCCTAAGCGGTCGAATATGCGGCAACCGAATATGCGGCTTTACCGGTGGTAAGTTGGTTATTCTGTATTCGGCTGTGCCCCAGCATATTTCGTGCTTGCAGTTTGTGTCGATAATCGGCGGCTTCGGTATCGCCCCGTCTATGAACGACTTTCGAAGCGATGGTGCGGGTGCGGCAGTAGCGCTGCTTGAAGCATCAGATGGATCTGCTAGGTGCCGTCGGCAGCATGTACGCGGCACTGCGCGTCACCGCGCCGGCTCGGGCCATCGTCGATGGTATGGATGGCGTCATCGATCCGGTCACTGAACTGGGCAAACTACACCACGCATGGGTGCGTGAACGCGGCCTGCCGTCGGCGCTGGAGCACCACGACCACCCGTGACGCCGCCGATCAATCATCAATCACCGCGAACTCCCGACCCACAACGGCTGAGTACGACGGGCCCGAATATGCGGCTTTACCGGTAGAAGTCCTGCGTATTGCAACATGACGTCGGTGAGCCGAAGTCTCCCCTAGTCCGGTCTCAATCAAACTGGCGGTGTCGGCGCTGTCGCCGTAACCGGGCAACAACACGATCGGCGGTCCGCCGGCGGCGACGGACAGGACCCGGGTGTGCACACCGTCGTAGCACACCCGGGACTCCGTCAAATGCTCCACGTTGGAGTGACCTATTTCGTGTTGGTGACGACGGCGATCTGACGGATGTAGGTGTTTTCCACGGCGGAGCGGAGGAGGAAGTCGGCGACGTTTGCGCGAGAGGTTGAGGGGAGGATCGGCAATGTCGTGACGTCCTCGAGCGCGATCGCGGTGTAGCGGCCGGCGACCCCGTCGTTTAAGGCCCCGGGGTATTCGAGGGTCCATTTCAGGCCGCTAGCTTTCAAGAGCACTTCGGACGCGGCTTTGTCCTCGTATTTTTTGCGCAGCGCAGTGCGAAATATCAGGCCGGCGAGGAACGATGCCTTGGCGAGGGAGTCGCCGACTCCGAATGCGGACACGATCGCGAACCGGTCAACACCCGATGTTTTCGCGGACGCGATGACGGCGCGGACTGTGTCCGTGATCAGCGTCGGGGTTTCGCGGACGTTTTTGACTCCGAGCGTGCTGATGACCGCGTCGTGCCCTCGGGCTGCCGTGGCGATCGCAGCGGCGTCGGTGACGTCGCCGCTGACGATTTGAGCGCGCGGGTCAACGGTGGCGTCGGCCCGCCGAACCAGGGCGGTGACCTGGTGGCCCTGGTCGAGAGCCTTTTTGACAAAGTGGACGCCGGTTCGGCCGGTTGCTCCAAGGACAAGAAACTTCACAATATTTCGCTTTCTATAGAACGGGATGAATCGGCGTCAGCGGCCCCGCATCGCGGTAACCACCCATCTATCGCCGATAGATCGTCAGGATCCTTCAGAAGAATAGTCAATATTCCTGACTAATGTCAAACATTGGAAGCGAAAGCTGAGCAAAATGCCGTCTATAGTAGTCAGTGAGATTTACTACTGCCGCCGTTCGGAGGCAGGGGTCGGCGGCAATCGGGCTCGGTTGCGGTGACTTAAGGTGTGGATCCTGTGGGATCAGGTGCGCGACGGAGCCGAGGGCGGCATGGACGACGAGCAGAGGATTGATCTAGGGGTGTCGTTGTTCATCCCGTACCGGTACAGCGAAGACCGGATTTTCCAGGCGCTCCTGGACGCCGGATTCGACGACTGGACCCTTGCCCAGTGCCGCGTGTTTCAACGCATCGCCCCGGACGGTTCGCGCCTCACAGACCTCGCTGAACAGGCGCAAATGAGCAAGCAGAGCGCGGGCGTGCTGGTCGATCAACTCGAACGTTTGGGCTATGTCCGCCGGGTCTGCGACCCCGCGGATGGCCGCGCCCGATTGATCGTGATCGAGCAACGTGGCCGGCGGGCCATCGAGGTAGTCACGGCAACACTCGACGAGATCTACTCGGAGTGGAAGGCCTACCTTGGTACCCGCAACTTCACACTGTTGCAACAGATCCTGGATCAACTGCGCGAGATCACCGACCCCTACGCGCGGTAAAGCCGCCGCGCCGGGCCACTTCGCCGGCGGCGCGATCTCCGATCACGTCATCACCGCCCTCGACCACTGACGATGGCCGATGATTTCGACAGAACTTGATATCGCCGATATCCACTGAATCCCGCCGTGTTCATCAGATGAATCAGCCCACAACGCAAGCACACCCGACCATCAGGGTACTACCGTCGGTAGTAGATCGAGGTCTCACAGCGAGGAGTGATCAATGACGGAACGCTCTGCCAAGCAGTCGGTGGACTGGAACCAGGTCTTTCGTTGGGCTGCAACGCTATTTGCCGTTGCCGTCACCTTGCATGCCGTTGACCACCTGCGACGTGGCATGGACAGCCTACCGCCGGCGGTAATGATCGCTGGCATGGCGCAGCTCGTCCTAGCAGCAGTCACGGTCGCACTTGTGATGCTTCGAAACCGCTGGGCACCTCATGCCGCAATTATCATCGGCTTTGTTAGCGCCATCGGATTCACAGTTGCCCACCTCCCGCCAACGTGGGGCTTCTTCAGCGATAGTTTCATCAACGCACCGCCATCCGCCCACGTCACCTGGTTCTCATGGGTTACCGCACTATCCGAAATCGTCGCTGACATTCTGTTTGGACTCGCCGGTATCGCCGTGTTGACCTCACGGGGGCTGCTGAGCGCACAACACCGCCACCCAAAGTGACCCATACCGTCAGAGCTTCAGCAAACTACCGAAACTACCGCGATCCATCGTTCAATCATCAAACAAACTGAACGACAATATCTTTCGCCGCGCTTGGCGTGGGGCGTATCGCATTAGTCGTAGTACTGGACGGCGCAGAACTCGTTACCTTCGGGATCGGCGAGGACTATGACAACGCCCTCCGGATACTCGTGGCGTTCGCCTGTGTCACGGCCTCCGAGCGAGATAATACGTTCGACCATGGAGTCGATGTCGTCGACGGCAATATCAAGATGGATGCGAACTTTTCCGGATTTGGGTTCGGGGACCGGCTGCAAGTTGATGCGCGGCTCCTTTTCATGCCTGGGGGCGAGCTCGACCCACCCGGGGAGCCCCGGGCGGGCCTCGCGATCAAGCAGGGCTCCCCAGAACGTGGCCAATCTCGCCGGATCCGCGCAGTCGATCGTCAGGCCGCTCCATCGAATCCGCATTCCTACATTGGACCATTGGACCGCACAGTCGATCTTTGAGGAGTCCGTTTTAGATAGCGACAGGGAGTCGTCATCCGCGCAGTCCGCGACCACGGGAATTGAGTGTCAACCACCGAACATTCGATCGTTCGAAGCCCGGCACCGGGACCATCCTCACCGAGATCGCACAGACAGCAATCTGAATGAGCCGCGCTGCACCTTCCAGGCGGCAGCGATAGACAGCCGGAAATCCTGCCGCGCAATCAGCACCATTCCCCTTGCAAAGCCTCAACAAGGTCGCGATCAACATCGGAGGAATACGGCGGAATCGAATATGGCGGGTTACCAGTAAACTACCGCATGTTCGTTACCATCGTGCAGGGCAACACATTTCGGGATCGAAAATTGTGCCGATAATCTGACTGTTAATGTGATGCGCGCTGTCCCAGCGGTTTTCAGATCGCCGCACCAGATGAATCGGCTAGGTGTAGTGGCCGACAAAGCCGATGATCCGGAGCTGCTTCGCCGCGGGGCGCAGTTGCCGAACTTAAAGCTCAACTGCGCCAACGGGATCAAACCATGGCGGTCCCACACTGCGAACTCGACTGACTCTACCCCTCATCTCTTGAACCGCACCACTCCAGACCATGGCGCGTGGGCCAATTTGCGCGGGTTGGGATCTGGGAGATAGCCCAGTGGGCGCAACACCCTTGGTAGGCGCTTCCACTGTCCGGCTTGTTTGAGGATTGAGCAGATGGCACCCACGGTCCATCCCTGTTGCTCGAAGAATGCGACACCGTCGGTCGGTTCGAATGTCATCGGCGCTTTGTCGAGGCTGGGCATCTGTCGCATCATTCTGCGGACGATCGCTGGAGCGATTACGTCGGTGATCCACTCGCTGATCCCGGCGCGGTGCAGATCCTGCGCGAGGGCTCGGACTTGTTGTCCGCTGAGGTAAAGCAGGAGGCCTTCGGTGATTACCAGAGTGTTCTGGGCGGCGTCGGCCGTGTCTGCCAGAAACTCGTTACGGCTCGGTGCATCGGCGAGATCGACGGCCACCCGCGAGAGCCGACAACGCGGCGTTTCATCGGCCAGCAGGCGCTGCTTTTCGTTGATGATCCCAGGTAGATCCGCCTCGATCCACTCGGTCGCGGCGGGCAGGTCGAGCCGATATGGGCGGGTGTCAAAGCCGCTGGCGAGGTTGAGCACTCGATCGCTCCCATTGCGCACGGATTCTCCGACCAGGTCATCGATCAGTTTGGTGCGGGTGACCCACCACCACCCGTTGCGCGTGAGCCGCGGCGCCGCTGCGGCAATGGCGCGGCCACGATCGCCGGCAAGGCGGTCGGCAAGTGGATCGTTGAACAGCGCATCAGGCCGGGCGGATTCGGCAGCACGATAGGCCGCCATCCAACGTGCGGTATCGGACACGTTCGAAATCAGTGGTTCCGGCATGATCACCAGCTTTCACCGGAATGCCCGGTTTCACTACGGCCTCCAGATAACTTTGCGAAACCGCCAACTGTGATGCGACATGACAAGGTCGTTTTGTCTCAAACTAGCTGGCGGTTGCCAGCGACGATCCGCAAACAAGATTGCTAGGAGACAACCTCATTTATTTGAGCCGATGATTTGTCCTGCACGCATCGCGAGTTGTCCCAACGGGTTTCGAGGTGACGCAGCGAGCGCAGCGCTAAGCGGTGGGATTCATTAGATCAGTCAATCGCTGGCCGACGGCTGGGGCGGGCAAGGCAGCCGGGCGTGTCCAGCAAACAGTAGTGCTTTGGCTCTACTGCGACGCCGCTCCCCCGCCGGGGACTGCACTGCTCGGAATCGGGCAGCGGTCATTTTCCGTGGGTTTCGATGCGGGCGGCCAGTACTGTGGTCCATTCGTTGAGGTATTGGTCGTCCGGGATGTGGAGGTTGGGCTCGCGGAACAGGCCAGTGGCGAACCGTGCGCCGAGGATGCCGTTGACACCCAGCGCAGCGAGGACGGCACAGTGCTGCTTGCTGAGTGCAGGTCCCCATGCGGTGATCCAGTCGGCGAGTTCGGCGGTGAGTCCGTCGATGAGGGCGGCGTATGCGGTGTCGAGGCGGGGTGACAGTCCGGCCGGTGTGCGAGCGGCGATCTGAAGTAGTTCAAGCTCCTGGTCGATGACGGTCAGCAGGTAGCGCCCGAGCACGGTCAATTCTGAGCGCAGGTCGTCAAGACCGGCGAACAACGCGCGGATATCGTGCATGGCCCGTCGGCGGTCAAGTTGACGGTCAATGCCGGCGTCTAAGAGTGCCTCCTTGGATTCGAAATGCCGGTAGAGGGCTCCCGATCCAGGTGAGAGCCCGGCCGCAGCTTCGATCTGGGAGACGCTGGTGGCTTCAAATCCCTTGGTACTGAATAACCGCATCGCCTCGGTGACGAGCCGTTCGCGTGTGGGGGCGGGCGCCATCGTTGACTCCTTGCAAGCGATCACTTACTGTGTGTACGAGTCTACTTTACAACTTTTAGGCGCTGACGGGAGTGATTAAATGCCGGACCGGGACAGCCACATTCCGCGCGGGCGGGCCCGGCGCACGATGCCGTTGGCCGGGTTTACCACGCGGGCGGCAGCAGGGCGACTGGTCGCTGGGATACGGGAGAAAGCGGGCAGCGACGGCGCGGTCGGGCGGTTTCACGAGCGCACCGCCGAGCGCTACGCCGAGCTGCTCGGTCACTCCAAGGGCGCGCTGATGAAGGTCGGGCAGTTGATCTCGACGATCGACATGCAGGGTGTGGGGACGGGCGGATTCGCGCCGTATCAGCAGGCGCTGATTCGTCTGCAGTCCGACGCCCCGCCGATGGCGCCGCCGCTGGTGCGCGAGGTGCTTGATGCCGAACTCGGCTCCGCGGCTGAGCAGTTCGCCGACTTTTGCGAAGAGCCGATGGCTGCGGCGTCGATTGGTCAGGTGCACCGAGCCGTCCTACGCGATGGCCGCCAGGTCGCGGTCAAGATTCAGTACCCCGGTGTGGCCCAGGCGATTCGCGAAGACTTGGCCAACACCGAGCTGGTGGCGACATTCGCGCGCTTCGCGACATCAGCATCCGGAATCATGTTCGATCCGCGCACGCTAGCGCGTGAGCTGACAATGCGGATCGGCGAGGAGGTCGATTACCAGCGTGAGGCGGCGATGATCGAGGCGTTCAGCGACCTCTACCGCGGCCATCCGTTCATCCGCGTCCCCGACGTTGTGCCGCAGACATCTACCGATCGCGTGCTGACAATGACCTATCTCGACGGGGTGGACTGGGCCGCCGCGCAACAAGCCGAGCAGGAACTGAAGAACAGCTGGGCTGAAGCAATCCTGCGGTTCGGCTACGGCAACATTCGCCACGCCAACCTGCTGCACGCTGATCCGCATCCCGGCAACTACCGCTTCTGCCCCGACGGCACCGTGGGCTTCGTCGATTTCGGCTGCGTCAAGATTCTTCCCGAGCGGCTGCGCCGACTGTGGGTCACGATCATGCGCGCGGTCATCGACGGACGCATCGAAGATATTCGCGCGACCGTAGTGGAGGCCGGCTTCATCACCGAGGACTCCACACTGACAGGTGAAGAGCTGTACGAGTTCTATTCACAGGTGTTCTGCGAGATCGTCATCGCCCCCCAGCCGGCAACCTACTCATCGGAAAGCGGCGCGCGCACCGCGCGCCGGCTGTTCGGTCTGGATTCCACGAACCCCTTGTCCCGTATGACTGTTGCCGCGGACTACGTGTTCGTGCCGCGCGTCCATCAAGCCTGGAGCAACGTGTGCGGCGGCCTGAACGCGACGCTGCACGCCCGGGCGATCGCCGATGACATGGACGACGTCGCCGAACCCATCACCGATCTCGGCGAGCAACACCACGCGTGGCTGCGCGAGCGCGGCCTGCCAGGAGCTTTGGATCATCATGACCACCCCTGACGTCACCGCGCCGCGGTTGCCGTGGGATGCCGCAGATCCGTACCCGTTCTACGAGTCCCGTCGCCGCGACGGCGACGTGGTGTGGGACGAAACCGCCCAGGCCTGGCTGGTGCTGGGCTACCACGCCGCCCGCGAGGTCCTGGCGGGACCGGACTGGATCAGCGATCCCCGCACCAACCGCGCCAACGCTGAAGCCCTGAAGTTCCTCAATCCCCAATTCGTCGACGCCAGCATGCTGTTCACCGACGGCCTCCCCCACGTCAGGCTGCGCGGCGCCGTGCGCGACGTATTCACCCGGTCCTTCATCAGCGGACTCACCGAGGGAGTCGAGTCGATCTGCGCCGACGCCGTGGCGGCCGTCGTGACCGGCGACGACTTTGACGTCATGTCCCAGATCGCGCTGCCGCTGCCGATAGCCGTCATCGGCGCATGGCTGGGCCTGGACGCCGACCAGTGCGCCGCACTGCGCGAGCACTCCCCCACGATCATCCGAATCCTCGGCGGCTTCGCCGACGACGACGAACTGGAAGCCGGCCTGGCCGCGTCGGCCGCGCTGATCGCCGACTTCCTGCCCGCCGCCGCCGACCGGCGCACCAACCCCGGCGATGACCTATTGAGTTTCATCGCCTCCGACCCTGACCTGACCCTCGACGAGGTCGTCGTCACGGCGATCCTCATCGCGGTAGCCGGCCACGAAACCACCGCCAACCTGCTCGGCGCCAGCCTCATCCGGCTGCTCACCCCCGACCCCGACGGCACCCGCCTCGCCGACCGGATCGACCCCGACGACCCCGCTGTGATCACCGAATTGCTGCGCCTGGACTCACCGGTACAAGCAACTGGGCGCACCGCCACCGCACACCAGACGCTCAACGGTGTCGAAATCTGCTGTGGTGACGCCGTTTTGGTGTGCATTGCGGCGGCTAACCGTGACACACACGTCTACGACCGTCCGGATCAGTTCCAGCGCGGCCGTACAGGACCGGCACCTATCGCCTTCGGCCACGGCGCACACTACTGCCTGGGTGCCCACCTAGCGCGACTGGAATCGACGGCCGCGCTGCGCCACATCCTGCAACGACGACCAGTCCTTGCCGGCAGTGTTGCGTGGCGTGACACCCCCGCCATCCGCGGCCCACTGACCGTCCCCGCCCAATTCACTACCTAGGAACCGGATCCATGGGCTACGACGACAAACCGCTACCGACTGGGCGCATCCGGCGCACGATGCCGCTGGCCGGGTTTACTGCGCGGGCGGCCGGCGGTCGGATCGTCGCCGGCTTGCGGGAACGAGCCGGCAGCGACGGGGCGGTCGAGCGGTTTCACGAGCGCACCGCTGAGCGTTACGCCGAGCTGCTCGGCCACTCGAAGGGTGCGTTGATGAAGGTCGGGCAGATCATGTCGATGATCGACGCCAGCGCGCTGGGCACAGGCGGGTTCTCGCCGTACCAGAAGGCCATGAACCGACTACAGACCGACGCTCCATCGATGCATCCCGACCTCGTGCGTGAAGTCCTCGACGCCGAACTCGGCTCCGCCGTCGATCAGTTCGCCGAGTTCGATGCTGAGCCGATGGCCGCCGCATCGATCGGTCAGGTTCACCGCGCCCTCCTACGCGATGGTCGCCAGGTTGCCGTCAAGATCCAGTATCCCGGTGTGGCCCAAGCCATCCGCGACGATCTGGCCAATACCGAGCTGTTGACGACGTTTCTGCGGTTCGCGACCTCGGCGTCGGGGATGACGGCCGACGTTCGCGCCGTGGCGCGCGAGGCAGCGGCGCGGATCTCCGAAGAGGTCGACTATCGGCACGAAGCGGCCATGATCGCGGACTTCAGTGAGCTCTATCGTGATCACCCGTTCATCCGCGTACCCGAGGTCATTGATGAGGCATCAGGTGACCGGGTGTTAACGATGACATACCTCGACGGGATGGACTGGACGGCAGCCCAACACGCCGAGCAGGACCTGAAAAACACCTGGGCCGAGGCCATATCGCGGTTCAACTTCGGCAGCTTCCGCCATGCGAACCTGCTGCACGCCGACCCCCACCCCGGCAACTACCGTTTCAACACCGACGGCACCGTCGGATTCCTCGACTTTGGCTGCGTGAAGATCCTGCCCGAACCACAGCGCTGGCGACTGGTCGCGATGACCCGCGCCGTACAGGAAGGCCGCAAAGACGACCTACGCGAGCTCCTGGTGCAGATGGGCTTCGTCAGCGCCGACTCCGACCTCACCGCTGACGAGGTGTATGAGTGGCAATCACAAATCCTTTACGAGTCAGCGGTGGCGCCGCAACCAGTGACCTTCACACCCGAGACGACCCGGCGGACCATCCGCGGGATATTCGACATCCGTGATCCTGACCATCCGCTAGCCCGCATGAACACCCCCGACGACTTCGTTTTCCTCTCGCGCGTCCAGCTTGCCGTCGGCAGCATGTACGGGGCTCTGCGTGTGACGGCGCCGGCCCGGGCCATCGTCGACGACATGGACGGAATCGCCGAACCCATCACCGAACTCGGCAAGCTGCACCACGCGTGGGTCCGCGAACGCGGCCTGCCCTCAGCATTGGAGCACCATGACCACATCTGAAATCGCCACCCCGAAACTGCCGTGGGCCGCTCTGGGATAGGCGCTCGACTCTAGGGCGACGACCTCGTCGGCGGTTCAAGCGCGACTAGCGGGATCGTCCGGGACGGAGGTACACGTCGGGCGTATCGGCGCCAGTGGCTGGTGTAGTCGAGCGCTCGCGGCCAAAGCGTTCGATGTTCCTCAGCAGTGAGTTCCCTGGCGGTCATTTCGACTCGGCGTGTGCCGATTTGGACGGTGACTGACGGGTGTGCGCGCAGGTTGTGGAGCCAAGCTGGGTTCTCCGGGTGGCCCCCTTTGGCCGCGACGACGATATAGCGATCCCCGTCGGGCATGTAGCACAAGGGCGTCGTCCTCGGCGTTCCGCTCTTCGCTCCGACATGGTCGAGCAGCAGCATCGGAGGGGTCAGCGGCACGTGCTGGCCAAGGCGTCCGCCACTGGCCCGATAGATCAGAACGTGACCGCGCACGAGATGACGAACGACACTCCACGAGCGATCAATGACCCGCATCAGCAGTTCCACTGGTGACACCCATATGACCATCCCCCGATCACCCGCGGACCCGCGCGCTTCCATCGTTGGTTCAACGTGAACAAGAAAAGGGTACTCACGAGTACCCTTTCTGTATAGACCCCGACGTCTTATCGGACGTCATGCCGTGCTGGCGGACGAGGGTGCACCAAACAGGAAGACAGATATGCCTGCAAACCGAACGGCCAAGGTGGAGCAGCAGCACCTCAGACTGCTCGACGGTCTCGCCACCGCGATCCGGGAAAAGGGACTCGCGCGCACACAGGTTAGTGACATCGTCGGCCACGCGCATGCCTCGCGCCGAACGTTCTACAAACACTTTCCGGACAAGGACTCCTGTCTTGTCGAGCTCGTTCACCGCAGCGCTGCGACCATCATCGAGGCCGTCGCCGCGGCGACTGATCTGCACGCACCGGGGACCATCCAGATCGAACAGGCCGTCGACGCTTACATATCCATACTCTCCGGCGACCCCGCACTGACGCTGGCGCTGGCCAGCCCGTCCGTCGGCGAACGAATCGTTCGCGCGCAGCGACATGCATTGGAACGCTTCGCTGAATACCTCGTAGTTTTAACTGCCAGTGCATCCGAAGGCAGAACACCGCTAGCACCAGTCTCCGTGGAATGCGCCTACATGCTTGCCAGCGGACTGCGAGCCGCAGCCCTTCGTGCAATCGAACGCGGCGATGGACTCGACCGGGTGGGCGAAGAAGGAAAGGCCGTATTCAAAAGGGTTCTCATCAGCGGCGCGGCGCAGAACCAACGTCGTAGACCACATCCAGCTGGCCCACCCTCGAGGGACTGAACGCTACTGGCGCCGGCAGGGGGTCAAAGTTCAGAAGTTGGATCGGGGTCACTCTTCAGAAGTTGTTGACAGGCAGGGCCATTGGTGTCGCTCCCCCGCCGGGGGCTGGACCGACCGCTGTTCAAACTGCCAAGGTGTTCAGTCTTTGAAGTACACCAACTGCTGGGTAACGGCCAGCAACTCGCCACCGCTTCCCCATACTTCAGCCGCCTGATCGAAATAGCCATTGCCGAAACGTTGAGTCCGAGCGGTAGCAAGTACAGCGCTGTCTGACTGCTTGGCCAAAGCCGCGGCATCGGCATGGAAGTAGGTCGTCATCGACACAGTTCCGGCTGGCACCAATTTTCCGCGGCGCAAGAACACCCGCGGAAAGAATACGTCGCACAGCGCAGTCAGAGATGTGTAGTCGAGAGCCCGGGCTGGGATGTCGCGCACCCAGAGGGTTGTTGTTGAATCGGGATGGCCTGTCCCTGAGTCGGGTATCGACCCGGCGACAAATCGCATTTCGTAGTTCTGACTCCACGCGATGAATTCCGGGAACGGTAGCGGGGCAACGTCATCGGCTGCTGGGACGGCGGGCATGGTGATCTCCGTTGATGACCATGTCCCGCGTCGAGTACCGAAGACCGCGGTTGCTGTGGCCGCCACCGCGCCCTCCTGAGAGAGTTCGATCCACCAGTGTTGGGTCGAGCGGTTGGTGCGAACAGGGCGCGCAGCGATCTGGAAGATGCCTTCGGTGATAGGCCCAGCGAAATTGACTGTCAGCGAAAGGGGCTCCCCGAGCCGTTCGGGATGCTGCTGGACAGACTTCAGCAGTGTGGCAGCGGTGATTCCGCCGTAGGGGCCGACGATGTTGTTGTATGCGGGACTGGTGTGCCCGATCGAAAGCCCTGGCGCGCTTGGAGTTAGTTCAACGGCAGAATCGAATGGATGGGGTGTCTCTTTGGGCGCTAGAGCCGTCTCGTCCATCGGCAGTCGTTGAGTGGTCAGTGGAGATGGTCGGCTAGTGACCCGTGTTCGCCGAATAGGGTGGCGGTCCAGTGGGCGAGTAGCGCGGTGTTGTCGGTGTCGTCGGGGTGGAAGCCTGGCTTGGTGTATGCGCGGATTCGGCGCACGACCGTGCGGGTCAAAAGCGGTGAGTGCCGCAATGCAGCGACACTACGGAAGAGTCGGACCGGGTTGTATGTGGCGCGGTCACCGAGGAGCGAAAGGGCGGAGAAAAACATGACGCTTGCGGTGAAGGTGAGCCGAATGATCCGCATCGTCCAGATCCGGCGGGTTTCGGTGCCGCCGACTGAACGGTAGACGTCGAAGGCGACCGAGCGGTGTTCGGATTCCTCGATGGCGTGCCACAGCAGCATCGATCGCACCTCGGTCGACCCGAGCAGGGCCTGAGCCCGCTCGTCGCTGAGCAAGGTTTCGGCGAGCACTGCGGTGTAATGCTCGAATGCGGCCGTGACAGCCAGCCAGGTCAACGGCGGCAGCAGCCGCTCGAGTCTTTTGAAGTCGTGGTGGGTGAATCGGTCGATCCGGCGGGTGGGGTAGCCCATCTGGTGTAGGCGCTCGTTGAGTGCCCGGTGCTCGCGACCGTGGGTGACCTCTTGGCCGATGAAACCCTGAACCCGCGACGTCAACTCGGGATCGGTGATCTGGTCGGCGAAGCGTCGCACCGAACGCACGAAGAAGTCTTCGCCCTCGGGAAACTGCGCCGACAGATGCGCGACGACGTGGCTCATCACTAAATCACCGCCGACGAAATGCCGCTGCAGTGAACCCGCGGGGTAGGAGAATCGGATGCGGCGCGCACGCACGACCGGCTTGACAGCAGCAGAGGCGCTTTCGCTGGCGGTCATGATGGCTCCTCGGTTTGGGTGTAGTCGTTTGGTTTCGTGGTCAACAGCGGGCGCACCAGTGTCTTAAAGGCGTCGAGGATTTCATCGGTGGCGAGCGACTCGTAGCCGTCGATCGATCGCGACAGCGCCAAGCCGTTCATCAACGCAAAGACCATCTGCAGGCCGATTGCCGGGTTCAGCGAGGTATCGGCGAAGTCGCTTTCGGAAAAGACTTGGGCAAAAACCTGTGCACAGGCGGCCGCGAACTTCCGGTCGGTGTCGATCACCGCGGGCGCCAGCTCCGGGTCGGTGCGCGCAGCCACCCACAGTTCGTGTGACGAAGTGTAAGTCGATCCGCAGAACATCGACCACAGCAGGTCGATCGCCTCGTCAAGCTTGTCCGCCGCCGGATCCAGGCCGGCCATCAACACCCCGAACTCCTCAACGCGACGATCCAACGAATAGGTGACAGCGGCGGCGAGAAGCTCAGACTTCGTGGGGAAATGACCCTGCAGCGCGCCCGCCGACACCCCGGCGCGGCGGGCCACCTCGGTGGTCGTGGTCCCTTTGAAGCCGACCTCGACCAAAGCATCGAGCGTTGCGTCTAGCAGTGCCGCGCGCGTTGCGGCTGTCCGCTCCCCCTGGGTCCGCCGAGATCGGGTTGGTGTCACGAGCCCACTGTGCGCCACTAATAATAAATAGTCAATATTTATTATTAGTGGTGACTGACCAAACCCCTGGCGTCAGCCGAGCCCGTTGATGCAAGCCGGCTCCACGAATCAGCGGCTTACGTCCACGAGCGAGTAGCGGCAGCAGGCAGAAGCGACCGCGCAGAGCACGAACGCGCCGCCCCGCGGTCATCAGGATTCGACGGCGCGGATATGCGCGCCACCGGATCACGGCTGGTGGTGGTCGAGGTCCTGTTCGAGATTGGTGGACAGTATCGAGATGGTGGCATCGCGATTGCGAATCAAGATTCAAAACAAGCCCGGGGCGGTGCGCCGACGGTATTGGTCGATCACCGTACGACCTCGACGGCCAACGCCGCGCACTGAAGCCGGGCGTCCTCCCAACAATATTCGCGCTTTAGCTCTCCGATCCGGAAGTCACCAGGGTGGTGGGCGAGTGCCCTGTATCGAACCTTTCCTCACACCTCAAGGGCTCCTTCGGAGGCACTGCGTGCGGGCCCTTGCCACGCCACCCTTGACCTGCGAGCCTCTGCGGTTCTGCCGGGACGAACTCGCACCTCTTCAACACGCACCATTACCAACAAGGGTAGCGAATTGCAATGGGGCACAATGCGTTTCATTGTGTTGATCTGATGGTGCCCGCGAACAGCCCCGACGCACTTCATGATGAGCGAGACGGTCCCTCTTCGTCGAGCCCAGTCATGGCGTGTCTGCCTGGCGGGCCTTCAGTTGGACCATCGCGGTGGTGGCGTCTTCGCCGCGTGGACCTCATTTCCAACCAGGCACGCGCCCCGCTTGCTCGATCCAGTTGCGCATCTGCGGTCCCTGCGCCTCCGCCAGGGTCGTCACCTTCGCGTAGCGGGTCCGGTTGGTTCCAAGCAGTGGCGCAGGGTCGAATTCCGCGCCGCCGAAGAAGACGACATTGACCGAGACGTCGTAGGCGGCGATCTCGATGATCCACCCGAGTTCTGGCGACCCGTAGTACGGCCTCTTCCACTTGACGGCGTAGTGAAGCCCGGGGAGCGTCTGGCAGATCAATTCGTCCAGCCGCTTGACGATGGGACGCAGATCCGGCATCACGTGCCGGATCCAATCCTCGATGTCGGCGTGGCTATCCGATGGAACGGGCGGCTTTCGGGCCGTACTTGGCTTGCGTGGGTTCCCCATCGCACATTCCCCTCTGTTTCTGAAGTTCCCGAACTCCTATCTAGGCTGCCAGGCACCCCCCTTGGTCGGCCCAATCCGGATCGGCCGCCCTAGTGGGAACCGGTCGGCGTGGAACTCGCACCCCGTATCACTACAGATACGCCACAGTGAAGAATTGCCTTGGAGTACAGAGCTATTGGATGTAACACGACGCTGAAGCCATCCCTAACGTGGCGATGCTGTTGGAATCCCGAGATCTGCTGCTGCTGAAAGCATTCGGGCGTCGTACGTCATGACGGCGCGTAATGTGTCGCCGGCCCGTTGTGCCGCAACGAGGTGTATGGCATCGAGGCTGCGCAGGCGCAGCGGGAGCAGGGTGCCAGCGTCGTCGAGCAGCTGGCGGGTCAACATGACGGTGTCCAGGCCGCTCAGAAGGTCTCGAGCATCAGCGATGGCTTGGGCTCCGTTTGGTGCGACTGCGCGGATCAGCTCGGTACGCGCCAGCGCCGCCGAGAACAAACTGTCCTCAACTCGCTCGCTCAGAAAGGACCGCAGTGGCTGCGATTCATCCTCAGCAACAACGAGTTTGACCAAGGCAGAAGTATCCAAGTAGATCCGCATCTCGCTAGCGTTCGTCGTTTCTCAGTCGCTCGAGGGTCTCAGAGGCGCTGTGCGGGTACGCGGCAGGTTGGATGTTGTCCATGGTCATCGGCCGAGCCGCCTCGACAACCTCACCAGCACTAACCAGGTCTTCCCACGGATCGCCGGTGATTGGAACCAGGCGCGCGACGGGACGGCCGCGGTCAGTGATCTCGATCGACTCCCCCGCGGCCACTTCGTCGAGATACCTGCTGGCGTGTTGACGCAGCTCGCGCACCCCTATTGTCTTCATGTGCTACAATGTAGCACATAAGATAGGCTGGCGTCCCTACTAGCTGCAGTCGCCGTTGTGGCAGGCAGCGCCGACCTGGTCGACCTCCAGCTGCACGGGGGTGTCGCCATCGCGGGACGTAGTAACTCGCACCGCTTGAACACGCGCCGTTACCAGTCGGCTGATACGAGTTGCGCTGCAGTTGAACACGTTTCGTCATGATCTCCCCGCCGCATCTCGTCGACCTGCGGGTCCATACCTGCGTTTGACTGTTTTCTCGCACACATGTCGAGCAATGCCTCGACATCCAGCCATGGAGAGTGTGCAACCGTCTGCCCTCGCCCTCGCTCGCGGCCAATACATCCTTACGGTAGTTACGAAACCTGCAGTTCAGGACGCGTAACTACCGTAAGGACGAAAGGCTCCGGTGGCGATATGAACCCCTTACAACTCAAGGACAATGCGGAGTGCTGCATCGACGCGGCGCATCTCGTCCGCGCCGAGGTAGCCAACGCTCTTGCCGAGACGATTAGGGTCGATCGCCGAGGTCTGTTCAGCGAGCACTCGAGTCACGCGACCGTCGATCTCTATCTCGGGCCGAAAGCTTGCCTGCCTCGCTGATGTCGACGTCGGTGCCACCAGCCATGTCGACAAGGGAAGATCGTCTGACTGGACAACGACTGCCAATCGCGAGCCTGCCTGCTCGTGACCGCGAGCACCACGCGGCGCGTTCAGTTGGTAGACCTCACCACGCACGTAATGTCTCCATGTCCCGAAGCACCTGCGCAGCCTCGGCACGGTCATCCTCATCAGCGGAGATCTCTTCGGCTTCTGCGCGAATAATGGCAGCAGCCTTTCGTCGGGCCGCATCGATGAGCGCCGCCCGGACAGCCGTCGAAACCGGAGTTCCGTCCTTGGTCAGCGCTTCAATCGCACGTGAAGCGTCCTCATCTGGGCGAAAGGTAATTGTGTCAGCCATTGCACAATTGTACGACAAATTGTAAGACAGGGAGGGGCGACTCCACTCCCCCCTCCCTGTCGTGCAAAAGAAGGATAACCTCTGTTATCCACGAGAAAGCCCGCCGTGGTCCAGTCAACTCCGGCCCCGCCCCGCGTACGTCCCGATACGTCAGCGTGACGGAGTGACTTGTGGCGCAAAGCTATTAACGAGCCGCGCCGTCTGTGGCGCTAAGACAACGCCGATGCGTCGGCGGGAGGCTCAGGCCCCGGCGGCGCGGCGTGCGGCTGCGAGGACCGGGTTGTCCGGCTCGTCGGCCCAGGCGATCTCGAAGTAGTTGCCTTCTGGGTCGCAGAGATAAGCCGAACGGCCGGTGAAGAATTCGGCGTCGACTGGCTCTTTGGTCACGCGGGCGCCGGCAGTGCGCATCTGTTCTGTCAGCCGGTCGACCTCGCCGGGGGCGTCGACCATAATTCCGATGGTGAAGCGGATGCCGCCGGTGCCGGGCTCGGGTTCGGCGTTTCCGTCGTGGGCGAGCTGGTTGATGGGAAACAGCGCGAGGACGATGCCGCGAAGTTCGAACGCCGCGAACTGGCCGTCGTCGATGATCGGTGGCCAGCCGAGGTTGCGGTAGAAGTCGCGGAGGCTGTCGAAGTCGCGCGCGCCGAGGGTGATGAGATTGGCGAGGGGTGCCGAGGTCTTCATGGCGGAAGTATGGGCCGGACGTGCGACACCGGAGTCGAAACTGGCGGCTGATTCTCATCTCCCCCGCAGGAAATCATTCTTCGACCTGTCGGCAACGGCAAGATTCGGGCGAAGCATCAGCACCACGTCAGTAGCGATCGAGCTCGATCAACCGCTCGTCGCTGATCCCGAAGTGATGCGCGATCTCATGGAGCACGACGTGCCTGACCTCGCGGCGTAGACGATCCGCATCGCCGGCAGCCAGTCGGGTGATCGGGCCGCCGAAGATGCTGATCTTGTCGGGGAGCACTCCGCTGTAGGTGCCGCTCCGTCGCGGCAGCGGAACACCTTGGTACAGGCCGAGCAGCCGCTGCCCGGCGGGAGGCTCGTCCTCGACGACGATCTCGACGTTGCTCATCGCCGCGCGCAGATCGTCCGGCAAAGAGCTCAGCGCGTCGTCGATCGCCTCTTCGAACGGATCATTGAGACCCGGCCCGGAGCGCGCATCCATCTCCGCAATGGTGCCAGAAGCGGTGCTGGGATACAGACGGGGTTTCACTCACAATCGCGAAGGCGACGCCAACAACAGCCGTAGCGTCATCGTATGGAAGCTGCGGTTTACCTTCGTCAGTCCGTGGACAGATACGGTGACGAACTTGCGATCACTCGCCAGCGTGAGGACTGCCTCAGGCTGTGCCAAGGGCGGGGTTGGACGCCCCACGAGTATGTGGACAACGACACGTCGGCCACCAAAGGACGCCGACCCGCCTACGAAAGAATGCTCGACGACATCCGGGCCGGACACATCGGGGCCGTCGTTGTGTGGGACTTGGACCGCCTGCACCGGCGCCCCATGGAACTCGAGCACTTCATCGACCTCGCGGACGATAGGCACGTCGCCCTGGCCAGCATCGGCGGCGACGCCGACCTGTCGACCGACAACGGCCGGCTGTTCGCCCGGATCAAGGGTGCCGTCGCGCGTGCCGAAATAGAGCGCAAGTCCGCTCGCATGAAACGTGCCGCGCGGCAACGCGCCGAGGCCGGCATCTTGTGGCGCGGTGGTCCGCGCCCCTTCGGGTACACCGAAACCGGTGACGGGCTGGTCGAGAACGAGGCCGCAGCGCTTCGCGAGGCCTACGCCGCCCTCCTTGCCAACAAATCGCTGTACTCCGTTGCAGTCCAATGGAACAAGGCCGGTATCAAGACGACGAAGGGCAACCCGTGGACCGGCAGATCGGTCAAGCAGACGATGACGCGTCCCCGCTACGGCGGATTTCGCTTCCTCGGAGATGAGATCCTCGGCAAAGCGGACTGGCCTGCGGTCGTGTCCGAGGAGATGTGGCGCGCAGTGCACGACCTCCTGCGCGACCCGTCCCGGCGAATTCGATGTGCCGACCGCAAGTACCTGCTAAGCGGCGTCGCACACTGCGGCAAGTGTGGTGAGAAGGTCGGGATAGGAGCCAAGGCGCGACCGGACAGCGTCGTCTACACATGCAGACACTGTCACGGCGTTTCGCGTTTACAGGCCGAAGTCGACAACTGGGTCGTCTGGCGGGTGGCCAACGCCCTTACTCAGCCCGATGCATGGCAGGCGTTGATGAGCAGCACCCGCGAAGATGCCGCCGAACTGCGTCAGCAACACGCGGAGTTCCGTTCGCGACTTGATGTGCTGGCGACCGACTTCGCCGACGGTGTCTTGACGCCGTCTCAGCTGCGCACGGCGACAACCCGGATCAGACGACACCTCGCCGAAGTCGAGTCACAGTTGTACGGCCCTCACGCACACCGCTATTTCGGCGACGTGATCGACGCCGACGACCCGCGAGCGGCGTTCCACAAACTGTCGTTGGATCAAAAGCGCGACCTGATCGAGGCGATGGTGACCGTGACGATCATGCCGGTCGGCCGAGGCAACAAAAAGGTTTTCGACCCGTTGATGGTAGAAGTCTTGCCCCGCAACGGAATTATCTGTAGGCCATAGCTCAGCGCCACCGGGCCCACACGTAGGGCACGAGGGCGCGCAGAAAGTCCAGATCCGGGCCTGGCGCTGCACCGGCGAAGGCTTGCTCGAAGTACTCCTCAGCGACGAGCAGAATGCCTTCGGCGTACTGGCGGGTGAACGTGATGCTGTCGTAGGTATCCATCAGGTCACGAACACTTCGGACCATCTCCGGTGAACGTTCGGCCCGGGTGCGCCCGAGATAATCGCGCACGAGTGCGAGGTCCCCGCTCTGCGCGACGCTCAGCAGGTGCATGAGCGGCAAGGTGCGCTTTCCCTCGTACAGGTCGCCCAAGATCTCCTTGCCGTATATCCGTTCGTCGCCAACAAGATTGAGCAAGTCGTCGCGGATTTGGAATGCAGCGCCGAAGTGAAACCCGAACCGGACCAGGGGACGCAAATCAACCGTGCCACCCGAGCCCACCATCGCACCAACCCGAAGCGGGTGGATGGTGGTGTACCAACACGTCTTGTGCATGATCAGGTTCAAATAGTCTTCCGGCCGCAACTGCTCGACGTTGTCGAGTTGCCAACCGACCTCGGTGGCCTGGCCCTCCAACGTGCGCATCGCCATGGTGTCGAACTCCGCCCAGACCAGCTCGGCCAGATCACCGTCGAGCCGCCGTGTCGCTCTGCGCAGCACCTGCCCGGCCACCACCGCCAGCCCATCACCGGCGTTGACCGCAGCCGCCACGCCATACTCGGCCGCCAAAGTTGGTCTACCACGGCGCATTTCGCTGCCGTCGGCAACGTCATCGTGAACGAGAAACGCGTTGTGCAGCAGCTCGATGGCAACGGCGATGCCTAGCAGATCGTCGCTGCCCGCGCCGAACGCTCGACCGGCGGACAGACACAGCGCCGGCCGCAACGCCTTGCCGGGTCGCGACGGGTATTCGCGCATCGGCGCGTAAAGCCATTGGCTGGGTTCCCCGTCGGGCATCGCGTCCAGCATCGACCGGCGAATCAGCTTGGCGACTTCCCGCAGTCGACTGTCCACTCCGGCCACCAGATCGGGCCGGTCAGCGATATCGGTCATGTGAGCGGCGCGCGAACCGTGAGGACGACCGGCAGCCACAAGCTCGGGTGGCCCTCGGCCAGCACCGTGCCCCGGTAGATGCCGGGCGCAACCCCTTGCGGTACTTCGATTCTCAGTTCGATGCCACGACTCGACCGGCCGGGCAGGGCAACGGCGTCGGGATCGAACACCACCGCGCCGGAGGTGACCACATCGCCGTCGTGGGCCAGTAAGTCGCTGCACCGCAACTGAACCTGGCCGAGATCGGCTGCGCCCCTGTTGTGCAGCCATACCTCGGCCGTCGCAACGCCGGGCGCCGAGGCCGCGAGGTCCAACCGCCCTTCTGCGGCGGCAGCCGAAAAATCGAGCGAAGCGGGCTCGGGCGCAGCCGAATCCGCCGCGGGAGGGGCGGCTCCGAGCAGAAACTGGCCCACCATCGACCACCACGATCTGATCAACGGCTCGATATCGGCGCCCCCGAACAGGTCGCCGTGCTCGCCGTTCGCCGATGCCGATGTCGGGGGTTGGCCGTTGGGGCTGATGCCCGTCGTCGCGATCCGGACAAAACGGTCGACGAGCGCGCTGGCCGCCCGGAATCCCTCCGCCTGAATCGCGCTGAATGCGCGCGCGTTGGCGGCAGGATCGAAAACCGACGCCCATGGCATGTCGTTGATGCTGCCGTCAACATTGCCGCGATCCACCCGAACTTCCCCTCCCGAGGTTTTCCCGCCGCCAAGGCCGCCCGACGGTATGCTAGCTGGGCAAACGGGGCGAGGAGGGGCAATGGGAAAGACCCGCACCCTGCTGGAACTCTACGGATCCCTCGATAAGGCCGTCAGTCAATCGGATGACCCCCAAGTCACCGCGGCCGTCGACCAGCTGCTGCCCGGCGCCTCAGCAAACAAGGGTTGGTATCGGGAGATCGAACAATTCTTCTTCGGCCCGCAGCACGCACACACTGATCCCGACCCGATCGCCGCGCTGACGCGACTCGGTCAGGCCGACCAGGAACTCAAGGATTACCAGAAGTTGCGGCTGCTGTACGCGGTGGCAGCACTAGCCCGCCTCCACAGCGTCGCACCGGCGCCGAACGTCAAGCCGGCTGATATGCGCAACGCGCTCATCGCAGCGCTCGCGCAGCTGCGGCCCAAGGGGTCATCGGCCAAGCGGAAGGACGCGACGAGCGCTGCCCTCGACGGACTCGTTGACCACCTCGCGACAACCAGCGGCCGCCGAGCGTGGACCAAGATCACCGATGACCTGGCCGCCAAAAACGCGATCACTGACCAGGTTGCGCAGACGCCCGTGTGCAAGACCGCGGTCGTCACCGTCGGCGGTGTCGAATGCGTCGTCATCGACACCGAGTTCACCTCCACGACGCTGTCATTGAACGACGTGAAAGCGATCGCCGATCCTCGGAATTGGGACGAGGACTATCACGACTTCTTCTGCAACATCAAAGAATTGAAGGCCCGCCCGGACGGGTGGGGACGGTTCCTGGAGACAGTCGGCTTCTGCGGCGAAGGAGACGAGCCCGACGTAGGAAAGCTCGTGACACAGCTGAAGTACTTCAAGAGCACACCGAGTGCCACCGAGGCGAACCTCGACTACGACCTCGACGACCCAACGCCGGGCCTCGGCGATGGCCAGATCACGGTGGACCGCGGCTTCATCAATATGTCCGCCCCGGACGGAGACGCGGCGAAACCGCCGGTGCTGGTGAGAACCCGAAAGGTCGCCCACATCACCGGGCTGCGGCCGTGGGCGCAGGCGAGATTGGTGTGTGTCACCGGATACGGCACCTCCGCGATGGAGTTCCTGTTGGGCGCCGCGGCGCGCGCCGCGGCACACGATCCTGATTTCGATCCTGTTCCGTGGGACTCCCCGGTGACCGAGGAAGACACCTCCGAACAGGCTGACACCGCGGCCGCGCCACCGGCCAGCCACATCGCCCAAACGGCGGTCGACGTCTGGGTCGATTCGATCGAGGGCGTGATGGCCCGATACTCCGACGTGTCGGAGAAATGGTTCGCCGGGACGCTGAATTTCACTGATCTCGCCGACTACAGCGCAGACGTTGGTGGTGTCCTTCTCGGCGCCCCGTGGAAGTTTCTGCAGGCAATGAGCCAGCCTAGTTACCCGAACAAACCGAACTAGACACCATTGGGGGGTGGGACATGACTGGTAGGAATACGCCAGTGCAGCGGCCAACCGCCGTCACGGCGGGCTTGTTCGAGGGAGTCAAGGCCGTCGCCCGCGATGTGGCCGCACAGAACGACGCGGGCGCCTTGGGGGCCGACGGCTTGATGCAGACCGGGCACCGGTTGATCGATCTGGGGGTCAAGGCGTACGCGGCCTTCCTGCAGGCCGCCATCGCCGGCCCGTGGTGGGCCGCGCCGACCTCGGGCGAGCCGGAGCCGTCGGACCCGATCACCGTGGCGGCACAGCCCTATGCACGCAGTTTCGCAATCGTTGAACCGTTTGTGCGAGTGGGCATTCCGCGGATGCGAATTCCCAATCAGGCCATCAGGTTTGAGCCCGAAGCGTTACCGATCGGCGCGACGCAGTTCCGGATCGCTGTGAAGAACTACGACTTCATCGGTGCCAACTACAGGGGAAAGGTCGCGCTGCGCCCAGCGGGACCCGCATCGGGCGCACAGGCTGCGGCTTCGATTGAGGTCATCGTCGGCTTGTGAGCGATCCCAAACCTGCGCCCGACTCCGGCGTAGCCAGCGACGCCATGCGCGGCATCGATGAGCTGCTCGACCGCGCGGTCAACGCGTTGAACAGCGGAGACCGGGCGACCGCCGATGCGCTCGCCGAGCAGGTGCTCGCCGTTGACCGCACTAACCAAGACGCCGAAGAAGTGCTGTCTGCGCCCACCGGCGGCGGCGAGATACGGCGGCTGACAATGCTGTTCGCGGACCTGGTGGATTCCACGAAGCTGTCGATACACATCGATCCCGAGATCTATCGCACGGTGGTAGTGCGGTATCGCGAACAAGTGCGTCACATCGTCGACCGCTACGAGGGCCACATCGGCTCAACGAAGGGCGATGGACTGCTGGCCATCTTCGGCCACCCCAAAGCGCATGAGAACGACGTGCGCCGTGCGGTGCTGGCGGCACTGGACATCGCCCTCGATGTCGGCAGCCTCAGCGAGCGCGTGCGAAGCCGCTTCGGATTCGAAATCAGCGTCCGGGTGGGCGTTCACCGCGGATTCGTCTACCTCGATACCGCCAGCGGTGATGTCTACGGCTCCGGCGCCAACCTCGCCGAACGGACGTGCAGCCTTGCCGAGCCGGGCACAATCGTGGTCTCCGCGGCGATCGAACGGCTGGTTCACGACGTGTTCGAACTGCAGCCGCAGCAGCCGCAAAAAGTGAAGGGCGTCGACGCTCCGTTCGTCCACTATCGCGTGGTCGCCGAACGCGACACCACACAGAGCACGCGCCGGACACTGGTCGGCCGCAAGCGTGAGCTGGCATACCTGCGGGAAAGCTGGGCCGAGGCGGCGGCCGGCGCGCTGGCGTCGCGCGGAATCGTGTTTGTCGGTGAGGGCGGGATAGGCAAGACGCGCCTGGCCTACGCCGCCGTGGACCTGGCGCAGCAGGCCGACGCGGTGGTGCTCGGGTTGTTCGGGTCCCCGTTTCACACCGATGTCGGTCTGCGTCCGGTACGGCGGATGCTGGAACGCCGCTGCGGCATTCGGCGCGACTCCGACGCCACCGAGCGGCTTGCCAAGCTGGAGGCCGAGATCCGGGCGCGATCTCTGGATCCGGCCGCCGTGGTCCCACTGCTGGCCCCCGTGCTGGGCATCGGTGAGGAGAGCGGATATGAACCGGCGCGCGCCAGCGGGGTCAAGCTCTACGAACAGATCGCCGAGGGCATTCGGCGCTACCTGTTGGCGTGTCTGGGAACCGGGCCTGCGCTGGTGCTGGTCGAGGACATGCACTGGTTCGATGAGGACACCGTCGAAGTTGTCAACGCGCTGCTGCACGAGGACCTTCGCAGTCTGCTCGTCGTCATCACCGCACGCCAGCTTCCGGCACTGTCTGCCACCACACGGACGTTCGAGCTGGCGCCGCTATCTGACGCCGAAGCCGACAAACTGATCCTCGGTCTGCATCCGCAGATGCAACCCGATGCGCGAACCGCAGTGAAAAGCCGGTGCGACGGTATCCCGCTGTATATCGAGGAGGTGGTGGCCAAGCTCAAGGATCAACCCGCCGACGCAGCCGGATCCGAGGAGGTGCCCGACACCCTGTACGAGACTCTGTTCGCGCGACTGCGGTCAAGCGAACACGCGCTGCTCGTTGTCGAGGCCGCCGCGCTCATCGGCAGCCGCGTCGATCAGCGGCTGCTGTCATCGGTGGTCGATCTGGACAGCCGCGAGATCGAAAACGTGATCGGCGAGCTGACCCGCGGCAGGGTGCTCACTCCGCTCGGCGAGAACAGCTGGCGCTTCCACCATGAGCTTCTGCGCGAGGTCGCCGCGGAGCTCTCGCCGCCCAGTGTCCGTCGCCGACTGCACAGCCGCATCGCCGACGCGCTCGTCGCCGCGGCCGCCGGCGGAACACCCGAATGGCCGTTGGTCTCACACCATTACGAGCAAGCCGAGCGGTTCGACGAAGCCGCCAGCGCCCACGAACGGGCATGCGCCGATGCCCGCCGGCGAGGAGCCCTCAACGAAGCTCGTACCTACCTCATACGCGCGCTGGAGAATCTCGACCACCTCACACCCGGTCCGAGGCGTGACAGACGTGAGATCGCCGTGCGGCTGGAATCCGGATTCCTTGCAACAGCGGCGCAGGGCCACACGAGCAGCGAGGCGGCCGCCCAATTCGAACGCTGTCTAGAGCTCATCGGCGCCGCACCGAGTCGCGAGCTATACATGACCCTGAATGCGCTCTGGAGCTACTACACGGCCCGCGGTGACTTTCGCCGCGCAACACAGCTTTTGGAGTCGCTTCGGAAGAGGGGTGGAGGTGCTGCCGACATCAACCGGGCCGCGTCGGTTCCGTTGATAGGGGTCTTGACGACATTGCGAGGCGAAATACACACCGCCCGTGAAACTCTGGAAGCCGCGGCGGTGGCGTTCACCGACACGGGTGCGCCGGAAATGAATTCCTGGTACGCCCCCAACGACCCGTTCGCGGCAATGTATTCGTTTCTCGGGGTCACCCGCTTTCTGCAGGGCGATCTGTCCGGCGCCGAGGCAGCTCTGGCCCAAATGCAGGCCCGCTGCGACAAGCTCGGCTTTCCGCACGGCGCCTTCAGCCTGTGCTACGGGCGCTCGATCGGAGCATGGATACACGCAGAAGCGGGCCAACATGAACGTGCCGCCGAAGTTGCCGACGAGCTGATGGCCCTTGGGCAGCGCTATGGTTTCGACGAATGGATGATGGTGGCGTGGAGCGAGCAGAGCGCAGCGCACGCCGTCGGTGCGCTGGCCGCCGGCGAAATCGGCCCCGCCGCGTTGGCGCCGCATATCGAAACGATGTCCGCCGTTGTGCAGACATGGCGCGAATACGACGTGAAGACCTTCCTTGCCTTCTACGACAACGTCTTGGCCCGGCTGCTGATCGCCGCCGGAGACCACGAGGCAGCGCGTGAACGAGTGGACATCGCGTTGGCAATGGCCGAAGACACCTGGATGAAGTTTTACGACGCAGATCTGCTCCGGTTGCGCGCCCACACGCTAGAGGATCACGACGCCCGGCACGCACAGCTGTGTGCCGCGATCGAGCTGGGCCGAGACCAAGGCGCATTACTGTTCGAACTACGGTCGGCAGCAGACGATTTCGAGCTCATGGGCGAGCAGTCGCGGGACGCACTGACGGATGCCATCGGCCGCTGCCCGGCAAAGCAAACGTGGCCAGAGCTGGCGCGTGCGCGAGCGCTACTAGGGTGAGCCGGCCTGGGGGTCGGGTGGCCATCCTCGGTGGGGGCATGGCCGGCCTGGCCGCCGCCTGGCGGCTGTCCGAACCCGGTTGGCGCGATCGTTTCGAGTCGATCACCGTCTATCAACGCGGATGGCGACTGGGCGGCAAAGGCGCCTCCAGTCGCGGGCCACACGGGCGCATCGAAGAGCACGGACTGCACGTCTGGCTGGGTTCTTACGAAAACGCCTTCGCGCTGCTTCGCGAGTGCTATGCCGAACTCGACCGCGCCGCAACGGATCCCGCCGCACCCATCCACACCTGGGACCAGGCGCTGATCCCGTCGGACAACCTCGCGATGGCCGACCGATCGGGTGATGACTGGTCGATATGGCCGGGATTGTTTGCCCGCAACGACGAATTGCCCGGTGAGCCGCACGCAAACGGTCGCGAGCTGACCGTCGTCGGATTCCTGCGTCGCGCCTTGGGACTCATACTCGATTTCGCCGACTCAGTTGACCAGCGCAGCGCCGGCCGCCTTGTGCTGTCCTCCTCCCCGCAACCGGGGCCAGCGCGCTGGATCGAAACCGTACAGCGCGCAGTGCGGACAACATTGACCACCCTGACCAATCCACTTCCCGCCCAAGCCATTGCGGCCGGTCTGTTCGCGCGACCGCTGGAGGCCATCCACGAAGCACTCGACCACGAGCGGCGACCCGAGCACACGCGGCGGCTCTGGCTGCTGCTGTCGCTGCTGACCGCGACAATACGCGGGCTGATCGTCGACAACTTGATCACCGACCCTCGAGGCTTTCGGGCGATCAACGACGAGGACTACGGTGCATGGATTCTGCGGCACGGCGCGCACCCCGACGTCTTGGACTTTCCGCTCGTGCGTGGCCTCTACGACATGGTGTTCGGTTACGACGACGGTGACTACGAGCGGCCCGCATTTGCCGCCGGGGTGGCCGTACTGCTCACCGGGATCGCGCTTTTCGGCTACAAGGGCGCATTTTTCTGGAAGATGACCGCCGGGATGGGTGACGTCGTGATCGCCCCGATCTACCAGGCGCTGCGCCGACGCGGCGTCGAGTTCGAATTCTTCCACCGCGTTGACGCGTTGCACCTCGACGACCGCCATCAGGTGATCGACGCGATCACGATGGGCCGCCAGGTCCGGCTCGCCGACGGAGTCGACCACTACGAACCGCTGACCCGTGTCCGCGGCCTTCCCGTCTTCCCCGACAGACCGCTGACCGACCAGATCGCCGACGGAGCTGAAATCAGCGACCTCGAATCACATTTCGGCCGGCGCGACGATGTTCAGACGCGCGTGCTGCGACGGGGCGTCGACTTCGATCACGTCGTTCTGGCCGCATCGGTGGGCATGGTCGAACTGGTGGCAGCCGAACTGATCGCCGACAACCCGCAATGGCGTGACATGACAGCGCATCTGCGCACCGTCGCGACCCAGGCGTTTCAACTATGGCTGCGGCCCGACGAGTCGACGCTGGGATGGGATCGGCCCGGCGTCACCACCAGCGGCTACGTCGCGGGCTTCGACACATGGGCGTCGATGCCGCAGACGTTGTGGGCCGAGGACTGGCCCGAACACGATCGGCCGCACACCGTCGCGTATTTCTGCGGTGCGTTGCGCGCAGCGTGGCCGACGTCGGAGCACAACGCCGACTATGTCGAACGCTGCCGCGAGCAGGTACATTCGGCCGCGGTTTCCTACCTCGACCACCACGTCGGCCTCTACCTGCCTGGCGCGGTCGGCGAGCACGGCTTCGCCTGGCATTTTCTCAGCGGCGCCAACGGCCACCGAGGCACTGCCGCGTTGGATACCCAGCATGTCAGCGTGAACATCGATCCGTCGGATCGATATGTGCAGTCGGTCCCAGGATCGGATAAGTATCGGCTGCGGTCGGATGAAAGCGGTTACGACAACCTGGTTTTGGCCGGCGACTGGACCGATTCCGGCATCAATGCCGGCTGCATCGAGGCTGCGGTCATGTCGGGCCTGCAGGCAGCCAACGCGCTACTCGGCCGCGGCCGGTATCACCGCATCCGCGGCTTCTACATGCCGTGATTGCGTAATCGCGTTGCCGCACTAGGCCGGGTTGGCGCGCCGTTCGCGATATGCGGCGACATGCACGCGGTTGCCGCAGTTGCCGGTGTCGCAGAAGATGCGGGATCGGTTGCGCGACAGGTCCATTACCACCGCGGTGCAGTCGGGCGCGGCGCAGATCTTCAGCCTCCGCAGCTCCCCCACCCGGATCAGGTCGGCCAGCGCCATCGCCATCTCCGCACCCATCCGCTGGGCCAGCGGGTCGTGCTGTGAGGCGAGGTGAAGATGCCATTCGGGCTGCTCCGGGTGGCGGGTGAGCCACGGCGAGGCATGGGTGTCTGCCAGCAGCGCGTTGACCCGGTCCACCGCGCGCTGCTCGTCCTCGGCAGAGTCCCAGATCAGGCCCAGCCGAGCGCGCAGCGCGTGTACCGCGGCCAGTTCGGTGTCGTCGTGATCGCGCCGCCCGGTCCAGCCGAAGTAGTTCAGGTACGCATCGAGTGCGGCTTGGTCGCCGAGCTGCTCGCCGTCGTCACGGTCGGTGTTGATCAACATCGCCGCAGCTCGCAGGGTCAGCTCGGTGTCATGACTAAAAAGCATTTGACTCCTGATCCCCTGCCTCAGTAGCGTCGTCAGTACCAAAGGATATTTTACTCATTACAGAGTCGGAGGGTACAGATGAACACGAACAACACCTTCCGGTTCGGCATGGCTTTCGCCGTCACATCGGCTCTGACCTTCGCAACTTCAGGCCCGTTCGCCAAGGCCTTGATGGAAGCCGGCTGGACGCCGATCGCCGCGGTCACCGCCCGCATGGCCGGCGGCGCGCTGGCGATGGCGCTGTTCGCCACGATCGTGCGCCCGGGATGGGTGCGCGAGGCGATCGCTCACGGCAAGACCGTCGTGGTTTACGGGCTGATTCCGATCGCCGGCGCGCAGCTCTGCTACTACAACGCAGTCGCCAACCTTTCGGTCGGCGTCGCGCTGCTGCTGGAGTACCTGGCGCCGGTGCTGGTGGTCGGATGGGTGTGGGCCATGACGCGCCGGCGGCCCGCAACGCTGACTCTGCTCGGCGCGGCGCTTGCGCTTGCCGGCGCGATCGTCGTGCTCGACGTGTTCTCGAGCGCACATATCAACATCGTCGGTGTGGCATGGGCGCTATCCGCGGCAGTGTGCGCTGCCTGCTATTTCGTTATGTCCGGCCGGGTGTCGGTCGACGGAGACGGTCTGCATTCACTGACGCTGGCTGCCGGCGGGCTGGTCGTCGGCGCCGCGGCCGTAGCGCTACTCGGCGTCAGTCATGTCCTACCGATGGCGTTCTCGACCAACGACACCGTCGTCGCAGGCCACACCACGTCCTTCCTGGTGCCGGTGGTGGTGCTCGGCGTGGTCAGCACCGCCGTCGCTTATGCGCTCGGCATCAGCGGCGTGACGCGGCTGCGGCCCAGCTATGCGTCGCTGGTGGGCCTCGTTGAGGTGTTGGCCGCGGTGCTGTGGGCATGGCTGTTGTTAGGCGAGGCCATCACCGTGACCCAGGCGGTCGGCGGCGCCGTGGTGTTGCTCGGCGTAGCGCTGGCCGGGCGCAGTGGCGACCATCGCGCAGCGGAAGCGACGTGGCCCGATGTTGCGCGGGTTGACGACCTGGCCCCGCCGGCCGGCGGTAAGACGAGCGAACCCGTCACCGGCTGACACCCGCTGCGCCGCCGCGTCACTGGTGCGGCGGACCCAGGTACGGGAACACGGTGAGCGTGTCGGTGTGCGGGCTCAAACCGGACGGCGGGCACTCGCCCTTGGTGAGGAATGCCAGCCGGTAGTCGATGACGTCGTCGGTGAAGACGCGGCCGTTCGGGTACTTCGCCGGCTTCGACGGGTTGAACGTCAGCATGTCGGGCAGGGTGCCCTCGTGGTCGATCGCTGCGATGGCTTCTTCGCGAGAGTAGCCACCGGTATGGCCCAGCTGATGGATGAACATGTCGATCCACCGCGTCCGGTCGTTGACCGGCTCGCTGGCGTTGTACTCCTCCTTGGTGTCATCGGTGTTGAAGAAGCTGCTCACCGACGGGTGACCCGCACGGTCGACGTGGAGCAGCTTGCCGTCGCGGCGCAGGCTGCAGCGGCCCCAGATCCTGATGTCGGGGTCAGCGCCCAGGAAGGTAGTCGGCATCTCGATGGCGGTGGAGAAGACGTTGGCCTCGGTGTTGGAATCCACACCGGTCCAGGGTGATTCGCCGGGCAAGGTCAGGTCGGTGAAGTTGCGTTTACCCGAGGTGTCGAAGAGTTCCTTGACTCCGTCGAAGTCGAAGAAGAACGCGTCGCTGCGGGCACCGGCGAAGAACGTGAAGTCTCCGGACGTCGCGATGTCCGGCTCGTCGCCGACGAAGGACACGGGAATGTTCGAGAAGATCTTCTCGCCGACGGCTTCGGCCGACTCGGCGTCCTCATCCGCCGCCAGGTACACATCGACGAGCTGCTTGCCCTCGACAGGTTCAGAAAAGACATAGCTGAACGCAATGTCGTTCTGCAGATCCCCGTCGTTGTCGATCGCCAACCGGTAGATCGCGTCGGGGTGCAGCGCATCGGCGAGCGGGTTGGCGTTGAGGATGATGACCGTGCGTGACGGGTCGGCCGGTGAGACGAACGCGTAGAGGTCGCACAGATCCAACCGCTGATCGCCGAGGGGTGGTCCGAGGCTGAGGCCGGTGAAGTGGTTGGACATTATGTTGCCTTTCGATCGGTGGTCGTGGCAAGCGGACGCTACCCCGGCATTGGTGCGGCATCGCTTTGAATCGGCGAGATTTCACGTAACCGTCGGTCGGGTTGGTCAGTCGTGTCCATCGACGTGGTCGCGATCGAGTCCGGTGAGCACGCGGTGCAGGCCGACGACATCGCCACGGTTTAGCAATGCTTCCCAGCGGTCGACAGCGCGGATGCGAGTGGCTCGAAAACCACCCCTGCGTACCAGCTTTCAATGAAGCGACGCACCAATCGAGGCCCGATCTGATCGGCGCCCTCGTCGAGGAGCATGGCCAGCTGATGCAACGGGTGCCGCGGTTCGGTCACCGGACCGAGTTCGGCGGCGGCATCTCTTCGCGGATCTCGCAGGCTTCCTCACCGAATACGGTCACCGCGCCTGCGTCGCGCCGTTCGATTTCGGCTGCCAGCCAGTTAATCTGCGCACGCGTGCGCCACCACGAGATGAGCATGCGATTCGCCGCCAGCCCGAAAAACAACGCGGTCACCCAGTACGCCGATTGACTGATCAGGCTGGGCAACACCCCGAACACCACAAGCAAGGAAGCCCACAAGGGCTCCATTCGATTCGGCCGGCGGCTGCTGCGAAGCCGGGCGCGCCACACACCAGGCTCAATGAGCGCCGGCAGCTCGCCGGTCCGCAGCGCACGGGTGTATGCGATGTACTGCTCGAATGAACTGAAGTTGGGGCGCAATCGCATCACCGTGCGAACTGCGACAGCCTGGCCCACGACAGCTGCCCACACGATAGGCCCAACCAAAGAGCCGCTGTAGGCGTGGTAGAGGCGATCCATGCCCGCGACCACAAAGGCGAAGCTGAACCCTATCGCGGCGGGAAGGAGGACGCGCACCGCCAGCGGCCGCCGGAACCAGATTTCCAATTGTGCTTCCTCAGGTGTCATTCCTGCTCCTGCGTGCCGCTCGACATCGGCGGCCAGGCGTGCAATCCGGGCGCGCCTTTTCCCCGAGGAGAAGAGGCGCCACAACGCCAGCAGCCCGACCAACGACGCGAACATCGGGTGGTACACGGGTTGGCGGGTCAGGCTCGGCACCACCACAAACACCACGGCGAGGTACGCCAACAACTGTGCGATTCGATTGCAGCCGCGGCTGAGGCGAAGCCAGCCCCTCCACACATCGGGGTTAATGCGCGCCGGTAGCTCGCCGGTCCGCAACGACCGCTTGTATGCGATGAACCGTTCCGTTGAGCCGAAGTCGCGCTGCAATCTGCGGTCGGCTCCGAGCAGATAACCGGTCACTAACACGCAGATAAGTGCTGCCACCACGAGCCACCCGCCCATCCGAGAGGCGTTGTACTCGTTGTAGAGGCCATCAAAGTCCCACGCCAGACAGGCCAGATAGGCAACGGCGAACCCCGCCGCGGCGTAAATGACGGCGCGGACCACCATCGGCAGCCGGAACAAGGTTTCCATCGGTGCCCCCGGTGCCACTAAGAGAGCGTTTGGAGTAAGAACTCGTGTGTCACCGCGGTGGCGAAGGCGGCTTGGGCGTTGTTCGCGACCCCGGAGTGGCCGCCTTCGGTGTTCTCGTAGTAGAGGACCGGATGGCCTGCGGCTTCCAACGCAGCAGCCATTTTGCGCGCATGGCCGGGATGCACCCGGTCGTCTCTGGTGGAGGTAGTGATCAGCACCGGTGGATACTTTCGTTCGGCGGAGATGTTGTGATACGGCGAGTATTGCTTGATGTACTCCCAGTCGGCCGGCTCGTCGGGGTTGCCGAACTCGGTCATCCACGAGGCGCCGGCCAGCAGCAGGTTGAAGCGGCGCATGTCCAGCAGCGGACTGCGGCATACCAACGCTCCGAACAACTCGGGATACTGCGTGAGCATGACGCCCATCAGCAGGCCTCCCGCGCTGCCTCCCTCGGCGCCGAGCTGGGGGGCAGTCGTGACGCCCTGCGCCACCAGATCCCTAGCGACGGCGGCGAAGTCCTCGGCGACCTTGTGCCTGTTCTCGCGTAGGACCTGCTCGTGCCAGGCGGGCCCGAACTCGCCGCCGCCCCGGATGTTCGCCATCGCGTAGTTGCCGCCGCGGGCCAGCCACAGTCGGCCGAACGCACCGAGATAGCCCGGTAGCTGCGCCGCCCGAAAGGCGCCGTAGCCCTGCAGCAGGGTGGGGCCGGGACCGGTCGAATCCCGATGCGCGACCAGGAAATACGGCACCCGGGTCCCGTCGGCTGACGCAGTGAAACGCTGGCTGACGATGAGGTCGTCGGCGTCGAATAACGCAGGGGCGGACTTGATTTGCCGCACGGGTCCTGCCGACGGGCCGTGCAGTAGCAGCGGCGGTGTGTCGAAGCCCGCACTGTGAAGAAAGATCTCGTCGCCGAATTCGTCGACGCCGGCGATGACGGTGGTGGTGTTGGCGGGCGCACCCTGCAGCGGCTCGGCCTGCCATCTGCCCGGGGTGAGTACCTCCACCACGGTCGCCACGTCGCGCAGCTTGATGCTGAGGAACCGGTCACCGGTAAAGATTCCTGCGGCGAAGTACTCGTCGCCACCGGGCTCGAACACCGTGTGTAGTTCGGCTGTCCCGGCGACAAGTTGCTCGTAGTCGGTGACGAGCACCGTGCCGGCCTCGTAGGTGGTGTCGCCCCTGGCCCAGTCCGACAGCAGAACGATCATCGCCCATTCGCGGTGCACAGCCATGCTGGCGTCGGTGGGTATGTCGATGAGGATCAGTTCCCCGTCCCGCAGCTCGAAGGTCTCCTTGTTGTAGAAGTCGGTACCGCGGTAGATGAAGGTGCGCTCGAATCCTGGATAGGCGGAGCACCCCATGCTCACCGAGACATCGCTTGCGGCACCGGAGAAGACCACTTCGGCATCTCCGAGCACCGTCGCGCGCCGCCACCGCTTGATCACTCGGGGATATCCGGACTCGGTCAGCGATCCTTCGCCGAAATCGGTGCCCACCAGCATGGTGTCGTCGTCTTCGAAATCGATGACGTGCTTGCCCTCGGGCAGATTGAATCCGTCGGCGACGAACTCCCTTGTGGTCATGTCGAATTCGCGAACCACCGTGGCGTCTCCGCCGCCGCGTGAGAGGAAGACCAGCGCACGCGTGTACCCGGGTGCGTTTATGCCAGCGCCACCCCACACCCAGTTCTCATCCTCGGCGGCGGCCAGCGCGTCGACGTCGATGACAACGTCCCACTCCGGCGCGTCCTTGCGATACTCCGCAAGGGTGGTACGGCGCCAGATGCCTCGTGGGTGGCCCGCATCGCGCCAGAAGTTGTAGAGATAGTCCCCGCGCCGTGTTACCCCGGGAATCCGGGTGTCGGCGTCGAACACGTCGAGCGCCTCAGCGCGCATCTGCTCGAACCGATCGCCCGACAACCGCGCCAGCGTGGGCCCGTTGTGCCGCTGCACCCACTCCAGCACCTCCTCGTCGTCGACAGCCTCCAGCCACAAGTACGGGTCGTCGCCGACCACAGTGTCTGCAACCGCGGGCCGCTGCGCTTCATTCAAGGTCATGGGACGATCCTCCGATGTTGCGCGCTCACGGTGAGGTTCTTCACCGCTGTGCCCGCATCGTGTTCGTGTGATGGATACCGGTGTGTTCGTCCGGCATTCGTCGATGGCATTTCGCGTCGTCTCCGCCGCCTCGTCTTATCGCTGTTCCATGCTCTGCCCGCGGATTCGGTGCTTCTTCGAGTACCTCCGCCAATGGAATCGTCGCTCGGGTTCGGTGCGACGCGTGCAGTAGCGCGCTACTGCACTTTCAGCGCGGTACTACTCATGCCCACCCGCCAACGATCGGCCACAGTACGAAGCCAACGGCTGCCGTGACCACCGAAGCCATCGCCATCCGGTTGACGCGCGGCTGAGGTTGCGGGGCGGGCGATCCACCGTGCTGCGGCCCGGATCAGGTTGTCACGGCGCATCCTTTGCGTGATGGTCCCTTTGGGCGGGTCTCAGCAGCTGAGGTCGACGCAGATCATTTTTCCCCTCGCCGGTGTGAGAGGCCCTGACCCAGTTCGAAGTACACCGGCCGCCCCGCCAGGTGACACCGCCGGAGAGTGAAAGCGCCACAGCGGCGGGCCCGGCCGAACCGCGCTGATAGTGCACTGCTCAGGCGCAGCGTGGCCGACACGATTCACGATGACCTCGAAGCCTTGCGCACGTAGCTGATTGATCGTGACATCGGCGGACGACGAGTGTGGCGGCGCTGTGTTGGCGGCAGCGGTCAGACCGACCGCCGCGGTACCCAGCACGGCGAGGCTAGTGAGGAAGAAGTTCGTCATGGCTGTGCCCTTCTGGTGTTCTCGCTATTCGTCGCTCTGCCTGCGGATTCGAGGGTTTTCCAGTCACTCCGCTAATGGAATCGTCGCTCGGGTTCGGCGAGACGCGTGCCGTAGCGCGCTACTGCACTTGCGGTACTACTCAGTGGGGATCGTGAGGTGACGCGTCAGGGCAAGTCGTGACAGCAACGGTCTGTTGCCTTTGCACCGCAGTGAGTTTCACCCCGGTGAGAGACGGCCGTGGTGTCGGCGTGACGGTGCACAGGTCCTCGAATCCTCGCCGACGTCGAGCGTGGGTCGTCGGCGAGGCCATTCATTTCACTGTGCTCGCGGCTCGTGGCGGTCTAGCAAGTTGGCGAGTTCGTCGCGGCTGGTGGTTCCGGTCTTTTTCATGGCCCGGGATACATGGCTTTCGACGGTGCGTATCGACAGGCTCAGTCGCTCAGCGATGGCGGGGCCCGACAAACCCTCGGCGATCAACATGGCGATCTCGCGCTGGCGGTCGGTCAGCGGTAACTCCACACTGGCCTGACGAAGCGCCGGGGTGTTGGCACCGCCGCATTGTCGAGCAAGCGCATCCGCGCGTGTCGAGCATCCCAACGCCGTCCCGCGCAGGTCTTGGCGGCGATACTCGACAGCCGCATGCGCGGCCGCATCCAGGGCCGCAACAAGATCGCCCATGCGCTCGAAGTCCTCGGACACCGAAGCCAATCCCGCGGCGTCACCGTCGCGAAGTGCTTCCGCGCACCGGGCCGCAACGCCGACACGTGGCCCCTCGACGATTGCCTCGAGCTCACGCAACCGCGGGGCGCCCGATCGGCCCCCGAACTGGGTGACGATCTGCAGGCACATCACTTCGACGGCGAATTGCCCATTGGTTCCTGCTCTTTCAGCCGCCGAGAGCAAAATGGCGATCGCCTCACTGACGGCACCCTCGCCAGCGGCCACCCACGCGCGGGCGAGGCTCCGCTCGAAGTCCAACGACCGAAAGGGGCGTCGGGTCTCGTCGACCGCGGCGAACCCGGCGGCGGCATCGCCAATCGAACCGCGCATGGCTTGAGCCGTCGAGCGCGGGAAGTGATATCGGTATCCCCAGCCGAGGGAATGGCCCGAATCGGATAGGGCTGCTGCTGCCTGCTCCAACAACGAACATGCGGTGTCGAGGTGGCCGGCACCCAATGCAGCCCGACCCGCGACCGCCGCACCGAGCAAGTGCGCCGCGCCCGGAAGGTCGGCTGCCTGTTGGCGTACCCGCTCGGCGACGTCGACGGCATCCTGAACCCGACCGGCCAGCAGCAGTGCGCTGACGTGTGCATCAGCGATGTTGAAACGCATCTGAGGAGCGTCGAAAGAGCGTGTCGCAACGGCATATCCCGCGTCTGCGACGGCCACCGCATCGGTGGTGCGGCCCGCATCCGCGGCCATCACGGCGAGCGCCCACGCCATCTCGGCATCAACGACGCCGGGCAGGTCGTCCAACGCAAGTTTTTCCGACGCTCGTATCGCCAGAGCGGGCTGGTCCATCGCAAACCAGTACACAGTGAGGAAGGCGTCGATGTAGCTGCGGGCCTGCGGTGGCGCGGTGCGCGACGCATCGTCGATGAGCTCTTTCGCTCGCGCCGGGTCGGCAAGCACCCAGAGCATGTTGCTGGCCCGCAGGAATGCGAGTCTGGCACGGTCGTCGTCGGTCAACTGGCTGGTGTCGATTTCGGCGAGCACCGCGTCGGCCTGCTCGCCGCGGCTCAGCCACGAGAGTGCGTGCGCACGAACAAAGTTCGCCTCGGGCCTCGCTCCTGCACGGATGGCCGCTTCCGCGAGTCGATCGGCCAGCGGTAGATCCGCAAACCACACGGCACCGTGGGCTGCGCTGACGAGCAGGTTGGCGTCGGCTGTGAGGTCGGAGTCCAGACTCAGGGTGGCGCGGCGCACTACCACCCGGATGTCGTCGCGATCATCGGATGCTGCGAGTTCGGTGGCGACCAGTCCACGCAGTCGCCGTAGCCGGGTGGGTGCCGCGCGCTTCCTGCGCACTTCACCGTAGAGCGGATGCGCCACGCGCACCTCTACACCGCCAACGACGGGCCCCACCATGATGAGGCCACGAGTGTCGGCCTCCTCGACGGCTGCCGGATCAGCGATCCGGGTCAGGGCGGCCAGTCCGATCGGCTCCCCCACAGCCAGTGCATCGATCACATCGGCCACCGGCGCAGGCAGGTCCCCGATGCGGGATTCGATCAGCTCGACGAGGCTGGGCGCCACGATCGGGTCACCGACCCACCACCAGTGCCCGTCGTGCATTTCCAGCCGCCCGTCGGCGACCTCCTGCTCGACGACGTTACGCAAATACAAGACGTTGCCCCGCGTCAGCGCCCACAGCCGCTGGGCAGCATCCGGATCTACCGACCCGCCCAAAGTCCCCGACAACAGCAAGCTGGATTCTTCGCGCGACAGAGGCCGCAGATCGAGCCGGGCGAACTGGCCACCCCGCCAAATCTCTTGCACCGCAGCGGGAATTGGGTCGCCATCGCGCACGGTGAGTATGACCTTCGCCGCGCCGCGCGCAACGATCTGCTGCACGACGAATGTCGACAAGTCATCAAGCAGGTGCACGTCGTCGACGACGACCACCACTGTTGCCTCGGCGGGTGATGCCGTCACCGACTCGATCACCCCGCGCACCAACTGAACGGCGTTGGTGACGCCCGACTGGGCCCACAGGGTGAATGCGCCCAGCGGAAGTGTGTGCGCCGCCGATGTGCCGACGGCCCAACGGCCTTCGCATCCCCGCGACACGGCGGCCGACAGCGCGTCCCGGGCGATCCGGCTTTTCCCCACCCCTGCCGCCCCGCGAATCACGATCCCGGAAACGTCGGAAGCCAAGATGGCGGCCTCGATGGCACGCATCTCTTCCGAGCGGCCGGTCAACGGCCACGATAAGCCCATCCCCGAAGCCTAAGAGCACCCACTGCGCCAGACAGCGCAAACGCCTGCTTTGCGAAAGGGATTGCCCCCATTGGTTCACTCGTGGGGTGGGTGATTCAGGCTGGGTGCGGCCAACTCACGGTGTGGGCACAACATCAGCGGCCCACCCCGCACACCCTCACGGCTCGCCATCGCACAGCTCGATGAGCCGGCTCGCGGTCCACGCCGGGGTGACGCCGGGTGCACACAACAGGTAGCGCACTCGCTGGTCCGCGGTCCAGCCGAACGCCTCGCCGAGTCCGTCAAGCACCGTACGAACGTAGGGCGCCGACGGCGGTGCGGGCTCGAGGTTCTGCAGGGACGTGATGGTGAACATCGGCAGCCCGTCTCGGTCGTCTACGCGCAGAAGGCTCTCGTAGTGGTGGGAGGCGACAGGCCATCGTCGTCCGGCGCCATCGCCGAGCACCAGCTCGCTGCCGACGGGGAGCCAGGCCTCCTGGGCGACCACGTCGCTGAGCTGTCCGAAGGTGAGCAAGTATGCCCGCGCGGCCAGCTCGCGATCGGCGTGCGGATCGTAGAAGGCGATTCCCCCGCCCCACACCTTGGATCTGCCCGCAAACATGAGGCCACCTGGCAGGTGGACCCCGACGGCCCGGCGGGGTGGCGACCGGTCACGACACCCCAGGTAAGTGCGACGGGCGCCCCGCGGTCGCCCTCCCGAGACGTAGCAGCCGAAACGCGCTGCATTCAGGTTCGATCCGTAGGCGACGTACCAGACCAGATCGTCGGTGCCCGGACGCAGGCTCAACCGACCACCGCTCCTTCCTCGAGCGCCTGGCCCGCCTCCCGCAAGAGCACGGCCTGTGCGTCCTCGTAGATCCGCTGCGCATCCTCGGGGCTGTCGCCGACCGCGGTCAGGCCGACGCGGCCGCGCTCCGTCAGGCAGCTGATCATGTGGAACACCACGCCGGTACGGCGGGACTGGTCGAAATGCAGGCCGTGGTTCACGACGACGTCGAAGAGGTCGGTGACCGTCAGTGCCTTGAGTCGTTCGTCCTCGAAGTGGTCGGTCGCGACCAGGAACTTGGTGCTGCCGGTCGGGGTCACGAAGACGCCGCGCGCACCGTCGTAGGTTCCGTCGGTGAGGAACTGCAGGGTCAGGAACGGATGGGTGGTGCCGCCCTTGCGGAGATTCAGCTCGATCGCGTAGGGGGTCCACGCGCCGCTTTCGTCGGCAACGACGACGAAGTCCACTGCGAACCGCCCGAGGGTGCCGAGCTCGGCAAGACGCTGTCCGATCACCATCGCGGGCTTCGCGATGGCCGCAGCGTAGCCCGGATCGGCCGGGAATACGCAGCCCAGGTATTTCTGACCGCTCTTACCACCGAGAAGTTGGTCATGGGTGGACAACAGCTCGACAGTGCCGTCCGGCAGTGCCCGCATCTGGACACTCGGACTGGTCAACGTGACCCCGGTGATCCGCTCCTCGACGATGCCGCCGTGTTCCTCGAATGCGCCAAGATAGACGTCGAGAGCGAGGTCGTCGGCCTCCAGTTGCATGGCGAGGATGCGCTCGGTGATCGCCGCCGCCTCGTCCGGCGAACCGATGTCCGGCAGTCCGTGCAAGTCGACCATGGCATTACCGGATCCCGAGACACCCTCGTTGAGTTTCACGATCGCCAGGGTCAGCGACGGGCGTCGCACGCGCATGCTCTGCACGCCGGCCACGATGTCGTCGACTGTGTGCAGGTCCTCCGCGCCGACCGGGCATTGCACCCCCAACTCCTCGAACATCCGACGGCAGCCGGTCTTGCTGCCGAGGTCCGCCAGCCGGGGATCCGCGCCGTACATCGGGATGCCGAGGGACAGCGCGACGTCGCGCTCCAACGGTGTCGTGTTGTACGGAATCAGGTGACTTCGGGCCGGATTGGGGAGCATAGACCGAATTTCCCGCAACAGCTTTGGCCGCGCCAGCAGCTTCGAGCTGAGCGAGTCCGGTGACGCGTCACCAATCGGACACAGCGTGAGGCGAGCCCGGGCATGCCGGGGAATCACTCCGGGCAGCAATCCGAGGTAGTACTCGATGATCGATTCCGAGATCGGTTGAGAAGTCACGTAAATCATGCGTAACCGCGGTTGGCGCAGCAGCAGCAGCAGGAACAACGCACGCTCTTCCATCGCCTGCATTACGGTGCCGCTCTTGGGGGTTGGGCCCTCGATGCTGATCGAGGGCACCACGACAACCGATTCGTCGGGGTGGCCGAGCTGCATCGAGTCCCAAACGGACGGCATCGTTCGTTGCAGATCTTCGAAGACGCCGTACCGCTCGTCTTCGTCGAGCTGCGACAGCGTCCGATTCTGTTGCTGTGTCATGTTTCCCCCTGGTTGTCGTTGATCGTGATGATGTTGTGGACCCGCACCGGGCGGCTGAATCCCTTGGGCTGCATATCGCCAACCAGTTCGGCAACAGCCACGTGCTCGGTGCGTGACAGCACGCGGTCGGTCACCAATATCTGCCAGCCGCCGGCGTCGGAACACAGCCGGGCGGCGAGATTCGTGACACTGCCGATGGCGGCGTAGTCGAAGCGGCCCTCGAAGCCGATTCTGCCGAGGGTCGCATGGTCTTGGGCGATCCCGATTCCCAGCGCGAGGTCATGACCCCTGCGGGACCAGCGCGCGGCGAGCTCGCGCACGGCGTCGCGGATGCCTATCGACATTCGCACCGCCCGCTCGGCCGCGTCGTCCTGTTCGACGGGGTCGTTGAAGAACGCCATGATCCCGTCCCCGGTGAACCGCTCCAGCGTGCCTCCGTATTCGTGGATCAACGCCCCGATGGCCTGGTGGTACTCGGCAAGTACGCCCATCACTTCCTCGGGCTCACTGTTGCGGGCGAAGGGGGTGAAGTTCCTCAGATCGCAAAAGACGACGACGATCTCGCGGCGATGGCTCTGCAACAGGTGTTCGTCACTGACGACCAGCTCGGCCAATTGTGGTGACAGAAAACGACGGAGACGGTTGGTGCGCTCCAACTCGGCCACTTGCTGGGCGACCCGGCTCTCGAGTTCGGCGTTCCATGCCTTCAGCTCGTCGGCCTGCCGCCGGATGGTGTCGTGGAAGCGCTTGATCCGTGCGAGCGATGCCACCCGGGCTATCAACTCGCTCTGGTCGAAAGGCTTGGTGACGAAATCGTCGGCCCCCGATTCGAGCGCGACCAGACGCTGTTCAGTTCCGCTGGCCGTGATCATCACGACCGGAAGGAATTCCGTCCGCGCCGTGGATCGGATCCTGCGGCAGACTTCGTGCCCGTCCATTTCTGGCATCACGATGTCGAGCAGGACCAGGTCGACGTCCTCGGTCTCGAGCAGCGCGAGCGCATCCGATCCCGACGAAGCGGTCAGAACCCGATGTCCCCTGGGCGTGAGGACCGCGTCGAGGAGCCTCAGGTTGGCTGGCTGGTCATCGACAGCCAGGACGGTCACGGGGATGTCCATCACGCCGCACCTACCCGCCGAAGCGCGTCGATCAGCTCTTCACGACGAACAGGCTTGAGGAGATAGGCGTCCGCACCAAGCTCCAAGCCCCTGGTTCGTTCGTCGACCACCGAGGCGATGATCACCGGGATCGCCGCAGTCTCGGGGCCCGTTTTGAGCTCGGCCAGTACTTCCCAGCCGTCCCGACCCGGCAACCGGATGTCCAGCACGACAGCGGCAGGCAGCAGTCGACGAACCATATCGAGTGCTTCGATTCCATCGCGGCATCGCACGAGCTGCGTCGGTGAACTATCCAGGTAGGCCGAGATGAGGTCCAGCGACGCCCGATCGTCGTCGACCAGCACCACAACCGGAAACTCGCCGGCTGAGGGCTGGGCTCCCGCCCCGTTGTCGTCAAACTGGACCGGGATCGAGAAACCGAAGGTGCTTCCGGAGCCCACGGTGCTCTCCAGCCACATCCGGCCGCCGAACAAACTGACGATCCGTCGCGCGTAGGGCAGTCCTAGGCCGGTGCCTTCCTCTTGGGATCCGCGGGCCTGCTGGAACGATTCGAAGATCCGTTCCCGGTCTTCGGGCCGCACCCCAATGCCGGTGTCGGCCACGGTGACCATCAGCTCGCTGCCCTCGCGCCAGGCGCGAAGGGAAACCCTGCCGCCCTCTGGGGTGAACTTGACCGCGTTGGAGGCGAGATTGACGACGACTTGCTTGAACCGCAGCTCATCGGTCTCGACCATCCCGACGTCGTCGGCGACCTCCACCGTGACGGTGATGACGTGGTGAGCCGCGCGCTCGCGGATCACCGTCAGTGCGTAGTCCAGCGTGCTTGCGACCCGAAACATGCTGGGCTCCATCACGATATGGCCTGACTCGACCTTCGACCAGTCCAGGATCTCGTTGACGAGTTCGAGCAGATGCTTGCCCGAGTTCGCGATATCGCGCAGGTACTGGTCCTGGCGTTCGTTGATCTCACCGAAATCGCGACTCAGCAGCACCTCGGAGAATCCGATCACCGCGTTCAACGGTGTCCGCAGTTCGTGGGACATGCTGGCCAGGAATTCTGACTTGTGCCGACTGGCGATCTCCAGCGCGCCGAACAGACGTGCGTTGACGATGGCCAGCGCCGACTGGCTGGCGAAGGTCTCCAGCAGTTCGATGACGTCTGGCGGGAAACTGCCCGTGCCGCGGCGCCCGATCACCAGCACGCCTACCATCGTGTCCCCGCGCAACATCGGAACGGCCAATACTGAGCGCCAGCCGTCGCGGAACAGAATCTGCAGATGGGGATCGAGCTCGGCTTGAGTCATATCGGGAACCTCGAGAGGCCGATCCGCCTTGGCGGTTCGACCCACCAAGGTCGATTCCCTGTCGATCGTGATCGCTCGCAGACGTTCCAGTAGGTCGGGGCTGCTGCCGTGCGCGGTGCGAACGTGGAACGAGTCGCTCGACTCGTCGTATTCCAAGATCGATCCGCCCTCGGTTCGCAAGGTGATATCGCCGAACCCGAGGTTGGTGAGCCGCACGGCGTTGCTGACGATGCGGTCGAGCACCTCGTCGAGGTCGAGGCTGGAGCCGACGGCCTCGCCGACCTCCTGAAGAGCCTCCAGCTGAGCGACCTTGTCCGACAGCTCGGCCCGCTTGGACTCCAGCGCGTCCACCAAGTCGACCTGTCGCAAGGCGATCGCACCCTGGGCGGCGAACTCCTCGAGAAGCTCGCGCTCGTGGTCGTCGAATGGCGCGACGTCGGTCCGCCACATGGACAGGACGCCAACGACCTCATTCTCCAGAATCATCGGCGTGGACAGAAGGGTCCGAAAGCCGGTCAGATCCCGTAAATCATGTCGTCCGTATTCCGGGTCTTTGTCCACATCGACCACCTGATGGGTACGCATGTCCTCGGCAGCGCGCCCGACAATCGACGAACGGTTCCTGGCGATCGGGTTGTCCAGTAGGTGTTTGAGGTACTCCTGCGGGGTGTCGCCGGAGACTTGCGAGACGCGGAATACGTCGCCGTCGAGAACGAAAAGCTGGGCCGCCCGTGCGCCGCACAATTGCGCGGCACGGTCGACGACGGTGACCAGTACCGCCCCGGGATTGGCGACGTTTCGGCCCAGCGCCGCGAGGATCTCACGGCTGGCCGCCAACTGGTGGCGCGCGTTTCGCAACTCCTGCCGAAAGGAATCTCTCGACGTGCGAGACGTGGGTCCGGGTTCGCTCGGATCGGTCACATCCCCCCCTCCCTCGTGCAGTCTGTGCCTCGACGCTGGTCAGGGCAACGGATTGACTGTCGAACGCGTAAATTACCGGCCATTGATGATCGTGATCGTGGTCCACGCGCCGAGGTGGATGCGATCGCCGTCGCGCAATTGCGTTTCTTCGCCATTGGCTAAGAGCTCCTCGCTGTCATTGAGGGTGGTTCCGTTTGTCGAGCCCAAGTCGGTGACGGTCAGACCCGAATCGCGGATCCGCAGCACTGCGTGCTGCGTGGAGACACCGCGGTCAGCGGGGTGGATGCCGAGGTCGATCTCGGGTTCCACGCCCTGCTCCCGATTGCGCCTCCCGATAAGCGTGGTGTTGCCTTGCAGGACGATTCGACGTTCCGGAAAGAACACAGGGAACTCGACCGTGTCGGGGCCTCCGTTGGCGAGGACACGTTGATAGAAGTCCCGGTCGGCATCGATGACGGCGGTCCACTCGGTCGACGCCGGCGCGTTAACCGTCGGCGGGGCCGTCATCGGTGGGGGCAGCTCGGAATCGTGTCCGCACACTTCGCAGAAGCGGCCGAGAACCGGTGCCTCGCACGCCGGGCATCCCTTGACTTGAGTGGGTTGCGTTGGGGGGCTTGCGATCGGGACACCGCACACGTCGCAATAGTCGGCGGCTGCTGAGGTGTGTCCTTCGGCGCAGGTGGGCATCAGGTCTCCTTCCGAACGCGGGCGGTTCTCGTCGATCGGGCGTCGAGGGCCATCTCGTCTGCTGCGGTCACCCCGGGCCGCAGCCGAGCCGTGCCGGTGTGCTCGTCGACCAAAATGAGGCCCCGCAGCAGCTTGGCCGTTCCGTCGTTGCCCGATTCCACGGCGAGTTTCATCGCCCGCCGCAATTTCGCGGTCGCGGTCACCACGTCTCCGTCCCTGCGTGCGTTCAGTCCCTCCCCCACTGCTCGTGCCAGTTCTGCCTGGCCGGTGTAGTGCGCGACCCGGCGACTGATCACCGCCGACAATGCGGTGTCGGCGGTCCACACCGCGTTGACGAGACCCTCACCCAGAACCTCGTCTCCTGACACGACACTGACCCGAGCGACCAGCTTCTCGCGTCCAACCGCGGCAGGGTCGACCTCGACCTGAATGTGGTAGTCGCGGTCCTCGACACCCCAGGAGCCCAGCGGGTAATCCCCGGTCTGATGTCCCGAGTCGACTCGCCGGTGGGTCAGGTCCACGACGGTCGGCGCGACCTGTTTGACGAACCCGACATGCGCGCCGACCGGCGTCCGCAGGCGCAAGGTCAGGTCGGGAATCGACTTGCCCATCGAGGCGCGCATCATCGCTGCGAAATCGTCTGCGAGGTCCTCGGGATCGGCGACGATGTCCACGCTGCCCAACAGCGCCGTCGAGATCGACCGCAGCTCATCGACGCGCCAGTCGGTTCCGACTCCTCGGCAGTCGCAGCTGAATTTCCCCTCGCTCAGCGCGATCTCCGCCTGAAGCTGCGCGGGCGTTTCGTGCTCGTCCTTGCCGTCGGTGAGCAGGATCGCGTGGGCGATCGCCCCCGGGTGTCCCGCGACAACTCCACGTACGTAGGCGAGCCAGGTGCCCAGCGCGGTCCCTCCACCGGGCCGCAGGCCGTCGACGGCCCGCGCCGCCGCCGCCCGAGTCGCCGCGCTCGCCTGTGTCGCCCGGCCGTCCGTTGGGTAGACGAGCGTGGCCTTCTCGGTGCCGGCAACGATCGTGATATACGTTCCATCGACGAGTTCGGCGACGGCGGCGGCGGTAGCACGTCTAGCCGCGTCGAACTTGGCCGGCGGCGACTGCATCGAACTGGAGCAGTCGATGATGATGGCCTCGACCCGATCCGGTGCCGCCAGTGCAGACGTCGCAGCATTCTTCCCGGCAACGATGCTGACGATGGCGTCGATCGTCGGCGATCCCTCGGCGAGATAGGGATTGTGGTCGACGTCGACGGTCATGCCTTGCTGTTCAGTCGAACTCATGAAGCCCTCCGATGGGGATCACCGCCACGGTGACGTTGTCGTGGCCGCCCTCGTGCAACGCATGGTCGACGAGCGCACGCGCGGCCGCGGTGGAGTCGGTACCTGTGCAGAGGCGCGCGATGTCGGTGGGGTCGGGCAGGTAGTTCCACAGCCCGTCGGTGCACATCAGCAGCGAACCCGGGCCGGTGGCGGTGATCGTCTGTAAGCTCGCGTCCGACCAGGGCTGCGGTTCGGAGTCGGCGCCGAGCCAGCGGGTCAGGGTGTGCGCGCCCCGTTGCACGGCTTCCGATTCGGCTGCGGCACCGGCGGTGATCAGCTCTTGGGCCACCGAATCGTCGACGGTCAGCTGCTGTGCCGTCAGGGGTGGCTCGGGAAGCCAGTAGGCCCTGCCGTCGCCGACGTTTCCGATCGTGATCTGCACTGCCCCTTCAGAAGTCGGCACGACCGCCGCAGCGGTATACGTGCAGGACGGCGCGGTCGACGGATCGGCCCCGGTCCCTGCGGCCGCCGCTGCCTTCGCCGCGTCGGCGAGACCCACCAACACGGCTGCATGTGCCGAGCGCGACGCGGCGAGCGCTGCGAGCATCGCGCCCACCCCCGCCTTCGACGCGGCGACGGCGGCCAGTTGTGCAGCGGCGGAGGTGGACACGCCATCACACACGGCGACGGCGATCGCAGAGGGCCGCCCCGGGTCTCTGCCAGCCACCATCCCCGCTGCTGCGGCATCCTCGTTGCGCGCGTGCGCCAGCCCACGGTCCGTGATCAGCGCGATCCTGCCCAACTGTGCCTCGTCGCGATCGGGCTCGGCGCGCCGACTCCCGCACGAACTGCAGTATCCGTCGGCGTATTTCTCGTTGCCGCAGTCCGAGCATGGCCCCTCTCGACTTTCCAGAAAAGGGGCCTCCCGCGGTATCGCGACTCGGCGGACCGCCGCCAGGATTGCACCGCAGTTCTCACAGAACCGGTCGGCTGCCGAACTGTTCGCAGCGCACTGTGGGCATGCGGCCGGCTGATCGGTCATATCCGCGTCCTCGGCCGAATGGCGTTTGCCTTCTCCACCAACGCGATGCGCTCCCATGTGTTCGCAGTTCCGCGTGCCAGCTCGCGGTAGCAGCGGTCCATCCCCATCCGGATACCGGGCTCGTCGAAATCGGTACCGAGCAAGCGCGCTACGGTGCTCTCATTCCCGCCCTGCAGCCAGTCCAACGCCGCTGCGAGCACCTGCAGTCGGATGGTCACCCGCTTCTCGGTCGATTCGAGGGTGAGCGCTTCGGCCCTGTTGCCGGCGTCGACCAGCGTTTGCTCGTCCACGTCCTCCTGGGTTCGGCAATCGAGCAGGATCTCGATCGCGGCCGCGCCGGCCGCGGTGAAATGCGCAGAGGATGCTGGGATCTCGTCAAGCACCGCGATCGCATTGGCCCGGTCTCCGGCTCGCACCCGCTGCCTGGCCAGTCCGAATGCGGCGCTGTAGTAGCTGTGTTCGGTTCGCCAAATCGTCTCGTAGTACCGCGTAGCCTGCTCGTGCGCCTTCCGCAGTTCTGCGGTGGCTGCGATCGCCAGTTTGGGCCCGAGCTCGCCGGGCAGTATGGCAAGCACCTTGTCGAAATCGGCTGCAGCATCGTCGAATTCGCCGTCGAGCAGGCTGCATTGTCCGCGATACCACGGCAGCCGCCAGTCACCCGGCAGCACCGACTCCAATTCGGCGAGTCGCTTCCTTGCATCCTTCACGGCACCGATCTCGAGCGACGCCCGTACCAGTCGGAGCGGGATCTCAACCGAGGAAGTGTTGCCCTGGCGGGAGCCGCCGCGAGCCAGCGACAGTGCCTGTTCGAGTTGAGCCGGCGGTGTGCCGCTCGTCGTGGCGAGCAAGGCCGCGCCCCGGTCGTTGGGGTCGACCACGGGGACGGGCAGCGCTGCAACCACGCGCGCGGGGTCCACCGGCGTGTCCCGACCCACACCGAAGACACCGCGCTGCGGGCTGAAGTTGTTCGACTTGCGTGGCTGCGCAACGTTCTTCTCGGCGGCGACGATCTCGTGGAGCACCCCGGTCAGCTGGTCGGCCATCTCGGCCATGGACGAGAATCGGCGACTCGGCTCGGGATCGGTAGCGCGCACTAGCGCGCGGTACAACGATTCGTGCTCGGCGAGCACCGGCACGGTTGCGGGCCCGGGCAGCTGCTCGACGAAGCGCCCACGTTCCTGCGGAACATCCATCAGGAGAACGGCGAGTGTCCGCCCGACCGTGTACACGTCACTGGCGACGGTGGCCCCGGTATAGGCGATCTCTGGTGCCTGGTAGCCGGGGGTCCCGAAGATCGCGCTGTCGTCGTCGTCCATCGCGATCACCGCCCCGAGGTCGATCAGCTTGAGCTGCTCGTCGGACTGCATCACGTTGTCCGGCTTGAAGTCGCAGTACGCGAGTCCTTCGGCGTGCAGATAGTCCAGTGCCGATGCGATCTCGACGATGTAAGCGACCGCCTGGGCTGCGGGAAGGGGACCGTTGCACGCGTTGCGAATCTGCTTCAGCGTGGTGCCGCCGATGAACTCCATGACGATGTAGCCGACGGGGGCCGTGGCACCGGCATGTACGTGCTCGACGAAGTTGTAGATCTTGACGATGTTCGGGTGATCCACCTCTTGGAGAGTGCGTACTTCAGCCGCGGCGACGGCCATCGCATCGGCATCGCCGGAATTCAGGAGGCCCTTGAGGACCACCCACCGGTTGTGCACGTTGCGGTCGAGCGCCAGGTAGATCCAGCCGAGGCCGCCGTGGGCGAGGCAGCCCCGGACCTCGTACTGCCCGCCGACGATGTCGCCGCGAGAAAGCTTGGGAACGAACGAGTATCGCGTGCCGCATTGGGTGCAGAAGCCCTCGGCGAGTCCCGGTTGTCCGTCCCTGCTACGGCCGACGGGTTTCTTGCATTCGGAGTTGCCGCAGAACCGACGGCCCTCCGGCACCTGCGGGTCGGACAGGATCGCCCCGGCGGGATCGCCCTTGGGCACCCGCGGTATCGCGACGATTCCGGCGCCGAGGCGCCCGCGGGTGCTGGCAGATCTCGACGACGCAGCGCGCGCCGTTTGCACGGATCCGTCGCATGGGTCGCCTTCCGCCTGGACCGTCGCCGGTCCATCCGGCGCACCGGTTGCGGGCGCGGTGCCGCACAGATCGCAGTAGCCGGTGACGACGGTGCCATCGCATCCTGGCTCGGCGCATGTCATCGGGTCTTCCCCTGCTTCTCGACGACCATCTGCTGGAAGTCGGTGACCGCCCGGGTCAGCGCACGAAGGTCGCACGGCCGTCGTGACAGCAGGCCGTCAGCGATCCGGCCGGACGCCAACAGATTTGAATCCTCGCCAAGCCCGAGCCGGGCCGCCTTCGCCTGATACACCGTCAGCCGTCCCTTGAGCTCGCGGCGACGATCCAGCAGACCCTGCGCGAGCCGTTCGTCCTCACTCACGAACCGCAGCGCGGCATCGATCCGGCGTTGCAGCGACAGCAGCGCCGCCGGAACCGGTGGGCCGATCGACCCTGTGGCCACGACCTCCAGCTCGGCCCGCAGAGCCGGTTCGGTGTCCGAGTGCATGGGCAGCGGACCGGCCACCACAGTCTGCTCGGCGTAGATGCGCACCTGTGCCGCTTGTCGAGTCGCCTCCCCCAGCGCGTCGAGTTGCACGGCGGTCGTCGCGAGGGCATCGGACCAATTCGCTTGCAGAGCCGCCAGCTCAGCGAGTTCGGCCGATCGCCGTTCAACGCCGTCCGCGATCACCCAGATGCGCTCCTCGACGGCGTCGTTGGTCAACGAGAGCGGATCGGTCGCCGACATCCGCAACAGTTCGACGATCTCCTTCGGGCCGGTCGCGCCCACCTCGTCGAGCCGCCTCTGCGACGGTGCGAGGCCTTTCGCGATCAGCGAGTCGATCTCGTCAACGGCGTCGAAGAACGCGGCCACGGCCGGATAGGCGACGCGCATTCGTTCCACGATGTCGGCGAGCCCCACGTATTCGACCATTTCAGCGGGATCGGTGATCCGACGCTGCGCCAACGGGACTGCCTGGCGGGACACTTCGAGCGCACGCTCGCTCAACAGTCTCGTCAACTCGGCGCGGTCACTATCGGCAGGCTTCGATCGGCGTGCCCGTATCGCCTGCGCCGAGTCCAGAATCGACGTCGCCCGGCCCAGGTCCTCCCACAGTAGCGCGAGTGACCTCTCGATCACCGCCCATCGCTGGGCGGTCACACCGGTCGGCGGACAGCGGCGCACGTGTTCCAGTCCTGGGTGATTATCCAGCTCGATCATGGTGGCCGACATTGCTGCGACTTCATCTGTGCGCGAGGCAAGTTCGCGGTCGATCTCATCGGTGCTTACCCCAGTCATGGTCCGTCCTTGTACCGTGGCGCCGGCGGGCCGGGCGATGGGCCGAGGTCTGTCAGCCAGTGATCGTAGAGGCGCTCCCACGTTCCGTCGGCGCGCATCCGTGCCAGGACGCCGTTGACGAACCGCGCCAGGTCCTTGTTCTGCAGCATGACCCCGACCCCGTAGGGCTCGATGCCCATGCTGTCACCGACGATCTCCAGGTTTTCCTGGTCCTGCTTGCGTAGTCCAGCCAGCACCGCGTCGTCGGTGCTGATCGCGTCGACCTGCCCCTGCTGCAGCATCACCAGGCAGTCGGTCCAAGTGGCCGCGCCGAACAGAGTGGGCCTCGGGTCGAGCGCGAACAACCGGGACAGCGAAGTTGTACCGAATGCCGAACACACTCGTTTACCCGAAAGTGCAGCGGCAGAGTCGATTCCCGAACCCTTCATGACGAGGATCTTCTGATTGGCGTAGAAGTACGTCGCGGAGAATGCGACCTTGTCCTCGCGTTCGCAGGTGATCGAGTAGGTCCTGACCACCAGGTCCACCTCACCGGACTGCAATACCGATTCCCGTTGAGTCGGGTTGATCACCTTCAGCTCTATGTGATCCGGATCGACGGCGCCGTTCGCGGCCTTGCCCGGGCCGAAGATGGCGCGCGCGATCTCGCGGGCGAGGTCGATGTCGAATCCTTCGAGCTGCCCCGTCGTCGAATCCCGAAAGCCGAACGGGAAGCTGTCCTGGTCGACGCCGACAATCAGCTGTCCCCGCCCGTGGATCGTCGCCATCGTCGAACCCGGTGGCATGGCGCCTGGCGCCGGCAGCGGATCGGGGCGCAGACTCGCTTCCGGATCGACGCACTTTGCATTTCCGGGGACCGGCATGGTCGTGATTTCCCGAGCACCGGACGGCTTCGCATCGACCGGCGCGACCGCGACCGGCGGCGGAGATGTCGAAGGTGATCCACACCCGGCGGTGGCAAGGGCAACTGCGATCAGCGCCAACACAATTCGCGCCTTCATAGGAACTCCTTGAGCCGCGGCCACAACCCGACGACCGCCGCCGCGGCAGCGAGGGTCATCAGCACGAGTGTCCCCGTTGGACTCCACGCCAGCCATGCCCCCGCCGACGACACTTGGCCCCGCAGCGTGGCGCGAGTTCCCTCGATCTGGTCCCGCAAGCTGGATTCGACGACGGCGAATTGTGCTGCCGAGGCGTGCGGATCGGGTCCGGTCGCCTGCGCAACCGCGGCGTTGTAGTCGCTGTTCTGGTAGGCATCCACCTGTTTGCCGTGACTCGCGATCCAGTTCTTGACCGCGTCCGCTGGGGCGGACGGCCCCGTGCCGAGCAGCGCAAGCAGGTCGTGGATGTGGCCGTTGAACGACTTTTCGATTGCGGTGATGTCGCCGCGCGCGATCAGCTCGAGAATCTCGTCGGTCCTGGCCTGGCGGGCGAATGTGCGGGCATCTGCGAGCTGTCGGAACGCCATCGCCTCGCTTCGGCTCTCATCGATGGCGCTTGCCGCCGAGCTGGTTGCCAAGAGCATCCACCCGCCGACGAGGACCACAGCCACCGCAGCGATGACCAGCCCCACGTTGAGCTGCCGGTTCGTGCGACCGCACGCGATCACCGAGCCGATGCCGATTGCGAGCAGGACCAGACCGAGCAGGACGAAACCGACCAGTGGCGCCCTGCCGATTGCACGTTGGCCGGCGTCGACGGTATTGAGGTCGCCCTTGTAAATCGTCTCCGCGCTGGGAAGCATGGTGGTCTGCATCAACGACGATGCCTCCCTCAGGTACCCGGACCCCACCACGAACCCGTGTCGGTTGTTCGCCCGGGCCGACTCGACTATTCCGGTGTAAGCGGTCAGTTGTGCCGTGATGTCCGCCACCGCCTTTCGGGCGGCCGGATCGGCGGCTCCGGCGGACACGTCCGTCAGTGCCGATGCCGCGTCGGCCAGCGCTTGCTGATAACGCGCCCGCACCGGCGCTGTCTCGTGCCCGGACAGATACTCCGATGCCGCAGCGGCGTCGGCGGCAGACAAGGCGGCATACAGGTTCTGCGCGGCGTAGGCGAACGGTTCGGAACGCTCGAGAACTGCTCTGTGCTCGGCGATCCGGTCATTGAGCTGGGCCGCGCACACCACCCCGACAATCACGCAGAGTGCAGCGACGGTGACGGCGATGGTGCCGATGACACCGGGAGTCGTGCGGGCGAAACGTCGCAACCATGCGACGGGAGCCCGCGCGTCCAGCGTCTGCGGAGAACTCATGTCCTTCACCGCCCTCCCCCGGACGTGATCGTAACTGTCACCACCCGCTCACTGCCCTCAACTGCGAAGGACGGTGTCAACAGCTGACGTCGACATAAACGGTCTTGCTGATCACCGTGGTGACCAGGTCGGAACCCGCGCCCGGTGCACCGGAGTCGGTACGCGAGAACGTCTGGCCGGGCCGAATCGCGCTGATGGTGCACCGCTGCGACGCGTCGTGGCTGGTGCGATTCACGACGACGTCGAAACCCTGAGTGCGCAGCTGGTCGATCGTGGAATCGACAGACGACGGCCCTGCCGGGGCGGCGTTGGCGGTAGCGGGCAGTCCGAGCGTTACCGCAGCCAGGGTGGCCGCCGCGGCCAGCGCGGCGAGGGAGCTGACGAGGAGGAAGTTCTTCATGGTTGTGCCTACCTTGTGGTGTCGTTCCTAATGCTGAAATCGTCGCGCGGGTTCGATGGGAGCAGTGCCGTAGTGCGCCACTGCAATCTCGGACAGTTTCGGCGGCCACTACGCAGGCGCGAAGCGCCGTGAGGCAGCGGCGACGTACCAAGCTGGCGAGTTCGTCGCAGCTGATGGTTCCGGTGTTGACATGGCCCGGTAGATGTGGCTTTCGACGGTGCATCGAATCGGCGAGATTTCACGTAACCGTCGGGCGGGTTGGTCAGCGCATGACGAGTTCGGTGTCTTCTGGCCGCACCACTTGCCCGTCAGCCGAGCGCAAGTGCGCCGGTGCGACCGGCGTGGCTCGGACGGATCGAATAGGTACTCGCCACCCCACTGCCGCAGCGCGGTGACTACGGGGAACGGCTGGCGTCCCATCTCGGTAAGTCGGTATTCGTGGTACGGGCTGGTTCGGCTGACCGGGACAGTTTGGAAGACGCCGAGGTTTATCAGCCGGTGCAGGCGCGCCGATAGTATCGTTCGGGCCAGCTTGGGTAGCGCACGCGCGAGAAGTCCATGAGACATGTTGTGCCGCTGATGGATTCGCGAATGACCAGCCAGGTCCATTTTTCACCCATGACGTCGAGAGAGCGTGCGATCGCGAAGTCGGACCGCCCCTGCCTGACGTGCGTCGGTATGACTACGACGACTTGCGAGGGTCGGGCTTGATGGTTAATGTGATGGGCTTGCCGTCACGCAGTACATCGATCGGCGCATCCTGGCCGATCTGGAGCTGACGTACCTCCACGGTGAGCTCGTCGACAACAGCGGCATTAAGGGCCCGCGGATTGTCGCCCAGATGAGCGACGGCTTCATCGGCGGCTCCCCCACCTGGCCGGACTGGACACCGCAGGCGCTGCAATCACGCTGGCCGACACGGTGATTCACCGCGCTCCCGTCGACCTTATGCGCTGCCGGGCGGTCAGACTCGACGCGTCGTGGCGATCACCCAGACAGCAATCGAAGTGAGCTCGATCAGGCCGACTAACAGCAGCGGCCACACCGCACCGGCCAGTACGCTCAGGAGCAGCGGATGCGCCGGCGGGGACCATCTGTGGCCAAACCGCCTGCTGGCGACGTGTCCGGCCAGCGTGACGAGGAGCCATCCGCCGAGGTAGATGGCTACAAGGACGTCAATATTGGCCACGAAATCCCCCTGTTGAGAAGCCGTAGAGAAAGTGGTTCCCCAGCGTCCTCGGCGGCAAACCACGGCCTTTCGCGGCGTGCGCGGTCTGAAGCCGTTTTCGCGCAAGCGCGCGGGGCGTGAAAACGTTTTGACCCTTTGCTGGGGCGGGTATCGCATCTGCCACACCACCGACGACGGGACGGTTGCCATGAGCCACGAAACCGAAGTCGCTACGGCCAAGACTGACCGTGAGGTCGCAGAAACCGCTGCACTGCTGCTGTTTATGGCGTCGGGCATCGGCGCCGTGCTGTTTTTCTGCACCTACGCAGGCGACGGGCACCCGTTGACTGGTCTGTTGGGCGTGATCGCCGTGGCAGGCTTCACGGCCAGTGTGATCTGCCTGCACCGACTCGGCCGCCACACGACACCCGAGGCGAGCCCCGGTATGGCACCCGCGACGGTGACCTAGGCGGTCAATGTCTGAGCGGCGGACAGGATTCGGCCGACCGTGGTGTGGTGCACCTGATGACGTCGGCCGATGGCGCTGGGTGGCATACCCGCTTCTCGATGCGCCAGGATTGCAGCAACCAGCCGGGGATGCTTAGAGGTGACACCTTCGCGGACAAGCGATTCCGCAACGGGGCGCCATCGCTCGACATCGGCGGGACCAACCGTCGCAGAGAGCGACTCCAGTTCCTGCCTGGCCGTTGCGGCACGACTCGCGCCGTTACCTCCAGAACGCACCGCAACGCGCGCCTTCCGTTCCGGCCGCACCGGCTCGGGCTGCGGCGACCGGTCGTTTGCGCTCACGGGCGGCGCAACCGTCTCGGCTGCAACGCTTTTCGCCTTGTCGATGTCGGCGCGTCGGCTCAGCGACAGCAGACACAACGTGGCCTGAGCAATCGCGACGTCGATAGCGCACGGCCACAACCAGGCGATCGCCTCCGGCAGGCCCAGGAACTCCGCCAACGACCGCAAGGCATCGAACGACAGCACGAACGCACACGACGCCAGCGCCAGCGTCATCAGCAGCGCGCACCAGTAGGTCAGTCCGCCGGCGCGCGTGCGCACCAGCACGGCGACCGAATGGGTGGCGGCAAGCAGCACGAGTGGCGGAACCAAAGAGGCACCGGCGGCCAGCGCGACGGTACCCGCCGCAGCGTGCAGCACAGCATGAGCGACATTGCCGGCAACCGACATCGAGGTCGCGACAATCAACCACACCCAGAAAAACCTTGCGGCACCCCGCCTTTGGCGAGCTACGTCGATGTCGGAGGTCGTCGGCATGGTCCTCCACAGCGCCGCGGATCACCGTAGGCCGCGGCACCGCGACGGATCCGGTCATCACCACTCTAAAGCGGCCCGCGCCGACCACCGTGCACAATTTCTCCGCCGCTGCCGATGAACCGGCGCCACACCGGCCTGTCGTTGATGCGGTCGACGCTTGTGCAGTCGCGCTGCAGGACAACATTGTTCGACTGTGTGCGCGGCATCCCGAGCTATCCCCCTCGGCGTATTCGCGGCGCACCCAAGGCGCAATTCGCCCCGTCGCGCAGATTTGGGCAAAAGCGATGCCACGCTGCATGCCGTCGACCCGCACGCCGCATGCGATTTTCGAGGTGTGGACCCGGCTGCAACACCGTTAGGGTTGGTGCCGTGGGGCGCGTCAACCGATTGATGGAACGCCGCGTCCTTCGCCGCGCCGCCGACGAAGCGCTGCTGACGCCGGCTTTCGTGCGGTCGATAGACATCCCGCCGGGCACCGCATCGCGGGTCGACACTGCTTCACACGTCGACGACGCCGATCCGGGGGGCTCCGAGCCCGACACCGATCCTCGCGAGCCACTCGACGCGATCACCGAGCCGATCGCGGTGACCGCATTGCAAGGGCGCCTACGCAACTCCGCCGACGACGTCGAACTCGACGACATGCCGGCGACCGCACGTGCCGCTGACCTGCCGGCCAGCGCCGCGGTCGGCACGTGGGAGCCCACGGTCATCGAGCCTCGACGGGTCCGTGTTGGGCCGCCGTGGTACCGAACGAAACCGGTGGCCGCACTCGCCGCTATAGCCGCCGCGGCAATTGTGGCGTCCGCAGTGCTGTTGGTATCGCGTGGATCCGAGCAGACCACGACCGTGGCACCCGAAGCGTCGACCACCGCTGCGCCACACCCAAGCAGTGGCCGACCGGCGCCCAGTAGCGCGCCACCCGCAGCGTCGAACCCCCCATCGGCTCCCCCGCCACCACTACCGCCGCCACCAGCCAGTCCACCACCGGTGCGCAACGACAATTCGTGGACCCCCAACCCCCCATCGCCGACCAAGAAACCCGAAATTGGCGTCACCCGCGCCCCGTCTTTCAGCGCGACCCCGCCGCCACCGCCGGCGCCGGGAAAGAACTCCGCCACCCCTGGCGATGCACCCCCGCACCACTGGGGCTTCTGGTGACGAGGCGCTGATGAGCTGGTGGATATTCGTCCTTGACGGAGGACGCATGTACTCGGTGCTGGTGTGGCGCAACGACCTTCAGCGCGACTCATGTGACACGGCGAAGCGGTTCGCCGAAACCGCCGTCCAGCGCATCGGCCAATAGCTGCGGATCGCGTGCTCCAACCGATCGCGCTGCATCAGTGCACCGCCTCGAGAACGTTGTGCGTCCGCTATTTGCGGTGAACACCCGCGCGTGATCCACCGACCCATTGAGAACTCGAACTCCTACAGCGTTGTCGCCAGAATTGTGGCCAGCACACCACCCACTGATTCGGCCGAGTTTCACGATGCTCTGTTCCCACGTCTGGTGTACGTGGTCGCTTCGTCGACGCCGCCAGGTCGATGATCTCGGTGCAGATGCGTTGGCGTTTACCCGCGTTCGATGAGATCCAGCCAAGCGTTGACGTGTGCGACGGCGTCGGCCGGGGTGACGGTCACGCCGGCGGAATCGGCGGCCTTGGCGAAGCTTGGCCCCCAGTGCGGATAGGCGGTTAATCGTGCGGGCCAGGTGCGTGATGGGGCGTCGGTACCCTCTGCTTCGGCGACGCGGGCGGCGAAGATGTCCTCGATTGCGGCACGGATCTCGGTCAATGATGGACGCCCGGTCGTCTCAGTGAGGGTGCGCAGCAACAACAGGTCCACCACATCACGGGCGCGGTCGTTGACGAACGCAGGCGGATCGTGCGGGTCCGTGGAGGCATGGACCTTCTGGGCGATCTGGTAACGCATCGACAGGCTGACGAGGTGGTCGGGGGTAGGCAGCCCGAACCCGGCAAGCGAGGGCGAGGGGATCTGCTCGGGCGTTGTCCCGGCCTGGCCTTCGTCTGCGGATACTTCGATCTGGACCCGCCTCCACGTCACACCTTTGAGCAGCACCGTCATGTCGAAGCGCCGTGGCCTTACCAGCTTGTGTGGGACGTCAATGGTTTCGACTTCTCCGCGCACGAGCGTCAGCGGTCCCCAGGGCTGACCGAGAGTCGCATCCAGTTCTGCCAGGAAGCCGTCGATGTCACCACGGACCAGGCCGTCGATGTCTTGGGTGGTGCGCGACATGCCGGGCAGCCGGTACTGCAGCATGGTGCCGCCCTTCAACAAGAACAGCGCGGTGCCGGACTCGTCCACGGCGCGCTGAAGCGCGCCGGTGACGACGGTCGCAGCTACCAGCCAGCCCAGACGCGGGCCAGCTGATCCGAGACTGTCCTGGGCTTGGGCGATCCAGGTATGAAGAGTCCGAGCCGACGACGGCGACTTGTCTTTCGGTTTCAACCCATCCAGCGACTGCGCGAGGTTGGCCATCTCATGCGCTGCCATCGCGAGCCTCCAGGGCTGCCGCGAGTTGTTCGACGTCGGCTTGCGGCAACCGGCTGGTGCGGCCAGCCCGATCCAGTGCCTGGCGGATCAAGTAAGTCGGCACGCCGGAGGCGATGCACTGGGCGATCGCCGTGGCAACGTTGACCGTCGGGATCCCTTGCCACCACGTCACTTGTCGCGCATCGAGATCTTGGTGGTGGACAACATAGAGTCCACCGCCAGCACGGCGGATACGACGGTGTCTTGCGACAGTGAGGTGGATACGGTCGGGATTGATGTCGCTGACCTGCCACGCCTCCAGCGCCGTGTCGTGGCTGAGACACGCCTCCGACGCGCCGGCCCACAGGACAGCCAGCTGATACTGGTCGAACTCCGTCTGCGCGACCTGCGGTACCCGATAGACACCGTGGGCAACGCGTTCCAGCCGGTCACGGGCGATCATCGTGGACAACTCGGCGTGCGACACGCCCTCTTCCAAGGCCTGCGCGGTGGTGACGAACCCATGCTGATCCAATGCCACCTCGCGCAGCCGCTCCAGCTTCGTCACCACCGCCATGTCAAAACCTTAACAGAATCTGAAGGTTTTGACATCGATGGCGCATGGCCGTGATTGATCGCCGGGCCGCCGCGACGCGAAATCGGAGATAGACCTGACATAACTGCGAAACGACGAATCTAGGGGCGAGCGCAGAAGGACACAGCCAAGGTGTCTAAGCGCCCGAGTTCTGGTTCGCGCCTATACGCCTAGTGATCAAAACCGCTGCTAGACGTCGCTACGAAGACCCGCGCGAAGGCTAGATAATCAAGAACGCACTACTCGCTAATCTTCATTGCATCTCGAGCGCCGATGCAGTACCTGAGGGTGCACTGCACTGATTTGCCTTCTGGCCCTTCGATTCTGACCGGCGCGCCGCTGCGCGCAAGGCCGCGGCCTTCGCTTGACGCTTCGGGCCCAAGGGCTCGCGGACTTCTTCCCTACCCGCTCCCCTACGGGTCGCTGGAAGAACTCCGCGCCCGGACCATTGCGCTTTCGCGTCGCTTGCCGCCCCAGATCTCCCATGCCAGAAGGCAAACAAGAACGGGCGGCCCACGCCCCCAACCAGAAAGTGACCATGATCGGCGCACGAAGCCGAATCCATTCCCGGTGCAGTACAGGTGAATAACCGGCCTGCAGCCGGCACTAGGTGTCTAGGTCGCCAAGTGCGTCTGCGCAGCACTAGCGTGGCGACTCGGCGCCCGGGCTCTGGACGGACAGGCCCGCGGCGATGGCCGCACCGAGCAGGCGTTGGTCGTAGCACACGAAGGCGATCAGGCGGTGGGCGAAAATTGCAGTCGCGGTGGCCAAATGGATGGCGTCGAGGGACCGCAGTTCGGGATCGGGAAACGCGGCGGCGGCCGCACGCACCACATCGTCGATGTCGTAGCGGGCGATGCGGGCGATCACCGCGGGCACGCGGCTCAGCGATGAGCTATCGGTGCGGTGAAGCTCGCGTGGCAACTCGACCTCCACCAGTGTGGAAGACACCCAGGGTGTCGGCTGGTGATCATCGAGCCAATCAGCAAGGGCATCAGTCTCAGGTTCACGCCGAATCAGCTTCACGACGGCCGACGTGTCGAGATAAAGCATCAGTACCGTTCGGTGCCGCGGAGCTCCTCAAGGAGTTGCCCCGCTTCATGATCGGTGTGGACCGGGCCATCGGGACGCGGCGCCGGGCCTGTGAGCGTTGCAGGATGGAGGTTGCCCGACGCAATCAACTCCGACAGCGGGTGGGTATGGGCTGGCAGCAGTCGGGCCACCACCGCGCCGCGCTCGGTGATATCGATTTCTTCGCCCTGTTTCACCCGCGCCAGTACGCCCGCGGTGTTCTGATTCAGCTCTCGAACCGCAACCTCAGCCATCCTAATAGTGTACTACATTTTGGTAGTACACCGCTGTCATGTTATTGGTTTGCTCCGGCGCTGATGGAGTCGACGGCATCGCGGCGATCTGGCGTCGCTGCTGGGCAATAGCGTTCCCACTCGAGAAATCCTTTGCCTTCTGGCCTTTCGATTCTGGCCGGCGCGCCGCAGCGCGCAAGGCCGCGGCCTTCGCTGACGCTTCGGGCCCCAAGGGCTCGCGGACTTCTTCCCTACCGCGCTCCCTGGGGTCGCTGGAAGAACTCCGCGCCCGGACCATTGCGCTTTCGCGTCGCTTGCCGGCCCAGATCTCCAGTGCCAGAAGGCAAACAAAACGGGCGGCCCACGCTCCCAACCAGAAAGGTGACCATGATCGGCGCACCCAGCCGGACCATTGCTAATTGGTTTGCTACAACAAATCACCAAAACAGACGTGGATATCCGCGCCGAAGAATTATCGCGTATCGTACCGACGCATCAACTCGTCGGGATCGGTTGATACACGCGGATATCCGGTGATCCCGACGCGGCCAACAATCTAAACAATGTGCACAGCGCAATAACTGTGGATATCCGCAAAATAGCGTAGCTGCACTGCCTCTACACCATTTATAATTGAATTATGAGCCCATTACCTGACCGGCTTCTCACACCCCGGGTCACCGTCTACACCAAACCCGCCTGCCCGCAGTGCCGCGCCACCCTGCGCGCCCTCGAAAACGCCGGGCTGGACTACGAGACGATCGACATCAGCACCGATGCGCAAGCACGCGACTTCGTCATGAGCCTCGGACACGTGTTCTCCGTAGGGTTCGCGACTGTCTCAATGGCAGACCAGAGAATCGTGGGCGGTCCGGATGCCGCGCGGTGTGCGTGCGGCGTTCGATCGCCGCCCCACTCGTCGAGGTGATCCAGCAGCCCGCTAAATGTCGGTGGGGCATGGTTCAGTTCGATATGTAGTTCTCTGTCCCCTGCCGTTTCCCCGAGGAGGGCTATTGTTCCTGTCATTCGTGGATTCGTCGTTGGTACGCAAGAACTTTGATGCTCTGGCTGTGGACTCCGCCGCAATCATTGGGTTACTGGAGACCAGAGCGATCCCGGCGGGCACCCCGGTGTTCTTGGACGACGTGACGATGCTGCCGATCGAGCCGCTGTGTTCGTGGTTCCGGCATCTTGCCTATGACGACAAGGACGCCAAGACCATGCGCGAGTACGCCTACATCGCGCGGCGCTTCGTTCACTTCCTTCAGTCTCGTGGACGAGACCTGCTCGACGCGACCGAATCGGACCTCACAGCGTACCGGGTGATGCGAACTGACCTGCAGGACAAGCCGGTTGGCGATGCGGCCTGGGCCAAGGAAGCCCAGCTGATCAACCAGCTCTACCAATGGCTGGTCGAACAAGGCCACCTACGACACCGTCCGCTGCGCATGACCCGTAAGGGACGCAACCCGCTGGCGTCCCGGGTGCGGCGGGGCATGGACATTCGGCACATGACCTTGGCCCAATACCGATACTTCCGCGACGTCGGTTTGGGTGGACAACTACCGAACTCCCAAGCCAGTAACGTGTTCCGAGGTCGAGCGCCGATCCGTAATCGTGCGGCCGCCGACCTGGCGTTGTCGACAGGGATGCGCCCCGAAGAGTGGTCGACGGTGCTGTTGCCCGAACTCGGGGTCGGGCGGCGCCGGCCCGGCGAGTCCGTCGACTTCGCCGTGCAGGCATGCGCGAAATACGGCAAGCATCGCGAGATCTACGTGCCGGCGGCCGCTGTGGACGCCGTGGAAAACTTCCTACTGATCGAACGCCCGGAACCGGTCGCAGCATCGGAGAGATCCTTGGCCCGCAGACGCCAGGATTTATTCATCGTCGACCACATCGATCACGACGCCGGGAAGCTCAGCGGTGTCCTAGACGGGCGCCGCCGTACGTTCACCATGTCCGCGATGGGACCTGACTTGCGTCGGATCACGATGCAGGAGAACGATAATGGTCTTGAACCGCTGGCCGTGTTTATCGGTCATGGCGGTCAGATGCTCGGCCCGTCGTCCTGGTACCGCATCCGCTGTGATGCCTGGAAGCGGATGCAGGCGCACGCCAATCAACCCGAGGTGCCGCTGCTCCCCCGTCGGCGCTGGAGGTGGCATGACACTCGGCACACCTTCGCGTTGCAACTGCTGTCCTACCTCGAACAGCAGATGGACGGTGACGAGCCGGACGCGGTGGCGCGGCGCCGCCGCCACCTGGCCTACCTTGGCGGACACATCAAGCACAACCCGCTGCTGATTGTCAGCCGCAGACTCGGACACTCCAGCCCAGCCACTACGTACGCGTATCTGGAATACACCGACGACCCGTTGAACGCGGTCGACGCCGCGTTCCGGGCATGGACCGCGCGAGAAGGCGATACCTACGCCGATATCGCCAGCCGCATGCTCGCCGACAGGGGTGAGCCCTGATGCCGCGCCGCGGAGATCAACAGCACGATTTCCCATCCGTCCCGGAGCAGCTGACTCGGGCTGGGCGCATCGGCATTCGTCTAGTGCGGGCAGCGGATCAGACCGGCACCGTGCGGGATATCGCGTTCGACCCCAACGAGTTTCGGTGCGCTCGGTTGGCCGGTGAGCTGGCCGATGAATGGGTCGACTACGCCGAGACCAGCCGCATCTCACGCAAGTCGGTCTCCCTGGGCCGGCGAGCGATCCGGAATTTCTGCACAAAAGCCGATCTCCTGCTCGGCAAGAACGCCCACCAGGCCAGTTTGGCGATAAAGCATCCCGACATCGCGGCCGTCGTGGCTGAATGGGAGCGAACCCTTCCGAGTGGCTTCCCAGCCGGCTCGCCGACGCCTGCCGCATATGCGGGCAGTGTGCGGGGGCTGATCACCCGGCGCGCACAACACGATCAGCGACCCGTCACTCCGGCTCTGTGTCGCCTTGTCGATGGTGCCAAAGGAGTGCCCTGCGGCAGCAGCCGTGAACTCGACGAGTTCACTCGCGCCGACAAACGCGTCCTTGTCCGCGCGGCGTGGGCGTGGGCGCATCAGCTGGATGCCCGGCTCGTGAACGGCTGGGCATCCGCCGGCCGAGGACGCGACCCCGCCAGGTACGGCTGGGTCGACATCACCAACCTGCTGTGGGGTCTGGCCACTCAACGAGTCTCCCCAGTCGACATCTGCACCAACCTTCCCCCGATTCAGCGGTGGTCGTCGGAGTTACGGGGCTGCATCGACCAGATGGATCGGCCCATCTATCCAGGACTGGCGAAAATAGTCCTCGTGAGGCGGCTGGTGGCTCAACTCTATCCCCGCCACCTCGACCTCCATGCCTACCGAGTCCTGCTAGTGGCGGCCACCGGGTACACGCCCGAGGAAGTCACTGCGTTGACCGACACTGACGTCGAGTTCCTTCCGAGAGGCGTTCGCTTGAGCCTGACAAAGCAACGGGCACAACGAGTCCGACACCGCACATTCGGTACAGAACCCTCGCCGGAGAACGATGTTGAGGCGGTCGACTTCGCCGACCAGCCGCACCGGGAAGTCGGCGCGATCATCAAGCACCTGACCCACGTCACCGCGCAGGCTCGGCTGCGGGCACCCGATGCTGCCGGTCGATTGTTTGTGGCGGCGTCGGTTACGCAAGCATACGAGTTGCGCGTCGCGCCGTGGGCGGCCAACAAAGAGGGGTCGGGCTTCGCTGATTGGCTGGCCGCATCGGGCGTAGCCGTCGACGGGGCTCCTGACATTCGCCGGCTGCGCAAATCGACAAAGGTGGAGAAGGCCATCGCCTTCGGCGGACGCATCGCCGACGCGGCCAACGACCACCATGAGGAAGTGTTCCGAGGGCACTATGCCCAGGGCTCTACCTTGCGCGTGATGTCAGGCCGGGTGATCACGACGGCTCAGGACCACTGGTTCACCATGGCGTTGGAGGGACCGACGGTGCTCACCAGATCCACCGAAGTGCTCGATGCCCCGGAGCAGGCGGCGGCACTGGGCCTCACCCGACAACAAGCCGAGGACATCCGCCGCGGAGCACTCGATATGGGACTAACCCAGTGCTCGGATCCGCACAACTCGCCCTACGGCCGGTCGGGAGAGTTGTGCCCGGTGGCGCCGTTGCGGTGTCTGGAATGCCGCAACGCGTGGGTCCTGCCCAGCGATCTACCGCAGCTGATGTTGTTCGCCGACCACCTCGACCGGCTGCGGCTGCGATTGTCCCCACAGCACTTCGCGCAGCTGTGGGGACAGAGCCACGTCAATCTGCAAGCGCTGCTAGCCGAGCGCACTGATGAAGAGAAAGCGTTGGCCCGCAAGCACATCGAGGCCGGTAAGATCGGTCTGCATCTGCCGCTGGCCGCGAACGTGGAGTTTGACCGTTGAGCCTCGTGCAATTGAACGACCTGCCCAGTGGTGTCTTCAAGGCCCACGAACCCGTCATTGGGTCCCACCCACTGCTTGCCGGCGCACGGGTGCCGCGGTTCGGCAACGCAGTGGAATGGAACCTCAACGGAGTTATCCGCCGACCGGCGAACCTCCCCGCGTCGGCTTGGACGGTGGTGTTCTCCAACGAGCTAGCGGAACCGTCGTGGAATCTGCTGGCGCGCGAGACGAGCATGATCTTGTTCAACCCGCGCCACCCGGCGGTCATCGCCGCCGGCGTTTCCCTCAAACCTGCACCAGCCAACCCGGCCACGGCGATCGCCAGGCTCAGCCATCTCCGCCGGATGGCGAGCTGGGCCGAGGCGAACGGACTGCCGCCGCAACTGGCGGCCTGGCAAGAAAATGACCTGCGACGGCTCATCCAGGGCCTCGGCGAGCAGTTGGCGAACAACAGCATCAGGAACTACATCACAACCCTGAAATGGCTACGCCAGTGCAGTCCCGCCCTGACCGATAAGGGACTGCAGGGCGACCCTTGGGCACGAAAAAGTGCCCGCAAAGCCTCAAACACTGCCCAAGGTGGGGTCGTATCCACTCCCCCAATCCCGCCGACACAGTGGTTTGCGCTGATCCGTGCCGCCTGGACCTACGTCCACACCTTCGCGCCCGACATCCTACGAGCACAGCGGCGCTACCAAGAACTCCACGACAACGCGACCCAAGTATCCGGCGGCCACGACCCGCGCCTGGACAGATACCTCGCCAACCCCGCCAACCCCATCCCGATTCATACCGGAGCCGGACACGAGCACGACGACGAGGTGCACTGGTCCCTGCTGGCGCTCATGCTTGGCTACGACCATTACTCTCGCAGTAGCGCTTTCCCCCGCAGCTACGCCGCCGGCCGGCGGCGGATCGCCCGAGTCGAGGACGCCGTCGCAACCGGACACCCCACCACTACCGGTGTCATCGACGGCCTCGCAACGGTCCAACACGACGACGGCACCAGCACCCCATGGCATCCCGGGCTCGCCCCCCGCGCTCTCGGGCTGGAACGCCGCATGCTTCAAAACGCCTGTTACGTACTGGTAGTGGGCCTGTCAATGATGCGTGACTGCGAGATCCACGAAATCACCCCCGGCTCGATCGTCGACTACTACGGGACACCAGCCATCAAATCCACCAAGGGCAAACACGATCCGAATCTGCCGATCAAACACTGGTGGATCACCGCCCCTGTCGCCGAAGCGGTGGTCGTCGCCGAGCAGCTGTCCACACACCGCGACCGGCTCTTCCCGCCCCTGTTCCGCCAAGACGCCGTCGGGCCCCGCAGCGACCAGATGCTCGACGCGTTCACCCCGCACGTCAACACGACCAGCGACCGGACCGGACTGCAGAAGATTCCGCCCGGCCACATGCGACCACACATGTTCCGGCGAACGATGGCGATGTTGACCGACCAGTTTCCCGGCAGCGAGATCGCGTTAGGTATCCAGCTCAAACACATTGCCCGTCGAGCGTTGGCCAACCGCTCGACACAGGGCTACGCCAACGCCGATAGTTCCTGGGCAGCGCATCTGGAATCCGCGATCGACGCAGCCCGGTTCCGGCGACTCGAGGACCTCTACCAAACCCACAAAACCGGCCAACCCATCGGATACGGCCCTGGCGCCGCGCAGATGGCGCAAACCTTCAACGACATTCACCACACAGCCCAAGCTCGAGATGGCGACGCAACCGTCGAACGAGCTCTGCTCCGACAAGCGCGCATCTCAATCCGCTTCGGTGTCCTCAACCACTGTGTCATGGACGAGAACAACACCGTCGGCGCGGCCTGCCTCGAAAACGCCGTCGTGCCCCAAGGCCACAAAGGGCCGCTACACGATCGGTGTCGTCCCGACCGGTGCGCCAACAGCGTCATCGGCCCGGAACACGCACCGATCTGGGCCTCCGAGCAGCGCACCCTGCTCACGCTCATCGACACACCAGGACTGTCAATCTGCCGCAAAGAAGCCCTACAGCGCGAGTTGGGCGTAGTCGAAGCCATTCTCGACAAGGCGGACAACAACGAGGAGCAGGCGTGAGCAGCATCCCCGATATCTCCCACGACGCCCAGCACGACGGAGGCGTGTCGCCGCGTGCTGCGAAACGCCTGCGCGATGCCATGGACCGACTCCTGGCCGGGCGCCCCCAACGCACCGACGGAAGGCTGATCAAGGACAACCTCTGGAAAGAAGCCGACCTCAGCCGCGCCACCATGAACCGAGCCGTCCAGATATTGGCCGAATGGGATTCCCGTGTCGCCGAATGCGGCGGATTCACGCCGCGCGAGGCCCGCAAGAACGACGAACTTGCCACTCTACGAAAGAAACTCGCGGACAAGATCCGCGAGTGCACGGAACTCCACCATCGGCTCGACGCGGCCGCTACCGCGATCGCCGCACTCCATCAAGACAATGTGCTGCTACGTCAAGATCCCAACGCACGCGGTCAACTCATCGCATTGGAAGTCCACCGCTAACCTCCGAAGCCACGACTGTCGCCCATGGTTCTTCCGCCGAAGCTGCTCGACGGAGCGGATCGGTGAGAACTTTCTTTACTGGGATCAAGGACTAGGAACACGTCACGGCGATTTCGAACGCCTTGCTTACAAATCCATAGCGGAGGAGGGTTCCGGTGATGTGGTAGGTGTTGCCGTCGTTGGTGGCCTGCGCGGAGCCCTCTGTGCCGGGCTGGTAGAGAAACGCCATGGTGCTGGTGGCCAGCACAACGGAGGCGACGTTGGGTGGTTGGGCGTTGTCTAATCTGACGTTCGTCTTTGTGGGAGTCGCTCCCGAAAGGGAGATGTTGACGCTCCGCCCGTCGGCAGTGGCGTAGCAGGAGCCATGAACGTCCTCTTTACGGCCATCTATCGTTATTTTCCCGCGCGCCGCTACGGTGCTGGCGGGAGCGATCGTGGCTGCCGTAATCGTTTTGTCATGCCCGGGTTCAGCACCGCGGACGAGACCAACGGTGAGGAGAATCGCCGCGCAGGCGACGACGAGAAATAGCGTTCGTTTCCCCACATGGTGTCCGTCGTGTTGAGAAATGCTGTCACCCTCGATTGGCCTACTTGCCAGCGTTGGTGGTCCCGCCGCTTCCGAACAGGAGCTGTGCGGCCTTGTCGCCGTTGGTGTGGGCGACCTGGCTGCGGATCTGGTTGTACAGATTCGCGGTAGCCGTGGTGGCGAGTTGGGCCGCGAGATCAAACAGATTCCCGCTTGTTCCTGCGGCCGGCTGGATGCCGCGAAGGGTGTTTGGGCCGTCCTTGTTCAAGGTTGCGTGGCACTCGGGGAAACCGGGCGGTGGACCGCCGGCCGGGCACCCTGAGAAGGGGTCCTCATGATTTGCGCTCGTGTCGAAGTATCCAGTGTGAAGATCAGCGGGAAATGCGCCTGGGTTGCAGGTGGGGAAGATCGGCGGAGCGAGCTGGTTTGGATTGCCGGCCGCGACGTTGTCCTCGACAAAATTGGAGTGGGCGTAGAAGTCCTGCTGCACGTGAATCAGGGCACCGAATGCGGCGCGGGCCCCCGGTCCATCCGCCAGGCCTCCGCCGACGACGTGCGATCCGCTCAAGATGAGGGGGTCAAAGGTATTCCACGCTTGCAGGGCAAGGGCGCACATGTCGGTGGGATTCCTTGCGTTGTCGAGATGTCGGTAGTCATCGGTGAAGAACGCATCGGTACCTACCGCACCAGCTCCCGGCGGGGGGCCGACAAGTATCTGCAGCATGACGTCGCTGGGGATCTGCGGCAACGCAGCGCGGGTGATCGTCTCGTGGTTCTGGATGAAGAAGGCCTGCGCCTTCGGTACGGATAAACCGAGGCATGCGGCAAAAGCAGCAGTTGTGCTAATCAGGGCCCCAAGAACACGAACACACCGAATCTTCCTCATGGGTTCCTCCTAAACCGCTGGGGATTCGAGACACGCCATCGCCGGGCAGCTAAGCGCGCACATGCTGGATTGTCACAGCGCGCGGGCGCCACCACCACAGATTCAGCAAACTGAGACAGCCCGATCGGTTGCGTAAAGGGCGTCTCCGTCGTCACCGCGTGATGCGGCTTCGCCACACTTGACACATCCGATCGTCTGCGCAGGAGCGCCAGGTATGAGGAGGCCCTGGACGACCGCTGCTTTCCACCGTGAACTGACGACAATTTTGACAACGATGACGACAGTGGGCCTCGCCGACAGCTCCAACTACACGACACGAGGATTTGTATCCTGCCTGGCCGTGCCATCGGCATGTACCTACGGATCAAAAGGTTAGGGGTTCAATGCCATCGGGCGCGCTGAGCTCGAGGCTTCGCCACCTCCGCTTGCCGTCGCTCATGACGGGGCAGCGGAGACTCGCCGCAAACCTCGATCTGACGAAAGGCTTGACGACAACTATGACGACACCTGTTGTCCGAGCGACGCCAACAGCAGCAACGCAACCACCGACACCACGATCGGCAGATGCCGCAACCGGTGGGCCCTGCGCGGAACAACAACGCGCGCCAAATCCGGGTCGGTGAACCGCCGCAACCGCCGACCACGACGCATGTAGACGAGCAGATACAGCGCCTATGCGCGGTCATGAACGACCTGCGCGTCTGTGCGCGTCTCGAACGGCCACCGTCCGACCACACACTCCGGGTGACCAGCGGAGACGTGTTACCGCAATTTACTGGGGGTCAAGTGGTGCGGGCTGTGAGGGAGGGTCGACTGCGAACTTGTCACCAAAAGCCCGCAATGAATCGCCGGTCGGCGCTCCTGAGCCAATTTACAGTCAGCCCTTTCTCGCCTTTCGATTATGACCGACTGGCCGCTGCACGCAAGGCCGAGGCCGGTGGCCTCACGGGCCTGGAAACTTTTCCAAGAAGGCTCGCGGTAGTGCTCGCGGAAAACTTTCCGGCCGGACCATTGCGCTCCGCGATCCCACGCCGGTCGAATGATCAATGCGCGAAACGGACGAAGAAGTGTCAGTGTGGTAAGTCGGTCCACACCTGTTCTCCTGCAACGTAATCGCCCTCGCGTTGCTAGCCTCCCGCATAGTGAAGACACTCAGATGTTGCGCAAATATGACTTCGATTCCCCACGCACGGATAAGAACAAAGGCGGCAACAGGACTTCCCAATTACGGCCGAAAATAATGTTGCTGAACCGGTAGAATTTGCTTTAGAATGATAGTCAAGAACCGACCATTCTTCCCCGCCGGAGACATTCAAGATAATGGCCACGATCATCGTTTACGCAACGCAGGCTCGCCTGCAATACTGCGGCCAGATTCCATGCATTCGACCGAGGCGAAAACCGCCCACACCACGGTTGAGGCTAAGCCGAAACGCTGTGTCTCATGAGACATCCAGATTCTGGAGAACACCTGCAGGCCCCCGTCGTCGTCGCAGGCGACCGGCACTGGAGCGGCTTTCGCCCCGACCACATCGACGACCTGGCTCACGACGCCGCCTGATGTTCACCCTCACCATCCACCACGACGACACGACCAGCGTCAGCGCTCACCCGAGCCGGGAGGTCGCCTACGCCGAGCTGGTGACGTTCGCCGAGGCAACGGGTCACCGCTTACACGTCGCCTTCGCGAGCTGGACGCACACCCGCTACCACGTCATCGCAACTCACCCCGCAGATCAGGTTTACGGTCACGCCGTTATCGACGAGATCTGCGCATGTGAGCATGCCGAGCACGAGCACGACGAAACCGGCTGCACCGCAATGACGGTGGAGCTGGGCCGACTGGCGCAATGTGGGTGCCTACATCACCGACCCACCTGCGGAGAGCCGTCGCTGTTTCCCGTTCCCCACACAACCGCACCCCCACCACGATGACCAATCCTCGCCCGCTCTCACTGGTCGCAACGACCGCAGATGGCCCTGAGCCGCCCGTGGCACTCGGCAAAAACGTGCTGCGGCAATGGGACCCGGAGTTCCAGCTGGTGGGCGCGCTGATGCACCTGCCCGCCGCACAGGTCGCCCACATTCTGGATGTGGTGCCCGACAGCGCCATCTGGCATCCCGAGACCCGGTGGGCCGTCGAGGTCATCCGCCACCTCGTCGCCGGCGGCGAAGACCCCGACCCCGTCGTGGTACTACACACCGCGCGTCAACGCCCCCCGACCGATGCCGCGCACCCCGGCGAGCCGGTCTGCGCGAGCCGCCACCACCAGTTCGCGATCCACCTGGCCAACCTGTACACCCAGGCCGTCACCCCGGCCGCAGCGCGCCAATACGCGCGTGAAGTTCTCGACGGCGCCTACCGCCGCGCCGTCGAACAGCACGGCATCCGGATGGCGGAGCTGGCCCAAAGCGGTAGCAGCCGAACCGAACTCGCCGCCTACCTGACCGATATGCGCGTCACCCTTGCCGACCTGGCGAGCCGGGCCGAGGCCGCCGCCTGCAACGCCGCCGACCCGTCCGCCCCGACACGTGCTGAAAGGTGTCGGTGAGCACGGATAACATCGATGCAAATGAGTGAAACAACCAACGCCGACCTCGTCGCGATCGACCTGACCGACGATGAGCGTTATTTCATGTGGTGGGCGCTGGGCCACTGGGGCGGCTGCGCCAGCGACGCCCCCCTGCCCGTCACCCTCTTGGGGTTCACCGGCTGGGACGAGTTCGATGCCCTGACCGATCGGCTGGCAACAGCGATCAAACACGGTGAGCCGCTGCTCGACCTGGACTGGGCGAGGGCGCTGTTTCTCACCGAGATCTCCTTCGGCAGCGACCTGATCGGTGCCGGGGTGGAGTTCGAGATGGCGTGCCGGTTCACCGATCAGGACGGCCTGAAGCTGCTGCGCTCCCTGCAGCACAAGATCGGTTCGCACGAGCGCGCCGCGCTGCTGTTTCCCGGTGCGGGCCGCCCGCCAACTCCACCCGCCGACACGTAGCCGAGACCAGCCCGCGGCCGCGAACTCGTGCCGCGGGCACCGGTGCCAGCAGCTTATGGTGGTGTGGTGGGGCTTATCCAGACCGACGCCGCGGGCCTGCTGGCGCTCGCCGCCCACTGCGACGAGCATGCCGCCCGGGTGGGTGAGGTCAGCGTGCCGTCGCCGGCCCGCGGCGGGTTTCAGCCCTCGGCGCTGGCCGTGCACACCGCTCACACCGAAGTCGCCGCCGCCGCCGCGCGACTGGCCGCGCGGATATCCGCGACCGCCTCGGCAGCGGCCGCCGCCGCCGCAAACTACGTGACCAGCGACACCGGCAACGCCGCGGACATCTCCGCCGTAGGCACCACGGCGGTATAGGTGCCGGCGAGTGCGCTGGCAGCGCCGACCCTGTCGCAGCTGCGCGCCTGGAACACCGAACACCTCGAGTCGGCGGCCACCCAGTGGGAACGCACCGCCGACACGTGGGAGCACGCATTCACGGCCATCCATCGCGAAACGCCGACCCCCGGCGGCGCCCCGTGGAGCGGCGCGGGCGCCGACGCGGCGGTGATGCGCACCGGCACCGACCGCCTCGTCGCGGTCGGCGCCGCCGAAAGCCTCTACGCGGCCGCCGGCGCCGCCCGCTACGGCGCCGGCGAGATCGCCGGGGCGCGGCAACTGGCCCTGCAGGCCGTCGCCGCGGCGCAGGCCGCCGGATTCGATGTCCGCGAAGACCTTTCGGTGATCAGCCGCCAACCAGTACCGGCCGCGCTGCAAGCCGCAACGCAAACACAAGCCAACGCCAACGCAGCCAACATCCGCGCCCAAGCCGTAGCGCTGCTCGCGGTCGACCAGCAGGTCGCCGGCGATGTCAGCGCGGCGATCGCCGGCGTGAGCGGTGCCCAGTTCGGCGACACCCCCGTCGTGCCGGCAAATCAGCAGAAGAAGGATCCGACCATCCAGCTGGTCGACAACCACACCTTCAAAGACAGCCCCGCCGACGACTCGCCGATCCCGCCAGGCGGATGGAGCCGCGACCCGGTGATGGAGGACGCCCAACGCATCGCCTACGGCCACGCCTGGGACCAACACCGCGAGCAGTTTCCCGGCATGACGCGCGACGACCTGGCCAACGCGATTCACGACATGATGACCGGCAACCCCAAGACCGACCCGGACCTGCACGTCGGCCCGGGCGAACGCAACACCACCGTCATGTACAAAGACGGCATCCTCGTCATCCACGACCCGAACACCCGCGACGGCGGAACCGTCTTCAAACCCGACAAGGGATTCCAGGACTTCCTGCGCTACACCGCGCCGATGATCAGCCCGCCGCCCAACATCCCGACACCGACCCACCTGCCACAACCCGTCGGCCCGGCGCAGACCAACCTGCCGCCCGGCGTCACACTGCCACCCAACCTTCCGACGCCCCAGCTGCCGCCGTGGCTGGCCGACCCGTCGCCGCCCGGCTTCCAGATCGCGCCGCCAGGGCAGGTGCCCGGCCCGATCCCCGCGCCGTGGGACGTCCCCGACATGCCGTCGGTGCCCATCCCCGCCCCGCCGGTCGCCACCACCACCGGGCCGGTGCTCCCCCACGTCGACGGCGACACCCTCGGAACCGCCGGAATCGTCGGCTTCGGTGCGGCCGTTCTCAGCGCAATCGGCAGTGTCGGAAGCTTTTTGGCCCACCCCTTCGGAGCGCCGGGATGAACCGGCTCACCGCCGACGCCGAATGGCGCCGCCTCGCCGAGGCGACATCGCTGACCGCGCTGCTGGCCGACCACGTCAGCGATGTCGCGGCCGTCGCGATCGAGGACGTGCCGTGGCTGGCCAACGTGGCCGTTCCCGACGGCTGGCACGGTGCCATCACCCCCGATCACCGCGTGCGGATCGCCGTCTACGGCAACCGACCCGACGGCGGCTGGGAAGCATCCGACACCGTCAGCGTGTTCTCCTTCACCGGCGCGCTGACACCTGAGGTGTTGTCGCACAACGCCGATGCCATGCTGCACAGCCTGGCCGCCACCGGGATCCGCATCTACTCCCCGAACACCCCGCCGGTGCCGGGGGTGGCCTCGGTGCGTGCCAACGGATACATCACCGTGGCAGGCCGATCACTGTGGGCCCGGTTCAACACCTACGTCGCCACCACCCCCCGCCCTCGCCTCGTGCAACACAGCTCCTTCGTCGGCGGCGACAGCTTCCGTGCACTCGGCGCCGACATCGGAACCCTCACCGCCGGGGTCGAAGACGGCTTTTGGTCCACCATCGACACCACCGCTGCGCCGGAACAGGACGGCTCGTCACCGGCCGGCGACTCCTGACGACACCGGCCGCCGCGCCGGCCGACGGCGACGCTGCGCGCCGCCAGATCCGCAGCCACTCACCACAATTGCCGTCAGCGCTCACCCAGTGTGGCCGGCGGGGCCCCGACGGCGTCAACCCTTATCTACAGGTCGTAGAAGGCCACCGGTGAGAAATCTCGGTGCTGACCGGCACGTCTGCTGAGTTATCTCCGCCGACGCACGTATTAGTTACCTAAGGCACGTGGCCCTGTGGCGCCGATCTCCAACGTAGGCTCCAGCGTCTGCGCGGCTGGACGTGGAATGCGTCGCGGCGCGCGCGTCGTCTCGAAACTAGAGATTCGGGAGTGATCAGTTCTTGTCTCGCAGTGGATCTCGAAGTAATGGCATCGCCGGGCCGAACTCAATCCCCCGACTGGATCGCGCGCCAGCAGCCCTGGGGCAACTGGCGGGGCACGCCGGGCTTCTCGAGCGCAGCGCCCGGTGGCGGGCTCAGGCTGTTGGCGGGGCGTCGGCGAGTCCGAGATGCTGACGCACAGTATTGGTCTGGAGCGCGTGCCATCCCAGCCGGGTTAATCTGACATAGAGGAGGCTTTCGAGCCCTTGGGCGCGCACAAGCAAATTCGCGTGTTCGAGAACCTGTATTGCTTCAGCGACCGCCCAAATATCGGGCTGGTCGAACGGTGGTCGGCCGGGCCAATCCCGGGGCAAGCTGTACGAGCCTGTCGAAAACCACGAGGTGATGGCTTTCATCACCTGCCGTTCCGGCGCAGTCCCATGAGACGAAAGCAGCGCCAGGATCCTGGCTGCTAGTTCGGCAGGTGGCATCGTGAGCCACCACGGCTGGGGGTTGTCCATGCGCGCATTGAATCATGGCGAGCAGTCACCAGGACGGTAACCGATTCAGTCAGGGTCAAGCAGCGCGGCGATGAACCGCCGACTCGCTGACCAGTCTCGAATGTAGAGAAACGAGACACCTTCAGGACGCCACTCCCCTACCACGTAATCCCAGGTCGCGTTGTCTCGTTTCTTGTCTCACAGAGCGTGTCTCAGATCCTCGAAGTCGGCAGGGAGTGAGACGGTAGGCGAATGACGGCGATACTTGGCTACGCACGAGTCAGCACCATCGGCCAGGACCTCGACGCCCAACGCGCCGTGCTCAGTGCCGCCGGGGTCGATCCGGAGCGGGTGTTCACCGACGAACTTTCGGGTTCCGCCAACACCGCCCGCCCCGGCCTGGCCGCGATGCTCGACTACGCACGGCGCGGTGACACCGTGGTGGTCGCCGCGATCGACCGGCTCGGTCGCTCGGTCGCCGAAGTCACCCGCACCATCGCTGATCTCGGCGAGCAAGCAATTACGTTGCGCGCCTTGAGAGAAGGGGTGGATACGGCCACTGCGACAGGACGGGCTGTGGCAGCCATCATGGCCAGCCTTGCCGAACTGGAACTCGAGTTGGGTCGGGAGCGCCGCGCCGCATCCCGCGACTCCCGCCGGGCCCGTCGACTGCCGGCCACCAAGCCGCCCAAGCTCACTGCCGATCGCCAAGAGCAGCTCCGTCGCCTGGCTGCCACTGGCGAGGCAGTTCGAGAACTCGCTGCTGCCTTTGGGATTGGACGTGCAACTGCGTACCGCTACCTATCCCAGCAGCCGACGAGGACAGCGACGGCGGTTGACGTCGAAGCCCCTCGATAGAGGGCGACAGGTAGCGGTACGCGCGCAGTTGCGTCGCGCTGCAGCGTGTTTCGCGCGCACCGCCGTCGTCGTGTTAGCGACGGCTCAGGCCGTTGGTGGGGCGTTGCTGAGTCCGAGATGCTGACGCACGGTGTTGGTCTGGAGCGCGTGCATGCCCAGCCGGGTTAATCCGAGATGGGAGCTATCACTGGTGAAGGTGCGCAAAAGCAAACCCGCGCGTTCGAGAACCTGTATCGCTTCAGCGACCGCGCGATGATCGGGATCTCTAAGGGGATAAGATGTATTGTTCCCCACTTTATACGAGCCCGTCTTGCACCAGTTGACGATGGAATTCATCGCTTTCCAACCGTCCTGATCTACAGAATGCGAAAACACCGGCAGGATCGTCGCTGCTACTTCGGCGACGGGCCACGTGAGCCACCACGGCTGGTTGCTGGTCATAACCGCTGTCGCATCCCAGACAGTTGAGCCCAATTTGTCGATCGCAGCGACCAAACAGGCCCTGGGCACAGCAGTGGGGGTACGAACTGGAACGGGATCATTCGCCCGCGGCGTAAATCCGTTTGACAGTGCCATCTGAGGCCAGCTCGAAGTAGCCGGTGGCGTTGTCGTCGGACAGATACATGCTCAGGCTCAGGGTGCCGTCCTTGGCGGAGTCGATGATCAGGTAGGTGTTTTTGGGGTTGGGGATGTGCAGGCTCTGCGGCGCCCCCGGTAGTACGTCGAGGACCCCTTGTACGTCGAACTTGCTGAGATCGCCGACACTAGTCCCGGGTGGCATTTGTAAAGACGGGAGGGCGAGGGGGGTCCAACTCCCCGGGCCGCGGTAGTTCCACATCACTGTTTCGTGAGCGTTGACCGCGTCTGGGCGCTGGAGCACCGCGTAGTTGGGATAGACCGTTAACTCGTAGCCCAGTGTGTCACCGAACTTGGACTGCATTTGCGCCAGCAACCCCGAAAGTCCGCCCAGAGTCAGCAGCTGGGGCGGTGCGGGAGGTGGTGGCGGGGTGCTCGAGGTGATGACCGCCGGCTCGGTGGTGGGAGCGGCGGTGGTCTTCGATGGCGACGGGGTGCTGCCGTGTAGTGCCCAGCTGAAGAGTGCCACGACGATGCCCGCACCCACCAGCGTAAGCACGCACAGCACGGCGATGCGCACAACCGATCGGTCACCCGAGGTTTTCGTCGCCGGGACTTGGCTCGGGGCACGGAGGACCTGCAGGTCCGACACGAGCGACTGAAGCTCGCCGAGGTTGGTGGCCTTGGTTGCGGCGCTCACCCGCTCGCGGTGTTCCTCCATCGACAGCTGGCCCTCGGCGAGCGCGGAGTCCAGCACCTGGCAGGTGTCGTTGCGGTCGCTGTCGGTAGCCCTGGTGTATGGGGCTGAGTTCATTGGCGCACGCTAGCACCGACCTCGCCGCTACCGATCCCAACGTAGCGAAAGTTTGCCCAGCTTGACGTAGGACGGCCACGCCGAGACATCGCCGTCCTGATTTCAGGCTGACCCACTACCCGCAGCTGCATCGGCTTTGGCTCGGCACTGGCGAACGCCTCGGCTTCGGCCGCCGCGTCTGTCCCGAAAACCTTGGTGCGTCACCGTCGGCAGAGCTAGGCAAGCAACGAGCGGCCGAAGGCGCTGCTTAGATAGTCGGGGTGACCACCTAAGTCTGTTAGGGGATTGGTAGCGGCGTCATTGGTGGTTCAATGCGCCGTATGACAAGCAACCAGCCGTGGTGGCTCACGTGGCCTGTCGCCGAAGTCGCCGCGGCGATCCTGCCGCTGTTCTCCCATTCTGCATATCAGTGGGACAGGGAAGCGAGGGTTTGCATCATCACGTGGTGCACTACGGGCTCCTATAAGGCCTCTATCGGGGCCATGAATAGTTCCCGTTCCCATCCCTTCAAAGATCCCGACGGTCGCGCGATCAATGAAGCGATGCAGGCGCTCGTACGCGCCGGTTTGCTTGTGCATGGCGACTACGGTGAACGCACGCTTATCGGATTAACCCGGCTGGGGATGCATGCGCTGCAGACCAACACCGTGCGCCAGCATCTCGGACTTGGCGAGCCCGCACCGGGAGGAGCAACGCATGACGGTCGGTGACCCCGCACAACCCATGATCGACTGGTTGAACAGTGTGCCGGTGGCAGACCTCGCCGCAGAACTGATGGCCGGAGTGGGCCCGAGCGGCGTCGGCGATCACACTGGCCTGGTCACATACCTACCGCTGGTGGACTGGCTGTTTCAGGTTCATGGATACCCCAAGCCCAAACGTTCTCAAACTGGCCGTTCGAACGTGCCGGACGTGCCAATCACGGAAGCCATGGCTCTGTTAGCGAACGCCGACCTGATCTACGTCAGGAACATTCTTCATGATGGCGTCCGATATTGGGCTGCCACACGTTTTGGCTTAGCGGTTCTCGCCAGCGGCAAAGCCGCTGTCAGGCAACGCATCAAGGACCGCACCGGACTTTAGTCGAACAGGCGGCATTCGAGAGTGGCTCTGAGACAGAGATTTGAGACGCTCAAATCTGGTCGATTCCGGGACATCCTGGGGCCCTTTACTACCGACTGTGTTTTCTAGCGGTACGGATCGCCGATATCGGTGCTATGTTCGCGGATCATCCGTCGAAGGGCGGTGCGCGCGGCGGCCACGTCTTCGTCAAGCTCAGTGACCCGTGATCGCAGAGCGGCGTTTTCGCTGCTGGCCTGCTGTCGCTCGCTTGCCAATTGACGGTTTTCGTGGGCTAAAGCGTCGACGCGTGCAACAAGGTCGGCCACGTTGACCTGATCCAGCTGCTGACCCAGGAGTCGTTGAGCGTTGTGTCGTAGCTTCTCGTTGTCTGTCCGGAGGCGTTTGATCTCCGCCCGGGCGAGGACGAGGTCGGTCCGCAAGCTGGCTGTGCTGACGCGATCATGGTTCTCCGGCTGGTTTGGCTGGTCGGCTTGTTGCCGAATGGCCGCCTCAATGTGTTCTCTTACGCCGTCGGCATAGACCAGCCATGTCGATACTTGCGCGCGTCGTGCGACCGAAGCGAAAGTGATGGCGTCTTCGGCGAGCAGCATACTTTCAACGGTCTTGCGCACGTGACCGCGTTTGGTCTCGCTGTCGCGTCGTCGGGCATCTCGCAGTACCTGCACGCGTCTTTGTGCGCCCGCATCCGGCGCAGCCGCTACCTCAGTCATCGTTGTGGAGCGCTTTCGACGGGATCACAGTTAGTGGCAGCGATCGCAGCCCCTGACTCGCCCGGGCGCGGCGCAATACGGCGCTGGCGTCTTCGATCTGTTGACGGTCTTCGGGGTCAAGCTTTTCCAGCGCTTCACGCATCGTCGTGCGCACGCGGTCATAGGCCTCGATTTGGTCAGTGAAGTTGCGGATGACAAAGTCATCGGCGCCCATGGCTATAGCCGTCTCGCCCTCCGCCTTGAGGCTGTTGATGTGTTGGTCAATAGCCACTAGGTAGGAGGGGTCGGGGCGATAAAAGCCGCACCCGGAACACTGGAATCGGATCGGGCAGGCTTGGCCGCCGGCCTTGACGTTCGATGGTTCGATGCAGTTGCCGAATGGAACAGCTACCGAACGTAGTTCATACACTGTTGCCGCCGGCGCTGGCGCCGGCTCCCCGGCGCGATCGATCACCAAGTGCCGTATCGAGTTCACCGCATCACGTTTGCGCTTGATCGTGACCTTGTAGTAGCCGGTTGTGGTGTCCACGCTGCGGTGATCCATCAGTTCTTTCAGCACGTCGACGTCCACGCCGGCGTCGGCGTGACGCTGCGCGTAGGAGTGCCGAAACGCGTATGGGTAGATCCGGGAGCGGTCGAACGGCAGGGGTTTTGCGTCCTTGCCGGTGGTGTCGGAATGAATCTCCGGAATCGACCGCACCCAGGTTCGAAGTGCTGTCGATAGGTCAGCCGTGGTCAGATGCGGGGTACTCGAGTCTCGCCCACCCGATGAACCGCGTGTGGGGAACAAGTAATCGGCGCTGGCAGGGCGCAGCATTAGCTGCCCGCGCGTGTCGCGCCAGTCGCGGATATCGTCCGCTGTCGCGGATGTGATGGGTAGTCGGCGGTTGAAGCGTCGACGTTTGAAGTTGTCCCAGATCAAGACGTCACCGTCGTCGTCGTGCAGGCAGTCCAGCCGCAGGCGACATACTTCGTCAGGACGGCGGCCGGTGTCGCGCAGCACGACGTAGGCGGTGCGCAGCATGTGCTTGATCTGCGCTCGAGTCCATCCGCGGTAGGGGAAGTCGTCACCAAGGCTGGACAGGTGCGCATCCAGTTGGGCGATCACCGGTTCGGGGATCGCCCGGCCGGGCTCGTCATCGCCGCACGGGGATCCGGGAATGATGTGAGATCGGTGCCGAGTAAAACCACCCGGAACACGATCCATGAGCCCGGCCTGGCGCCCGAACTCGATCAAGGCGAAGAAGCTCCCGTTGAGGGCACGCCGGTAGGAGTATGAGCACGGAGCGCCATCAGCTTTGCGCAGTTCCCGCATCGCCTTAACGATCGCGTCGACGTCGCCGAATCCTAGGGCTTCAGGATCGTGGCCGCTGCCTGCGCGCCGCTGCAGAGTCGTCGATGCGATTTCGGTGGCTTTCACGGCTTCCTTCAGCCGATCGCGCGACGGGTTGGTCCGCCGGGCCCACTCCAGAAACACAGTCCGCAACCAGGGTTGGGAAATGGTGGTGAAATCCAGAGTTTGCCCGTAACGGTATGGGTCGGTGCCGAATTCGGGCGAGAGCTTGATCAGGCCGGAATCCCACACTTCGTTATCGGTTGGTTTGACCCCGAGCATTTGGTTGTGGCCGACGTGAACTTCGTGCAGCAGCCCTATGAGCAAGCTATTCAGGTACTTCGAGGAGGTCAGCGAAGCCGCCCATGCACGCCGCCCTCCAGAGACAGTGGTCAGCGACGGCAGCGGTGCGACGCATTTGACGAGTCTTCGTACCAACGCGGGATTGATCCTGCAGCCCCGAGCGTCGCGTTGTTGCAGGCCATAGAGCACCTCTAACCGTAGGGTCGGGCCCAGTGGGGCGAGGCTGAAATGCTGCTCGTGCAGAAACGGGGTCTGTGTTGCCGCCCACTCGGTGGCCGATCGTTGCGGATGCTCTCGCAGGTATTTGTTGTAGTGGTAGTAGCACAACCGGCCCCGTCGCAACCGCTCCAGCTCACAACTTGCCACCACGCAAGGTTCTGCCGCCTCGACTTGTGGAAGCGGCGCCGTGGACAACCATTCCTCGAAGTCAAGGCCGGTGTGCCGCCGCCGCGCTCCCAGCCACTGATTGTAATGCGGGGTGCACAACCCCCTACTCATCGAGGGGCCGCTACAGCCAACGCCGTTGCGCTGCACAGCACATCGTGGCTGTGAAGCTACCGGATATGTCCTGGCTCGTCTCGGTACATGGGTGGCGATGAATTCATCCATCGACAAGCCGCCGCGGCGGTGTTCCTTGCGGCACGATGTGCACAACGCGGGCGCCGACACCAGTATGCGGCACGCTCGCGTACGGCAGCGCGCTAACCCCGTGGCGGGGTTATCAGGATCACCGGTGAACAGCCAACTGCTCTTGTTCCACTCCCCCGATCGCCAATTAGGGTCAACGTGATCTTCGAGCCACTCCAGCCAGCCCGGCTGATGGGTTATGGGTAGATACGAGACTGGTGTCCCTGCGGCAGCCGCCACGCCCTGCGTCACTGTCCGCCACCCCTGCGAGCTGCCACCTTCTCTACTGCCTGTCGCTTCTCACCATCAGTGGGATGGAAGTACGGTTCCATCGATGAGGACGACACGTGGCCCAACAGTTCCTGCAGGACATCACGCGGAACGCCCTGCCGCCGCCAGGAATTCGCCGCGGTATGCCGCAGCATGTGTGGCCGCACCTGATATCCCAGTCGATCCGAGAGTCGATCAAACAGATCCTTGGCATTGCTGTAGGTCATCGGCCGGCCCACGGGCGGGCGGAACTGGTTGACGAACACCATGTCCGAGTCCTCGGTTCCGGTCTGATAGCGGTCGTGCTGGTAATTGGCATACAGCTCGACAACCTCGTCGGTGACAGGGATCGTTCGTGGATAGCGTGACTTGGCCAGCGCCGCATTGGTGTTCACCCGTCGTCTCACATGCACGTGGGAACCCCGCACCTGGCAGCCGAGGTCCTGTGCTCGAGCCAGCAGATGCATGTCTTCTCGCCGAAGACCCAGCACCTCGCCGATGCGCATCGCGGTCACCACCATCAGCGCGACCAAGAATCGGTCTCTCGGGCGCATCTCTGCACAGATGAGACGTTCAAGCTGATCGTCTGACAGCCACTGAAAGCCACCATGGGGCACCGCGAACTTGATTGTCTTCGCGCTGATCTGCCGGAACTGCCCTTCCTCGCCAGCCGTGAACCCAGGAGGCGTGTGGACCAGGAACTTCGGCTCGGCCAACACATTCACAACCGATGGTGAAACCCAGCCTTGGGCCGAGCCGAAACGCAACAGCTCAGACACCACCGTCATCACAGCGTTAGCCGTGGCCTTCGACCGATACCGCGCTGCTGTCGTGTGTCGCCCACGGGGTGGGAGCGGTTCAGTCACAAGGGATCTCAGAAAGCCTGCTAAGGCTTCAATGCTTGGCGCTCGCCAGTCCACACCCGTCCGCCGGCAATACGACAGATACAGCGCTATCCGGCCCGCATAGACCCGCTCTGTGTTCACGGAGCGGTCTCTCGCCCGCAACGCCGCAAGATAGGAATTCGCTTCCGGCTGCAGGACGTAGTCCTCGTCAATCACCACCCACGCAGGCTGATCGGTGGCTGCAGAGATGGCACGCTCAGCACGAAACACCATGAGGACAAACGCTAATCGCACGTGGCAGTCAGCTGTTGGATACCGCACTGCGACACGCCGATGAACCATCAAAACGCACATCACAAGTGGACGAGCGCTCCTCTAGATAACAACCCACGCCGCTGATCACGCTCGCCCGTTCTGCGCTGCGGCTCGCTGACGCTCACCTGCGCTGCGCCCGTGCGGCTCCGGCGACATTTCGCCCTGCCCTGCTCGCTGCCGCTCGCGGCGAAATTCGCCTCCAGCGCGGCGGCTCAAGGGGTTGACCCCGCCACCCCACCGGCCCCCACAGCGCCACCATCCGGCACACTCCACCCTCTCAAACACAAGGTGAACCACCATGACTCAGACACTGCACACCATCCCCGCCGCGACCGTCACCCACACGATCGCGGTCATCTACGGCGACATCACCTCCGACATCACCGTCCATCACGCCCGCACCAGCGACGCCCGCATCGGGCTGACCTTCGGAACCACCCTGATGAACCTCTACTCCGCGGCGGCGGCCCACGGACTTCTCGAGGCGTTCGCCGCCGCACGCGCCGCGATGGCCCGGGTGCCCCGCGAAATCAACGCCCAGCCGACACCGCCGTACGAGCCGTTCGCCCGCACCACGCTGGCGATCGAGTGGACACGGCGACCCACCTACTGCGTGGTCCCACAATCCGGACCCACCAAGGCGGGCACCAAGGTCACGCACTGGGTCGACGTGTACTGCGGGCCCATCACGTTTCAGATCCGCGACCACCTCGGCCTGACCTCCACGCTGGCGCTGCTGTCGCGCACCCACAAGACCGCGGTCGCAGTATTCCTCGACGGCCCCCAGCACGCCGAGGACCCCACCGCCGGCGACTACCCCGGGCCGAACTAGCCGCTCACTCACCAGGACCCGGCCGCTCCAGATCCCAGGGGCGGCCGGGAACCCAGGTGCTGCAACGGTGCACCGAGCGCCCGCCGCCGCATCCGCGCCGCTGACCTTGACCAGCCCAACAATCACGCAATCACACGGTGACGCGGTGATTGCCTCACCGCCATCGCCCCGCACCGCACTTCTGACCATGGCCGCCACCGCCTACTACTGCGGCGAGGACACCGTGCGCGCCGGCATCGCGCTCACCCACGCCGCAGTCGCCACCCACGACGACAACAGCGCACTGCCTCGCCTCGCGGCGATGCTGCGCACCGCGTTGCAGGAGGGCATGCCACCCTCGAAGATCCGCGCCATCGTCGCCGCCCAAGGCAGCACGCGAACTCAGGAAACCAACCTATAGTGGCCACAATGCGGCCGGCCGGCCCTCGAACCCCTTGATGCAACCGGCCGGTCGCATCCCGGCACACTTCTTGCAAGGCCGATGTTATTCGATGCGGCCAGTCAGCCGTTCGCAGAATCATCGACCGCTCAGTCGATTCCGCTGTGGACAACACCCCACGCCTGAATGAATGTTTGCTCATCTCAGCAAACTTTTGGCGAGCGGGGTGCACGATGGACGCGTGACACCTTCGACGCCGAACGCGCCCTGATGCCATGGGCAGATCGCGCTGTATCGTGGCGCCCTGACATGGCGCACCTCTCGTTGATGCACGGCTGGGTTCCCACCGTTGTCCAGGTCGTGACGGTGGTGATGCTGTTGTCGGCGGTCGGTTGGCGCACGCGCCGATGGCGCCTGGTCGCGTTGCCGGTCATTGCCGCTCTCGGCGTAGCTCTGGCAGTGGCGGCACGCTGGTACATCGGCCGCGCGGGGATGACCGGTGACTCGGCGCCCGCCCTGCTATTGATCTGGATAGCCCTCACCGGGTTGGCGGTGGGGACCGCAGTGGCGGGCTGGCGGGGATCGCGCTGGATTCGGCGGACCTTGTCGATACTGGCCGTGCCGTTGTCAGTGCTGTGCTCGGCGCTGTCGCTCAACATATGGGTCGGCTATCTGCCAACAGTCGAATCCGCCTGGAATGAATTCACCGCCGGACCGCTGCCCGATCAAACCGACCGCGCGACGGTCACCGCGATGCAACTGGCCGGTACGGTGCACGCCAAAGGCGCTGTCGTAGCGGTGAACATCAGTGCCGCGGCGTCGAGGTTCGCCCATCGTGGTGAGCTGGTGTACGTGCCGCCGGCCTGGTTCGCCACCAATCCCCCGCCGCGACTACCGGCGGTGATGATGATTGGCGGCGAGTTCAACACACCGGCCGACTGGCTTCGCGCCGGCGACGCGATCACCGCCATCGACGCCTTCGCCGCCGCCCACAGCGGCAACGCTCCGGTATTCGTCTTCGCGGACTCCGGTGGCGGGTTCAACAACGACACCGAATGTGTCAACGGAGTCCGCGGCAACGCCGCCGACCATTTGACCAAAGATGTGATCCCTTTCTTGGCATCGAGTTTCGGCGTGAGCTCCCGCGGGTCGGACTGGGGTGTCGCAGGCTTTTCCGCGGGCGGCACTTGCGCCGTCGACTTAACGGTGATGCATCCCGACCTGTTCGGCACCTTCGTCGACATCGCAGGGGACCTCAGCCCGAACTCAGGTAACAAGGCGCAGACCATCGACCGCTTGTTCGGCGGCAACTCCGCCGCATGGAGCGCGTTCGATCCGAGCACAGTGATCGTCAGACACGGCCGCTATGACGCAGTCTCAGGCCTGTTCGTGGTCTCCGGGGGCGTTGTCGACCACAACGGAGCCGTCGCTGCCCCCGCCAACCCGGAGGACGATGCCGCCAATACCCTCTGCGCATTGGGCACCGCGCGCGGCATCCACTGCACCGTGGTCGCCCAACCCGGAAAACATGATTGGCCGTTCGCCGGCCGAGCATTCGCTGCGGCGTTGCCCTGGCTCGCGGGCCAACTCAACACACCTGGCGTCCCGCGCATTCCGCTGCCACCACCAGCGGCGACACCGCCGAAGTCCACGCTGGCCAGCGCGCGGAGCGCACACCCGCACCACTGACTCACCACCAATGCGCCGATCCACGCCCGCGCATCAGTAGTGGTGGTGCGCGACTTACTGGCCGATTGCCACACCGACCCAAGACCAAACATGCGCAGCCACCACCCACGCCAACACCACACTCTCAACGGCCAGCGCCGCCACAGCCCACCAAATCTTGCCCACCCCAACCCTCCTCACACACACCCACCCACCCTAAGCTCCCCCACCCCTCCACAGCCGCACCAAACACCCCACCCGTCTTCTCCACTGCCCCAACACCATCCACAACCCAAACCCCAAAAGTAGCGTCCGGCACATTGGCACAGCAGTGCAATACTGGTTTCGGGCGCGCTGGCGCGCCCCCGAAACCGACCGCCGCAGGTATGCCCGAAACCAGCTCGACCCCAGGCGGTTTCACCAACCATGCGATCGAGGCGCCGACCATGCTGACCATCGCCCGCCTAACCAAACACAGCATCAAGTACTACAACGACACCGCCGACGAAGCCAAACAGGCTGCCATGGACCGTCAAAAGGCCAACGGCGGACTAGCCGAGTACTACTCGGAAGGCGAAACCCGTATCCCCACTTGGCTAATCGTCGGCGACAAACAGCTCATCGGCCAGGCGACGGGCCTCAGTGATGCCGAACTACAGGGCGGCGACGCCGACACCGAGCACGCGCGAATCTGGCTCGACGACGGCCAAGCCCCCAACGGCGCACAGGGGCGCGAGTTCACCGACAAGAGCGTGCACGGTTTCGACCTGACATTCGCTGCCCCCAAAAGCGTTTCCCTCATCAGGGCGCTCACCGACGACGTCGCCGAAAAAGTACTCGCCACCGCGCACACCAAAGCCGTGACCGCCGCGATGACCTACCTCCAACAGCACGCCGGCTACACCCGGATCTACAACCGGGCCACCGGCAACCGGGACTTGCACCGCCTGCCGGGACTGGTCGCGATCGCCTACCAGCACGAAACTTCACGATGCGGCGACCCCCACTTGCACACCCACGTGATCGTGCCCAACCGGCAACCCCGCCGCGACGGCCAACTGGTGTCCCTGGACTCGAAATCACTGCACCACGAGGCCAAAGCCGCCGGCATCATCTACCAAGCCACCCTGCGACATGAGCTGCACGCCGAACGCGGTTTCGAGTGGAAGCCCGTCGATCCGCACACCGGCATGGCCGAGATCGCCGGCGTGGACGCACACACCATCAAGGCGTGGTCACAACGCTCCACCCGGCTGCGCGAGTGGGCGGCCAACAACCTCGTCATCGTCGACGGCGAACCCACCGCGGCGCAGCTGGCGACCGCGCAAAAGGCCACCCGCCCCGCGAAGCCGGAGTCGCTCGCCTGGGCCGCGCTCAAGGAGCAGTGGCGCGACGATGCGCGCGGCCTGGCGCTGAACCGCGACGCGCACTTCGCGGCGCGCGCCGAGCGGCGCACCGCGCAGCGCGGCGCGCTCGACCGCACACGGCTGACCGAGATGGCGGCGCACATCGACAAGCCCGCGTTCACTCGCGCTGACATGGTCGAGCTCGTCGGCGCACAACTGCCCGTCGATGCGCCCGGCGACCCGCGCCCGCTGATCGAGCAGATCGTCGGCGAGGTCAGCGTGCGCATCAGCGCGCCCCGCCAATCACATCACCGCGAAGGCCACGAGCGCTTCACCATCGACGCGGTGATCGCCGAGGAGGAACGCATCTTCGACATGGTCGACGCCGCCGACAATCGCACGCGCCTGGATGTGCGCAACGACGACCTCGGCGACCTGTCCGTCGATCAGGAGCGCGCGATCCGCAACATCGCGGTGTCGCCGCATCTGGTGCAGCCGCTGCAGGCGCCGGCGGGCGCGGGCAAGACGCACTCGCTCAAAGCCTTGCGCGCCGCCGCGCACCGGGCGCGCAAGGAAGTACTCGTGCTCGCGCCCACCGGAAAAGCGGTCGACGAGGCGATGGGCGAAGGCGCGGGCGACCGCGGCCTGACCGTCGCCAAGGCTCTGATGCTGATCCAAGACAATCAGCTTGACGTCGACTCCGCGACCGTCCTTGTTGTCGATGAGGCCTCCATGTTGGGCACTCCGGAGCTCAAGAAGCTGCTGTCCTGCGCGACGCTCGGCCGGGCGAAGATGGTGCTCGTCGGTGACGCCTATCAGCTTTCGCCGGTGAAGGCGCGCGGCGGGATGTTCGAGCAGTTGTGCGCCGATCTGCCGTGGAGCCAACGCCTCGGCGAGGTGTGGCGGATGGCCGATCCCGAAGAGCGCGACACTTCCCTGGCGTTAAGGGCGGCCCACGGTAGCCGGCTGCGCAGCGCCGTCGGGTGGTATCGCAATCACGGCCGCCTGCACGCCGGGGACCCCATCGCGATGGCCGCCGACGCGATGGCCGCCTACCTCAAAGACCGCACGGACGGTAAGGACACCATCCTGATCGCCGACACGTGGGAGATCGCCGACGCGCTCAACCGGCGGCTGCACGACGAGCTCACCACACCCGGACCCACTGTCACCGCCGCGCGGGATCAACACGTCGCTGTCGGCGACATCATCATGAGCCGCGCCAACGACGCCACCATCACCGTCAAGCCACGTTCGCGCCACGCCGGCGAGCAGGTCGATCAGGTGCGCAACGGCAACCGCTGGCGGGTCGCGGCGGTCGACCCCACAACGAATTGGCTTGCCGCCGAACGGCTCACCGACAACGCCCGCGCCGTCTTCGACGGCGACTACCTCACCGAGCACGTCACACTGGGCTACGCCGCGACCGTGCATTCGGCGCAAGGAGTCACCGCCGACAGCTGCTACGCGATCCTGGGCGAGGGCGCCTCACGGGCGATGGCCTATGTCGCGATGACCCGCGGCCGGCACAACAACGAGGCCTTCCTCTACCAAAAGTTCAGCCAGGAAGCCGATCACGAACACGCCAAACCGGTCACCAGCCCCGCCGTCCACCAGATGCGCCGCGGCAACGAATACTCCGCCGAGCACCACTTCAAACAAATCCTGCACAACGACGACCGGCCCCCCACGATGCACGCCGAAGCCGAACGCACCGACCCCGGGTTACTTCCCGAGATGGTCGCCGAGGTGATTCAACGCAACGACGCACGCCGCCGCACCCGGATGGCCGCGTGGCGTGAACACATCAAAACCGCCCGGGCGTGGCAAGCCGGTCACGATCGGATGGCCGCCACGGGCGTAACCCGCGCCGCCGGCATCGACGTCGAAGCCGGGCTCGAGCTGTGAATGACTGCGTAGCTGTGGACAACCGGCGGCGCGAGGCCAAGCGCTGTCACCGCACCGGCTTTGACTGGACGCCATGACGACTAGTGAACGCATTTGGCTCGAGGTGTCCTACGACGAGCAGAACGCCGCCAAAGCCGCAGGCGCACGGTGGGACCGGACCCTGCGCTCCTGGTATGCACCCCGGCCGGGGATGACGGAACTGCAGCCGTGGGTCGGGCGGGCGCCGCTGCCCGATGTGCTCGACGGCGAAGACCGCAATTTCGGTGATGGGCTGTTCGTCGACCTGATTCCGGACTCATGCTGGTTCACCAACGTGCGCAGTTGCGTGAGCCAGCGTGATTGGGACCGGCTGCGGCGCATGGTGTATCGCCGCGCACGCGACCGCTGTGAAATCTGCGGCGCCGGTCGCGACCCCGATGTGGACAAGTGGCTCGAGGCCCACGAGCGGTGGGAGTACAACGAAACTACGCAAACCCAGCGCCTCAAGCGCATCATCTGTCTGTGCAGTTTCTGCCACGAAGTCACCCACTTCGGCCTTGCGATCGTTCGCGGCCATGAAGAGCGGGCACTGCGGCATCTGCTGTATGTCACCAACTGGTCGGGAAGGCGCGCCAGGCGCCACATCGACGACGCTTTCAGGCTGTGGGAGGAGCGCTCACGCCGGGACTGGGCGCTAGAGTTGGGAGTCCTTCTGCAGGCGGGCATCGCGGTGCATGAGCCGCCAGATCCATATGAGCGCAGGCGAATCGGCCGTTGGTAGCTGGCAGTTCCTAATGTTGCCGGACGCTGTTGGCGATTCTCGCCGACCCGAACGTCGCCGGGGCGGGTGGCAGCAACCGACATTCAACTTCAGCGAAGGACGAATGCCGACGCGTGGCGTCCCGAGGAGCCGGCCGGCGCGGATGTGTAAGCGGTGGTTGGGCATTCGGGGCGGTAGCGTCACGTGGGGCGGGATGCCCCGCGGTTCCTGATTGCATCGGCCCCTGGCCGTGGCGTAGGAGAGATGACGGTGGCGCACCCCACGGCAGATGCAGCCCCCGCTCCCCGCTCACCTGGGGCGCGGGGCGCAGAACCCGGGCGCTGTGACGCCACGGTCTGGCTGCACGGGCCTCTGGAGCGGTCGCTGAGCGGAGCTGCGGGCGGGCTACCGGTTCCGCCGGTTCACCGCTGCGCGCTCAAACCCGGCCACCGGGGGCGACATCAGGCTCTTGCTGACCCCCACGGGGCGCGGCGGTGCTGGTTCCATTGGGACGAAGGCGGCTTTCGCATTGGCGAGGTGCCCACTCGGTCCCGGGGCGAACGTACCGGTACTTCAACCAGATGGACGCGACAGCTTCCAGCCGCCACCATGTCCGCAGACTCCGAACCGCCGACTGTCCCATGCAAAGTGCTGGCCAGCAAGGATCGCGATGAGGCGATTTGGGCGCTCGCCGCAGCCGTGAAACGCCTCGGCGTTGCCATCGCCGGGATCGGCGGCCTGTCCGAGTCGCGGCCTGTGTTTAGCCGACATCAGGCGCGAACAGACCATGACTAACACCAAAGTGTCGTTTGCTCAGCCCAGGCCCTGTCCGGACCCGCTAGACCACGGATAGCTGGCGGGCTCACCCTCGCCCATCAGTGCAACCCGCGATACAATTTGATTGGCTTACAAAGGGAGGCAGATCGTGCCGCGTCGGGTGAAGCTACTTGATGAGCGCCAGCAGCGACAGATAGCCGAGACGCTGCAGGCCTGGGCCGAGGTGCATCCGCATCGCCATCAACCCGTCATCGCGCTGATTGACGGCAGCGAGTTGACGCCCGTGGACATGGCCGTGGCCGCAGCACACCCGGACAGCCCGAGGGGGCAGCACTTGCTGCGGGTCTTTGCCGCCGGCTTGATCCCCGACGACGATGAAAAGCCTGAGACTTTGGAGCAGATCCTCGACGACTACTTGCAGGACGCGAAACGCTGGAGCAAGGGCCATCGCTAGATGGCACATCTGCTGTTCGTCCGTCCGGCAGATGACAGCGCAGCCGGCCAAATCGCGACCTTGGGCCAAGCCATCCGACTTCTAGCGACCGCCTTCACAACCACTGATCTGTATGGGCTGCAGGCTAATCGGGTAAATGTCGACGTTGAGCTACCCAACGCAACGAGCCTTTTTTACTTCGGCCACGGCAGCCCCGCGGAGCTCGTCGCAAACGGAGCAGCTCTCGTCGACCAGCAGAACGTCGGCTCACTCGGGGGCGGAATTGTCGTGGCAATTGCGTGCTATGCCGCAATCATCCTCGGTCCACAGGCAGTCCAGACCCCAAGCGTCGAGGCCTTCCTCGGCTTCGACGACGAGTTTGGGTTCCCCCTGTTGGCCCCGGCGCCGATGGCAATGGGCGTGATCGACGGACTGCGCGGGCTACTGACCCAAGGCGACGACATCGGTTCGGCAGCCGATGAGCTGCGCCAGGGGTTCGCCCGAGCGAAAGTGGACTACAAGACCAACGGGTCGAATTACGGGCTGAGCAGATCCGATGCCCGGACCGCGTGGCTGTACGCAAAATCCAATCAACACAGCGTCTGCCTGTATGGGGATACCTCAGCGAAACTGTAGGAGAGCCCCGATGGCCATCATCACCAGCGGTTCACTGGCTGACTTCTCGATCACACCGACTGACGGTGCCTACAAGTCGATGGCGGCCGCCGATGAGATTGATAGTTTCGGTGTGTTGGCCGAGGTTACCCGCGATGCCCCCGCCGATCTGTTCAAGTTCGACGTTTCGGCCGAATCCCGTGGACTTGGGCTGGCTAGTCTGCGCCTCGAGAAGGGTTTCCAGAACTTTCTCGCCCGGCTGTTCAACAAGACCAGCGACATTTACTTCCTCGCCTGGTGCTGGGACATGAGCGGCGCACCGGCGACGGTGTACCCGGATGCGGCTGCTGCGCCCACAAGCGTGCTGATCCCCATGGAGGCCGGGCAAGTCCGCCAATTCATGGGTGCCGGCGTGCTCCTCTTCCCAGCCCGGCCTGTGACGGCGGGCCTCGCGGTACGGATCCAGATCTGGGAATCGGCCCAAGGTACGCGCGATTTCGGCAAAACGTTGTCAGCGGTGGCCGACGTCATCCAGAAGAGCAAGCTCAACTCGCTCCTAACGATGATCGGGATGGTTACGGGTGTGGCGACGGCCACCGTGGCATTGGTCGAACAGGCGGCACTGGAGCTTGGCAAGGCGGTTGGTGACGTACTGCAGGCGAGCAGCGACGATTACGTCGATTTCTACGAGGGTTACTTTCCCGCGGCCGAGGCCTGGAACCATGGCGACGTCGCATATCCGGGTCGAGCGAGCGAGATCAACCTCAACCGGTTCTGAGCGTCTGCGTCTCATGCCAGCGCCGACGCCAACGCCCGCGCCATGTCGTCAGAGTTGACCACTAGCACCGACGGATCAGACTTGGCCAACTCCGCCAACTCGGCTGGCGCTACAGTGTGCAACCGCCGGGCCCGTTCACGCTTGCAGGCGATAACCACCTTGCGCGCATACCGTCCGTTACCGGCGACATCCAACGCTGTCCCGGAATCCGTTGGCAGCGAACGCAACCGAGCGGCCTCGGCGTCCAGCAACGGCCAGGCGTCCTCACCGATGGCGATCTTCTCCTTGCCGGCGATATGCCTCCCGATAGAAACGATCTCATCAGCCGAATACGATTCGAACGTCAGGGTGAAGTGAAACCGCGATGCCAAACCCGGGTTCGCGGCGAGGAATCGGCGCATCTCGACCGGGTATCCGGCGACGATGACGACGAGCTGGTCGCGGAAGTCCTCCATGTACTTCAGCAGCGTGTTGATGGCGTCCTTGCCGAACGAATGTCCCTCGTGTTCGGGCACCAGCCGGTAGGCCTCGTCGATGAACAACACCCCGCCCAGCGCTTCCTCGCAGACCTCTTTCATCCGCTGGGCGGTCTGGGAGACGTAGCCGACGACGAGGTCCTCCTCGGTGACCTCCATGACGTCGGGCCGCTGAATTTTGCCCAGCCCGAACAGGATTTCGGCGACGATGCGCGCGAAGCTGGTCTTGGCGGTGCCCGGCGGGCCTTCCAACACCATGTGGTTCTCGTTCGTTGACGAGGTCTCTTCGCCCTGGGCGGCCAGCAGCTGGTCGATCTGGATCTCGGTGCGCCACACCGCGATCTGCTCCTTGGGACCCTCCAGTCCGATCAACTCGTCCAGCCGCGCCTGCGCGCGCGCCAACACATCGGCCTGCTCAGCAGCCAACGCCGCAGCGTCGCGCGTCGACCGCGACACCTCAGTAGCCGGGTCCCACGGGTCGGTGCGGGTGGCGATGGTGTCGGCATCGGTGACGATCAGCCGGTAGCTCGGGTTGTCCAACGCCTGACGGGCCGGCTCCAGCAGCTGCCCGTTCACCACCGCACCCCGAAACGAAGCCCGCGCCCCCTCCTCGTCGCCCAACTCCCTCTGACACCACCCCCGCGTCAGCGCGACATCGGCGGCGACGTAGGCGTTGTCGGGCGCAAGCCGGGCGGTGAGCTCCAGCGCCGCCTGGAACTGCCCGAGGCTGGCCGCCGCGGCCGCCGACATCGACACCACCGCCACCGACACGGCGTCGAGCACATACGTGGCGTTGGCCGGTGGACACACGGCGGTGGCCGAGCGCAGGTCGGGCCAGCGGCGGGTCTGGTGGAACAGGCACGCGGTGATGAACTGATGCCACTGCGCGGCCTGGGTATCGGCGGTGATGATCGGGTCGTCGAGAAGCGACACCGCGTCGTCGTAGCGCCGCGCGGCGATCAGCGCCGCGGCGTAGGCCAGCCCGATGGTGGCGCGCGACCACACCGGCACCGTGATGTACAACGGCGCGGCGATCTGCGCGTAGAGGTCGCCGTCGTTCAGCCCGATGCGCCGGGTCTCGCGGTACAGCGCCCGCGAGTTCTCGTGAGCGGCCGCGAGCGTCTCCAGATCGTGGTCGCCACACGCCATCCGGCCCAGCCACGCATCCGACATGCTCGGGTTGTCGCGGGTGACTGCGGTGAAGGCGATGCGCGCGCGAGCCATGTCGCCGGATCGGTAGGCCTCCATCGCGGCGTCGAAGGCGCGGCGCTGTTCGGTCGGCGAGGTCATCGGTGGTGTCTGAGCTCCTGGGTCGCTATGTGTCGAGGTCGACGGTAGTCGGTGGCGGCGGGTCGGCGTCGTCGTCGGGTGGCGGTTCGTCGTCGGGCGGGGGCTCGGGCAGCGGCACGGGTCCGCCGTATCCAGTCTCGACCATCGGGGGCACTACAGGTACGTCGATGTTGGTGGGCGCGGACGGCCCAGACGTCGAGTCCGGTTGCGCTGCCGCGCGTCGCGTTGGCGACCGTCCCCGACGACGTGGAGATTCAACGCCACCACCACGCCCGTCACCCATCGCCGCCATCGCCGCGAGGTCACCGAAACCGGCCAGATCCGCGCTCGCGATGCCGTCACCCGCCGCGGCCCCACCACCGCCCGCTCCCCCGCCGCCAGGTTGGGCCTGAACCCCCGAAACGTCACCCCCTGGCACCGGGTCGAAGCCCGGCTGCGGCGCACCGTGCACTGCACCCGCGGTATTGGCCTCGGCCTCCATCCGCTCCCACGGCGTCAACTCGCCGCGCGAGGAGGACCGGCGGCGCAACCCACGCGCGCCGGCCACCGCGGCCGTGCCGACGCCGCCGACCGCGGCGCTCACCCCCATGCCGACGGCCACGCCGGCCGCCTGCCGAAGCAGTCCGCCGCCGCCCGGGCGCCCGGACAGGTCGGCCCGGATGTGCCGCAACAGCAGCAGCGCGACGACCGCGACACCACCCATCATCAGCACGTGCGCGAACGGGTTGGTGCCGCCGAGTTCGGCCGGCAGCGGCGCGGACACGATCCGCTGCACCGCCAGCCCGATCACGCTGACGTAGACGATGTAGACCAGCACCTCGACGCCGTGGCGGAAGAACTGCCACACCACCTCGGCCGCCCGCCGTCGGGGCGCACCGGGGATCGCACCCAGCCACAGGGTGGGAAGCAGGATGACCGTCGTCCAGATCGCCTTGACCGACACCTTCAGCACGGTCCAGCCCGAGACCACCATGAAGACCGCCAGCAGCCCGGCGGCGGCCACGAACACCAGTCCCACCCAGATATTCGTGCCGTCGAGGTGCTGGGCGAAGAACACGGCCGCGCGGTCCCCGCAGCCGGCCATCGCCTGGATCGGGCCGTCGGGCCGACCGCGGATCACCGCCAGCGACCACGCGGCCCCGCAGCCACCTATCCGGTCCACAACGTGCCCGAAGTTCCACAACTGCAGCGGCTCTCGCACCGTGTGCGTGATCAGACTCGCCGTCAGCGTATCGACCTGCCCCGACCCCGGAGACCCGGCCAGCGCGCCGTTGTGAGTGGCTGCCGAGGCCACCGAGAACCCGACGCGGCGCGCGAACGCCAACAGCCCATCGGGCCCGTACATCAGCCCGGCCGGGTCATCGAAGATCGCCACCGACGCCGCAGGCATCGTCAACGCGATGCCGATCATCGTCCAACCACGGCCCGCCTCACCGCGTTTCACGGTCACCGCGCCGGCGAACACCCCGATCGGCACCGCGACCAGCAGCAGACCCAGCGCGGTGGTGACTTGGATGACCGCACCGGCGATGGCGCGGGCGATCTCGCCGATCACGGTCAGCCAGTACGTGGACACGGTGACCTTGAGCAGCCACAGCGCCATCGCGACGATGCCGATGAACAGGCCTGCCTCGCCGGTGAGAATGTTGGCGGCAGCGACATTGGCCAGCAGCCCGGCCAGCACATTGCTCATCCACGGCATCCACGTACCGGGATTCCAGCTGAGATCGGTTGCCGCCGCCGCGATCTGGTCGGGCACCGCCGCCAGAGCGAGGTAATAGTCGCCGATCGGCACGCCGTAGGTGTCGCGCAAACCCGTCCAGTTCAGCACCATCAGGTTGGTGGACGCGCTGGCCCGCGGCGCCAAGCACACCGCGATGATCGCCAAGGTCTGCACCGCCGCGGCCAGCAGCACTGGTCGGCCCAGCCGCGGATGATCGGCGTACCACACGTACAGCCGGGCAATCATCGCGCCGCAGTCCAGCGGCGCGGGTTGGTGTCCAGCGCGGCGGCCAGCGCAGCGGTGGGCGCGGAAAACAGCCCCACCTTGCCGAACCCGCCGAACTCATCGAGGAACCACGCCTCACCCTCGCGGCCGGGAATAACTGTGCCGTAACGACTGTCGATCCCGTCCTCGCCGTGATCGACCAGCCGCACCGGGCTGGTGTTCTCCACATAGTTTCTCAACAGCTCCGGGTGGCGATCCAGATCACGCCCACACCATTCCAGCGTGGCGCGCGCGAGCCGAGAGTCCTTGAACGCCAGACACAGCCGCTGATCGATGAACTCGTCTTCGAGCACAGCGAAGTCCTTGATCGGATGCTGGCTGATCCCGACGAACCCGGTCTGGCTCTTGCGGCCCTGCCGGATGATCCGATTGCAGCATTTCTGCCCGCCGGGTGAATTCGTCAGCGGCGCGGCCTCTTCGACCACCAGCACGTCGGGCCGCTGCGGCCGGGAAAAGAAGATGCTCTGCGCCAGGTCGGCGGCCAGCCCGTAGATCGCCGCCCCCGCACGCTGCCGCGGCGTCGTCCGGTCGTGCAGATGCGCGACGTACTCTTCGTCGACGCTGGGCAGCTCGAGTCCGGCGGTGTTCCACACCACCGCGGCCGCACCCGACAGGTCGGCCACCGGCAGCGCCTCATCGAACAGGGCCCGCAGATGACTTTCGGTCCGCAACCCCTCCAACCCGACCAGCAGGTCGTCGTCGGCGCGGTCACGGCCCGACCGCAGATCCCGCAGGTAGCCGATCAACTGCCCCAGGCTGCCAATCCCGTGCGAATCGCGCGTCTCTGCCGCCAGGTGGCTGCGCAGCCGCGCGGCCTGCCTGCTCATCGCCGCATAGCCCAACAGCGGCAGCAGGTGATCTACAGCGTGCTCGGCGGCCGCGTCGTAGGCGAAGATGCGCAGCGGGTCGATGCACATGCCGGGATCGGCCAGGTCGATCACCACCAGGTCGTCGACGTCGGCCAGTGCGCGCTGGTGTTCGCGCGGCTCCCCGGGATCGAAGACGTGCACACCTGCGCCCAGCGCCAGCCATGCCCGGATCAGCAGCTTGCCGATATGGGATTTGCCGCGCCCCGGTGATCCGCAGATCACCAGGTTGGCCGGGTTCTCCCGGTCGGGTGCGCCGAGCAGGTCGAGCAGCACGACATCGCGCAACCCGGGGCTGGTCAGGTTCATCCCCAGCGGCACACCGGTGTTGTTGCCGAGCCGGGCCGCCAGCAGCGGCACGAACTTGGCGAACCGCTCCGTCGTGGTGGGGTTGCGGAACTCCCCCAGCGCCGCCGCGCGCTCGGAGCCGGGGTTGAACGCTTTCCACAGCGTGGGCTGGCTGCCGCGCCAGCGCCGCGCCCCGATGTTCTGGCGCCGATACGCCCGGATGACCTGTGTGACAGCCGAATCAACGGTATCGGGGTCCGCGGCGGCCGCGGCGATGACGATTGACGGGTTGACCCCACGTTCGGCCGCACCCCGTTTGAGTTCGGAGGCCAATTCCTTGCCCGACGCCAGCTTGCGGACCAGTTCGTCGTCGGAATCGGCGTGCCGGCCGCGCTGGCGGTACTGGTCGCGGATGTTGGTGATGACGTTCTGCGCCATCGACACCGCGGACTCAGCGGTGGTGAAGGTGGTGCTGATTGTCCAGTCCAGCGTGGTCTCGGGTGTGGTGAGGTCGTCGAGCACCTTGAACAGGGTCGAGCGCGGCCAGGCGATGCCGGTGTCGGGGAAGCTGTCCAGCGGGATGAGTGCCTGATAGGCGTCGGGCACACCGTCGTCGGTGTCGCGGTAGGTGCGCACGAACACATCGGCATCCGCGCGGGCGGCGCGCCACCGCCTACTGCGCAGCGACGCGGCGCCCGGATCGAAGTGCACCGGGGTGAACGCCGACGCCGGCAGGCTGGCATGCGGATCGTAGGGCTGCGACGGCAGCCGGTGACGCCACACGCCGCGGCTGGCGGTGTAGTTCCAGTGCCACCAGATCTGTTCGGCCGACGCGGGTTTCGCGAAGAACGCACCGGGCAGCCCGCCAATCAGCTCAGCGGCCCGTTCTCGGTAGCCGGCGAGCGCGGCGTCGGTGTCTCTGTCGCGGCCGACCACGGTGTCCAGCAGCCGGCGTTGTTCGGTCTCCAGCGGGATCGACAGCCAGTAAATCCGGCGCCGGGCTCGGTGCGCGGCGATCGCAGGCTCCCACATCCGGCAGTGCCGCACCCACGCGCCCGCCTCCCGCAGTCCTGAGTCACCGCCGCGCAGCGCGTCGTGAGTGTGCAGCATCCGGCGCACCACCGTCCTGGCGTGCACCGGCACCGTCAACCCGCTGATCGAGGATCCCGACGGCAGAGCGCGCCACAAGTCGGCGTGATCGGCGGCGACGGCGTTCTGCCACTCCTCGGACAAGAAGATGAACGGAACACCCGACAGCAGGTACTCGGCATAGACGCCGGTAGCGGTCAGGCGCAGGTTGCCGACGACGACTCGTGGTGCCAGCGAGTCCATTTCAGCGACGCGTCCGGTGCGAGCACGACACCCGCGGACGGATGTCGGCGCAGAGCCAGCGCACCCGGGTGGTCAGCGTCGGGCGGGCGGCAGGCAGCTTGGACAGCAGCCACACCGCGGTGACGGTGAGTACCGCGCCGAGGATCAGGATGCGCAGGGCGTAGCCGCTGGCCAGGTTCGCGGTGACCGCCGCGCCGGTGAGGATGAACCCGATGACCGCGGCCGCGGCGTCGGGCGCGCGCCATTTCTCCTTGAACGGCAACGTGAATCCGTCGCCGGAGTCGCCGAGGTGAATGGTGACGCTGCGTTGGTCGGAGTAGATCTTGGCCGGGGTGTCGCCGCCCATGTCACTGGCCCCACGGGCTGTCGACGTGCACGGTGTTGCGGATGCCGTGGTTGTTGAACTCGTGGGTGACCATCGCCGCGATGCCCACCGACAGCAGGATCAGCACCGAGAAGACGATGGTGCCGATCTGGGCGGTGATTCCCGAGCCGGCCCCCTCCTTGGCGTGCGTGCGGATCGCCGACACGGTGCCGATGACCAAGGCGACGGCCGCCAGAAAGCCGATGGTGGCGAACGCGAGGTCGGTGCCGGAGGTGAAGAGACCGCCCGCGGCCAGCGGCGTGGGTGACATGGTGGTTCTCCTGATCAGTTATGTGGTGTACCAACGGGTTCGGGGTCCTCGCCGATCGCGGGTGTCAGGTCGATGCCGGCCACCATCCAGGTGCCGCCGCTGTTCTCGACGGTCAGCGGGTAGACGAGCGTGACGGTGGCGAACTGCGCGGTCTGGACGACGACGGTGGCCAGCACGTGCACCTGTGCGTCGGGTGCGGCGTTCTGCGGTACCGGCCGATCCGCGGACAGCGTCGCGACGGTGGCGCTCTGGTATCCCGCGACCGGGGACAGCCCGGCGTCGGCGAGCACATAGCGGTCCAGGCCGGTGGTGGAGGTCAGGTAGGTGGACAGGAAACCGCGCACCAGCGCGTAGACCGGACTGTCGACGGACAGCCCCTGCGGGTAGGCAGTGCGGAAGTCGGCGCCGGGACCGGGTCCGTTGATCCGGGCGGGCAGCGTCAGGGCGCGCGGCTGATAGTTCCACATTCCCACTGGCACTCGGTAGAACGCCCGGGTGGATTGCGCTGAGGCATAGGGCCGTTCGGTGACCGACACCGTCGCGGCAAACACGTCGGCGTCGCCGGCCGTGCCAGTGTGGATGATCGAGACCACCTGCGGTGCGGTGACCACCGCCGCTGGGGTGCTCGGCAGCGTCAACGCGGGGTCGGGCAGGCTGATGAACCGCTGCAGTGCAGCGCGCTGTGCGGTGGTCGCGGTCAACCAGGTGACGATGAAGTCGGACGCGAACGCACCGACCTGGTCGGCTTGGTTGCCGACGCGTTGGGCGATCCCGGCGATGTTGGGCCGCTCCGGTGCCAGGAACACCCGACAGCCGGCTGCCGCACCGAGCAGCGCCGCCGCGGCCAACGCAACGGTCGCCGCGCCGCGAGCGTGGCCGCGCCAACGCTGCAGCCGGTTTTCCCAGATCCGCGACAATGCCACCGGCCACTCAATTCGGCTCGTGCCCGAGAAACGTCAGGGCGGCCATCGCGAACGTTGCATCGACCGGATCAGCGCTCTGCCCGAACGGATCCGCCTCAGCGCTAGCCGTGGCGTCCGCGAGTGGCGGCGCGCCGTCGGAGCCGAGCACGGAATCACCGAAGCCCGGCGCTGTCGGCTCGGTTGCGCTCGGCAGCGGTGAGGCCGACGGGCGGGCTGTCTGTAGGATGACCACCGTCACGCGTGATGCCAGCACTTTGTGGGGCAGCGGCGTGGTCACCGGTCCGTGGGTGTTGCCGGTGTCCTGGGTGAAGATCGTGCGGTCGGTGTCGTTGAACACGTACTGCACTCGGGTCACGACTCGGTGCTGCAGCCATTCATCTATTCCGCCAGGTGTTTTCGCGACCCACCCCGGCGTGACGGTGATGGCGGCGATGACGTAGCTGTGGCCGAGATCGACGTGCAGCACCTGCCCGTCGACAGTGGCGCCCGCCGCACCCCGCACGCACACCCAGGCAGAGTCGCTGGAGGTGTCGGTCAGCGCCTGCGCCGAGGTGGACCCGGCCGGACAGTTGGCGCTGGCGGTGTAGGGCACCGCTTGATCCTGTTCCGCCTGTAGTGCACTCGGTGTCGGCACCGGGGTGGCGGACACGGCGGTGAGCGGTGCGGGCCGCGTCGGCGGGGCCGCGGTGTCGCCGAACGTAACGAGCGCCGCCGCAATGAGTACGGCAGCGCAGAGCAGTGCCCCGCCGAGGACGATGGCCGTCTTCTTCGCTCCGGCATTGACATCCGGCGGGTCGTCACCGGCTGCCGGCGCACCTACCGAATCGAGCCCGACAGCCTCGTCAACAGGGGCGCTGCGCCTCTCGTCGTCGTCGGCCACCAACGTCTCGGTAGTCGGCGCGGCGGACGGTTCGGATCCGTACAGGAGGTCGGAGCCCCAGTCCGCGTCGTCGTTATCCACGCGAATCCCTGATGAACTCGGCCTCGATCACCGGCATCAACGGTTGCGGCGGTGGTCCCACCCACACGGGGACGTACACCCATCCCCCGGGCGGCAGCGGTCGCGGACGTGGCGGTGGGATCGGGTGCCGGTAGACACGGGCCTGCTGACGCCGCCGGCCCTGGATGACCGCGCCGATCACGATGCCCAGCACCGCATACGGCAGCAGCTCGAAAGCCAGCGCGACGAATGCCCCGGCAAGCAGAATGATGACGATCGCGCCGAAGCCCAAAACGGCTGTCAATGTTCTCATGCCACAAACCTATTCACGCCAACCGACAGACATCCCTGGTTCATGGGCGGGACCGTTCGCCGGGCTCATTGAGCCGCCGCGCATCAAGCAGCGCAGGCCCGGTGATGTCGTAGCCGCCAAGGATGGCGGCCGCGTCGGAAGCGGTCAGGGGCCGCTGGGGCGGTGTGAGCGGCCACCATTGGCGAGATCCGGAGACGGCGAGCCAGCCCTCGGCGACGCCGTAGACTCCGGCCACGGCCGGTACAGCAGCCACCTCTAGGCAAAACCATGGGCTGAGCGCCACCGAGCCGAACGTCGGTGCGGGGTTATACGCGAGCGCAGTCAGCAGTTCCAGCATGGCGCCCGACCACAACAACGCAGCGATGGGAAACCCGCGCAAGTATCCGGGAATGAGGTGTGTGACAACCTCTTTGAGAAGGTACCCGCCGGCCCATCCCAACGGTACGGCGCACGCGACCATAGTCACCGCGAGTAGTTCGATCTGGGAGGTGGGTGATTTGACGGTGCGCAGCCACAACGGCGGGAGGATGGTGTCGTCATGCGGGTCGGGGACGGCGGTGGCAACTGCACGTTGACGTGCCCTGATGTTGCGTCCGAGAATCTCGGCGCGGCGACGCTGGATCGTTGCGGTGCCCTGATGCGCGGAGATCCACGCACGGCGCATCTCATCGAATCTGTCGGTGGGTGGCGCGGTCATGGATCGAGCCTAAAGCGGCCGAAACCCACTCTCGTGCACTATTTTTTCGGCGCTCCGCGCCCAGTAGCGGGCCCCGTCGCTCAGTGGTGGGGCCGGTCGTAGAGCTGCGCTGCTGGTCGGCGCGGCGGCCTCAGTCGGTCGCAGAACGGCCCGGTTGTATGACGGTGTTCTGCCCTGCGACAAGCCACCACCGAGCACTTGCCTGCACGAGAACATACATCGCCATCTCGGCGAACCCGTCGTCATCGCCGACCGGTTGACGCCGGACATGCGCGATGGCAACGCCGGGCTGAGGCGCGCTGACTTGGACGATTTCGTAACGCGACGGCCCGGCGACCCGTTGAGCGTGCAGACGCTGATGGATCCCGTGCAGATCGTCGTAGCCGCTGACGGTAGCCCCGTACGGACCACCCCAGATCACGTCGCCGGCAAAGCTGTGGTTGTAGATGTCGGCGTCCCCGTCGTCGAGGCCACGCTGAATCTCGGCGACAAACTGTTCAACAGCGCGATTGGCCTCTAAGAGCTGGCCTGGTGTGCTCAATGTCGGATGGTCAGTCATCGAAACTCCTACTGGCCGCAAGTGCCTTCTTGATCGGGATGCCCGACTTCGTCCCCATGCGCGCGGCCCACACCTCCCGTTGCACGACAAAGGCTTCCAAGTCTGCGCCCGCGATCTCGAGGACGTTGATCAACGTCACCGGCTTGCCATCGTTGGACTGCTCAGACGTCGCATCTCTCCTCTCTGTCGCAACTTCAGGCTAGGACCTCAACCAGTATTGAGGTCAAGGTCCGAGCGTGTAGCAATGCGGATTTGCCAATTGCCAACGGACGCTTGCCGCGACGAGGCAAGCAGTCAAAACGTCAGGTGCGGCGGGGATGTAGCAGCACGAGTTGGTACTGGCAGCACGAGTGAAGTATCAAAAGTTCGCCAAAATTGACCAGACCGTCGAATCGTTGCCGTTGCGGTGATTGGACAAGAAGTCATGGGCCAGCGCCGCGGCGGCAACAGCTTAGGGACAGGTGGCGTCGATTTCGAACGATGCGGAAACGTTCGTGATGGCGTTGATCGCCGTACCGGTCACCGTGTAGGAGTTGCCTTCGTTTCGCACGTGGGCCGACGATCCCCCAGCACCCCAAATCTGACCACCAAAGATGATTGACACGAGTTGAATACTTTTGCCATCTGGCGTCTTGTCAACCTCGAATGCCGCCGGGGTCGCGCTCGGCGCAAAGGCACCCATGACCCAGTGCTGCCCGTATCCCGCCGCTTTCTTGCAGGTCACCAAGGTGGCAAAGTCGTAGCTTTGACCATTGACAGTGACGTGCGCACCCCCGGCGGCAACTGTGTCCGAGTTCGGGGCCGACGCTAGGCCGACCCGTGCCCGTCCTGCTGACGTCCCGCCGACCCTAGTCACTCCAGCCGACGGCGCCGACGCGTGCGTTGGCTGTGAGCTCGACGAGGAACAGCCAACAAGACAGGTACTGAGTGCCGCTATCACCACGATGGCCTCAGTGGCCTGACGCATGAGTATCAAAGGTGTCTCGTCCCCGCTGTACCGAGCTGCCACCCACCCTCCCCCGCTTAAGCGAAGAGCTCGGATGTTAAATACCACTCTTGGATGAGAGATTGCTGAACTCTTTCTAGCAAAGTCGCTCCGACGAGTCCATCACAGATCGTAGCCAAGCGCGCGCAGCTGGACGGGCTTGTCACAACCCAGCAAAGGCCCGCCCGTCGCGCTACCCCTCCAAGCTCGCGCACGTCGTGCCAATCCGCAGTCCTCGACCCGGCCCGGCAGGAAGCTCCGCGCACACCTCATACCTGCACACGCAGATCGACCAGATCATCGACGGCGACTTGGGTCTGCGGCGTCAGCAAGATCCCATCCACGACACCCGAGTGGCGATCCGACGGCTACGCAGCACACTGCGAGGCTTCCGCGCGGCGTTAGATCAAACCGACGTCGGTGGCATGGAACGCGAGCTGAAATGGTTCGCTGCATTACTCGGCGAAGTACGCGATTGCCAGGGCCAGCAGCGCCGATTCACCCAGACACTCGACGAATTCCCAGACGATCTGATCCTCGGACCGGTACGGGCAAGGATCCACAGTCATCTGCAGTCGATCGAACTGCCGGCCCGCACCCGCGTCCAAGAGGCCATGGCCGTTGACCGTTGCCTGACGCTGATGTCGACGCTGCGCAGGTGGCGCACCGATCCCCCGCTCGCTGGCGAGGTCACGGTCGGCAGCCTGCGCGCCCGCGCTAAAAAGGCCGCGCATAAGGCGGACAAACGGCTGGTCGCGGGACTTGACTCCGGTGACGGTGCGCAACTCCACCAGGCCCGCAAGGCCGCGAAACGCGCCCGGTATGCCGCAGAACTGATCAAACCACTTGATGCCAAGAACGCGAAGCCAAAGGCGAAGCACTACAAAAGGATTCAGTCAGTCGTCGGTGATCACCAGGACACCGTCGTGGCTCGCGCGGCGCTGGATCGGCACCACCGCGGCACCGCAGCCGCGGAGAACGGCTTCACCTTCGGGCTGCTTTGCGCCCGCGAATACCGCCTCGCGCGCCGCTCCCGCCGCGACGCGCGCAGCCTGCTCTAAATGTCATGCCCGCGGATGATGGAGATTCCCGCCCTCGACCGTCCCGTGGCGACGGCAACCGGGTAGCAGACAGGCCCCGATTCGGCCGACTACCTATACCAGTCGGTCAGCGCGCCCAGCGGCCATCAGCACGCATACACGTGCGCCCGACGTGGCTATGCCCAACAAAGTTGGCGGATCCGCCACGGAGACACGGAGAATGAGAATCCACTAGTTCCTCCTCCTCCGCCGCCGCTGTCGAGATGCAGCGACGATTGACAAGAATCGCCAGGCTCCTTTGACAAAACTTGGGCGTGTCGGAGAAGGGTGTCAATTTGCGTGCAGGCGGCCAGCTTGGGTGAGACCCCTGCAGCGGATCGGCCCTTCACATCGCTTCCGCCGTGCCGTGCAGCGCGCGGATGGTCTTACGGATCGCGCTGCCCACCGGTAACGGCGAGATGGGTAGGCTCGGTCATGGGACTCAGGAACGAAGGCGGATGCCGGCAGTGATCGGTAGTATGAATATTGTTGGAGTACAGTTGATTTCGATTGGACGCTTGGTGTCACGTCCTGCTAGGTGCAGGTGGCATTGAGCCCAATGTCTTGCACGCTCGTGACTTTTGCGAGTTGTCATGTACTTGGTGTGTATCGGGAACTGGGGTTGCGTCATCCAGGTCGCTGTCGCCAAGGGTGCAGCTGTGACCATTAGTTCCTCGCTTGTTTACTCCTTTGGGAGTCAGCTTTGGACACTGCGTTGATCAGCGGAAGGTAGATGGTGTCGAGGATCTGGATGAGAGCGGCTTTGTCGACGGCGTTCGGCCTGAAAAACATTTCGTATCGCGCAAGCCCGAGGATACTGGTCGCTACGTTGTCGGGGATGTCTGCGGGGCCGATCTCACCCCGGTTGCGTGCGTTGGACAAGGCGCGATGAACCGCCCGTTCGGTCCATGCGACCGAGTCGGCGAGGGTGTCAAGGAGCTCGTCATCGGCCTCAGCCATCAGGCTGCGGTACGTGTCGATTCCCATGCGTCGCATATTGCTGAATATGGAACCGAGCAGGACCGCCAGGTCGTCGCGCAGTGATGCCGCTGATGTAGTCGACGGGCGCGGTGGTGCCATCTTCGGCAGTGCGTCGGCGACCAACTGTGCCCGAGTCCGGTAGCGGCGGTACAGCACGGGCTTGCTCGTCTTGGCGCGGCGGGCCACGCCCTCGAACGTCACCCCCTGGTAGCCGTGATCGGCTAGTTCAGCCCGGGTGGCATCGCGGATCGCCGACATCAGCACATCGTCCCGCCGGCGGCCTGAGGCCTCACCCGAGGACGTAGCACTGCGTTCCGGCACGGCGTCATTCCGATCCATCGCCACCACTGATTTACGATACTATTCGTATCCTAATGGTCCGGGGCGCTGAGAGCAACCACGGCGCAATCACGGACCGGGCGTGGATAGGCAGGGTAGGGACGGCGCGGCCCGTAACTACGTGCCATTGGCCAGCGTAGTCGAACGAGAGATCCTTCGAGTTCATCACTTTGGCCGATTGCCTGGACGGCGGGCGACGGCTGGCGGTGTTCAGAAGCTTGCGAACTTTCGATATCCGTGCATAAGATACTGTCCGTATCCTAATAAGATACTGGCCGTGTTCTATATGCCAGATGTAACAAGGAGGAGGTTGTGTCATGACGGTGTTCCCCTATCCGGAGCTGGATTCCGAGAAGACCGCGCAGTACCAGGCGTTTCCCATCAACCTGACCCGGATGATGCTGCACACGAAGGGGCTGACCGTGCCGTATCTGTGGTTCGCGGGAAGTTTCCGTACCGCCACGATCTCGGCACAGGTGCGTGAGCAAGTCATCGTCAGGGTTGGGGCACTCACGGCCTGTGAGTACGAGGTGTTTCAACACAGGCCGGAGGTGCTGCGCACCGGTACCAGCGAAGAACTGCTGAAGGACCTGCTTGATCCCAGGCACCAGGAGTTCGGTGACGCGTCGCTAACGGCATTGATCGCCTACGTCGACTCGCTGGTGAAGAACATCGGCGCCGGTCAAAGCGAACTCGATGAGCTGCGTAAGCACTTCCCCGATGACGAGGTCGCTGAAATCACCCTGCTTGCCGGCACTTACGTCTTGTGCGCGGCGTTCATCAAGTCGTTGCAGATCCCACTGGACGACAGCCCGGGCGACTGGTCTGCCGCTGATGCAAACTTGGGCGGAGGTAGCTCGGATGACTGAGGCAGACGCTGTCCAGATTCTCGAGGACTACATCGAACGGTGCTCGAACTGGGGCCGATGGGGGCCCGATGACCAGGTAGGCACCGTCAACCTCATTACACCAGAGAAGGTTCGGGAGGCTGCTTCCCTGGTTAAGAGCGGCAAGACTATCTCGCTGACCATGCCTTACGACATGAGTGGGCCTCAGTCGGGTCTTCTGGGCCGAACGAACCCCATCCTTTACCAACTGGCTTCGGGGCCGGGATATCTCCAGGGTGAGCAGCAATTTCTCGAAACGGCGTCTCTACGTCACCTCAGAGAAACCACTGGGCAGCCCACTATCGGCTACTACGACGACATCCTGACGATGCCGACACAGTCGGGAACCCAGTGGGATGCGCTGTGCCACATCTTCTGGGGCGGCAAGATGTACAACGGATACTCGGCCGCCGACGCAACCACGGGCGGCAGCCGGACTAACGGTGTGCAGAACTACACCGGACGAATCGTCACCCGCGGCATCTTCGTGGACCTAGCCGAACACCGTGGCGTGCAAAGCCTCGAACCGGGCTACGCCATCACCGCCGACGACCTCGATGAATACCTCGCTGCCAAGAAGCTAGAGGTCGGGCCCGGCGATGCGCTGCTCATCCGTACCGGATTCATGAGCGTGCGGCGCCACAACTGGGGTGACTACGCTGGCGGCCCGTCACCCGGGCTGTCTCTGCACACCGCACCGTGGCTGCGGGAGAAGGACGTCGCCGCGATCGCGACCGATACGTGGGGAATTGAGGTGCTACCCAACGAGATTGAATGCCCTCAACCACTACACGTCGTATGCCTTGTTCACACCGGTCTGGCGTTCGGCGAAATGTTCGACCTCGACGCGCTGTCGAAAGACACCAAAGATGACGGTGTGTACGAGTTCATGTTCTGCGCGTCCCCACTGCCCGCGACCGGAGCCTCCGGCGGACCCGTCTCGGCCGTAGCAATCAAGTAATACCCGTCGAGAATTGCGATCGAGCCGCTCGACTCAGCCCTCGACAGTTCTGAGGGCGATGGCCTCGATCCCTTCTAGCCCAAGGGGTTGAGGCCATCCTCACCTCCCAACACCCCCAGCTCAGGGACACCGCCACACCCCGACCGTTTTCAGGTCGAATTAGCTGCCGCCGAGCTTCTTGTAGACCGCGCCGACGATCGGCGTGGCGATCGCGCGCGGCGAGTAGCCGCTGGCCACCGACATCGCCTTGGACGTCAGGCCGGGTACGATGCGCATCTTGTTGCGCTCCAGCCCATCCAGTGACAGCTTGGCGGTGTACTCGGTGTTGATCCAGAGGAAGTCCGGGATCAACCGCTCCACCCGCGACTGCTCGGAGGGGTCGGGCAACTCGGTGCGCACCGGGCCGGGCGCCAGCAGGGTGACGTGTACGCCGGTGCCCTTCACCTCGCCGCGCAGCGACTCGCTAAACGTGTTCGCAAATGCCTTGGTGGCCACGTAGGTGGCGTTGTTGGGGATCGGCGAGTTGCCCGCCGCCGATCCCGAGATGAGGATGCCGCCGGCTTTGCGGGCCAGCATCCCCGGCAGAACCGCCAGACAAAGGTCGTGTACCGCAACGGCATTGAGCTGAACCTGGGCCTTCTCGCCGGCCGGATCCAGCTTCGCCACCGGACCGAACGTCGCCGTGCCCGCGTTGGCGCACAGGATCGAGATATTGCGGGTGGCCAGCTCCACGCACAGCCCTTCGCGCGCGGCCGGGTCAGCGACGTCGACCGCGCGTACCTCCACAACGACCCCGTACTCTTCGGCGAGACGCTCGGCCAGCTCGGCCAGCACCTCCCCGCGGCGCGCGGCGATGATCAGGTGGTGGCCGCGGGAGGCCAGATCGGCGGCCAGCGCCTCACCGATGCCCTGGGAGGCACCGGTGACGACAGCACGGGCATCGGGGTGCGGGCCGGGTACGGGCATGCCGAAATCGTAAGGACTTATTACGGTGGCGGCCATGAGCAACCCCGGGTCGGCGTCCGGCACGGCCTGAGGATCACAGGTCCTGTCCTGGGTTCTCTACAACTGCGGGACCACCGGTCTGAACGCGATTGTCGTCACGTTCGTCTTCTCGGTGTACCCCACCGGTGCCGCCACTCAACCGCATCCACTCGATGAGTACTCAGTCCTCACAGTCAAGACCGTTGAGTCGCGCCTCGGCCCATCGGACGTTCATCTCTTCCGCTTGCTTGATCTCCCAACGAAAGTGACGCCGAGATGGGGAGTCGCGATGGTGCAAACTGAGGCGCACGAATTCGGCTAATTTTCGAGAAGTCGAGGCGTAATCTGCACATTGAGCCCGGGGGGCGCAACCGAGGGGGAAACGGTGACGGCGTGTAGCGTCTGGATCTTCTTGCGCGAACAAGACTATTACGGTCAATGGGTTGCCCCATCCTGGCGCGACAAGCACTTGATCGTGTCATGACGGAGCCCACCGCCCAGCCCGAACACAAGCAATCATTGTTCGCTCGGGTTGCAACTTGGCTCAACATGGATAGCCCACAGGGCCTGACACATCAACTCTTCGTCGTCATTTCGTTCCTGTTCGCCCTGTACCTCGCGGCCTTCACCGTATTGGGATGGGCGCAAAGCTGCAGCGGGAAGCAATGGCTGCAAATCACGGTCGCGGCGATGCTGATCTCAGCGGCTTCAGTAGGCGCCGGATGGCTCCTCGGTTTTCTGTTCGGTCTGCCCCGCTCCATAGAGAAGGCTGAAGATCGTCGATTACACGGCTATTTAAGTAACACGAATTTGTTGGACGTCTCTGACTGGTTGACCAAGATTATTGTTGGGATTTCGCTGGTGCAGATCGGCAACCTTCCATCGGCGCTCGGCCGACTCGGACGGAGCATCGCGCCGATGCTCGGCTACTCCCCACAGCGCAATCCCTCCTGTGCAGCTGCTGTGATTACCAGTGAGGGCGCCATCGGGGGTACCGGGGTCGCTATGTGCCTCAGCACCTTAGTGATCGCATTCTCGGCGGGGTATCTGTTCACGCGCGTGATCCTCCTACGGGTCCTGAGACAAGCTGAGCAAGATGAGACAGAGAACGACGGGCAGCCGCCCGGGCCACGGCGAGGACCACCGCGGCAGGCCGACAGCTCCACCCCTCGGACAAGCTCGCCCAAGCCGCCGAGGTGATCGCCGAACATCCCGCCGCACTGCAACTTCGCCTGTTGCAAACCGTCGTTGACCGGACCCCGTGAACTGGTCCACCTGGCTCAGCCTAACGGGTTCAGGCCAGCTGGGCCGTTCACAAGCAGTGGCGGCAAGCCTTGCCTGCGACCTGACCACGGATCTCATCCATAGAGCTGATCCCCGCCATCCTGCTTAACGCTGACATCGAATCCGCGCCCGTTCACAGCATATTCATCGAGACTCAGCACACCCTGGCCGCAGTGATGGATCCGTTGGGCCCCAACAAGACCAGTAGACCATCGTCAAGCTCACCGGGATGGCTGTGTCAAAGTAGATCGGCCCCATTGTGACGGGGCTAGTTGGCCCGGGGTGAGGTCCCTCAGGTGGGGCTATGGCCTGACGTCGCGCGGGAACGGAATGACTGAGTGTGGGCCGCTCAGGGTTCGACCACCCGGCATGGGTCTGTGCACGCGTAGCGATGACCGGGAACCCGCCGGCGGGTGCCGGGCCGGGCGGCAGGAACACCGCGCCGGTGCCCGGCAAGTCGACATGCTTCGTCGAAGGCGCAGAGGCGCGCTTAGATCAACAACTTCGACAAGCCTGTCGGGTGATCTCGGATACCGACGTTGAGCTGCGATGTTGAACCAAATAAGTAAGGTCAGCTAACAACGTTATCAAACAACAGGTGCACGTTTGTCAATCTTCATTGCATCTCGACACCAGTGCTGTCGAGATGCAGCGAAGATTGACAGGAATCGCCGGGCTACTTGACAGAACTTCGGCGTGTCGCGAGAGTTTGTCAATCTTCGCTGCAAAACCCCAGTTCAGATGCCGCTCCGATACTCGTCGTGCCGCGCGCTGCGGCCAATCGTCGCGAGCATCGGCTTCAAAACCCGCCGAGCCGACGGAAGGGCCTCAGGCAACGAATTTAATTTCATCGTCGATGAATCCCAGCACGCTGGCGATCACGGTCTGAACCGTCTCGGGTTTGATGCCGCTTCCTTCTTTGAGAAGGATGCAGATCATGACCAAGCACTACCCGGTCGAGCAGCGCGAGCGTGCGGTGA
>NZ_QJJU01000015.1 GCF_003201655.1 Mycolicibacterium moriokaense
AGGCCCAGTCTTCCAAGGAGATCACCCATCCAATCTGTATGGGTGGCCTACTTTTCAACCGTCGCGACTGGCCTGGTTTTTAACCGTCGTCAACAAGTACCCGCAAGTCTCGTACGGAGGTCTCTGAACTCACGTGTAGGGCCCGCGGAGTCTCGCTTTCATGTCGCTTATGACATCCGCACGACGTGAATTTGAGAATATGACATCGAAGGTTCGAATCGACACGCCCACCACGCCGGGCCCGGCTGTCTGCATGCGCGAGAGCCCATCAAGTGATGGCCTAACCAGGCCGCCAGCAAGCCTGCGGGGCGATAACGGCGAGCCGCAGCACCTACTCGTTGGTTCCGCGGTGTGCGGCCCGTTCCTGTGCCCGCTCGTCCGCTGCTTGCTGCTCCTCGGGTGTCACCACAATGGCGTCAGGGCCGGGAACCACCGTCGCCACATGGCCGGTGGCGAGCCACCGCACTACGTAGGGCGGCGAGCCGTCCGCGGAGTGCACCTCCGTAATAAGCCCCCGCTGGTCCGAGCGCTCGATTGTCGTGCCCTTGATCACCAACCAGTCGCCTACGTTGCCTTTCATCGCCGACTCCTTCCACTCCTGTTCCGATTCTGCGCGCCTCCCAGGGTCGGCGGTACCCCCGCGAGAGCATCTCGGCTCATCACCCCAGGGCTCCGCCCACCCAGAGGCGATGTAACGGTGAAGCCCTGCCCGGCGCGCTGCAGCCTGGCGACCTCGCGGTGTAGGACGCTTAAGTCGCGATGGTGGTTGGCAACGACATCATGATCGAAGCGAATGACCATGCAATAAGCCGCCACCACCCAACACTTGGCTGGTCCTGGTGATCAGGCGTCGGTGCGGTGAGTGAACCAACCTGCAAGGAACCTATGAGCCACAACATGATTCACGAAGATCGTCCGTGACGCTCGGCTGTAGACCGCAGTAACATTCACACCCGAATCATCGTCCTGCGGTACCCAACCCGCGCATATCAGCCTGACACCACCGTCGTGAGCAACGACCACCGGCATCATCACCAAACCAGCCAAAACGAAAAGCCTCTTGACAAAATCGCCTACAACCACGGCCATCTGTCCTTCGAACCCGCGCACCAGTCTCAAATTCGTGTCATAAGTGACATCCTTATGACACGCCGATTGAGACTGTGACATCCCGTTTGAGAACTGACAACCACGACTTACAGGCAGGCACCACATAGGACACGCATAGTGTGCAAACGGTTATCTAACCGTGTTGCCGATGTGACTGCTGTGAACCAGTGTTGTTCCCGTGAATAAAGCGAAACGAAATCTGACCGTGACTTTAGTCGGGATCGCGACGGCAGTAACCGTCGCGACGCCGGCACACGCCGATCCGCTCACCGACAACAACTTCCTCGGTGCGCTGACCAACGCAGGCGTCGGCTACAACGATCCGAGTAGCACCCAGCAGCTCGGACAGTCGATCTGCCCGATGCTGGTCCAACCGGGTCAGAACATGGCGTCGATTTACTCCACCGTGTCCAACAACGGCATCAGCCCCGCGATGGCCTCGTTTTTCACCGGCATCGCGATATCGATGTACTGCCCGCAGATGATGGGCTCGATCGGCAACGGGACATTCCTCAACAGCCTCCAGGGACTGCAGGGAATCCCCGGCCTTTCCGGAATACCCGGAATGCCTGGTACTTCCGGAATACCGGGAATGTAGGCACCCGCAGGCTCAGCCGCCTCCCGCGTCCTGCGAACCGATAAGTTGGACGCGTGGCACTCCCCAATCTGACCCGCGAGCAGGCCGCCGAACGCGCCGCCCTCGTCACCGTCGACAACTACCGCATCGCCCTCGACCTAACCGATGGTGGGGGCAAACCCGGCGAAGAAACCTTCCGCTCGGTAACCACGGTTCAATTCGAGGCGTTGGCGGGAGCCGACACCTACATCGATATCGCCGCCGACTCGATCCGAAGCGCGACGCTCAACGGACGCGACATCGATGTGTCCGGGTACGACGAGTCGACGGGTATCCCGCTGCACGGCCTGTCCGAACGCAACGTCCTCGTCGTCGACGCCGACTGCCGGTACTCCAACACCGGTGAGGGTCTGCACCGGTTCGTCGATCCGGTCGACGACGAGGTGTACCTGTACTCGCAATTCGAAACCGCCGACGCCAAACGGATGTTCGCCTGCTTCGACCAGCCCGACCTCAAGGCCACGTTCGACATCATGGTTGGCGCGCCGCTGAACTGGCGTGTCATCTCGAACGGCGCCAGCGGACATGTGCATGGCGAGGGCGATGCACATGTGCACACCTTCGTCACCACGCCGCGGATGAGCACCTACCTCGTCGCGCTGATCGCAGGGCCATACGCGCACTGGAGCGACAGTTATTCCGACGAACACGGCGAGATCCCGCTGGGCTTGTACTGCCGTGAATCACTCGCAGAGTTCATGGACCACGAGCGTCTCTTCACCGAAACCAAACAAGGATTTGGGTTCTACCACAACAACTTTGGCGTTCCCTATGCGTTCGGCAAGTACGACCAGCTGTTCGTCCCCGAGTTCAACGCCGGCGCCATGGAAAACGCGGGCGCGGTGACGTTCCTGGAGGACTACGTCTTCCGCAGCAAGGTCACCCGGGCCTCCTATGAGCGACGCGCCGAAACCGTGCTCCATGAGATGGCGCACATGTGGTTCGGCGACCTCGTCACAATGCAGTGGTGGGACGACCTGTGGCTCAACGAGTCGTTCGCAACGTTCGCCTCGGTGCTCTGCCAGGCCGAGGCCACCGAGTACACCGAGGCGTGGACAACATTCGCCAACGTCGAGAAGTCGTGGGCGTACCGGCAGGACCAGCTGCCCTCGACGCACCCCGTCGCCGCCGACATCCCGGACCTGCACGCCGTCGAGGTGAACTTCGACGGCATCACGTACGCCAAGGGCGCCAGCGTTCTCAAGCAGCTCGTCGCCTACGTCGGGCTTGAGGAGTTCCTGTCCGGTCTTCGGGACTACTTCCGCGACCACGCATTTGGCAACGCCACCTTCGGGGACCTGCTCGGAGCGCTCGAGAAGGCCTCCGGCCGCGACCTGTCCGGTTGGGGGCAGCAGTGGCTCAAGACCACCGGGCTCAACACGCTGCGTCCCGACTTCGATGTCGACGCCGACGGGCGGTTCACCCGCTTCGCCGTCGCCCAGAGCGGCGCGCAGCCCGGCGCCGGTGAGACCCGGGTGCACCGCCTCGCGATCGGAATCTACGACGACGACGGCACGGGCAAGCTGGTCCGCACTCACCGGGAGGAACTTGACGTCGATGGCGAGACCACGGATGTTCCAGCGCTGCAGGGAGTTTCCCGAGGCAAACTGATCCTGGTCAACGACGATGACCTGACGTATTGCTCGGTGCGCCTCGACCCGGAATCTCTGCAAACCGCGCTCACCCGCATCGCCGACATCGCTGACCCGTTGCCCCGCACGCTAGCGTGGTCTGCGGCATGGGAGATGACGCGCGAGGCCGAGCTGAAGGCCCGTGACTTCGTCGCGCTCGTCATCAGCGGTGTGCACGCCGAATCCGAAGTGGGCGTGGCCCAGCGGCTGCTGCTGCAAGCCCAGTCGGCCCTCAACTCCTACGCGAATCCCGAATGGGCGACCGAAAACGGTTGGCCTGCATTCGGAGATGCGCTGCTGGACCTGGCGCGCGAGTCGGCACCGGGCTCTGATCATCAGCTGGTGTTCGTCAACGCGCTGTGCGCATCGGTACTTTCACCGAACCACGTCGCCGTGCTGTCGACGCTGCTCGACAACGAGCCGGCAGCGGTGAACCTGCCCGGTCTGGTGATCGACACCGACCTGCGCTGGCGCATCGTCACGGCCCTGGCTGCGGCGGGTGTGATCGACGCCGACGGCGCGGAGTCACCGTTCATCGACGCAGAGGCACAGCAAGATCCGACCGCAGCGGGCCAGCGCCATGCCTTGGAGGCGTCCACGGCGCGACCTCAGTCTGCGGTCAAGGAATCAGCGTGGACCGAGGTGATTGAGGACGACACTCTTCCCAACACCACTGCACGGTCGATGGTCGGCGCGTTCGCGCGGCCGGGCCAGCACGAGCTACTGCAGCCGTTCAGCGCCAAGTACTTCGGTGCGATCTCCGGGGTGTGGCAGCGGCGGTCGAGCGAGGTCGCGCAGACAGTGGTGATCGGGCTCTATCCGTCATGGGACATCAGCCAGGCCGGTCTGGACGCCGCGGATAGCTTCCTCGCCGACCCGGATGTGCCGCCGTCGCTGCACAGGCTGGTTCTCGAGGGCCGCGCGGGTGTCGAGCGCGCACTACGGGCGCGCGCCTTCGACATCTCGTAACTACCGCGACACCTAACTACGGCGAGCGTGCGTGTCTGTACGCCGACACGCCGTCTTTGGCGGGCACTTTGCGCACGCTCGCGCGCATACGCTTTCGAGGTGGCAGTCAGCCGAAGTCGCAAGGCAAGGGCGGCCCGTAAGCGCAAGCGCCGGGTAAATGCGGTCGTCAACGACCTCACCGGTGAGCAATGGGCGGCACTCAAGGAGGCCTGGAAAGGTTGCGCCTACTGCGGCGCGACCGATGGCGCGTTGCAACGCGATTGCGTGATGGCGATCTCGCGAGGCGGCCGGTACACCATCGACAACGTCGTGCCCGCCTGCGCTTCTTGCAACACCAGCAAGTGCAATGACGAGGTCACCGGCTGGATGCGGCGGAAGCGGCTCGATGAGCGCAGGTTCCTGACGCGCTATATCGAAATCCGTGCGGCGCTCGCGGTGCAGGCACCGTCGGACGCCCACGAGCGTGCGCAAAATGTCCACAGTTGACGGCGTGTCGGCGTACAAACACGCACGGTCGCGGTAGGTCAGGGTGCGGAGACGCCGGCGCTGAGCACCCGGACGGCGCTGATCAGGCCGTCCATCAGGTTGCCCTCTTTGAAGGACGCGGCGGCAGCTGAAACTCCGAGCGGAGCGGCCTCTTCGATGCCGCGGCCCTGGACCTCGCTGCCGTAGACCACCTCGATCGCGCGCTGGTTCGGCGAAACCGCAAGCAGCACCGCATTATCCGGCGTCGGCACCTTGGCGAGGATGTCGCGCGCCGAGGCGGCGGTGTCCTCGCCGAGGTCGCCGAGGTACACCGCGAAACGGGCCTTCGCAGCGCGCGAGCCGTACTTCAGAGCGTCGTCGAGGACGACCAGATCCTCCACAGGGAACGGGTAGGTGACCGACGCCTCGCCGGGCTCGGTGACCCCCGAGATTCGTCCGCTGGACGTTACGACGAATCCCCGTGGCAGCTCGGCCAGTTCGGCAGACGAAACAGTCGCGACTTCACCACTTGCCACTGGCGCCGCCTCCTACCGTGAAGTGCGATCCGTGGCCACCGTGGCCATGGTCGGCGGGTTCATCGGACGCCCACAGAATCGGAGCGTGCGTCCAGGTTTCGGACAGTTTGTAGGTCGCCGGATGCGGGCCCTTGCGGTTCTTGCCGACGCCCCAGATCAACACGATCAACGCCAGCGTGATGGCCAGCGGAACCCCTCCGAGGAGGGAGTGGGTCAGTGCGATGCTCACGACGCAAACCGTAACCTAAGCCGCGCTCAGGCCGCGCCCTCACCCAGGTATCTCACCCAGGCCGGGTCGAGTTCCTTGACCGACGACAGCAACCGCCAGTGCTGACCCTTCGGCGGCACCGGCACCGAACGCAGCGACCAGCCCAGCTCGGCCAGCAATCGGTCGGCCTTGAGGTGATTGCACGTCGAGCACGCCGCCACGCAGTTCTCCCAGGAATGGTCCCCGCCTCGGCTGCGCGGCACCACATGGTCGACGGTGTCGGCCTTGGCTCCGCAGTAGGCGCAGCGAAACCGGTCGCGATGCATCAGAGCGGCCCTGGTCATCGGGATCCGCGCCCGATACGGCACCCGCACATAGGCATGAAGCCTGATCACCGACGGCACGGTGATAGACCTGCTGGCCGAGTGGATCACGGGCCCGTTCGGATCGTCGTGCACGACGGTCGCCTTGCCGCACATAAGCATGATGACCGCCCGCCTCATCGGCAGAGCGGTCAACGGTTCGTACGTGGAATTTAGAAGCAGCACACGACGGCGCCCCCAGATGGAGCCGTCGTGGGTCGTACTCGGTGGATGAGTATCGACGCTGTGCAGCACCCGCGTTTGGGCATGGGTCATGGCGACCCCAGATAAGCCCGCCGCGGCCCCGTGATGCCGGTGGCCGTGGCTCTTCTTGCGCTGCGCCATACGTCCTCCGACCGACAGTCCACCATGGATTGCTGTCGATCGCATAACAAATTCGTTCGTGTCCGCAGGTCAGTCCCGTGAACATACGGTGACGCGACCGGCTGACCGGGGCCTTCTGCGCCCACACGGGCACAATGGTGCCGTGACACAGCCGGAGCAATCGTTCTATGACGCGGTGGGCGGCCACGACACGTTCCACGCCATCGTGTCGCGGTTCTATCAGCTGGTCCGCGAGGACGAGATCCTGCGTCCGATCTACCCCGAGGACGATTTCGACGGCGCGGAGGAACGGCTGCGGATGTTCCTCGAGCAGTACTGGGGCGGACCACGGACCTATTCCGATCAGCGCGGTCACCCCAGATTGCGGATGCGGCACGCCCCGTTCCGGATCGGCTACATCGAGCGCGACGCATGGCTGCGCTGCATGCACACCGCGGTGGCGGAGATAGACTCGCAGACGCTCGACGACGAGCACCGCAAAGAGCTGACCGCCTACTTGGAGATGGCCGCGCACTCGATGGTGAACTCGCCCTTCTGATGACGGCAACCTGGTGGTCGCACGCGCTCTTCTACCAGACCTATCCGCGGTCCTTCATGGACAGCAACGGCGACGGCGTCGGCGATCTCGACGGGGTCACCGCCAAGCTGGACTACCTCGCGGCGTTGGGCGTCGACGCGATCTGGCTCAACCCGGTGATGGTCTCGCCCATGGCCGACAACGGCTACGACGTTGCCGATCCCCGCGACGTCGACCCGTTGTTCGGCGGGATCGAGGCGCTGGACCGGCTGACGGACGCCGCTCACCGCTTGCGCATCAAGGTGACGATGGACCTGGTGCCCAACCACACCAGCTCTGCGCACCCCTGGTTCCAGGCGGCGCTGGCCGCCAGCCCCGGCAGCGACCAGCGTGAGCGCTACATCTTTCGCGACGGCACCGGCCCCGGCGGCATTCATCCCCCGAACAACTGGGTGTCGATCTTCGGCGGCCCCGCATGGACCCGGGTTGTCGAGGCTGACGGCAACCCCGGCCAGTGGTATCTCCACCTGTTCGACGCCGAGCAGCCGGACCTGAACTGGGACAACCCCGAGGTGTTCGAGGACCTCGAGAAGACGCTGCGGTTCTGGCTGGAGCGCGGCATCGACGGGTTCCGGATCGACGTCGCGCACGGCATGGCCAAGCCGCCGGGGCTGCCCGATATGGAGGTCATCAGGGCCGAGGTGCTGCTGGCCGATATGGATGACGACCCACGGTTCAACAACGACGGCGTGCACGAGATCCACCGACAGATTCGCAGGCTGTTCGACGACTACCCGGACGCCGTCGCGATCGGCGAGGTCTGGGTGTACGACAACGAACAATTCTCCCGGTATGTCCGGCCCGACGAGCTGCACCTCGGCTTCAACTTCCGGCTGTTGCGGGCGGATTTCGACGCCACCGACATCCGCGGAGCCATCGAGAACTCCTTGGCCGCCGCGGAAATGGTGGGCGCAACACCCACCTGGACGCTGGCCAATCACGACGTCGACCGCGAGCCGACGCGCTACGGCGGCGGTCCCGTCGGCCTGGCTCGCGCGCGTGCGATGGCGCAGGTGATGCTCGCGCTGCCAGGGGCGGTGTTCGTCTACAACGGCGAGGAGCTCGGACTTCCGAACGTCGACCTGCCCGACGAGGCACTGCGGGACCCGGTGTGGGAACGATCTGGACACACCAGGCGAGGACGCGACGCCAGCCGTGTGCCGATTCCGTGGGAGGGCGACGCTCCCCCCTTCGGATTCTCCGACAACCCTGACACCTGGCTGCCGCTTCCTCCCGAGTGGGCGACGTTGACGGTTGACAAGCAGATCGCCGACTCCGAGTCGACGCTGTCGTTCTTCCGCCGGGCGATCGAATTGCGCCGCGACCGACCAGAATTCGACGGCCTGGCAGTCGAATGGCTCGACTCGCCTGCCGGCGGTCTGGCGTTCCGGCTCAGTAGCGGCTTGGTGTGCGTTCTGAACGCCGGCCGCCGTGCGATGGCCCTGCCTGACGGCGAGCTGCTGCTGGCGAGCGGCGCACTGGTCGACGGCAAGCTGTCGCCGAACACCGCCGCCTGGCTGGTCTAGCGAAAACGGGCGAACCGGTCACGGTGCTATCTCGACGCAGTTGTAGGGTCCGTGAGGCGACGGCAGCTACGTAGAGTGTTTTCCGGTGGGAGCACGAGATGAGCGGTCCGGATTCCGGCCAGTTGCGGGGACCCGACGACCAGCATGCGTCGGCGTTACTGCGCTACGCGTTGGCGCAATTGCCCGGTGAGGATCGCGCCGTGCTTCGTTACGCCTATTACGAACGCCGAACGACAGCCCAGATCGCGTCCGACTTGGACATTTCCGAAGAGGCGGTGAAGTCGAGCCTGCACGGGACACTGCGGACACTGTGGCCGCTGTTGCGTGGGTCCTAGAGGGCGCGCTCCAGGAGCACGTTTCCGGTGTCCGCTGCGACGATTTCCACGGTGGCGATTTGGTCGATTGGCCTCGCCGTGCTGCCGGCGGGAGTGGCATGCACGCCCTTGACCGCCATCCAGGTGGCCAGTTGGTCGTGACTGCCGTCGCGAGCGACGACCACCATCGCGAGCTTGTCGAGGGGTTGGTCCGCGGCGGAGGCCGCGGTGTTGGGCTCCTCCGGGTAGAGACAGTTCATGTCGATTTGGGTTCCCCACCCATGACTGCTCACTGCGACTGTAGCGGTCAGCTCGGTCTGTGCGACGCGCGTCATTGTGAGCGCGGATGCTTCGACCTTGGCTGGTACCGAAGTCGTTGCGCCCCAATGGAGTTGCACGCCAAAAACGACGCCGATCAGCACTGCAGCGGCTGCCGCGGCGGCTGCACCCCATGTCATCAAACGTGCATTGCGGCGCCGGCGACTGACGGTGGCTACCAGTGATGACAACACGCGTGGGTCCAGCGGGGGCGCCTCGGATGCGGCGTCGCCGATTGCAGCGAACTCGTCAAGGGTCAGTTGTCCCAAAATCGCCGGCATGCCGCTGAGCTCGTCGACGGATTGGCGGCAAGAGGGGCAGCCGCGCAGATGCGCCTCATACTCACCGCGGTCAGCGTCGGTCAACGACCCCAGCACGTAGGCCGCGTCCCACTCGGTGTATTCGTCGCTGGCGCCTACCAGCGACGGGGCGCGGGGTGAACCGTCCATAACCACCTCCCACCCGATACCACGAGGTAGACCCGCCTGTAGTTCACAGCCGCCTCCACCCAAAACGCCAGGTCACTCATATTAGCTGAGCGTTACGACCGCAACCAATCTGTGAGCGGCGACTGGCTGGTCTACCGCAAGACCAACGCGGGGTCGCCACGACGGCGGTACACCGAACCAAAGCGTGCATCGATGCGCAGCCAAGCAGGCAGCGCGCGCACCCGCACGATCTCGTCGGCCGCGACGGTTTCGGGGTCCAGCCCCGCCGCCGCCGACTGCGGCAGAAACCCCATTGCGGTCAACGCGAAAACGCAACGCATCGGGATGCCGATGCTGGTATCCCCCGAGCTGACGGCAACGACCTCCTGATCCAGTAGGGACGCGGGCGGTCCGTGTGCGCTCGAGTGTTCCTTCGCCAGCGCGACGCCTCTCTGGGCAAGCTCGAGCACAGCGCGGGCGGGCACGTCGTCGAGGTGGACGAACCCGTTTTCCGGCGGCAGAGCCCCGCGCCACGCCGAGTCCATCGGAAATCCCGGCGAGACGTAGCCGCTGCGGTCCATTGCCGTCAGCCCTGCTGTGAGCGCGTCCGCGCCTGCGCACAGGTCCGCCGGCCGGATCCGTCCGCCGACTACCCGGCTGGCCAGCACGTCGAAACCGGTTGTCACCCAGGCGACCACTAGGCCTCCCGCGCGCTCCCGCAGCCGCACGACGGCGGCGTCGTCGAGCCGCAACGCCCGCTCGGTGAACGTCACCAGATCCTCGCGGTGCGTGGCGTCGTCAAGCCAAATACCGCGTTCGGGTTGGGTCATCGCATCCAGTGCTGCAGATAATCACGCTGCGCGGGCGAAAGCCGTTCGAGCCGTTGCGCCTTGATGTGGACGGTGGCCAACTGCGTCTCGGCGATCACCGACGGCTTGGTATCCGGCGTTGCGTGCGCAGGTCGCACCTCGTATCCGATGGTGAAGTCGACGGCGCGCACCCGCTTGGACCACATCGTCACCTGCAGCGGCGAGTCCACCAGCCGCAACTGACCCTTGTAGGCGATGTTGACCTCGGCGATAAGCAGACCGATCGTCCTGATGTTCGCACCGAATGGTTCACGCAGAAAAGGGATTCTGGCCTCTTCGAGGATGGTGACCATCGTGGCATGGTTGATGTGCTGATACATGTCGATGTCCGACCAGCGCACGTGCACCGGCGCGACAAATCCTGTTGTCATCCGGTTTGTCCTGTTCCACTGGTTCGCGTCATGCTGCGGATCTGCCGCGCCGCCACCGACAGTGTCGCCAAGTCGAGTTCGCCGCTGTCGTATATCTCGGTCAGCGTCCGCTGGGCCCGGCTGACGCGGGAACTGTTCGTCGTCTCCCACTCGGCGATCTTCTCCTCGCCGCTCTCGTCCGGTTCACCAACGGCCAGCACGTCGAAGCACAACGCCCGCAGCGAACCGTAGATATCGTCGCGAATCGCCAAGCGGGCCAACGAATGCCAGCGATCGTCGCGAACGAGGCGGGACACCGCCGTCAACAGGTTGTCGGTGCCGAGGCGGTCCATCAACGCGAAGTATGTGTCGGCGACTTCGGCCGGATCACGGTCGACGATATCGGCGATGTCGATCACGTCGAGCAGGCTGTACTGGTACAGCCCGGTCGTCACCATGTACGCCAGGTCGTGCGAGACGCCCTGTGCGCTGTACTCACGTGCTTCCTTCTCGACGATGGCTTTGTCGTCGCCGCGCAGCCATTCCGACATGCGCGGGGTCAGAATGCGAACCTTCTCCGCGAACCGGTTGATCTCGGCGCCCACGGCAAGCGGCTGCGGACGGTAGTTGAGCAGCCAGCGGCCCGCGCGGTCAATGAGCCTGCGCAGGTCAAGGGTCATCCGATCCGAGACCGCGACTGAAACATCGGCGGCGCGAATCTGACGCCAGACTTCGCCGATTCGGAATATCGCGTTGGTCGCTACATAACTGCGCACCGCGTCGACGGGCCCGACACCGACGTCTTCGGAGATCCGGTAGGCGTAGCTGATCCCGCTGGTGTCGACGAGGTCGTTGACCAGCATTGTCGTGACGATCTCCCGGCGCAGCTGATGATGACGGATCTCGCTGGCGAACTCGTCACGCAGGTTGGACGGGAAGTACCACGGCAGCCGGGAGGCGAACACCTCCTGGTCGGGCAGGTCGCTGGCGAGCAGTTCGTGCTTCAAATTCAGCTTGACGTGAGCCATCATCGTCGCGAGTTCTGGTGATGTCAGCCCGATTCCGGCGTCGGTTCGGCGCCGAATCTCCTTCTCCGATGGCAGCGCCTCGAGCTCGCGATTGAGGCCATGATCCTTGACGAAATCCTTGATCATGCGGGCATGCACCGGCAGCAGGCTGGCGGCGTTGGCGCGGCTGGTACCCATCAGATCGTTTTGATCCTCGTTGTCGACGAGCACCAGCGTGCCGACCTCGTCGGTCATCGACACCAGCAGCGCGGTCCGGTCCTCGGCCCTGACCTTGCCCGCGGTGACCAGCGAGTCGATGAGGATCTTGATGTTGACCTCGTGGTCGGAGCAGTCGACACCGGCCGAGTTGTCCAGTGCGTCGGTATTGACTCGGCCGCCGGCCAAGTCGAACTCGATACGGCCCAGCTGCGTCAAACCGAGGTTGCCACCTTCACCGATCACCTTGGCGCGCACCTGGTTTCCGTTCACGCGGACCGCGTCGTTGGCGCGGTCACCGACGTCGGCGTCCGATTCCGTCTCCGCCTTGACGTAGGTGCCGATACCTCCGTTGAACAACAGATCGGCTGGCGCCTTCAGGATCGCTTTCATCAGGTTGGGCGGCGTCATCTCGTCGACACCGTCCTCGATGCCGAGGGCGGCCCTGGCCTGCGGCGTGATCGGGATGGACTTCTGTTCGCGGCTGTACACCCCGCCGCCCTGGCTAATCAGCGATTTGTCGTAGTCTTCCCAGCTGGACCGCGGCAGGTCGAACATCCGCCGACGCTCATCCCACGATCTCGCCGCGTCGGGATTGGGGTCGATGAAGATGTGTCGATGGTCGAACGCGGCCAACAATCGGATGTGTTTGGACAGCAACATGCCGTTGCCGAATACGTCGCCGCTCATGTCGCCGACGCCGACCACGGTGAAGTCCTCGGTTTGGGTGTCGACGCCCATCTCGCGGAAGTGGCGTTTGACGGACTCCCACGCACCCTTGGCGGTGATGCCCATCGCCTTGTGGTCGTAACCGACCGAACCGCCCGAGGCGAACGCATCGCCGAGCCAGAAGCCGTATGACGCGGCGACTTCGTTCGCGATATCGGAGAACGTTGCGGTGCCCTTGTCCGCCGCCACGACGAGATAGGCGTCGTCGCCGTCGCGGCGAATCACATCTGGCGGGGTGACGACGTTGCCGGTGGCCTTGTCGACATTGTCTGTGAGGTCCAGCAGCCCGGCGATGAACAGCTTGTAGCAAGCCACACCCTCGTTGCGTTGGGCGTCGCGATCTGCGGCGGCATCGCCAGTGGCGGCCGGTGGCGCCTTGACGACGAAGCCGCCCTTGGCTCCGACCGGGACGATCACCGCGTTCTTCACGGCCTGCGCCTTGACGAGGCCAAGGATCTCGGTGCGGAAATCCTCGCGACGGTCCGACCAGCGCAGGCCGCCGCGCGCGACGTGCCCGAACCGCAGGTGCACGCCCTCCACTCGCGGCGAGTAGACGAAGATCTCGAACTTTGGCCGAGGCAATGGCACTTCGTCGATCAGGGCGGGGTTGAGCTTGACCGACAGCACGTTCTGGTGACGCGCTGAATCCGGGCTGCTGACAAAGTAATTGGTCCGCAGCGTGGCCTGGATCATCGATGCGAACGCCCGCAGCACGCGATCGGTGTCGAGGCTGACCAGCGCGTCGATGTCTGCCGCAACAGCGGCAGCGGCCGTCTGCGCGTCGCGGCGCCGCTCTTCATCTGAGGGCTTCGGATCGAATAACGCCTGGAACAGCTCGACGAGCGAGCGCGCGGTGCCCGCGTTGTCGTTGACCACCGTTTCGATGAGGGACTGACTGTACGGAAAACCCGCCTGCCGCAGGTATTTCGCATACGTGCGCAGCACGACCACCTGATTCCAGGTCAGGCCAGCCCGCAACACCAGCTCGTTGAACCGGTCGATTTCCATTCGACCGTGCCAGATCGCGGTGACCGCGTCGGCGAACCGCTGGGCCATCGACACGCGTTCGGGGCCCGCAGGCGGCGTCGGGATGTTGGGGTGCGGCGAGATTTTGAACTGGTAGATCCAGACCGGCAATCCGTCGGGGCGGGTCACTGTGAACGGGCGCTCCTCGAGCACCACGACGCCCATGGACTGCAGCATCGGCAGCAGCTGACTCAGTGACGCCGACCGCCCACCGAGGTACCAGGTGAGCTGGGCGATGTTGTCGGGACCGCGGTCACCGAGCACCAGTTTGACCGAATTATCCTGCAGCTCTTCGATGATCGCGATGTCTTTGATCGCGTCCATCGGCGCAAAGGCCTGCTTGTAGACCTCCGGGAAGGCCGACGAGTAGTGCTCGGCCACGGCCTGGCTGATCGAGCCGGTCTTCACCGCACCCATCAGCCGGTCACCCCATGTCCTGGCGGCCTCGGTGAGCAGGTCCTGGATTCGGGCCTCGTTTTCGAGCGAGACGTCGACGTCCTGTTGCCGGGAACCTTCGGGTAGCCGAACCGTGAAATGTACTACTGCCCAAGGTGATTCGCTGACTCGCGCGGCGTAGTCGATGCTCACGCCGCCCAGCTCGCGGACCAGGATGTCCTGCATCTCCAGCCGCACCGCGGTGGTGTACCGGTCACGGGGGAGATACACCAGGCACGACACGAAGTGAGCGAGTTGATCGGCGCGCATGAACAACAGCGTCCGGCGGCGCGAACCGAGGTCGACGACCGCCATCGCCATGTCCAGCAGCTGTTTGGCAGAAAGCGCGAAGAGCTCAGAACGCGGGATCGTTTGGATGATGTCAAGCAGCAGCTGGCCGGGATGGCTGGGATCGCGGTGCGCCATCGCGAGCGCGTCATTTACGCGTCGTGAAATCAGCGGGATCTCAAGAACATTGGCGTTCATGGCGGCCACCGTGAACAATCCGACGAAGCGATGCTCGATCGCCGTTCCGCCGGCGCGCTCACGGACCACCACGATGTACGGGTAGGCGCCGTAGCGCAGGAAGCTGGGCATAGTGGCCTGCGCCAGCACCAGCAGATCGTCGCTATCCGTGAGTTGCGGCAGCACATCACTGCGCAGTCGCAGCACACCGAGACGACTGGATGGATCGACCGAGGCCTGGCCGTCACGGACCTGGCAGCGCTGGTAGCCCAGCAGCACGAAGTGTCCGTCGGCCAGCCAACGCAACAGCGCCGCGACGTCCTTGCGGTCCGAGCCGGGGAACCGGCCTTCGTGATCGGAGTCGAGTTCGGCCGCCAGGCTGCGCAGCATGGCCGCCATCGACGTCGAGTCCAAAGCCACCTGACGGGCGTCGGCCAGCACGCTGGGCAGCAGGCGCTTGACCTCCTCCAACGCCTTTGGGTCGGCCGATTCGGCCAGCTGGACGTGGATCCACGTCTCGTCGATGCCGTCACCAAACTGGGCGTCCGACGCCGGCTCGATATCCAGCAGGTCCCCGCTTGGTCCGCGTCGCACCCGGAACACCGGGTTCATGATGGCCTTGTAGGCCACCCCGAGCCGGTGCAGCAGCACTGTCACGGAATCCATCAGCATCGACGCGTTGTCGGTGACGATTTGCAGGGCGGGGCCGAATCCCGCCGGGTCGTCCTCGGCATAGGTGGCAACTCGAGTGTCGCCGAAGGACCGGTGCTGACCGAGCCGGTAGTGAGCGTTGACCAGGACAGGCGACGTCAACCTGCCCAACGCGGTCCGGTCCACCGGAGCAGTCACCGCCGAGTCGGCGCCGGGCGCGTCACCGTGAGGGCCGCGATAGGTCACCATGTACGCCCGCGCCAACCTGGCGATCTTGTCCTGGCTCAGCGGCGGCGAGGCGGTAGATCCGTCGACACCTGTCCCGGCCGCAGGATTGACCTCCATCGCACCGCTCTCCTACTCACGCTGGCGTGCCGGCGCTGGCCCGCCCATCGACATTAGTCGCGCGTTAGCCGGCGGTGGGTCACCCTGTGCGGACGGGCCGCATCGATACCAAGTCGTTCCACTTTGTTTTCCTCGTAGCCGGCGAAGTTGCCCTCAAACCAGAACCATTTGGCCTCGTTGTCGTCGTCGCCCTCCCACGCCAGGATGTGCGTGCAGGTGCGGTCGAGGAACCAACGGTCGTGGGAGATCACCACCGCGCACCCTGGGAAGTTCTCCAGCGCGTTCTCCAGGGACGACAGTGTCTCCACGTCGAGGTCGTTGGTGGGCTCGTCGAGCAGGATCAGGTTGCCGCCCTCCTTGAGGGTGAGCGCCAGATTGAGCCGATTGCGTTCACCGCCGGACAGCACGCCTGCCGGTTTCTGCTGGTCCGGACCCTTGAACCCGAAGGCGGAGACATACGCCCGCGACGGGATCTCGTTCTGGCCTACCTCGATGTAGTCCAGCTTGTCCGACACGACCTCCCAGACGTTCTTCTTGGGATCGATGCCCGCCCGGGACTGGTCGACGTAGCTGAGCTTGACCGTCTCGCCCACCTTGACGATGCCGCTGTCGGGCTGTTCGAGACCGACGATCGTCTTGAACAGCGTGGTCTTGCCGACGCCGTTGGGGCCGATAACGCCGACGATGCCGTTGCGCGGCAGCGTGAACGACAGGTCCTTGATCAGGGTGCGCCCCTCGAAGCCCTTGTCGAGATGCTCGACCTCGACCACGACGCTGCCGAGACGCGGGCCCGTCGGGATCTGGATCTCCTCGAAGTCGAGCTTGCGCGTCTTCTCGGCTTCGGCGGCCATCTCCTCATAGCGCCCCAGCCGCGCCTTGCTCTTGGCCTGCCGAGCCTTGGCGCCCGACCGGACCCAGGCGAGTTCCTCCTGCAGTCGCTTCTGCAGCTTGGCGTCCTTGCGGCCCTGCACGGCGACGCGCTCGGCCTTCTTCTCCAGATAGGTCGAGTAGTTGCCCTCGTACGGGTAGGCGCGGCCGCGGTCGAGTTCGAGAATCCACTCGGCCACGTTGTCCAGGAAGTAGCGGTCGTGGGTGACGGCCAAGATCGCGCCCTTGTACTCGGCGAGATGCTGTTCGAGCCACAACACGCTCTCGGCGTCGAGGTGGTTGGTGGGCTCGTCGAGCAGCAGCAGGTCGGGCTTGGACAGCAGCAGCTTGCACAACGCCACGCGGCGGCGCTCGCCACCCGACAGGTTGGTGACGGGATCGTCGGGCGGCGGGCAGCGCAGTGCGTCCATCGCCTGCTCGAGTTGCGAATCGATGTCCCACGCGTCGGCGGCGTCGAGTTCCTCCTGCAGATGGCCCATCTCGTCCATCAGCTCGTCGGTGTAGTCGGTGGCCATCAGCTCGGCGACCTCGTTGTACCGGTTGAGTTTGGCCTTGATCGCCACGCCGTCTTCGACGTTCTCGCGCACGGTCTTGGTCTCGTCGAGCTGGGGTTCCTGCTGCAGGATGCCGACCGACGCGCCCGGCTGCAGGAGGGCGTCGCCGTTATTGGGCACGTCCAGTCCGGCCATGATCCGCAAGACGCTCGACTTACCGGCCCCGTTCGGGCCGACGACGCCGATCTTCGCGCCGGGAAGGAAGTTCAGACTGACGTCGTCAAGGATCACCTTGTCGCCGTGCGCCTTGCGGACCTTCCGCATCGAATAGATGAATTCGGCCATGCCGTGGTGTTGCCTTTCCGAAGGAATGCGAGTCTTTGGTGTTGCCCGCGACCATGGTAGGCGTGGCCTGGGTCGGCGGTGCCGACGGAGCTACCCCGAGGCGGCTACGCGGACAGAGGTAGCGCCTTTCCGCCGACGGCCGAGTCGTCGCCAGATGCTTCTTCGTGGTCGGACGCCTTCTCGTCGGTTTCGGCCTCGACCAAGGGCTCGTCCGCCGACGTGGCGGCGTCCCTGCCAGTGCCCGTCTTCTCAATAATGCGCACGATCGATCGCGACAGATCTGGCCCGACGGACGTCGCGCGCATCTCCAACGACGAGCGGCGATTCCCGTCGCGATCCTCGTATTCGCTGGTGTAGACGTGTCCCACGACGATCACGGGGTCGCCCTTGCGCAACGCCGCACCGACGCCAGTGACCAGCCTGCCCCAGCAGTTGACGGTGACGAACAGCGAATTGCCGGCCTCCCAGGTGCCGTCGGCCGTGCGGCGGCGCGAGTTGCTGGCAACGCGGAATTTGATGACCTCCTGGTCCCCCACCCTGCGACCGTGTGGGTCGTTGACGATATTGCCGATGACGGTGATGGACGTCTCAAACATTGCTAATTCCTCTCGTTTGACCTGACTGCGACGCGCGTCGCACAGCCATTGACCGCCGCGGCGCAGACATCGCGGCCCGACCGCCCGCCTAACCCCGCGGCGGCTGTGGATGAACTCAGCACTGTGGATAGTTGGCCCTTAGGTTGATCGGCATGACTGTGTGGATCACTCGCAGGCCCGACTCAGAGGTGGCGGCCGAACTGAACGCGAGCAGGGGCCCACTGGCCGGTGTCCGGCTGGCGGTGAAGGACAACGTCGACGTGGCCGGACTGCCCACCACCGCGGCCTGCCCGGAGTTCGCCTACCCGCCCGACCGCGACGCGGCGGCAGTGGCGGCGCTGCGGGCGGCAGGCGCCGTCGTCGTCGGCAAGACCAACCTCGACCAGTTCGCGACCGGCCTCGTCGGCACACGCTCGCCGTACGGCGCGGTGCCCGACAGCCGCAGGCCCGAATTCATCAGCGGCGGGTCCAGCTCGGGATCGGCGGTCGCGGTCGCCACCGGCGAAGCCGACATCGCGATCGGCACCGACACCGCAGGCTCGGGACGCGTGCCCGCGGGCCTGCAGGGCATCGTCGGGATCAAGCCCACGCTCGGGGTGATCAGCACCGAAGGCGTCGTGCCTGCGTGCGAATCCTACGACTGTGTAACGATTTTGGCGCAGACCCTGAACCTGGCTAACCGCGCGATGGGTGTGATGGCTGCGGGGGCAGGGGCCCGCGGCTGGCCCGCCGACGTCCGGCTCGCGGCGCCGCCCGGCCCCGTCGTTGCGGTTCCCGATGACCTGCCCGAACTCGATAGCCAGTGGCGCGCCGCGTTCAACACCGCTGTCGGCCGGCTGGCCGAAGCGGGTGTACGCATCGTCACCGTGGACATCGCACCCTTCCTGGCCGCGGCCAAGCTGCTCTACGAGGGCGGGTTGGTGAGCGAACGGTACGCCGCCGTAGGCGAATTCATCGATGCGCATCCTGACGCGGCGATCGACCCAACAGTGCGGCGGATCATCACCGCCGCGCGCGACATTCCGGCGCACCGGCTGGTGCGCGACCGCCGTGAGGTCGACCGGTTGCGTATCGTCGCCATGACCGCTCTCGACGGCGTCGATGCGTTCGTAGTGCCAACCGCTCCGACGCATCCGCGCATCGACGAGGTGGCCGCAGACCCCGTCGGCGTCAATTCCCGGATGGGCACCTACACCAACTTCTGCAACCTTTTCGATCTGTGCGCGGTGGCCGTGCCTGCGGGCACCGCAGGGCAGGCACAGTTCGGGATTACCGTGCTGGCCCGCGCCTTCGAAGATGCGGTCGCCGTGGATATCGCCGCGCTGGCATCGGGAGACGAAGCGCCCGTGGATGTTTGGCCGCTGGCGGTGGCGGATTCCGTCGAACTGGTGGTGTTCGGTGCGCACCTCCGGGGCGGACCACTTGTTCATCAGCTGACCGATCAGGGCGCCCGCTGGGCCGGCGAGGTGACGACCGCGCCGCGCTACCGGATGACGGTCTTGCCGACCGTCCCGGCCAAGCCGGCCATCACCCGGGTCGCCGACGGGGAGCCCGGCACCGCCTTGAGCGGACACCGGTGGCTGTTGTCCCCTGCCGCGCTCGGCCGATTCCTGGCCGCCTTGCCTGCGCCGATGCAGCTCGGCAAGGTCGAATTCGACGACGGCACATGGCGAACCGCGTTCGGCTGCGACGCATCGGCAGCCACCGGCGCCGACATCAGCGCGTACGGCAGCTGGCCCGCAGCCATCGCAGCAGGCGCGGTCGGCTAGTTACGCTACGGTCGCGTCGTTGCGGGCTTCGATCGCTTTGACGCTGTGGACGAATGCCTTTCGCAATACGTTCTTGCCGACGGTCCCGAGCACGCCCGCGAGCACGCGTCCCTTGAGGTTCTTGCCCTCGCGAACGATGACGACGTCGACGTCTGTCGTTCCGTTGGGCCGCGGCGTCAGGGTGTAGATGTAGCCGGATGCGCCGCCAAACACATTCGAGTCGGTCGTCTTGATCCTGACGATGTTGGGATCGGACCAGTTGTAGTACAGACGCTCCCAGGTGCCGCCCCCGCCCTCGGTGACGTCGGCGTCATAAGCACCCTGACGATGCACCTTCAGACGCGAATCAGCGCTGTTTGAAAAGACTTTCGAGCGACCGGGTCCGAAATCGGTGAGCCCTGCGATGAACTGCTCGGGGCTCGAGGTGGTCGTCTGGTGGAAGTGGATCGTGGACATTGCGTCCTCCTTAGTTGATATGAGCTGAGGCTTACGACCACATGAGCGCACCCGATGCGGAGCGAATTCCTGCGCACGGGGCGGTAGCCGGACCTCATTGATGGTGGTACTGGCAGGGACAGCTTCCCGGGCAAGCGTTCGGCGTGCTGAAATGCGCTCATCGCACCTCAGCACGCCGAACAGTGAGTCAGCTGGCGGCGCTGGACACCAGCGGTGCGACACCTTGCTCGACCTTCTTGGCTGTCGAACGCGCGCTCAACGCCCACACAATCTGTGTCGCCCCAATGACGACGAGCGACACTCCGGCGACGATAGCGAGCACCACGATGGAGCTGATCGGCCATGCAAGCGTCACCACGCCTGCGATGACAGTCAGCACCCCTACGAAGATGTACCAGCCACGGTCGGGCAGCTCCTTGAGGCTGATCGCCAACACCGTCTCGGAGACACCTTGGAAGACGAATCCGATGCCGATCCACAGGGTAAGCAACCACACCGCGGCGCCGTCGTTGAAGTCGCGGAAGGCGACCACGCCCAGGCCGATCGACAGCGCGCCGCTGATGAACAGCAGGACGCGACTGGCCGCGGACGTGTAGACAGTGAAAGCTCCAACGACCTGTGCGATACCCGAGGCCAGCAGGTAGCCGCCAAAGGGCGCTGCAGCGACGACGATCGATTCGCCCGGCCAGATCAGCACCGCCACGCCCACGATGAGGGCAACAGCCCCTAGCGCGAGCATCGATTTCCAAAGGTGGCGAACTACGGATGAGATCTTGTCAGTGGTATGTGCACGATTTCCTTCTCTTGAGTGCCATCGGAAGTTACTTTCCGACAACGGTTTTCATTTGGAGTGGCCCCATGCTCGTTAGCTAGGCTCGCTAGCCGCTCGTCGGCTACGGCCAAGAAGGACGCGCGGCTCGAGTGGCGGATTCCTGCAAACGAACCACCAGCCGGACCTAATTGATCGTGGTATTGCCAGGGACAGCCTTAAAATCGGGTGGTGACACCGAGGGCGAATGCGCTGGGTGACTACTTGCGTGCGCGACGCGAGCAGCTCTGTCCCGAAGACTGCGGGCTCGTTGCTGGCGCGCGCCGCCGCGTGGCGGGTTTGCGTCGCGAGGAGGTCGCGACGCTTTCAGGCATCAGCTCCGCCTACTACCTGCGCCTCGAGCAGGGCCGCGACATCCATCCATCCGGACAAGTCGTCGATGCACTTGCGCGGGCCCTTCAACTCGACATCAGCGCCACGGACCATCTACATCGGCTAGCGGGAACGACGGGTAGCCGCCAGCCGGAGTCTGCCTCTGAGGCAGTCGCCAACGATCTGGATCGACTGATCGATCAGTTTTCGATGCCTGCGATCGTGGCCAATCGATATCAGGATGTGTTGGCTGCCAATCCAATTGCATGCGCATTGTCACCGGGGTTCGCGCCAGGAGAGAACTTCCTACGGTGGCGCCTCTTGGCGCCGGCCGCGCGTGACCTCTACGTTGATTGGGACGAGGTGACGGAGGTCGCAGTGAATGGGTTGCGCGAAGTCGCCGGCACAGATTTGGACGATCCCCGGATGCGGGCCTTGATCGAGGAGCTGTCGCTCAGCAGCGACCGCTTCCGCGAACTTTGGGCACGCGCAGGCGTCGGTTACCGCGGGGGCATCGTCCACATGCGACACCCCGAGGTCGGAGACATTCACCTCCACCGCACCAAGCTCGACGTTCCACAGTCCGGCGAGCAACACCTGCTGATCTACTACGCCGAACCCGGCAGCGAGTCAGCCAAGGCGCTGGAGGACCTTCGATCCCGGTGCCCCTAGTACAACGGCGACCAGGCGGAGGTCCGCAGGAGCCTGCTCTCCCATTGGTCGCGGTACTTCAGCGCCTCGAACATGTACGTGCCCGGCCCGCGCTGCTCAGGCGCGATGTCGGCAGTGAGTAAGCGCACGAGCGTCGCGTAGTCGTTGGCGGGCGAGATCTTCTGCCACAGCATGGCTTCTCGCCGCTTGTAGCTTCCGTGTGCCACTTGGAAACACGCCTGAATATCGAGTATCTGCGATGTCTTGGACAGCGGCCGGTAGTAGATCTCGTCCCACATGCGGATGTAGTCGTCCAGCGGCGCGGATGGCCAGCCGGTGTCCTCCATGAAGAGGCTCGACGGATGCGTCGCCCCGTCCGTCGGCACGCTTGCGAGGTCGACCTCCTGCAGGGGCGACCACTCGACCGGCAGCAGGATCTTGCCCGTCACATCGTGACGCAGGTCGTCCAGTTCGCGCATCCACGACTGCAAGTCGCCCGCCTGGGCTCGGTGGGCCAGCCACTCCCATGCAGCACCGTCGGTGATTCCGGTAATGGTGACGACGTTGTAGGCCAGCCCGGAACCGTGAGCGTGGTTGGCGTAGTACAGAAGTCGCGCGTCATCCCCCTGAGCCAGCGTCGGCATCCAACCCTCGCGGTAGGCCGCCTCGAAGTCGTCCTCGCGCGCACCGACGACCTGGTGGGTCTCGTGAAGAAACAGCACGATGGCTCCTCTCGTTGGGTCAGGCGCCGTCCGCTATCAGCGCGGCAAGTTGACGGCGGTTGACCTTGCCGGTGGCGCTGTACGGAATGTCGTCGACGATCTTCAGGTGCTCGGGCAGCTTGAAATAGGCGATCAGCTCGCGGCAGTGCGATCGAAGCTCGTCAAGTGTCAGTGCAGACCCGGCTACCACGGCGGCACCCACCCGTTGGCCCATCTCCTCGTCGGCGATTCCGGCGACCGCCACATCGCTCACCGCGGGATGCGTCCGAATCGCATCCTCGACTTCAATCGGGCCGAACTTCTCTCCCCCGCGGTTGATCGTGTCCTTCAGCCTGCCGATCGGATAGATGTAGCCGTCAGCGTCTTGGCGAGCGAGATCCCCTGTGTGCAGCCAGCCTTCGATCACGTTCTGGCGGGAGTTCACCCACAACTCGCCAGCCGTTCCTGCCTCGACATCGATCCCGGTTTCGGGGTCAACGACGCGCACCTCTACCCCGGGCAGCGGTCGACCGACCGACCCCACCCGGTTGGGGTCGCGATGATCGTCCGGCAGCAGCGTCGTGTACGCACCAAGGGTTTCGGTCTGACCAAACACGTTGGCGAAGCCCACATGTGGCATCGCGGCCATGGCCCTGTGCACCAATGCGACGGGCGCGGCCGCGGCCCCATAGGCGATGGCGGCCAGTGGCGTCAGGTCGGTGTTGTCGAAGTCGGGATGATCGAGGACCCGCTGCAGCATCGTCGGCACCATGAAGGTCGACGTCACTCGGTGCTCTTGCACCAGGCGGAGCCACTCTCCGGCGTCGAACCGGGCCTGCACCACGTAGGTGTTGCCCGCGTATAGGTTGCCCAGCACGCCGATGACGCCGCCGACATGGAAGAACGGGACGCTCATCATGCTCACAGTCGGTGGCACGTCGACCTGGAAAGGTGTTGTGACGCCGATCAATCGCGCGCTCAACTGTCCCTGTGTGATGCCGATAGCCTTCGGAAGACCCGTCGTACCGCTGGTGAACAGCACCACCGCGTCCCGGTCGTCGGCGTCCTCGACTGGTGGCGGCGCATCGGGCGCGCCAACGTCGATCAGGTCGGTAGCCAGCCATACCGTCGGCATACCAGCATCGGCGAGACGGTCAACGTAATCGTTTCCTGCGACCCCGACTGGGGCCCACTCCCCGTTCGCCAGGAGCCCTTCTAACTCGCGCGGTGTCAGGGCGGGATTCATCAGCGCCGCGGCAGCGCCGATTCGTGCGGCACCGAGCATCGTGGCGATCGACGCCAGGCTGCCGACGTCGAGGACGGCGACGCTCGTGCCCGCCACTCCGCTGTCGGCAAGGCGAGCGGCACAGCGTTCGACGGCCGCGGCCAGCTCGCCGTAGCTGATTTCGCGTCCGTCGATGATGAGCGCGGTGCGGCCCGGGTCGTCGGCCGCCGCGGCATCGATGAGGGTTCCGATGTTCATCCGCGGCTCAGAATAGGGGTGACCACGAGGAGGTCCGCAGCAGCCGGCTGGCCCACTGATCGCGCAGCTCGAGCGCGTCGTGCATCCATGTTCCCGGGCCGCGGTACTCAGGCGGAATCTCGGTCTGCAGCAGCTTGAGCAGCGCTTTCGGATCGTGGACGCGCTGCATCAGCGCGACCTCGCGGCGCAGATGGCTGCCGAGGGCGGGCTGGAAGGCAGCCTCGATCCTGAGCAGCGGATTGGGGTGGTCCAGGCTCTTCGAGTACACCTCGCCGCATCGGTCGATGTACTCACCCAACTTGTCCTCGTAGGGCCACATCGTGTCCTCCATGTAGAGGGTCAGCTCGTGTTCCCGGCCATCTGTCGGCACCTCGTCGAAGTCCACCTCCTTGAGCGGCGACCACGCAAGCGGCACAAGCAATTTCGCCTCGACGTCGTGGCGGAGCTCGTCGAGATCGCGCATCCATTTCCGGAGATCGCCCTTCTGTATTCGACGGGCAAGGCGCTCCCACGCGGTTCCGTCGCGGACGGCCGTCACCGTGACGACGGTGTAAGCGGGGCCGCTGCCGTGCGCGTGGTTGGCGTACCACAGCAATCGGGCATCGTCGCCGGTGCCGAGCATGGGCATCCAGCCATCTCGGAAAGCGGCCTCGAAGTCGTCTTCGGCGCGTCCGCGCACCGTGTGCACCTCGTGCATGAACAGCAAGCCCGCGACCTCCCGCGCCAGTATTCGATCTGGACAGCGACACCGAGAATCTGGTTACCTCACAAGGGTAACGGTCTTCCCCTGCAGAAAGTTCGATCATGGCAAGGCTAGATGTGCCCGACGGCCCCGGCGGCGAGGCCGCGATGATCTGGACGCTGCGGCCTGAGCTGGGCGGCATGGTCGAACGAATGATCCGCGGCGCCTACCAAGACAGCATCCTGCCTGCAGACGAGCGCGAGCTGGCCAGGATGCGGATCGCCCAGATCAACGACTGCGTGGCGTGCTCGGACTTCCGGGCGCCGTCGGTGCTCGACGCGGGCATCGCGCCAGAGCTCTACGAGAACGTCGCGGCGTACGCCACCTATCCCGGTTACGCGCCACGCCAGCGCCTCGCGATCGAGTACGCCGAGCGTTTCGCCAACGAGCACGCCTCCATCGACGACGAGTTTTTCGGGCGGTTGCGCGGGCTGTTCAGCGACGAGGAGATCCTCGACCTGACCCTGTGCGTGGCCGTCTTTCTCGGGCTTGGGCGGTCGTTGACCGTGCTCGGCGTCGATCAATCCTGTGCGATCGACGTCTGAGCGAGCTTTGGACATCGCCGCGGTCGACGAGCTTCTCACCACCACCCGGTCGGTGCGCAAACGCCTGGACCTGACGCGGCCGGTCGAACGTGACGTCATCCTTGAGTGCGTGCGGCTCGCGATGCAGGCGCCAACCGCGAGCAACGCGCAGGACTGGCGCTGGGTGGTGGTCACCGATGCCGACAAGCGCGCAGCGATCGCCGAGATCTACCGCAGCGTCGGTGCCGAATACCTGGCCCACGCCGCCTCGACGACATCCGATCCCCAGACCCGGCGCGTGTATGAGAGCGCCCTCGGACTGACCGAGACGTTGGCCAAGGTTCCGGTTCACGTAATCCCGTGTCTGGAAAGCCGTTTCGACGGAGCAGACCAACTGGTCGCCGCATCGGCGTGGGCGTCGATCATTCCTGCCGGCTGGAGTTTCCTGCTGGCGCTGCGATCACGCGGACTGGGATCGGTCTGGACGACCATGCATCTGGCCAAGGAACGCGAGGTCGGAGAGCTGCTGGGAATCCCGGCCACCGCGACGCAGGCGGCGCTGTTCCCGGTTGCCCACACGATCGGCACCGACTTCCGGCCGGCCTCGCGGCCGCCCGCGGAGAGCATCACCTTCTGGAACTCCTGGGGAGGAGAACACTGATGCAGTCCTACACCGTGCGATTCCACATCGATGCCCCGCCGAGAAGGGTGTGGCGCGTGCTGCATCCCCCGGTGCCGCCGAACTCGCCACGACCGCGGGTGCTCAAATGGCCAACGGGCAGCATGGAGATCCTCCACGAAGGCGACGAGGGCGGCGAGGGCCTGGTCCGCACCTGCATCTTCGAGGTGCCCAAGTATCTGCTGACGGGAGGCAAGGGGCGGTCGTTTGAAACGGTGACCGAAGGCAAGCTCAACAAGCTGTCGCGGTACGTCGCGGTCGGCGCGCCGTTGTGGTCGCGCGCCGACGGCTATCACGAACTCGAGGAACAGCCCGACGGCACAACCGTGCTGACGTTCCACGAGACGTATCACGCATACAACCCTGTGCTGCGCTTCTTTTTGGAACGTCCCGTGCACGCGAAAATCTCTCGCGACAACCTCGACACGTATCAGCACGCGTTGGGCTTCGCAGGCACCGTCACGCGACTTACCTAGGTTGACGCGCCGCTAGCGGCCGTCCCGCTTGGCCATCTCGGCGAGCATGGCGTTGTAGGCGGCCAGCTCCGCGCCGTCGTCGCGGTCGGCTGCCCTGTCGAGTCGTTTAGCGGTGCGTTGGTCGCTTCGTCGCCACTGGATGAGCAACGCGATCATCACCAGCACGAGTGGGACTTCGCCTGCCGCCCAAGCGATTCCACCGCCCAGTCGTTGGTCGCCGAGTAGATCAGTATGCCAGCTCAGCAACAGCGACCGGTAGAAGGTCTCGCCGAGAACGGTGTCCATGCCCATCAGCACGACGCCGAAGAACGCGTGCAGCGGCAGCGATGCGAACACCATCGCGACCTTCCCTAGCTGAGGGATCTGCCGGGGTGTCGGGTCGATGCCGATCACCACCCAGTAGAAGAGGTATCCGCTGAGCAGGAAGTGGACGTTCATCAGCACGTGCGCGGCGTGATTGCTCACAGCGGCGTCGAAAATGCCGCCGAGGTACAGGCCGTAAAAGCCCGCGACGAACACGGCGGTCGCGACGATCGGGTTCGTCAGGAACCGCGACACCCGCGAATGCAACGCCGCCAGAAGCCATTCCCGCGGCCCTGGCGGCTCATCCCGTCCGGCGGCAGGTAACGCGCGAAGGGCAAGAGTCATGGGTGCGCCCAAGACGAGCAGGATGGGCGCCAGCATGGACAGCATCATGTGCGCGACCATGTGCATCGAGAACATCGCAGGCATGTAGCGGCCCAGTCCCGACGACGTCGTGAACAGCAGCGCCGCGCAGCCGCACATCCACGCCAGCGTGCGACCCATCGGCCACGCGTCACCGCGACCGCGCAACCGGCGCACGCTGAGCAGGTACAGCACCGCCATGACAATCGCGGCGGTGCCGAAGATGAGGTCGAACCGCCAGTCGAAGAACACTCGCGCGACGGTCGGCGGCCCGTCGAAGCCATAGCCGATCGCCACCTCGACAGGACTCGGTTCGGTGGGCAGCGGCGGTGGCGGTGTGCGGCCCAATCCGACTGCGATGCCGAACGTCACCCCGAAGACGGCCGCCTCAACCAGCGCCAGCTGGATCAGCGGCCCGCGAGCCTCCGGATCGGTCTTCAGCGCCGCGAGCCCGCTGCGACGCTGACGCCACCCGATGAGGCCGAGCAGACACAGCGCGATGAACTTGCCGATCACCAACCAGCCATACTCGGAGCGGACGAGCTCGGGCAGTTGAATCCGCACCAACGCGTTGACCACGCCGCTGCAGGCCATCGCCACGAAGCACCACAGCGCCAGCGCAGAGAACCGCCGGGCCGCGAGGTCCGCGTGCTCCCCCGACCGCAACGCGTGGGCCAGCAGTGCCAGCAAGCCGCCCGCCCACAGCGCGCCCGCGATGAGATGGACGAGCAGGCTGTTGGTGGCCATATCGTGCGCGCCGCCCGCCGACGAATGGCCGGTGAGGCCCAGCGGCACGAGCGTGATCAGCGCGCCGGCGAACAGCACCGGCGTCCACGACCAGCGCAGCACCGGAAGGCTGGCCAGCGTTACCGCGGCGGCAATGAAGGCGCTCCAGCGCCAAGCGGTGGCGGTGTCGATGACGGAGGCCGCCGACCAGACACTGATCGGATTGAGGTGGTCGCGCAGCGGCTGGCCCGAGACGTCGGACACGGTCAACGGCACGAGCAGCGCCGCGCACACCGTCCACACGGCCGATGCGGTCGTGGCCAGTCGCAGCGCGCGATAGCCGCTGGCGTCGAGCACGCCGTTGGTCTGCGGCGGCACCAGAAATGCCGCGAACATGAATGATCCGACGGCCAGCACGGCGGCGATCTCCCCCGCCGCCCGTACGAACGGCAGCCCATAGGTCGTCACCGGGCCCGGATCGGGCAAACCGGTGGCGGTCAGCGCGTCGGCCAGCGACAGCGCGCCGATGCCTGCGGCGATGGCGCCTGCCAGCACTCCGACGCCGACGAGCACAGGCCACACCGGGCTGCTGCGCACGCGGAGCGCGACCGTCGTCATACGGCCAGCGTATGGCGTGGGCTAGGCGGGCTCGCTGCGCAGGCTCCTGCGCGCCACCTCACGCACGTAGAACTGTTCGCGCGCGATGTGCTCGACCCTGTCCATATCACCGAGGATGCCGCGAAGTTCGTCGCGGAACGCGGTGCGCCGCTCATCCAGGTCACCCGCAGGCTCGAGCAGATGCTGGTCGGCAGCCACCTGTCGGGCGGTCGCGAACAACAGCGCCGATACCGCCTCGTTGCTGCGCACCCGGTTCTGTGCGGCATACTGCCTGCCGACCCCGAGGGCCTTGTTCGTCAGGTCCTTCTCGCCGATCTCCGCCGGGGAATCACGCAGCACGTCGGCGACGATCTCATAGGACTCGAAATACGGCCGCAGCATGGCGGCCGCGATCAGCGGCTTCTTCGCGCGGAGCAACGGGTCGATTTCTCCTGCGGCTACGTGGCTCTCCCAATCGTCATGCCACGACATCTCTTCCGCAATGTGCTCGCGGAATGCCGCCGAGTCGGCAAAGTAGAAGTCGAACTTCAGCAGATCCCTCAACCGGGCGGCCTGCGACCAAAACGCTTCCAGCCGTTCAGTTTCGGCACGAGCGGCGTAGGCGAGCGCCAGCTCGACGATCGACGTTTCGAGGAACGCGTCGATAAGGGTATTGCGGTAGAACGCGGCCTCGTGTTCGTCCTCGGGGGCGATCCTCCACACCGGTTCCCTACCGCCATCGATACGCGTGACGGGATGTCGATTGGACAGCGCGTCGAGTGCCGTCCGGACACCATCGGCGGTGCGCAGCCGCAGGGCACTGTTGGTCATCGGGGTCTGCTTGCGCTCGAGGTAATCCAGCGAGTCCTGCAGGGTGTGGTGCAGCTGGTCGAGGGTGAGCGCAACCCCCCGAGTGGTCAACAGCAGGGCAGACACTAGCGCCGACGCGTTGACCGGTGTCGCCCGCAGGATCCGCCATGCCACTTCGAACGCCATCTTCTGCATCGCAAGGCGTTTGGCGGCGTCGTCGGTGGTCAAAGGACCGTGCGGCTCGCCCAAGTATTCACGCATCGATACCGCCTCGGGAAAGCGGACGTAGATCTTGCCGTAGTTGCGCTCACCCTGCGCCTTGATGAAGTTGTACAGCCACGACAGACCTTCTGGCGTCTTCTCGCCGCCCCGTGCGTATGCGGCGTACTCGGCGGTCTCGTGCAATTGGTCGAAGCTGATCGATACGGGCTGCAGAAGGATGTCGTCGCTGCGGCCGTCGAGGTAGGCGTCGGCGACATAGGCGAGTAGACCCAGCTTGGGCGGCAACATCTTTCCGGTGCGAGAGCGCGTCCCTTCGATCGACCAGCTGAGGTTGAACCGCTTCTCGACGATGTAGCCGACGAACTGCCTGAGCACGTATTTGTACAGCGGGTCGTCGAGCTTGCGGCGAAGGAAGATGGCGCCCGAGTGGCGCATCAACGGTCCCATGAACCCGAACGACAGATTGATGCCCGCGAATGTGTGCACCGGCGGAAGGCGGTTCTCCTGCATCGCCACCGGCACAATCACGCCGTCGAGGTAGGACCGGTGTGAGAACAGCAGCACGGCGGGGTGGTCTTCCAACGCGCGCCGCATCGACTCGACTTGGTCACGGTCGTAGTCCACGTTGGGGTCGAATCCCCTGCTGAAGATCGCCCGTCCTAACGACGGGATGAGGTCCACCGAGAACCGGCTCCACCCCGTCGAGAGTTCGTCGAGCATCTCACCGGCCTTGTCGACGGTCGCGCCGGGAATCGCCTCGAGACCCTCACGGAACCGCGCTGACGCCATCATCTCGGGCTTGATCAGTCGCGGCGACTTGTACTCGGGCCCAAGCAGGCGCAGCTCAACGCGTTCAATCGCCAAGACGGCGCGTCGGATCACGAAACGGGCGAATTCCCTGGGGTTCTCGGCGACGGTGGTGTCGCTCCACTGCTGGCGCAGCTCCGATACTTTCGCGGGCTCGCCCGCGACTACCCGGGCGCGCGACGGATCCTTCGTCAGGATGCGCTGCTGCAGCATCTTGGGAGGGCGGTATGTGTCCCGGCCCGACAGCAGCGCCACCACCTTGGAGCGCGTTGGCAATCCGCCTGGCACCCAGAAGACCCGCACCGGCACGACCGATCTGTCTTCGTCGGCCTCCAGCAGTTCGACCAGTCGTGCCAGTACCGCTGCCGGCGGATCGTCGTCTCCGGGCAACTGAAGCACCTCGACATGCGTGTCGGGGTGATCGCGCCGCTGACGCGCCAGCCAGTCGTCGAGCATTTCCCGCTCGGCGGGCGACGACACTGATGCCAGGACGAGAGCGTCGTCGGTCGCGGTGAACGGAGCGAACTGGTCGGCGGGAACTTTCACGGCCGGCCTTTCGCGGCAGTCCTTTTCGTAACCTTCTTGGCGACCGCTTTCTTCACCGGCTTCTTCTCTGCGGCCTTCTTGACGACCGCCTTGGCAGGCGCCTTCTTGGCCGCTTTCTTCACAGGTGCCTTCTTGCGGGTGTACAGACCCGGGGTGGGCAGCTCGCCGTGCGGCCAGTCCTCGAGCGTGTCGAGATAGAGCTGACGGACCTCGGCGATGCGGTCAGAAAGGTTGTCGTGGGTCCAGTCGTCGACGGAGATCGGCGGGTACACCACGACGTCGACGGTGCCGGGGTTGAATGTGCTCGAGTCGCGGGCGGCGATGACCTCGGCATTGCGAATCACGATGGGCACGATCGGGATTCCCGCCGACATCGCGATGCGGAACGGCCCCTTCTTGAACGGGCCCACCTCGGTGGTGTCCAGACGGGTGCCCTCCGGCGCGATGAGGATCGACAACCCCTTGCGCGCGAGCTCCTCGACCTTCTTCAATCCTTCGACGGCCTTCTTCGGGTCGTCGCGGTCGATGAACGCGGCGTCCATGATCTTGCCCATGGTGCCGACGATCGGATCGTTCTCGAGCTCCTTCTTGCCGACCGACGTGAAGTTGTCGCTGACCAACGCTCCCGCGATCATCGGATCGGCCTGGTTACGGTGGTTGAAGATGAACACCGCGGGTCGCTGGGCTGTCAGATTCTCCTTGCCGAGCACATTGAGGTTGACCCCGGTGGCGGCCAATAACGTGCGGCCAAAGGTCGACGTGAAAAAGTTGACGCCGGTGCGCTTATTGCGGGTCAGCAATCCAAGGCCGATGGCACCGGCAGCGATCGGCATCATCGATGCGATACCAGCGACCGTTCGCAATTGCGAGACGGGGTTGCTTCCACTGCGGCTCGAGAATCTCAGCACCGGCCAGCCGCGTTTGGCGGCCACCGCGGCGAGCTTGCCAGCGGGATTTGTCGGCCGCGGATTGCCGACGAGGTACATGAGCGCGACGTCTTCGTCGCCGTCGGCGTAAAAGTAGCTCTGCGCCAGGTCGACACCGTTCTTGGCGCTGAATGCCTGTACGGCCCTTGCCTTTCCGGGCCCCCAGATGATCGGTGTGAGCACCTCGCCGGTGAGCAGACCGTGCTCATCGGTCTCGAATTTGTTGCTCAACACGTTCTGAATGCCAAGGAACCGCGCGACGGGTTCCACCTGGACCGTCAGCGCCGACGAGCTGAGCACCACCGTGTGTCCGCGGGCCATGTGCGCACGGACGAGCTCACGCATCTCCGGATAGATACGTCCGACGATCTTCTGTTCGAAGAGGCGCTCAGCCAGTTCGTCGATGTCGTCAAGGGAGTTGCCGCGCAACATGCGGGCGCCCTTGCCGATGAGGTCCTCGAACTCCGAGCGGCCAAGCTGATGGTTGAGACCGGCCTGCACCATGCCGATGAACTCGCCGACCGACATCTGCCGCCTGCGTAGCCGGTCCTGGGTCATGATGACGCCTGTGAACCCGGCGACAAGCGTGCCGTCGAGATCGAAAAAGGCCCCAACCTCAGGGCCCGCCGGGCTGCCCTCGATCTCCGCGACCGAACCAGGCAGCCGCATGGTCTTCGGATTGGGTTGACCGTTGGCCGAAGTCATTGCGCCGCACTTCCGTTGGGTGAGACTGGGGTCGGTTCGGGGGCGTCGATCCTGAACGACGCAGGCGAGGCTCTGCCGTCGCCGCCGAGAGCGAGTACCTCGTCGAAGCCCGCCAGCAGGCAGCGCGCCCACAGGTCGGAGTCGGCGATCGCCGCGCGGTCGTAACGCGTTGAGATCGTGCAGTAGCCTGCGCGGGAGATGAGCACCACCATCATCGCCACACCGGGCAGCGGGCCAAGGCCGTACTGCCGCACGACCTTTGCCCCGGCGACGAAGGTGTCACCGGCGTAGACCGGCACATTGCTGGCCTGGACGTCGGAGCTGACGATCGACCCGGCTACCGACTCGAGCACGCTGTCCGGCATCAACGTGAGCACTGGGGCGATGGCGCCGACCATGTCGATGGCACGCTCCTCGCGCTTGCGCGTCATCTGCGACCGGATGGTCTTGATGCGCATTTCGGGGTCGTGCAGGCCGATGGGCGCGGCGAGATTGACGCCGGCGAATCGGTTGCCGCCTGCGGGATCCGCCTCTGACCGCAGATTGACCGGCACCGCCATCGGTAGCGCCTCGATCGGCACACCCTTGGCCTCGTGGTAGAGGCGCAGCGCCCCGCACAGCCCAGCCAAGTAGGCGTCGTTGATCGAGCCGCCCGCCGCCTTGGCGGCCTTGTGAATGGCACCGAATTCGATGTCGATGGCCTCGCTGCGCGACGAGAGGCTGCGACGCCGCAGCACTGGAGAAGGAGGGGCGACGGGCCCGACGACACGGGCGCCGGACATTGCGTACTCGACGACGGAACCCATCCTTGAGATCGGGTCGCGAACCAGCTCGCCGACGACGTGCGCCGCACCGAATAGCACGCCTCGCGCTCGCCCGGCGATGGTGCCCGGAAGGCGGTTAAACCCTTGGCGCATCAGATCGTTGGGTGACAAGTCCTGCGGGACCGGCAGCGGCGGAGGGGCCTGCGGTGGCGGGTCACGCTCGAGGTCGTACAGGTTGGCGAACATCTCGACGGCACCCACACCGTCGGTGACGGCGTGGCTGAGGTGCATCAAGACGGCGGCGCGGCCGCCCTCGAGCCCTTCGACGAGCGTCGCCGTCCACAATGGCCGGGAGATGTCGAGCGGTGACTGCGCCGCGACCTCGGCCAGGTCGAACAACTGGCGCAGCGTGCCTGGCTCGGGAACCCGCATCCGGCGGACGTGGAAGTCAAGGTTGAAGTCGGGGTCGACGACCCACCGCGGCGCCGCCGTCGGCAGAGTCGGCATGACGACCTTCTGCCGCAGCCGAAGGACCTTCCGCGAGGCGTGTTCGAACCTCGCCCGAAAGCGTTCCCACTCCGGGGTGGCATCGAGCAGCTCCACCGTCAAAATGCCGGAGCGGGTGCGCGGGTGGGCTTCGCCGCGATGCAGTATCTGGTCGAACGCGCTGAGTTCCTCCGGAAGTCCGGCCGCGTCGAGATCCGGCACGTTACTCATGCCCGTCGCTCCCCTCCCTACGCCGAAGTGTTGTCACCCACGCTAGTCCGCCGTCCGGTGGCGCGGTGCGCCTTTAAAGACCGTTGCGAACACATGGCGTAAGGATGCCGCAAGATAGACTCCGGGGCGTTGCCTCCGTAGCTCAGTTGGATAGAGCAAGAGCCTTCTAATCTCTAGGTCGCAGGTTCGATTCCTGCCGGGGGCGCTGGTCAGAGGGTATTACTTCGGCTGATCCTTAACACTCCATCAGGCCGTGCTGCTGGTGATCAGAGACGATCGGAGAACCCATGAATGGCGGACCCACTTCCGTGCCCGCACCACAACTCGCCGGGCAAACCGTCGTCCTCATCGGGGGAAGCGCAGGCATCGGACTCGAAACCGCCCGCCGTGCCCGTCTGGAAGGCGCCGACGTCATTTTGACCGGGCGTAATGCCGAGCGGCTCAAGGTGGCTGCGGCCGACGTCGGCGCGAAGAGCACCGCGGCGTTCGACGCCAACGACTCCGAAGCGCTACGGGATTTCTTCGATTCGGCGCCCGCACCGATCGACCACATACTCGTCACCGCCGGCGGCCCTACATACCGTCCAATGCTGGAAATGGATAGTGGTGAAATTCGGGAGGCGCTCAGCGGACACGTCGTCCTCGGCCTCCAAGTCGCTCGCTTCGCCAAACCCAAGATGAGGCCGGGCGGATCGCTGTTGTTGATGGGCGGAACGGGCGGTCGCCGCATCGACCACCGCATCGGAATCGTCCCAGCCGCAACGGCAGCACTGCCGCCATTCACCGCAGCGCTGGCCCTCGAGATCGCACCCGTCCGCGTCAACCTGATCGCCGCGGGTTTCGTCGACACCCCACTCTCGGCATCGCTACTCGGCGACCAGCTCGACAAGCGACGCGATGAGTTGAGATCGACGCTGCCGATCGGACGCGTCGTCACGCCCGACGACGTCGCCGCGCTCGCAATACATCTCATGGTCAACACCGCACTCACCGGCGCAACCTACGACATCGACGGCGGGCAGCAATTCGTCTGACATGACGCGCAATCGGCGGGCTTAACTGCCGGTGCGCTCTCGGTGCTTGCACCCGGGCCAGCAGCACGGCCGTCGCTGGCCCTCCTCCAGCTCCTCCTGGGTCCTGCGAATGCGGCGCTCTCGCGTCTTCTCTTGTTTGGCGTCCTCGACCCAGCAGATGAACTCGTTGCGCGCCAAGGGCGTGATGTCCTTCCAGGCAGCGAGCGCGGTGCCGTTGGCGATCAGCGCGTCGCGCAGGTCCGTGGGCAGCTTGTGCACCGCCCCACCTGGCACTCGTTGACCGCTCATGCGCTCAGGGTAACCCGCCGTCAGGCTTTGCTTGCGCGCCAACTCACTTCGCCTCCGCGAGAGGGTTGACAGCGCCACTGCAGGTGGGTGACAGCAACGCTTTGTAGTCTCCGGCGTTGGAGGGGCGTACCGGGAGTCGCTACGTTGGGATCGCCGCAACGAGTTGTCCGCGCAGCCTTCGTGGCCGGTCTTTCAGTGGGATTGCTCTCGGCCGGAGCGGAGGTGGCGAACGCCGCCACGTCCCCGTCGCTCCAGATAAGGCCGGCGCCGGTGTCGCCGAGCGAACCGGAGCCGTCCCCTGGCGGCTCAAGTGATTCGGGCTCATCCTCCTCATCTTCATCGGAGCTACTGCCCAGTGATTCAGGTTCATCGTCATCGACGAACGAGAGTCCCTCTTCCAGCGGTCTGACGTCCGACAGCGGCGGCAGCCCTGCCGCGTCTACGCCGAGTACCGACACCGGCGCGCTGCCCGTCACCGCACCCAGCGGACCCGAGGGATCGACGACGAGCCCCAACTCGGGCGCCGCGAGCGAGCCGCCCCCGAGCACGAGCCCCAGCGGGTCGGTTGCGCCGTCGGCAAGCCCGGAACCAACCGGACCACCCGCGGATAGCGGCCCTGACAATCATGGTGGGCCTCCCGGCGGACATGGCGGACCTCCGGGCGGGCCTCCCACGGGAACTCCTGGCGGTCCACCCGGAGGAACTCCGGGTGGTCCACCTGGCGGGCCTCCGGGGAGCGGCCCGGGCCATCGCCCGCCATGGCACGGGTGGCCGCCCACACCGCCATCGGAGCCACAGTGGTCGCAGCTGCCCGACGACACCAACGATGCCGAGCCAACGTGCGAAGAGCAGCCGCTCCCGGGCGACGCGCCACCCCCACCGCCGTTCCAATATCAGGGCTAGACGGTGAACCCCGTCTTCGACTCCAATCTCCAGCAGTGGGGATTCTGGTCAAATAAGAAGTGGAACCCGCTTCCTGAGTCGAGCTGTTAGATCGCGAATACCGACGTCTAGCTGCGCCTGGTGAGTCTCCAGGGACGTTCGCCTCGCACCACTCCACACGGTAGGTTGCTACCGAGACCTTGGAGGGGCGCAAGGAATGAGCAATACCGCAACGAAGCGGCCGAGCAGGCTGGCGATGAGCCTCGCGGCCGTCGGGGTCGCAACGACCGTCGCCGGCGTTGCTGCCACCCAGCCTGCCTCGATCTCCACACCCCTCGTCGACCTGGCGGCCCTCATCGTCGTGGGCAGTTCCACGCACCCCGACGGCAGTGGGAACGAGAACTTCTTCCACGGAATTTTCAATGCGCTGCCGTACAACCCCGGTGGCGACCTTGAGCACGTCAACTTCTTCACCGGTCCGTTCGGCATCAATCAGGCGCTGCAGGCCCACGACGGCGAGACGAACGCCGTGCTCTCCTCGGGCTGGGGCGCCGCGAACGCGAGTTTGCTGTTGATGCAAATGCAGGCCCAGAAGGATCCCGCTCTGCCGCACACCCTGTTCATCCTCGACAACAACGTCGCCCGTCCTGATGGCGGATTCGGGACGAGGTATCCGTGGTTTGCGCTGATCGGGGTCAACCCCTTGCCGTCGCCGACCGACACCAACGCGCTTGGGGTCGTGGACGTGGGCTACGAGTACGATTACAACTCGAACGCGCCGTCCGACGTGCTCAACCCGGTGGCCGCCGTCAACTCGTTGGTCGCATATCTGTATCGGCACCTGAACCAGAACGACCTGGTCCTGCCGGTCAAGCCCGACGGATCCCCCGATGTCACATGCGGCACTGCCAACACGTGCGGCATCACCGACGCCGGTGCCGTACTGGAATGCCCTGACGCGCAATGCGGGACCGTGCCGGTCGGCGATCGCGTCGCCGCATACGTGACACAGCGCGGGAACACCACTTACGTCACCTACACAAGCAACGGCCTGCCGCTGACCAACCTGATCCGTGCCGTCGTGCCTTTCGGCAACGTCATCGCCGATCTCACCGAGCCTCTTCTGACTGCGATCGTCAACTCGGCGTACCCGAACGGCAATCCGATTTCCGCAGACCCGAGCAAATATCAACCGGCGCAGCCGTTCTCGTCTCTGCCTCGGCTGGCGGCCACTGCCCTGAAGGTACCCGGCGCAATCGAGCAGGGGCTGACGGCAGTCAGCGGATCGACACTGAAAACGACGTCGGAATCCGCGCTTACCGCCGCCGACACGACACCGTCCGGCAAGAAGGCCGCCGTCACGACCGAGGAAAAGCCCACGACCGAGGAAAAGCCGAAGCCGTTGATCAACGTGGTGCGCGATAGCCCCAAGGCCGTGCCTCAGTCCGGCGCCGGCGAGGACGCTCCTCCGTCCACATCGGATCCCGTTGCCACCGTTGACAAACCGACGAAGAGTGAACCTCAGGAGGCGGCACAGAGCGAGACCGGCACAACCCCCGGCCAGCAGAACACAAGTTCCGGCGCGGCCGCCGAGGCGGGCAAGTCCTGAAACCTATCTGGGCAGCTTGGATTCGATCTTGTCGGCGACGTCGACAGCTTGCGTCACGGCGGACGGCTGCTGCGGCTTGCACACCTGGATGTCGAGAATCAAATTGACGACGAGCGCGAGAGCACGCTGGCACGACCTGGTCTGGTCACCGTTGGTTCGGGTGTAGGGGATCGCAAGCTGGGCGTCGGTCTTGGTGAGATCGCCGCTGTGCCATCCAGGCAACGGTTGGCCGTTGAGCTGAATGTTGACGTTGTGGTTGGTGCACTTCGACCATCGATCCGTCGACTCGGTGAAGAATTCTCGGGCCCCATCCGCGGTGCGGTAGGAGACAACGGATTGAACGACCAGAAAATCCCATTGGTCGGTGTTCGGAGATCGAACCATCTGCTGGCGCAACGACTTCCAATGACTCGACTCATAGATCGGCGCCTCGTTGACCTGCCACACGCCCAAACAATTGAGATTAGGCAGCAGATTACGGTGATCACCCATCTGCGACACGGGGGTCTGCGGCGTCATCCCGCTGGTCCCCATGATGCTGTTGAGTTCGTCGGGGCTCAGGAGCAAACCGGGGAATGCAGAGTCCGGCACCAACTTCGGCGCCTCGGAAGAGCCTGAGGTCGCACCCCCACCGCAACCGGCCAGCACCAAACTGAGCGCTAGCGCGCCAAAGAAACCGCGCCTCACCGAATTACGCGTGCGTCCCGGCCGCAGCGCAGGCCTCTTGGACCTTGGTGGCTTGGTTGTTCATCTCGGTGACGGTGCCGTTCAGGGTGTCGCCGGGAACCCGCAGCCCCATCATGACGAGGAGCTTGGTTGCGCCGAGCGACCAAATCCGCATCGGATCGGCGATCGAGGGATCCAATCCTGGTTCCTGCGCCGCCGTCATCGCTGTGGCAGCAGACTGCCGCAGCGCGGTACGGCCTACCGCGTTGCTGCTGTCGACCGCCGGATCGGAGTAGTCGGACCCTTCGAACGAATCGGCGAAGTCGCCGTAATAGGTCGATGAGCCCTCCAACACCTGGGCAAACGTCCCGCAGGCCGCTACCGCCCCACCAGCCGCGCCGTCCGACGGGTCCACCGCGGTTACCACTACCGGCCCGGATGACCCATCAGTCCCGACGTCGTCGGCCGATGCCGTCGGGATGAATGTCAATCCGACACCGAGCGCGACGAGCGACGCGACCAACGCTCGCTCACGTGCGTGGAATGAATTCAAGGTTTCCTCCAAGGTAGTCGGTCTCGCAGGGTCAGCTGGGTCCTGGTTCACCCGCTTGCGGGCGGTCGCACCGCAGCCAAACCCACGTCGACGAGCCCCGTCCAGTCTCGAGGGCACTAACGCGCACTACGGTCGACGGGGCAGGTGTCCAAATAGTGAACTGACGGCTAACGGTCTATTTCTAATGGTGGTCCATCGGCTTTCGTAATCCTGTGGGGACGATTGCGTCTCTCTGTGGTGCCGACAAGACCCCACGTGGGAAGACGCCCATTCGATGGAAACACGGCCCGAATTGTTTGCAGTGTGTTCACCGTTTGGCAACCCGGCCATTAGAGGCTCCGACCCGACAGATCCGTTGGATCCACACAGGATTCCGACCCACCGAGAGGCGCTTAACCAACCATGTTGAACCGTCTTGCCATGCTGGCGACCGTCTGCATCGCGATCCCGGTCGGGGCCGCGCCCCTCGCGCAGGCTGACCCGCCGCCGCCACCGGACCCCGCGGTGCCGGTCAACGCCACGAACCCGCTCCCACCAGAGGGCGCCGTTCCGTCGGCGCCTCCCGGAGTCCTCAACACCCCGGACGGCTGGCACCTCGAGGTGTCCGGCGCCAATGAGACACAGTTGCCGGTCGCCCCGCTGACCACCGCGATCACGTCGCGCGAGTACCTCATTGCGGGCACCTTCACCGGCAAGATCACCGGTGGCGGCAAAACCAAGTTGACCGGTGGATCGATGGAGGCGGGCGAGCAGATCGGCTGCGGCATCATCTCCGACGAGACGGAGATCAACCCCGGTGCCTCGCTCACTCCGGGCCTTTCGTTCCCCACCGGTCTGCCCACCCTCAGCGCCGGCCTCAGCCTGCAGGGCAAGGTGTACCTGAAGCCCGGCACCGTGACGACCGTCGCCATTGACAAGAAGTCGTTCAAGGGCACGACGACCCGCATCACGATCACGGGTGTCAGGATCAAGACCGACCAGTGCGCAGGCCAGTCGTTCATCCGCTCGTACGCGACGCTGACGAGCTCGACCGACAACACCGACGACGTCATCACCTACCTCGGCGTCACCAAGGCCGTTTAACCCCAGTCGACCTCGAACGAAAGAAAACAATGTTGAATCGTTTTGCCGCACTGGCAGCTTGCTCACTGATCCCCGTCGCGGGCGCGCCGCTCGCGTCGGCCGACCCTGGCGATGAGGGGCCGCCGCCGGACAATGGGATCGTCGCGTCAGCCGAACCGGGCATCGTGACGTCCCCGGATGGCTGGGTGCTGACGGTCGTCGCCAAGGACGAGACTGAGCTGCCCGTGGCACCGCTGACCACGGCCCTCTCCTCGCGCGAGTATCTCGTCGGCGGAACGTTCACCGGCACGGTCACCGGCGGGGGCAAGACCAGCCTGAGCGGCGGAGTGCTTGAGGCTGGCTACCAGATCGGCTGCGGCATCGAACTCGGCCAGGTCAGGCTCATCGGCCAGGCCGGCATCACCATCGGCGGCAACACCGGCTTGACCGCTCTCGGAAGCGTCCAGGTCCCCCTCTCCGGCACGATCGAGATCCACCCCAAGCCGGGCACGGTGTCCACCGTCACCGTCGACAAGAAGACGTTCAAGGCAGCGCCCGTGCGCGTCACCCTGAAGGACACCCACATCAAGGTCGATGGCTGCGTAGGCCAATCATTCCTTCGGTCGTACGCGACGCTGACCAGCTCGACGACCGATACCGATGACGTGGTCGCCTACTACGGCGTGACCAAAGCCGTCTGACGTCAGGGATGGATTCGAACCGGAAGAGATTGGCAGTCGCGAACATCGCGGCCGCCGGGTTCGTCACCGTCGGAGCAGCGGTCGCCTTTGCGGCGACCGCTGCTGCTGACCCTCCGCCGCGGCCGGATCCAGCGCTGTTGCCCGCAGACCCCGCGCCTCCACCGCCGCCCGGTCCGACCGTCCCCGGGATGGGCGAGCTGGGCCCCGCCGGGCTTGGGGTGCTGGCTCAGACCGGACAGGACGGTAACCCGGCCGCGCTGGGGGCGCCTCCAATTGTTGGCCTCGATCAAACCACCGTTCTTGGCCAGAATGCGGTCCCCTCGGCACCCGGTGGGGGACCGGGTGTTGTCCCAAACCTCAATGTGTTCAACAATGCCTATGGGGTGCAGCAGTGCCTGGTGCCCTCGGCACCAGGCAAGTGCGAGCAATTCGACGTCGCGCCTGGCGACGAGAACGCCGACGTCTCCAAGCGAATTTGGCTCGGTAGGTACATCGACATGCAACGCGCCGGGATGCTCAAGGGCGGTTTCCTGGGTCAGATGCCGCAGGAACAACTCGGCGAATCGTTACCGGGTACCGCTCCACCGCCTGGCACGAACATCCCGCAGGGGCTGGCGCAGTTCCAGCCCGACCCGGCACCGCCGCCGGACGCACCTCCGGCACCCGGTGCACCGCCTTTACTGCCGCCGCCACCGGGCTAGGACTGTAGCGCCAAGGATTCTGTGCGCGACGGGGTTACATCCGAAAGGATGTGGCCCCGTTTCGCTCTTCACCGTCGTGTCCCTTTTCCGCCAGCATCGCGGGCGTCTGTCTCCCTAGCGTCGTTCCTATGCACACCGACGTCATCTCAAGCGCTCGCCCCGTGGTCCTGCTGACACCAGTGGTCTGGTTCATGGCCCTTGCGGCCGCACTGGGCACCGCCAGCATCTACCCCCTTCAGCCGGCGATCGCGGACGTGGCTGGCTCTCTACACGCATCGCTTGCGACGGTCGGCGTCGCGCTGGCGTGCGGACCACTTGGCTACCTCCTGGGCCTCGCCCTGCTCGTGCCGCTCGTCGACCGGTTCGCGCCAAGCCGTGTGCTTGCAACTCAAGTCGGCGTACTTGCCGTCGCACTGGCCGTCAACGCTGTCGTCGGCACACCGTGGCTTCTCGGGCTTGTTGTCGGTGTGGTCGGAGCCGGATCGTCGGTCGGTGCGCAATTGAGTTCAGTCGCAGGCCGTTTCGCGAATCCTGCGCGCCGCGCGACGGTCCTGGGAATCGTGACGTCGGGAATATCGGCGGGCATCATCGCGGGACGAATCGTTGGCGGTTGGCTGAACGACGAGATCGGCTGGCGTGGAATGCTTCTCGCCTTCGCGACTGCGTGCGCCGTCGTTGCCGCTTCAGCGTTCTATCTGTTGCCCAATGCAGCAGGGAGCGTCACGTCGGGTTACCTGGCGTCGCTTCGCCGCCTGCCCGTCCTCTATCTCCGCTACCCGCCGCTTCGACTCGCCGCCTGCCGTGGGACCCTCTGGTTCTTCGCCTTCTGCGCGGTGTGGGCAGGCCTTGCCGTTGCGCTGTCGCAGCCGCCGTTCTCCTATTCGTCTGAGCGCATCGGCATGTACGCATTTGCCGGGCTGCTGGGCATCGTCGCCACCCGCGTGGCAGGCGCCTGGACGGACAGGGTCGGCGCGCGCAAGGTGGTACTGGTTGGACTCGTCGTCGCGCTGACCTCGGCAGTGATACTCGCCGCTTGCCTGTCGAACGTCGCCCTGACATTGGCCTGCCTTGGCCTCTTCGATGCCGGACTGTTCGCCGCTCAAGTCGCCAACCAGAGCACCGTCTTGGCGATCGACCCTGCGGCGCCCGCCCAATTCAACAGCGCCTACATGTTGATCTACTTTGTCGGCGGCAGCCTTGGCACCGCGTTCGGTGCCGCCGCCGTCGGCTGCTTCGGATGGCCCGCGACAACCGCGATCGCCGCCTGCGCCATCGCGCTCGCCGTGATCATCACCATCACCGTTCGCGTGAATACCCGGTCACTAGGCTGAACCCGTGTCCGATCCGGTACTGACCCAGGTCGACGATCACGTCGCCCTCATCACGGTCAACGATCCCGAGCGCCGCAACGCGGTCACCGCAGAAATCTCGGCCGCCCTGCGCGCGGCCGTCGACGCCGCCGAAGCCAACCCCGATGTGCACGCACTCATCGTGACTGGCGCAGGCAAGGCGTTCTGCGCAGGCGCCGACTTGACCGCACTTGGCGACGCGACCGAGACCGGCTTGCGTGGCATCTATGACGGCTTCCTCGCGGTCGCCAACTGCGCGTTGCCGACGATCGCCGCGGTCAACGGCGCCGCCGTCGGCGCCGGATTGAATCTTGCGCTGGCCGCCGACATCCGGATCGCGGGCCCAGCAGCACTTTTCGACCCGCGATTCCAGAAGCTGGGCATCCATCCCGGCGGGGGTGCGACGTGGATGCTGCAGCGCGCCGTCGGTCCGCAAACGGCACGCGCGTCGCTGCTTTTCGGCATGCGCTTCGACGCCGAGGCCGCGGTGCGCTACGGGTTGGCTCTCGAGGTCGCCGACGACCCCGTCGCGGCGGCACGGGCACTCGCCGCCGGACCGGCCGCCGCACCCCGCGACGTAGTCATCGCCACCAAGGCATCCATGCGCGCGACAGCCAATCCCGGCGTCGTCGACACCGAACAGCACCGGATCGCGGTGGACACCGAGTTGGGACCCCAGGCCACGTCGATCACCTCACCGGAGTTCGCCAAGAGACTTGCTGCCGCCAAGCGAAAATGACCCGGGCGTCAGGCATGCGGCTTAGGCTTCAAGCGGGCCGGGTCCGTAAAAGGAGCATGAGATGAAGAAGCTGGCAGCAGTGCTAATGACCGCCGCGGCGGTGGCGGTGGTGCCGGTGGCTATCGCACCGACGGCGCAGGCCGACGTATGTGCCGGCGCGCGCGGGCGTCATGTCGGCGTGGGTGGTTGCACCAACATCGCCGGTGACGTGGCGACCGGCGCGGCCATCGCGGCGGCCACCGACCCGTACATCCCCGGCGAAATACCGTGCTACACGGTTGAGGGTGTGCCCTACTACACGCCTCCTGGCGACCCCTGCTGATCAGAGATCGAGCAGCGCGAGTTCCGGCGCCTCGATGAGGTCGCGCAACTCGCGGAGGAACGCCGCCACCTGCGCACCATCGACGATGCGATGGTCGAAGGCACATGTCAGTGACATTGTCGGTCTCACAACCACCTCGTCATAGACGACGACCGCGCGCGGTTTCAGTGAGCCCATGCCGAGGATGGCCGCCTCCGGGTAGTTGATCACCGGCACGCCTTCGTCCAGCCCCAGCGCGCCGAAGTTGGACACCGTGAACGTGGAGCCCTGCAGTTCCGACGGTTTGAGCGTGCCTGCGCGCGCGTCGCGGATGAGCCGCGCGACGACGGCCGCCAGCTCCCGCGTGGTCTTCTCGTGCGCATCGTTGACAACGGGCACAAGCAGCCCTCGCGGCGCCGCAACGCCGAACCCAAGATGCACCGCCGAGTGCAAGTGGATCTGCGGCCCGTCGGTGGTATCCAGCCACGTCGAGTTCAGGTTCGGGTGGTGCCGCAGCGCGATCGTCAACAGCCGCAGGGTCAGCACGAACGGCGTGATCGGCGACTCGTCAACGGTGACGTCGCGCATGAGGTCACGCAACCGCAGCAGGCCCGAGCAGTCGACCTGAACACCGGCGTGCGCATCGGGTATCTGCCTGCGCGACAACGTCATCCGGTGCGCCATCTCGGCCTGCACGCCGCGCACGGCAACCATCTCCGGCGTCGGCGCCGTCCTACCCGCTGCGGCGAGTACGTCCTCGCGTGTGATCACTCCATCGGGGCCGGAGCCCGTCACCCGGGAGAGGTCGACGTTCAATTCGGCGGCCAGCTTGCGCACCGGCGGCTTGGCCCGGGGTCGCTCACCGGCCGATCCTCGCCTGCTGGTGTCCATCTCGTCGTCGGCGCCGTAGCCGACCAGCACCGGCTTGCGCTTCGGGCTGCCGTTCTCCGACGCCGCTGGAGTCGGAGCGTCGGTCGCGATGCGAACGAGCACCGAGCCGACGGCCAGTGTCTGGCCCTCGGCGCCACCGAGTTCCACGATCCTGCCCGCGTACGGACTCGGAATCTCGACCTCGGCCTTGTTCGTCTCCACCGTGCACAACGTTTGGTTCAGTTCGACGTCGTCGCCGACCGCGACCTGCCAGCCGGTGATCGTCGCGTCCTCGAGGCCTTCGCCCAAGTCGGGGACGAGGAATTCCTTCACGGCGGTCATGGCTGCGCCATCGCCCGCTCGACGCAGTCCAACAGCCGGTCGGGGCCGGGAAGCCACAACTTCTCCAGTCGGGCGGGTGGATACGGTGTGTCAAAACCGGTGGCGCGCAAGACCGGTGCCTCCAGATCGTAGAACAGCTCCTCCTGAATGCGGGCAGCCAACTCGGCACCGAAGCCCAGCGTGCGGGGTCCTTCGTGCATCATCACCGCGCGGCCGGTTTTGCGCACGGAGTCCGCCACGGTGTCGAAGTCGAGCGGGTTCAACGACCGCAGGTCGATGACCTCCAGGCTCCAGCCGTGCTGCTCGGCGAGGTCGGCCGCGCTCAGCGCGGTCGCGACGAGCGAACCGTAGGTCACCACCGTGACGTCCGCGCCGATGCGCCGGACTGCGGCCCGTCCGATCGGCAGCGCGGGTGCGTTGGTGTCGACGGCCTCGCGGACCCAGTACCGCCGTTTCGGTTCCATGTAGATCACCGGATCGCGGCTCACGATCGCCTGCCGCAACAACCAGTACGCGTCCGACGGCGTCGACGGCACCACCACCTTCAGGCCTGCGGTGTGCAGCCAGTAGCTCTCGGTGGACTCCGAATGATGTTCCACCGCACCGATTCCGCCGAACGAAGGAATGCGGATCGTGATAGGCATATCGACGTCTCCGCGGGTGCGCATCCGGTACTTGGCCAGGTGGCTGACCAACTGATCGAACGCGGGCGCGGCGAACCCGTCGAACTGGATCTCAGGAACGGGGACGAAACCGCGGATCGCCATTCCGATCGCGATGCCGATGATGCCCGACTCTGCCAGCGGGGTGTCGAAACACCGTTGATCGCCGAAGGTTTCGGCCAGGCCCTCGGTCACCCGGAACACCCCACCGAGCTTGGCGACGTCCTCGCCGAACACCAACACCCGTTCGTCAGCCGCCATCGCGTCGTGCAACGCGCAGTTGATCGCCTGCGCCATCGTGAAATTGGAGGATGTCGGCACTTCTGTTGAATGTGCCGCTCGCGGCAACGAAGTCAACAGCGGAACATGCGGCTCCGGCGCGTCGTCGCCGTTCATCGGCATTCGTTCGATGATCTGCGTCATGTCACGCCTCCTTCGCCAGCTCGGTCAGCAGTTCCTCGCGCTGTCGCTCCAATTCGGGGGTGATGTCGTGGTAGACGTTGTCGAACATCTCCGCGACGTCGAAGTCGTCGGCATCGACGATCGACTCGCGCAGATCGGTTCGCAATCGCTTCGACTTGGCCGCGACCCTCTCCTCCAGCCGCTCGGTCCACACGCCCGTGGATTGCAGATATGTGCGGTACCGCTGTATGGGGTCCCGGGCGGCCCAGTAAGCGACTTCCTCGTCGGACCGATACCGCGTCGGGTCGTCGGAGGTCGTGTGCGGACCCATCCGATAGGTGATTGCTTCGATCAGCGTCGGGCCGCCGCCGTCACGAGCCCGCTTGGCGGCCTCCGCAGTCACCGCGTGGCAGGCCAGCACGTCGTTGCCGTCGACCCGGATGCCCGGCATCCCGTAGCCGATCGCCCGGTGCGCGATCGACGGCGCCGCCATCTGGTGACTGACTGGCGTCGAGATGGCCCACTGGTTGTTCTGCACGAAGAACACGCAGGGTGCCTTGAACACCGCGGCGAAGTTCAGCGCCTCGTGCACGTCGCCCTCGCTGGTTGCGCCATCGCCGATGAATGCGAGCGTCACCGAATCCTCGCCAAGTCGTTGAGCTCCCATCGCAGCGCCCACTGCATGCAACCCGTGCGTGCCGATCTGGATCGATATCGGGGCGCAACACTTCTCGGTGAACCCAAGCCCGCCGTGCCACTTGCCTCGCCACACCGCACCCATCTGGGCGGGCGTGATGCCACGCAATAGGAATGCGCCGATCTCGCGGTATTGGGGGAACATCCAGTCGGTCTTGCGCAAGCTCGCCGCTGCACCGATTTGAGCGGCCTCCTGGCCGCGGCACGACGCGAACAGCGCCAGCTCACCCTGGCGCTGCAGGTTGATGAGTTCGCCGTCGAGGTCGCGCGTGACGACCATCAGCTCGTAGAGCCAGCTCAGCGTTTCGGGGGGCAAATCTCGGGTGTAGCGATCCTCAGCCGTTGGTGTCCCGTCGGGGGCCACGAGTTGAACCGGCTCGAGGTCGACAACCGTCGACGCAGATACCTCAGCCATACCGCCTCCTTTTCGGTGACGGCATGTTCCGCCGTCGAACCGTGAGGTGCTCAGTGCGGAGACGATCAGAGCAAAACCTCTGGTGAGAGGCTTCCAGCTAGTTGCCGGGGTGGGGCGCTAGCTGGACGATGCGCTCCGCTCGCCGCAGCACTGGGGCAATTCCCATTATGCGCTCGTATTGGCGAACGCCTCTGTCAACGCGGGCCGCCGGGAGGACGTGTCGCGTGTCAGTATCGTCGCCGTATGAAGGCCTACGCGGCGATGGATCCCGAGCTGCCCCTGGCTGCGGTCCCCGCCTACGCGCGACGCGTCGAGCATCTGGGTTTCGACGGTCTGCACGTCGCAGAGACAATTCACGACTCCCTGGCGGTGGCCCTGCTCGCACTGGAACACACCGCGCGAATCACCGTTCGGACAGCGGTGACTTTGGCGTTCGTGCGCAGCCCGACCCTGGTGGCCTATGCGGCGTGGGACCTGTCGATCCTGTCCGGCGGACGGTTCGAGTTAGGGCTCGGCACGCAGATCAAGCAGAACATTCAGGATCGGTTCGGCATGCCGTGGACCGAACCGCTCTCGCGCATAAAGGATTACGTAGGTGCACTGCACGCACTATTCAGCGCCTTCCGCTCCGGGGGTCCGCTCCGCCACGAGGGTGACCACTACCGGTTGACTCGCATGCAGCCGTACTTCAACCCCGGACCCAGTGACGCCGTCACCCCGCCCATCTGGTTGGGCGCGGTGAATGCCCGCATGTGCGAGCTCGCAGGAGAGGTGGCACACGGCGTCGTCACCCATTCCACGAACTCCGACCCCGACTACCTACGCGACGTCGTGCGGCCCGCGCTACACCGAGGTGCGACGGGCGCAGGACGCGCCGAGCCATTGCTGATGGCCTCGGCGGCGATCGCCACAGGCGACAGCGACGCCGCGGTGTCCAGCGAACGGGAACGACAGCGCCGCATGCTTGCCTTCCTGTACTCGACGCCGGCGTATTCGACGTCGCTGGAGCGACGCGGCTGGGTCGAGCTGCCCGATCAGCTTCGGGCGTTGGTCCGGGCGCAGCGGTGGGACGACCTGCCGACGGTGCTCAGCGATGTAGTGCTCGATGAGCTGGTCATCTGCGGACGGTACGACGAGCTGCCCGGAATGCTCGTGGCGAGATTCGGGCACGTCGCCGACGGGGTCGTGCTGCCTCCCCTCGGTGACGAGAACGACGATGCGCGGCTGGAAGCGTGCGTCGCCGAACTCAGACAAGACGTCTAATCGGCGGTTTTCGGTAAGTTCGACATCGAACTTCTCGACGACATCAACCAGTCGTTGGCCCGCATCGAGACCGCAGCCGAGAACGGTAAGAAGTCCTGCGACGCCACTCTTCGCTGAGAGCTCGACACCGCAGTCACACAGGCAGTTCGGCTGCTCGTCGTCGGCTGCCCAGTTGCGCTGCCAGGCCGGTATATCCACGCAAGTTGACCAGTCCGCGCCGTTGCGGCGGTGAGGTCAGGTGCAGATCGGGAAAAGCTTCGAAGAGTGCTTGTAATGCGGTGACGCCTTCGATTCGAGCCAGGGCGGCGCCGAGGCAGGCGTGTACACCAGAAGCGAATGCCAAATGGTCGCGGGCGTTGGCGCGGGTGATATCGAAGCCATGGGGATTTGGGAAGACTTGTGGGTCGCGGTTGGCTCCGCCGAGCAGCAGCGCGACCATGTCACCGGCTGCGATATGGTGCCCGGCAATTTCGACGTCGCAATGTGCAGTGCGGGCGGTCATCTGCACCGGGCTGTCGATGCGCAGGATCTCCTCGACGGCGGCAGGCCACAGCTCGGGTTCGTCGCGCAACCGCGCCAGCTGCTCGGGTTCTTGCAGCAGCAGGAAGATGCCATTGCCGATCAGGTTCACGGTGGTTTCGAAGCCTGCGCCGATGAGCAGCGCGGCGTTCGCGGTGAATTCACGCGCGGTGAGAGCCCCGTCGGCGGCCAGTCGGCTGAATGGACTGTCGCCGGGGCCACCGGTACGTAGTTCGTTAAAGCGTTCACGAAGTTCGTGATCGGCGCCTCGCAGCCCGTCGATGGCGCGCCGATAGGTGTTCCAGCCGATCCCGACGTCCAACAGAGGAGCGCCACTGTGGCCCCACTCCAACATCCGCGGGTGGGTGTCGGCGGGCAGGTCGAGGATCTCGGCAATGATCTCCACGGGCAGTTGAGCCGCGAAATCGGCGATTAGATCGGGGTGCGGATTGGAGGCGAGGCGGTCGATCAGTTGTCCGGTCACCTCGGCGACCCGGGTGCTGAGCGTCTCGATTGCGCGTGGCGTGAAGCTTTGCGCCACCAATTGCCGATAGCGGGTGTGATCGGGTGGATCGACGATGACCATGGCCGGCGGTTCGACCGGATTGGCCACGCGCGGGTCGGTCCGAGAGATCAGCGCCCGCAGCGGACGGGGCAATTCCATCTCCGACGGAGCCGTGACCCCGAATCGTTTGTCTCGCAATATTTCTCGGCACACGCCATGATCGACGCTGACCCATACGAACGGTGTCCGCACCAGTGGTCCCCGCGCCCTGATCGCTTCCATGAGTGGGTACGGATCGGCGCCCGTCCCGTGATTGCCGAGCAGCTGGGCCAACGGGTCGCCCCGCCGCGCCCGAACCGCGAAAAACGCCCGAGGCACACCGTGCATCGCCACCCACCGCGCCCACAGACCCACGCTCATCGCAACTTCCTTTCCCCGCGTAACGCAATTGCTATGATGAGACGTGCGAGACAATGAGACGCTTACCGTCTCGTACGCTTGATCGCCACGATACGGCGACCGCGGCCAACGAGCAAGGAGTTCTCAGATGACATCGACGCGAACGGCGGAGTTCGTACGTCGAATCGCCGAACCCGACCCTGCCGTTGTGGCGCAGCTCGACAACCCAGACGAGATCACTACGCGGATCCTGCGTGCCGCTCTTGAGCAGGCCGAACTCATCGGGATGCGACGCTCCACCATGGACGATGTCGCCCGCCGCAGTGGCGTCGGCCGTGCGACCCTCTACCGGCGCTTCCCCACCAAGACGGCGCTCACCGACGCCATCGTGCTCTCCGAGGCGCGCCGCTTCCTGGAGGGCAGCGCGCAAGCGCGGTCGCGCGCATCCACGTTGGAAGACCGCATGGTTTACAGCACCGTGTTCACAGTGACGTTCCTACGGGAACACCGTCTGCTCAAGCAGTTGCTGCGCACCGAGCCCGAAACAATCCTGCCGAGCCTGACCGTCGACGCCGGCGCCATCATCGATTTCGCCACCGACTACTCCGTTGAGTGGTTGCGGACTGAGCTCTACGGCAAGAGGAAGACAACGCCCGCCCAGGAACGCCACCTGCGCACCGTCGCGGAGCTACAGACCCGCCTCACCCTGTCGTTCATCGTCACTCCGCACACGACCATCAATCTCGCCACGATCGACGACACACGCGCATACGTGCGCAAGTACCTGCTGCCGATGGTCACTGGGTCCGGTTAGGGCGCGAGTGCGACGATCCGTTCAGCGCGCCGGAGCACAGGCGCATCGACCATCAAACCCTCGTACTGGAACACGCCGCGCTCGTCGCGGGCCGCCGCCAAAACCGCACGCGCCCATTCGACTTGGTCGGAGGTAGGCGCGTAGCCGCTACGGATGACCGCCACCTGTGACGGGTGGATCGCGACCTTGGCGTCGAAACCGACGGCCACCGCGTCGTCCACTTCCTCGCCAAGCCCGTCGAGGTTCTTGATGTCGAGGTACACCGAATCGAGCGCCATCCGGCCATACGCCTTGGCCGCCAGCAGGGTCTGCGACCGCACGTGGCGGGCGACCTCGCGGTAGGAGCCATCCGGGTACCGGTTGGCGGTGCCACCCAGCACGGCGAACAGATCCTCGGCTCCCCACATCAACGCGAACGCGTTGTCCATCCGCGCCAGTTCGCTGACTGCCAAGGCGCCCAACGGCGTCTCGATCAGCACCACCACGTCCAGCGGCGCTAGGTCGCGAATCTGCTGCGGGTCCTCGGTTTTCGCCAGCATGACGGTCGTGTAGGAGGTTCTCTGCAGCGCTTCGAGGTCAAGCTGATGGTCGGCCGTCGCACTCGGGTTGATGCGCACGACGGTGCGGTCCGGGTCCAGTGGCGTCTCGATCAGTGCCGTGCGAGCGGTCGCCCTGTCCTTGGCCGCAACGCCGTCTTCGAGATCGAGAATCACCACATCGGCTGCCGCGGCTGCCTTTTCGAACCGTTCCGGGCGATCGGCCGGGCAGAACAACCATGCGGGACCGGTCTGCGTCAGCGCCACTACTGCTCCCCCTCGGGCCGCTTGCGCACCATGGTCTTTCGCGATGCGGTCGCCACGACGTCGCCGTGCTGATTGCGGCCGGTATGGGCGAAGGTCACGATTCCCTCACCGGGACGGCTCTTTGACTCGCGCTTCTCGGTCACCTCCGTCTCGGCGTACAGCGTGTCGCCATGGAAAAGCGGCTTGGGGAATGCGACCTCGCCGAAGCCGAGGTTGCCAACGATCGTGCCCTGCGTCAGTTGCGCCACCGACAACCCGACCATCGTCGACAACGTGAACATCGAATTCACCAGCCGCTGGTTGAACGGCGGCAACGCGTCGGAGAACGCGGCGTCGAGGTGCAGCGCCTGGGTGTTCATCGTCAGCGTGGTGAACAGCACGTTGTCGGCCTCGGTGATGGTTCGGCCAGGACGGTGCTGGTACAGCACCCCGGTTTCGAACTCCTCGAACCACAGCCCGCGCTGGACGACGATTCGCTTTTCGCTCACAGACCCGCCTCACGTGCGATCAGCATCAGCTGCACTTCCGTTGTCCCCTCGCCGATCTCGAGGATCTTGCTGTCGCGGTAGTGGCGCGCGACGGGGTACTCGTTCATGAAGCCGTAGCCGCCGAACACCTGCGTGGCGTCGCGCGCGTTGTCCATGGCCGCCTCGCTGGCAACCAGCTTGGCGATCGAAGCCGCCTTCTTGAAAGGCTTGCCCGCCAACATCAGTGCGGCGGCGTCGTAGTAGGCGGTGCGTGCCGCGTGGGCACGCGCCTCCATCCTGGCGATCTTGAACGCGATAGCCTGGTAAGTGCCGATCGCCGCGCCGAACGCCTGACGCTCCTTGGCGTACTTCACGCATTCGTCTACACACCCCTGTGCCGAGCCGACCGACAATGCCGCGATGGCGATCCGCCCCTCGTCGAGGATGCGCAGGAAGTTGGCGTACCCGCGGCCACGCTCGCCGAGCAGGTTCTCCGCGGGCACGCGGACGTCGTCGAAGCTCAGCGGGTGGGTGTCCGAGGCGTTCCAGCCGACCTTGTTATACGCGGGCTCGGCGGTGAACCCCTCGATGGGCACCGGCACCAGGATCGACGAGATCTCCTTGTTGCCGTCGGTGTCTCCGGTGACGGCGGTGACGGTAACCAGTTTCGTGATGTCGGTGCCGGAGTTGGTGATGAACTGCTTGCTGCCATTAATGACCCAGTGCCCGTCGTCCTCGAGCCGGGCCGTTGTCCTGGTCGCGCCTGCGTCGGTGCCGCCGCCGGCCTCGGTCAGGCCGAATGCCCCGAGTGCCTTACCACTTGCCAAGAGTGGCAACCACTCTTGCTTCTGCTCGTCGTTGCCGAAGCGGTACACCGGCATGGCGCCAAGCGACACCCCGGCCTCGAGCGTGATGGCCACACTCTGGTCGACCTTTCCAAGCTCCTCGAGTGCAAGGCACAGCGCGAAGTAGTCGCCGCCCATGCCGCCGTACTCCTCGGGGAACGGCAGGCCGAACAATCCCATGTCGGCCATCCCGGAAACGACTTCGTAAGGGAACGAATGCTCTTCGTCGTGTTTGGCCGCGACCGGTGCGACCACGCTTTGGGCGAAGTCGCGCACCGTCTTCGCGAGCTGCTCGTAGTGATCGGGCAGCATTCCGGTGGCTATGAATTCAGGCATGAGGTTCCTTCTAATCCTTCGTGCTTGCGGTGATCCTAGCCAGCGGCTGGCCCACCTTGACCTGGTCGCCTACGGCGACAAGCAGTTCGACAACGCCGTCGACCGGTGCCGACAATGCGTGTTCCATCTTCATGGCTTCGACGGTGACGACGACCGCGCCCGCGTCCACGTGCTGACCGTCGTGCACACCCACGGCAACCACCGATCCCGGCATCGGGCTGGTCAGCTCGGCGTCGCCGACGTGTTCGTCGTCGGGCCGCACGGGCGCCTCCCGTAGCTCCTCGACCATCGCGGTGCGTCCGCCGCCGGACAGCCAGATCTGGCCGTCAGTAGCGGCAACCAGGTACTCGGTGCGCAACCCGTCCAGCGTGACGGTCAGCCGATCACCGTCGAGAGACGCTGCGAGCGTGTGTGATTCGCCGTCTTCGACCAGCGCGGTGGCCGCGCCCGGAACGCCGGTGAGGTACACGTGGTCGGTGCGCTCGCCCGCGTGCAGCCGGAACGTCGTCGGCGCCCGCTCGCCCAGGCGCCAACCCGAAGGCACCTCCCACAGGTCACCGACCGGGCCGGGCCATGCGCGCAGCCACTTGTATGCCGCCGCGGCGATCAGCTCGTCGTCGCCGTGCTGAGCCGGAATGTAGTCGGGCGTCCGGCGGTCCAGCAGGCCCGTGTCGAGACGGCCTGCGGCGACGTCGGGATCGGCCAGCAGGAAACGCAGGAACTCGATGTTGGTGGTGACGCCGAGCACCGCGGTGTCCCGCAACGCGCGGTCGAGCGCATCGAGGGCGGCAGGCCGGTCGCCGGCGTGGGCGATGACTTTGGCCAGCATCGGGTCGTACTCGCTGCCGATGACCGCGCCGGGCGCGAGGCCGGAATCCATCCGGACACCGGGCCCCTCTGGCTCTGCGAGGTCGAGCACCTCGCCACCGGTCGGCAGGAAGCCGCGCGACGGATCCTCCGCATACACACGGGCTTCGATCGCGTGGCCGCTCATGGTGATGTCGTCCTGCGCTATCGGCAGCTTCTCCCCTGCCGCGATGCGGATCTGGAGCTCAACCAGATCGATACCGGTGACCATCTCGGTCACCGGGTGTTCGACCTGTAGGCGGGTGTTCATCTCCATGAAGAAGAACTCGTCGGGGCGATCCGCGGAGACGATGAATTCCACGGTGCCTGCGCCGGTGTAGTCCACACTGCGGGCGGTGTCGCATGCGGCCGCGCCGATACGCGCCCGGGTCTCAGGGTCCAGCAGGGGCGACGGCGCTTCCTCGATGACCTTCTGGTGACGGCGTTGCAGACTGCACTCGCGCTCGCCGAGGTGGACCACGTTGCCGTGACCGTCGGCGAGCACCTGCACCTCGATATGCCTGGGGTTCAACACAAACCGCTCGAGGAACAGCGTGTCGTCGCCGAACGCCGACGCCGCCTCCCGACGCGCGGAGACGAGGGCAGCGGCCAGTTCGGGCGCCTCGTGCACGACCCGCATGCCCTTGCCGCCGCCGCCTGCCGACGGCTTTACCAACACCGGATATCCGACCTCGTCCGCCCCGGCAATCAGATCGGCATCGGTCAAACCCGGCCGCGAAACGCCGGGCACGACCGGCACCCCGAACGCCGAAACCGCGGCCTTGGCAGCGATCTTGTCGCCCATGGTCTGGATCGCCTCGACAGGCGGACCGATGAACACGATGCCTGCCGCCCGCAGCGTTGCGGCGAATTGTGCGTTCTCCGAAAGGAACCCGTAGCCGGGGTGCACCGCCTGAGCGCCGGTGCGTCGCGCCGCCTCGACGACCGCCTCGACGTCAAGGTAGCTCAGCCGCGCCGGAGGGGGGCCAATGCGCACGGCGGTGTCGGCCTCGGCGACGTGGCGCGCACCGGCGTCAGCATCGCTGAACACCGCCACCGACCGGATGCCCATGGCGCGCAACGTGCGGATGACCCGCACGGCGATCTCGCCGCGGTTGGCTATCAGAACGGTATCGAAAGTCTGGGAAGACATCGGCCTCACATCCGGAAAACGCCGTAGGAAACCGACTCGAGCGGCGCCTGTCCGACGACTGAAAGAGCCAGCCCCAGCACGGTTCTGGTGTCAGCCGGGTCGATCACACCGTCGTCCCAGAGCCGGGCCGTCGAGTAATAGGGGTTGCCCTGGTCTTCGTACTGCTGACGAATGGGCCCCTTGAACTCCTCTTCCTCTTGCGCGGTCATGTCGCCGCGAACTGTCGCGAGTACCGACGCGGCTTGCTCACCGCCCATCACCGAGATCCGCGCGTTCGGCCACATCCACAGGAAGCGCGGCGAATACGCCCGCCCGCACATCGAATAGTTCCCCGCTCCGTAGGAGCCACCGATGACGACCGTCAGCTTCGGCACCCTGGCGCAGGCGACCGCGGTCACCATCTTCGCGCCGTGCTTGGCGATGCCGCCCGCCTCATAGTCGCGGCCCACCATGAAGCCCGAGATGTTCTGCAGGAACAGCAGCGGGGTCACGCGCTTATCGCACAATTCGATGAAATGTGCACCCTTGAGCGCGGATTCGCTGAACAGCACGCCGTTGTTGGCGACGATCCCGACGGGATGACCGTGGATGCGGGCGAACCCCGTCACCAATGTGCTGCCGTATTCGGCCTTGAACTCCGCGAACTCACCGCCGTCGACAATCCGCGTGATGACCTCGTGCACGTCGTAGGGCACCCTGGGGTCGACGGGCACGACATCGTACAGCTCGGCCTGATCGGCGACGGCGGCGACGGTCGGCGTGACGTCCCACGGCAGCGTTGTCCGCGGGCCGAGCGTGGAGACGATGCGGCGCACGATGCGCAGCGCGTCGCGGTCGTCGTGCGCCAAATGGTCTGTGACACCGGAGGTCTTGGAGTGCAGGTCACCGCCACCGAGGTCTTCGGCCGTCACCACCTCGCCGGTTGCGGCCTTCACCAGCGGTGGGCCGCCGAGGAAGATGGTGCCCTGATTGCGAACGATCACCGCCTCGTCGCTCATCGCGGGCACGTACGCACCGCCTGCGGTGCACGACCCGAGGACGGCGGCGATCTGCGGGATACCGTCGGCGGAGAGGTTGGCCTGGTTGTAGAAAATGCGACCGAAATGCTCGCGGTCGGGGAACACCTCGTCCTGGCGCGGCAGGAAGGCTCCCCCGGAGTCGACCAGGTAGATGCACGGCAAGCGGTTCTGTCCGGCGATCTCCTGAGCACGCAGATGCTTCTTGACGGTGACCGGGTAGTACGTGCCGCCCTTCACCGTCGCGTCGTTGGCCACGATCATGCATTCGCGGCCGGAGACTCGGCCGACCCCTGCGATCATTCCGGCGCCGGGACACTCGTCGTCGTACATGCCGTCGGCGGCCAGCGGCGCCAATTCCAGAAAGGGACTGCCGGGGTCGAGCAGTCCATCGACGCGGTCGCGTGGCAACAACTTGCCGCGGCTCACGTGCCGCTCGCGGGCGCGCTGCGGTCCGCCGAGCGCCGCGGTGGCCAGCTTCGTGCGCAGCTGATCAACCAGCGCGAGGTGCTCGTCGCGGTGGGTACCCGGCGATGCCATCATCCCTCCGTCGTTTGAGTTAATGACGACTAACTTGTGGTATGTTAGTCGCGATTAACTCAAGTGTCTACCAGCAGGTTGGAGGGGCCGATGGCGACGTCGATGCCCGCCACCACCCGGCGCAGCCGGGCAAAGTCAGACCGCCGCAGCCAGCTGATCGCCGCGGCGGAGCGCCTTGTCGCCGAGCGAGGTTTTCTCGCGGTGCGACTGGAGGACATCGGGGCGGCCGTTGGCGTCAGCGGTCCCGCGATCTACCGGCACTTCCCCAACAAAGAGGCGCTGTTGGTCGAGCTGCTGGTCGGGATCAGCACCCGGCTGCTGGCCGGCGCCACGAATGTGGTCACCGGCGCCGACGACCCTGCAGATGTGCTTGACGGGCTCATCGACTTTCATTTGGACTTCGCGCTCGGCGAGTCAGACTTGATCCGCATCCAGGACCGCGACCTCGGACACCTGCCGCCAACGGCCAAGCGACAGGTCCGCAAGGCGCAACGGCAATACGTCGAGATCTGGGTCGATGTGCTGCGCCAGTTGGACGACACCCTCAACGAGGCCGATGCGCGGCTGATGGCCCACGCGACATTCGGTTTGTTGAACTCGACAGCACACAGCGTGAAACCCGGTGCCGCGAAAGCGGCCGAGGCCAGCTCGCGTGCCGTCTTACGAACAATGACGGTCGCGGCGCTGACCTCGGCCGGACGTGCTGGGGATTAGTACCAGGCTCTCCTGCCGCCGACGGGCCGTCCGACGGACCCGAGGATCCAGAACACTGCGCCGACAACGATCAGGATGACTCCGATGGTCCACAGGATGTTGATCCCGAATATCAGACCGAGTATCAGGAGAACTGCACCTAGAACAATCATGGCGATTCGATTCCTTTCGAAATACGTACTGCCAGTTGGCTACTGGCTAGGTTTAGGCAGGTTGCAGTCGGTCACCTTCGGGTTGACCCCTGCATAGTTCAGTGGGCCGACGATTACGGTGAGAGCGATGGTGCCCGCCGTCGCACAGTTGGTTACGTTGTTGCTGAAGTACCCACGCTGATAGGTCGCAATCACGCCGATCAGCAACCAGATCAGCACGATGACACCGAGGATTCCGCCACCTCTCACGCTGCGCCTCCATTTCGTATTGGCGCCACTCATCGGCGCGTACGCAGCGTGTTTACCCGGCAGACAATTTCGGTAAACGTGTCGAAGGCGACGTTTCGGTTACGAAATGGGTGTCGTTGCGAACGCCGCGGTGAGCCAGTCGTTCATCGCCCTGACCAGGACGGCCCTGCTTTCTCGCTTGTCGATCTCGTGGCCGTCGTCGTCGAACACCAGCAGCTCGACGCTGCGGCCGAGCGCACGCAAAGCGTCGTACATCTGCTGCGATTCGGCGGGCGGGACGTTGGTGTCGTTGAGGCCGTGCACCAAGAACAGTGGCGCGGTCATCGCGTGTGCACTCAATAGCGGCGACAACCGGTCGAGCAGTTCCCGGTCGCTGACCGGGTGCCCGTACTTGGGATGGGCCGCCGCAGCGATCCACGGTTCGGTGTTGCGGTACCAGGTATTCAGGTCGCTCATCCCGCAGATGCTGATTCCCGCGGCGAACAGGTCAGGGTGAAAGGTGAGCGCCGCCTGCGTCAGGTACCCGCCATACGACCAGCCGCAGCACGCGACGCGATCGGCAGGCGCGAAGCCGCGGTCGACGAGATATCGCACCGCGTCGGCGACGTCGTCGATCGCGGCGAATCGCTTCTCCTTGTCATCGGCGTGCATGAACGTTCGGCCGAATCCTCCCGAGCCGCGGACATTCGGAAGGAACACGCTGATGCCCGCCTCGAGCAGCGGTGGGAAGAACTCGTTGTAGCCGGGCCGGCCCTGCCCTTCTGGCCCGCCATGCAGGAAGATCATCGCGCCGACCGGTGCGACTCCCGCAGGCGGACAGAACAGCCAGCCGCTGAACACCAGCCCGTCACGGGCGGTGATGGTCTCCAGGGTGGGGTCGGCTGCCACGGGCCCGCTGCTGGGCACCCTGTCGACGGGCTCCCATTCGCGGGTGCGGGGGTTGACCAGCTCGACCGTCGGCGGGGTCGAGGGGCCCTGCACCGTCATCGCAAGCATCGACCCGCCCGCACTGATGCTCAGCTCGCCGGCCACCATGCAGGGCAGCGGAATTGGCTCGTGCAGCGTCTTGTCGGCGTATTCGAGAATTTGTAATTCGCTGGCGCCGTTGATGTTCCACAACAGTGCAACTGTCGACAGGTCGTCGCTCACGACGAACTCGTCGAGTTCATGGCCGGGCCGCTCGGCGAGAACCTGATACGACGCCCCATCGGGGGTCGCGGTGACCTCCAGCAGCCTGGCGTGATCGGTGCCGTTCTCGCTGCGGATCAGGGTGCGGACATAGCCGTCGGCGCTGGCGATCCCGTAGGTCTTCGCCGGCTGATACAGCGTGGTGACGTCCCCATCCGGCCCAGCGCGAAGGCGTCGCGGACTGTGGTCGTCGAGGATGATTCCGGCGTCGGTGGTGGAGCCGGGATCGTATGGCAGCAGCGCGATTTCGGTCATCCCCCGCAACATGATCAGGTCGCGGTAGCCGCGCGGTCCCACCCGTACCAGCGATACGCCGGCCCAAGCGTCGACGAGCCTGCCGCCCGACCGGCGGTCGAGCACCACGGTAGTGCCATCGGCCGGATCGATCAGGCACGAACTGCCGACGCCGTCCTCGCCGGTCAGGATCGCCGCAACATTGGTGCCGTCCCACGCGATCAGTTCTGCGGTCCCTTCCGTGGCGCCGACGGGCCACTGATCAATGCGATGGGCGTCGCGGTCGTCGGGATCGGTTGTCACGACCCAGATCTGGCTGCGCGTTGCGCCGTCGGGTGCGACCTCACACGCCAGCCAGTGGCCGTCGGCCGAATGGAGGACACGAGTGACGGCGCCCTCGACCGGTAGCTCGACGTCGCGCGACGAGCTTGCGCGCCAGCCACTCAGAAAACGCTGCACGGCGCGCGGGAAGCCGCCGTCATCGACAAGGTGGGCGAACGCCGTCGCGTCCGGCGACATCGACGCGCCGTAGACCCGACGGACCCGCGCTCCCACCACATCGATTCTGCATGCTCGACGGCCGGAGAGTCGGGCCAAACCCGCGTAGACCCAGGTGGCGGCGGTTCACGGTCGCCTGAGCGGATGCACAGGTACCCTGCAGCCATGAGGTGGGAATGACCGATTCACCACGGCGCGACGGGCCCGAGCCGAACCAACCGCTCGGCAATAGCTACCCCGCATACACCGATCCGGCGTATGCGAACCAGGCGTCCTACGGTCCCCCCTATCAGGCACCGTATGTGCCACCGCCCACCGAGCGGCTGCCCGCTTACTCGCCGTATGGCAACGATCCGTACGCGACCGGCCAATACGGCGCCCAGTATCCGCCTGGCGAACCGCCGCAGCCGCCGCCGGAAGGCCCGAAGTCGCCCCGCTGGCTGTGGGTGGTAGCCGGGATCTCGGTCGTGATGGTGATCGGCCTGGTGATCGCGCTGGTCATCGTCAACAGTTCACGCCAGCAGACCGTCGTGGCACCGCTGCCGTCTATGACGGAGCCGAGCTTCACCACGCCGAAGCCGACGACGACGTCACGCCCACCCATCCCCGTCTTCCCCCTGCCGACGCTGCCAACCGCGCCGTCGACCACAGGCCCGACCGGCCCCTCTACACCGGGTGCCACCGAAATCGTGGAGTACAACGTCTCGGGCGACGGTCGGGCCATCAACATCACCTACGTCGACACCGGTGGTGTGTTGCAGACCGAGTTCAACGTGATGCTGCCGTGGAAGAAGACGGTCGAGCTGGCTAAGCCTGCCAAGGATTCCGCCAGCGTCAGCATCATCAACGTCGGCCGCGAAGTGAACTGCTCGATCACGGTCAACGGCGTGCAGGTGCAGCAGCGCACCGGCGCGGGCCTGACCATCTGCACCGGGGCCGGTTAGAGCGCCGCCTTGCGTGGCACGCGCACCGCAAGCATCGCGAGGAAACCAGCGGCCAACACCAGGAGTAGGCCGCCGATGCCCGCGCGGTCGGCCCCGAAGACGGCGACGAAGGTGGAGAACATGAACGGGGCGATGGGCGCAACGGCCCGGCCCGTCATCGTGTAGAGCCCGAACGACACGCCTTCCTTGCCTTCGGCGGTCATCCGCAGCAGCAGCGTGCGCGCCGACGACTGCGTCGGCCCGATGAACAGGCACAGGAGCAGCCCGCACACCCAAAACGCCGCGGCCCCGGACAACGCCATCATGGTCAGGCCGACGGCGACCATCGCCGCCAGCGAGCTCAGAATGACGGTTTTCGAGCCGACGCGGTCGTCGAGTAGGCCGCCAAGCACCGCCCCGACCGCGGCCACCACGTTGGCGCTGATACCGAACAGCAGGACGTCGGCCACGGAAATGCCGTAGACCGTCACACCCAACACCGCGCCGAAGGTGAACACGCCGCCCAGTCCGTCCCGGAACACCGCGCTGGCGAGCAGGTAGTAGACGACATTTCGGTCCCGCCTCCACTCGGCGACCAGGTCCGACCGCAATTTGCGGTATGCGCCGAGCACACCGATCGACGGTCGTGCGGGCGGTTCGAGTTCGGCAGGAGGTGGCGCGATCAGCACCGGCACCGCGAACGCGGCCATCCAGGCCGCGGCAACGAGCATGGCCGCGCGAACGTTCTGGCCGTCTGCGGTCGGGATGTTCAGCAGCCCGACCGTCGGGCCGTCGCCGATAATGAATCCCGCGTATACGACAAGAATCAACACCATGCTGCCGACATAGCCTGCGGCCCAACCGAATCCGGATACTCGACCGGACGTTCCCGGTGTGGTCAGCTGTCGCAGCATCGCGTTGTACGGAACGCTGGCAAGGTCGTTGCACGCCGCGGTAAACCCGAGCAGCAGGAGGCCTGCCAACAGGTAGCTGGGGTCGTCGCGGATCAGGCTCATCGCCGATGTCAGCAGCACCACCATCGCGGTGAGCACGGCTAACGTGCGTCGCCGTCGGTGCGCCGCGTCGACCCAGACTCCGATGACGGGCGCGAGCACTGCGACCGTGGCGCCGGAGAAGAAGAGCGCCCAGCCAAGCGAGCTCGCAGGGCTGGTACCGCCGGGCAGATGGTTTCCGACGGAACGGGTCAGGTAAACGGAGAACACGAAGGTCACCACGATCGCGCTGAGCCCGGTCGAGCCGCAGTCCCACAGCGCCCACGCCACCACCCGCGACCTCGGCGCGGTCTGCGCGGGCGGCCGCGATGCGCTCATGGTCGCCCACGATATAGTCCCGCCCATGCCAGTACCCGCACCCAGCGCGGAGGCCCGTGCCGTCGTGACCGGTGCATCGCAGAACATCGGCGAAGCGCTGGCCGTCGAGCTCGCCGCACGCGGGCACCACCTGATCATCACGGCCCGCCGCGAGGATGTGCTGAGTGCGCTGGCGGGCAGGCTCACCCAGCAGTATGGGGTTACGGTCGAGGTGCGCCCCGTCGATCTCGCCGACCCCGCCGACCGCGCCAAGCTGTGCGACGAGCTTGCCGTTCGCAACATCTCGATCCTGTGCGCCAACGCGGGCACCGCCACGTTCGGGCCCGTCGCCTCGCTCGACCCGGCGGCGGAAAAGGTTCAGGTGCAGCTGAATGTCCTTGGCGTACACGACCTTACGCTCGCGGTGCTGCCTGGCATGGTCGAGCGCGGGGCGGGCGGCATCCTGATTTCGGGTTCGGCGGCAGGCAATTCGCCGATTCCCAACAACGCCACCTACGCGGCCAGCAAGGCGTTCGCCAACACGTTCAGCGAGTCGCTTCGCGGCGAGCTCAAGCGCGCGGGCGTACACGTCACGCTGCTCGCCCCCGGTCCGGTGCGCGAGACGTTGCCCGTTGAGCACGAGCAGTCGCTGGTCGAGAAGATCATCCCTGACTTCCTGTGGATCTCCACCGAGTACACAGCCAAGCTGTCGCTGGATGCCTTGGAACGCAACAAGATGCGCGTCGTTCCCGGCGTCACGTCGAAGGCGATGTCGGTGGCGTCGGGCTATACCCCGCGAGCCATCGTGACGCCGATCGTCGGCGCGGTCTACAAGAAACTCGGCGGCGGCTAGCTCTGACCTAACCTCCGCGACCGTGCGTGTCTGTACCGCGACACGCCGCCACGGGCGGACAGTTTGCGCACCGTCGCGCGGGACGAACGTGCGTGAAATGCACGCGCCATACGGCGTGTCGGCGCGCAAACACGCACGCTCGCGGTGGTGAGAGTCAGCGGCGGCGGCCGGTGCCGAAGATGCTGCGGGTGATCTCGCGGCCGATGACGGTGCCCGCCGAGCGCATCGCACTCTTGAACGCCGGGCTGCTCATCATCTTGTCGAACATCCCTGGCTCGGCGGCCCCCCGCGATTTCGCCTCGCCTTCGGTGCTCGCCGCGCCTTGGTCTACCTGCACAGGAGGTGGCAGAGCGGGGTCAGGCGTCGCCTGGGGCGGAGCGACCTTGGCATTGAGTCGCTCGTAGGCCGACTCGCGGTCGATTGTCTGGCCGTACTCGGCCTGCAGCGGCGACGCCTTGGCCGCGGCGGCGATCGCGTCGTTGCCGATGGTGTCCATCAGCGATCGCGGGGCCCGCATCCTGGTCCACGCCACCGGCGTCGGCGCACCGTTCTCGGAGAGCACGGTGACGATCGCCTCGCCGATACCCAGCGACGTCAACGCCGACTCGAGGTCGTAGACATCGGTTTTCGGATACGTGCGGACGGTCTTGGCGAGCGCCTTCTGGTCGTCGGGGGTGAACGCGCGCAGCGCGTGCTGAATGCGCGCACCAAGCTGGCTCAGCACCTCGTTGGGCACGTCGGTCGGCAGCTGCGTGCAGAAGAACACGCCGACGCCCTTCGAGCGGATCAGCTTCACCGTCTGCTCGACCTGCTGCAGGAACGCCTTCGACGCATCGGTGAACAAGAGGTGGGCCTCGTCGAAGAAGAACACCAGCTTTGGTTTGTCGATGTCGCCGACCTCGGGCAGCGTGGTGAACAGATCGGCAAGCACCCACATCAGGAACGTCGAGAACATCACCGGCCGGGCGGCCTGCGCGCCGACCTCGAGCAACGTGATGACGCCGCGGCCCTGCGCATCGACACGCATCAGGTCCTTGGGCTCCAGCTCGGGCTCACCGAAGAACGTGTCCGCGCCCTCGGCCTCGAGATTGACCAGCGCCCGCAGGATGACGCCCGCGGTGGTCGGCGACACCGCGCCGAGATTCTTCAGCTCGGGCTTGCCCTCGTCGCTGGTCAGGAATTGGATGACCGCCCGCAGGTCCTTGAGGTCGAGCAGCGACAAGCCCTTCTGATCGGCCCAATGGAAGATCAGCCCCAGCGTGGATTCCTGAGTGGGGTTGAGCCCCAAGACCTTCGACAGCAGGATCGGGCCGAAGCTGGTGATCGTCGCGCGCACAGGAACGCCGATACCGCTGGTGCCCAGCGACATGAACTCGACAGGGAAGGCCGTCGGGGTCCAGTCGTCACCGGTGTCCTTCGCTCGCTGCGCGGTCTTGTCGTTGGCGACACCGGGCCGCGACAGGCCCGACAGGTCACCCTTGACGTCGGCCATCATCACCGGCACGCCGGCAGCGGACAGCTGTTCGGCGATCACCTGCAGTGATTTGGTCTTGCCGGTTCCTGTGGCGCCTGCGACGAGGCCGTGCCGGTTGACGGTGGCCAGCGGGATGCGCACCTGTGCCGTCGGATCACAGATCCCGTCGACGACGACGGTGCCGAGTTCCAGCGCCGCACCTTGTGTCGCGTAACCTGCGGCGATCTGCTGAGCTGGGGTGGCTGTCGACTCGGTGGTCATGGCTGGAAACATTACTGTGGGCGGCCCCGCCGGGTGGGTGTGGGAGGCTGGTTGTCGCCCGACGGCTTAGTGTGGCCCTGTGCGTGACGAACTGGTGTGGATCGACTGTGAGATGACAGGCCTTGACCTCAAGTCCGACCTGCTCATCGAGATCGCGGTGCTGGTCACCGACGCCGACCTCAATATTCTCGGCGACGGCATCGACGTGGTGATCCACGCCGACGACGATGTGTTGTCGTCGATGATCCCTGTCGTCACCGAGATGCACACTCGCTCGGGCCTGATCGAGGAGGTGCGTGCGTCGACCGTCGACCTGGCCGCGGCCGAGGATCTCGTCCTCGATTACATCCGCTCACACGTCAAGCAGGCCAAGACCGCTCCCCTCGCGGGTAACTCGATCGCCACAGACCGCGGATTCATTGCCCGCGACATGCTCAAGCTCGACGACTATCTGCACTACCGGATGATCGACGTGAGCTCCATCAAGGAGTTGTGCAGGCGCTGGTATCCGCGCATCTACTTCGGCCAGCCCGAGAAGGGACTCGCGCACCGGGCGCTGGCCGACATCCACGAGTCGATTCGCGAGTTGCGTTACTACCGTCGCACCGCGTTCGTTCCACCGCCAGGGCCGTCGACCAGCGATATCGCGGAGATCGCCGCCGAAATCGGCTCACCGAACGGCGACTCGGAGCAAATCGATTCGGCCGCGGAGCGCCCTAGCGGCTAATATCGACGGGCCGCATGTGCCTCACGGTTCAGCGGCGATGGTGGCTGTAGTTCAGTTGGTAGAGCACCAGGTTGTGATCCTGGGGGTCGCGGGTTCAAGTCCCGTCAGCCACCCCGAATGGAGCGGGCAACGTCAGATGTTGGCGTTGCCCGCTTTCCATTGCTCCCACGGGATGTTCCAGTCGCCAAGCCCATCGGTTCCGGACAGCGTCGAGCCGACGGTGTTCACCACCTCAACGAGGTCGCCGCGCTTGGTGTTGTCGTAGAACCACACCGCGTTGGTCGGGCTGACGTTGAGGCAGCCGTGGCTGGTGTTCGTATAGCCCTGGCTGCCGACCGACCATGGCGCGGAGTGCACGAAGATGCCGCTGTAGCTGATCTGGGTCGCCCAGTCCACGTCGAGGCGATACCCGTTGGGCGAGTTCGCCGGTACGCCGTACGTCGACGAATCCATGATGATGTGAGTGAACCGGTCGCCGACGAGGTAGACGCCGTTGTCGGTCGGGGTGCTGTTCTTGCCCATCGACGTCGGCATCGTCTTGATGACCTCGCCGTTGCGTCGAACGGTCACAATCTTGGTGTTGTCATCGGCCGAGGCGATGACCTCGTCGCCGATGGTGAAGTGCGTCGTGACGTTCTGCTGGCCGAACAGCCCGTCGCCGAGGTCGACGCCATAGGTGTTGACCGCGACGTCGACGGCCGTGCCCGGCTTCCAGTATTGAGCTGGGCGCCAACGCACTTCGCGATTGTTGAGCCAGTAGAAAGCGCCCTCCACGGGCGGGTTGGTCTTGATTTTGATGGCCTTCTGGGCCGCCAACCTGTTCGTGATGTTCTCGTCGAACCGGACCGCGACCGGTTGACCCACGCCGACGACCTCGCCGTCGTTGGGCAACAGATACGGCATCGTCAGGTTTTCCGGCGAATGCGTCTGGAACGTCATCTGCTGGCTCACAACACCCCCGAGGCCAAGTGACTGCGCACTCAGCGTGTATTGCTTGTTGTATCCCAGTGGCTCGGTGGTGGACCACGTCAGGCCGTCGGGACTGAGCCGGCCGGCGACGGGGGTGCCGTCTTCGTTGGCCATCGTCACCGCGCCAAGAACGCCGTCCTCGGCGCTGACCGTCACGGGCGAATCCACGGTCACGCCGACGGCGCCGTCCTTGACGGACGCGGTGAGCTTGGGCACCAGCAGGTCCCCGTACGGAGTGCCCTTATCGGTGATGACCTGGGGCGGCTGCGGCGGGGCGGGGCTCTTGTTGCACGCGGACAGCCCGAGCACGAGGGCGGGAACCACCGCGATCGCCGTCAACCAGGCGTGCATGCGACGCGGCCGGGTCACCTTCTTGACCTGCCACATTCTTTGCTCCACCTCGCGACCAAGACTCAGCACATCGACAATTGTTGGCAGCAGTCTAAGGGCAAATTTAGCTGGGGGCACAACCACGGCGTCAGTCCCAGCAACGGCAAGAGTAACGATTTCACCCTCTGCCGTAGGGCCTGTTATTGTCGCACACGCAGCGCCGTTAGCTCAGTTGGTAGAGCAGCTGACTCTTAATCAGCGGGTCCGGGGTTCGAAACCCTGACGGCGCACTCAGCGTGAACATTCAGTACGCGCCCCGGCGATTCGCCTGGGTCGCGCGTCCGGGAAGCGCCGGTGCAGCCCGTCGATCAGTCGGTGAGCCTCGTAGAGTTCGTGACGGAGACTGGCAACCCGGCGCCGAGCAACGACAGCCGCGTGACCCTGCACTCGCCTCGTGCGGCCTTCGGCCGATTCGACCTTTTTGGAGATCTCGTCGACGTGGGCGTGTAGCGACTGCAACAACTCCCTCGCCTGCGCCGTGTCGGCGTCATCGATCACGTCCGAATCATCGCACCAACCACAACGAAGCGCGCGCTGGGGGTTCGATCAGCGGCCGCTCGGTTCCACGCGGGACATGCTCGGCCAGCAAACGGGGGCCACCCTTGCCTTAGCAACGGTCGCCCCGTAGCCTATTAACGCTGACGAAAAATTAACGCAGATAGGCTGTCCTCGTGATCCAGAATGTGCTACGACTCACATACGGGTCCCTGCGGCACGGACTTCTCACCGCGTTTGACGGTAACGGTAATATCACGTCACAGCGAATTATGCGGTGTAGAGAGGCAGAAAGGTGCTAGCCTCTTATTAGCTAGAGTGAACTACATGGCTGGCGACGGCCGTGCGAGGTACGAAATGAGGTCTTAGCTGTGTCCACCATCGACGCATCACTCACTGCGGGTGCGTCCGGCGCGAGCTCAGCTGACGACGTAACTGCGCAACGGCCCATCATTGTGTACAACTGCAATCGGCTTGGCCGAGTGGCCAACCCGCCAACCTTCTCGTTCGCCGACTGGTTCCGCTCCGCGCGTCGCCGCTGAGCCGAACCGTCAGCGCCGCCGGATACGGCGGACGACGACAATCACTACGACGCCACCAACACCGGCGAGCGACGCCGCGACGGCCGGCTTCTTGAGGAACCGCACGATTCCCGCCTTGACGTCGTCGGCAATCCTGCTGGGATTGGCACGCACAGCGAGTGAATCCACGGTCGACGCCAACTGGTCACGAGCATGATCGATGTCCCGCTTGATGGTGTCGGGATCGCGGTCCGCCACTTCTTCCCTCCAAGCCCGTCCATGAGCGCTGCCTTGCCGAACTACCCTAGTTGAGCCCGCGCTCATCGGAGTGCACCGGTCGGAGAAGGGACCCTTCCGCATGCCGCAGACCCCGCGACTCGAGGTGGGCGACAAAGCCCCCGCGTTCAGCCTGTCCGATGCCGACGGCAACACGGTCAAGCTGTCGGACTACAAGGGCCGCAGGGTGATCGTGTACTTCTACCCCGCCGCGTCGACGCCGGGATGCACCAAGCAGGCGTGCGACTTCAGGGACAGCTTGAGCGAACTCAACGGCGCGGGGCTGGATGTCATCGGCATCTCCCCCGACAAGCCTGCCAAACTCGCCAAGTTCCGCGACGACCAGAAGCTGACGTTTCCGTTGCTGTCAGATCCGGACCGCGAGGTGCTCACGGCGTGGGGCGCATACGGCGAGAAGATGATGTACGGCAAGACCGTTCAGGGCGTGATCCGTTCGACGTTCGTCGTCGACGAGAAGGGCAAGATCGCCGAAGCCCAGTACAACGTGCGCGCCACCGGCCACGTCGCCAAGCTACGGCGCGACCTGTCCGTCTGACCCGAGGTTCGCCAACAGCAGCGCCTCGGCAGTGGCGGCCCGTTCCAGCACGCCCAGGTGCAGGCTTTCGTTGATGCTGTGCGCTTGCGTCTGCGGGTCTTCCACACCGATCACCAAGACCGTCGCCGAAGGAAAGGCGGCAGCGAACTCGGCGATGAACGGGATCGAACCACCGACGCCTGGTTCAACGGGCTCGTTACCCCACGCCGCGCGAAACGCAGCGCGGGCGGCGTCGTAGACGGGCCCGCTGGCGTCGATCGCGTACGGCTCGCCGATGTCGCCGGGGGTGACGGTCACCTGTGCCCCCCACGGCACATGCTGCTCGAGGTGGCGGGTCAGCGCGGCCAGGTGCTCTCGCGCGTCGCCGCCGGGTGCCACACGCATGCTGACCTTCGCGCGCGCCCGTGGGATCAACGTGTTCGACGACTTGTCGATCGATGTTGTGTCGATCCCGATTACCGTGATCGCCGGCTTGGCCCAAAGTCGTTGCGTCACTGAGCCCGAGCCGATCTCCGACACGCCGTCGAGCAGGCCGGCCTCCGCGCGCACCCGCTCCGGCGAAAACTCCAAGTCGGCGGCCTTGCCTTCGTGCAGGCCCGCCACCGCGACGCTGCCGTCGTCGTTGTGCAGGCTGGCAAGCAGCCGAACCAGCACACTCACAGCGTCGGGAGCCACGCCGCCCCACATTCCCGAATGCAGGCCGTGATCGAGCGTTGCGACCTCCACCACGCAGTCGGCCAATCCACGCAGCGACACCGTCAGCGACGGCACTTCAGTGCTCCAGTTGTCAGAGTCCGCGATCACGATCACGTCGGAGGCCAACTCGTCGCGATACGCGGCCAGCAGCCGGGACAGCGACGGCGAGCCCGACTCCTCCTCCCCCTCGACGAAGACCGTCACGCCGACGGGCGGTGCACCTCCGTGAGCGCGGAACGCCGCCAAATGCGTTGCGATCCCGGCCTTGTCGTCGGCAGTGCCGCGACCGTACATGCGGCCGTCGCGCTCGGTCGGCTCGAACGGGGGCGACTGCCACTGGCTGTGATCGCCTTCCGGCTGCACGTCGTGATGGGCGTACAGGAGCACCGTCGGCGCTCCCTGCGGGGCGGGATGCCGGGCGATGACGGCGGGCGCACCGCCTTCGCTGACGATCTGCACATCGCCGAACCCAGCCTCGGTCAATAGTTTTGCCACCGTTGCGGCGCTGCGCTGCACTTCAGGGCGGCGGGCCGGGTCGGCCCACACCGACTCGATGCGCACCAGGTCTTCAAGATCACGCCGCACCGACGGCAGCACCTCGCGTACCCGCTGTACCAAATCGCTCATGCACTCGAGGCTAACGGCTATGTGTTGCCGGATAGATTCGACCTATGCAGACCAAGGACGTCACCGAGAACGCCGTAACGGTCATCATCGGTCAACCCATCCGTCCCGGCGCTGCGAAGGAATTCTCGACGTGGCAACACGGATTGAACGAAGCAGCGTCCCGCTACCCGGGGTTCATCGACGCCGAGGTCATCCCGCCCACCGAACATCAATCGGAGTGGATGGTGACCTACCGCTTCGACTCCGCCGCCAATCTGCGCGCGTGGCTGAACAGCGCGACCCGACTCGAGCGGCTGGCAAGCGGTGAGCAATACCTCGACGGCCCGGCCACCCAGCGGATCGTCGGTGCTGCCAACCCGGCAGCGGACCAGCTGGTGACGGTTGTCGTCACGCATCGCGTCCGCGAGGAGGATGTTGAGGCGTTTCTCGCCTGGCAGAAACGACTTCGATTGGCGGAGAGCGAGTTTCACGGCTATCGCGGCACCGAGCTCTTTCGGCCGATCGACGGCGTTCAGGACGAGTGGACCGCGGTGTATCGCTACGACAATGCGGCGAACCTCGAAGCCTGGCTGACCTCAGACGAGCGCAAACGGTTACTCGACGAAGGGAAGAAGTTCCGCGATTTCACACTGCGCACCGTCGACAACTCCTTCGGTAGCTGGTTCGCGTTCGACGACGAAGGCAACGAGGCGCCGCCGCCGTCGGAGACCAAGACTTCGGTCGCGGTCTGGATCGGCCTCTACCCCACCGTCACCCTGCTGACTCTCGCATTGACCCCGTTGAAGGTGCCAGTCTGGCTCGGTCTCCTGGTCGGAACCCTGTTGTCCAGCTTCGCCATCAGCTTCGTGACGATGCCCTACTACGTCAATCCGCTGCTCAAGCACTGGCTACGGCCGGCCGCCGACCAATCAAAGTCACAGACGAATCTTCGAGCCGCCGCCATCATCATCGCCACAATCGTGTTCTGGGCGGTGGCCTTCTACCTCCTGGCCAAGCAGTTCCCGGGGCTGCCCTGACCGGGCTGCTGTTCAGCGGGACAGCCTCGGCTTGAGAACCAGGCTCGTACCAAGGGCGACGACGCCGATTGCGACGCTGATCCACAACGCCGAGTGGAACCCGGCCACCGTGCCCTGCCCGAGAATCGGTCCAGCCCAAGCGAATCCAAGTGACGAACCGACACCGAACGCGGCGTTGCTCAGGCCGGGCAGCGACCCGGGCTCGTCCTCGCGTGCCTGCAGGACACCCAGCACGCTCAGCGCGGTGCCTGCCACACCCCCGAACGCAAATCCGAGCGCCGGTATGAGCAGGACGACCACGTCGCGGTCGAACGCGAAGATCGCAAGGAGCGCCGCGATCGGCACGGCGCCGATGAGTCCCGCCCGCAGCACGGTCACAAAGCCGATCCGCACCGCGAGCCGTCCGATGGCCGGCGCCGAAATCAGTTGGGCCACTGCGGCGGGAGTGAGGAACAGCAGCGCCGTCATCTGCGCGCTCGTGCCGAAACCGACGTCGTCGTTCTCGGCGATGGAAGGGACGATGTAGCTGAGCGCCATCGTGAACGATGCGAGGCACAGGACGGTGACGACGAGCAGCGGCCAGGCATAACGCGAGCAGATCTCGTCGATGGCGACCAGTGGTTGCGCCACGCGCTTCTCGACCACGACGAACGCCGCCAGCGCGACGATGGCCGCGGCGATGAATCCGAGCGCGGTCGGCGAGGACCACCCCGAGTGTCCACCCTGCGCGAGGAACAGATCGATGCCCGCAACGGCCGAGGCGATCAGGGTGGCACCGAGCCAGTCCATCCGGCCCGACGCCGCACGGTCTGGATCGTCGGCGGGCACCGCGATTGTGGCGAGCCCGATCGCGGCGAGACCGACCACAAGGATCAGGGCGAAGATCGAGCGATATCCGAAATGGTCGACCATGAAGCCGCCGACCAGAGCGTCAACGCCACCAACCCCGCCGTTGATCGACGCGATGACACCGCAGCAGAAGCCGAATGCCGGGCCGCTCAGGCGTTCGCGCAAGATCAAGAACGCCAGACCGAACGTGACGTTGCAACCGCCCTGCAGGACCCGGCCCACCAGCACGACCGGCAGCGAGGTGCTCACGAGGCACAACACCGTCCCGACACACAGCACGATCATGATGCCGAGCAGGACGCGCTTGCGGCCGATGAAATCGCTCCACCGGATGAACACGACGTTCGCGATCGCCCCGGACAGATAGAAGAAGTTCGACATCGACGCGAACGCGTCAGGCCCGAGCTCGGTGTTGATGTCGCGGATCGCCGGGCCCAACATCGTCGCGTTGAGCTGAAACGAGATCACCGACGCGACCAAAGCCGCCACCAGGAACGCGGTCTGACCCCGCGACAAAGAGTTGGAGCCGTCGCCTTCCGAAGTCCGTGCTACCGCAGGCCCGTTCATGACCCCCGGCGGTCTCTTAGCGCTCCTCGAGAATGGCGACCGCGGCAGCGGTGTCGGCCTCGTGCGTCAACGACAGGTGGATCGTCACGTCCTTGAGGTGCTCGGCGATGGCACCCGTCAGCCGAACCTTCGGCCTGCCCCACATGTCGGTGATGACCTCGATATCGCGATGGATGCCCTCAGGAAGCATCGGCCGTTTGGAGAACCGCGAGCCCGACCACGCCTTGATGACCGCCTCCTTGGCGGCCCACCGCGCGGCAAGATGCCGCGCGGCAGATGAGCTCTTGTCGGCGGCGTCGCGGCGCTCGCCTGGGGTGAACGTCTCGGAGAAGACGGTGCCCGGCTGGTCGACCTGTGCGGCGAAATCGGGAATGGAGACCAGATCGATCCCCACGCCGACTATCGCCATGCCCAAAACGCTATCTCACACCTATGGGCGGTAATACAGGTCGTCGTCGCCAAGCCGCGACGCCGGGTCAAGCAGCATCTCGGCCTCCTGGCGCTTCTCCGGCGACTCTTGGCTGAACCGGCGGTTGGCGGGCTTCTCGTATAGCGAGCGCCCACCGGCGATCGCCGACGCCAGCCTGTGTTGACCGGCCAGCACCCGCGCATCCGCGCGTGCCTTGTAGTCCCGCCGCTGCTCGGGATCCAGCGCCGCCAGGAACGCCTGCGGATGCACCAGCGCGATCAGACCCGACACGTGCCCGAACCCGAGGCTGGTGATCAGACCCGCCTTTAGCGGGAACTTCTCGCCAAGCCGCAGGGTGTCGCGCAACCAGACCAAGTGGGCGGCGCCGGCGAGTTCGTCGTCGACGCAATCCAGGCTGCGGTTGGGCGGGATGACGCCGTCGCGCAGGATCTGGCAAAGCCCCATCGTCTGGAATGCCGCCGCGCCACCCTTGGAGTGACCGGTGAGGCTCTTCTGCGAGACCACGAACAACGGTGCACCAGCGGAGCGGCCCAACGCGTCGGCCAGCCGCTCATGCAGCTCGGTCTCGTTGGGATCGTTGGCAAGCGTTGAGGTGTCGTGCTTGGACACCACCGCGATGTCGTCGGGGCCGACGCCGAGCTTGGCCAGCGAGCGCGCCAATGCCGAATCCTTGCCGCCACGACCGGCGCCCAACGCGCCAAGTCCGGGGGCCGGGATCGACGTGTGCATACCGTCGCCGAACGACGACACGTAGGCCAACACCGAGAGCACCGGCAGACCCATCTTGAGCGCGAGGTCGCCGCGGGCAAGCAGGATGGTGCCACCACCCTCTCCCTCGACGAACCCGAGCCGACGACGGTCGTTGGCGCGTGAGAACTTCGAGTCGCTGATCCCCTTTGCCCGCATCATCTCGGTGTCCGCGGTCGCGGCCATGTCACCGAAGCCGATGACGGCCTCCAGGGTGGTGTCGTCGTAGCCGCCCGCGACCACGAACTCCGCCTTGCCAAGCCGGATCTTGTCGACACCTTCTTCCACCGATACCGCCGTGGTGGCACACGCGCCGACCGGGTGGATCATCGCGCCGTAGCTGCCGATGTAGGACTGCACCACGTGGCCCGCGATGACGTTCGGCAACACCTCTTGCAGGATGTCGTTCGGCTTGTTCTGGCCGAGCAGGTTGCCGTGGTACATCGTCTGCATCGACGTCAGCCCGCCCATGCCGGTGCCCTGTGTGCTGGCCACCAGGCTGGGATGCACCCAACGCATCAGCTCGTTCGGGCTGAATCCGGCCGAAACGAAAGCGTCGACGGTGGTGGCGAGGTTCCACAGCGCCAGCCGGTCGATCGAGTTCGTCATCTCCTGGGAGATCCCGTACACCATCGGGTCGAACCCGGTGGGGATCTGCGCGCCGACCGTCCGCGACAACTTGACCTTGCGGGGCACGCGGATCTCGGTGCCCGCCATGCGGGTCACCTGCCAGTCGGCGCTGTCGGGCACCGGCGCGATCACGGTGTGCTCCGGGTCGAACTGCACGAACCCGCGAGCGTCGGCCTCCGACGACACCACGAACGTGAAGTCCTTGTCGAGGAACACCGAAACCAGAAGCGGCGACGCATGATCCGGGGCGATGGCCCCGTCGTCGGCCCACTCGCGGATGCCGACGCGTTCGAGCACGGCGTCGTGATAGCGCTCGACAAGTTCACCCTCGTCGACGAGGTCGCCCGACTGCGTGTCGTACCAGCCGGGGGTGGGATCGTCTTCCCACTTGACCAGGCCGGTCGTCCACGCCAGTTCGAGCACGCCGGCCGCCGACAGCTCGTTGTCGACCTCCATCTCGAAGCGGGTGCGCGACGAGCCGTACGGGCCGAGTTCCGCACCGCCGACGATGACCACGAGATCGGCAGCGTCGATATCGAGGTCGTCCCACGCAGGCGGCGGTGCAGACTTGTAGCCCCTCGGCGGCGACGGCAGCGCGCGGATGGTTCCGTCGTCCTCCGTGTCGTCCTCGGCTACTTCGGACGTCATCTCCTCGCGGGCCTTGGCGGCCAGCTCGGACAGATCGAGGTCGATCTCTGCCAGCCCACCGGTCAGGTCGACCTGCAGCGGCTCGCGCGCCGACGCGACCTTGGACTCGATGCCGCACAGGTCGAGCAGCATGGCCGCCATCTCGTCGGTCGTGTACGTAGTCACGCCGGCTTCCTCGACCGCACTGACGATCGCATCGTTGTGGCCCATCAGCCCGGTGCCCTTGGTCCAACCGATCAGCGCGTGCGCCAACGAAACTCGCTGTGCCCACGACGATTCGGCCTTCCACCGCGTCACCACCGCGTCGAGCCCGGACTTCGCTTCGCCGTAGGCGCCGTCGCCACCGAACATGCCGCGGTTCGGCGAGCCGGGCAGCACGACATGCAGCCGTGCGGCGATGTCACGTTCCGCTCCGATGTGCGACAGGCCGCCAATGAGCCGCTGCACGGCCCACAACAGCACCTTCATCTCCATCTCGGCGCGCGAACCGGCGTCGGACAGATCGCCGGCGACACGCGGTGCTGCGAACGGGAACAGCAGTGTCGGCGTCTGCGCGTCTTTCAGGTGAATCGACTGCGGCCCAAGACTTTCCGTCTGCTCGGTGCCGACCCACGAAACCAGCGCGTCGATGTCGGTGTATGACGCCATGTTGGCGGGGACCACCCACAGCTTCGCGTCGAAGCGGGCGTTGTCGCGGTACAGGGTGCGATAGAACGCCAACCGGTCGTCGTCGAGCTTGGACGTGGTCGCGATGACCGTCGCCCCGCCGTCGAGCAACTGGGCCACCACCGATGCGGCAATGGATCCCTTGGATGCACCGGTGACGACCGCGACCTCATCGGTGTAGCGGCCCTTGCCCGGGTTCTCCGCGCCGGCCGCGGCACGCCCGTAAAGGGAGGCGTGGATGTTGCGACCCGCTGCCAGAGCCTTGCCCTGCCACCAGGTGGCCTGCGTCCCGACGATGTGTCCGGCGCCCTCGAACCGCTCCGAAAGGCGCGGCCAGTCGGCGTCGACCTCGCTGTCGTCGAGCACCCACAGCTTGGCGAGGTCCTCGCGGGAGCTGGCCCAGCGGTCATCGAACAGCACCGCCTTGCGGCCGTCGAACACAGGAGCCACCAAACGCGGCCAGTCCGAACCGAGTTCGGCGGTCACCAGGTCAATGAGCTCGGCGTCGGCTGCCTCCGGCGTACTGACCGGGGTGGCAAGGCCGAGCTCGCCCAGGATCAGGCGGGCCGCCGAGGCCAGCACGCCGTTGCGGCCGGTGACCTTTTCGGCGAACTCACCAAGTGCGGCGGAATCCACCACACCGCCAGCGCCGCCTGCAGCCGACGGCAACGAGACCGCGACTCCTTGGCGCGCGCCGACCGCCGCGACAGCCGCGTCGATGACCTTGTCGACAGTCGCCGCATCGGCGAGCGCACCATCGTGCAGGCCGCCCAAGCCGCCGCCGCGGACGCTGGAACCCTCGCGGGTGCCAAGAGCAACCTCGACCGTCACGTGCTTGACCCAGCCGTCGCCGATTTCCCATGTCTTCTTGACGCGTTCGGCGATGTAGGCAGGACGCTTGCCGGACGGGCCGAGCACCGTGCGCAGCTGATCGTTGATCGCGTCGGAAAGCACTGGGCCGAAAGGCTTGTAGGTCCTGGCCAGCTTGGTGACCTGTCCCTTCAGCCCGGCCAGGTCGGCCTCGGCCGCACCATCGATGGCTCCGAGGTTGAGCTCGGAGCCCAGGTCCACCAGCAGCTGGTTGCGTCGCGACGACGCACCGTCGGTGATCGACTCGATCGAATCAAGCGGCTCGATCTGGTCGATACGCATCTTCGCCGACAAAGCGATCAGCGCCATGGTGGCGTCGGCTGCGTCGTAACCCAGGTCGTCAGGGCGTGGACCGCCTGCGGGTGCAGAAGCCGGTGCAGCCGGTGCAGCCGCTTCGACGGGCGCTGCCTCTGCAGCAGGCGCGTCGTCCTGGCTGTCCTCTTCTTCGTGGTCCGGTTCCGGATCGGTGTCGGTAGCGAACAGCACCGCGGCGTCGCGCTCCGAGTTCAGCACTTCGGTTGTGCTGTGCGAATACTCGGGCAGCTTCAGCGTGTTGGTGGCCAGGCCGGCGACCGTCGGCGCGGACTTGACGCCGATCTCCACGAACCGCTCGATACCGAGACCGCCCGCGGCCTCCTCGATGAAGAGCAGGTCCTGCGTCTCGATCCAGCGCACCGGGCTGGCGAACTGCCACGCGAGCAGCTCGATGACGACCTTGCGGCACAGCTCGGCCGGCCTCTCGTTCCGCCAGGTGTCGTAGTCGGCGAGAATTTCGTCGAGCGGTTCGGCAGGCACCAGATCGCGGATCTCCTGGATGAAGTCGCGGTCCAATGTGAACGGCCGCGGCACCAGGTTCGGGATGTACTTGCCGATGATCAGGTCGGGATCCTGGTCGCGCGGCATGACGCGCTCGAGCGAGCGACGGAAGTCGGCAACACCGACCCGCAGCACGGACGAGTGGAACGGCACGTCGATGCCGGGAACCAGGATGAACGACCGCTTGCCGCCGCTGATTTCGCGACGCTTCTCGACCTCTTCCTCCAGCACCTCGAGGCCGCGCACCGTGCCTGCGATGGCGTACTGCGAGCCCCGCAGGTTGAAGTTCACGATCTGCAGGAATTCACCCGTGCGCTCCGAGATGCCGTCGATGAAGGCGGGCACGTCGTCGTCGTCGAGATCGATCTGCGACGGCCGGATCGCGGCCAGCCGGTAGTTGGACCGGCCGAGGTGGTCGCGCGGCACGATGTCGTGCATCTTGCTGCCGCGGTGGAACACCACCTCCAGCAATGCTTCCAGTTCGTAGACACCGGACACGCAGGCCAGCGCCGTGTACTCACCGACGGAGTGGCCGCAGGCGATCGCGCCCTCGACGAACGCGCCCTGCTCACGCATCTCGGCCACCTGCGCGGCGGCCACGGTCGCCATCGCGACCTGGGTGAACTGCGTCAGGAACAGCACACCATCGGGGTGGTGGTAGTGCACGCCGCTGGCGATCAGGCTTGTCGGGTTGTCGCGCACCACATGCAGCACCGAGAAGCCAAGCGTGTCGCGGGTGAACTTGTCCGCGGTGTCCCACACCTTGCGGGCGGCCTTGGACCGGGCGCGCACCTCCATGCCCATGCCCTTGTGCTGGATGCCCTGGCCTGGGAACGCGTAGACCGTCTTGGGCGCTTCCAACTGCGCCGTCGCCGACATCACCAGATCGGAGCCGACGCGAGCGGCCACCTCGACGATCTCTGCGCCGCGGTCGATTCCGACGCGGTCGACGCGGAAGTCGATGTCGTCGCCGGGCTGCACCATGCCCAGGAACCGGGACGTCCAGCCGACGACCCTGGCCGGCGGGGCGGGCTTGCCGTCTGTGGCGGCGACGACGTGCTGCGCGGCCGCCGACAGCCACATGCCGTGCACGATGGGCGATTTCAGCCCTGCCAGCAGCGCGGCCGCGCGGTCGGTGTGGATCGGGTTGTGGTCACCTGAAACCACCGCGAACGCGCTCATGTCGGTCGGCGCGGTGACGGTGACGTCACGGCGACGGCGCCGCGGCGTATCGGTCGCGTTATCGGTGATCGCACCGCCGGCGCGGGGCGGGTCGGCGAACTCGGCCGAACCGGTGCGCCCGCGAATCGCGAAACGCTCCTCCAACTTGGCCAGTTCGGTGCCGTCAGCGTCGGCGATGACGACCTCGACAGGCACGACGCGCCCGTACTCGGTATCCGTTGCAGCGGAAGCCGTTGCGGTGACGGTTAATTCGGAGTGCTTCTTCGGCATCGGGTTGAGCAGATGCGCCGCGTGGTCCAGGTGCACCAGGCTCAGCAGACCCTCGATCACCGGGAAGCCGTCCGCGGTGACCGCCGAGCCGATGACCGAGAAGACCGCGGGCCAGCAGTGGCCGACGAGGGCGTCGGGGACGAGGGCGAGCCCGGGGGCCAACGGGGCGCCGAACGTCGCGGTCACGCCGGTGTGGTCGGCGACTTCCTCGGGGTCCCAGCCGACGGTGACCTTGGCGGTGTTGTCGTGCACAGCGGGCAGGGAGTCGACGCCGTCGACGCCGGCCGCGATGGCCAGTACGGACCGCATCGCGGTAGACGCGTCCTCAACGGTGACCATCGGCATGCCGCCGTCGACGGTGCACGACGGCAGCGTGAATCGGATGTCGATCCAGATGTCGGAAAGCGGGACGCTCAGCGTGACAACGCCATCGGAGTTCAGCTCGAGGCGCGCACCCGTGGATGGATGTGTGGCGCTGCGGTTTTCGTTGGCCTGCCACTCGTCGGGCGAACCGATACGGTGCACCGGGTTGATCGAGGTGCGGCCCGCCCACGACACGTCGGGCGAGTCGAGCACGACGGCGAGCGGACCGACGACGTCAGCGCGGGCCTGGCGCCGCGAAACCACCAAAACCGGCTCGCCATCCGTCGCAAGCGCCCGGTCGATGGCGGCCTGCTCGAAGCGGTCCAGCAGCTCACCGACCGGCTCGTCGACGCGGGTGATGCCTGCCACGGCCTGCGTGCCAGGAATGATGCACACCTGATCGGCGGTGTAGCGAGCGTCGTGGGCCTGCCACAGCGAGTCGCTGCGCCACCAGCGCCGGACGTCCTTGTCGATGACGGGCACGAAGTTGACCGGCTTACCCAGTGTCTTGCACAGCGTGACGAACCACGGCACGTCGGCCGGGTGCAGCTTGAGGGTCTCGGCGTCGGGGTAGCGCGCCAACAGGGCGGCGATCGCTTCTGTCGGATTCTCCAGCAGCGCAACGTCGTTGAAGAGGGTGTCGATGGCGCCGGAGTCCTGCGGATGCAGGCGGGCTTCGGCGCGCTTGAGCATTTCGTCGAACCGCTCGCGCCAGGTGTCTGCCAGCCACGGGCTGCCAGGCGCCGCGGTGTCGGCAGTGCTGTCGCCGTCGCCGATCGTCAGCTCGACATAGCGCTGCAGCCACTGCAGGTAGGTCATGTCCGAAACGTCGCCGAAGTACGGCTTGGCGGTGTTGGCCATCGCCGCGATCAGCTCGTCGCGGCGAGCCGCAACGGCTTCAGCGTCGCCCGCTACCTCGTCGAGCAACCTCCCGCAGCGTGAGGCGGTGTTGTCGATCTCGTGGATGTCCGCGCCGAGCTGGCTGCGGCTGGATGCCATGCCGCCCTGGGCTTTTCCGGCACTGATCCAGTGCTCGGTGCCGGCGGTCTCGACGAGCATCTGCTTGACCGCGGGAGACGTGGTGGACTCCAGGGTTGCCATCGCTGCCGTGCCGACCAGGATGCCGTCGACCGGCATGGCCGGGAAGCCGTAGGCCTCGGCCCAGCTACCGGACAGGTACTCGGCCGCCCGCTCAGGGGTGCCGACGCCACCGCCGACGCAGACGGTGATGTTGGTCAGCTTGCGCAGCTCTGCGTAGGTGGCCAGCAGCAGGTCGTCGAGGTCCTCCCAGGAGTGGTGACCGCCGGCGCGGCCGCCCTCGATGTGCACGATGACGTCCTTGCCGGGCACCTCGGCCGCGATGTTGATCACCGACTTGATCTGGCTGACCGTGCCGGGCTTGAACACCACGTTGCTGATGCCCACGCTGTTGAGCTCCTCGATCAGCTCGACGGCTTCCTCGAGGTCGGGAATGCCCGCGGACACGACGACACCGTCGATCGGTGCGCCCGACTGACGGGCCCTCTGCACCAACCGCTTTCCGCCGACCTGCAGCTTCCACAGGTACGGGTCGAGGAACAGCGAGTTGAACTGCACAGCGCGGCCCGGCTCGAGCAGTCCGGTGAGCTCGGCGATGCGGGCCTCGAAGATCTCCTCGGTGACCTGACCGCCGCCTGCCAGCTCGGACCAATGGCCCGCGTTGGCGGCCGCGGCGACGATCTTGGCGTCGACGGTCGTGGGCGTCATCCCTGCGAGCAGGATCGGCGAACGTCCCGTCAGCCGGGTGAACTTGGTCGACAGCTTCACCGAGCCGTCGGGCAGCTTGACGGTGGTCGGCGCGTATGTCGACCATGCAGGCGGAACATCAGGTGCGCCGCCGACGGTGAACAGGTTGCGCTGGCCCACGCGGGTGGCCGCGGGGATCAGGCCGATGCCGAGGCCCCGGACCACCGGCGCCGTGACGCGGGTGGCGGTATCGCTCGGACCCAGGTCGACGATCCACTTCGCACCCGAGTCGTGCAGCCGCTCGACCTCGCCCACCCAGTCGACGGGGTCGACGAACACCGCCTGGGCGAAGTCGTGGGTCTGCTGAGCGTCGAGATTGGTGCGCGCCGCCCATTCATCGACGAGGTCGACCGCGTCGGCAAGGCGGGGAGTGTGGAATCCGACCTCGACCTGGATGCCGTGGAAGTCCGGGGAGAAGACCGCGCCGCCGCGGAGCTTGTTTTTGCGTTCGGCCTCTTCTCTTTCGGTGATCTTGCTGCAGTAGAGCTCGAACCGGCCGAGCTGCTCGGGCGTGCCGGTGATGACGACGGAACGCCTGCCGTTGCGGATCGACAGCACCGGAGGCAGCACTGTACGGACGTCGGCGGAGAACTCCTCGAGCAGTTCTGCGATGCGGTCGGGGTCGACGTTGGTCACGGACACCATCGGCGACTTGTCGCCGCGGCCGACCATGCCCCTACGACGCGACATGAGCGACCCCGCGGCGCCCATCAACTGCAGAATCGCCAACAGCTCCGCGTCCCTGGTGCCCTTCGCGCGTACCGCCTCGCATCCCAACATGCCCTGTGAATGTCCGGCCATCGCCAGCGGCGGGGTGCCGTACAGGTCAAGGCCCTGCCGAATTGACGCGCGGATGGCGGCAATTTGGGTGAGCAGGATCCCTGGGCCCGAAATGGCGATGCTCATCAACTGCTTTGGGGTCGGCAACGACTCTTCGGCCGCAAGAGCGCGGACCCACTGCAGAGGTTCGAACCCGATCGGCCGCACCACGACAAGCTCGCGGGCCACCGGCTCGAGGAACAGAGCGGCCTCACCGACGATCTCGCTCAATTCGGATTCGATGCCCGCCGAGCTCACGAGCTCCTCGAGGTTCTCCAGCCAGGAGCCGCCCTGGCCGCCGAACACGACCCCGTAGGGCTCACCGGCATTCAAACGATCGACGAGGGCGTGCGTACCGGCCAGCGCATCCGAGGGCTGGTTCTTGCGGGCGGTGGTCGCTGTGCTCTGTTCGTAGATCGTCACGTCGTGTATCTCCTCGGTGTGCGTTTCGCGCGTCTTGCTCGTCTGCGGCTGTTTGTCTGAACCTGTGATGGCCTGCGCTCCCCTGCGGAGACCATGCGATTCGGCGTCGAATCCCGACTGGTTCAGGCGCGTCTGGCGCTCGGGCTGTCCGACATCCTCGTGGGCAGCCCAGCCGACACTCCAGCCGTACTAAGAGTGTCATAAGAGACAGCACCATTTTCCCGCCTCAAATGGTTACTGGCGAGTTCTACGCATGGGTAACCGCCGGTTCGATAACACCCGCTTGTTCGCGGGTTCAACGTATCCGGGACAAACGTCCTGCATGTAGGTGGTTACGGTTGAGTAGCCACAATAGTGCTGATCAAGGCAGTATTGTTATGTAATCGTTATGTAAATATTTTGGTCTGTCTCACCAGGCGCAGCAGGGCGCTCAGAGTCGACAACTCGACCCGATTTGTCTTCTCTCGGCCGCCGGCACCGAGTAATAGTTTGCTGGCGCTACTTACTGATCGGTAACATTTAGTCCCACTGCCCGAATTGGGGCTTGAGAATGTTGTTGATGTCGACGCCGACGCCCCCGACGCTGCGCTTGTCGATCTCGACCTGATGCAGATGTGCGGCCGGATGCGTGAACCCCTGCGGCGACCCCCAGTTGTGCTGCCAGAAGTAGGAGCCCAGCCCATCCCGCAGGGCCCAGTCGATGGTCCTGGCGTTGCCGTACACACCGACGCGCTGATGGCCGAGCACCGCTTCCCACCCGCGCAGATAGGGCGCCACCTGGCCCGTGTACTGCTCGTAGCTGGGGTTGTCGTCGATCGACGCGTATATCGGCGCGCCGTACGATCCGCCGGCCGCGACGTGCAACTGCCAGCCCCTCTTGGCGTGTGCGACGCCCGCGTTCTGCCCGCCGAGCCAGTCCGCGTTGTCCTGCTTGCCGTACTGGTAGCAGGACACGATCTTCAGTCCGTTGTGGTAGAGGTCGCGCGCCTCGGGGAGCTGGATCGGCTTGCCAAGCATCCAGGCACCGCCGGGCCGCCGATCAGAGACGTACCGGATCGCTCCCTGCGCGCCCGACGCCCGCAGATCGTCCGCCGTGATCACCCCGGCCGCATAGTCGAGGAGGATCCCCAATGGCGCCGCGGCCGCCTGCGGTGCAGCCAGCGCCGACGACACCGCCTGCAGGCCTGCGCCGAGACCGAGCACGGCGGGCGCGGCAGCGGCGTATTTGAGCACGTCGCGCCGGGATACTCCCACGTGCCACAGGGTACGACAGACACCTCAACTTTCACGCCAACGCCACTGGTCACATCTGCATCAAGATTCACACTGTTCCAGGCGCGACGACTATGTATTGAGGGGATGAATCGGTCAATCGCGTGCGCGCTCGTGGTGTCTGCGCTGGTGGTCGGCACCACGACAGCAAGCGGATACCTGAACGAGCAGAAGCCGATGCTCGCCGCCACGCCGCCGATGGGCTGGAGCAGTTGGAACGCGCTGGGCTGCGCCGTCGATGAGAAAGCTGTCCGCGGGAATGCCGACGCGATGGTGGCCTCCGGAATGGCCGCGGTGGGCTACACCTACGTCGACATCGATGACTGCTGGATGGCGCCTCAGCGCGACGCTGACGGGCGGTTGCAGGCCGACCCTATGCGCTTCCCCAGCGGCATCAAGGCGATCGCGGACTATGTGCACGGCAAGGGGCTCAAGCTCGGCATCTACTCGTCGGCAGGCGTCGCAACGTGCGAAAACCTGCCAGGCAGTCTCGACCACGAGAAAACCGACGCGAAGACGTTCGCGTCCTGGGGAGTTGATCTACTCAAATACGACGACTGCTACGGCGAGGGCCGACCCGCGGTCGAGCGGTTCACCACGATGGGCAGGGCGTTGGAGGCCAGCGGCCGAGACATCCTGTACTCGGTCTGTGCGTGGAGCGAAGTGCAACCGTGGCGTTGGGCGGCTGCCACCGGCGCGCACTATTGGCGCACATTCAGCGACATCACCGACTCATGGGACGCCGTCGTCGCCATCGCCGACCAGCAAGCAGGCCTGGGACCGTATTCACGGCCGAACGGCTGGAACGACCCCGACATGCTCGAGGTCGGCAACGGCGGAATGACCTCCGACGAGTATCGCGCGCACATCAGCCTGTGGGCGTTGCTCAACGCGCCGCTGATGGCAGGCAATGACCTGCGCCGGATGGATGCCACCCCGCATGACCTGCTGACCAACCGCGAGATGATCGCGGTCGACCAGGACTGGGGCGGGACGCAGGGCCGCGAGGTAGCTGAAGAGGGGGACCTCCAGGTGTGGGCGAAGCCCATGTCGTCCGGCGCAGCCGCAGTGGTGCTGTTGAACCGCGGCACGGATGCCGGGCAGGCGTATACGACCGCCGCGGATCTGGGCCTGCCCCGGGCGAGCGCGTGGGTTCCGCCGCACGCCGCGAAGATGTTGATCGTGGCGCCCCACTGACGCGCAGCCATATGCGAAACCAGTGGTCAAATCGCCCCAAGATCACGATATCCGCGATGAAGCTGCGCCATCACCGCGGAATTCCTACGATGAGCCATGCCCTCTGGGACGGTCAGGCCGCAGTCGGACACGAATGTCGCTGCGCCGGTTGACGATCCACAGATCGAGCTGGTCGGCGTCCGCAAGGTGTATAGCGATAGCCATAACGGGACCGTTGCCGTCGAGGGTGCCGACCTGACGGTCGGAGACGGCGAGCTGTTCGCCATCCTCGGCCCGTCGGGTTCTGGTAAGACGACGGTGCTGCGGATGATCGCGGGGTTCGAGCAGCCCACCGCGGGGGTGATCAGGCTCGCCGGCGTCGACGTGACCGCGTTGCCCGCGCGCCACCGCGACGTCAACACCGTCTTCCAGGAGTACGCGTTGTTCCCGCACATGACGGTGGCGCAGAACGTCGATTACGGGCTGAAGGTCAAGGGAGTGCCCAAGGCCGACCGCAGGCGCAGGACCGCCGACGCGCTCGACATGGTGCGGCTGACCGGACTGGCACCGCGGAGCCCTGCACAACTATCGGGGGGACAGCGTCAACGCGTCGCGCTGGCGCGGGCATTGGTCGGGCGGCCACGCGTGCTGCTGCTCGATGAGCCGCTCGGCGCGCTGGATCTCAAACTGCGTGAGCAGATGCAGGTAGAACTGAAAGCCATTCAGCGTGAGGTCGGCATCACCTTCGTCATCGTCACCCACGACCAGGACGAGGCGTTGACGCTGTGCGACCGGCTCGCCGTGTTCAACGACGGGCGCATCGAGCAAGTCGGCAATGCCCGCGACGTGTACGAGAACCCCGCAAACCGCTTCGTCGCCGATTTCGTCGGCACCTCCAATGTTCTGGACGGCGCCGCCGCCGAGGCATTGATGGGCCGGCCGGGCATGTTCGTCATCCGGCCGGAACGCATCGGCGTGTTCCGGCCGGGCACCGATCCGGTGGCCGGCGTCCGCACGGTGGAAGCGACGGTGTCCGAAATCATCTACGCGGGCCCCACCACGCGCATCGCTGCGGTCGCCGCGCCAGACGTCACGCTGACCGCCACGGTTCTCACCGCAAGCACCTGGCTACCACCAGACCTGCACCACGGAACACAGATCACCTTGGCCTGGCCCGAAAAGGCTGTCCACCAATTGAAATTCGAGGAGTAGCCATGACATCCACCGCCATGCGAATCGGTCTCACGCTCACCGCATGCGCCGCCCTTGTCGTCGCGTGTTCGAGCTCGGAGAAGTCCGGCGGCACCGGCCAGACGCCGCCGAAGCTCGCTCCGCTCTCGGCGATCGGCAATGGCGAGGGCCAGTTGAACCTCATCGCGTGGGCGGGTTATGCCGAGAACGGCTCCAATGACAAGACCGTCGACTGGGTGACGCCGTTCGAACAAAAAACGGGGTGCAAGGTCAACGTGAAGATCGGCAACACCTCCGACGAGATGGTGCAGTTGATGCGCACCGGCCAATACGACGGCGTCTCGGCGTCAGGCGATGCCACGCTGCGACTGATCTACGCGGGCGACGTGGCGCCGGTGAACACCTCGCTGGTGCCGAGCTACGCGACGATTTCGTCCTTCCTCAAAGACAAGTCGTGGAATTCGGTGAACGGGCAGATGTACGGGATTCCACACGGCTGGGGTGCCAACCTGCTGATGTACAACCTCGACGTGGTGCGTGACGCGCCGGACTCGTGGGGTGCCGTGTTCGACGACGCGGGCAAGCACAAGGGCAAGGTCACCGCCTACGACTCCCCCATCTACATCGCCGACGCCGCGCTGTATCTATCGAAGACAAAGCCGGAACTCGGCATCAAGGACCCGTACTCGCTGAAACCCGAACAACTCGACGCCGCAGTCGAATTGCTCAAGAAGCAGCGTGAGAACGTCAGCGAGTACTGGTCGGACTACACCAAAGAGGTCCAGGCGTTCGAGTCCGGAACATCCGTCATAGGCACCACCTGGCAGGTGATCGCCAACACCATCGGCACGGACAACAAGGTTCAGGTCAATACCGTGCTGCCCAAGGAAGGATCCACCGGGTGGTCGGATACCTGGATGGTCTCGGCGAAGGCGGCGCATCCGAACTGCATGTACAAGTGGATGGATTGGATCACCTCGCCCGAGGTCAATGCCCAAGTCGCCGAATACTTCGGTGAGGCGCCCGCACAGACCAAGGCGTGCGAACACACCAGCCAGAAAGACTTCTGCGACATCTACCACGCGACCGACGAAAAGTACGCAGCCCTTATCCACTACTGGACTACGCCGCAGAAGCAGTGCGTCGACGGCAGCGGTGATGGCTGCACGGCCTACAACGAGTGGGTCGACAAGTGGCAGCAGATCAAGGGCTGACCCATAAGGGCCCGACGATGCCGATAGCTTCAGCATCACTGGGTCGCCGCATCAGCCTTGCGTTGTTGCTGATCCCGCCGCTCGCCTGGCTGGTGGTGGCGTACCTGGGTTCGCTTGCCGTGCTGCTGGTTTCGGCATTCTGGACCACCAATGCATTCACAGGTGCGGTGGTGCGCACCTTCACGAGCGACAACGTCATGCGGGTGCTCACTGAGCCGGTGTTCCGGACGGCGACCGCGCGCACCGTCTCCGTCGCGTTGGTCGTGACGGTCTTGTGCATCGTGCTTGCGGTGCCGTTGGCGTTCTATATGGCCAAGGTCGCCTCGCCCCGGGTACGACTGGCATTGGTGGTGGCGGTGACCACGCCACTGTGGGCGAGCTACCTGGTCAAGGCCTACGCCTGGCGGGTGCTGCTCTCGCCGGAGGGTCCGATGTCGTGGGCAACGGGTTATAGCCCGGGCTACGGGCTGACCGCCACGGTCGTCACCCTGACGTATCTGTGGTTGCCCTACATGGTGATTCCGGTGTTCGCGGGGTTCGAACGTGTCCCCGATTCGCTGATCGACGCGAGCTCCGATCTGGGCGCCTCCGATTTCGCGACGCTGCGAATGGTCGTTGCGCCGTTGGTGTTCCCCGGCATCGCGGCCGGTTCGATCTTCACCTTCTCGCTGTCGCTGGGCGACTACATCGCGGTGACGATTGTCGGCGGCAAGACCCAGATGCTCGGCAACATCATCTACGGCCAACTCGTCACCGCCAACAATCAGCCGCTGGCCGCTGCGCTGTCGATCATTCCCCTTGTCGCGATCATCGCCTACCTGCTGGCGATGCGCCGCACCGGCGCGCTGGAGAACGTCTGATGCTCTCGACTGCAGCCCGCCGAGCGGTACGGGCATGGACGGTGTTGGTCCTGGTATTCCTCTACGCCCCACTGCTCTTGGTGGTGATCAACGCCTTCAACGCATCGCGCTCGTTCGCGTTCCCACCGACCGGCTTCACCTTGAAATGGTGGGTCGCAGCGGCCAACAGCGAGGGGATGTGGAAATCGCTTGCCAATTCGGCGGTGGTCGGCATTGGCGCGACGGTGATCGCGCTCGCGCTCGGCACGATGGCCGCGTTCGCCGTGCAGCGCTATGCGTTCTTCGGCCGAAACGTCGTGAGTTTCCTTGTGGTGTTGCCGATTACGTTGCCGGGCATCGTCACCGGCATCGCACTCAACGCCACCTTCACCTCGGCGTTGGGCGTGACGCTGGGCCTGGCAACCGTGATCGTCGGCCACGCGACGTTCTGCATCGTCATCGTGTTCAACAACACCCAGGCGCGGTTGCACCGACTGGGCACCAACCTCGACGACGCGTCGGCCGACCTCGGCGCCTCACCGTGGCAGACGTTCAGGTACGTGACCTTTCCGATGATGCGCGGCGCGCTTGTGGCCGGCGCCATCCTGGCGTTCGCCCTGTCCTTCGACGAGATCGTCGTCACGACATTCACCGCGGGTCCGACGGTGCAGACCCTGCCGATCTGGATTTTCGGAAATCTGTTCCGCCCCAATCAGGCTCCGGTGATCAACGTGGTTGCGGCCGCCCTCACACTCGTCGCGATCATCCCGGTATGGCTCGCACAGCGGTTCGGAGGCGATCCGGCCACGACGCGGGTGTAGGCGCTTATTGTGCCTTCGGGTCCCAGGCCCCGCTCAGCAGAATTCCGGCGGTGTAGTTGGAAATAGCCGCCACCATCCGCTGCTGCAGGGCCTCGTCGAGTCGGTCGGCGACGACCTTGTGACCGAGGTCGCGGTAGTCCTCCACGATCCGGCTCAGCTCGGGATACTCGTCGGGCTTCGGCACGTAGTTCGGGCCGAAGCGCGCGATGACGCACTCCTCCAATGCGTTGACGACTTCGGTTGCCAACTCATCGATGGTTTCCCGTGTCGATTCGAAGATCCGCAGAATGGCACGAACATAGAGCAGCTGTTCCGGTGTGCGGGCAATGATCTCGCCGATCGTTTGATCGACCATCACGACTGCGCCGTCGTCCAGTTCGGCGAGGCCGTGCTCGAGTAGCTGCTGGGCCTCGTCGCAGCCTGGATCGATGTCGAGGGCGAGGGTTTTGGCGTACGCTGCGTCAACCTCGTCGGTCGGCGGGCCCAGGATTGCTTGCTGAATGCCCAAGATGTCGGCCAGATCGGCGCCCTCGCGCATGCTCGCGAAGAACTCCGCGATGTGGGCGGAGTTGAACCCCCTGCGAAGCAGTTGATTGATGGTCTTCAGCTGGGAGAGGTGGTAGTCGTCGTAGTACGCCGACCGACCGACCCGCCGCGGCGGGTCGAGCAGACCACGCTCCCGATAGGCGCGGATATTTCGGGCACTCACACCCGAGATCCGCGCCAAATCATCCAACCGGTACTCAGCCAACGCGACGCCTCCCGGTGGTGTCCGGGGTGCGCGTCGGCTTTGCACCGTGACAATTCATGCGACCACTTTAGCCGCAGGATGTCCGTTCCGAGCGAAGTCGCGAACGCTGCCGGACGATTTGCTAGCTATCCGAGCTACACACGACTATCTGGGAATATGATGTGCAGTCGTTGATCACGTCGACGCGACCCCGCAACTTCAGCCAACTCAATCCCGTCGGTTGCAGCACGCCCCACGGTGAGTGATTTCACCGGCGAGGAATTGGCATCGGCACGACCCGATGCGCGATGATGGCATCGCAATACGTCTTCTAAGACGTCAGGACAAAGTTCTTTCTTCACTGAGAGGTTCGGTGTGCGTCCCTGGATCGTCTGGGCCACCGGACTACTCGCATACATCGTCGCCGTTCTCGACCGCACCACCCTCGGCGTTTCAGGTCTGGAAGCCGCCGACCGCTTCGGGGCCAGCCCGGGTGTGCTGTCCACGTTCGTGGTCCTCCAGATCGTTGTGTACGCGTGCGCACAGGTGCCCGCCGGTCTGCTGCTCGACCGATTCGGCTCCAAGGCGCTGATCCTCGTCGGCGCAGGCCTGATGGCGTCGGGCCAGCTGGTCGTCGCATTTACCGAGTCGCTGCCCGCGGCGATTGCGGCGCGCGCAGTGCTCGGCCTCGGGGACGCGTTGACGTTCATCTCCGTGCTCCGACTGGTGCCTCACTGGTTTTCGGCTCGCCAGGTTCCCCTTGTGACACAACTGACCGGCATCTGCGGGCAGCTGGGTCAGGTGCTGTCGGCCATTCCGTTTTTCAGCCTGCTCACCGGTGAGGGCTGGACCGTGGCCTACGTCTCGGTGGCGGCGATCGGAGTGCTGTCGATGGTGCTGACCCTCGCGTTGGTCAAGAACACCCCGAACGGCCGTGCGGTGCCGACGCAGACCATGTCGATCCGGGAGACGCTGGCCAGTGTCAAGACTGTGTGGCTCCGTCCGGGGACGCGGCTCGGTTTCTTCACCCACATGGGCACCCAGTTCTCCGTCACGGTGTTCGCGTTGATGTGGGGCGTCCCGTATCTGACAGTGGCCCAGGGCCTTTCGCCGGGCGCGGCGGGCGGCCTTCTGACGATCTCGGTGGTCGCCGCCATCTCCGCTGGAATCGTGATCGGGATCTTCACGGGCCGTAAACCACACCGGCGATCACGTCTGGTGCTGGCCATCATCGGCAGCAATGCGGTCGCCTGGACGGTGGTGCTGGCGCTGCCAGGTCAGGCACCGCTCTGGCTGCTGATCGTGCTGATCATCGTCATCTCGGTCGGCGGCCCGGGCTCGATGGTCGGCTTCGACTTCGCGCGCACGTTCAATCCGAGCGCGACGCTTGGCACCGCCCAGGGCATGGTGAACATGGGTGGCTTCGTCGCCTCGCTGTTGGTGATGCAGGCGATGGGCATGATTCTGGATGCCGCTGGGGACTTCACGTTCGAGTCGTTCCGGCTCGCGTGGACGGTGCAGTATGCGGTGTGGGTCTTGGCCGTGGTCGGAATCCTGATCACCCGCCGCAAGGCCCGCCGCCTGATGAAGGTGGAGCAAGAACGGATGCTGCTGGAGGGCTTCGACGCCCACGCGGCACCGCACTAGGGCTACACGCCTGAGAGGCTCCTCGCGATGGCCTCCGCGGCGTGCCGATGGCCCAGCGTTTCGTAGCCCACGACGGTGACCATCGGCGCCAAGGTGACGACCAGTAAGCAGTTGGCCATCGAGATCCCTGCGGCGGCCAGCCACACCGCGACAGCAAGCACGGCCGCGGTCATCACGAGGAGCAGCAGGTGGAAGGTGTCCAGGACCCGCACCAACCAGGCGTAAAGGACATAGACGGAGATGGTGTACGCCGCCACCGGGAGGGCAACGGCCAACACGGTTTCCACCGAGCCGAGCTTCGAGTGGTGCTCGATGTAATAGGCGGCCGCGTGCAGACCTGCGCCGGTCGCGACGATGGCCCCGAACGGCACGATGTGGACGTAGCCGAAGAAGAATGACCGCTCGCGATGAGCATGCAACAGGTCGGCGTTCGGCATCAAGAAATACGTCCACCACATGCCGAATGTGAGCCCGATGCCTGCCACCGCGACGAAGACGGCGTCGAACGACCATCCCTGCGCGCCTACCACCGCCGAGACCGACGCAACCGTTCCCACCACGCCCTCTCCGAGGGCGATGATCGTCAGCAGGCTGTAGCGCTCCGTGATGTGGTGCGCGTGCCACGGCGTGCCACCCATGCGGGTCTCCGCCAGAACCGGACCCAGCAATTCGATTCCGATCAGCAGCACCACGATCGCGAAGCTCACCGGCAGCGACGTTTGCAAGAAGATGGTCGCGGCCCAGCCGATCTGCGCGACCGTGACTGCGGTTGCGTAGGTGAGGCAGGCTGAGCGGCGGTCAGGGTCCTGCTTGGCCGCGCGTAACCACTGCCCCACCAACGAAATCCGCATAGTGATGTACCCGGCCACCAAGACCCTGTTGTCGACATGGCCGCCGTGCTCGACCGACGCGAACATCTGCGGCAAGCCGAGCGCCAGGATGATGACGCCAACCATCTGCAGCATCGTCATCACGCGGTAGATCCAGTCGTCGGTGTCGTACGCCGACGCGAACCACGCGAAGTTGATCCAGGCCCAGCAGATCGCGAACGTCGCGAAAGAGAAGGCGAGAAGTCCGGCACCAATGTGGTTCTCGGCCAACAGGTGCGCGAACTCGTTCGCGGCGATACCGAACGCGACGACGAACGTCAGGTCAAAGAGCAGTTCCAGCGGTGTGGCGACCCGGTGCTCCTCATGCGGATCGCGACCAGACATCCGTTGAATGCGATGCGCCTGCACCGATGCGGGGCCTTGCCGTTGCGCCTCAGTCATTGATCCCGTCCTTTCCCGCTACATTTCACCCCATGGCAGGCGCCAAGAAGTTGGTGATGGGTGCGAGCGGGTTCCTCGGGTCCCACGTCACCAGGCAGTTGGTTGAACGCGGCGACGACGTCCGAGTCATCCTGCGCCGGTCGAGTTCGACGAAGGCGATCGACGATCTCGACGTCGAGTACCACTACGGCGACATCTTCGACGACGCGGCGATACGCACTGCGATGGCCGGCTGTGAGGACGTCTACTACTGCGTAGTGGACACCCGTGCGTGGCTGCGCGACCCCGCGCCGCTGTTCCGCACCAATGTCGAGGGCCTTCGACACGTGCTCGACGCCGCGGTCGACGCCGACCTGAGGCGCTTCGTCTTCACCAGCACGATCGGAACGATCGGCATCCCCGCCGAGCGGCGGCCCGCCACCGAGGAGGACGAGTTCAACTGGCCGGACGTGGGCGGTCACTACGTCGTATCCCGCGTGGACGCGGAAAACCTGGTGATGCGCTATGCACGGGAGCGCGGACTGCCCGCGGTGGCGCTGTGCGTTTCGAACACATACGGGCCGGGTGACTGGCAGCCGACCCCGCACGGGAAGCAAGTCGCGCTGGCGGCAACCGGACACTTGCCGTTCTACGTCAAGGGTTGGACCGGTGAGGTGGTGGGCATCGAGGACGCCGCTACCGCCCTGCTTCTCGCAGCGGAGAAAGGCCGAAACGGCGAGCGCTACATCATCTCCGAGCGGTTCATGAGTGTTCGCGAGGTCTATGAGGTAGCCGCTGACGCAGCAGGCGTGAATCCGCCGCGATTGGGCGTGCCATTGTGGGCGATGTATGCGATGGGTTACGCCGGCGACGTCGTGCGCAATACCTTCCGCCGTGACTTTCAGCTGACGAGCTCCAGTGTTCGTCTTATGCACATCTGGCCAACGCTGGACCACGGCAAGGCCGAGCGTGAGCTGGGCTGGCGGCCCGAGCCGATTCACCATTCGATCCGCAGGGCCGCGCAGTTTTATCGGGACAACCGACGCAGTACCCGATAGGAAGGTTGAACACAAAAACAGGTAGTGCACTACGCATGACCCTGGCGCGGCCCGGCATCACGATCAAAGTGTGTCCGAAGAATTCTCACTGAACCTGCTCGGTCAATTCGCCGTTCACCGAGGTGAACAGCCCGTCGAGCTGCCGCCCGCATGTCAGCGACTGATTGCGCTGGTCGCGCTGAAGCGCAGGCCGGTACACCGGCTGTGGGTGTGCGCGATGCTGTGGCCACATGCGCAGACGCGGCGTGCGGTCGCAACCCTGCGCTCCACGATGTGGCGGCTGCGGCCAGTGGGTGCCGACCCGCTGCTGGACGTTGATCCGCAATACATCGAGCTGGCGCCGAGTGTTTCTGTGGACTGGCACGCCGCGGTAGACCAGATCGGGCAACTGCTCGGCGATGGCGAGCCCGCACCCGTCGTCGACCCTCAGTTCGTGGCCGAACTGCTTCCGTTGCTTCGTGCAGGCGAGCTGCTCGACGGCTGGCCCGAGCCGTGGGCCGCCAGCGAGCGGCAACGGTATCGGGCGATGCGCAAGGCCGCACGCGACGAGTTGGGCCACGGCACCGAAAAGCAGGTAACCAACTGCTCATCTGGCTCCATGCGCTCGCTACATACGCTTCATTCCGTAAGGAAGACCACGAAGGACTCGAGAGAGCCATGAACGCGTTGATGATGATCTGCATGTCCGTCGGCGCACCGCTTGCCGCTCTGGGCCTGTACGACCTACAGCTGCGTTTGGAGCGATGGGACCACAACCGCCACGCCGAGGATTGACCGGGTGGTCGCCAACCCTCGCCGCGTCCTACGGTGACTGGGTGGAGAGCACAGCGCCAGAGTCCTACGCCGTCGGTGTTGTGCTCGCCGCGGGCCTTGGCACGCGTGTCGGCGCAGACGGCAATAAGGCGTACCTACTGCTGGCTGGCCGCAGCATGGTGGCCTGGTCGTTGGGCGCCGTCACGCAGGTTCCCCAGATCGCGCGCACCGTGTTGGTGCATCGCCGCGGCGAACGCGACCTCGCGCACGACACCGTGACGGCCGAGCTCCCAGACGCGACGGTGGAATTGGTCGAGGGCGGAGACAGCAGGCACGCCTCCGAGTTCAACGTGCTGCGCTATCTCGCAGGCGACATCGAATCGGGCGCTGTCGATGTGGTGCTGATCCACGATGCCGCTCGTCCGCTGGCAGGCCGCGACATGTTCGTCACCGCGCTCTCCGTTGCCCGCGAGTTCGGCGGCGCGATACCGGCATTGACGATCCCGGACGTCGTGCAGCAGGGACCCGGAGGCATCGAATCAGCCAGCGGCAGTGGCAGATTGGTGCGAGTACAAACCCCGCAGGCGTTTCGGGCGAAGCCGTTGCTCGGCGCGTATCGCGCCGCGGCCGCGCAAGGTTTCGAAGGCACCGACACGTCGTCGTGCATCGAGAGGTACACCGATGAACAGGTTCGCACCTTTCCCGGCGGCGAGACCAACCTCAAGGTGACCTATGCACACGACGTTGCCGTCGCGGGACACCTGCTCAGCCGCCGCTAGGCCGGCACGCGATGATCGCCTCGACAAACGCGGCGTCCCTCGGCAATTCGACGGCGAACGCATCGGCGTCACCGTCGACGATCGTGATCGGCGCGCCTGTGCGAAGCGACTCGTCGAGTTCGTCGAACTCATCTTCAGCGCGCCCGGCCAGCAGCTGGGATAGTTGGTCGACGCTGAACCCACGCGGGTACTGCACGGCCCGCAGCATCGAGCGGTCGAGGGTGCCCGTCACCGAACCGTGCACATCGACGGCTTTCACGCTGTCGGTCACCGCCAACGCAGGCATCACGACGGGGCTCCCGGCCTGCAGCGCCGCAATCACCCTTTCCCGAACGCCGTCCGGCGCAAGCGGTCGACGGATGTCGTAAATCAGGACATGGCGGGACCGGTCCTCGAGGTAGTCCAACCCGGCCGCAAGGCACTGCGCCCGCGAGCCCGGGTGCGCGGCCACTGCGACACCCACGGCCGACAGCCCATGGGCCGCAAGGCTTTCGCGGACAGCGCCGACGAGCGGTTCGGCGACGGCCACCACGGCCGTGCCACGCATCGTCCGCACGACGCGCGCCAACGGCGCCTCCCCCGCCAACCGGTCGACGGCCGCAGCGACGTTGTCCACATACATCGCAGGCAGCGGCACAACCGCCGCAAGATCCACCGTCATCAGCGGAAGCGCTTGAGGTAGGCGTGCCAATCCCAGCTGGACAGAAACTTCTGTGCGGCGGAATAGCCCTTCACGTACAGGGCTTCGATCTCGTTGTCCGAGATGTCAAAGTCGAGGAAGCCGACGTCGGTCGAATCCACCCGGATCGTGCGGGCGCTGACCCATGGCTGACTCAGATACGCCTGATCGCGGCCGACGAGCACGGTGGTGATGACGCTCTCCAGCAGATGCGGCGGACCCAGCAGGCGGATGGGCGCCAAGGCGGGAATCACCTTGTCGTTGCCCTCGGGAAGGTTGGGCAACACCGTGACTCCGAAACTGGGCCAGCGGGGAGGTAGACGGTCGGTGCGGTCGAGCGAGTCAATCGGGAAGTTCGACACGATTCCGCCGTCGACCAAGGTGGACGTCAATCCGGTCGAGCTTGTCAGCGTGACGGGACGGAAGTAGAACGGGATCGACATCGACGCGCGGACCGCATCGGCCACGGACTGCCCATCCGGGTCGAGGCCGTAGACCCTGCGGTAGTCCCACGGCAGCCGAACCAATTGCCCCGTCGTCACATCGGCGGCCGTAACAACCAGTTTGTAGCGCTGCTCAGGGGGCAGGCTGTCGTCGTCGATGGCCAGATCGCCGAAGGTGCGCACGCCGAGACTATCCAGGTGGCTGCGGACCCAATCGTGTGCGTAATCGCCTTTGTAGATGCCCGTTCCTCGCAGGATCGCCAACGACGGGCCGAGCACCGGAAGACGTTCCAGCGTGCCGGCATCGGTGAACTTGTGGTAATCGAGCTCCAGCGCAAGCTCTTTGACTTCCTCGGGGTCCAGTTGGTCGCCCATCGAAGCGGCGGCAACGATCGCACCGACGATGGATCCGGCCGATGTGCCTGACACTCGCTGAGCGCGGTAGCCGTCTTCCATCAACGCGACGACTGCGCCTACCAGACCGATGCCCTTGACTCCACCGCCCGACAGCACCAGGTCCGCAGGCTTCGGCTCCGCCACGGCGCCGACGCTACACGGGGTCGAATGACCCGATCAGCCAGGTGTCGTTGATCTTCTTCAGGCCCACCTTCACCGTGCTCGCGGCGAACGAGCCGTTGGGATTCTCCTTGCTGACGGTGTTCTGGTTGATGAACACCAGGACCACCGCAGAGTCGGGGTGCAGTTCCGACACCGCGGCACGCACGACGGCGGCGGTCGTCTTGACCGACTTCTGCTTGGCCGCCGGTGTGACGACCTGCTCGGTGAACTGTGTGTAGTAGGACAAGAAGTCACCGGTCAGATGCGCCTTGGCCGCCGCAAAGTCCTTATCGAGGCTGTCCGGGGAGTACGACAGCAGCGCGACGGTGCCATTCTTCGCCGCGTCGAGAGCGACAACAGCCGCTACGGGGTTGGTTTGTTGGTCAGGGCGGTACTGCTTGAAATACAGCCATGCGGCGACGCCTGCCGACGCGACAAGGGCCGCCGCCAAAAGGATCGCCACGAGTTGGGCCCTGGCATGGCGCGCCACCTGCCGCGCAACGCCGGCCTTCGGCTCGGGCTGCGTTTCGGTTTCGGTGGCCGCGTCGTCGTCGGTCTGCGTGGCCTCGTCGGCGGCTTCGCCGGAGTCCTTCTCGCTGTCGTCGGCGTCGGTCACGTCGGCGGTGCCATTGGTGGTCACGGTACGAACTCCACTTTCGCCATCTTGATTTGGCCGCCGTCACGCTGAAGATTGACCGACAGCCGCCAGGTGCGGGGCTCCTGCTTGGCCCCTGCGGCATTGGTGACGCGCGAGCTGGCCGACACCAGCACGACGGCCGTGTCGTTGTTCATCGACTCGACGCCGGTGGCGTTGACGGTGACCTCGGTGATCACCTTCGAGTCCTGCGCGACCTTGATGAAGTCGTCCGCTTGGTTCTTGAAGTCGTCCCTGAACTGACCCGTCGAGTTGTCGATGATGCGCTGGACGTCTTCCTTCGCCTTGTTGAAGTCCAGTGACATCAGTGTCACGACGCTCTGCCGAGCTGCCGCGGCGTACTCGGCACTTCGCTGCTGTTCGGCGGCCTGGTCGCGGTGGTTCTTCACCATGAGCACGCTCAGCGTGATCAATGCGCATATGCAGGCGAAGGCGATGCCCGCCGCAAGGAATTTCAGTGTCCGGCCAAGCCGCCAGCGGCGGCGCTCGCGGACCGGTTCGTCGGCGACATCTTCTTCGCGGTCTGTGCTGTCCTCGGTGTCCGAGCCTGCCTCGTCGGCCTCGGGCTCGACGTCCGTGACATCGGCGGCCTCAGTTTCGACCTCGGTGGCCTGCGCCGCGACCTCGGTGGCGGCCTGCCTGCGCAGTCGGATCGCCCGAACTCTGGCACGCGCGGCGGCGGCAGTCGCCTCCGCCTCGGCCGCCTCAGCCTCCGCTTCCTCCGCCAGCGAAAGTGCGTCTGCCGCGTCGGCCGACCGATCAGGATCCTGCTTCGGCTGATCGACGTGGTCATCGTCGATCACCGACGCGCGGCGCCTGAAAGACGGCACAGCGACCTCCTTGTCTGCTAAGTGCTAGTGCGCAATCGAGCGCAAATGAGAACGTCATTATTCAATTTTGAGTATTGCCGCGACGATACCCCATCCCCAAATGGGGACCAACGCCGCGTTTCCTGCGGAAATGCTATTTACGCGCTGTGCAAACGCTCAGCGCAATCTGTCCTTCATCACCTTGCCCGTGGCGTTCAACGGTAGCTCGTTGAGGAAGTCAACGAATCGAGGAACCTTAAATCCGGCCATCCGGTCGCGGCTCCATTCGATCAGCTCGTCACAGCTGACGGCCGTTTCGCCGTCCTTCACCACGATGAACGCCTTGCCCACCTGACCCAACCGGTCATCGGGAACACCGATCACCGCGGCCTGCGCGACGGCGGGGTGCTCCAACAAGAATCCTTCGATCTCGGCGGGGTATGCGTTGAACCCGCCGACAATGAACATGTCTTTCTTGCGCCCGACGATCTTCAGCCGGCCGCTGTTCGTGAGGTGGCCGAGATCGCCGGTGTGCAGCCATCCGTCGGTATCGATCGTCTCGGCGGTGGCGATCGGGTCGTCGAGGTAGCCCTGCATCACGGTGAAGCCGCGCACCAGGACCTCGCCGTCGTCGGCGATGCGAAGCTCCACCCCGCCGAGAGGCAGGCCCGCCGTGGTCGCGATCTCCTCAGGCGAATCGCCGGGGCGCGACAGTGTGGCGGTGCCCCCCTCGGTCAGGCCGTACCCAGTGGCCAACAACTGGAACGGCAGTTCGTCGAACGCGCGCCTGATCAGCTCGACGGGTATGTCCGCCGCTCCGGTGACACCGACCCGCAGCGTCGCCAACTTGCTTTTGTCGTCGACCGCCAGCAGTGAGTGATACAGCGTTGGCGGACCCGGCAGAACGGTGATCCGCTCGGCCACAACCATTTCCACCACGCGGTCGATGTCGAAGACGGCCATCGGCAGCATGGTGGCGCCGCGGATGAAGGACGACAGCAGCCCGGCCTTCAGCCCGAAGGTGTGGAAGTACGGGTTGATCTGCAGATAGCGATCGCCTTCGCGCAGGTCGATGAGCCCGCTGTACTCCTCGTAGTGGCGCAGGTTCTGGACATGGTTCATCAACACGCCCTTGGGCCTGCCGGTGGTACCCGACGTGAAGATGATCTCTGAGATGTCGGTGGACTTGACGTCGCCGCCGTCACGCACGGACGGTGAACCGCTGCCGAGGAAGTCGGACTTCAGATCGATCACGGGCACGCCCGCGGGAGCGGTGTAGTCCTGGTCCAGGAATCCCTTCTGGACCAGGACGGCCTTCGCCCCGCTGCGGGTGATGATGTCCGCGGCTTCCTCCGTCTTGTAGCGGGTGTTGACGGGGACAAGCGCACCGCCGGCCGTCAGCAATCCGAACGCCGCGATCATCCATTCGGCGGAGTTGGGCGCCCAGATGGCGACGCGTTCACCCTTTTCGAGGCCGAATTCGGCGAATGCGCCTGCAGCGCAACGAATCCGCTGACAGACCTCGGTGAAGGAAAGGCGCAGCAGACCGTCGACGACAGCTTCCTCGTCACCGAACCGATCCGCCGCGCTCAAGACCATCTCGGGGATGGTCTCCCAGCTCATACCGTGACGAGCCGACTCAGGTTGCCGCCCATGATCTTCGCCTGATCGTCCATGGAAAGGTGCTCGAGCGCAGTGATGTAGTGGGTCGGCTCTCCAAGGCCCTCCGGGTGCGGCCAGTCAGAGCCGTACAGCACCCGCTCCACGCCGATCAGGTTGATCAAGTCGTCGATGCCCTCTTCGTAGAAAGGGCTGACGTGGATTCGGTTCTTGATCTCCTCGATCGGGTTGCCGGGGAATGCCTCTGGCGCCTTCTTCCACACCTCTGCCATGTTGTCCAGTAGCGGGAACATCCACTTCGAGCCCGCCTCGACGATGCCCACCTTGAGCTTCGGGAACCGGAACAGCGCGCCATGGATCACCCAGGAGCCCACCGCGTCCTGGATCGGGCGCCACTCGTTGAGGATCGACATCGCGTTGGTCTGGAACGGCAGCATCTCCTGCGCGGCACCGTCCCACTCCGAGGTGTATCGGGAGTAGCCGCTGTCGGAAGAGTGCATACCGACGAACACGTCGTACTCGACGCAGCGCTCCCAGAACGGGTCGAACTCTGGCAGCGCGAACGACCGCGGGCCGCGGAATCCGGGAACCGGCGCCGGGCGGATGAGGATCGCGCGGGCGCCGCGCTTGACGCACCATTCCAGCTCCTCGATCGCCTTCTCGACGATGGGCAGCGTGATCACCGGGGTGGTGAAGATTCGGTTCTGGTAGTTGAAGCCCCAGACCTCGTCGAGCCACTGGTTGAGCGAGTGGACGATGACATGGATGGCGAGCGGATCGTCGGCAAGCCGCTCCTCGATCAAGCTCGCCAGCGTCGGGAACATCAAAGTGCGGTCGAGCCCCAGCTCGTTCATCTTCTCGAGGCGCGGACCGGGCTCGAAGAACGCCGGGATCGCGCGCATCGGCTCACCGAACAGCTCTTTCTTGCTCTTGCCGTCGGGGTTGCCGAACTTGAAGTACTCCTCCCATGCGCCTGGCCTGGCGACCACCGAGAAGGTGGGGTTCGGAATGTAGTTGCTGATCTGACCCTTCAGCGCGATCTTGGTGCGGCCGTTGACCTCGACGTATTGGACGACGTCCTTGTACTCCTTGGGCAGGTATTTAGTCAGCGCCTCAGGCGGCTCATAGAGATGGTTGTCCGCATCGAACAGCGGAAATGGGATGTCGACCCGGTGCGAAAGTTGACCCATGGAACACTCCTTATCCTCTTGGGAGAATCCTATTCTCACTAGCTGCTCAACGCAATATCCTGCCGGACCAGGAACTTCTGCACCTTGCCGCTCGCGGTGCGCGGAAAGTCGTCGACTTGGTGCAGCTGCTCGGGCCACTTCTGAGTGGCAACGCCTGCCCGCTTGAAGTGGTCGCGAACCTCCTCGATGGTCGGCATCGCGTGACCGGTCTTGAGGCGCAGGACCGCGGCGGCGCGCTCCCCCAGCCGGGCGTCAGGAGCGGCCACAACAACCGCCTCCGCGACGGCGGGCATGGCGAGCAGAACCTCCTCGACCTCGAGCGCGCTGATGTTCTCGCCGCCGCGGATGATGACGTCGGCCTTGCGGTCGGTGATCGTGAGGTAACCGTCGTCGTCGAGCGTCCCGATATCGCCGGTGCGGTACCAGCCGTCCGCGTCGAAGGCCTTGTCGGTCAGTTCCGGGTCGGTATAGCCAAGACAGAGGTCCGGGCCGCGGCTGTAGATCTCGCCGTCAGGACCCAGCCGGATCTCGACGCCTGGCCGCGGGTTGCCGTCGGTGAAGAGCCGCTTGTCCTCCGGTGCGCTCGGTGAGGAACCGGTGATGGACGGGTGCTCGCTGCTGCCGTACGACCGGAAGACGAACATGCCGAGATCGGCAAGGCGGCGGGTCACCGCCGCGGGGACGGTCGAGCCGCCAAGGCCAACGGTCGTGAAGTGGCGCAGATGTTCTGCGGTGCAGTCGGGGTGGTCCAGCACGCTGGTGACGAAGTAGGGCGGTCCGCCGCCGATCGAGAGCCCGTCGCGCTCGATGAGCTTGAGCACTTTGGCCGGGTCCCAGACGTCGCACAGATCGATGGGTGCGCCCTCGAGCACCGGAATGAGGAAGGCGGCCAACATGCCGACGAAGTGGCCGACCGGGGTGCCGGTGAGTTGGCGGCCACGCTCGGCCGGGTAGTTCTCCAGCAGTTGGCGTGTCTCGAAACCCAGGGTCTGATGGCTGTGCACGACGCCCTTGGGATTGCTCGTTGTGCCGGAGGTGAAGGCGATCAACGCCGGGCTGGCTGGATCGGCGGCGAGGGTGCCTTCCAGCGGCTCGGTGTCGAGCAGATCTTCGTAGTTTTTTCCGACGAGCCCCACTACCGGGATGTCCGCGCAGAGATCCGGATGAAACTGCATGCGCCCGAACTCTTCTGCGGTGATGAAGACGCGCGGCTTGGCCGTCCCGATGATGTGGCCGAGCTCCTTGCGTCCGTAGAAGTGCACAATCGGCACGGTCACGGCGCCGAGGAATGCCGACGCCCAAAACGCTGCCGCTGCCTCCTTCCAGTTCGGAAGTTGCAACGCCACCACATCGCCGGGGCCGACGCCACGTGCGCGGAGCCCGGCGGCGAGTCTGCGCGCCTCGATCTCGACGTCATGGAATGTGCCCGCGAAGGGGCGGACATCCGAATGCACGTGGAACCCCGCGTCGGGGCTCGCCTGCAGTCCGCGCGCGATCAGATCGCCGAGGGTGTCCTGTGTCCACCACCCTTCGTCGACATAGCGTTTGGTCAGCTCGACAGGGATATTGCGCATGCTTGGAGGCACCTCCGGAGTCCCGACGCGATGCTATTCTCCGATAGAGAGAATGCCAATACCGCAGATGGAGAACGCTTGATGGTCGACCTCGAATTGGACGACGGCCTCGCGGTCGTCACCATCGACCGGCCGCACGCCCGCAATGCCATCTCACTGGAGACGATGGACCAGCTGGAGAAGGCGCTCGACGGGGCCGAGGGTGCCCGGGCGCTGGTTCTGACGGGTGCCGGCGACCGCGCGTTCGTCTCCGGCGGCGACCTCAAGGAACTCAGCGCGCTGCGCACCGAACTCGAAGCGTCGTCGATGGCTTTCCGGATGCGGTCGATCTGCGATCGGATCGCCGGTTTCCCAACTCCCACCATCGCCGTGCTGAACGGCCATGCGCTTGGCGGCGGCGCAGAGTTCGCGGTGGCGGCCGACATCCGGCTTGCGGCCGAGGACATCAAGATCGGCTTCAATCAGGTGACGCTGGAAATCATGCCGGCATGGGGCGGCGCCGAGCGGCTGGTCGCGCTGGTGGGCTACAGCAAGGCACTGTTGCTGGCGGGCACTGGCAGCGTTCTCGACGCCGCCGAAGCGCAGCGAATCGGCTTGGTGGACAAGGTGTTACCGCGGGCTTCCTTTGACGCCGAATGGCGCGCAATCGCGAAATCTCTGGCAACCGGTCCAGCCGGCGAGATCAAGCGCGTCATGAAGGGCGTCCCGACGACCGAGGCCGTTGCCGCGTTCGCGCGCCTGTGGGTGGCCGACGAACACTGGGCCGCAGCCGACAAGGTGATGAAGCGCGGCAAGTAGTTTCCCGGTGGCGCACCTTACCGACTTTTGCATGAGGGTTGTGATTCCATCGAATTCACAGCCTTGGTGCAGATCTGGGTGAACTCAACACCTCCCAACTTAAGATCCGGGTATGCAGGAGATCACTTCCCTTATCACCGGCCGCGCGTTTCTCGAGGGTCCGCGCTGGCATGAGGGTGCGCTGTTCGTCTCCGATATGCATGGCGATGCCGTACTGCGCGTCACGGAGCAGGGCGACGTCTCGACGGTGGTTGAAATCGAGCAGCCTTCGGGGTTGGGTTGGCTTCCCGACGGTTCGTTGCTGGTCTGCGCAATGGCACGGCGTTGTGTGATGCGCTTTGACGGTTCGCGACTGATGGTGCACGCCGACCTCACCTCACTTGCGCCATTTGAGATCAACGACATGTGCGTCGACCGCTATGGCCACGCCTTCGTCGGACAGTTCGGCTACGACATGTGGGGCGGCGGCGCGCCCACAGAGGCTCCCCTGCTGCGCGTTGACCCCGACGGTACGGCTCGAGAGGTTGCCGACGATTTGCGCATGGCAAACGGCATGGTCATCACCGCGGATCAGTCGACATTGCTCGTGGCCGAAAGCTGGGGAAAGCGCATCACCGGGTTCGACTTGGGAAATGACGGGACAGTGAGCAATCGACGCGTGTGGGCTGACCTCGACGACTATCCCGACGGCATCGGTATCGACGCCGAAGACCGCGTCTGGGTAGCGAGCCCTGTCTCTGACAGGTTCACCCGCGTGGTCGGCGGTGGCGAAGTGACCGCGGTTGTCGATACGCCCGACCGGCACGCGATCGCATGCGCCGTCGGCGGTACCGACGGCAACACTCTCTACATGCTGACATCCACCACCCTCGGCGACCGAGCCGATTCGCGGACGGTCATGGGTGCCGCGGTCGAAACCGTCCCCGTCTAGGCCACAAGCGCCGACGTCAGCCGCGGATCGGGTCGCTGCCGTCCCAGCTCGTCGCGGCATCGCGGATGTGCGCCGAACTAGCCAGCGTCGCTCCGGTGAGCTCGGAGATTTCGATGACCGCCGCGGGGCTGCCTGGCGGCTCGACGTAGGCGAATCGCACGCCAAATCCCTCGCCGCCGGACCATACGACGGGCCAGCCTGCATCCGTGACAGCCTTCATGGTGGCATCGAAATCCTCTGCCCAGTACGCCAACTGGTGATAGCCGGGGCCATTGGACTCGAGGAACTCGGTGAAGATGCTTGGCGCGTCGTCCTCCTGTTGGATCAGCTCGACCTGCAACTCGCCACTGTTGGACAGCGCGAGCGTCAGCGTGGTCTCGCAGGGTTCGCCGCGGTACAGCGCGCGCATCGGCAGCCCGCGTATCACGAACCATGGACCCACACCAAGCTCGATCCAGCTCGCGAGCGCGTCGTCGAGATCTGTGACGACATAACCGATCTGACGGATCGGTCCTGGAAGCACACTCATGATGCCGTGGGATGCACGACGACGCGCGGCGGTCCCTGGGATTTGCGCGCCGAATCGATCGCGTCGGGCACCTCGTCGAGGCCGATGACCTTGCCGATGCTGGGCAGCGGATCAAGGCGGCCGTCGACGACGGCGTCGAGCGTGCCGTACCAGTCGACCGGATGCGGGCCGCCGCCGAACTGGATGGTGACGCCCTTGTGCGTGGCCGCCGTGACCGACACCGAGTCGCTGCCGTGCCAGCCGCCCGCGGCATACAGACGGGCTATGAACTCACACGACTCGATGATGCTGGTGAGCAGTCCCGGCGCGCCGACGCATTCGAAGATGACCTGTGGCTTTTGAATTCGTTTGTCCCTGGCAACTTCTCGCCACACTTCGTAAGGCGACCGCTCCGAAGGGTTGACAAGCACGTCTGCGCCGAACTTCTTGGCGTAGTCCAGTCGTTCTGCGTTGTAATCGGCCACAATGATCGGGCTGACGCCACGCGCGACCAGGGCCGCCACCGCGGAAAGTCCGATGGCGCCCGCGCCGATCACGAGCGGCAGCTCGCCAGGCGCGATGGCAGAACTGCGAACGTAGAACTCCCCGACCGCGAATGCGTCGACTACCGCAACGGCGTCATTCGGGACGCCGTCGGGCACCGTACGCGACAGCACCTCGGACACCAGCATGAGTTCACCGAACGCCCCGGGGGCGTCCGGATCGTGTCCGATCACATGTGGTTCCGCGCCATGGCGAATCAACAGCGGCAGGCTGGTGACGCGTGACCCGATCGGAAAGTCACCGGAGCACTCCGGGCCGTGGCCGACCACCTCGCCGATGAACTCGTGCCCCATGATGGTGTCCCGCGCGGAATCCCATGCGAACCGCGGCGCAGAGTTCGGGTGATCCATGTAATGCACGTCGGACGCGCAGATCGCGGCACTCAGCGGCCGCAACAACAGCTGACCGGGGCCCGGGACAGGATCGGCGGTGTCGCGAACCTCCAGCCGGCCATCGCGCAAGACGACCGCCCGCATCAGTCCGCCCGCTTGCTTGCGAAATCCAGGGATGCCGCACTCATCATCTCGACCAGGGTCCGGCGGTCGATCGTCCAGACCTGCGATGCCACCGCCCTGTTGGTTTCACCCACCACGTGGACAGGTCCGTTGGCGATGTTCTCGATGATCTCTCGGGCCACATCGTCGGACAGCATGTGCATCTGGGGGTCGTACTCAAATCCCATGCGCTGAAATGCCGGGGTGTAGGTCATGCCGAGCGGTGTGCAGCACACGTCGACGCCGTATGGACGTAGCTCGGCCCACAAGCCCTCGGCGAAGTTGTGTTGGAACGCCTTCACCGCGGAGTACACCGCGAGGGTGGCCGAGCCTGCGACACAGGCAAGCGACGCGACGAACACGATGCCGCCGTGGCCACGCTCGCGCATCGCCGTCCCGAAGTGGTGAGCCAGCGCGATGGGGCCGACGCAGTCGAGCTTGATCTGCTTGAGCGAGTAGTCGAGTTCATTGTCCAGGAACGCCGAGGTCCGGTCCGAGGCACCGGCGTTGTAGACGACGAGGCCGACGTCGAGCCCCGCGGTCGCGTCGGCGACCCGTGCGGTTACGTCGGGGTCGGTGAGGTCTTGGACAACGACACGCGTCTGCACTCCGTGCTGCTCGCCCGCGCGGGTTGCTACCTCTTCGAGCAACGCCCCGTTTCGCGCGATCAGCACGAGATCCAGTCCCCGCGCAGCCAATTGGTCGGCCAGGCTGGCGCCGATGCCTTCGGACGCCCCTGCGATGACGGCCCACCGTCCGTACTTGTCCCGGAAGTCGGTCATATGCGCCCCTTTGTGGCCGCGGCGGCGATATCGCCTCCGGTGAGCGTTCTCGCCGTACGGGAAACGCGTTCGCTGATTCGCCAGCCGTTGGGGGTTCGGACGAAGACGTCGTCGTAATGCCCAAGGGCGTCAACCCAATTGGTCGAGTCGTTCGGTTGCAGCATCAGCACGGCTTGGACGTACGAGCGAGCAGTGGCACGGTCCCCATCCACTGCGATGACGAAGTTCGACAACCGGTGGTACGTCGGCCCCATGTTCTCGTGCAACTGCCTCATCACATCGGTCAGCGCGTCGGCGCTGGTGAAGCGCCCCAGCTGTTGGTAATCGACGTCGATCTCGTCGGTCCAGCAGCTGCGAAGCAACGGCCAGTCCTTGGAGTCGATTCCGGTGGCGTAGCGGATCAGCACCTCGGCGATCTGCTCTTTATCGGCATCCACACGCCGAGGCTATTCGATAAGTTAGACTCTGGTCAACTATGAATACCGCGGGAAAGTGTTGGGAATGACTGGGATAGCGAAGGCGCCAGTTGCTGACCAGGGTCAGCGCCGGGCGTCGTTCCAGCAAGCCCGTTCACATGAGACCAAGCGATCGCTCGTCCAGGCGGCGACGGCCCTGTGGCGCACGAACGGGTACGCACGCACGACAGTGGCCGATATCTGCCGTGCCGCAGGCGTATCGAAGGCGTTGTTCTACTTCTATTTCCCGCGCAAGGAGGACGTGCTTTTCGAAGTGGGCGTGCTGTCTACCGACGCCGCGCACGACAAGGCGCGCGAGGTCATGCGCAAGCCGTACAAGGTGTCTTCGGTCATCACCGCGGTGCTCGCCAGCCTCGAGGAGACGATGCGCACCAGCACGCCCGAACTCCTTCTGGAGGCGATCCTCGAGGGGTATCGGCAGGCCGCCGACGGACGCGACCACCTGGAGCGGACGTCGGTGATCTTCGCTGAGGTGTTCCGGAAGGCTCAGGACGACGGCAAACTGCCCGCCGATCTCGATGTCGATCACGTCGCGAACGTCGCGCAGTCCCTCGTCAGTGAGGGGGCGCGCCATTGGGCATCGGGGACCTATGGCGACCGGTCGTTCGCCGAGGTCGTCTCTCGCGACATCGCCGCCCTGGTCGCGGGATACAGCGTGTCGTAGGCCGTCATCATTTGATGACGGTTCCGGCACAGCACTTGCTTGCCGCGAGCTTGCAGCAATGTGTTCTCTCTAGACGAGAACGTCATTTCCGATTATCGTCAACGCCGTGTCGACACAGCAGATCGCGCTCGCGCCGGAGATCTCCACCTGGCCCGACGCCAACCCCCAGCTCATCGGAAGCAGTTGCGGCAAATGCGGGGCCACTACCTTTCCCGTTCAGGAGCGCTGCCCCAAGTGCAGCGCCGGGGAGATGTCCGAAGTGCTGCTGCCGCGGCGCGGCACGATCGTCGCGTGGACGACCCAGGGGTTCCCCCCCGGGCCGCCGTACAAGGGCCCCGTCGGCAAAGACTTCGTCCCCTTCGGCGTCGGCTTGGTCCAGCTCGACGACGTGATCCGCGTCGAGGGCAGGCTCACCGAGAACGACCCGGCCAAACTGCAGTTCGGCCAAGAGGTCGAGCTGATCATGATGCCTTTCGCCGTTGACGACGACGGCAACGAGATCATCACGTTTGCCTTCCAGCCCGTCTGAGTCGAGAGGACACTTCAGGAATGAATGACGTCGCGATCATCGGGGTGGGCCTCCATCCGTTCGGACGGTTCGACAAGACATGCATGCAGATGGGCGCCGAGGCGATACAGACGGCATTGGAGGACGCCGGCGTCGAATGGAAGGACATTCAGTTCGGTTTCGGGGGTAGCCACGAGATCTCCAACCCGGACGCCGTCACCCGACTGGTCGGGCTGACCGGCATCACGTTCACCAACGTCTTCAACGCCTGCGCCACGGCGGCGTCGGCGATTCAGCAGACCGCCGACACGATCCGGCTCGGCAAGTACGACATCGGCATCGCCATCGGGATGGACAAGCACCCACGCGGCGCATTCACCGATGAGCCATCCTGTCTTGGACTTCCGCGGTGGTACGGCGAGAACGGGCAGTTCATCACCACCAAGTTCTTCGGCATGAAGGCCAACAAGTACATCCACGACCACAACATCAGCCAGGAGACGCTGGCCAAGGTGGCGGCGAAGAACTTCCGCAACGGTGAGAAGAACCCGAATGCGTTCCGGCGCAAGCCGATTTCAGAGGAAGAGATCCTCAACTCGGCCGTGCTGAACTACCCGCTCACGCAGTACATGTTCTGCGCGCCCGACGAGGGCGCCGCAGCGGTGATCATGTGCCGAGGCGACATGGCGCACAAGTTCACCGACAAGCCGGTCTACGTGCGGGCCACCGAGATCCGGACACGGACGTTCGGCGCATACGAGGTGCACGCGACGTCGGCGCCGCTGGATGAGGATCCATCGCCGACCGTGTATGCGGCCAAGGCCGCGTACGAGGCCGCGGGTATCGGGCCCGAGGACGTCGACGTGGCACAGCTGCAGGACACCGACGCGGGCGCCGAGGTCATTCACATGGCCGAGACCGGACTGTGTGCCGACGGTGAGCAGGAGAAGCTGCTCGCCGACGGCGCCACCGAAATCCACGGGTCGATGCCGATCAACACCGATGGCGGGCTGATCGCCAACGGCGAGCCGATCGGCGCATCGGGCCTGCGCCAGGTCCACGAGCTGGTGCGCCAGTTGCGCGGCGAGGCAGGCGATCGTCAGGTGCCCGGTGGTCCGCGCGTCGGGCTCGCTCAGGTCTACGGCGCGCCTGGCACCGCATCGGCGACGATCCTGAGCCTGTGAGAATCAGATCGCCGATTCGGAACCCGGGTGCGAAAACAACGTTCTAAGATCTCGGAAATGATGTTTCCGCCTGCGCCACCGACCAGGCCGTTGCTCTGCATGCTGTCAGCAACGGTGCTGGCCGCTGCTGGCGTGATCGCCAGCAGCGGCACCGCGGCCGCCGACGACGACCCGCCACCTGCGCCCCTGCACAACGTCCACTACACGGTGTGGGCCCAAGAGCCGTTCAACGTGGCGATCTACTACCGCGACGTCGACCCGCCGAACTGGGCCGAGTACAGCCACAACCCGTATCAGTTCAGCCCCAAGGTCGAGGCCGACGTCGGCCCGAACCAGCAGTGGAACCTCGACGTCGGTCTGGCCAATCCCGACGAGTGGGCGATGGTGGTCGCGAGCACCGGCGGAGAGTCGACGAAGTCGCCCAATATCCACTGCGCGCTCGCGGTGGACGGTGCGATTGTCGCCACCCATCAGGGGCCCAAGGGCGCGCTCTGCTCTATTCGGAATTGGTGACGGCCGGCCCGTCGCCATCTCCAGGAAGCGGTTCGCCCTCCAACCGACGCAGCCATTCCTCGCAGTACTTGAACGTCTCGGCGTGACCGGAGGACATGCCGAGCGCCCGTTCCATCACCAAGGCCTGTGACACGCTCGTCGCGAACACCGTCCACACCACCGGTGGGACGTCCGACGTGCCAATCCCGTAGCGCTCCAGCGCGGCCTCGATCGCCTTGTTCTGCTCCTCGCGGAAACGCTCTGCGTAGTAAAGGATTTCGGCGCGCAGCGCCTTGCGATGATTGGCCAGGCCCATGAACTCCATGGTCAGTCGGGTGGCCTCGGGCATAGTGCTGAACCGCCACAGCGCCCATAGCGGCTGGGGGGACGCCAGTGCGGTCGTCAGTACTGCTAGCCCCTCCTCGGCCCTGCGGTGGAACACCGCCAAGAACAGATCCTCCATAGTGCGGAAGTAATAGTGCACCAGCTGCGGCTTGAGCCCGGCCCGCTCGGCGACGCGGCGCGATGTGACCGCGGCGTAGCCCTCTGCGAGAAGCAGCTGCTCGGCGGCATCGAGCAGCACGACGCGATTCTTCGCGTCCGGCGCTCCGATTCTTCGGTCCGATGCCATGCCACCTCCCCAAATCTTCAGCCAACACCGTCGACACGCAGATGTTAGACGCCAGACCGCGATGTCACCTTGACCATGACTCTATCAACATGCTAAGCAGGTGCTCAGCACATTTCGGGTTCCGGGAGGAAGCGCTTCAATGACCACCGATTACGACTCCGTCGACTACTTCACCGACCCGTCGCTGGTGCCCGATCCACATCCGTACTACGACCACGTGCGCGCCAAGGACCCGGTCTGCTGCCCGATCAACAACGGCGTATTGGCCGTCACCGGCTGGGAAGCGGCCAACGCCGTCTACAAGGACACCGAGAACTACTCGTCGTGCGTCGCGGTGATGGGTCCGTTCACCCCGATTCCGTTCGTGCCCGAGGGTGACGACATCTGCGCGCAACTCGAGGAGCACCGCACCGAGATCCCCATGTTCGAGCACATGGTCACGATGGATCCGCCCAACCACACGGACGCGCGGTCCATTCTCTCGCGGCTGCTGACGCCAAAGCGGCTGAAGGAGAACGAGGATTTCATGTGGCGGCTGGCCGATCGCCACATCGATGAGTTCGTCGCAGACGGCAGGTGCGAATTCCTGGCCGCATACGCAAAGCCCTTCTCGCTCTTGGTTGTCGCCGATCTGCTCGGTGTACCCGAATCCGACCATGAGGATTTCCGCGAAGCGTTCGGGGCCTTGGGGGAAGGTACGAACATCGGAGGGCTCGAGCACGAGGTGATCGCGACCAACCCGCTGGCGTGGGCGGACGAGAAGTTCTCCCGCTACATCGAGGAGCGCAGGGAGTCACCCCGCGACGACGTGCTGACCTCGATCGCGACCGCTAAGTACCCGGACGGTTCGACCCCAGAGGTGGTCGACGTTGTGCGGACCGCGACCTTCCTGTTCGCCGCGGGTCAGGAGACGACCGCCAAGCTGCTCGGCGCGGCGTTGCGGGTGCTCAGCGACCGGCCCGACATCCAGCAGCAGCTGCGCGACGACCGCAGCCTGATCCCGATCTTCATCGAGGAGTGCCTGCGCATGGACAGCCCGGTGAAGAGCGTGTTCCGGATGGCGCGCAAGACAACGACCCTCGGTGACACCCAGGTGCCCGCGGGCACCACGGTGATGGTGAGTCCCGGCGCCGCCAACCGCGACCCCGAACGGTTCGACAACCCACACGAGTTCTCCCTCGACCGCAAGAACGTTCGCGAGCACATCGCGTTCAGCCGCGGTATCCATTCGTGCCCAGGCGCGCCCCTCGCAAGGGTCGAGGGCAGGGTCTCGATCGAGCGCATCCTCGACCGGTTGGCCGACATCACGGTCAGCAAGGATAAGCACGGGCCACTCGATGCCCGTCGGTACGAGTACGAGCCGACCTTCATCCTGCGTGGGCTCACCGAATTGAACATCGAGTTCACGCCCGCTGGGTAGGCTGGCACACATGCGCAACATCATCGCGGTGTCGGCCGTTACCTGCGGATTGATCACGGCGGCAATATCTCTCGCCGGCCAGTCTTCGGCGTTTTGCGATGCCGTCGACTGCGTGCCGAACGTCGCTCGCAACGTCGCCGCGGGCACGCCCTGCACGCCCGCGCCCTCGTTCGTGTTCGGCACCGGCTCGGACGGCGGAACTCTCATCTGCGCGTCGCAGGGCGTGTGGATAGGTGTTGGGCCGCTGGTGGGTGAGCGCGAGGTGAAGCAGCCCTGCGATCGGCGGGGTGACACGGCTCAGCAACCCTTGGCGGGCAACGACTTACAGCTGACGCGCACCCGGGGCGTCCCGCTCAGATGCGCGTTGGTCAACAACGCGTTGCAGTGGGTGAACTTCTAGGTGTCGCCACGAGTCCAGAGGCTGGCGCCGTTGTTGGCCACGCACGTCAGGATCAGACCGTCGGGCGCCTGCGCCATCTGGCCATCGAAGGCGGGACACGGGCTGTTCTCGTTCTTGACTCCGTGCATCTCGGGCGAGCGGAACCAGCGCGGTTCATAGCGCCTCGGCGAGCCGCAAAAGACCAGGCGCCCCCATGACGTTACGCCGAATGCGTAGTAGGTGGGGTTGTCGCAGTTAGCGCCCAGCACCACATTGGGCATGATGCCCGGCGTGCAACTGGGGTAATTGCAGTCGGTGGGATCATTATCGGCGGCAGCGGGCGGCGCTACGACGACAGAAGCGGCGGTGAGCACGGCAGCTAGCACTGCGACGGTGGATCGCACCGCGTCATTCTCACATACGCGGGAACGAAATTCTCCCTTTTGGAGAGGATTGCTATCGCCCACGATAGGCTTGCGAGCTATGCGCGCAGTTGCGATAACCGCCGGTGCCCTGGCAATCGCTGTGGTCGGAAGTGTAGGCACGGCAACGCCGGCATACGCCTCGAATTACGGGGTTGAGCTCAACGGAACCTATCGGGTCACATCCAACGGCGACTGGTCCCAGAAGAACGGGGTCTTCATCGACGAGCAGACGGTGGTTCAGACCTGGACCGTGACCTCAAGTTGCACAAGCCCGATCATATGTATCGGCGAGGTGACAAGCGACCAGGGCTGGACCGCACAACTCAAGCTTGGCGGGGTTGAGGCGCCGGGCGCGGTCGGCGACTACTGGGTAGTTGACCACGTCGTGCCGAACTGGGAACCGTGTCCCGACGGCACAGCGGCCACCGGCGCCCAGAAGTTCTGGTTCTGGGGCACTGACCCACTTACGAACAATCGGGACAACAAGAAGGTGGACCTGCTCACGGGCAGAGACGTGACCAAGGCTCCGAGCGGTGCGTGCGGCATCAACCTTCCGCTCGTCATCGACATGCCCGTACGCCTGGACAAGCTGGGTTAACCCGCCGCCTACGGTCGGCTCCCCGCGTCAGATCGGCAGCAGATCCTTCCACGACTTCGGCTCCGCCGAAGAACTCACATTCGTCAGCTGTTGCACCTGACCGTCGGGCGTGACATAACGGCCCGTGCGTGGGTCGTAGGTCGTGACGGTGACTGACGGTCCGCTGGAACCGTTGCCGGCGAAGGCACTTGGCGCCGCGGGCACAGCTCCGCCCTCCGTTGGCGGCGCCTCCACCGGCCCGGGAGCCGGGCCCTGCGGGACTGGCGGGACTTCCCCCGCTGCCGGTGCGAGCGGAGCCGCGACGGGCGGAATGGGCTGCCCGTTAAGCGAATTGCCCGCCGGAGGCGGCGGGGCCGCCGGTGGCGGCGGTCCCATAGCTGTCAGTGGATCCGTTGGCATTCCACCGGACATCGCGCCGGGAGGAAGCGGTGTGCCCTCTATCGGCGCGAAGATCCGATCGTTGAAGTCGACACGATCGTCGAGCGGCACGCCCTGCGCGATCAGATTCGGGTCGAAGGGGTACGGACCAAGCGCATGTTCGCGCATGGCCAAGGGCTGAAACCCCTTGGGGTCGTCGCAGAGTTCGACTGTGGGCGCACGTTTTCCGGGATGTCCCATGCACGGGTAGTTGCGCGCACCGCGCACCGCGATCGGGGAGTCCTGCGGCAGTTTGCAGTACAACCCATCCGGGGTGTCGATGGTGGTGGTGTCGGCGGGGTTACGCCACTGCGACGGCGGCAGGAAGCCGACTGTGCACGATGGCGGATCACTGATGGTGAATGCGAAGTCGCCGGCCGCCGGGAGCCCCGTTGGGTTGTTCTTTGGAAGCCCGAACGACTGCTGGGCCGCGGTTACCGCGGGCAGCAGCACCAGGAGTTGTTCCAGCGACGGGTTGTAGGTGACGAGAATCTGACCGAGCGTGGTGAGGTTCGCCAGCAATACCGGCAGCGTCGGCTTGATTTGATTCAGCAGCCCACTGACTTCAGAAGCGAAGCCCGGTCCGCGTTGGAGGATCGCGCGCACCTGCGGGTCGTTCTGAGCGATTTGCTCGCTCACCCCAGCCAAACTGCGCGCCCACGTCCGAATCGCGTCAGTGGTCTCGGCCTGCGAATCCAGAAGCGGCCCACTGTCATTGATCAGCGCCTGCGACTGGTCGGATACGTCGTTCAGGTATTTGGTGACGCTGGACGACGAATCCAGCAAGGACTGGAAGTCCTCGCCTGCGCCGTTGAAGGCCTTGTACGACTCGTCGAGCAAGTCGCTGATCCTATCCTTGGGAATGCTCTTCACAAGCGTGTTGACTTGATCCAGCATCGGACCGACCTGCTGTGGGATCGTCGTGTTGGCCACCGCGATCACCGAGCCATCCCGCAGATACGGGCCGGAGTCGGTGCGCGGACGCAGATCGACGTACTGCTCGCCGACAGCCGAAACGCTGAGGACGTCGGCCTTCAGATCCGCGGGAATCTTCGGCGACGTGTCCAGCGTCAGGGTGGCTTCCGCACCCGTCTCGGTGAGCTTCACCTCCGTCACCTTGCCGACCTGCACCCCTCGGTAGGTCACGTTGGAAAAGCGATACAGGCCGCCGGTGGACGGCAGCTGCAACGTCACGTTGATGCGGCCTATACCGAGCAGAGTGGGCACCTGCATGTAGGTGAACGCCATCACCGCCACGCCGACGATGGACGCGATGGTGAAGATGATCAGCTGGGTTCGGACGAAGCGGGTCAGCATCAGCCACCACCTCCCGTTGTCGGTGGGGCTGCTGGCGGAGGTAACAATGCGGTGGGGATCGCCGGCGCCCCAGGACCGGCTCCTGGGTACGGTCCCGCGAAGATCTGCGATGCGGTGCTCACCGGGGCGGCGTTCGCCGGCGGCACCATCGGGACGAGCGGCTCTGTAACGGGCGGCATCGACCCGGTGGGCGCGGGCAGACCTTGCGGCATCATCGTGTCCGGTGATGGTGGCTGAACACCCACGCCGAGCGGGTTGATCGAGTACTGCGCAAACCAGGGGTCGCCCGGTGCCGGAATGAGTTTTGCGTCCGTGTCGCCCCATCGAGTGCCAAGTAACAGCGTCCGCTTCAGTCGCGGATAGGTGAGGTCGAAGACAGCGAACAAGTTGATGTAGTCACCGCGGGTGACCACGTCCGCAAAGGCGGGACCGTATGGGAAGGCAGTGGCGAACGTCAGCCCGGGGACGAGGTCGGGTCCGACATCTGCGAGTGCCTTGATCGCAGGCTCGAGGTTCTTGAGGTTCGTCACAAGGTCGTCGCCGGCGTCATTGGTCAACTTGGTGGCGGTGTCGCTGAAGGTGCCGAGCTTCTCCAGCGCCGTCGTCAGATTGGGCCGTTCCTTGATCAATACGTCGAGGGCCGGCGGAATGTCCTTGAGTGCACGGTCGAGTACGTCGCGTTGTCCCGCGAACGTCCCGGCAACTCGCCTCAGTTGCTGAATGGAGGCGATGATGTTGTCGCGTTGCGCATCGAGGACTCCCACGAAGTTGTCGAGGCGGGTGAGGAGCTCGCGGATCTGGGGTTCGCGTCCGGCCAGAGCGATGTTGAAGTTGTGGATGATGTCGCCGATCTGCCCCAACCCGCCCGCGTTTGCGACCGTCGACAGCGACGACAGCGTCTGTTCGGTGGTGGGATAGGTAGACGACTGGTTCAACCCGATGGTGGCTCCCGGTTGGAGTCGGCCGCTTGGCTTTTCACCGAGCGGCGGGTTGAGCGCCAGGTGCATGGATCCGAGCAGGCTCGTCTGCCCTACGGTGGCTACCGCATTGGCAGGCACCACGACGTCTGGCTTGACGGAGATGTCCACGTTGGCGTGCCAGGCGTCGACTGTCATCTTGCCGATGCTGCCAACGACGACGTCGTTGATCATGACCGGCGAATTCGACTCCAGCGTCGCAACATTCGGCACTTCAACGTGGTAGGTGACCGCATCCGATCCCCTGCCCACCGCGCCGGGCAGCGGCAGTGAGTTCAACCCCTGAAATGCGCAGCCCGTCAGTGCCAGAGCAAGGCACGCCCCGACGACAGCCAATCGCTTCACACGACTCAAGTGAATCCTGCTCCTCGCGTGCGCGGCGCGAATCATGATGGCGCCCCCGCTTCCGCAGGCAACGGTGGACCAGGCGGTGGTGGCGGTGCAGCCGGCGCAACGGTTTGCGGGAGCAACATGCCATCGACGTTCGTCGTCTGCGATGATCCCGGAATGATGGTGGGCGGCCCGGGAATCGGCGCACCAGGGTACAGCGCAGGCGACGGGATCGGCACCGGGCCTTCGCCACTCCCATACAGTCCTGGCGGTCCAGGGGGCGGTCCCCAGCCCGGACCAGGAGGCGGCACCACATCGCCCATGCCGGTGTAGGCGGACACCGTCGGCTGCGGTTCGGGCGCGTCGCCGGGGCCTGCGCCTCCGGGTGCCAGCTTCGGATCGGTGTAGATCATGTATTTCGGGTCGAGGGCGGGGCGCAGGTAAAAGTTGTTCGGAAACGGCAGGTAGTTGAAGTTGAGCAGACGCATGGCGGGACCGAGATATTGCGCGCAGAGTTTCGCCGTTTCGGGTGCAGTGGTGTTCTCGATGGCGCCAATCAGGCCGCAGAAGAAATAAACCGGATTCGCGAAGTTGGCCAGCGAAAATGCTCCGGTCACCGCACCGGCCTCCGGGTAGTAGATGTTCTCGTAGTTGGCGATTGCGTTCGGCGAGATATGCAGAACGTTCTCGAGAGACATTTTGTTGTCGACCAAGTTCTGGGTGACGCTCGCGAGACTGCGGATCTGCTCGGAAGTCTGGTCCCGACTGCCCGCCACGAACCGCTGAACCTCGCCGAGAGCGACTGACAGATCAGACAACGCCGCGTCGAGATCGGACCTGTTGTCGTTCACGACACTGGTCAAACTCGCCAGCCGGTTCTGGAACATTACGATCTGTTGCTTGCTGTCGCGAAGGGCTGTGACGAAGATCTGCAGGTTCTTGATGATGTCGACGATGTTGCCGCTGCCTTCGGCGAAAATCCGTGCTGCGCCGGACAGCTGGGCGAGTGTCTGCCGTAGCTTGTCTCCGTTGCCGTCCAACGCGTTCGCGGCGCTGTCGATGAACCTGGAAACCGAGGTACCCGAGACTCCTGCCTTTGGCCCCAATTCCGTTGCCAGGCGCATCAACTGGGTCTTGACCTCATCCCACTCGACGGGCACCGCGGTTCGGTCGCTGGGAATAACCGCGCCGTCAGCCATGGTCGGTCCGCCGCCCTTGCGGTATGCCGGCGTCAGCTGGACGTAGCGTGCGGCAACCAGATTCTGGGCGACGATGACGGCCTTGGCGTCGGCGGGAACGGGTACGTCGTGATCCACTTTGAGGGTCATCTTCGTCTGGGTGCCCTCGGGCGTGATCGAGTCGACCTTTCCGACCTTCACGCCCGAAACCCGCACTTCGTCGCCGGGGTAAATCGAGGTGGCGGTCGGGAAATACGCCGTGATGGTATTCGGGCCGAAGTAGGCCTGGCGCACCAGGATCGCCGCGCCGGCCACGAGAAGGGCGACCAGGCCAACGGCCGCGACGGTTACAAGTCTGCTTCTGTTCATCGCGGCGGCAGGTCTCCTGGTTGGGGAATACCGTTGACGGGGAACGGAATCTCTGCCCGCGGTCCGGCATTGTCCGGCGGCTGGCCTGCGTCGACGCCACGGCGGAATCCGAACACGTAATCGAGGAACGGCTGCAGAATCTGCGCCGGTGAAATGTTCGGGATCAGCGCGTTGTAGTACGCGCCGTTGGCGACGATCTCACCCTGTGTCAGTTCGTATTTGGCCAGACCGGGCAGCGCCTTGGCAATGTTGTCGCGGTTCTTCTCCAGCATCGCGTTGAAGCGGTTGAGCCGCTCCAGCGTCGGCGCCAACACCTTCTCGTTGTCGGCCACCAGACCGGTCAGTTGCCGCGACACCGCCGAGGTGTTGGCAAGCAGGCTGACGATCGCCTGACGGCGGACGTTGAGGACCCCGACCAGATCGTTGGCATTGAGGATCAGCGTGTTGACCTGCTGGCTGCGTTCGGACAGGATCCCGGTCACATCCCCAGCCGTCTTCAGCAGCTCGGCCAGACTCTGGTTGCGATTGTTGAGCGACTGCGAAAGTCGCGACAGGCCATCGAACGTCGGGCCCAGCTGCGGAGCGATCTGGTTGAGCGTACCCGCGAGCGTGTCCAGCGACTGGTTGAGCGTATCGGTGTTCGTTGCAGCGGTATTCGAGGTGAGGTCACTGACCGCGTCGGTCAAGGAGTACGGCGACGACGTGCGCGTCACGGGAATGGTTTTGCGCGAGTCGAGCGTGCCGGTGCCCGCGGAATCCAAGGCCAATACCCGCTCGCCGAGCAGCGTTCCCGTGCGGATGTGCGCGGTGGTATCGGAGCCGAGCGCGTACTTACCGTCGATGGTGAACCCGACGAGCGCATCGCCGTTGTCGAGTTTGACCGATGAGACCTTGCCCACCTTGATTCCCGACACCGTGACGTCGTTGCCGGTGGCCAAGCCGCCAGCCTCCGAGAACAGCGCTTGATAGCGCACGGAGGTGGCCCATTGCACCAGCCGTTCCGGCTGTAGACCGACGGCGATGACGAGGATGATCAGGATGACGCCGATGACGCCTGCCCTGATGAGGTTGGATCCGCGATACCTCAGCATTAGTGCTGCGCACACCTCCCCGTATCTTGTCTGATCCACGGGAACTGCACGGTGCGGCCCGTCAGATCGCTGGCCCGGAACGCAATCCCGCAGATGTAGTAAGGGAAGAAGGAACCGTAAGAACCGACGCGTGCGAGCTTGCGATAGAGCTCGGGCGCGCGCTGAAGGCTGGCGTCCAGTCGGTCCTTGTCGTTATCGAGCCATGGGGCGAGCCTGTTCAACTGTTCGACCGTGCCTGCCAACGGCGAGCGCGCCCGACCGAGCAGATCGGTCAGCGACGCCGTTCCATTGTCGAGCGAGGTAATTGCCTCACCAATGGGATCGCGGTCCGCGGACAGCCCTTTGATCAGCTTCTCGAGGCGATCGATCGCGCCGGAGAATTCGTCGCCGTCCTTCGACAGGGTGTCGAGGGTGTTCTTGAGGTCCTCGATCAACTGCTCGATGACCTGGCTGTTGTCCGCGAGAGAGTTCGTCAACGACGACGTCTTCGAGAACAGCGAATCCAGGGTTCCACCTTGACCCTGCAGGACCTGGATCAACGACGCGGAGAGTGCGTTGACGTCCTGCGGATTCAGGCCCTGGATAACGGGTTTCAGGCCGCCCAGCAAGAGATCGAGATCCAGGGCGGGCGCCGTCCGATCCTCGGGTATCTGTGAGCCGACGGGGAGGACCTTTGTTGATCCCGGGGTGTCGACGAGTTCGAGATAGCGATCCCCCACCAAGTTGAGATACCGGATCTGGGCCTTGGTGCCGTTGGTCAGCACAATCTTGCGATCCGCGTCGAACGTCACCTGGACCGAGCGATCTGCCCGAAGAGACACATCGTTGACGGTGCCCACCCGGATGCCCGCGACGCGAACGGTGTCTCCCGCTTGAAGTCGCGACGCATCGGCGAAAACCGCCGAATAGCCGTTTGTCGCACCGGTTCTCACCTGTCCGAAGATGAAGAACAGGAACGCGGTCAGCATCGCCATCACAACGGCGAAGGTGCCGAACTTAATTAACGTTCCGGTCGCCCGCGCCCTCATCCCGGCATTCCGATCTGTGCGGTGTTGCGTGGCGGCCCGTCGATCGGCCCGAACAACCAGTTCTTCAGGCCCTCGGAATCCAGCAGGATGCCCTGGTTCCCGTACCTCATGGGGTTAGAGCCGACGTCACCGACGATGAACGGCGCCCGAAACTCGGGAAGCACGTCCGGCAGGCCGAGTTCCTTGCAGTACGGGCCACCCTTGGCGGCGACCTTCGGCAGGTCTGCCGGGTAGCGATACCGCTCGACTCCGAGCGTGAGACCGGCCCCCACGACGATGCCCGGCAAAGAAAGTGGCGGAGAGTGGGTGAAGGTGCCGAGACCCCCGATGCCGCACCACAGTGCGTCGTGATACCGGTTGAGCAGGTCGGTGGTGGGCACGAGTAGGTGCAGCACGTCGGTCAGCGCCTGCCGGTTGCCGCCGACCACATCGTTTCCGACGTCGGCCAAACCGATTGAGCTGACCAGGAACTCGTCGAGGTTCTGCTGTTCGTCGACGATGGAATTGCTCAGTGTCGTCGAATTCTTGACGGTAGATACGAGGTCGGGCGCCGCATCGGCGTACGCGTTGAGCGTCGGCACAGCGGCCTCGATGTCGTGGCTGAGGTTCGGCAGGCTCGGTTCGATCTTGGCAAGGAAAGCATTGAAATCGGTCAGCGTCCTGCCGATCTTCTCGCCGCGGCCGTTGAACGCCGTCGCGATCGCGCCGAGGGTCTGGTTGAGTTTGACGGGGTCGATCTTGTCGAGCACGTTTACCAGTTGCTGGAACACCGTGTTTATTTCGACCATCACGTGCTGACCCTGAATTACCTGTCCAGGGTGGAGTTTCTGCGCAGCAGGATCTGGCGGCGGCACCATGTTGACGAACTTCGCGCCGAACACCGTCGACGATTCGATGTCGACATTCACGTTCGACGGGATGAGATGAAGCTGGGAGGGATCCATCGCCAAATGGAGCGCTGCCGTGCCGTCAGATTTCGCCTCGATCGACGACACCTTGCCGACCTGCACGCCACGCATCTTCACTTTGGCTTCTGGGTTCATCACCAGCCCGGCGCGATCCGAAATGACCGTCACCGGAACAGTCTTGTGGAGGTCGCCCCGAAACAGCACAACGGCGAGGGCAACGATCAGACCGATCGCGACTACGGTGCCCAGCCCCGCCAACGCCCGGGTGGTGTTCGACTTCATCGGCTCCTTCTCCCCTATCCCGACAGGTTGAAGTTGCCGTTGGAACCGTAAATGGACAGTGAGACCAGAAGCGTCACTGACACCACCACGACAAGGGATGTGCGCACGGCGTTGCCGACCGCGACACCGACACCGGAGGGTCCGCCGGAGGCGAAGAAGCCGAAATAGGTGTGTATCAACAGGATCGTGATCGCCATCAAGATAGCCTGAAGGAACGACCACAACAGGTCGATCGGATTCAGGAACGTATTGAAGTAGTGGTCATACAACCCACCGGACTGCCCGAACAGCACCACGGTGGTGAACTGCGACGCCACGAACGACAGGATGACGGCGATCGAATACAGCGGCGTGATCGCGATCATCCCGGCCACGATCCGCGTACTCACAAGGTATTCGACCGGGCGGATCGCCATGGACTCGAGCGCGTCGATCTCTTCGTTGATTCGCATCGCGCCGAGCTGCGCCGTAACTCCCGCACCGAAGGTGGCCGCCAGGCCGATGCCTGCGACCACCGGCGCCGAGATGCGCACGTTGATGAACGCCGCCAAGAATCCAGTCAGGGCCTCGATACCGATGTTGCCCAGCGAGGAGTAGCCCTGCACCGCCAACGTGCCGCCGGCGGCCAGGGTGAGGAACCCGACGATGACGACGGTGCCGCCGATCATCGCCAACGTGCCCGCACCCATGGAGATCTCGGCGATCAGCCGGATGATCTCCTTACGGAAATGAATGGCCGCGTGCGGCACCCCGCCCAGCGCCCGCACGTAGAACAGCATGTGGTCGCCGATGCGGCCCAAGGTGTCGGTCGGCCTCTTGAATTGCCGAGTCAGACGCGGATACGTCGACTTCAGAATCGTCATCGTGCCCATTGATGGTCCCCCGGCTACTTCGCGCTCATCCGGATGCCGATCGCGGTGACCACCACGTTGATCACGAACAGCGCCATGAACGCGTACACCACGGTTTCGTTCACGGCGTTGCCCACTGCCTTGGCGCCACCTCCGGAAATCGTCAGCCCGCGGTAGCAGGCCACCAGGCCGGCGATCAGCCCGAACAACGCCGCCTTCACACACGAGATGATGACTTCGGGGACCCCCGTCAACAGCGTGATGCCGGCGGCGAACGCGCCAGGATTCACATCCTGGATGAACACCGAAAACATATAGCCGCCGAGGATTCCGATGATGACCACGAGGCTGTTCAGCAGCAGCGCCACCAAACCCGATGCCAGCATCCGCGGCGTCACCAGGCGTTGCACCGGATCGATGCCAAGCACCTCCATCGCGTCGATCTCCTCGCGGATCGTGCGCGACCCGAGGTCTGCGCAGATCGCGGTCGAGCCTGCCCCTGCGACGATCAGCACCGTCACGATGGGTCCGACCTGGGTGACCGCACCGAACGCCGCACCCGCACCGGACAAGTCCGCCGCACCCAACTCTCGCAACAAGATGTTGAGGGTGAAGCTGATCAGCACCGTGAACGGGACGGCCACCAGCAGCGTCGGCGCCAACGCGACCCGCGCGATGAACCAGCACTGCTCCAAGAACTCCCGCCACTGAAACGGCCGGCGGAAGATGCAGCGCACCGCATCCGCAGACATCGCGAACAACCCACCAACTGCCTGCATCGGCCCCGAGAAGTTGCGAATACTCGGCATCCCGGCCGACCACCGCTCTGGCCCACTACCCCGCGCCATTGGCTGATCCTTCCAGGATGGTGACGGCGGAAACCGCTGTCGGTCCGCCGATGTTGTGCGCCAACGCAACCCGTGCGCCATCCACCTGGTTGGCCGCCTCTCCTCGGAGTTGCGCGAAAAGCTCCACGCACTGTGCCACACCTGTGGCCCCTGGAGGATGGCCTTTGGCCTTTAGTCCCCCGCTGGGGTTTACCGGCAGGGCACCGCCGACACTTGTCACTTCAGCCTCGACAAGCTTGTAGGCCCCGAATCGCTCGGCAAAGCCGAGATCTTCATAGCTGATCAATTCACTTCCCGTGAAGAAATCGTGAACTTCGGCGCCGTCGACGTCGTCCTCGTCGTCACCGGCCACCCGGTGTCGGGGCGCGCCCCAACACGGCAGGTAGGTGCCGATAGACGCGAGGTAGGGCATTGAGATTTCTCCAGACCTAGGTGACGGCGCCAGCCGTCTTGAGCTCGATGATGCGATCCCAATCCAAACCGAGTTCCAGCAAGATTTCGTCAGTTTGCTCCGCAAACCCTGGAGCGGGACCGGTTTTCGGAGCGCTGACATCGAACTGGACCGGATTCGCGACCAATTCGAGTTCACCCGTGGAGACGATGTACTCGTTCGCCCGGATCTGCGCGTCATCGGCGGCCTGCAGGGTGTCCTGGACCGGAGCCCACGGTCCCGCCAAGGTGGCGAACCGCTCGCTCCACTCGGGCAGCGTCCTCTTGGCCATCGCTTCACCCAGGATCTCCACGGCTGTCGCGGTGTTCTCGGCGATCGACTCGACCGTGGTGAAGCGGGGATCGTCGGCCAGGTCATCGAGGTCCATGTGCCTGCACACGTCGGCCCAGAACTTGGTCGGCTGCATCATGACTAACGAGATGTAGCGGTTGTCGGCGGTGGCGTAGACGCCCACCAGCGGATTGATCGGTGAGCCATGGACGCCGGGCGGCGGCTGCACCATCAGCTGACCGAGGTGACTCGTCAGCGCCACCGTGTGGCCCATGGACCACAACCCGCTGCCGAGCAGTGAAACGTCCACGACCGACGGCTCGCCGGTGCGCTCACGCTTGAGCAACGCGGCCGCGATCCCGCCTGCGAGGTTGGTGCCGGAGATGGTGTCGCCGTAGGCCGGTCCCGGCGGGCCGATCATTCCTTCTATACCCGGCGGGGTGATGGTGGCCGCGGTGCCTGCGCGGCACCAGAACGCGGTCATGTCGTAGCCACCCTTCACCGATTCCTCGCCGCGGGGGCCCAGTGCGCTGCCCCTTGCGTAGATGATCGTGGGGTTCACCGCGCGGATGTCGTCGACATCGATGCCGAACTTCTGCCGGTGTCCTGGCAGGAAGCTGGTGAGGAACACGTCGGCATTTTTCGCCAGCGCCAGCAGCACTTCTTTGCCCTCAGGCACCGACATGTCCAGCCCTATGCTGCGCTTGCCGCGGTTGGCATGCTCGATGTTCGGGTTGGGGTCTCCCTCGACACGCAGCGGACCGGTCTGGCGAAGGCCGCGCTGCGGGTCACCGGTGACGGCGTGCTCGACCTTGATGACGTCGGCGCCCCACTCGCCCAGCACCGCGCCCGCCGACGGAACGAAGCCGTACATGGCGACCTCGAGGACGCGAATCCCTTCGAGGGGCCTCATCAGCCGACCACCGTCGCGATCGTCTTGGATTCGAGGAACTCCTCGAGTCCGGCGGTGCCCATCTCGCGTCCGATGCCTGACTGTTTGTAGCCGCCGAACGGGCTGTCGGGATTGAAGTACATGCCGCCGTTGATCGAGAACGTGCCAGTCCGGATGCGACGGGCCACTGCCAGCGCACGGTCCTGGCTGCCGAACACCGCACCGGAAAGGCCGTAGATGGAGTTGTTGGCGATCCGCACGGCATCGTCGTCGTCGTCATAGGCGATGACGACGAGGACGGGGCCGAACACCTCTTCTTGGGCGATCTCACCGTCGGGATCGACGTTGGTGAGCAGCGTCGGCGTATAGAAGTAGCCCGGATCGACCTTTTCACCGCCGGTCACCAGCGTCGCACCGGCCTCGACTGCACGCTTGACCATGCCGTCTACCTTGTCGCGCTGCTTCTCACTGATCAGCGGGCCCATATAAGTGCTGGGATCGGCAGGGTCGCCGTAGCGGACCAACGCGAAGTTGTTCTTGACCAGCTCGACGATCTCGTCGTGGTTCTTTTTCGGGACCAGCAGCCGGGAGGTCAGCGCGCAGCCCTGGCCGGCGTGGGTGACCATGCTGAAGGCTGAGAACAGCGCCGCGGTGTTGAAGTCGGCATCGTCGAGCACGATCGCCGCGGACTTGCCGCCCAGTTCGAGGAACACCTTCTTTAGGGTGTCGCTGGCGGCGGCCATGATGCGACGGCCGGTCGGGGTGGAACCGGTGAATGTGACCACGTCCACGTCGGGACTGGTGGTCAGCACGGCGCCGACCTCCGGGTCCGCACCGCTCAACACGTTCACCACGCCGGCTGGAATGTCGGTGTGGTTGGCGATCAGCTCGCCGAGCGCGAGAGTGATCAGCGGGGTGTCCGGCGCCGACTTGAGCACGACCGTGCACCCCGCGGCGAGCGCAGGCGCGAGCTTCGCAAGTGCGAGCTGATTGGGATAGTTGTACGCGATGATGGCCGCAACCACCCCACCTGCCTCCTTCTCGACCCAGCGGTGGTGCTGCATGCCACGGCTCTCGATGTTGCCGAGGTCCTCGGTCATCGGATAGGTCTTCAGCAGATCGGCGTAGTAGCGGACGATGTCGATCGGCGAGTCCAACTGGGCGCCCTGGCAGAGCGACTCAGTGGCGCCGACCTCGGCGATGGTCAGATCGGCGAGTTCGTCTCGGTGGTCGACGAGCGCCTGATGCAACTGCTCGAGGCATCGGATGCGCAGCTCGATGTTGGTCGACCAATCGGTCGTGTCGAATGCGCGGCGCGCGGCCGTGACGGCCGCCTCGGCGTCACCGACCGTCGCGTCGGGCGCGTGACCGAGCACGGCACCGGTCGCGGGATTGATAGAAGGAAACGTCCGTTCGGCCTCGAGCAGCTGTCCGTCGATCAAGAGGCGCCGATCGATCCGCGAAGCAGACCCGGCGGCACCGGCCTCGTCACTCGAGATGGTGGCCGTTTCCTGCATCATCCTCCTCAGCGTGCACCCCTATGTGATGGAAACTTCATTCTCATCTTCGGCGAATCATACATTCGCGAAGGGAGAACTCAAGCAGATGCACGGAACTCCGCCTGCCTGCAATTAACGGTGCGACAAACCGCCCTCAAACGTCTCACCAGTGGGAATCCGTTTCCCTTGTTGTCTTGCGGGATCGCAGTTCGCGAGAGTACGGTTCTCATAATCGGAAGGACGATTCTTGATGGCTGAGGCCTGCGCATGAAGACCGCGGTCGTAACCGGAGGCGGTTCCGGCATTGGACAAGCGGTCGCCCAACGGCTGCGCGCCGACGGCCTGCACGTCGCGGTCATCGACCTCAATCCGTCCGATGCCGAATTCGCCTACACCGCCGACGTCACCGACCGCACTGCTGTCGACGACGCACTGACGGCAATCCGCGCTCAGCTTGGGCCGGTCACGGTTCTGGTCAACGCCGCCGGGCTGGAGAAGTTCAAGCGATTCACCGACATCACGTTCGACGATTGGCAGCGCGTCATCGACGTCAACCTCAACGGCGTCTTTCACTGCGTTCAGGCGGTGCTGCCCGACATGATCGAGGCAGGCTGGGGGCGGATCGTCAACATCTCCTCGTCGAGCACACATTCCGGCCAGCCGTTCATGTCCCCGTACGTGGCGGCCAAGTCGGCGGTCAACGGGCTGACCAAATCGCTGGCGCTCGAATACGGCCCCAGCGGCATCACCGTCAACGCGGTGCCGCCCGGTTTCATCGACACGCCGATGCTGCGCAAGTCCGAAGCGCGCGGCTACCTCGTTGTCGAGAAGAACATCGAGGCGACACCTGTTCGCCGCATCGGCAGGCCCGAGGACATCGCCGCCGCATGCGCATTTCTGATCTCCGACGAAGCCGGCTACATCACAGGACAGATCTTGGGCGTCAACGGCGGCCGGAACACCTAACCCGAAAGGACATCGACAAGTGGGACGCGTACAAGGGAAAGTCGCATTCGTCACTGGCGCAGCGCGCGGACAGGGGCGCAGTCATGCGGTCCGGCTGGCCGAAGAAGGCGCCGACATCATCGCAGTCGACCGCTGCGAGGACTTCGAGACCGTCGGGTATCCGATGGCGACGCCCGAGGACCTCGACGAGACCGCCAAGCTCGTCGAGAAGACCGGCAGGGGCATCGTCACCGCGAAGGCCGACGTGCGGGAGGCCGGCCAGCTGCGTGAGGCGCTGGAGCGCGGCCTGGCCGAGTTCGGCCACCTCGACATCGTCGTCGCGCAGGCCGGCATCGCGGGTATGAAGGGCCAGCCGCAGATTCAAGCCTGGATCGACGTCATCAACACCAACCTGGTGGGCACGATCAACGCCATTCAGGTCGCTCTGCCGCACCTCAAGGAGGGCGCGTCGATCATCGCAACCGGCTCCACTGCTGCCCTGATGGATGTCTCCAAGAACGACAATCCCGGCAATGATCCCGGCGGCTCGGCCTACCTGCACTCGAAGCGGCTGTTGTCGCAATATGTCCATGCGCTGTCGGCCGAGCTGGCACCGCGGGGCATCCGCGCCAACGTCGTGCACCCCACGAACTGCAACACCGACATGCTGCAGAGCGAGCCGATGTACCGGTCATTCCGTCCGGACCTGGAGAACCCGACACGGGCGGATGCCGAACCCGTATTCGGCGTTCAGCAGGCCATGAGGATTCCCTACATCGAGCCCGAGGACATCAGCAACATGATCCTCTTCCTGGCGTCGGATGAGGCCAGGTACATCACTGGCACGCAGCAGCGTGTGGACGGCGGCGGCTACCTCAAGTGGTACGACTACCACATCTAGGGCGGAGCGGACGAGGAGAACTCAGTGAAGGTTTTCGTTGATTCGGAGCGCTGCCAGGGCCACACTCTGTGCTCGATGATCGCCCCGGATTCCTTTGAACTCAGCGACATTGACGGCACGTCGTCGCCGGTGAACGAGGTCGTTCCCGCCGACCAGGAAGACGCCGTGCGCGAAGCGGTGCACTCATGCCCCGAACAGGCCATCTCGATCGAAGAGTGAGAACAGGGAGACAAGCCTTGAGCAACGTCGACGACTTAGCGAAAAAGTCAGCCGGCGGCGACCGTAAGAAAAATCGGTACCACTTCGACCGGCACACGCCGGAGTACCGGTTGCAGTTCGAGAAGGTCACCGAGGAGATGCAGGCTCGGTGTCCGATGGCGTGGACCGACGTCTATGACGGCCACTGGGTCGCCGCGGACAGCAGGCACGTGTTCGAGCTGGCTCGCTGCCCTGCGGTGTCCAACGACCACGACATCAACGGCGAGCGGAACGGTTACCAGGGCATCACCATCCCCAAGGCGCAACGAGCCACCGTCGTGCGCGGCGGCATCCTGGAGATGGACGAGCCCGAGCACAGCACCTACCGCGGTGCGCTCAATCCGTATCTCTCCCCTGCCGCGATCAAGCGGTGGCAGCCATTCGTCGACGAGATCGTGCGGGCGGCGCTTGACGAGAAGATCGAGTCGGGACGCATCGACTTCGTCGATGATCTCGCCAACATCGTTCCTGCGGTGCTCACCCTGGCCATGATGGGCATCGAACTAGCGAAGTGGCCGGTCTACAGCGAGCCCGCGCACCTCTCGGTGTCGACGCCGGAACACTCTCCCGATGCCCCGCGCGTCGCTGAGATGAACCGCCAGATGGGCATCGACATGATCAACGCCATGACGGAGATGAAAGAGAATCCGCGGCCCGGTCTCATCAACGCGCTGCTGCAACTGCGCATCGACGGCGAGCCCGCACCGGACCTCGAAATCCTCGGCAACCTTGGGCTCATCATCGGCGGCGGCTTCGACACCACCACCGCACTCACCGCGCACTCACTCGAGTGGCTGTCGGAACATCCGGACCAGCGCGAGCTGCTCAGCCGAGAGCGCGACACGCTGCTGAACGCGGCCACCGAGGAGTTTCTGCGCTTCTACACCCCGGCCCCTGGTGATGGCCGCACCTTCTCCGAGGATGTCGAGGTGGAGGGCACGAAGTTCAAGGAGGGCGAGCGGCTCTGGATCTCATGGGCGATGGCCAACCGCGACCCGTCGGTATTCGAGCAACCCAACGAGCTCATCATGGACCGAAAGGGCAACCGGCACTTCAGCTTCGGCATCGGGGTGCATCGTTGCGTTGGTTCCAACGTGGCCAGGACAGTGTTCAAGTCGATGGTGACCGCCGTGCTCGACCGGATGCCCGACTACGTCTGCGATCCCGAGGGCACCGAGCACTACGAGACCATCGGCGTCATTCAGGGGATGAAGCATCTGCCCGCGACGTTCACGCCAGGTAAGCCCCTGGGCCCTGGCCTCGACGAAACACTGAAGAACCTGCAACGCATCTGCGACGAGCAGTTACCGGCAAGGCCCATCACCGAACACAAGGACGCTGTAGTAATCGAGTGATGCCTCCCAAAATCGGCGACCAGATGGTTTGATTACGAGCCATCGAAGCGAGTTGGACGAAAGGACGACCATGAAGCCGGTGAAGGTCGCGATTGCGACGGCCGCCCTTACCGCGGCTGCGGCGGTGGTCGCCCCACCGGCCAACGCCTACACGCTTGGTAATTACGACGTGCTGACCAACAGGTATGAGCGGGCTTCATGGTTTTGGGCCTTTTATCCGTGTCACCCGGCTTCGGCAGACTGCCTGTACATCAGCGCGGCTCCGCGCCTGAAGTTCTACAACTACTACGACGGCACCGCGCACATGGCCAACGGCCAGTGGACCTTGAACGTCGATGTGTCCGACGGCCTGCAGTGCCTACCCGGCTATGCCATGCCGACGCATGAGACGTGGACGTGGGACGACCGCACGCTGGCCGGAACCATCGAGTCGAATTTCGACGTCGGCTGCTTCAACGGCCCGGCCGGGTCGCAGTCCTGGACGTTCGCACTGCAGCGGCTTTAAAAGCTCACCCGGACCAACCGATCTCGCGCAGGAACGGCTGCGTGTGGACGATGCGCCCAGTCAGCGTCTTCGGATCGCCGGTGCAGAGCACAAACGCGGTCTGGGTGATCAGCTCGATGTCCTCGGTGTCGATCTTGGCCAGATCGAGCAAGCCTGCGCCCGGGGTGGCGACGGGATTGGTGGGCGCCGCGGCATTGACGGCGATGCCGTCGCTATACAGCTCGGCCGCAAGGCTTTTCGTGAGCCGGTTGAGTGCGGCCTTGACCGTGCCGTAAACGCCGAATCCTGCCGTGCGATCGAAGTCGGAGAATGGCGGGCCTTCGATCGGATCGCCTGCAAGCGACGTCACGTTCAGCACCCACCCGCGACCGCGCTCTCGCATAGCCGGAATCGCCAGCTGGGTCAGGTGCAACGGCGCAAGCACGTGCATCTCCATCATCAACCGCACCCGCTTGTCCGGGAAGTCGTCGAGCGGCCGCAAAAAAGTGACGGCGGCGTTGTTCACCAGAATGTCGGGTGCGCCAACGCGTTCGACAACCTCGCCGAATAGCCGCTCGCGATCCCCGGCGTTGGACAGGTCGGCTTGGACCGCGATCGCCACACCGCCGGAGGCTTCGATCTCCTCAAGCGTCTGCCGAAGCGAGCCTTGATATTTGGGGTCCGGCTCCATCGTCCGCGCGGTGAGCGCGACGACCGCGCCTTCGCGGGCCAGTCGCTGCGCGATCGCCTTGCCGAGCCCCCTGCTGGTGCCGGTTACCAACGCCACCTTGCCATCACAGGACACCGCCGGACTCATTTCCTGAGCCCCGCGAGCTTGTCGGCGAACTTCGCCTCCGCCGCCTCCCGCAGCCGAAGCAAGTGCTCCGACGGGAACATGTCGGGTGCCGGCTTGCGGTCCTTGAGCAGCAAGCGGGCCAGCGTGACCTTGTGCACCTCGGTCGGCCCGTCGGCCAGCCCGAGCACGAAGGACTCCACCAGATAGGAGACAAACGGCATCTCGTGCGTCGTACCCAGCGAGCCATGCAGCTGCAGCGCGCGTGCCGACACGTCGTGGAGCACCTTCTGCATCATCGCCTTGACCGCCGAGATGTCCGCGCGAACGGCCTTGTAGTCGTTGTGCTGGTCGATCTTCCACGCCGTCTGCAAAGTGAGCAGGCGGAATGCCTCGATCTCCATCCACGAGTCCGCGACCATTTCCTGGACCAGCTGCTTGTCGGCCAGCATCCCGCCCTGGGTGTACCTCGAAACGGCCCTTTCGCAGATCATGTCGTAGATGCGCCGGACCAGTCCAACGGTACGCATCGCGTGGTGGATTCGCCCGCCACCCAACCGCGTCTGAGCGACGACGAACGCACCGCCGCGCGGTCCGAGCATGTGATCGGCAGGGACGCGGACGTTTTCGTACCGCACATAACCCTCGCGACCCCCACCGGGCGGCTGGTGCCCGAGGCCGACATCGCGCAGCACATTGATACCCGGCGTCTCCCCCGGCACGACGAACATCGAATACCGTTCGTAGGGCGGTGCATCCGGATCGGTCATCGCCATCACGATGATGACCGACGCCATCGCCGCGAACGAAGAGAACCACTTCTCGCCGTTGATGATCCAGTGGTCACCCTCTTGTGTCGCGGTCGTTGTGAACACCTTGGGGTCCGCGCCGCCCTGCGGTTCGGTCATCGAGAAGCACGACACGATCCGATTGTCGAGAAGCGGCTCGAGGTAGCGCTTCTTCAACTCGGGAGTGCCGTAGTGGGCGAGGATCTCGCTGTTGCCCGAATCGGGCGCCTGCGAGCCGAAAACGATTGGCGCACTTTCCGACCGGCCGAGGATCTCATTGAGCAGGGCCAGCTTCACCTGGCCGTATCCGGGACCACCCAAATGCGGTCCGAGATGAGTCGCCCACAGGCCGCGCTCCTTGACGATCTTCTGCAGCGGTGGGATCAACGCCTGTCGGACTGGATCGTTGAGGTCGTGTGACTCCTTGACGATCAGGTCTATCGGTTCGCATTCCGAACGCACGAATTCCTCAACCCAGCCCAGTTGCGTCGCCCACTCGGGATCGGTCGAGAAGTCCCACGCCATTGGTCGTCCCTCCGTCGTGTCGGTTACCGCTTGCGCCGTTCGGCCGCTTCGTCGGTCGCATGAGCCAGCACCTGGTTGCGGTTCTCCAGCTCCATTGCCGCCTCGACCCCCGCGGCGTCGGTGTTCACCTGCAGCGCCCGCTTCGTCAACTGCACGCCGAAGGGTGGCAATTCGGCGATGCCCGCGGCCAGTTCGATGGCGCGGCCCGCCAGCAGGTCCGGTTCGACAAGTTCGCTGACCAAGCCGCGGCGATCGGCCTCCTGGGCCGTCACCGTTCGACCGGTCAGCATCCAATCGGCGGCCACGCTGGTTCCGACGATCCGGGGCAGGTGATAGCTCATCCCCATCTCGGCACCCGACAATCCCAGCAGGATCGCTCCGTTTCCGAATGTGGCGGCCGCCGAGCAGATTCGGACGTCGGCGGCAAGGCACATCGCGAATCCTGCGCCGACACACGGTCCGTTAACGGCGGCTATCACGGGCTGCGGCAGGTCCCTGATCGCCTGTGGCAGCGCGGCCATCGCTTCCTGGAACCGCAGCCGGTCGATCGCGGGGTCGGACGCATCGAGCATGCCGGGGCCGAAGTCGCGCACGTCGATACCCGAGCAGAATCCACGGCCCGCCCCCGTGAGGACGACGACGTTGACCGACGTGTCCTTCGCGATGTCGGCGAACGTCTGGGTGAGTTCGTCGCGCATCACTTGGTTGATCGCGTTCAGCTGCTTGGGCCGGTTCAGCTGCAGCACAACCGTTCCGGCCTGCGGCCGGTCGACGATCAGCGTCTCGGTCACTTGTCAGCGCCGGGGCAGGCCGAGCACCTGGGTGGCGATGATGTTGCGCTGGATCTCCGAGGTTCCGCCAGCGATCGTGCCGCCGAAGCTGCGGGCGTAGCGCTCGAACCAACTGACAAAGTAGTGGTCGAGGTTCATGTGCGCGTAGGGACCGGTGGTCGAGGGGTGGGTGAGCCCGTCCGCCCCTGCGGCAGTCAGCGCGTTCTCGAACGCCTGACGCTCCGCCTCGGAGCCGAACAATTTCAGCACCGATACCGACGCGGTGTCCATCTCGCCACGCGCCGCCCGGGCCAGTGCCGCCGAACCCATCGCCCGCAGCGCCTGGTAATCCATGATCGTCGTGGCGTACTGGTCGCGTTCCAGGGCTGTGCGCGGGGAGAAGTCGGCGATCATGTTGTCGATCCGGTCGGCGAAACCAAGCCACATCATCGTGCGCTCGTGGCCGAGGGAGCCGTTGGCCACGCCCCAACCGCCGTTCAGGGGTCCGACGAGGTTCTCGGCTGGCACGCGCGCGTCAGTGAAGAAGACTTCGTTGAAGTCCTTGTTCTCCTGACCGGTCATGTCGGCGAACGGCCTGCACACCACGCCTGGCGTGTCGGTCGGGATGATCAGCACGCTGATGCCCTTGTGCTTGGGCGCGTCCGGATCTGTGCGCACGAACGCCAGGAGCCAGTCCGCGTCATGGGCGCCGGAGGTCCATACCTTCTGGCCGTTCACCACGAAGTGATCGCCGTCCAGAACGGCGCGGGTGCGCAGCGACGCCAGGTCAGAGCCCGCACTCGGCTCGCTCATGCCGAGCGACGCGGTCATCTCACCCTTGAGCACCGGAACCGCCCACCGGTGTTTCTGCTCGTCCGAGCCGAACGAAATCAGCGACGCCGCAATGATGTTCACGCCCTGCGGATTGAAGCTGTGGTAGATCCGGCGGCGGCACAGTTCGTCCAGATGCACGAATTGCTGCAGCACCGTCGCGTTGCGGCCACCGAACTCCGGCGGCTGGGCGGGCAGCAGCCAGCCGTTGTCGAACAGCAGCCGCTGCCAGTCGCGGGCCCATTGCGGCATGTGCGATACCGACCGCGGCCGCTCCAACGTCTGGTCCTCCGACGGAAGGTGCTCGTCGAGGAACGCCGAGAACTCGGCACGGAACTCTTCGACGTCGGAATCAAAAGTCAGCTGCATCAAATTCCTCCGCGATAACCGCGCGGTGTTCCGCCGCGCCGCCGAGCAGCAACTCGCCCGCCTTGGCTCGCTTCAGCGCGAACTGCAGATCGTTCTCCCATGTGAACCCCATTGCACCGAACAACTGCAGGCCATGCCTGAACACTAGCGACTGGCACTCCCCCGCGGCCGCCTTGGCCATCGCGGCAGCCAGCCGCCTGCGCGGGTCGTCGGCCGAAATCGTCAGTGCGGCAAAGTAAGACAACGCGCGGGCCCGCTCGATGGCCACGTGCATGTCGACGGCCTTGTGCTGGACGGCTTGAAACGTTCCGATCGCAACGCCGAACTGCTGGCGCTGCTTCACGTGCTCGAGCACCAGGTCGAGGATGCGCTGGCAGGCGCCGACGGTGGTGATCGCCATGCCGGTGAGCGCGACATGGTGGGCCCGTTCCGCATCGACGTGAACGCGGTCGGTGTCAGGTACGTGCACGCCGTCGAACGACACCTCTGCGATGTGGAGCACCGGATCGAACACCGGGCTTCTGCGCACCACCGCTTCGCCGGCGTCGACGATGAACACGCCTGCGTCGGTGACCACCGCAAGCCTTTCGGCACGATCACCGTCTAGCACGTGACGCGCCGTCCCGTGCAACACCCAGCCGTCGGCATCGCGGTGGGCCGTGACTCCGCTGTATACGGCCGTGCCCGCCTGTTGTGAATCGAAGCGATCCCCGACCAAGGGGGCGAACTGGGTCAACGTCGCAAGGAACGGCGTCGGATCGGTGGCGCGGCCGAGTTCTTCCAACACGATCGCCAATTCGACGGCGTTCTCCGGATCCGTCAGCTCCGTCCAGCCCGCATCCACGTAGGTCTTCCACAATGGGCTCGGATCGACGTCGTCCTCGGCGATGCTGCGCACGAGGGTCGGCGGACACTGCTTGGCGACGGCGTCGCGAACGGTCTCCTGCCACAGCCGTTGATCAGCGTCGAACTCCAGTAACACCACGGCCTCCCTGCGGCTTGGTCACGTAGAACGAGAATAACATTCTCCTTAGATGATGTAACGGTTCTCGGGATTCGACTACCACGTTTTGCACGTGGTACGCCATGCGACTGACCAGCGCACACCCTGACCTGCGAAGAAGTAAGCGATCTGCTGGAGAACCTAATTCTTGCCTTTGAAGAACAAGGCTTTACTATGGCTATATGTCCGGTGTGGGAGGCCTTAGGTGATCGAACATCCTGACGGGACCAAGACGCCCGTCATCGATGCCAGCGTGCACATCTTCTCCAGGTCGAATAAGGACCTGCGGAGCTTCCTTCGCGAGCCGTTCAAAAGCCGCGGCTTCCCGGACTACGAAATGGACTGGTACGGCGCACCCGGCGGAGAATACGCATCCAAGACCGCCGGCCCCGATCGGCAATATCCGGGTTCAGACCCCGAGTTCGTCGGCGGGCAGCTGTTCGACGAGCGTGGCACCGACGTCGCGATCCTGCACCCGATGACTCGCGGCATCATGCCCGATCGCCATCTCGGCACCGCGATCGCGGCCGCGCACAACGAAATGATGGTGTCGCGCTGGCTCGATGACAACGCCTACGCCGACAGGTACCGCGGCACCATCCGGGTCAATCCCGACGACGTCACGGGCGCGCTGCGTGAGATCGAAAAGTACGCCGACCACCCGCGCGTCGTACAGGTCGGGGTTCCCCTGCAGTCGCGGGAGGTGTACGGCAAGCCGCAGTACTGGCCGCTGTGGGAAGCGGCCGTCGAAGCGAACCTGCCTGTCTCCGTACACATCGAGGTCGGTGCCGGGCTCTCGTTCGCGCCTACGCCTTCGGGTGTTCCCCGAACCTATGAGCAGTACGTCAGCTTCATGGCGCTCAACTACCTGTACCACCTGATGAACATGATCGCCGAAGGGGTATTTGAGAGGATGCCGGCGCTGAAGTTCGTTTGGGCGGACGGCGCCGCCGACCTGCTGACACCGTTCATCTGGCGGATGGACTGTTTCGGCCGCCCCCATCTCGAACAAACGCCGTGGGCGCCGAAGATGCCCGGCGACTACCTGCCCGGCCATACGTACTTCATCCAGGGCGCGATGGACGGTCCTGGTGACACCGAGTTCGCCGGGGAGTGGTTCGGCTTCACCGGCAAGGACGACATGGTGATGTACGGGTCCAGCTATCCGCACTGGCAGCTCAACGAGTTGAAGGTGCCAGCGTCGTATTCCGACGAGCAACGCGACAAGCTGTGCTGGCGAAACGCCGCTCAGCTGTATGGCATAGACGTCGGGGCCGGCGTAAGCGCACAGTAAGAGATGACTTCGCTATAGAGGAGGCACGATGACCGTGACAACCACAGAGCGGAAGCCCGCTGCCGAGCGGGTCGCGGTCCGCTGCGTCGACTCCGATGTGCATCCGACTCCCAAGAGCGGGGTGTTGGCGCAGTACATCCCTGAGCCGTGGCGCAGCAAGTACTTCACGACGCGCAAGGTCGGCGACCAGATCTATTACGACGCGCCGGACTACGCGCACGCGTACGCGATGCGGGCGGACACGTTCCCTGCCGACGGCGAGTTCGCGGGCAGTGACCCCGACCTCGCGTTCAAGCAGTTGATCATGGAGGCAGGCTCCGACATCGGCATCCTCGAGCCCGCCGCCTATCCCGCGCGCTTCCCCGAGGTGAACCACGCAATGAGCTGCGCCCTGAACGACTGGCAGGCCAACCACTGGCTGGACAGCCACAACAACTGGCACGAGCGTTGGCGTGGTTCCATATGCGCCGCGATCGAGGCGCCCGAGGACGGCGCCCGGGAGATAGAGCGTTGGGCCGGGCATCCCTACATGGGTCAGATTCTGATCAAAGCCGAGCCGCGCCCGGCATGGGGCGATCCGAAGTACGACCCGATCTGGGCGGCGGCCACCAAGCATGACATCACCGTGAGCTGCCACCTGTCCCGCGGCCACCACGAGGAACTACCCATCCCGCCGGTCGGATTCCCCAGCTACAACCACGACTTCATGGTCACCTACTCGCTGCTGGCCGCGAACCAGGTGATGAGCCTGATCTTCGACGGGGTCTTCGACCGCTTCCCGACGCTGCGAATCGTGTTGGTGGAGCACGCATTCACGTGGATCCTGCCGCTGATGTGGCGGATGGATGCGATCTACGAAGCCCGCAAATCGTGGGTCGACATCAAGCGCAAGCCATCGGAGTACGTGAAGGACCACATCAAGTTCACCACCCAACCGCTGGACTACCCCGAGGACAAGACCGAGCTGTCCCGCGCGTTCGAGTGGATGGAGTGCGACAAGATCCTGCTGTTCAGCTCGGATTACCCGCACTGGACGTTCGACGACCCGCGCTGGCTGGTCAAGCACCTGCCCGAGCACGCAAGGGAGAACGTGATGTTCCGCAACGGCATCGCGACATACCATCTGCCCGAGACTGTTCCGGCCCTCGAGGGCCAAGTGCGGGTGTTCTGACGGTGGCAGAAGAGGTCAAAGCGCCCCGGCTTGCGCAGGGGCGTGAGCACGTTGTGGCCACGGTGGACGAGATCGCGCCAGGCACACACAAACTGGTGCCGATCGGGCGACACGGTGTCGGCGTCTACAACGTCAACGGCACGTTCTACGCCATAGCGAATTACTGCCCGCACGAGGGTGGCCCGCTGTGTTCAGGACGGACCCGTGGTCGCAATATCGTCGACGAGAACGTGCCAGGTGACGCCGTCATGGTTCGCGATCACGAATTCATCTACTGCCCGTGGCACCAATGGGGATTCGAACTCGCCACCGGCACCACCGCTGTTAAACCCGAATGGAGCATCCGCACCTATCCGGTGCGGGTGGTCGGAAAAGACGTACTGGTGCAAGCATGACAACTGGCGAGAAGACCTTCGAGGTCAACGGCGGCAACGTCGTGTACGAGATCCTCGGCGAGACAGGAGATTTCATCGCCCTCACGCCGGGAGGCCGATACAGCAAAGACATCGAGGGCCTGCGGCCGTTGGCGGACGAACTGGTCAAGGGCGGCTATCGGGTCCTGTTGTGGGACCGGCCGAACTGCGGAAAGTCGGACGTCCAGTTCTACGGGCAGAGCGAGTCCCACATGCGGGCCGAGACGCTGCATGCGCTGATTACCGGGCTCGGCATCGGGCCCTGCATCATCGCGGGCGGTTCGGGCGGCGCCCGTGACTCGATGCTGACCACCATGCTCTACCCCGATATCGTCACGAAACTCGTGGTGTGGAACATCGTCGGCGGGGTGTACGGCTCTTTCGTCCTCGGCGGGCACTACATCACGCCGAGCATTATGGCCGTGCGCGGGCTGGGTATCGAAGGCCTTTTGCGAGTGGGCGAATGGAAGGAGCGCATCGCCGAGAATCCGGCGAACCGGGACCGCATCCTCGCGCTGGACAAGGACGAGTTCCTCAAGGTGATGCTGCGCTGGCTGAACGCCTTCGTGTCCAAACCCGGCCAGACGATTCCCGGTGTCCCCGACGAGATGTTCGACAACATCACGGTGCCAACCCTGATCATCCGCGGCGGCGAGAACGATTGGGACCATCCGAAGCGGACCTCGCTCGAGGTGAGCTGCCTGATCAAGGGATCGGAGCTGATCGATCCTCCGTGGCCAGAGGATGCCTGGGAGCGTGCCGGTGAAGAGCGCGCATCAGGAAAGGTGAAGCACTTCAACATGTTCGACACGTGGGTGCAGGCCGCGCCTGCGATCCTGAAGTTCCTGGACGGCTGATGGACCTACGTCGTGGGGACGTTCCCGCCAGTCGCGAGTGTGCAGCTTCATCCGCGCACAGCGGCGTGTCGCGTATAAAACCGCACGGTCGGGTCGACATCATGAAACTACGTCAAGCGGATATGCACTTCGCAGTTGAGGGAGGCCTCGAGGGCCGTATGGATACGGCTTTCAGGGATGCGTTCCAGGTCGGTCTTGTTCAGGGTCACGTGAATCACATCGAGGCCGTCGTCGCCCGGTACTCGTTCGATGTCGCCGGTGAGACCGAATCCGGCAAGCACGCCGCGGGCGTCGTCGTCGGTTCCCCTGCTGATGTACGACAGCACTCCTGGTTCGGGTTCGGTGCTGAACGCCTTGGCGCACAAGGCAACCGCCGTTGCCTTCAACTCGTCGGGGACACCGCCGACCATCAACATTTCGACTTCACGCCTGCCGGCGGGCATCTCCGCGAGGTTGTTGTCGAGCACATCGATGCCGGCCGGGGTCGCGAGATCGCGGAGGTTGGTCATGCCGTCGGCTAGTTGGGCACCGGTGAGCCGTCCAGCCGGGTCTACCCGGATACGCACCACCGCGGTTCTCACGACCGCAAGCCTATCGGCGGGGGGTGGACGGTCATGACGACCACCACCGCTCTCACCATCGCTGCCTGGCCAGGCATCGAGCCGCGGCTACTGCGGCAGGGCGACGAGGATTACACCGAGTACCGGAAGCAGGGCGGCTATCAGCCACTCGACGATGTCGATCACCTACTGGCCGAGGTGGATCTGTCCGGGCTGCTCGGCCGCGGCGGTGCCGCGTTCCCGCTGGTTGTCAAGGTGCGCGCCGTGCGCGACAACGGCCGTCTCCGCGGCGGCGCGATTGTCGTCGCCAACGGCGAAGAGGGCGAGCCAGCGTCGATCAAGGACCGATGGCTGCTGCGGCACCGACCGCACCTTGTGCTCGATGGGCTCCGGTTGGCGGCGCGAATGGTCGAGGCGGCTCGCGCTCACGTCTACGTCTCCGATCGGCGGGCCGCCGAGGAGGTCGAATCGGCGCTGGCCGAACTCGACGCCGCCGTGCTCAACGGGCTCGCGATCAGCGTGTTGACGGTAGAACCGACGTACGTGGCGGGCGAGGAGACCGCGGCGGTGCGTGTCCTCAACGGCGGCCCGGCCAAGCCGACGGACAAGCCCCCGCGACCGTTCGAGGAGGGTGTGGCAGGGCTTCCGACACTCGTCAGCAATGTCGAGACGCTGGCCAATCTGCCGTTCCTGCACCGGCACGGCGCGGAGGCCTTCCGTCAGTACGGCACCTCGACGTCGCCTGGCACGTTCCTCGCGACGATCACGGGGGCCGGACGGCCGCCTGCGCTGTACGAGATTCCGCACGGGGTGGCGTTCACCGATCTGCTGACGGTGCATGGTGTGCCCGCCGATCAGGTGAGCGGCGTGCTGATGGGCGGCTACTTCGCCGGCCTCGTCAACCGCGACATGCTCGACGCCACTCTCGATCACGAGAGCCTGCGCCGGCTCAACAGTGGGCTCGGATGCGGCGCGATCGCCATCCTCACCGAGGACTGCCCGGTCGCCGTCGCGGCATCGGTGATGGCTTACTACGACCGCGAAAACGCGAGCCAGTGCGGCTCCTGCTTCAACGGCACCGCGGCGATGTCGGCGGTCACCGAGGCACTGCGCGACGGGCTGGCGACGCATGAGGACCTGGCACGGTTGGAGCGGTGGTCGGTGGTACTCCGCGGTCGCGGTGCGTGCGCGACGCTGGACGGCGCCACCAATGTCGCGGCCAGTCTGCTGGCCCAATTCCCCCAACTGGTCGCCAGTCACATGGAAAAGGGTTGCGAAACATGCGATTCCGGCGTCTTCGGTGCGGTGCGCCCGTATGAAGTGGAGGCGGTGATGCCGGCATGAGGATCAAGCTCGATCGCACGATATGTGATGGTTTCGGCGCGTGCGCAAAGCACGCACCCGAGTATTTCTCGCTCGACGACTGGGGGTATGCGGCGCTCGTGGGAAACGGCGAGATCCCTGCAGAGGACCATGACGCCGTTACGCGGGCGCTTCTCGACTGCCCGGTCCACGCGATCATCGATATGGGCGACCACCGGCCACCCGGCGACGGAGCTGCGCATCACGATGCGCAGGAGACGCCTGAACCTGATCCGAAAACTGAGGACAGCGAAGCGATTTCAGGATTCGTCCGGTGACACGGCCGCTACCGGAACTCACGGTCCAGAACGAGTTCTTCTGGACCGCGGGCAGCGACGGCGTTCTGCGCATCCAGGAGTGCCGCGACTGTGCAGCGCTGATCCATCCACCGCAGCCGGTGTGCCGGTACTGCCGAAGCCGCAACATGGGCGTACGCGACGTCTCCGGCAAGGCCACACTGTCCGCCTTCACCGTCAACCACCGGTTCGGCTTTCCCGATCTGCCTCCGCCCTACATCGTGGCCCAGGTCGCTGTTGTCGAGGATCCGCGAGTCCGGTTGACCACCAACATCGTTGAATGCGATCCCGACGAGCTCGAACTGGGCCAGACCGTCGAGGTCCTGTTCGAGAAGATCGAAGACAAAGCCGGGGTCGTCTGGCTTCCTGTCTTCAAGCCCACCGGCGAGAAGGAGACCGGACCGCAGGCCGTCGACGAGATCGCGCCGGAGGAGTTCGGCCGATTTGTCCGGCCACCGCTCGCGGGCGAGAAGTTTGAGGACAAGTCCGCGATCACCGGCATCGGGGCGTCGCGCCTCGGGCGCCGCTTGATGGTGCCGCCGCTGTCGCTCACCGTCGATGCGTGCGAGGCCGCGATCGCCGATGCGGGGTTGACGCTCGACGACATCGACGGCCTCTCCACCTACCCCGGGCTCGACATCGCAGGAATGGGTGAAGGCGGCGTCACCGCGCTGGAGGGTGCGCTGGGTATTCGACCAACTTGGATCAACGGTGGCATGGACACCTTCGGGCCCGGCGGCTCCATCATCGCGGCGATGATGGCCATTGCCACGGGCATGGCCCGCCATGTGCTGTGCTTCCGAACGTTGTGGGAGGCGACGTTCCAGCAGCTCATGAAGGAAGGCAAGACGTCACCGCCGGGGGGCAAGCGCACCTCCAGTTGGCAGATGCCGTTCGGCGCCACGTCGGCCGCCCATGTGCTGGCGCTCAACGCGCAGAGACACTTTCAGCGCTACGGCACGACAAGGGAGACCCTTGGCTGGATCGCGTTGAACCAGCGCGCCAACGCCGCGCTGAATCCGACGGCTATCTATCGCGACCCGATGACGATGGACGACTATCTGGACGCTCGGATGATCACCACGCCATTCGGGTTGTATGACTGCGATGTCCCGTGCGACGGTGCCATCGCGGTGATCGTCTCTGCCGTAGACGTGGCCAAGGACATGCCCAAGCCGCCCGTTCTGTTTGAGGCCGTCGGCACCCAGATCATCGAACGCACCGACTGGGACCAGACCACCATGACCCACGAGCCGCAGGTGTTGGGCCAGTCGGCGCACCTATGGACCCGAACGTCACTGCGCCCCAAGGACGTCGACGTTGCCGAGCTTTACGACGGCTTTTCGTTCAACTGCCTTTCGTGGTTGGAGGCGCTCGGCTTCTGCGGCATCGGCGAGGCGAAAGATTTCCTCGACGGCGGCAGGGCGATCGCCCGCGATGGCGTGATCCCACTGAACACGCACGGCGGCCAGCTTTCCCATGGCCGCACCCATGGCATGGGCCTGATCCACGAAGCCGTCACCCAACTCCGCGGGGATGCCGGTGAGCGTCAGGTGAAAGACGCACACGTCGCGGTGGTCAGCAGCGGCGGCCTCACCCCGAGTGGCGCGCTCCTCCTGCGGACGGCGACATGAGCGACCCGCGGCCCCGCGTCGTCCTCGTCGACGGTGTGCCGATGTCCGGCCTGATTGCCGCGGCGGACGAACCGCGTGGCGTCATCGTCGCGTTCCACGGCGGGGCAAGCACCGCAGCGTATTTCGACTGTCCCGGCCATCCGCGGTTGTCGCTGCTGCGCGCGGGCGCTGCGCTCGGCTACACCGTGATAGCGATGGACCGGCCGGGTTACGGCGCCTCGGCACCCTACCCCGATGCGATGCAGCATCCGGAGCAACGCGTTGCGCTGGCGTACGGAGCTGTCGACAAGATCCTCGGATCCAGTCCCCGCGGTGCTGGGCTGTTTCTGCTCGCCCACTCCGCAGGCTGTGAGCTGGCGGTGCGGATGGCCGCCGACGAAAGAGCCGAGCACGCGGGACTTCTCGGCCTTGAACTGGCAGGCACCGGTGTGCAGTACGCCGACGCCGCCAACGAAATCCTGAAGACCGCGACCGCCACCACCCGGCCGATCGGCCTGCGCGCGCTGCTTTGGGAGCCTGCGGACCTGTATCCGCCCGACGTGTTGTCCGGCATGACGAACTCTTCGACCGGCGCACTCTACGAGATGGGCATGACGAAGAGCTGGCCGCAGCAGGACTTCCCCGCACTTGCGTCACGCGTGCGGGTGCCGGTGCAGTTCAGCGTCGCCGAGCATGAACGGGTATGGCGTTCGGATCCTGAGACGCTGGCCCAAATCGGCGCCATGTTCACCGCGTCACCGCGATTCGTGATCAATGAGCAACCGAGCACTGGACACAATCTGTCCTTGTCGGTCAACGCAGCGGCCTACCACAGCACCGTGTTGTCGTTCGTCGGGGAATGCGTTGTCGCGCAGAAGGACACATCGAAAGCAATGGAGGCGGGTTGATGCGCGTCGGATTCATCGGACTGGGCAGCCAGGGCGGCCCCATGGCACGGCGCATCGTTGAGGGCGGCTACGAGACGACGTTATGGGCCCGAAGGCCGGCCAGTCTTGAGCCGTATGCGGACACCGCCGCGAAGACCGCCGGTTCGCCTGCCGAGCTGGCGGCGGCCAGTGACCTCGTCTGCCTGTGCGTCGTCGGCGACGACGATGTCAGGGAAGTGCTCGAGGGTGAGACAGGGGTGCTGGCGGGATTGGCCCCCGGCGGGATCGTCGCCATCCACAGCACCGTCCATCCCGACACATGCCGTGACATCGCCCAGAAGGCCGCCGCACAAGGTGTTTCGGTGATCGACGCACCGGTCAGCGGCGGTTCGCCCGCGGTGGACGAGGGCAAGCTGCTGGTCATGGTCGGCGGCGACGAAGACGTCATCGAGCGTTGCCGCCCGGTGTTCGCGACATACGCGGACCCGATCGTTCACCTGGGCCCGCTTGGCAGCGGCCAGGTCACGAAGATCCTGAACAACCTGCTGTTCACCGCCAACCTGGGCAGCGCGATCAGCACACTCGAGTTGGGCGAGTCCCTCGGCATCGAGCGCAAACGCCTCGCCGAGGTCCTCAACGGCGGATCCGCCATCAGCAAGGCGCTCGGCAGCATCGCGGTTTTCGGAGGAACATTGGAAGCGCTCGCGCCGATCGCAGGCGCCCTGTTGCAGAAGGACGTCCGCCACGCCGCGAGCATCGCGGCCAGCGCATCGGCACCCGAGGGTGCCGTGTTCGACGCGGCCGATGCGGCCCTGCAGTCGATGAAGTACCCGAGATGAGTCAGGTCGGCTTCGTCGGGGCTGGCCGCATGGGCGCGCCCATGGTGCGCCGCCTCGTCGAGGCAGGCCACGAGGTTCGCGCGCTCGGGCGATCCGTCGAAAAGCGGCGACAAGTAAGTGAACTCGGCGCGCAGCCAGTGACAGACCTGGCCGACGTCGGTGCAGAGTCCGATGTTGTCGTCGTCTGTGTGTTCACCGACGAGCAGGTCCAGCAGGTGTGTTTGGAGAGCGTGTTGCTGTCCACGATGCGCCAAGGCGCGGTGCTCGTCATCCACACCACGGGTAGCCCACGCACGGCCGAGAGCGTCGCCGCCGAGGCGGGGTCACATGGCGTCGATGTGATCGACGCGCCGGTCAGCGGCGGTCCGCACGACATCGCCGCAGGGCAGGTGACGCTGTTCGTGGGTGGGTCCGATGACGCCGTCGAGCGGGCCCGACCGGTGCTGGCCAGCTACGGCGATCCCATACTTCATGTGGGTCCCATCGGTGCGGGCCAGGGCGTCAAGCTGGTCAACAACACCCTCTTCGCCGCGCAAATCGGGCTGCTGCACGAGGCCGTGCGCCTCGGTGATCGGCTCGGTGTCGACGAGCGTCGCCTGCTTGACGCGATCGGCCACGGCAGTGCCGCCAGCCGGGTGGCGAGCATCGTCGGCGCCCGAGGTTCCGTCAACGCGTTCATCGACATGGTCGGCGAGTTCGTCGGCAAGGACGTCGCCGTAGTGCGCAAGACCGCGGCTGAACTCGGCAGCGATCTCGGCATCCTCGACGACGTCATCAACGCCGGATTTCGGCCATAAACAGCCGCGATTTTGAGTGCTTTAACGCACACGGTGAGGCATACTATTGGCGTTACAGAATTGCACCCTCGCGTAACGGATGCGGTCGCTAGCCCGCCGCGAAAGAGGAGACCATGACCAAGCCAAAGCTCGTGTTCAACCCGGTAGCTCAGGATTACTTCGACAATCCGTACGAGATCTACAAGCGGATGCGCGACGAAGCACCGATCTACTATGACGAGCAAGAGGATTTCTACGCGCTGACCCGGCACGCGGATGTGGCCGCCGCGTTCAAGGATCACGACTCGTTCTCGTCGGCCCGCGGGTGCGACCTCGGCATGGTCCGCTCCGGCGAGGTGCCCACGAAGTCGATCATTTTCATGGATCCGCCGGACCACCGCCACATGCGCAGCCTGCTCAACAAGGCGTTCACACCGCGCGCCATCCAGTCGCAGAAGGAAACCGTCGTCGAGCTCATCGACCACTATCTCGGCAAGGCCGATCCCGACAATTTCGACGTCGTTCAGGACTTCTCCGGCCCGTTCCCGGTAGAGGTCATCACCCGGATGGCGGGCGTTCCCGAGGAGTTCCGGCAGCAGGTTCGGCACTGGATCGACAAGGGCCTGCACCGCAAGCCTGGGCAGATCGATCTGGACGACGACAACATGCAGGCCAATATCGACTCGGGAATGTACTACTACGGCCTGGTGGTGGAGCGTAGACAGAACCCGCAGGACGACATGATCAGCCGGCTGATTGCCGCGGAGATTCCCGATGATGACGGCAACATGCGAAAGCTCGACGATATCGAGATCACCGGCTTCACCACACTTCTGGGCGGCGCGGGCGCGGAGACCGTCACCAAGTTGGTCGGCAGCGCGGTAGTGGAGTTCGCTCGCCACCCGGAGCAGTGGCAGAAGCTGCTCGACGACCGCAGCAAGATCCCGGACGCGGTCGAGGAACTGCTGCGCTATGTCGGGCCGGTCCAGTACAACGTGCGATACAGCGTCAAGGATGTCGAGGTGCCCAGCGGCACGATCCCCGCGAACAAGCCGGTATTTCTGATGGGCGCCTCGGCCAACCGGGATCCGCGCGCCTTCACGGATGGCGAGACGTTCGATATCGACCGCGACCGCACCCAGGCACAGAACCTTGGACTTGGCTACGGCATCCACAGTTGCCTCGGGGCCGCACTGGCCCGCATGGAGAGCGCGATCGCCCTCGATCGTCTGCTCGACTTCATGCCGCGCTACGAGGTCGACTTCGACCACTTGGAGCGCGTCAACATGCAGAACGTCGCGGGATACCACCATGTGCCGGTGAAGGTGCTGCGATGACCAAGGTCGAAGTCGACTTCGGCCTGTGTGAGAGCAACGGGGTGTGCATGGGCATCATCCCCGAGGTGTTCGATCTCGACGATCAGGACTATCTGCACGTCCTGCAGGACGAAGTAACCCCCGAGAACGAGCAGCAGATCAAGGAAGCCGTGCGCCAGTGCCCGCGGCAGGCCATCTTCATCCGCGAAGAGTAACTACCGCCCAAACGGACATTTGGGCGCGAAAGTGCGACTTGGGTTCAGAGGGTGGTTGCAACACTTCAGTTTAGGGAGTGTTGATGGGCCGTCCTGGTTCGTTGAATTGTGTGCAGCGTCGGTTCTGGGAGT
>NZ_QJJU01000016.1 GCF_003201655.1 Mycolicibacterium moriokaense
CCTTGGGCTCCTCCGGGGTTCCGTGCGGCCCGACGACGGTTGCGGCCGCCGCGTGATCCTGGGTGGAGAAGATGTTGCACGACGCCCAGCGGACCTCGGCGCCGAGCGCAACCAGCGTCTCGATCAGCACCGCGGTCTGCACGGTCATGTGCAGCGAGCCGGACACGCGCGCACCCTTGAGCGGCAGCACGTCGGCGTACTCGCGCCGCAGCGTCATCAGCCCTGGCATCTCATGCTCGGCCAGCCGGATCTCTTTGCGGCCGAACTCGGCCAGGGACAGGTCAGCGACCTTGAAGTCAATGCCGTTGAGGACGTCAGCCTTCAACTCAGTCATGTAGAGCCCTTCTTCGTTCGTCATTGTCAATGTGCGCACAGACGTACACAGCGGCGACACCCATGCGGAGACCCCCCCAGCCTGCGGGCTCGCGGGACAGGCGCTTCGGCGCTCTGACAGCTAAGGGGTATCTACAACACCGTAGCGTTCGGCGAACGGCGTCATCAAACGGGCGAGGTCGCGGGCGACGTCGTGGTTGGCCTCCGGTGGCATCGAGACATAGCTCATGGCGAGCCTGACGATGGCCCGCGCCAACACTCCCGCGTCCTCCTGGCTGGTGCGCACCCAGCTATGCATGAACGTCTCCGTCAACCGTTCCGAGCACCGCGTGATGATCGGCGCGGAGTCGGTGGTGATCAGCTGCAGAAGATCGGGCTTCGTGGTGCCCGTGAGCAGCGAGATCACCAGCGGGTCGGCGGCCGATTCGGCGAAGAAGTCACGGAAACCCTGCAGGAACGCGGCGTAGATATCGCCGGTGTTTCCGCCGATGGCGTCCTCGATCTGGTCCACCAGCCGGTCGGCGAGCCGCAGCGCGTAGCCCTGCGCAAGGCCCTGCCGCGAGCCGAACTCGTTGTAGATGGTCTGGCGACTGATGCCTGCGGCCTTCGCGACGTCCGACAGTGTGATCGAGGACCAGTCGCGGCTAACCAACATCTCCCGCATGCCGTCCAAAATCGAATCGCGCAGCAGCACTCGCGACGCCTCGGCGTACGGAATGCGCTGCGCGCTTCGAATGTCGCGCGGACCGGTCACACGCGCGACACTAGCGGTCACAAGCGGGCTACCTCCACCATCTCGAAATCCGCCTTGGCCGCGCCGCAATCGGGGCAGCTCCAGTCGTCGGGGATGTCATCCCACCGGGTGCCGGGGGCGATGCCGTCCTCAGGCCAGCCCTTCGCCTCGTCGTACTCGAATCCACACTGCACGCAGATGAACAGTTTGTACTCGTTCACTTCATAGCTCCAATCTCTTCGAAGTCGACCTTCTCGAGTACTGCACAGTCGGGGCAGCACCAGTCTTCCGGTATGCCCTTCCACGTCGTGCCCGCCGGGAATCCTTCTCGTGGTGCACCTTTGGCTTCGTCGTAGGTGTAGTCGCAGCCGGGGCATTTGAAGGTGCTCACTGGGAAACTCCAGCCGCTCCATCTTCTGCTCTTCGCGCAAGCGGCTCATCGCCGTACTTGGCCAGCACCCTTTCGCGCATCCGCGGATGGATGTTCACTCGGCTGAGGTCGCCGTCGTAGTGATCGAGCACCCGGTGATCCATCACCTTGCGCCACAGCGGCGGGAAGTACGTCAGCCCGATCATCGACGCGTAGCCGCTCGGCAGGTTCGGCGCGCCTTCCATGCTGCGCAGCGTCTGGTAGCGCCGGGTCGGGTTGGCGTGGTGATCGCTGTGCCGCTGCAGGTGATACAGGAACAGGTTGGTGACGATGTGGTCGGAGTTCCAGCTGTGGGCAGGCGCGCACCGCTCGTAGCGACCGCTCTCCAGCTTCTGTCGCAGCAGGCCGTAGTGCTCGAGGTAGTTGACCGTCTCGAGAAGCGTGAACCCGAACACCGCGGAGATGAGGATGTAGGGAATGAGCGCCAGTCCGAAGACCGCGATCAGCGCGCCGTAGAACACCACGGACATCGCCCACGCGTTCAGGACGTCGTTGGACCAGTACGTTCTTGGATCCCATGGGCTCCGTCCACTCCGGCGCAGCCGCTGGGCCTCCAGCTCCCACGACGACTTCGCGCTACCCCACACGCTGCGCGGCAGGAACTCCCAGAACGTCTCGCCAAAGCGGGCCGACGCGGGATCCTCCGGGGTGGCAACGCGGACGTGGTGGCCGCGGTTGTGCTCGATGTAGAAGTGGCCGTACCAGGTCTGGGCCAGCGTGATCTTGGCCAGCCAGCGTTCCAGCTCGTCCTTCTTATGACCCATCTCGTGGGCGGTGTTGATGCCCACCCCTCCGAGCATGCCGACCGACAGCGCCAGACCGATCTTGGCGGCCCAACTCAGCGATCCGTCGAACCCGAGCCAGCTCAGATCCGATGCGGTGAACAGATACGCGCCAAGGATCACGCTGGCGTACTGGAACGGGATGTAGATGTAGGTGCAGTAGCGGTAGTACCTGTCGTTCTCCAGTCGCTCCATCACCTCATCTGGCGGGTTCTGCCCGTCGGGGCCGAACCGCAGGTCAAGTGCCGGCAGCAGGACATAGAGCAGGATCGGGCCGATCCAGAACGGCACCTGCGCCGCCACATGCCAGCCCCACTGGTTGAACGCCCACACCAGCGGCAGCATGACGAACAGCGCCGTCGGCGCAATCAGTCCCATCAGCCACAGGTAGCGCTTCTTGTCGCGCCACTGAACGATCTCGATCTCGGAAAGTTGCGTGGTCACTGCATGCCTCCTCGTGTGAGTGCCATCACCTCTTGGAGTTGACTATATAGCCACTTTTGTCGCGTGTCTAGACACAGAGCTATGTTTTGTAAAATACATATCGCGCACGAACGCCTAGTACTCTCCCCACCATGGGGCGGAGCGGGAACCACGCTGTCGTGATCGGGGCCAGTTTGGCCGGCTTGTGCGCAGCGCGGGTGCTGTCGGATTTCTACGACCGGGTGACGGTCTACGAGCGCGACGAGCTACCCGACGGCCCGGCCAACCGGTCCGCGGTGCCCCAGGGCAGGCACGTCCACCTGCTGATGGCGCGCGGCGCCGCCGAATTCGACTCGCACTTCCCCGGCCTGCTCGACGACATGGTCGCCGACGGGGTGCCGATACTGGAGAACCGGCCCGACTGTATTCACTTCGGCGCGGCCGGACACGTACTTGGCACGGCCACCACGTTGCGCGACGAGTTCACGGCCTACGTCCCGAGCCGGCCGTATCTCGAATGGCAGATCCGGCGCCGGGTCGACAAGATCCCCAATGTCGAGATGGTTCCCGCCGCGGTCAGTGAACCCCGATTCGACGCCACCCGGCAGCGGGTGACCGGCGTGCTGCTCGATTCCGGTGACGCTGTGGACGCCGACCTCGTCGTCGACGCTGCCGGGCGAGGCACTCGGCTCCCGGTGTGGTTGGAGCAGTGGGGCTTTGCACGACCGCGGGAGGACACCGTCGAGGTCGGGATCGCGTACGCGACCCATCAGGTCCACATCCCCGAGGGCCTGCTCAAGGAGAAGGTCGTCGTCGCCGGTGCTTCGCGCGCAGAGCCGATTGGGCTCGGCATGCTGTTCTACGAGGACGGCAACTGGGGCTTGACGACGTTCGGGATCAACAAGGTAGAGCCGCCGCAGAACTTCGCCGAGATGTGCGACGCTGCCGACCGGATCCTGCCTGATCGCTTCGCCAGCGCGATTCGCCAGGGCACTCCCATCGGCGAGGTGGCCTTCCACAAGTACCCGACCAGCCGGTGGCGCCGGTACGACGAGCTGAAGCAGTTCCCGGACGGCATCATCCCGTTCGGCGATGCGGTGGTGAGTTTCAACCCGACGTTCGGCCAAGGCATGACCATGACGGCGATCCAGGCGGGCAACCTGCGCACCGCTCTCGAATCACGGGACACCAACCTCGCGGGCGTTCTCGCAAAGGCGACGGCGAAGACCACGTGGCCGGTCTGGATCATGACCACCATCGGCGACCTGGCGCTGCACAATGCCACCGGTGAGGCCAAATGGTGGTTCAAGCCGGTTGGCAGTCTGTTTGATCAGTTCCTCGGCGCCGCGGAGACGGATGCCGTTCTGGCCGAATGGTTCTTGCGCAGGTTCAGTCTGCTCGACAGCCTCTACATGGTCCCGTCGGCACGACTGGTCGGCCGCACCATCCGGCACAACATGCGGCTGTTGCTTGCCGAGAAGCGGGCGGGCCGGACGACTGCAGTCTCTGCACCGACCGGCTAACCGCGCGATAATGGAGGCCCTGGTGATCGGAGGCCACCATGAGTTCGTTGATCCGGCCGCTGGAAGACGTCGCCTCGCGCGAGATTTCGTACTGGTTGGCGCCCGGCGGCAGGGACAACGGCGTGTGGGCCGATATCTGGGTATTGGTCGCCGACCTCGAAACCGATGATGCCAGTGAGGTTCTCGACCTGTTGGCGATGGCCGACGTCGGTGGCTATGCGGCGATTCCTGGTGGCTGCCGAGCCCGCGCGAAAGGACCGGTCTGCGCCCGCCTGTGGGTGGACGGGATGCAATACGGCCGCGCCGAGGACGTGTTGATGCGGTTCATGCGGGCTCGCCGTTGCCGGTAGGTTCGTTGCCATGACGGAGACGCGATGAGCGCGGGTCTGTTCGGACTTCTCGACGACATTGCCGCTCTCGCCAGGCTGGCGGCCGCGTCGGTCGACGACATCGGTGCCGCGGCCGGGCGAGCGACCGCAAAGGCGGCTGGCGTAGTCATCGACGACACCGCGGTGACACCCCAATACGTCCACGGGATCACCGCCGATCGCGAACTGCCGATGATCAAGCGGATCGCGATCGGATCCCTGCGCAACAAGCTGATATTCATCCTGCCCGCCGCGTTGCTGCTGAGTCAGTTCGTGCCGTGGCTGCTGACACCGATCTTGATGATCGGCGCCACCTACCTCTGCTACGAGGGGGCGGAGAAGGTAGTGGGCCGAATCCTCGGCCACGACGCGCACGCCGCGCCCACCACGACCGCGGGCGAGGACGCCGAAAAGCAGATGACCTCCGGCGCGATTCGGACCGACTTCATCCTGTCCGCCGAGATCATGGTGATCGCGCTGAACGAGGTGGCCGATCAGCCGTTCCTACCCCGGCTGATCATCCTCGTCGTCGTCGCCCTGGTCATCACCGTCGCGGTGTACGGCGTTGTCGCCCTCATCGTCAAGATGGACGACATCGGATTGAGCCTCGCCCAACGCACCTCACGCTTCGCGCAGACGGTGGGACGTGGCTTGGTCACCGCGATGCCCAAACTGCTTGCGGCGCTGTCGGCCATCGGCACGGTCGCAATGCTCTGGGTCGGCGGACACATTCTGCTCGTTGGAACTGATGCCGTCGGCTGGCATGGACCCTATGGTCTGGTCCATCACGCAGAGGAGTTCGTCCACCACGCCGTCCAGGGCGCAGGCGGGCTGCTGGCGTGGTTGGTCAACACTGCGGCGTCGGCAGTGGTCGGCTTGGTTGTCGGCGCCGTCGTCGTCGCGGTCGTGACGGTGCTGCGCCGCTTCGGGCAGCGCGGCGCGAAGGCGTGATCGCCCTCTACAGCCCCACCGTCACCCGGAACAACTTCGTCGGAGTCTGCGCAACCAAGCGGATCGGCCCATCGTCGGCGGCCACCCATGCTGCCGCCCCGCGCTCGAGTGTCACCGCGGTGGATTTTGCGTGCACCACCGTCGAACCCTCGGTGCACAGCAGGATCTGAGGCCCGTCGTGCCGCGTCGGCGCGTCGATCTCATGGCCCAGTTGCTCGCCGTCGATGCACAGCACCGACACCGCGAACTCCGGTGCAGGCGTGTTGTACACGAGTTCTGTTCCGTCCCTGGTGATTCGAGGATGGATGACATCATCGGTCGCCGGCGTGAAGTCGAGCACTCGCAGCAATTCGGGCACGTCGACGTGTTTGGGGGTGAGCCCGCCGCGCAGCACGTTGTCGGAGTTGGCCATCACCTCGACGCCGACGCCCTGCAGGTACGCGTGCAGGTTGCCCGCAGGCATATAGATGGCGTCCCCCGGCTTGAGGCTAAGCCGGTTCAGCAGCAGCGAGGCGAGCACACCGGCGTCGCCAGGGTATCGCTCACCGAGCTCGAGCACGGTCTTGGCCTCTGGCGCGAACTTCTTTTCACCCGACCGCAGGTAATGGATCGCGCCCTCGATCACCGCGGGCACCAGTACGTCCAGGTCGGGCTGCGGGGCGGTGATCCACGTGGTGAACAGGGCTCGCAGGCCGTCGGCGTCGGATTGACCGGACAGCAGGTTGACGAACGGGTCGAGGTCGGTGACCGCAAGCGCGCGCATCAACTCGACGCTGCTCGCAGCGGATCGGAATCCGGCGAGAGCCTCGAATTCCCCTAGGGCTACCAGCAATTCGGGCTTGTGGCTGCGGTCGCGGTAGTTGCGGGTAGGCGCTGTGACGGGAATGCCCAGCTTCTCCTCGCGGGCGAACCCCTCCACCGCCTGCTCGGCGCTCGGATGCGCCTGCAGCGACAGCGGTTCGTCGGCTGCGAGCACCTTGACCAGGAAAGGCAGGCAGTCGCCGAAGCGGCCGCGAACGGCTGCGCCAAGCTGACCCTCCGGATCGTCTCGCAGGGCGTCGAGTAGCGACCGCTCACCCTCGTCGGTTTCCAGCCATGCCGGATCGCCGGGGTGCGCCCCAAACCACAACTCTGCCTCGGGATGCGCTGTGGGACTTGGCCGTCCGGTGAAATCGGCAATCGCGGTTCGCGAACCCCAAGCATAGGTCCGCACCGCTCCCCGTAGCAGGTGCACTCGCTTAACCTCGAACCAGTCGCAGGTAGGTGGCCGCCATTTCTAACCGAACGGCCAGCGTTGCCAATTGTTGTTCAGGACGCCCTGGCGCCGCGACGGCAGCCGGTGTGTCCACCATTCCCAATCCCTCCGGCACGTCATCGGCGTTGATCACGTCGACGCCGTCGAGTCCGCTCACCCGCGCGACCACAACCGGCCGCTCGGCGTCGGTGGCCAAGACGAAGATACGGACCCGCCGCGGCAGTGGACCATCGATCTGCTCGTCATGGAATATCGACTCTTCACGGTCGGCGCCGGACAGTCCCGTCGGGTCACCGATACCGCCGCGCAGCGCGACAAGCGCATCGGCCAATCCGACCGCAGCCACCGCCTCGTGCGCGATCCGCAGTAGGACTGCCGCGCCGTGTCGGGCCAGCGCGAGCGTGCCTGCGTTGTCGCCAGCCAGCACCACGTCGCGTCCCGACATCCGTTCCGCAAGCGTCTTAGCAGGATTGGTGAACAGCTCACGTCCGGCACTGTTGCGGAACGCCTCCGCATCCAGCTCGTCGGCCAGCGCGGCGAGGTCCACCCGCAGGCTCGGATCCACCACTTGCAACACCGCCAGGCCTGCCGCCAGGTAGCGGGCCAGACCGAATTCGTCGCGGACCGAAACGCGGGGCGCCAGTGACACCGACCGCCCGGCGGTCGCGTCGCGTAGCGGACCTTCGTAGGGCGCGACCACAATGACCCGGGCTCCACGGCGCACACCGGTCGCTGCCGCTGAAACCAGAGCGTGGTCGCCAGGATCGTCACCGGCGAGGATCAGTACATCGAGTGCGCCGATCCACGGCGGCGCCTCCGACGCCACGACGATCGGAGCCGCCAACGATGCGCCAAGCGTCGCCGAAAGCATCGTGCCCGCCGTCTCGGCGTTGCCGCGGCCGGCGACCCAGATGATTGTGCGTGGCGGCTGGTCGGACTTCAGCGAATCCAGGTCGCCCTCGTCGAGGGCCGCTGCGGTGGCGCGCACCTGCGCACCGGCCATCGAGGCCGCAAGCAGCAAGCCGTCTCGGTCGGCCGCGAGCAGGCCTTCCGCATCGTCGAGGTCGACGACGGCTTGGGTGGCATTCACGTGGATCCCTCAGTATCTCAGGAGACTTGGGCTTGGACTAGTTGTGAGACCTGTCCGACGATTTCGTCGACCTCGTCGGTGCTGCGAGCCTCGGCATTGAGCCGCAGCAACGGCTCGGTGTTGGACATCCGCATGTTGAACCAGCTGCCGTCGCCGAGGTCGACGGTCACGCCGTCAAGGTGGTCGATGGAATGGATGCGATCGCCGAACGATTTCAGTACGGCATCGACACACGCCTCGGCGTCGATGACGGTGAAGTTGATCTCGCCGGAGGCTTCGTAGCGCTGGTAGTCCGCCATCATTTCCGACAGTGGGCGGTCCTGTTCGCCGAGCGCGGCCAGGACGTGCAGGGCGGCCAGCATCCCAGAGTCGGCGCCCCAGAAGTCACGGAAGTAGTAATGCGCTGAGTGCTCGCCACCGAAAATCGCCCCCGTATCGGCCATCAACCCCTTGATGTAGGAGTGGCCGACGCGCGAGCGCACCGGCGTGCCGCCGCGCTCGACAACCAGTTCCGGTACCGCCCGAGAGGTGATCAGGTTGTGGATCACCACTGCACCGATCTCCCTGTTCAGTTCCCGCGCCGCAACCAGGGCGGTCACCGCCGACGGGGAAACCGGATGCCCCTTTTCGTCGACGACGAAACACCGGTCAGCGTCACCGTCGAAGGCCAGTCCGATATCGGCTCCGGTCTCGACGACGTGGGCCTGCAGGTCGACGAGGTTGGCAGCGTCGAGCGGGTTGGCCTCGTGGTTGGGGAAGGTGCCGTCAAGCTCGAAGTACAACGGCCGCAGCGTGATTGACGGTATCTCGCCAAGCACGGCGGGTGTGGTGTGGCCGCCCATGCCGTTGCCGGCGTCGACGGCCACGCGCAGCGGACGCAGCTCGGCCAAGTCGACAAGAGACCGCAGAAACTCTCCGTAGTCGGCAAGCACGTCGCGGTCGGAAATCGTGCCGCGCGGCCCGTCGCCGGCAGGCACGCCTGCGATGACGTCCTCGCTGATCTCGGTGAGCCCGGTGTCCTTGCCGACGGGTTTCGCTCCGGCGCGGCAGAGCTTGATGCCGTTGTAGGCCGCCGGATTATGGCTGGCGGTGAACATGGCGCCGGGACAGTCCAGCTGTCCCGACGCGAAGTAGAGCTGATCGGTCGACGCCAGCCCGATCCGCACCACATCAAGCCCCTGCGACATAACGCCATCGGCGAACGCTTCAGCCAGCGACGGCGAGCTCGCCCGCATATCGTGGCCGATCACCACTTGGGTGGCACCGTCACCCATCAGCCGTGCGAAAGCAGCACCGACATCGGTGACGAACTGTTCGTCGATTTCCTCGCCGACCAGGCCGCGTATGTCATACGCCTTGATGACGCGATGGACAGCCGCGGCGGGCCAAGACATAGAACTCCTTGCTGAGGGGACCGATGGCGCCAGCCTATCCGTCGGGCTGCGGCCACATGCCGACTAGGCCCCGGGATTAGTAGGCGACTACGCCCGGGTTAGACTCGCCCTAATCACTGGGGTCTGGCAACACCCGCAGGTGGCCGCGCCTGCGCCCGGTCGACTCAGGCAGCCGGGCAGCCGGCGCCATCAACGCACCACCGTGCGCACCGGTGACCGGATCGGAAAACCCTGCGGCCACCCCGTTGATCGGGTGTGCACCGTCGCGCCCCTCACGCACCGCGTCGGCAAGCGCGACCAGATCGTCTTCGTCCGTGTGCGTGGGCAGCGGGCCGGCGTGACGAACCAGCTCCCACCCGCGCGGCGCCGTTATCCGGCCGGCGTGGACCACGCACAAATCCCACGAATGGGGCTCGGAGACCGTGGCCAGGGGCCCGACGACGGCCGTCGAATCGGAGTAGACGAAGGTCAGCGTCGCGACCGCATAGTGGGGGCACCCGGGCCGGCAGCAGCGACGGGGAACGTTCACGAACGAGAGGCTATCGTGCGCAAACCGCCCAAGTCGCCGGACACGCGCAGCCGCGGGGGCCCCGATCTCCAACCGTTACGATCGGGCGGTGCCCGAGTGGAATCTGCGCGGATCACGCCGCGGCCGGGACATGCGCGGCCCGCTTCTTCCGCCGACCGTGCCCGGCTGGCGCAGCAGGGCCGAGCGGTTCGACATGGCGGTGCTCGAGGCCTATGAACCGATTGAACGACGTTGGCAGGAACGGGTGTCCGGGCTGGACGTCGCGGTCGACGAGATACCCAGGATTTCGCCGAAGGACCCAGAGGCCGTGCAATGGCCGCCGGAGGTGGTGGCCGATGGGCCGATCGCGCTAGCCCGGCTGATTCCGGCGGGAGTCGATGTCAGGGGTAACGCGACACGGGCGCGAATTGTGCTGTTTCGCAAGCCGATCGAGCGACGGGCGAAGGACACCATCGAACTCGCCGAGCTATTGCATGAGGTCTTGGTGGCTCAGGTGGCCACCTATTTGGGCGTCGAACCTTCTGTCATCGACCCGACGATCGAAGACGAGTAAACCTTCCGGCTCAGATGATCCCGCGCTTGAGCCGGCGGCGCTCCCGCTCGGAGAGGCCGCCCCAGATGCCGAAGCGTTCGTCGTGGGCCAGCGCGTAGTCCAGGCACGCGTCCTTCACCTCGCAACCCAGGCAGATTCGCTTGGCTTCGCGGGTCGAGCCGCCCTTCTCGGGGAAAAACGCCTCGGGGTCGGTTTGAGCGCACAACGCCTTCTCTTGCCAGAGATCGTCCTCGGGCGTGAGTCCCGACATTGCCGGGATTGCCGGCGCCACATCAATCGGCGCGGGCACCAGACTTAGCTGGGGACGCCTAGGCGTCTCGATCGGTGCCCGTCCGTTATTGGTGTGCGGCGCATTGTCTAGTGAGCCGAGCAGCCGGCTGTCAAACCGGGCCACATGATCGAAATCACTGTGCTCAAAGGACATTTTTTTTCGCCTCCTCACCTGGTGTCGTAGATCGTTAAGTGCAGCCCCGATATTGATATGCGGCCATTTCGATTCGAACATATGATCGAATCTCGGTCTGCGACACCGAAACCGGCCGGCCAACCGCGAAATGACACTGGTGTGATTACACACGCGTTAGCTGCCGGGGTCAAGCGCTAGAACAGAAATACATACCATTCCGTGACACGAATTCGGCGCGTCGGAACCTCGGCGTGTCTCTCACACCCACCGTGCCCGAACGCGTCACCGCCGCACCGCCTAATGTCGGTCGATGTGAAGGTCACGGTTCTGGTCGGTGGTGTCGGCGGCGCCCGCTTCCTGATCGGCGTGCAGCGCCTGCTGGGGCTCGGCGGGTTTTCCGATGGGTCCCAATCGGATAACGAACTGACCGCGATCGTCAACGTCGGCGACGACGCCTGGATGTACGGCGTCAGGATCTGCCCGGATCTCGACACCTGTATGTACACCCTTGGCGGCGGCATCGATCCCGAACGGGGATGGGGACGCCGCGACGAAACCTGGCACGCGAAAGAGGAACTCGCCGCCTATGGCGTTCAGCCGGATTGGTTCGGCCTCGGGGATCGCGATCTGGCCACCCACCTCGTCCGCACCCAGATGTTGCGGGCCGGTTATCCGCTGTCACAGGTGACCGAGGCGCTATGTGATCGGTGGAAGCCCGGCGCGCGGTTGCTTCCCGCCAGCGACGACCGCAGCGAAACCCACGTCGTCATCACCGATCCCGGCCCGGGTGATCAGGCTGGCGAGAAGCGGGCCATCCATTTCGAAGAATGGTGGGTGCGCTACCGCGCTCAGGTACCGACCCACAGCTTCGCGTTCGTGGGCGCCGATGCGGCCACCGCCGGCCCCGGCGTCGCTGAAGCCATCGAAACCGCGGATGTGGTGCTGCTCGCGCCGTCCAACCCGGTGGTGAGCATCGGCGCGATCCTGGCCCTGCCCGGGATCCGTAGCGCGCTGCGCTCGACGTCGGCACGGGTCATCGGCTACTCCCCCATCATCGGGGGAAAGCCACTGCGCGGCATGGCCGACGAATGCCTTCGGGTGATCGGAGTGGCCAGCACATCAGAAGCGGTCGGCGACCACTACGGGGCCCGCTCCGGCGTCGGCATCCTCGACGGCTGGCTGGTGCACGAGGGCGACCACGCCGATATCGACGGCGTCGAGGTGCGGTCGGTACCGCTGCTAATGACCGACCCTGATACGACGGCCGAAATGGTGCGCGCAGGAATGGATCTGGCGGGGGTAAAGCCATGACGGAGCACGGCTCGGCCGCGGCGGTCGAGATGCTTCCGGTGCCCGGGCTACCCGAGTTCCGGCCTGGCGACGACCTCGCCGGGGCCATCGCGGGGGCCGCACCGTGGCTGCGGGACAATGACATCGTGGTGGTCACCAGCAAGGTGATGTCCAAGTGTGAGGGGCGAATCGTCGATGCACCCGTCGACCCGGAGGAGCGAGACGCGCTGCGGCGCAAGCTGATCGATGCCGAGGCTGTCCGGGTGCTCGCTCGCAAGGGCCGCACACTGATCACCGAGAATGCGATCGGTTTGGTGCAGGCCGCCGCTGGAGTCGATGGCTCCAACGTCGATGCCGGTGAGCTCGCACTGCTTCCGGTAGACCCCGACGCCAGCGCAGCCGCGCTGCGTACGGGATTGCAGGAACAACTGGGCGTCACCGTAGGCGTCGTGGTCACCGACACCATGGGCCGGGCCTGGCGCAACGGCCAGACCGACTTCGCGATCGGGGCCGCAGGCCTGACTGTGCTGCACGGCTACGCGGGATCGGTGGACCGGCACGGCAACGAGCTGATCGTCACCGAGATCGCCGTCGCCGACGAGATCGCCGCGGCCGCCGATTTGGTCAAGGGCAAGCTGACCGACATACCTGTAGCGGTGGTGCGCGGACTCACGCTGTCCGACAACGGATCCAATGCCCGCACTCTGCTGCGACCCGGTGAGGACGACCTGTTCTGGCTGGGCACCGAGGAGGCGATCGCCCTCGGCCGCGGCCAGGCCCAACTACTGCGGCGGTCGGTACGCCAATTCAGCGCCGAGCCGGTCGCACCCGAACTGGTCGAAGCCGCCGTCGCAGAAGCGCTGACGGCGCCTGCACCGCACCACACCCGGCCCGTCCGGTTCGTCTGGATGCAGGATCCGGCCAAGCGGCTGGCACTGCTGGACAGGATGAAGGCCAAGTGGCACGCCGACTTGACCGGCGACGGCAGACCCGACGACGTCGTCAAGCGCCGCGTCGGCCGTGGCCAGATCCTCTACGACGCACCCGAACTCGTCATCCCGTTCATGGTTCCCGACGGTGCGCACAGCTATTCCGACACCGCCCGGACCGCCGCCGAGCACACCATGTTCACGGTCGCTGTCGGCGCCGCCGTGCAGGCCCTACTGGTGGCGCTCGCCGTTCGGGGCGTCGGCAGCTGCTGGATCGGTTCCACCATCTTCGCCGCCGACCTGGTCCGCGATGAACTTGCGCTGCCCGCCGACTGGGAACCGCTGGGCGCCATCGCCATTGGATATCCGAACGAACCGTCGGGGCCTCGCGATCCGCTGCCGACCGACGGCCTGCTGGTGATCAAGTGAGCCTGCACGCGTCAGCCGTCGAGATGTTGACCGATTGGCGCGCACCCGATCCCGGCCAGGACACGCTGCGCCACGCCGTGCTGGCGTTCCTTGCTGCGCGCGGCAACGGCTGCCTTCGCGAATGCGTGCCCGGTCATGTCACCGGATCCGCGCTCGTCCTCGACCACACCGGCACGCATGCGTTGCTGACGCTGCACCCACGCTTCGGGCGGTGGCTGCAACTGGGCGGGCACTGTGAGGACACCGACGCCGATATCCTCGCCGCCGCGCTACGCGAAGCCACCGAGGAATCCGGCATCGACGATCTCACCATCGACGCCGAACTGGCCGCGTTGCACGTGCACCCCGTCACCTGCTCGCTGGGAGTGCCTACCCGTCACCTCGACATGCAGTTCATCGCGCGTGCGCCGCGCGACGCCGTAATCGCTTGCAGCGATGAGTCTTTGGATCTGCGTTGGTGGCCGCTTAACGCGCTGCCCGACGACTGCGACTTCGGCCTGACCCAGCTGGCTGCGGCGGCGAGGAGCCGTCAGACGTCGGTCGAGTAGCGGATGCCGCCGTCGGGGATGGTGATCCCTGGCCACACCCTGGCGCCGCGCAGGAGTTCACAGCGCGCGCCGATGTCGGCACCGTCACCGATGACGCCGTCGCGGATCAGCGCGCGCGGCCCGATGCGGGCACCGAAGCCGATGATCGAGCGCTCGACCACCGCGCCCGCCCCGATCTGGGCGCCGTCGAAGATCACCGCGCCGTCCAGTCGGGCGCCTGCGCCAATCTCCGCGCCGCGGCCGACCACCGTGCCGCCGATCAGCAGTGCGCCGGGTGAGACGCTCGCGCCGTCGTGCACAAGCATCTCGCCGCGCTGACCGCCGAGCGCGGGCGACGGCACGATACCGCGGACCAGGTCGGCCGAGCCGCGCACGAAATCGTCGGGGGTGCCCATGTCACGCCAGTACGTGGCGTCGACGTAGCCGCACACCTTCAGCCCGTCCGACAACAGCTGTGGGAATACCTCACGCTCAACCGACACCACGCGGCCCTTGGGGATCCTGTCGAACACCGCGCGTTCGAACACGTAGCTGCCGGCGTTGACCTGATCAGTGGGTGGGTCCTGGGTCTTCTCCAGGAACGCGGTCACCACGCCGTCGGCGTCGGTCGGCACACAGCCGAACGCGCGGGGATCCCCGACACGCACCAGGTGCAGCGTGACGTCGGCGCCGCTGTTCTCGTGGCACTTCATCAGTGCGCCCAGGTCGGCGCCGGACAGCACGTCCCCGTTGAAGATCAGGGCGGTCTCGTGCCGCAGCTTCGACGCCACGTTGGCGAGGGCGCCGCCGGTGCCCAGCGGCTCGCGCTCGACGACATACTCGATCTGCAGGCCGAGCTTGGATCCGTCGCCGAACTCCGACTCGAACACGCCCGCCTTGTAGGACGTGCCCAGCACCACGTGTTCGATGCCTGCGTCGGCGATGCGCGACAACAGGTGGGTCAGAAACGGCAAACCGGCGGTCGGCAGCATCGGCTTCGGCGCCGACAGCGTCAACGGTCGCAGCCGGGTGCCCTGACCGCCCACCAGAACAACGGCGTCGACCTTCGAGGGATCCACTGCTAGCCCTGTCCTTTCGTCTTGCGGCGGGAACTATGGACCACCAGGCCCCCGCGCGCAGCGAGTGCGGCCCTTATTGTCCATCGCAATGGCGCCTGCCACTGCTTCGAATGCCGATCCGCCAGGAAAGTGTAGGTGCTTGTGTGGTGGGCCGCCAAGTTGCGGGCCGGGTCGCGGCCGGTCGCGTGGCCCTTGTCGTGCAAAATCTCCGCCGACGGTACATATACGTTCTGCCATCCCGCCTTGCCGAGGCGATCACCCAGGTCGACGTCCTCCATGTACATGAAATAACGCTCGTCGAAGCCCGAAACCTCATCGAACGCGGAGCGCCTCAGCAACAGGCACGACCCGGACAGCCAGCCGACCGGGCGTTCGCTGGGCTCGGTTCGCTCCTGCCGGTATTCGGCCGTCCACGGGTTGGATTTCCAGAACGGGCCCACGACCGCGTGCATGCCGCCGCGGATCAGGCTTGGCAGGTGTCGCGCCGACGGGTACACCGAGCCGTCGGGGTCGCGGATCAACGGCCCCAGCGACCCCGCCCTCGGCCAGCGTTCGGCCGCTTCGAGCAACATGTCGATGCTGCGGGGGCCCCACTGCACGTCTGGGTTGGCGACCACCACAAACTCCGACTCCGGCGTGACCTCCGCGACCGCCCGGTTCGCCGCGGCGCCGTAGCCCAGATTGCCGCCGGTGCGCAGCAGTCGGGCATTGGGATAGCGCTGCACCGCTTCTTCCGGCGCACCGTCGGTCGAACCGTTGTCGGCCATGATCACGGTCACGGGGCGCTCCGTCGCGTGCGAGAGCGTCGCAAGGAAGCGGTCGAGGTGCGGCCCCGGCGAATACGTCACCGTTACTACCGTCAGACCATCGCTCACGGCGTAGAGGGTAATGGGCCGGCGGAGGCGAGCGCGCCAGCCAGCGCCTCGCGCCATGGTCGAAGCACGGTCAACCCCGCCGCGGCGGACTGCCGTGAAGCCAACGCCGAGTACAGCGGCCGGGGGGCAGGACGCGGATGGGCGTCGGTAGCGACGGGGCGGACGCGCTCCGGATCGGCGCCGACGGCCTCGAATACCGCACGGGCCTGGTCGAATCGGCTGGCCTCGCCGTCGTTGGCGGCATGCAACAGCGGTTCGCGGATGGCGCCGTCAGCGATCTCGAGCAGCGCGCCGACCAAATCACCGACGTAGGTTGGTGAGCCGATTTGGTCGGCCACCACATCCACCGGTCCGTCGCCGGCCGCCAGCCGGCGCATCACGGCGGCGAAGTCGCTGCCATCGCCGCCTTCGTAGACCCAGGCGGTCCTGACGACGTGCGCGTCGGGCATCGCGGCCAGCACCAGCAGCTCGCCTGCCAGCTTGGTGCGCCCGTACACGCTCAGCGGCCCTGTTTCGTCGTCGATCTCATACGGGTGGCGCTGAGCGCCGGAAAACACGTAGTCGGTGGAGATGTGGATGAGATCCGCGCCGGCGCGGGCACAGGCGTGCGCAACGTACTCGGGCCCCACGGCATTCACGGCGTGCGCCCGTTCCTGATCCTGTTCGGCAGCGTCGACCTTGGTGTAGGCGGCGCAGTTCACCACGACGTCACCGGCCTGAATGAAACGTTCAGCAGCCGCCGGGTCGGTGATATCCCACTCCGCCGACGTCAGCGCCAGCACGTTGCGGCCCTGCCTGTGGGCCTGAGCTGCCAAGAAACGCCCAACCATGCCACCGGCGCCGGAGATAACGATTCGGTCTGGCATGCCGTCGAGTCTGGCACGCCGACCCGAGCTACCGGGTCTGCGCCTACATCGCAAGTAGCCTGGGCAGATGCCCGCTCGCCTCACCCGTGTCATCGCCGTGCTGGCGGCTTTGGCGGTAGTGGTCGGCACCGGCGTTGCGTGGGGCAAGATCCGGTCGTTCGAATCCGGCATCAACCACTTTTCCTCGATGGCGCTCGGCGCGGGCGGCGCGGACGGCGCGATCGACATTTTGCTCGTCGGCTTGGACAGCCGCACCGACGCGCACGGCAACCCGCTTTCGGCAGAGGAGCTGGCAACGCTGCGGGCCGGCGACAACGAGTCCACCAACACCGACACGATCATCTTGGTGCGCATCCCGAACAACGGGAAGTCGGCCACCGCCATATCGATCCCCCGCGACTCCTACGTCGCGACGCCGGGCGGGAACAAGATGAAGATCAACGGCGTGTACGGCTCGGCCTATTTTGAGAAGAAGACGGAACTCGTCGAACAACAGGGCATGGACCCGGCAAAGGCCGAACCGGAAGCGACCGAAGCCGGCCGCGAAGCGTTGATCAAGACCGTCGCCAACCTGACCGGCGTTACCGTCGACCACTACGCGGAAATCGGGCTGCTCGGCTTCGCGTTGATCACCGACGCCCTCGGCGGCGTCAACGTCTGCCTGAAAGACGCTGTGTACGAACCCCTTTCCGGTGCCGACTTCCCCGCAGGCTGGCAGAAGCTGGACGGCCCGCAAGCGTTGAGCTTCGTTCGGCAGCGCCATGACCTGCCCCGCGGCGACCTGGACCGGGTCACCAGACAGCAGGCGGTGATGGCCGCGCTCGCGCATGACGTGATCTCCGGCAAGACACTGTCCAGCCCTTCGACATTGAACCGCCTGCAGGACGCCGTTCAACGGTCCGTGGTGCTTTCCGAAGGTTGGGACATCATGGATTTCATCCAGCAACTACAGAAGCTGGCGGCTGGCCACATCGCATTCGCCACCATCCCGATCCTCGAGGAAGCCGGATGGAGCGACGACGGCATGCAGAGCGTTGTGCGGGTGGACCCGAGCCAGGTCAAGGATTGGGTAGGTAGTCTGCTGCACGAGCAGGCCGAAGGTAAGACCGAGCAATTGGCTTATGCGCCAAGCAAAACCAAGATCGACGTGGTCAACGACTCCGATATCAACGGGCTGGCCGCCGCCGTATCGCAGTTGCTGACCAACAAGGGATTCGCTACCGGCAACACCGGCAATAACGACGCAGGCCACGTCACGGGCAGCCAGGTGCAGGCCGCCAAGGCCGACGACCTTGGCGCACAGGCGGTTTCCAAGGAGCTCGGCGGACTGCCGGTCGTCCAGAACGCATCGGTGTCGCCCGGCTCAGCGCGTGTCGTGCTGGCCGGTGACTACACCGGCCCCGGTTCCGGCCTGGACGGCAGCAATCCCGCATTGGCCACCGTCGACGCCGCGGCCAACGGATCGACCGACTCCGCGCCAGCGCCATCGCCGATCCTCACGGCCGGCTCCAACGACCCGGAGTGCGTCAACTGACGACGCTCACATCGACGCTGCTGGATCCGCTGATGGCCGCCGATCCGGTCGGGCCGCGGATCACCTATTACGACGATGCCAGCTGTGAGCGAATCGAGCTGTCGACGGTCACCCTGGCCAACTGGGCCGCCAAGACCGGCAATCTGCTGCGCGACGAATTGGGTGCGGGCCCGGCGACCCGGGTCGCTGTGCTGCTGCCCGCCCATTGGCAGACCGCCGCCGTGCTGTTCGGAATCTGGTGGATCGGCGCGGAAGTCGTGCTTGACGGCGAAAGGCAAAGGGAGGGTGCCGACATCGGGCTGTGCACCGCCGACCGGCTCTCGGAGGCCGACGATGCGGTCGGCGCGGGTGAGATCGCGGTGTTGTCGCTGGACCCGTTCGGAAAGCCGGCCGCCGACCTGCCAGTCGGCGTAACCGACTACGCGACTTCGGTGCGCGTACACGGCGACCAGATCTCCCCCGAACGCCATCCCGGGCCCGCGCTGGACGGCCGGTCGGTCACCGAAGTTTTCGTCGACGCCCAAGCCTCGGCCGCCGCACAGGGTTTCACGGCAAGCGATCGTGTGATGTCGACGTCCGACTGGGCAACCGCTGACGACCTGACCACCAATCTGTTGGCCGTTTACGTTGCCGGTGCGTCACTTGTGCAGGTCGCGAACCCCGATGTGGCCGCACTCGACCGTCGCAGACAGATGGAGAAAGCAACCCGCGGGTAGCGCCGTAGGGCCACGCTGAAGAAATGATCGGCTGGCGTCATTTCTGGTGATGGGTGCTGTCGGCGCCGCTGCCGGGGTCGCACAACCCGCCCAACGACGGGGTGCCGGTCAAACCGAACCAGCGGGTCCGAATCCGGTTCATCAACGAGTCGATGATGTTCCACCCGTTCCACCTACACGGTCACACCTTTCAGGTGATGAACGCGGGCGTCCCGAAGGCACGCAAGAACACGGTGCTGGTGCCACCAAAGCAAACCGTGGAGGTCGATTTCGACACGAACAATCCCGGTCGGTGGATCAGCCACTGCCACAACACCTATCACCTCGAGGCGGGCATGGCGTTCTTCGTCGAGTACGCGGGCTGAGGACTACTTCAGCAGCGCGCGCGACATGACGACGCGCTGAATCTGGTTGGTGCCCTCGTAGATCTGGGTGATCTTGGCGTCGCGCATGAACCGCTCGACAGGGAAGTCGGTGGTGTATCCGTAACCGCCGAACAACTGGACTGCGTCGGTGGTCACCTCCATGGCGACGTCGGATGCGAAACACTTCGACGCCGAGGAGATGAAACCGAGGTTGGGTTCACCGCGTTCGGCGCGGGCGGCGGCGGTGTACACCATCAGCCTGGCGGCCTCCAGCTTCATCGCCATGTCGGCGAGCATGAACTGGACAGCCTGGAAATCGCCGATTGACTTGCCGAACTGCTTGCGCTCCTTGACATATGCGATCGCCGCATCGAGTGCGCCCTGAGCAATGCCCACCGCCTGCGCGCCGATCGTCGGGCGGGTGTGGTCCAGCGTGGCCAGTGCGGTCTTGAAGCCGGTGCCCGGGTCGCCGATGATTCGATCCGCGGGAATCCGGCAGTCCTCGAAGTAGAGCTCGGTGGTGGGCGAACCCTTGATGCCCATCTTGTGTTCCTTGGCGCCGACCGAGAAGCCGGGATCGTCCTTGTGCACGACGAACGCCGAGATACCGTTGGCACCGTTGTCCGGATCGGTGACCGCCATCACCGTGTACCACGTGGAATGCCCGCCGTTGGAGATCCAGCACTTGGATCCGTTGAGCACCCACTCATCGCCCTCGGCCTTGGCCCTGGTCCGCATCGAAGCCGCGTCACTGCCTGCCTCACGCTCGGACAACGCGTACGACGCGACCGCCTCACCGGCGGCGATGGAAGGCAAGACCTGCTTCTTGAGGTCCTCGGACCCGCGCATCAGCAGGCCCATGGTGCCCAGCTTGTTGCAGATCGGAATCAGCGACGACGACGCGCACACCCGCGCCACCTCTTCGATGACAATGCACGCCGCCACCGAGTCGCCGCCCTCGCCGCCGTACTCCTCAGGGATATGGATGGCGGCGAAGCCGGAGGCCGTCAGTGCCGCTAAAGCCTCATCGGTGTAGCGAGCCTTCTCGTCGACGTCGGCGGCGTACGGGGCGATCTCTTTCTCGCACAGGTCACGCAGTACCGACCGCAGCTCATTGTGCTCGTCAGCGAGCTTGAAAGCATCAAACGCCGGGTTACCAATGGCCATGGCGACTCCTTGCTACTCGCCGGTAACCCTACCCTTCCCACCGGAGACGACCCGCAGCCCTCGGACCATCTGCCGGTAGGTGCCGTGATAGATCGTGCGGGCCAGCTGGCTCTTGCGAAGGATGCCTTTGGCGCCCTGCGCCACGATCAACGTGACCTCGTGGCCGGCGTAAACCGAGGGTCCCGTGGCAAACCGCAGCTTTCGCGCAACATCGGACTCCACCGCGGTTCGATAGAACTCGCAATAGTCGGACTGGGCGAAGAACACCTTGTTGAACCCGATCAGGAAGGGCGCAAGCTTGGCGCCGTCCTCGAGATAGCGCTGTGTCCCGACGGCGACACCCGGCCAATGTTCGTTGAACACGTCGTCGGCGATGACGATCCCGCCGTCGGCCAGCGTGGCCTCGGCGAGTTTCATGTCGGAGAACACGATCTCTTCGGTGTGGCCGCCGTCGACGGAGAAGAACCGGATATCGTCGTCCGCCAGTTCCCGCAGGGTCTCCGGCGTGACCTTCGTCGAATCGCTCTGGTGCACGACGACGTCATCCATCGACGACCACAGGTTCACGTTGTTGACGAACTTCTCGAGGTCGCCGTTGCCCGATCCGTCGACGTTGAGGTCCTGGTCGCCGAAGACGTCGATCGCCACCGATTTCTCGCCAGCACGCTGCAGCAGTTGCACGCCGATGAACAACTTGCCGTGGTGTACACCGATCTCCGCGACCGCACCGGAAACCTGCTTGGCGCGCTGCGCCGAATTCAGCACATCGAGGAGCACGAGGACCTCTGAGTGCAGAAACCCGGTGACGACCCTGTGGCCCACGGCCCGATAACGTCGGAAATTTGACTCCACCGTCCGGAGCCTAATGCCCTAACAGCCGATCACGCATTTCCTAGGAGCCGATCACGCAGCGCCGCATCCTTTTCCAGCACCATGCCGGCAAGTCCACTCTGGAAATCCTGCACTCGCTTGCGCAATTCGGCGTCGGCAGACCCGAGGATCCGCACGGCCAGCAATCCGGCGTTGCGTGCACCGCCGATCGACACCGTGGCCACCGGCACGCCGGCGGGCATCTGGACGATCGACAGCAGCGAGTCCAGGCCGTCGAGGTTGGCCAGCGGCACGGGGACGCCGATGACGGGCAGCGGTGTCGCCGCGGCGACCATCCCCGGAAGGTGTGCGGCCCCGCCCGCACCTGCGATGACCACCGCGAGGCCGCGCCCCGCCGCGGTGCGCGCGTAATCGAGCATCCGGTCCGGCGTGCGGTGCGCGGAGACCACGCCGACCTCGAACGGAACGTCGAACTCGGCCAATGCGAGCGCGGCTTCCTCCATCACGGACCAGTCGCTGTCACTGCCCATGATCACGCCCACCCGCGGCGCCGGCGCGCTAGTCATGTCCACTCCATCCGTCGGTCCACTCGGCGTGCGACAACCAGTGTGCGGCCCGGACCGCCCGTTCCCGCACATCTGCGACGTATGCGTCGTCCTCGAGCGAGCCGCCAGCGGTGCCGAGGACGTTGACGTGGCCGATCTTGCGGCCGGGCCGCTCCCCCTTGCCATATAGGTGAACCCTGGCCTCTGGCATCCTGCCGAACAGGTGATGGAGCCGCTCATCCATGCTCATCGCCGGACTCTCCTGCGCGCCAAGCACATTGGCCATCACGGTCACCGGTGCGATCGGCGCGGTATCGCCTAGTGGGTAGTCGAGCACCGCGCGCAGGTGCTGCTCGAACTGACTGGTCTTGGCGCCATCCATGCTCCAGTGCCCGGAATTGTGCGGACGCATCGCCAGTTCGTTGACCACCAGCCTGCCGTCGACGGTCTCGAACAGTTCGACCGCCAGCACCCCGACAACGCCAAGCTCGTCAGCCAGTCGCAACGCAAGTTGCCCTGCACCGCTGCTCAATTCGGCGTCGAGACGCGGCGCGGGAGCGATCACCTCGACGCAGATGCCGTCGCGCTGCACCGTCTGCACCACCGGCCACGCGGCACCCTGCCCGAATGGCGACCGTGCCACCAGCGCGGCCAGCTCGCGCCGCATCGACACCTTCTCTTCGACCAGGACCGCCGCGCCGTCGGCCAGATAACGGCCGGCGACATCACGTGCCTCGGCCACGTCGCGGGCGATTGTCACGCCGCGACCGTCGTAGCCGCCACGCACGGTCTTGACCACGATGTCCGTATCGACGCGCGCGGCGAACGCGTCGACATCGGCGACGTCCGTCACCTCGGCAAAACGCGGCACCGAAACGCCTAATGCCTCGAGGCGCCGCCTCATCATCAGCTTGTCCTGGGCGTGGATCAGGGCGGACGGTGGCGGAGCCACGTTCACGCCGTCGGCGACAAGCTTCTCGAGCAGTTCGGTCGGCACGTGCTCGTGATCGAAGGTCAGCGCGTCGGCACCGGCCGCCGCATCCCGCAATGCATCTAGATCGGTATGCGCGCCGATGACGACATCCGGGGTCACCTGCGCGGCCGGATCGTCCTCGCTGACCGCCAGTACCCGCAGCGTCTGACCAAGCGAAATCGCCGCCTGGTGAGTCATCCTGGCCAGCTGTCCACCGCCGACCATGGCTACCAGCGGGGGGGAACTGGGTTTACGTGGCACAGCCATATGTTGTCATGGCGGCGAGAGTCAGCATTACCTGCCGCGACCTGCGCGGGTACGCGTCGGCAGCGTTACTTCCGTAGACTGCGTTGTCGTGTCCTTCACCGATGCCACGATCGCGCGGCTGCCAAGCCCGATCCGGCCGTACTTCGAACGACATCACGAACTCATAAAATTCGCGATCGTCGGTGCGACCACCTTCATCATCGACTCGGCGGTCTTCTACACACTCAAGCTCACGGTGCTTGAACCCAAGCCCCTCACGGCCAAGATCATCGCAGGCATCGTCGCAGTGATCGCCTCCTACATCCTCAATAGGGAATGGAGCTTCCAGAACCGCGGCGGCCGGGAGCGCCATCACGAGGCGCTGATGTTTTTCGCGTTCAGCGGCGTCGGGGTGCTGTTGTCGATGGCGCCTCTGTGGTTCTCCAGTTACGTGCTGCAGCTGCGGGTGCCCGACGTGTCGCTGACACAGGAAAACATCGCCGACTTCGTCTCCGCCTACATCATCGGCAACCTGCTGCAGATGGCGTTCCGGTTCTGGGCGTTCCGACGCTGGGTCTTCCCCGACGAGTTCGGGCGCAACCCGGACAAGGCGGTCGAATCCCTTACCGCTGGTGGCCTGGCAGAGGTCCTCGAGGATCAGCGCGAGACGGCACTGTCCGACGGCAAGGTCACGCCGCTGCGTCGCCCCACGCGACGTGCGCGGCGAATGGCTCAGCTCGGCGATTCCTCCGAGCCCAGGGTGTCGAAGACTTCGTGATATAGCAGTGAGTGCACCCGCTCCACGCGCGGAATGTCGTGGAACTCAAGGGGATCCTGCGACGCGGATTCGATGATCAACGTGCCGGTGCGCAGTATCCGGTCGAACACGCCGTGCCGAAACTCGACGCTGTTGATCCGCGCCAGCGGAATGTCGATGCCCGATCTGGTGAGTAGGCCGTGGCGAAACATCACCCGGCGGTCGGTGATAACGAAGTGCGTCGTCCACCAGTTGAGGAACGGCCACACCGTAAGCCACCCAATGATCACCAACCAGATGACTGCGATAACGATGAGCACGACGTTGCGTGCGGTCCTCTCCCAGTCGGTCTGATTGACGTACCCGGCGCCGAAGGCCGCTATGGCAGTGACGATCAACAGGACCAGCACAGGGCCGATCAGCCGCTTCCAATGCGGGTGGCGGTGCAGTACGACCCGCTCCTCGGCCGCTAGGACGTTGTCCGGATACCCCATCGGCAGTCTGGGGCGCGGTGTCCGGATGGCCGGACCCGTTTCCCCGTCCTCCTCACCTGTGTTGGGACCCCCGTAGAGGTGAGAGTCAGTCTGTTTCAAGGTGGAGCGCCCGCAGCCTTAGCGAGACGAACGACTTTACCGCGACAAGGTCGGCCCGCATGCTATTCGCGGGCGACTGTCGGACAAGCCGCGCGGGGCCGTCACATCAGCGGCTCGGCTCTCCTGTCGTACCCCGCTTAGTCCCGCAGATCTCTCCGACGAATCAAGGCGTAGTACCCGGCGCTCGAGCACCTCCCGGCCATTGTCGGTGAATCGTCGCGGTCCGAACGAGTGGTTTGCAAACAACCAGCACAGACGGGCTCGCCCACAGGCACTCGTCTTTGCTAAAACTCACCGCACATGCATTTGCCTCTGCGGTGACGGCAAATCACGACGGCCGTTATGTCGGCTTGGCAGCGCATCGAGCGAGAGGGGTCGAGTTGTCAGGCTTGCAATTTGCACTGGCGATCACGGCCAAATAACAGCGACCTTGCCGATCGTTGACGCAGACGTCAAAAAGGACCAGTAATACCTGCTGGCCCTCAGGTTATGTCCTTTTAGTGTCGCTAACTTTAATAGAGAAAGAAGTTGTTTTCAAACCGGTACACGTGGTTGCCGCATGGGCTAATTTTATTCCAATCGCAAAGGCGATAGGCGGGGGCCGAGACTGAAGCGAGGGTAACCATGGGAAACACGATAAGGCGTCGTTTGCGGCGCTACGCGGTAACGACCATGATTGCCATCATTCCGACGGCCATTGTGGCCACGATGGCGACCAACTTGCTAGCGCCAACAGAAAAGGCGCCGACTCCTTACCAGATCGTCGAGACGGCATCCATTGTCAATTCTCCGAGCACCATCGGATTCGCTGACTCGGACCTCATCACTTTGGCCGGCCCGGACTACACGTTGGACGACGCCGAGAAAGCGCAGGTTGACCAGACTCTCGACGCGATGAAAGCGCTCGGGGTCAATACCGTGCGGATGGGTATCCCGTGGGGGTACATCGAGCCCGTACCCAACGGCACGCCGGGCAGCCCGTGCCCGTGCTGGGGGACGACTGACTACATCATCCAGCAGGCTAATGCGCGCGGCATGGGCGTGCTCGGCGTGCTCGCCGTCACGCCGTTGCTCTATGGCCAGGATCCGGCGACCCCCGGAGGACTCCCCTACTCGGCCGCTCCCGATGTCGCGGCGTTCTCCGCGTTCGTCACCGAGGCGGCCCAACGGTACAAGGGGCAGGTGTCGGCCTACGAAGTTTGGAACGAGCCGAACTCGTTGTTCGGCTGGAGTCCGCAGCCCGACGCTGTTGCCTACACGCAGTTGTTGAAGGCCGCCTATACCGCGATCAAGGGCCCGAATGGCGTCGATCCCACCGCGATGGTCATTGGCGGTGTTCTAGTAGCCGGCGTGTTCACCTCCCCCTTGACGGTGAATCCCGTCGACTACGTATCGACGATGTACGCCAACGGCGCCAAGGGGTACTTCGACGCCTTGTCGATTCACCCGTACCAGTACCAGGTGGAGTTCTCGCAAGGCGCTGGTGTCCCGTACAGCCCACTCACTCAGCTGATTGCCATCAGGCAGCTGATGATTGACAACGGCGACTCGGCGCTACGGATCTGGGCGACGGAGTACGGGCTGCCGACAGCAGGACCCAACGGGGTAAGCGAAGAAACTCAGGCCACCTTCATCAAGGATTTCCTGGAGAATTGGGCCAAAATTGGCTACGCCGGCCCCGCGTTCATTTACACCACACGTGATCAGCCGGGTGCCGAAACCACGGATCAGGGTTCGTTCGGCGTGTATACCTCGGACTGGCAACAGAAGCTGGCGGCCAAGGTCATCCTGGCACTAACCGGTGGGCCCACCACGCCGACGCCCCCGACCGACCCAGGCGCAGCTATTGGGGCAGCCCTGAACGCGATCCTCCAGCAGATAGTGAATGCCGTCGCTCAGGCTTACGCGGCTGCCGCTCAGCAGGTCCTTCAGGCTGCGGTGACCGCCTACGTCAATGCGGTAGTCCAAGGCATCGTCGCCGCGTTGGGCGGATTGTTGTCTGGCGGGGCCGTCCCGGCAGCTCAGCAGCAATCAATGGTCGAGGGTGTCAACCTCGCGAGGATGAACGTCTCGAACCTCAAGATTGAGCCCGCCGCCAGTGGTGTTTCGTCGCTGGCGGACGTCGGCGGCTCGGCCGGTGTAGGTGTGAAGGAAGCAGAAGGAAGTCCCGACAAGACCGACGTCACCGACAAGACCGGCGCCACCGACAAGACCGGCCCCACCGACACGACAGACAAGACCGGCGCCACCGACACGACCGGCGCCACCGACAAGACCGGCGCCACCGACACGACAGACAAGACCGGCGCCACCGACAAGACCGGCGCCACCGACAAGACCGGCACCACCGACAAGACCGGCACCACCGACAAGACCGGCACCACCGACAAGACCGGCACCACCGACACGACAGACAAGACCGGCGCCACCGACAAGACCGGCACCACCGACAAGACCGGCGCCACCGACAAGACCGGCGCCACCGACAAGACCGGCGCCACCGACACGGACACCACGAAGAAGACCGACCCTCCGCATCCCAGGAAGTGGAAGCCAGGGAGTGACGGCACGGATGCGAATGGGAGCGGCGCGCCGAACGCCGAAGCGACGAATCCTGATGCGCCTGGGATCAGGAAGCGCCACGGATCGGACCCTGGCTCGCCTCCCCATCCGTCGGCGACGGACACACCGGCAGGCGGTGTGAGCCCGCTGCCAGAACCATTGACGTCAGTGGCGACCGCGTAGTAGTAGTCGAGATCGTGGCTGCCGACCGTCCGGTCGGCAGCCACGACTCTGTTCGACTGCGCGTCAGGCGCACACGCGTTCATCGGCGGCCAAACGTTGACGGGGTCGCAGCCGAAGAGGAACGACGTCCCCGGTAGCTACCGCAGTCTCGATCAGCTGTCGCTCAGATGCCGGATCGAAGTTCACGCGCCTGCCGGGCTAGCGGCGCATTTTCACGTAGAATTCGATGAAGCGATCTGCACCGCCAGCTACTCTTAGTAACAGCTTGGCCCTTCGGTACGATTTGAACCCAGAGAGTTGCATTCAGTAGGGCTGGTCTGCTCGTCGGTCCGCCACGAAGTCATAGGAGTCTTGATGAACGCCACAGTGGTCCGGCGAGCCGTGAGCGCGACGATCGCAGCACTATTCCTGGGGGCAAGCGCTGCCGTGGCCATTGCGCCGGCTCACGCGGACGCGGCGGGAGACGACGCCTTCATCGCCTATCTCGACAAGAAGGCTTTCCCGTACGACAACCGCACAACGATCATTCGGATGGCCAAACAGTTCTGCCTCGACCAGACGCGTCAGGGCAACCCAAATTGGCTCGCCACCTATTACCTCCAGAAGAACCACAAGTGGACCAATTCTGAGGTCCAGACCTTTATCCAGGGCGCGGTACCCGTGTACTGCCCCCAAGTCTGGGGCGGGTGATCGGTCGGCGCCATTAACCTCCGGCGCGCGGCTTATGGCTGCAACTGCGGCGCTTGTTGGGTCGACGGGTGCCGACTTGAATCCCAGATTGCATTTGCATCTAGTTGCTTGAACTCAGCCACCCGGAGCGAGAGACTGGATAACCTGCTGTGCAGATTTCGGCGTCCAGTCGGTGCGATAGACCCCGAAAGTATCTTGGTCGGTGGCACTTCCGGTGTTGCGGTCGCGTGTGGAGTAGATATATACCGGTCCGGCAAACGGCAGGGTACGCCAGGTGGTAATAAAGTCGCGAACGTAGTCGGCCTGGGTGGTTTCGTCGACCGCCGACGTCGGCTCTCCATACTCGGTACACCAGATCGTTTTACCGCCGTCGCCATTGTCGGCCATCACCTGGTGCATCCCCGTTACCTGGGTGATGGGTGACTCAGGATATCCCTTGCCCGCGGAGAATTTCATGGTGTACAGGTACGGGTGATAGGCCAACGCATCGAAGTTGCCCTTCGCACCCGCTGCATACATGCCCTTCACGAACTCCGCTGGGCTCAGCGTGAGACTGCCAAACGAGAATACGGGGGCAAGTCCCGCGCCCACGACAGTCGCTGACGGATCAGCGGCCTTGATTCTCGGGTACGCCGCTTTCAGCAATTCCGTATACGCCGCGGGGTCTGGATTTGGCGTCCAGAAGAGAACGCTGTTCGCTTCATTCCAGACCTCGTAGGCAGAGATTCTGCCGCGGTACCGACTGGCCGCTGCGGCGGCGAAATCACCGTATGCCGTTGCCGAGTCCGGGCGGGCAGTGTAGGGGATCAGGCTGGGAGGCGCCGCCCACCCTGGTGTTGAGTTAAGTGCCGCCAGCACGGATATACCGTGCGCCTGCGCGGCGTCGACCATCGTGTCGACAACGCCCCAATCCCACTGGTCGGGAGCTGGCTGAACGAAGGCCCACGGAACCATGATCCGCACCGTGGAGACGCCGGATTGGCGCATCAGATCAAGCGTTCGATTGATGTCTTCCGGGGATTTGCCGTACAAGTCGGAATCCGCGAAACCGATCGTCGCCGCAGACGGGTTCATTGACCCTGTCTCGATAACCGGGATGGCCTGGACTCTTTCCGGCCCCGGGTTCTGGGAAGGGCGCAGAACAACCACAGAGCCAGCCGCTACGAGTGCCAAGGCGAGTACGGAGCACAGCACTGGAATTACGCCACGAGGTAACTTCGCGTCTTCCCGCCGGTTCATAGTCTCCTCAGTGCTGTCGCGAAGCTTTCGCAGCTCTTTCCCAACAGGAACATAGCAGTTGAAGAAGCTAGACGTGCTGCTCGGGACATCCGCTCAGACGAGCACGTGCTAGCAGACGCGAGGTTTCCTGCCTGGTACCTGTGGAGAATCTCGCGTGGACTGATGACTAGACGACCTTGCCCGTCGTGGGATCGACTCGATACACCTGAAGGCGATTGCGGTCGCCCGTCTGGATGACCTTGACGGGCGCACTGCAGATCGTCGTGGTCAGATGCGGTGCACGAGGCGAGGCTTGTTGAGGGGTAGGCTCCGCGAACTGCAGGCAGCCGTCCGTCGGATTGTCAGCGGGCCGCACAGCAACGTAGTAGTCGACGTGGTAATCGCGGAAGACCTGTTCCAACGGCTGCCGCTCACGGATGCGGTCCACGAAGTCCGGCGACATCATCAGGCCTTCCAAGTGCACGATGGGCAGCCCGATCGTCCACTCTGGCGTTCCTGCGGCATCCCCCATCGCATAGACGCCGGGATGGTCCACCGAAAAAGCCTGCAGCCGTGCCGCATTCGCTGCGGCATCACGTTGCCATGGGTCCGGCTTCTCGCCCGCCACGAGCCCAAGGCCGGCGACGAGCAGCATGACCGCGCCAAGCGGAATGCCCGCCCACCGGAGTGCATTCCAGCGCCTCAAGCCCATGAATACCAGGGCGGCGGCCACCCCCAGCACCATAACGAAGAAATAGAAGTACCACGGGAACAGCGTCCATCCACTGAACAATGCCTGCGCTGCCAACTGCAGCACTGGTGCGACGGCAAGTGCCAGCGCTATGCGTCGCACGTCGGCGTTCTCGCTCCGCCGCAGCATGACGCCGACGACGACCGAGACGACGAGAACAGTGGCCACCACGCCCGACATCACGACCCGCGATGGGAATTCAAGGAACCATAGGTTGGGCGGCCAATAAACGTCCAGCGACTTGGCCGCCATCGAACTGGTGCCCAGATGGCCGTAAACCACAAGGTTGAACACCAAGTACGCGTACACCGGTACCGCGCCGACCACGACGGCTGACAAGCGCCGCCAGTCCCAGCGCGAAATAACGGCGACAACCAGTCCCGGTGCCAGAAACACTGCGTCCAGACGAGCCAGCACGAGAAACGCGCCGAGAAGCCCAACTATCGCTGCGTCACGCACCGTCTGGTCAGCCAGTGGCTTGCGGCTCAGATAGTCGAGCAACAGGGCTGTAGCGAACGCCGCCAGCGCCACCTCAACGCCTGCCCTTGATACGACCGTGAGGCTGACCGCGGCAACCGCGGCGCCCACAGCGGCCGCCAGGCGATCACCGGTGACACGCCGAAGAAACCGCTCGAACACCAAGAAGAAACCGACGAGCAGCGCCATCAACGTGAGATCGGCGAGCCCGAAGAAGATCACGCCACCCCCGGCGACCCGGTAGAGCAGCGCCACCCACAAGAACCACAACGGGTGATAGCCGTTGGTGGGCTCACCCGGAAAGAAGGTCGAACCCGCGCCGTCCACCCAGTTCCTCGCCGGCACCGCGTAGTAGAAGAAATCGTCGCTGAAGCGCTCGACCGGAGCGAGGCCGCCAAATATCCGCCATAGATAAAAGCAAACGATTACGACGGGAACGACGACGCGCAACGCCGAAATGATCCTGTGCTCTAAGGCACCAACCGTAGTTGTCTCGTTCATCGCTCCCCGGTGACGGATTGGTTGTGTGCCGCGGCCGATCGTAACAGCCCCGGGCAGCACGAAGGCCCCAGCGGCAATCGCCCAGAGAGCGAACGTCTTAAGGTCACGGCAATCGGCCATCCGGTCGGAGGTGTACGACGTCACCGGCCGAGATCGCAACCGGCCGCCCGTCGACGTCTATCACCAGCCGTCCATGGTCGTCGACATCCCGCGCCAGGCCGACAACGCACCCTCCGCCGGGCAGCGTGGCACGCACGCGCGATCCTATGGTGGCGCTTCGCGCGCGGTAGTCGACGATCAATTTCGACGACCCGGTGCCGGCCTGCCGCCACTCGGCGATTCGACCGCCCAGGTCTAGCAGCAACTGCCGAGTCAGTCGGTGGCGATCGGGCGCCTCGACACCGAGTTCCAACAGCGAAGCAATCCCCACGTCGGGCACTTCAGCTGAGCGCAGTGTGACGTTGACTCCGATCCCGACGACGATGCGCTCCCGCGTCGGCACCGCCTCCGCCAAGATGCCGGCCAGTTTGCCGCCGCCGGCCAGCACATCGTTCGGCCACTTCAGTCTGACGTCGATACCGCTGACCGCTGACACCGCATCAGCAACAGCGACACCAGCCGCCAGCGGAAGCCAACCCCACACGTGCGTGGGAACGCCGTGCGTCGCTACCCCGACCGAGAAGAGGATCTGCGCGCCGGGGATGGCTGACCACTTCCGGCCGTTGCGGCCGCGGCCGCTGACTTGGTGCTCGGCGATCAGCACGGCGCCGTCGATGTCCTCGCCCGCCATCGCCCGAGAGACCAGATCCGCGTTCGTGGAACCGGTTTCGGGTACGACGTCGAGCCGACGCCAAGGCGACGGTGGCCCCAGCACAAGACCGCGTAGCGACTGCGTATCAAGGGGTTCGCGGAGAGGGTCCATGGGCATGAGCCAGGATCATCCCATCCGAGCCGAACTGTCATCGTTGACGGCGCGCCTGCTTTGCACGCAATACGGCGTCTCGCGATCGGAAGCGTCGCGGTTCAGTAGGCGCCCTTCGCAGCCAGAACCGCACCGATGGTCTTCGCGGCGATCAGGAAGTCGTTGGCGATCGACCAGTTCTCGACGTAGGACAGATCCAGCCGCACCGAATCCTCCCAGGACAGGTCGGAACGTCCACTGACCTGCCACAGGCCGGTGATGCCGGGTAATACCAGCAACCGGCGGCGCACCTGATCGCTGTAGGTGTTGACCTCGGAACGCAGCGGCGGGCGCGGTCCGACCACGCTCATGTCACGGCGGAGCACGTTGAAGAATTGGGGCAGCTCGTCGATGCTGTACCGACGTAGGACGCGGCCGACTTTCGTCACCCGAGGATCGTCGTGCATCTTGAACAGCACGCCATCGCTATCGTTGGATGCGCTAAGGGCGCCTAGCTGGGTATCCGCGCCGTCGACCATGGTGCGGAACTTGATCAATTCGAACGGCTCGCCGTCGATGCCGATGCGCTCCGAGCGGTAGAAGACCGGCCCCTTGCTGGTCAGTTTCACCGCGATGGCCGCCAGGGTCATCACCGGCAGCGCACCAATCAGCACGACCATCGAGAGAACGACGTCGAAAGCCCGCTTCTGGATTTGCTGCGCACCCCTGTACTGCGGCTTCTCCACATGGATCAGCGGAAGCCCAGAAACCGGCTGAATCGTCAGCCGCGGTCCTGCGACATCGACAACGCCGGGCGACACGACCAAATCGACGTCGAGTTTGTGGAGGTCCCATGACAACTCGCGAATGCCGTCGGGCCCAAGATGTTCGGTGGCGGTCAGAGCCACGGTGTCGGCGTTGGTCTGGGCGATTGCCCACGGGATATCTGTCTCGTCACCGAGCACTGGCAGCGTGCCGACACCGGGAATCTCGACGGTGTCCCGGGTGCGCTGCCCCGTCAGACATACACCGACGACCGAATACCCGTGAGTGAACTCCCGCGAGAGGTATTTGACCAGGTCGCGCACGGCGCGCACGTCACCGACCGCGAGCACCGCCGTCATGCAGTTTCCGCGGCGACGCTGCCGCGCCAAGAACCAACGACACAAACCGCGGCAGAGCATCAAAAGGAACATCCCGAGCGGCAGCCCCACGGCCAGGTAACCGCGCGCATAGCCTGGCCGCAGGATCATCAAGGCGACCGCAATGACGGCCACCGTCGCGAGCGTCGCCGACATCACCCGCCGATACTCCTCGACACCAACCCCGACGACGCGCGGCGACCTCGTCCGATACACCGCAAGCATCGTCAGCCAGATGGTGGCTACTAACACCGAAAGGATCGAGTAGTACACCGAGGCAATGTCGGTCGAGTTTACGGGGAGGCCGAGGCTGACCATCTGCGCGCCGGCCATCGCAATGGCGACGACGGTCACGTCAGTCAGGATCAGAGCCCGCCTATACCGTCGTTTCCACGCCGGTCGGGTCGGCGACGCAGCATCGGTGGAGGCTGATGAGTTCCACTGGACGAGGACGTCCGCAGCGGCTGTCACAGCTGCACGCACCTTTCGTTGCCGAGAGTCGATTGCCGGACAGACCTACGCCCGAGCACCAAGAATCTCACACCCGTCAATTGTTCGCTGGGCAAATTCGAAATAAACTCTTCACTCACAGCCATCCCACAGCAGCGTTCGAAACGAAGTACCAGACAGTTCACTGACGCAAGATACTATTACGCATTGCTCCGCAACGCCAGCCCTGGTTTGGAGCCGTGGTTCATCTCATCTCCGCCAACTTCGGTAGTTAGCTGTGAGGAGGTGTGGACATGTACATGCAAATCGCAAACCACCCCCGACATATTGCCGCTCCTTGATGCAGTCGTCAGTGGCGTAGGTATCCGGCAACGTCACCGCGGGGCAGTCCGATCCATCAGCAGAATAAGTACCGGATGCGCCAGATTAATCAAGCGCCGTACTGTGTCACCTCGTCGACACCATCGCGCGGTATGCCGACCACATCGCGCGCCCAAGGGCACGCTGGCCCTCCGCGTTGTAGTGGCGATCGGTCTCGCTGTTGTATGCGGCCCGCGGTCCCTCGACGAAGGCGGTGCGCGGCATCCGCGCCGGAGTGGCCTCGTGTACTGCGTTGATCGCGGAGTAGTCCTTGGTGCTTCGCTCCATTTCTTCTGGAACCATTTGCCCAAGCACAAACGGGACGTTAGCGCCGTATCGGCTCCGCAAATCGCCGATCAATCCATCGAGCTTGATCTGGTAGTCCGATCCAGAGGTCAAAGGCACGTCGGTTTCGCCCTGGTGCCACAGCACTGCGACGACCTCGCTGCCGGAATGGTGGGCCAGCGCCTTGTCTATGGCGCGAACCGCATTGCAATAAAGGTTAACGCGGGTGTGAGTATCGGCAGGATCCCAGGTGTATCCATTCTTCGGAGCGAACGACGTGTCGCCTCGGGCGCCTGGTATCAGCAGCACGGACCGGCCGGATTCGTCGGCCAGCGCCTTGGCGAACGTCATGCCGAAACCGACACCCCTAGCGGGTATCTCGTGCAGCAGCGGATCGACGGCCAACACCGCTGTGTTTTTGGACGGCCCGCACATCGCCCACTGATGCACCCGCTCGTGCGACTGGTCCAGGCCTGACGGATCGCGAGGCAGACCCATCCCGAACGCATTCGACTGACCCAGCACGGGCACCACCAGGTACGGCTGATGAGGGGGCGCCACCGGCTCTCCACGCGGCGCCAGTCTGCGCCGCGCGGCACAACTGCCTCTGTTGAGCCACCGCCTCCACAGCGGGCTGTCACCGTCGGGGTTCCTACGCGCAGGCATTCGTCACCGGCTTATCGGCGAATCGATCTGTGAGCCACTGAAATTGGTCTTTGTAGTCGGTTTCTACATGGCCCTTATCCTGTTCGAACTGCGCCACCACGTGCCCGCCCAGCGCGCACGCTCGTTTGATCGCGCCGGCCGTCCAGGATGCGTCGATGAATGTGTCGGCGCCGCCGTACCAGACATACAGTGGCGCCGACAACCGTTTCTGGGGCAGCGCCCAGTCCGCGAGGTAGCGCCGGAGACGATCTGCGGCCTCGGGTGTGCTGGGTGCGACGTCGTTGAGTTCGATCGTCTTGGCCGCGTCGCCGCGATATGACGTTTCAGGTCCGGAACATCCCACGAGGGTGTCCCAGTACTTGGCGGCGGCGCCGTGGCGGAAGTCGTCACGATTGAAATCTGGGTGCATCCGTGCCAGCGACTCCGCAATCCCAATCACCCCGAGCTCTTGGTCCTTGGTCAGCGTTCCGTGCTGCGCCTTGTCCACCAGACCGGTCAAGTCAGCGACTGGCGAAACCGCCACAGCGCCAACAAGTGTCAGTTCGGGGGCGTAGTCGCGGGCTTGCTCGTCGGCCGACCAGGCCGCGCCTCCACCCTGCGATCCGCCAAAGGCGCCCCACCGGTTCGAGACGCCTGGAAACGTCGCACGCAGTGCTCGTACCGCGTCGATCATGTTCAGGCCGGCAGTGCGTGAATCGGTGTAAGGGTGCACTCCCGACGTGCCGAGACCCTGGTAGTCGGCCAACGCGACCGCATATCCCTTCGTGACCAGAATGCCCACCGCCTCCGCGTAGCCAAGCAGAGTATTCGACAACGACGGCGCACAGGACTCGTCGATGCCGGTCGTCCCGTGGCCGAACGAGACCACGGGCCAGCCGCCGGGTGGCGGATCACCGCGGGGAACGAACACGCTGCCGGACACTTCCGTCGCCTGCCCGTCGCCGGACGTCGACCGGTAAACGACGCGCGCGGCGTTCATTCGGTAGGCGGGCTCCTCACGCGAGAACGCGGGCATGGTCATTGCGCTCACGAGCGAGCCGGGGCCGGTGCCCCTGAGGTCGGCCGTTTGCACTGGTACCGGGTTGCCGGCGGCCCCCCGCATACTGTCGATCACCCTTATGCCAATTGCCTTTGCGAAGGGAAATGCGACTACCGCGACGATCACAGCGGCGACTACTGCGGCCGTCCATAGCGCCACCCTTCGGTTCATGCCCACCTACCCGTCGTCGTCAACGGGGCAACCCGGCGGCATGAGCCTCGCCAGGTTGCGACGTCACGTCACCCTCCGAGGGGGGCGGGGGCAAAGGGGGAACGCAACTGTTTGTTACCGGCTTTTCTTCGAATCGGTCGGCGATCCACGGCAACGCCACCGTGATGTCGAGGTCAGCGTGGCCCTTGCCAGGCTGCTTCCGGATGTCGATGACATCGCCCATGCTGCACGCCGCGGCGAGTGCGTCGTCGGTCGACTCAATCGGTAAGAGGGGGTCGCTGTCTCCGTAAACCACCATCATCGGTGCCGTCGCTGGATGCTGAGGCAGGCTCATCTTTTGAAGGTGACTACGCAGGGCGTCGGTGGCCGCTGGGCTGCTTGGTCGCAGATCGTCTGCTGTGATCTGGTCAAACACCTGCTCGCGCTCATTGGCGTGGATGACGTCGCAGTGCAGGAGGCTGTCCCAGCGCTGCCTCACCATCCCGTGTCGGTAGTCATCGAGGTTGAAGTCGGGAAACTCGTTCTTGAGCGCGGCGAGGATCGCTTGATATAGCAGCTTCTGTTCTTTGGTGAGTCCGCCTGCAGCCGCGGTGTCGGCGATGAAGGTCAGATCGAGTGGGGGTGCAAGCGAGACTGAACCCAGCAGCGTCAACCCTTTTCCGTAGGTGGCGGCCAACTCGTTGGCCGCCAATGCCGCCTGTCCACCTTGCGAGAACCCCGCCGCAACCCACCGGTCGGATGCGTCGGGGACGACCTTGCGGGCCGCGCGGACCGCGTCAATGAGGTTGTATCCCTCGGTCGTCGGCTCGAGGTAGGGGTGGTAGGTCTCGTCGCTGCCGAGGCCCTGAAAATCGGTCAGCGTCACGACATATCCGGACTGGACCAGCAGGGCCACTGGAGGCGCAAGGCCCAGCAATGTAGGCGAAAGCGATGGCGCGCAATCGGGTTCGATGCCCGACGTCGCGTGCCCGAGAGCGACTATAGGCCATCCTCCCGGAGGGGCTTGGCCCTTGGGCGCGAAAACTGTTCCTGTGACTGAGGTTTCGGAGTTGGTGATTGCCGACGTCGACGTGTACACCATTCTGCCAGAAACGGACGTCAGCGCTGGCAAACGCCTGTCGATAGTGGGTAATGCTCGCACTTCAAGTAACGTGCCCGGACCTGTCCCGGAGAAGTCTCCTTTCAAGCCCACGCCGGTCGCCGCCTGCGGCGTCGGCGCCGAGGAGTCGTTTCCGCACGCGGCGACAAGCAGGGCAATCGGCAGAATCAGACAGGCGAGCGCGACTCTTCCGCTCATGTCTTCCTTCCGGCTGCTGTCTCGCCGACGATATGTGCGACCTGCTCCTCGGTGAGCACCGCACCGCGGAAACGACCAAGGGCGATGACCAGCACCACGCCGAGGCCGAAGCCGAGAAAGCCGCCCAACTCCAGATACCGGGTGAGCGGTGCGTTATGGTCCGCAGCGCTCGAAGCGATGTCGACTATCACGACATCCGTGCCGGATTTATCCAAGTCCGCCATTTCGTCAGTAAGGGACTTCAGGTTAAACGTGACGCTGTTGGCGGTGTCGATGGCGAGCTCGGGGCTGTCACCGGTGACCGTGATCTCAACGACAGCGTCGCGAACAACGGGCGTAATCCGCTTGATCAGCTCGGCGGGTGTTTGGTGCAGGCCTAGCTGGTCGATAGTGCGCTTTGCGACCTGTGGATTTGTTGCGAGTTGTTGGATCGACACCGCGCGGCCCGCGGCGGCGAGGTGGCCGTAGTATGCGTCGAACACCTCGGCGCTGGCCGGCGCTACGACGATCACCCGGCTCGTCGCCTGGTACGAGGGGTCGGTGGTCCGGTGGGCCAGCCACCCCGCACCCACCGAAAATGCCGTGGCACATACGATGATCAGCCAATACCTGGCCACAATTCGGAGGTAATCGCGGATCCGCGGAACCGGCGTAGGTGCCTTCACCTACACACCGACGCAGGTGTTCATTGCGCGTTGACCGCTGAAACGGCCCTGGAACCAGGCCACTGAGTCGTACAGCACGATGTCGTTGAGTGCATTCACGTCACCTATTTTCTTGACTTCAATAGGGTCCCCTCGCCCACACGCCGTCCGCACCGCGTCTTCGATCCAGCCGGGCAGAACCACCGGGTCGATGGTGGCGTAGATCAGCAACATCGGCGCCGAGAGCTTCGCGGGACCCGGCAAAGCCAAATCTTGCAGGTCGCGGCGCAAGTCCTCGGCTGCAGCGGGCGTCCTCGGTTTCAAATCGCCGGGCTTGAGCCCCGCCGCCGCTGCGACGGTCTTGACAGGGTCCACGACCGCGCAGTTAGTCAACTCGCCAAACAGTGCCTTCGCATTTTCTGAGACATAGTCGTCCGGGTTGAGCCGCGTGTCAGGCGAAAGTACGAGGCTAGTCACCGCCAACATCGCAAGCCGAAATTGGGCCGGCACCAGCGTTTCGTTTTCCATGGCGTCTGCAAGGCCGGTCATGTTTGCAAGCGGCGACACCGCGACCGCGCCCACCAAATCGAGCCCGGTCCCATACGAAGCCGCTTGCGCGTCTGCCGCCCAAGTCGCGGCGCCCCCCTGCCCCAGCCCGAACGCGGCCCAGCGGTTACTCGCGGACGGCAGAACGCGGCGAGCGGCGCGCACGGCGTCGATCATGTTGTGGCCCAGTGTCGTCGAGTCGAGTAACGGGTGAGGGAACCCGTCCACGCCTAGTCCTTCGTAGTCCGTCATCGCGACCACGTAGCCGCGGTCGGCAAGCACCGAAATGACCGACGCATAGCCGCCAAGGTCTTGGATAGAGGAAGGAGCGCAGTCCTTCAGCATGCCGATGATGTCATGGCCGAAAGCCAGGATCGGCCACCCGCCGCTCGGCTGCTTGCCGGGCGGCACGGCGACGACGCCGGAAACCGTTGTCGCGGTGCCCTTAGCGTTAGTCGACCGATACAGCACCCGAACTCCGACGACGTTCATTCGATCGAAGTCGACGCTGTCCTCCAGCGGTTGTACGTCGACAAGCGAGCCGGGACCGTCATCGGTCAGGTCAGGGGGCGGCAACACCGCCGCACCCGCGAATGGAGCCTGGATGGAGGCGGGTGGCCGGTTGCCCTGCGGAGGGGCTGACACCGTGGCCGAGCAACCTGCGACCGCAACCAGCGCGCAAGCAGCCGCCACGAACGCCCGTAGGCTCGTCCGCCAGATCATTGGCTTTCGACCGGCGCTTTACTCTCGCGGTTTTCAACCGCGGTGCGGCCCCGCTGTTTGGCGTGTGCTCGCACGGCGACGCGGCTGACGGCTTCGAACGTCACGACTGTTCCCAGGAGCGCTACGTGAGCCGACTGCAGAACCTGCACTGCACGCCTCAGAGAACGGGCCGTCGTCCCCCCGACCCGCGCGAGCAGGATGGCGCCGTCGCCGAGTGCTCCGACGATTGCGCCGTCGGTGTAATCGGCCAGCGGCGGCGTATCAACGACGACATAGTCGAATGCCCCGGCCACGTACTCGAGCAATTGCGTGGCACGATCCGTCGCCCACAACTCACCTGGACGAGGCGGCAGGGGACCGGCGGGGAGCACCGTAATGGTGTGATCACCAACGCCAACGTGCGATATAGCCGCAGTGCCTATCTCGTCCTCGCCGACCAACACTGTGCTCAAACCAGTTCGGTGCGCTCCCAGGAGCGCCGTGCCGTCCAGCAACCTGTCGGCGATCGCCGGATTCCGCATATCCCCGTCTATGAGGATCACTGAGCGACCCGATTCCGCGAGCGCGGCCGCCAGGTCGATGGCTATGGTGGTCCGTCCATCGCCGGCTGAGGGGCTCGTCACCGCGATGCAGCGCGGCGGGCCGGAACCGTCGGGCGGTACGGTGAATCGCAGATTGGTTCGCAATTCCCGAACACGTTCGGCGTAAAGGCCGTTACCCGCAAGATCGACGACTCCGGCATTCTTGCGGACGGGGTCTTTCGGCAGTGCGCCCATAACCAATGAACCGGTCTGCGATTCAATGTTTTCACGCGCTCGCAGGCGTTTGTCGAGGACGCCGGACAACAACGCCGCCAACATTCCGACTATTAGCCCGCCCGCGGCGCCTAACGCCAACCGCATCCAGAGTTTAAGACCAACCGGTTTGATCGGGTAATCGGCGTTATCGACGACGACCGCCGCCGCCGACGGTGTGCCACCACGGCGCGACGTTTCCAGTTGGCTGACAAGAGCCACAAGTTGATTGCTGACGGCGTCCGCGTAGATCTGCGCTTGTTCAGGTGACGAATCACGCACGCTGACGTCCAACATGACCGTCTTGTCACGCACTTTCGCCGAAATCTTCGCCCGCAGATCATCCGCCGAGATCGGAGCCTTTAATTGATCAACGGCCTGCGTGGCGACTTGTTCGCTTGTGGCCAACGCGGCGTAGGAAACCGCGCGCTGCTGTGAGAACATATCGTTTTGGTATGCTTCGGCCGTGGTCGTGCCCGTTTGGGTGGCGACGAACAACGTCGCTGTCGACTGATATTTCGGGGTGAAATCGATGATCCACCAATTGACCACCCAGCTCCCGTATCCGATGACTAGCCCGACGACAGCGAATACCGCGAGCATCCACCAGTTCTGACGGAATATTCGCAGATAATCTGTCACGTTCACGCGCGACCTCCAATGATATGTGGCTAGCACTATAGCGCGGTCAAGACCCACGATCAGTCTGACACGACTCGTCGCACCGAGGCTGGCGCTGAGCTGCTCAAGCTGTCACGATGGGTCCTGTGAAACGTCGCTGGGATCTCGTCCCGTCGCACATGGTACCTGTTGCCATCGTCGCGGTATGCCCAATGCTGGTGTGGCTTGTCCTCGATCATCTCGGCACACCGATGTACGCATTCGTCGGACTCGTGGCACTGCTCGTCGCCGTGTATATCGGGTTGTGGCACCCGTTGTGGCTCTACTGGGGCTTCGCCTTCACGCTGGCAGGACTTCCGTTCGGCATCGTGCCGGGCGTCCACGTGCCACTGTATCTGCTGTTTGCCGCGGCAATAGTCCTGGCCGCGGTCCTTTATCGCAGTCCCGAGCGACGGTTCCACCGCATGGAAACAGCAGTTCTTATCTTGGTTGCCGTGGCAGCGGTCTCGGTCGTCGTCACCAGCCTCAGCCTCGGGGGCATATTCCAGTACGGCAAATGGGCGATCGTCACGCTGGCGGCAGTGGCGTTGATGCGCTTGTCCAACAAAGACTTGGAGCGCTTCGGACGCATATTCGTCTGCGTATCTGCAGCAAATGCACTCTGGGGCATATTGATTGTGACGATCGACAAGACGCAGAAGTCTTTCTTCATCCTCAAACCATTCGGCTATGACATCGCTCGCGTCGAAGCGGGCGTTCGAAATGGGCAGGATCAACTCATCAATTGGGCGTATGGTCCCGATGGATCGCGGTCGATTCGGCTGGGTGGTACATGGGTCGCCGGGAACGGCGCGGGTCTTGCATTTCTCATCGCGATGGCGATATGCGTATTGCTATTCTACGGATGGCGTCGCAATTGCATGCTACTTGTGCTGTCAGTCGCTCTACTTCTCACGCAGAGCCGACAAGCGATTTTCACGCTGTTTGTGGCACTAATGTTGGTAGCTGTTCTTCATCCGATGCGTGCACGAGATAGATGGTATGCGGCCGGTGTGTTCGCAACGTTGACAGTCGTGGCATTCAGTGTGCCGTATATCCGTGCGCGAATGCTGACCTCACTCAGCAGTTCTGACCCTGGAGGCGCAGCGCGTAGGGCATCATTGAGCGACTTTCCAAGTCTGCTGGGCGGGCACTGGACGTTCGGATTGGGTTGGGCGCGCCCAGAGTTCAAAAGCGGAGCTGTTTCATACGCACTCAACATTATTTCCAATACACCGCTGTTGCACGTTTATCGATCCGGCCTCTTGACGGGCTTGGCTTTTGTAGCCGTGTGCCTCATCGGTTGCGTGATCGCCTACCGCGCGATGGGCTTCCGTTCACTACCGTTCGCCCTCCACGGTGGCGTCTTCATCGCCTTCTGCCTGGTGGCGTTGCAACTCGACCACGGCGCCGCCGACGTGCCTCAAACTACTTTGTGTTTCTCAGTGCTTCTCGCTTTCCTCGTCTACATCGATCGGTCGATGCGCGCGGAGGCCTGCAAAGAACCCGGCCGGACCAACGAGCTGGCGGTCGCTGCGTCACCCTTAGGTGCACATCTGGGATAGCACGAAGTCCCTCGATATCTGGGCGAAAACGCTGTCCAAAACCCGGGCGGCCGGAATGCGCTGAACTCTAATCACCGACACGTCCATCCGACGCCGTCACCACCGGTTCGGTCAATGAGCCCACTGCACGGTCGGCGGTCATACGCTGACCGAGTCGGTGTTCGGGGGACGGTTCGTTCCGAGTGCGCGCGGCAGTGTTATCGAGTTCGCGACCGAGGCGAGAGGCGCGCCGCCAACCAGTCAAAGAAACGGTTGAAAGGACCGTCCAGCAGTGACACGGCCCAGGCGATCGCGACGGCCATAACCGCCAGCAGCGGGAACAAAATCGGCGACGGCGAATACGTCCAACCCACCAGGTTGAACAACTTCAAGCAGACCAGCACCACAAAGCCGTGCAGCGCAAGAATGGTAAGCGATCGCTGGCCCATGCGGACCAGCCAATTTGAAGAGCGGGGCAAGATCGCCATCCAGCACAAGCAGCCGACGGTCGAGATCAAAAGCAAGACCAGCCTGCCGAGCGCCGGGTAGTCCGACCACACCGAGGCCTGGTCGTAGCTTCGATCGTGGTACACCACGGCGGTGTCCAAACCATGGAGAAACCAGAGCGCCATGCCCACCAGCAACCCGACGAACGCCAACCCCCAGAACAACCTCGCGCGCGCGACCAGCCTGAGCAGACGTTCCCGCCAAAGGTACCCGGCCAGGAAGAACGGGAAGAAGTACAGGGTGCGGGAGAGGCTGAGGTCAGCCCCGATGTCGGTCGCGTATCCCGCGGCGAGTGTGATACCCACGGCGACCAGCAGTGCCATCGGAATCTGCAGGAAAAGCGGCAGCATCATGCGCCAGAGCAACAGGCTGAGCAGAAACCAGAGAAGCCACTGCGGATCAAGAATATGGCGCACGGCGTCGCCGCCGGCCCGCGCATACAGTGCGAGATAAAACGGTTGCAGACAGATAAGCGGCAGCAACAATTTAGCGAACATCTTGCGGTAGTCCGTCTCGCCGAGCACTGGTTTGGCCAGCATCCCGCTCGCGATCACGAATACGGGCAGCCCAGTCAAAGAAACGGCCGCATAGACCGCCTTGAAAAGTGGGTCGTATGTGCCGAAATGTTCCACCAAATGCGCGAACACCACCACGATGATCATGACGCCCTTGGCGATGTCCAGAAAATCGACACGTGCCTTGAGTGTCACCCGCGCGCCCTCCGCCCCGCCCTGGGGGCCAACAACGTCCGTCTGCCCCTTTCGATCCGAGTCAGGGCCCACAGCGGTATCGCTGTGTCCACCACGGGCGACTCGGTCGCCGTCGGTGTTGCCGTCAGTCCGCGCAACTTCTTCGGGTGCGGGCTGGTCCTCCCAGGATTTAGGCACAGACATACTCCCGTGATAGTGCGAAGCGACTTGTCCGTGGCCTCCACCAGATTGGGAAACGTTGGCGGACAAAGCTATTGCGGTATGTCGAAGGGCTCGCTCCTGCGCGCGAGTCGTCACTCCACGCGACGGCCGTCTCTTTCATCGGGGATTCACAGTACTTCATGTGTTCTCCCTCCTCGGTTTCCGATACAACGCCATCGTGAAGACGAGGAGCAGCACGGCGTCGCCGACTGTGGACGAAATCGCGGCACCGACTGCGCCAAGGGACGGCGCTAGCGCGGCTAACAGCCCGAACTTGAGAGGAACCAGCGCCACAGCTGCCGTGAACCGAAGTAGGTCGCGTCGTTGGTTGTACAAGATGACCTGAAAGATCCACGACACTATGCGCAGGGCCGCGAATCCCGACATGATCATCATGGTCACCGCCAGCTGGGTCGGCACGGGCGAGATGAACAAGGCCAATCCGATGAGGAACACCACGACGCCTCCCGCCGCCGCGAGCCCCAACGTGTAGCGGAGCGGCGGGCCAGCCGACAATGCGCCGTCGGCGTGGCGCAACGGTTCGTGATAGGTCGTTGCAAAGGCTTGTCCGACGGAGATGATCGCCACGACGACCATCCCGGCGAGCGTGTAATATCCCACGATCGTGGTGTTGGTCAGATAGGCGAGCAAGAGAACATCGGCCTGCAGGTATGCCATCGTCCCGAGCATTTCGCCGGTAAGGGCCGCGATGAGTCGCGGAGGGCCAGGAATAGCCGGCCGGTACTTGCGTACGATGACGGCACCTAGAAGCACTGCCGCCGCATAGGGTGTGCAGTACATCAGGCTTGCAGTCAGCAACGTAGGTGCGTGCGCCGCAAGCAAATACACGGATCCGGCGACCACGCTGGTGGCCTGCTTCACAGTGTCGATTCGGCTTGCCTTGTCCGGGTGTCCATCCCGGACCAGTCGGCTTTTCAGGACATTGAAGGCGTTTTCGCCGCCGGCGACGATCAAGCCGAAACCTACGAAATAGACCGATCCGATGAGCACCAGTCCCAGCGCGACGAGAGCCAGTGCCACCAGGAAGCGTGCGGTCCGTTCTGCGACGAAGCGCTCTTCGGACTCGCGGATCGCCCGCACGTTGAATGCGTTGTCGAGCGCAGGCCCGACGAGGCCCGTAACCGCGGCCGCCATGCCGTACAAGCCGTACGAGCCGATACCCAGTTTGTGTATCAACACCAGCGTCCACAACAGGCCCAGGCCGCGGGTGCCACCAAGCCACAACATCGCGATGAACGTTTTCGCGAAATTGCGCGTCGCCGCTGTGGTTGGCGTGACCTCAGACATCATCGATCAGCGGGTGGCATCAGCCAAACAGCGGACGATATGACGCGCTGTACGTCAGGACATCGGGATCGCGTTTGCCAATCACCTTCGCCGGATTACCGCCGACGATCTCGCATTCGCCGACTTCCTTGATGACCACCGCCCCTGCCGCCACCACGGCCCCGCGGCGGATGAATGCCGCTATGACGATGGCGCAGCTGGCGATCCAGACGTGATCCTGGACCAGGCTGGGACATCCCGGGATGGGCAGAAAATATGGATCGTTGATGTTGTGTCCGCCGCCTACGAGCTGCACGTTGTTCGCGAGAGTGACGCTGTCGCCGATCCACAGACCCGCCCGAGAATCGAGCAGGCAACCGCCGCCGATCGTCGTGTTGTTTCCGATGGTGAGGAATTCGATGTCGAGAATGGTCGTGCCCCGCATGATGCACGAGCCTTTGCCGATCGTCGCGCCGCACAGCCGCAGGAATCCTTGGCGCACCGTGTGCGACGGGATGTGGGTGACGATCGAGTTGAAGATCAACTCGCCGAGTCGATTTCGTGCCTTACGCGCGAAGCCCATGTCCTGCATCTTGTAATAGACGAGTTCGTCTTGTTCGTTGACAGTCCATCTGGCCGGGGGGGCCAATTTCACGCCAGGCGCGGCAACTTGCCTCCTAGCTACTTCCTCGGGGTCGGCGTTCTTGGGCTCATACGTCACGGAATCCGCTCCTCTTCTAGGCCCGCAACAACCGTCGCGTTGACGATATCGATGACGACGCTCAATGTAGGCCGTCGGCCGCGGATCGCATCGCATTTGCCGACCCCGACAATGTGGGTCGCCCGAATGCCGTCAACAGACATCGGCTGTCAGTGCGTCGACCGCAGCATAGAGCTTTTCGGCAAAGTGTTCCTCGTTGAACTGCTCTACGTGACTGCGGATCTTGGCGGGATCGAACATGGTCGACTCGAAGCGGTCCAGCGCGTCGGCGATGGCGTGCGGCTCCGGTTCGTCGAAATAGATACCGGTGATCCCTTCGTCAATCGTGTCGAGAAATCCGCCGAAGCGCAGGGCCACGGTGGGCCGGCCCCACACACCGGCTTCGATCGGCGTCAGGCCCAAGTCCTCATAGCTCGCGGCGACCAGAGCACGGCAATGCTTGTACAGCCAAGCCATCTGGGCATCCGTCAGGTCGGAAAGCATCAGCACGTTGGGCGTCTTCAAGTCGCGCAGCCGGTTGGCTTCCGGGCCTTTACCGACAATCACCAGCCGCCGGTCAGACCCGGCGAAGGCACGGACAACAGCGTCAACGTTCTTGTACGACAACAGCCGCGACACACATAGATAGAAGGCCCCGTCGACTGAGGTCCAGCCTTCCATCTCAGGAACGGGTTGCAGGTTGTTCGAGCGCGACATGGCCACTGGAGTGAAAACTACGTCGGCTTGGATGCCATAGACCTCAGCGATGCGGTCCCTGGTCAGGCTCGAATTGGCCAGGTACTTTTCGCAAGACCGCGCGGCGCGACGATCCCACGGTTTGAGGTACGGAGCCGCCAGCCGCAGTCCGAGTCGTTTACTCATACTGGGCCGTTCGCCCAGGTACTTATCGGGCAGATACAACCACTTCGCCGGCGAGTAGCAGTAGACCAACTTGCGACCATGGGTACGGAAGCCATGCGCCCATCCGCTGGTGCTGGTCAGCACGATATCGGCATCGACGAACATCGATTGCGCGACGAGGGGAAATATCGGAAGGCCGACTCGGTGATGCTTGCGCAGCGGGGCAAGCTTGTTGATCGGAGCCACCCGGATATCTCGCTCGGCAAACTCGGGGTACGTGGTCGACGGGTTGTAGAGCATCGTGTGGATGGGGGCGTTGGGAAATGCCTTGGCCATTGACAAGACGGCCCTTTCCGCGCCGCCGTGCTGGGTCAGGTAATCATGGGCAATCGCCACCCGAGGGCCGTCAACGCCGTCATACCTGCGCTTTGGTTGCAATGCACTTCCCATCAGAGGGGGCTGGACCGTATACGGACGGCGGTGCTTGACTTCTTCGTAGCCGCAGCTTACAAAACCGCAGACTCGCCGTCCCAGCGAACTCCGGCTACGATTCCATTCGGCGCCGTCCGCGATGCTAGCTTAGGCATGCATCGACAGCTCGAAGCAAACTCTCAGAAAGGACTAGGTAGTCGACATGGTCACACATACTGCAGGCCAAGTCAGCTACAAGGACTTGATTGAGCTGTGGCAAAGTTATCCAGACCTGTTGCTGGAGCTCGCCCGGGATCATGGCGTGTCGGATGTGGCGGAACTGGGCGCCGGTGCCAAGCCGCTCGTGGGTAACGCCGACCAGTGGGGCTTCGTTAACCGGCGCGTGGCCATTGACATCTCGGCCGACGAATTGGCGAAGACCAACAGCGGTGTTGAGACACAGGTGGCCGACCTGTGCCAACCGATCGCCACCGGTCACAACAGCTACGACCTGGTCTTTTCAAATACGCTGTGCGAGCACCTCGCGGATCCTCGGACATTTCACGAGAACTGCTTCAACCTTCTGCGGCCGGGGGGTCTGTCAGTTCACTTCTTCCCTACGCTCTTCGCCTTCCCGTTTGTGGTCAACAAATTGATCCCGGAAAGGCTGGCTCATGCGGTCCTCAGCAAGATCCACCGAGAGCGCCTTGAGCACGGCAAATACGATAAATTCCCCGCTTATTACCGCTGGACCAGCGGTCCGACTCGACGGGCGATGAAACGTTTCGAGAGTTTGGGGTTCGAAGTCAAAGAGTATTACGGCACTTTCGGACACAACTACTACTACCAAATTCCACCGTTGAATGCCTCGGAGTTTGCCAAGGCCAGGTTCCTGCTACGTCACCCCGTACCCGCCCTGACCAGCTACGCCGTTGTCGTTCTCCGTAAGCCCGAGCGAGGCCGGTAACACCTCTTTCGGTGGGCGCACGATCATGGCGCTGAGTCGTTCAGCGACTATCGTGATCCGTGCCGATCTATCACAGGAGCAAATGTCGTGTCCCACGAACCCACAGTTGATCCGGTTCGCCGACTCGCGAACCATCGGTTGGTCTTCATCGGGCCCGCGCTTGGCGAGACATCAGTAGCCGACTACGCCGAGAATTTCATCCAGGCGGTCAGGCCGTATTTTGCCGACGTGGTCAGCTACCGGACCCCGGGGCCCGGCAACGCCACCCTCGCCGATGTGCGTCGGCACCGCAACGCGTTCAGAAACCTCGTCGCGGAGGGGCCTGCAGACCAAACATTGGTGCACGCCGAGCTATCGACCGCCGCGATGGCATCGTTCTGGTCGCTCGCCGGCCTGAAGGACGTGCTGGTGACCGCGACCTTGCACGATCCGCCACAAGGCCTGTGGTACTTCGCAGGCACCAAATTCGTGATGCGGCACCGGTTGCTGCGCGGCGCAATCCACGTTCCGCTGCTTCCGTTGTCCCGCGCGATCGAAAGCGCGGTGTATCGCGACAAGACGGTATTCGCACTCACCGAGGCCGGCCGCCGGTCGATCGAGCGCAGCTTCCCCCGCACGCGCGCGCTGTACGTGCCGTGCATGGCGTTCGACCGGCCTGCGATCCGACCCGCTCAGGACCGGCCGAAGGCAGTGGGCTTCTTCGGTTACGCCTACCGCGGCAAGGGGTTCGAGCAGATCGCCCGGATCCGCGAGTTGCTGCCGGACGACATCGCGATCCGGATCGCCGGTCGAGGCACCGAGGAATTGCCCGCGAGCAACGGCATCGAGGTTCTCGGCGGCGTTCACGGTCCCGAAGAGGACGCGTTCTTCGAATCGATCCGCGCCATCGTCATGCCATACGGCAGACGGCACTGGGCCGCTGACGTATTCCCGGCCTCCGGCGTCGGGGCGTCTGCGCAGTCATACGGCACACCGTTGATCTCCACCGGCTACGGCCCGCTTTCGGAGTTGGACGAAGCGACCGGCGGCGTGACGGTGCAACCCCCGGACGAAAATGACGGCGTGGCAACGGTATTGGCCGAGGAGATCACGTCGCTGATGAACGATCGCGAACGCTTGACAGAACTTGGCCTCAACGCCGTGAGAACCGGAAAGGAACGCTCGCGGGCGGGAACGGGTCGGGCATTCGCGGAGGCGTGGTCGCAATTAGTGGACCAGGCAACCGTACGTGTTTGACCTGTCCGAGGCTGCGGCGGAGGTCCTCCGACGCGGCGGCCGCGAATTATGTATCGTGTTTGCTGGAACACGGAAAATCGACCGCACCGGGTAGCCCGGATTCGGGCAGGAATTACGAGGAAATCATGCCGACAAACGCGGTGACGGCCAACTACTGGTCGCCTGCAGGGAGTAACGCTGGCGACCGGGGCAAGACGCGAACGGCTCGGCGAGTTCGCTCACGTGCGCCTCTGCGGCTTGGCTTGGCGGGAGGCGGAACAGATGTGTCTCCGTATTGCGACACCTATGGCGGTCTCGTCCTTAACGCCACAATCGACCGGTATTGCTACGCCACACTTGAAGAAACCCTCGATGGCACTATTGAATTTCGAGCACCCGATATTGGCGTTACCGACAATTTTACTTCAGGCGACCAGGCCGAATCGACGCCGCTTCACCTACACCGAGCTATTTATGAGCGAGTGAATCGCGATTTCGACCTGGGCAGGCCGCGTATTCGCCTGACCACCATGTCGGACGCACCTCCCGGATCGGGCCTAGGCTCCTCCTCCACCCTGGTGGTGTCGGCCATCGAGGCCTTTCGCGAGTTCTTTTCGCTGCCGCTCGGCGAGTATGACGTCGCGCATCTGGCCTTCGAGATCGAGCGCAACGATTATGGGCAGGCCGGAGGGAGCCAGGATCAGTACGCCGCGACGTTCGGTGGGTTCAATGCCATGGAGTTCGGGCCGGCGGGACGGGTCATCGTCAATCCGTTGCGCATCAAAGAGGCGACTCTGCGTGAGCTTGAGGCGGCCATCGTGTTGTTCCATACCGGCGTCTCGCGTAACTCGGCCGACATCATTGAACGGCAGACTGGCTACATATCGTCAGGGTCGACATCGCAACTCGAGGCGACTCATCGGCTCAAGGACGAGGCGATCGCCATGAAGGAGGCGATCCTCAAGGGTGACCTCGTACAGTTCGCCGAGGTTCTCGATCGAGGATGGCAAGCGAAAAAGCAGCTGGCCGAGGGCATTTCGAACCCCAACATCGAACGTTGCTTCGATGTGGCGCAGGGGGCCGGTGCGTTGGCCGGGAAGGTGTCAGGCGCGGGCGGTGGGGGGTACGTCCTGTTCCTCACTGATCCGGTCCGCAGGCCCGCAGTCATTCAGGCGCTCAATGACTTGTCATTTGGTGCGGTACAGCCAACACATTTCGTCTCAGAAGGAGCAGTCGCGTGGTCGTTACGATGAGTTTGGATGTTCCGGCGTTCATCGACGGGGAGATCGCCAAGAGCCGCGCCGGCCTCGCGGAGCTGGAGAGCCCTGAGTATGCCCAAACGCTGACTGATATCGCCAATAAGGCCGTCGAGGCAATCCGGGCCGGCGGGAAGATCATGTTCTGTGGAAATGGTGGGTCGGCGGCAGACAGCCAGCATCTGGCGGCCGAGTTGGTCGGGCGGCAGAATTACAACCGGGCGCCCGCCGCCGGAATCGCGTTGACCGTTGACACATCGGCGCTTACCGCAATCGGCAACGATTATGGCTACGACAACGTTTTTTCAAGGCAGGTTGAAGCACTTGGAAACGCCGGTGATGTTTTGATCGGCATTTCGACGTCGGGCCGCTCCCAAAGTGTAGTTCGGGCAATTGAATCAGCGAAGGCGAAGGGCATCACGACGGTTTCGTTCACCGGCCGCGAGGCCAGGGACATGAGCATTGCCGATATTAGGTTGGCTGTGCCGGCCACCGAAACTGCAAAAATTCAAGAACTACACATAACGTGTGGCCACATCGTCTTCGCACTGGTCGAGCGCATTCTTTTTCCTCTTGAAGCTCCGCCACAGTAGGTTTGCGGTCCGCAGTTAGCGCGACACAGTGCGCTGCCTAGGTGCGGCAATTGCAGCGTCGGGCCCGCGCACCCCAGCAGACGCAATCGGCGGTGACCGGTAGTCGAGCCGCTTTATCGAGAATCTGAAAAGTCGTTGTCCGGATCCTGAGCCAGGATGAGCGACTCCACTTCTGTGGCGACTTGTCCACTTTGCCAGTGGTCGCGATTCGCTTCGAAGATCGCCTGTCCCGCCGCGACCGCCGCGCCAGGATCCCTCAGCAGCCGTTGGCATTCGGATATCAAGGCTTCGTCGTCGTCGAACGCAGACAAATTGAACACCTGACTCAACGAGCCCACTGCGGCGCTGGTGCCCACGACCGGCAGTCCGATGCGGGCGGCTTCGAGTATCTTCACGCGCACCCCGCCGCCTGTCGTGATGGGCGCGATCATGGCCCTGCACGTACCCAGGAATTGGTGCAGATCGTCGACGAACCCCAAATCGCGAACTCCCACAGGATATTTCGGCTCCCGCCCACCTGACTTCTGCGCGCCGACCACGCACAATTCGGCACCGGGAATGCCGTCGGCGATGCGCGGCCACAACTCCAATGCGCGAAGAAAAGCCTCCTGATTCGGCGGCCATGTGCGCGCGCCCAAAAATACCAAGCGTGGCCCTGAGGCGGAGATGTCAACTTGTTCGGCCGGTGGAAGTGTCACGGCGACGAAGCGGGCGGTACGCACTCCGCGCGATAGATAGGACGCTGCGGCCTCGGCGTCGTATGTACCGACCGCGTCGGCCGCCAACGCGACCCGCAACTCGTCGCGATCTAGCCGGGGCGCCTCAACGCGACCCAAGAGCCCTCGGGTTGCCCGCCACACCAAAGTCTGGCTGACGTTGGTGTCGACGACCAGCGACCGCTTGCCGAAAAGCGAACTGCGTAAGAAAGATTCGGCCATATAGCTGTGTTCGGCAACGAATATGTCGGCGTCATTACGATCGATCGCGGCGACCAGGTCGTCGGTGTCAAACCTGACGTGTACCAGACTGCGGCGCCGCCTCGCTGCGCCGGCGAGCAAATTGAGCGGACGAATAGGGGGTTTGGCCACCGTGGTCAGGTGAAGTCCCCCTGGCAGAAATTCGGTCTCGCTAGCAGCCCTCTGCTTTGATAGACAGATCACCGACACGTCGAAGGTCTTCGCGGCGATGTCGATCATCAAATTCGACAACGCGACGTCGCCACCGTGCTCGTGCACGGGGTCCTTCGCAAGCAGAAACACGACCTTGGTCACTGCTGTTTCCTCCAGTAGAGCACTCAGGCTAACTCCGACAACGGCAAAGAGTCGGCCAAATTGTCGGCGTCACAACGCATTGAGAACAAACTGAGCTGGGTCGGTGTCCATGTCGACATCTTGCCCGACGAGCAGGATCCGATCATCACCGATTCCGGCCGCACGAGCTGCTTCGATGTCGCTCGGTTGATCGCCGATGAAGACAGACCGCGTCAAGTCGAGGTTGAGGTCTCGAGCCGCGGCGAGGATCAACCCCGGCTTGGGTTTGCGACACCGACAATCCCGCTGAGCAGGGTCAGGAGCCAGCGGATGGTGGGGACATGCGTATATCCCGTCGACAACGATTCCTTTCTCGGACAGCGCCGCGAGCAGAAGCGCGTGAATGACCATCACGTCCGACTCTCTTGCGAGCTCGCGGCCAATCACTCCCTGATTGGTGACGACGACAAGCGCGGCACCAGCTCGCTGGGCAACGATCGCGGCGTCCAACACGATGTCGATCAGCTCGAAGTCACTCGGCTCGACGACATAGCCGTCCACGATATGCCGATTCAAGACGCCATCGCGATCCATCATCAACGCAGGTCGTGGGGTCGAACCGGCTTCGCCGCGTATGTACCGAAGCATTGCTGTCAGGGGCACTGAGTCGTCTCGGACCCGTTTCCCATCCCCCTTGTCTTCAATCCGCACTCCACTGGGCTTCTGTTAAGTACGCAGGTTACGACCCCAGATCCTCCCAGACGACTCCGCAAACCCGCCTGTCGGCACGACCCGTTCGGTCGCTAGCATCGACCACCATGACCAGCACGATGGCGAGCCATCATGACAACACTGCCGAGCCGGCGTCCGAGCACACCGTCGACATCCACACCACAGCGGGCAAGCTCGCCGACCTGCGCAAGCGGACCGAGGAGACTCTGCACCCGGTCGGCGAGGCGGTGGTCGAGAAGGTCCACGCCAAGGGCAAGCTGACCGCACGCGAGCGGATCCTCGCCCTGCTCGACGACGATTCGTTCGTCGAACTCGACGCGTTGGCACGCCATCGGAGCACCAACTTCGGTCTCGAGGCCAACCGGCCGTTGGGCGACGGTGTGGTGACCGGCTACGGCACCATCGACGGCCGCGAGGTGTGCATCTTCAGCCAGGATGCGACGGTCTTCGGCGGCAGCCTCGGCGAGGTTTACGGCGAGAAGATCGTCAAGGTGCAGGAGCTCGCGATCAAGACCGGCCGGCCGCTGATCGGTATCAACGACGGTGCGGGCGCGCGCATCCAGGAGGGCGTCGTCTCTCTGGGCCTGTACAGCAGCATCTTCCACAACAACATCCTTGCCTCCGGAGTCATCCCGCAGATCTCGCTGATCATGGGCGCCGCCGCAGGCGGGCACGTGTACTCCCCTGCGCTCACCGACTTCGTGGTGATGGTCGACCAGACCAGCCAGATGTTCATCACCGGGCCTGACGTCATCAAGACCGTCACCGGCGAAGAGGTGACGATGGAGGAACTCGGGGGCGCGCACACCCACATGGCCAAGTCGGGTCTGGCGCACTACGTGGCGACCGGCGAGCAGGATGCGTTCGACTACGTGCGCGACCTGCTGTCCTACCTGCCGTCCAACAACTACGCCGACCCGCCGCGCTACGCCGTGCCGGCGTCCGCGGGCGCGATCGAAGACAACCTGACCGACGAAGACCTCGAACTGGACACGCTGATCCCGGATTCGCCGAACCAGCCCTATGACATGCACGAAGTCATCACGCGCATCCTCGACGACGACGAGTTCCTCGAGGTCCAGGCCGGCTACGCGACCAACATCATCGTCGGGTTCGGACGCGTCGACGGCCGCCCCGTTGGCATCGTGGCCAACCAGCCCACCCAGTTCGCTGGCTGCCTGGACATCAACGCCTCAGAGAAGGCGGCTCGGTTCATCCGCACCTGCGACTGCTTCAACGTTCCGATCGTGATGCTGGTCGACGTGCCCGGGTTCCTGCCGGGCACCGAGCAGGAGTACAACGGCATCATCCGGCGCGGCGCCAAGCTGCTCTACGCCTACGGCGAGGCCACAGTCGCCAAGATCACAGTGATCACCCGAAAGGCCTACGGCGGCGCGTACTGCGTCATGGGCTCAAAGGAGATGGGCGCCGACGTCAACGTCGCCTGGCCCACCGCTCAAATCGCGGTGATGGGCGCCTCCGGCGCGGTCGGCTTCGTCTACCGTTCGCAGCTCAAGGAGGCGTCGACTAAGGGTGAGGACGTTGACGCGCTGCGGCTGGAACTGCAGCAGGAGTACGAGGACACGCTCGTCAATCCCTACATCGCCGCCGAGCGAGGCTACGTCGACGCGGTGATCCCGCCGTCACACACCCGCGGCTACGTCTCGACGTCGCTGCGGCTGCTGGAACGCAAGATCACGCAGGTACCACCGAAAAAGCACGGGAACATTCCACTGTGAGCGGCGCGAACGATTCAGCAGAAGTGAGCGACGAACAGCAGTCCCAAGCGCAGGACCACGAAGCGCATATTCAGGTCGTCAAGGGTCGGCCGACCGATGACGAGATGGCCGCGGTGATCACCGTGCTCGCCGCCTCGTCGAGCACGCCACCGGAGCCGCGGGAACAAGAAGAGAACCTGTGGGGCCATCCGGTCGACCGGCTGCGCTACGCGACTTTCAGCTGGCAACGCGTCACACTGGTCGAACGGACGCACATGCGCAAATGACGCGGATCATCCTCGCGTCGGCGTCCTCCGGCCGCCGGAAAGTGTTGCGCCAGGCCGGAATCGAGCCGCTCGTCATCGTCTCCGGTGTCGACGAGGACGCGGCGATGGCGCAGCTGGGGCCGCAAGCCACCCCCGACGAGTCAACGACCGCACTGGCCGTCGCGAAGGCCGATGCCGTCGTGGCGTCCCTCGGCGCGGACATCGCCGCGGACTGCGTCGTGATTGGCTGCGATTCGATGCTGTACCGCAATGGTGCGCTAGCGGGCAAACCTCATTCGGCCGACGCGGCGCGGTTGCAGTGGCAGCAGATGGCAGGCAGTGAAGGAGACCTGTACACCGGACATTGCGTCATTCGGTTGCGCGATGGCGCCGTTGCATATCATCGCGGCGAATCAACTTGTACCACTGTGTTTTTCGGTGCACCGACGGACACTGAACTGGATGCTTACATACGCAGCGGGGAACCACTCCGAGTCGCTGGAGCGTTCACTCTGGACGGCCTCGGCGGTTGGTTCGTCGAGGCGGTTCGGGGAGACCCTTCAAGTGTGATCGGGATCGGTTTGCCGCTGACCCGGCGACTACTGCAGGACGCGGGGCTGTCGCTGGTCGACCTGTGGGAGGCCAATCCACTGAGGTGACTACCCGGCAGCGACGGTTACCCAGCAAATACGCTGCCCGGCGAACTCTCGTAGGTGAGACCGCTTATGCTGTCGAGGTGCAATTAGGTGGCCGCGATATCGGCAAGGTAGCCAAAGCGCTATCCGAACGCAGGCATTATCACGCAGCGGTGAATATGGTGCGACTCTACAAAGAGCCTGCCCAGATGTTTCGTCGCTACCTGACGTCACGTGGCGATTACCCATTCACCACGCAGGTGAAGACGCCGTCGGGATGGCTTGATCTGCGACTCTTTACGGCGCACGACGTGCTCACGGTGAACGAGATCTTCTGCCGAGAGGACTATCGCGCCGAACCTGAGGACAAGATCGTCGTCGACTTCGGCTCGAACATCGGAATCTCGGCGGCATACTTTCTCTCCCGCGGGCCCGGCGTGCACGCGTATCTGTTCGAACCGCTGCCCGCTAATATCGAACGACTCGAGGTCAATCTCGCCCGGTTCCAAGACCGCTACACGCTCGAGCAGGTGGCTGTCGGCCCGACTGACGGTGAAGTCCAGTTCGACTGGGAGGAAACGGGCCGATACGGCGGAGTCGGCGCAGCGACGGGGCAGACCATCACCGTGAAGAGCCGCAATTCCACAACGGTGCTCGAAGAGGTGGTCGCTGCCCATGGTCAGATCGACGTGCTCAAGATTGACATCGAAGGACTGGAAGACGCTGTGGTCACGGGTATTCCGCAATCACTTGCCCGTAATATCCGCAAGATCTATGTCGAGTGCGATTCCGACGTCAACCCACTGACCGACACCCATAGCCTGAGCCGGTATGGAGAGATCTCCCAATTCGTTCGCCTGCCCGGAATCTGAATCATCTCCCAGCCACAACGGTGGCATCGACGCTTGCCGCAGGCACAGTAGGCTCAATGGCGTGCCGTTAACTCCTGATCCGAGCCCCGAACTCCAGTCCTACGCGCACCCGCAGCGGCTGGTCACTCCCGACTGGCTGTCGTCGAATCTCGGCGTTACCGGCCTGGTAGTGGTCGAATCCGACGAAGATGTGCTGCTCTACGACGTCGGTCACATTCCTGGCGCGGTGAAGATCGACTGGCATGCCGACCTCAACGACCCCACTGTGCGTGACTACATCAACGGCGAGCAGTTCGCCGAGTTGATGAACCGCAAGGGCATCGCACGCGACGACACCGTTGTGATCTACGGCGACAAGAGCAACTGGTGGGCGGCGTATGCGCTGTGGGTGTTCACGTTGTTCGGCCATCCAGATGTGCGGTTGCTCGACGGCGGCCGCGATCTGTGGATCTCCAGCGGGCGCGAGACCACACTGGACGTGCCGGATCGGCCAACCTCCGGCTACCCCGTCGTCGACCGCGACGACAGTCCGATCCGTGCATTCAAAGAAGGCGTGCTCGACATCATCGGCGCACAGCCGCTGATCGACGTCCGCTCCCCGCAGGAGTACACGGGCGAGCGGACACACATGCCCGACTATCCAGAAGAAGGCGCGCTGCGCGGCGGTCACATCCCGACTGCGGTATCAATCCCGTGGGGCAAGGCCGCCGACGAGAATGGCCGGTTCCGCAAGCGCGAGGAACTCGAACAGCTCTACGGCTTCATCGAGCCCGACGACAAGACCGTGGTGTACTGCCGCATCGGCGAGCGGTCGAGTCACACCTGGTTCGTCTTGACGCACCTGCTCGGGCTGCCCGGCGTGCGCAACTACGACGGCTCGTGGACGGAGTGGGGGAACACCGTGCGGGTGCCGATCGCCGTGGGAGACCAACCGGGATGACCATGGGCGTGATGCCGGCGCCGCTGGCCGAGGTCGTGTCCGAATTCCAGGACATGGTCGGCCAGGACAAGCTCAGGCTGCTGCTTGAGTTCGCCGACGAATTGCCGCCGCTTCCAGCGCAACTCACCGAGGCGGCGATGGAGCCGGTGCCGGAATGCCAGTCGCCGCTGTTTCTTCACGTCGATGCCGCAGACCGCGACGACGTCCGGTTGTTCTTCTCCGCGCCGGCCGAGGCGCCGACGACGCGCGGCTTCGCCTCGATCCTGGCCGCGGGACTCGACCACCAGCGTGCCGACGACATCCTCGGCGTACCCGACGACTTCTACACTGACCTGGGCCTGGCAGCCCTGATCAGCCCGCTGCGCCTGCGCGGTTTGTCAGCAATGCTGGCCAGGATCAAGCGCCACCTGCGTCAACGCTGACGCCGTTCGTCAGCTGAACAGAAGCTTGAATTTAGCGCTGTATTGCAACGCGTCCGGATCCCGCTTTCCGATGACCTTGGCGGGAACGCCGCCGACGATCTCCAGTTCGCCGACGTCCTGGTTGACGACTGCGTGGGCGGCCACGACGGCCCCCCGGTGGATGTGCGTCTGCAGGATCATCGCCCGGCTGGCGATCCACACGTAATCCTCGATCACGATCGGAACCGGGATGGGGGGGAAGTCAGGATGGTTCACGTCGTGGGAGAGGCCGATAATCTGCGTGTCGCTCGCGATCGTGACATCGTCGCCGATCGCAACACCGCCACGGCAATCCAAGAGGCAACGAAACCCGATGCCGGTGCGATCCCCGATGGTCAAATACTCGATATCCCACACGGTGGTTCCGCGATTGATCGCCGTACCCTTGCCGATCGTCGCGCCGAACAGCCGAAGGTAGCCCTGGCGGATGGCATGGAACGGAATGTGGGTGACGAAGCTGTTATAGATAAGCGCACCCAGATAGTTTCGTGCCGTCCGGTAGCGCGTCACCCCTTCCTGCTCGACCCCGATGACCCGGTTGTCGGCATCCAATTCCCACTGCGGCGGTGGTGGAACCTTGAGCTTCGGGTTCGCGGCAAGCTTCCTGGCGACGTCTTCCGGGTCAGCGCTGGCAGGTTCGGCAGCCACCAACGAACTCCTTTCCTCGATCGGAAATAACGATACGGTGGCGACGTCGTCGCCTAGCTCTGAGTGGTTCGTTTCGAGAAGTTGATCGGCGCCGCGACCATCCCGCCGACGACGAGTTGCTTTATGTTACTTACCGTGAAGAGCACGCGAGCAAACCTTACGACCTGGTCGACGATATGGCTGGCGGCTGCTCTGGTGTTCTTTCTTTGCGAGGCTATCGCGGCATCGGTCTCGCCCCGCTACAGCTACGCGACCAACTACATCAGTGAGCTCGGTGTTCCCGGCTCGTCCCCACTAGCGGTGGTCATGAATCTGGGCTTCTGGTTGCAAGGCATCTTGTTTCTAGTCGGGGCGGTGCTTGCAACTCGTGACAGTGCGACGGGTCGCCGCCGGTTGTTCATCGTCCTTGTGGCGATGACTGCCCTTGGCGACGTTCTGGTTGCAACGTTTCCCGGCAATTCGGCAGCCACCGGTCATTACAATGCGGCTTTCCTTCACTGGGTGGGCTCACTGCTGGCCATCCTGGGAGGGAACGCGGCGATCATCGCCGGATCGTCCGTCGTTGCCGGATTGGTGAAGATGCGATGGTACCGCGCAGTTTCTGTGTCCCTTGCCGTCCTCGGATTCTTGAGTCTGTTGTTCCTTGGCCACGCCGTCGGGCAATTGAATCCCGGGCTCTTTGAGAGGGGCGCCGTGTATCCGATGTTCCTCTGGCAAATGTTCTCGGCCGTCCTCCTGATCGCCCGGCGAAGAGCGGACACACCTCCGGCGAAGGGCACCGCCAAGCGCCACCTGCGCCAACGCTGACGCCGTTCGTCAGCTGAACAGAAGCTTGAATTCACCGCTGTATTGCAACGCGTCCGGATCCCGCTTTCCGATGACCTTGGCCGGCACGCCACCGACGATCTCGAGGTCGCCGACGTCGCGGTTGACGACCGCATGCGCGGCCACGACGGCCCCCCGGTGGATGTGCGTCTGCAGGATCATCGCCCGGCTGGCGATCCACACGTAATCCTCGATCACGATTTGTATCAGGATGGGCGGGAAGTCAGGATGGTTCATGTCGTGGGTGCCGCCGACGATCTGCTTGTCACTGGCGATCGACACATCGTCGCCGATCGCAACACCGCCACGGCAATCCAAGAGGCAGCGAAACCCGATAGAGGTACGACTCCCGATGGTCAGATACTCGATATCCCAGACGGTCGTTCCGCAGTTGATCGCCGTACCCTTGCCGATCGTCGCGCCGAAAAACCGAAGGTAGCCCTGGCGGATGGCATGGAACGGAATGTGAGTGACGACCTTGTTGTAGGTATGCGCAGCCAGATGGTTCCGTGCCGTCCGGTAGCGCGTCACCCCTTCCTGCGCGACGCCGATGACCCGGTTATCGGCATCCAATTCCCACTGCGGCGGCGGCGGAACCTTGAGCTTCGGGTTCGCGGCAACCTTCCTGGCGACGTCTTCCGGGTCAGCGAAGGCAGGTACGGCAACCACCAACGAACTCCATTCCTCGATCGGAAATATCGATACGGTGGCGACGACGTCGCCTAGCTCCGAGTAGTTCGTTTTCGAGAGAAGTTAATCGGCGCTGTGACCAGCTTGCCGCCAATGCTTACGACCTCGGGCAACGATATGGTTGCCCTGCTCTCGTGTTTCTTATCTGCTAGGCCACCGCGCGGTTTCCATATGCCTCGCCATCCCTCGCCGTCCTCGGATTCTTGCGCCTCGGCCGCGCCTTCGCGCAACTGAAAGCCGGGCTCTGGAAGGGCGACCGTAGCTGTCCGCCCGCCGAAGGGCACCGCCTGATCGGCGATGCGTGCCGCCCCTTAAACTGCGGAGCGATACATTCTTAAAGACGATTCTTAGAGAACATGCCATCAGGAGGCGCAGTGGCCAGTCACGCCAGCTCAAAGATCTCCAAGGTGCTGGTCGCCAACCGCGGGGAGATCGCGGTCAGGGTGATCCGGGCAGCCAAGGACGCTGGGCTGCAGAGCGTGGCCGTGTACGCCGAGCCCGACGCCGACGCGCCCCACGTGCGACTCGCCGACGAAGCCTTCGCGCTCGGCGGCCAGACCTCGGCGGAGTCGTATCTGGACTTCGCGAAACTGCTCGGCGCTGCCGAGAAGGCCGGCGCCAACGCGATCCACCCCGGCTACGGATTCCTCTCCGAGAACGCCGAATTCGCGCAGGCGGTCATCGACGCAGGCCTGATCTGGATCGGGCCAAGCCCGCAGTCGATCCGCGACCTCGGCGACAAGGTGACCGCACGCCACATCGCTGCGCGCGCCCAGGCGCCGCTGGTTCCCGGTACCCCGGATCCGGTCAAGAACGCCGACGAGGTGGTGGCATTCGCCAAGGAGTACGGCGTTCCAGTCGCGATCAAGGCGGCATTCGGCGGCGGCGGGCGCGGCATGAAGGTGGCGCGCACCATCGAGGAAATCCCCGAACTGTTCGAGTCGGCGACGCGTGAGGCGGTGGCCGCGTTTGGCCGCGGCGAGTGCTTCGTCGAGCGCTACCTGGACAAGCCGCGCCACGTCGAGGCTCAGGTCATCGCCGATCAGCACGGCAACGTCGTCGTCGCGGGCACCCGCGACTGCTCGCTGCAGCGCCGCTTCCAGAAGCTGGTGGAGGAAGCGCCTGCACCGTTCTTGACCGACGCGCAGCGCAAGGAGATCCACGAGTCGGCCAAGCGGATCTGCAAGGAGGCGGGCTATTACGGTGCAGGCACCGTCGAGTACCTGGTCGGCCAGGACGGGTTGATCTCGTTCCTCGAGGTCAACACCCGCCTGCAGGTCGAGCACCCGGTCACCGAGGAGACCGCAGGTGTCGACCTCGTGCTGCAGCAGTTCAAGATCGCCAACGGCGAGAAGCTCGACTTCACCGAAGACCCTGCGCCCCGCGGGCATGCGATCGAGTTCCGGATCAACGGCGAGGATGCCGGCCGCGGCTTCCTGCCCGCCCCGGGCCCGGTGACGAAGTTCGAGCCGCCCAGTGGCCCTGGCGTAAGGCTGGATTCCGGCGTTGAGTCCGGGTCGGTGATCGGCGGCCAGTTCGATTCGATGCTGGCCAAGCTCATCGTGCACGGGGCCACCCGCGACGAAGCACTCGCCCGGTCCCGCCGCGCGCTGGCCGAGTTCCATGTCGAGGGCCTGGCCACCGTGATCCCGTTCCACCGTGCGATCGTGTCCGACCCCGCGTTCATCGGGGACGACGACGGCTTCACTGTGCACACCCGATGGATCGAGACGGAGTGGAACAACACCGTCGAGCCGTTCACTGGTGGTGATCCGATCGAGGAAGAGGACACCATTCCGCGGCAGACCGTCGTCGTCGAGGTCGGCGGCCGCAGGCTCGAGGTGTCGCTGCCCGGCGACCTGGCCATCGGAAACGGCGGCCCAAGTGGAGGTGTGGGCAGTGTTGTTCGTAAGAAGCCAAAGCCCCGCAAGCGCGGCGCGCACGCCGGTGCGGCCGCGTCCGGCGATGCGGTGACCGCCCCTATGCAGGGCACTGTGGTCAAGGTGGCCGTCGAGGAGGGCCAGGAGGTCGCCGCCGGCGATCTGGTCGTCGTCCTCGAGGCGATGAAGATGGAGAACCCCGTCACCGCGCACAAGGACGGCACCATCACCGGGCTCGCGGTCGAGGCCGGCGCCGCCGTCACCCAGGGCACCGTGCTGGCCGAGATCAAGTAACTAGTCGGGCGTCACCAGGCTGCGTTCGGCCAACTGAGTCCCGAAGTAGCGGGCCCTGGGGTCGATGACGACCGACTTGTCATCGCCCCGCCGGGCCAGCACGTCGCGGGCCATCTGTTCGAACGAGATCTTGTCCGGCCCACCGATATTCGCGACGCCGTCGAGGGGCCCGGCGACCGCCGCACGTGCGACGGTTGCGGCGACTTCGTCGGCGGCGATCGGTTGGATCAGCGCGTCGGGTACCCGAACTTCGTCGCCGACGATCATCGAGTCGGTAATGCCGTCGGTGAACTCGGCGAACTGTGTCGCCCGCAGCATCGTGTAGGGCAGACCGGATTCATTGATGATGTTCTCCTGCATCACCTTTGCTCGCATATAGCCGCTGTCGGGTAACCCGTCCACACCGACGATCGACAGTGCGACGTAGTGACTCACCCCGGCGGCCTTGGCGGCGGCAACTAGGTTCGTCGTCGACGCGGTGAAGAACTCCATCACCGGGTCGTCGTCGAACGACGGCGAATTGAGCAGGTCTACAAGGACGTTCGCGCCGGAGAGCGCATCGGCAAGGCCGTCCCCGGACAGCACGTCGACTCCCGATGACCTCGATGCGGCCACCACGTCGTGACCTTCAGCTTCAAGAAGACCGACAACCTTGGTGCCGATCAGACCGCTTGCGCCGACAACCGTGATTTTCATGAAGTCATGCCTACCATCACTGGGTGGAGCCCGTTGAAATAAATGCCGGTGCCTGGTATTTGCGTGCGCCCCGGCAGGACGAGCTCATCGACGACCGCCCTTCGCTGGCCGACCTCGGTGAAACCGATCCGGATTACGTCACGCGATGCAGCGCATTGTGGGCGTCCGACACCGGCTACACGTGGGCGGTCTGCGAGCCGACCACCGGTGAATTGCTGGCCGAGGTGACGATTGATCCGAGGGCAGCGACCGTTCGCAGCCGGGCGCGCGGCGGCCATAGCGATGCGGCGGCGACTGCCGAACAAGCCGTGCGCCGGTTTGCCGCGGCCGTGCTGGGCATGACGGTGTGAACGGCTCGAGGTGAGCTCGTCGGCGCCCTGAGCTGGGTCTATGAAGATCCTCTTAGATCGATTGCCGAGCGACGGCCATCCGGCGTAGGGTGCAAACAGGTTGAGTTCACAGCCGCTGGAAACGTCAATGCGACGTGCAGGGCGGGTACTCCCTCCCTGTAGCGAAGGCTTTGAGGACGCAGAGCCGATTTCTTGACGTGAACCACAGTACGAATCACGTATTCCGACTGATGGAGTCACAATGTCTACCTCTGTACATGCTCATTCGGCTACGCCGGAGTCTCTCACCGAATCCACCGACTGCCACACGGCGCACTTCGCCACCCGGTGGCTGCGGCCATCAACGGCGGTGATCACCGCACACGGCGAAGTCGACGCGGCCAACGCGCAGCAGTTCGTCGACTACGCGCTGGGCCACGCCGCCCACACCGATCGCCTGGTGCTAGATCTGACCGGGGTCGAATTCTTCGGCACCGCAGGCTTTTCCGCCCTGCACAGCGTGAATGTCCGCTGCGCCGGCGAGAAGATCGAATGGGCACTTGCGCCCAGCTCGGCCGTCACCAGGCTGCTGCGGATCTGCGATCCCGATTCGGCCTTGCCGATCTGTACCAGCGTTGACGCCGCGCTGTCGGCTGTGCAGGGCGAACCGCGTCGGCTACTTCAACTCGTCTCGAAGGCGCGCTAGGGACTTCGCCAACAACCGGGAAACATGCATCTGCGAGATGCCGACCCGCTCGGCGATCTGCGTCTGCGTCAAAGACTCGAAGAACCGCAGCAGCAGCACGGTCCGCTCCCGCTCCGGCAACACAGCGAGCAAGGGCCGCAACGCTTCCCGATTCTCGATCTGATCCAGGCTGGCATCGACATCGCCGAGCGTGTCGGCAATCGCAGGCGCATCCTCGGTGCCGCTGCCGCCGCTGTCGATCGACAGTGTGTTGTAGGAGCTGCCCGCGACCAGGCCCTCAATCACCTCGTCGCGGTCCATCTCCAACTCGGCGGCGAGCTCCGTCGCGGTGGGCGCGCGGCCAAGCCGCTGCGACAGGTCAGCTGTCGCGGCGCCCAACCTCAGATGCAGTTCCTTGAGCCGGCGGGGCACCTTGACCGACCAGCTGTTGTCTCGGAAGTGCCTGCGGACCTCACCCATGATGGTTGGCACCGCGAACGACACGAAGTCCGACCCGGCGTTCACATCGAACCGGACGACGGCGTTGACCAGTCCCACACGGGCTACTTGCACCAGGTCGTCGCGCGGCTCACCACGCCCGTCGAATCTGCGGGCGATGTGATCGGCAAGCGGCAGGCACCGCTCTACGATCCGGTCGCGCTGACGCTGGAAGTGCGCCGACGACTCGGATAGACCCTCAAGTTCGCGGAACATTTCGATGACGTCCGCGTATTCAGAGTTCGATCGTTTCGACGAACCCTGAGCTGACGACGGGGTCACCTCAGCGAACTCGCTCGCCTCGCGGTCATGGAGATCCCGAATACCCGCCGCTCCTCGGGGCCCTGCCCATCGGAGAAGGTCCGCACGTCGTCGGTCAGCGAGCTCAGCACGTGCCAACTGAAGCTGCCGGGGGCCAGGATGTCCGGGCTCTTACACGTGGTCGATGCTTCGATGACGACGGCGTCGTCGCGAGGGTCGACCACCAGCAGCAGCGTCGAGTCGGGAACCGCCGATCGGATTAATCGGGTGCACGCTTCGTCGACGGCAAGGCGCAGGTCTGCCACGGCATCGAAGTCGAGGTCCTCGAACGTGCCGACGGCGGCCACGAGAGTGCGCAGAATCGCGAGGTTCTCAAGTCTGGCCGCGACCCGGAGTTCGACCGACCGGTCGCTGCGCTGCTGCCCGTTGTCTGTGTTCGCGACGTCGGCCATATGACCTCCCGGCATGATTCTCGCGAGACTACCCCAGGTCGGATCCGAGCTAACCACCGGCGCTCCCATGACTGGTTAGGTGAGACGTGTGGCAACGGCGCCGACGGGGTAGTCCCCCGTCATGGACGAGATTGCGCCACAGAGTCACGTCGACGCCGAGAGCGGGACCCGGTCCCCGCGCCGGATACTCATCATCACCGGACTTGTGCTTGCGGTTCTGATCCTGGTGGGGGTAGCGATATACGCCGGGTCGTTCGTCATCCTTGCGCCGATGATGCCGTGGTAGCGCCAGTGATGAGAACTCCGGCGCCGCTCCGACTGATGTCCTCTTCGCCATGGTCTACCTCCTGTACCCCGCGGTGGTCGTCCGTCAAACATCCGACTTCTTGGTAGCGTCGTTGGCGTCAGGGACCTGGTGATCCCACCGCATAGAAGGTGTGGATCTGCTCCTACTCGAACGGGTATATGCAGGCGGTGGGAGACGACGCCGTGGTTGCGCTTGCTCTGCACATCCTCGACCTCGGCTACTTCCGGGCCCGCAAGCGACCACGGAGTCGAATCCTCCAGCGGCCAAGGACTATTCGCGCGGCCTGGGGCCGCCATTCACCAGTGCTGCGCGAGCGGATTGATCGCCAGGTTTGCCAATGGGGGCGAATGGGCACTCCCGATAGTGCGTGGGGAGATTCCCCGTAGGTCCCGTAGGGGCCCCGCGCTCAAGAGGTGGGCAACGACCAATTCCCGCCAGTAGTGAAAGAGGTTATGCATGAGCGAGAAGAACAACTCTGGCCCGGAAGAAGGCATCAAGGGCGTCGTCGAGGACGTCAAGGGCAAGGCAAAGGAAGCGGTCGGAACCGTAACCGGCCGTGACGACTTGGTCCGTGAAGGCAAGGCGCAGCAGGACAAGGCCGACGCCCAGAAGGACGTCGCCAAGAAGGAAGCCGAGGCCGAAGCTGCCCGCGTTGGCGCCAAGGCTGCTGAAAAGCGCCAGGAGGCCGAGCAGCGGCGGTAGATGAGCCCCAACGAAACGGGCCCAGCCAATAGGCTGGGCCCGTTTCAATGTGATTCCTAGCTGCTGGGTCTCTGTCGCTGTATGTCGGGATGCTCTGCGTACCAACGCTCTTCGATACGGCGTACTCGTAAATGCTCGACGAGAAGCCACCCCGCACCGATAATGAACCCCGCGCCTGCGAGTGTTGCCAGCATCAATCCGACGTCATGGTGACTGGTGGCGAACGCCGCAAGGCACGACACGAAGAGCACAAGGGTGACGCCGATTACGACGAGCCCCGGCATTATTTTGTTGTCCTTCATCGACTCACCGGCGTGTGGCCGGGTTGTCCTCGAGTGGTCGACGGGATCCTTCGGGCCTTTCATCGGTACTCCTCTCTCGGCATACCTATGCCCGGCTGAACATGGGCTGATTTCAACGGTAGATCTACCCGACTCCGTTGTGGGAGAAACCGTCACGCAAACAAAAGTCACTGGTAGGGCGGACGCTGTGGCGCCCTCTCATCCACCGAACAGCGCGGGCCCGGCAAGGACGGGGACGCTCATCGTCAGCACAAGCAGCATGAGTGTGAGCAGGAACCAGCCCGCGCCCTGCCAAGCCCACCACGTCTCATGGTTACGCCACGTCTGATAGGTGCGGACGAACGCGCGCAGTCCGCCGATCAACAGGATGAGCGGTGCCCCGCTCGCGAGGAGCGCACGCTGCGGAACCCCGCAAGCCGCTGTGTCTGCCGTCGCGCCGTCGCAGGTGCCGACCCAGACAGCGGCGAGGACAAGAAACGCCACGCCGACCACCGCGACCACGAGGCCGAACCGGACGGCCTCGCGGACATTTGCGTCATCGTGCCGCAAGTCGTTGGGATTGTGATGCACCGCCACCTGACCAAACTCCCGAATTCGCTGTTAGAACACCCTCGATTTAGACATCCGGGAGAATTCCCTGCCCGGGAAGCGAATAAACCTCAGGATTCGACGCGTAAATGCGCGGTCAGCAGCAGCCTGTCGTACACGGCCCTGACGGGCAGTTCCTCTTCGTAGGAAAGGCCGAGAAAGTCCGTAGCGATTTGCTCGGCCAGCGCGCGCAACTTGGTATTCGTCTCCTGCGAGCGCCATCTGAGCAGCTCGAACGCCGATTCGGCGTTGATCCGGTAGATGAGCATGAGCATGCCTTTGGCCTGTTCGATGCCGCTGCGCGCCTCTGCAATCTCGGCCACCGCCTCGGTGACGGTCTCGTCGTGGGCCTCCCTTATCGACGGTGTGACGTCGACGTAGAAGCCGTGCGTGCCGATCACCAGGCCCGAGTCGTCGAACAGCTGGTCGCCAACCACCACGACGTGATGCACCTCGCCTCGGGTGTCGATGATGCGGTGTCGGGTGGAAAACGCGCCGGAGGTGCGGCGGATCTCGTCCAGAGTGGCGGCGACCTGGCCGTAATCGTCGGGATGCTTGTGTGACAGCACCAGGTCCGTGGTCGGGTGCACGGTGCCCACCTCGTAACCGTGCATGCGCTCGACCTGAGGTGACCATTCCCAGTGTTCGTCGGCGAAATAGAACCGGAACCACCCGACACGCTGAGGCTCACCGCCCGCCAGTGCGTGCTCGACGGGCGATTGCCCCTCGAAGTCGGCCAGCTCATCGCTCATGTTGTGCAGGTTAACGCGGTCAGCAACAGTCCGGCATCGAACCAGATCCGGTCGTTCGTTGATACGACATGTCGGCATGCCGACCTACCATTCGCCCGTGACGCGCACACGGCTCTACGTGGTCGTGGTCGTCGCCGTGGCATCAGGCATCGGCGCCTATCTCCTCGGCGCGACCGCCGTCTGGAGCCTGGTGATCGGAGCCCTCGCACCGGCCGTTCTGGCAGCGACGCCCCGATTCCTTCGCGGCGCCCTAGACGGCGTGACCACACGCGACGACGAATCGGCCGACATGTCCGGCACCGAATTCGAGGACTACATCGCGGGAATCGCCCGGGCCTGCGGGTTGCCGGTGATCATGACGTCGATCACCGGCGACTGGGGTGTCGACATCATCGTCGGCAAGCGGCCCAATCGCCTTGCCATTCAATGCAAACGCCAGTCGCGGCCAGTCGGCGCGAGTGCAATTCAGGAAGTGGTCGCGGGCGCACCCATGCAGGATTGCACGAAGACCATGGTGGTCACCAACAACGAATTCACGCCTGCCGCACGCAAACTCGCAGAGTTGCATGGCTGCGAGCTCGTCGGCCGGTCCGACTTGCCGGGGCTGCGGGCGACGATCCGGCGCCTGACGCAACCCTGCGAGCCGACCGAAGTCAGCTGAGCGCGTCGCGCACCGCGGTTACGGCGGCGTCGATCTCCTCGCGCGAGACTGTCAGCGCGGGCCGGAACCTCACGCTGGTGGCACCACTTGCCAGCATGATCACCCTGCGGTCCCAAAGGCGTCGGATCAGCTCGTCGCGCTGCGCGGCGGTCGGCAGGCTGAACGCGCACATCAGCCCGCGGCCGCGAACGTCGAGCACCAACCCCGGGAACTCCCCCGCGAGGGCTTCGAGCTCGTCGAGCAGATAGCGGCCTGCCTTGGCCGCTCGGACAAACAGCTCATCGGACTCGATGATCTCGAGGATGCGGCGCGACCGCACCATGTCGACGAGGTTGCCGCCCCACGTCGAGTTGATCCTCGAGCTGACCGAGAACACGTTGTCGCGTACCTCGTCGACGCGCCGGCCTGCCATGATTCCGCACACCTGCGTCTTCTTCCCGAACGCCACCACATCGGGGGCGACGCCCAATTGCCGATAGGCCCAAGGGGTTCCGGTCATCCCGCAGCCGGTCTGCACCTCGTCGAAGATGAGCAGCGCGTCGTACTCGTCGCACAGCTGGCGCATCGCGATGAAGAATTGCGGCCGGAAGTGACGGTCGCCGCCCTCACCCTGGATCGGCTCGGCGATGAAGCAGGCGATGTCATGGGGGTGGGCTTCGAACGCCGCACGGGCCTGGCGCAGCGATTGGGACTCGATGGCGTCCATGGCTGCGTCGTCCAGGTCGGGCCGGATGTAGGGCGCGTCGATCCGGGGCCAGTCGAACTTCGGGAACCGAGCCACCTTGTTGGGGTCGGTGTTGGTCAGCGACAGCGTGTAGCCGCTGCGGCCGTGGAACGCGCCGCGAAGATGCAGAACCTTGGTGCCCAGATCCTTGTCGATGCCGCGGGCCTCGTTGTGCCTGCTCTTCCAGTCGAACGCCACCTTCAGCGCGTTCTCGACCGCCAGCGCTCCCCCGTCGACGAAGAAGAGATGCGGCAGCGCGGGGTCGCCGAGCACGCGGCAAAAGGTGTCGACGAAGCGCGCCATCGGAACGCTGTACACATCGGAGTTGCTCGGCTTGTTCACCGCCGCCTGCGTCAACTCCGAAAGAAAGTCCTCGTCGTCGGCGAGCGCCGGATGGTTCATGCCCAGCGCTGACGACGCGAAGAACGTGAACATGTCGAGGTAACGCTCCCCGGTGCGCGCATCGACGAGGTAGGAGCCCGACGAGCGGTCGATATCGAGGATGAAGTCCAGCCCGTCGGCCAGGATGCTGCGCGCCAGGACGTCACGGACATCGGAGGGACCGATGGCGGCAGCCAGTTCAGAAGGTGTCAGGACAGCGGTCATGAAGCCATCTTAACGCATTATTTACGGCCTCTGCACCATCTGACCGTAACAATTACGGTACGAAGTCGCGTCCATCGTAAAAAGTTTGTAAGATGATGGTGCTTCGGGTACCGACGTTCGCCGCGGTCCGTATCTGTTGCAGCAAATCTTCGAGCGCCCGCGGGGACTCGACACGGACCAGCAGGACGTAGCTCTCCTCACCGGCCACCGAGTGACAAGACACGATGGCCGGTATGTGTTCGAGCCGGGCGGGCGCATCATCAGGTTGAGAGGGATCGAGAGGTGTGATGGCCACGAACGCCGACAGCATTTTCCCGACGGCTTCTGGGTTGATGCGCGCCGAATATCCGGTCACGACGTCTCGTGACTCGAGCCTGCGCACCCGCGACTGTACAGCCGACACCGACAGTCCGGCGGTCGCGGCGAGGTGGGCCAGCGTGGCCCGCCCGTCGACGATGAGTTCCCGCACCAGCTTGCGGTCGATCTCGTCGAGCTGCGCCGGTTCGTGCGGGTGTTCGTCGGGTTCACCCATGGCCGCACTGTATCCGAGTGGCCGGACAACATGAGTCGCCGTATCGAAACGTGGGAGCTGCGCGCGAAATTCGCCGCGGCGTTGTCACGGATGTACGCCGCCGAGGTGCCTGCCTACACCACCCTGGTTGAGGTCAGCGCAGGAGTGAACCGCGAACTCGGCGGATCTCGGCGGGTGACCGCCGAACGCCACGGCGCGATCCGGGTCGGCAGCGTCCGCGAACTCGCCGACCTGGCCGACCTGTTCACTGCGTTCGGTATGTACCCGGTCGGCTTCTACGATCTGCGCGACGCGGCGTCGCCGGTGCCGGTGGTGTCGACCGCCTTCCGGCCGATCGACACAGAGCAGCTGGACCGCAACCCGTTCCGCGTGTTCACCTCGATGCTGGCGACGGCCGACGCCCGCTTCTTCCCAGTCGACCTTCGTAGCCGTGTCGAGCGGTTCGTGGCCGCCCGCCAGTTGTTCGATCCGGCGCTGATCGCCGAGGCCAGGCGCATCGCCGCCGACGGCGGCGCGGAACCCGCACGCGCCAACCGGTTCGTAGGCGAGGCGGTGGCCGCGTTCGCGCTATCGCGCGAACCGATCGACCGCGGCTGGCACGACGAGCTGACCAAGGTCTCCGCGGTGGCTGCCGACATCGCAGGCGTCCGCACCACGCACATCAACCACCTGACTCCACGCGTGCTCGACATCGACGAGCTGTACCGGCGCATGGCTGCCCGCGGCATCACGATGATCGACGCCATCCAGGGTCCGCCCGCCTGGCATGGCCCCGATGTGTTGTTGCGGCAGACGTCATTTCGTGCCCTGGCCGAGCCACGGCGATTCCGCGATGCCGACGGCACGGTGTCCGACGGCACGTTGCGGGTACGCTTCGGCGAGGTCGAATCGCGCGGCGTCGCCCTGACCCCACTTGGGCGCCAACGCTACGACGCCGCGATGGCCGCACCTGACCCATCCGCGGTATGGGCGGACCACTTCCCCGTCACCGACCAGGACATGGCCGCCAACGGTCTGGCCTACTACCACGGCGGAGACCCGTCCAAACCCGTTGTCTACGAAGACTTCCTGCCGACATCGGCGGCGGGCATCTTCAGATCCAATCTCGATACCGACACACAGGCGGTCGCGGAGGCCGATAATGCCGAATACAGCCTGGATTGGATGGCCAGCCAGATCGGACACCACATTCACGATCCCTACGAGCTCTATGAGAAAGTCGCATCATCATGACAACCGTTCAGACATCCCAGCTTCCGACCGTCGAGGCCCTGCGCGCCCAGGCGCGCGACGCTTTGCAGGCGATCGGCTCGCACGCCGAATTGGGCGGGCCCGGCGGCCCCGGCATGCCTGCCAGCACCCCGATCACCGGCGACGTGCTTTACACCGTCGCCGAGGCCACACCTGAGGGGGCCGATGCCGCGATAGCCGAAGCCGCGCAAGCATTTACGACATGGCGCACCACCCCGGCACCCGTCAGGGGTGCTCTGGTGGCCCGGCTGGGCGAGCTGCTCGTCGAGCACAAGGCCGATCTCGCCACACTCGTCACGATCGAGGCAGGCAAGATCACGTCCGAGGCCCTCGGCGAGGTCCAGGAGATGATCGACATCTGCCAGTTCGCCGTCGGCCTGTCGCGGCAGCTGTACGGCAAGACCATCGCTTCCGAACGCCCCGGGCACCGTTTGATGGAAACGTGGCATCCGCTTGGCGTTGTCGGCGTCATCACCGCGTTCAACTTCCCGGTCGCGGTCTGGGCGTGGAACACCGCGATCGCGTTGGTGTGCGGCGACACCGTGGTGTGGAAACCGTCGGAGCTGACGCCTCTGACCGCACTGGCATGCCAGGCCTTGATCGAATGGGCCGCGACCGATGTGGGGGCTCCGCGCGAGGTGAGCCGGCTCGTCCAGGGCGGCCGCGAGGTCGGCGAGCGGCTTGTCGACGATCCTCGCGTCGCGCTGCTTAGCGCGACCGGGTCGGTCCGGATGGGTCAGCAGGTGGGTCCTCGGGTGGCGGGCCGGTTCGGCAAGGTGCTGCTGGAATTGGGCGGCAACAACGCCGCGATCGTGACCCCCTCGGCCGATCTGGACCTCGCCGTGCGCGGGATCGTGTTCTCGGCGGCGGGTACCGCGGGCCAGCGCTGCACCTCACTGCGCAGGCTGATCGTGCATTCCTCGGTGGCCGACGAGCTGGTCGACCGGATCGTGAACGCCTACCGGCAGCTGCCGATCGGCAACCCGGCCGCCGACGGCACGCTGGTCGGTCCGCTCATCCACGAGACCGCATACCGCGACATGGTTGGCGCACTCGAGCAGGCCCGCGCAGACGGCGGTGAGGTGTTCGGTGGCGAGCGCCGCGACGTTGGAGACGAGAGCGCCTACTACGTCGCACCCGCGGTGGTGCGGATGCCCGAGCAGACGGCGGTGGTGCACAACGAGACGTTCGCACCGATCCTCTACGTGCTGACATACGACGAGCTCGACGACGCGATTGCGCTGAACAACGCTGTTCCGCAGGGTCTTTCGTCGGCGATCTTCACCAGCGACGTGCGGGAAGCGGAGCGCTTCATGGCGGCCGACGGTTCGGACTGCGGCATCGCCAACGTCAACATCGGCACCTCGGGTGCGGAGATCGGCGGCGCGTTCGGCGGCGAGAAGCAGACCGGCGGAGGGCGCGAGTCGGGTTCGGATGCCTGGAAGGCGTACATGCGCCGGGCCACCAATACCGTCAACTACTCCTCGGAGCTGCCGCTGGCGCAGGGCGTGCACTTCGGATAGGTGACCGCGAGTTGTCCACCAGATGACGAGCAAATCGATGCCGGTTGTTCATCTACAGGACGCGCTGCGGTTTTGTTTCGGGCGCGCACGCGGTAGTCAATGGGAAGATGCAGCACACGCGGCCGCGACTGAAGCTCGTCCTTGCGACGGCGGTGGTGGCGATGCTGGTAGACGTCATCACCAAGGCGATCGCCGTGGGTGTGTTGGTTCCCGGTGAACGGGTTCCGGTGATCGGTGACCATGTCTGGTGCGCGCTGACCCGCAACGCGGGCGCTGCGTTCTCGTGGGGCGGCGCATACACCGTCGAACTGGCTCTCGTGGTTGGCGGGATCATCGCCGTGCTGACCTGGCGCAGTCGGCATGTGGTGTCGATCGCCGCCGCGATCGCCGTTGGGTTGGTGTTGGGCGGCGCCGCAGGCAATCTGGCCGATCGCGTGTTCCGCTCGCCGGGGCCGTTGCGCGGCGCGGTCGTGGACTTCGTCGCGATCGGCTGGGGCCCGATCTTCAACGCCGCAGACGTCTGCGTGGTGATCGGGGTGGTGATCCTGACATGGCGGCTGCTGGCCGAAAACCGTAGCCCCGCACCGGCGTAGTGCTGGCGGCCGTTGCCGCTGTTATACATATGTCAAGTACGATGGCCGGATGGCTGAGTCCAGACGGCGACTGTCCCCCGACGATCGTCGAAACGAACTGCTCGCATTGGGCGCGGAGGTGTTCGGCCAGCGACCGTACGACGACGTGCGCATCGACGAGATCGCCGAGCGCGCCGGGGTCTCGCGCGCACTGATGTACCACTACTTCCCCGACAAACGGGCCTTCTTCGCGGCCGTCGTACGCGCCGAGGGCGAGAACCTGTTCGAGGCCACCAACGCCGCGCCTGACCCGGATGCCACCATGTTCAACCAGGTGCGCGAAGGTGTGCTGGCGTACCTGCGCTACGACGAGGAGCACCCGCACGGCGCGTGGGCGGCCTATATCGGCATCGGCGCCTCCGACCCGATCCTGCGGGGCATCGAGGACGTCGACAATGACCGCCAGGCCAACAGGATCATCACCCGCATCCACGAGGCGATCGGCGGCGAGATGGACTCCAAGGTGGAACGCGACCTGCGGGTCACCATCTACGGCTGGTTGGCGTTCACGTTCGAGATGTGCAGGCAGCGCCTGATCGACCCGTCGATCGACGCAGGTTACGTCGCCGACGCCTGCGCGCACACGCTGCTCGACGGGATCGGCAGGGTGCCGGGCGTCCCCGCTGAGCTGGCCGAAGCCGTCGCAACCGAACATCGCTGATATTTGTCGGTGCGTGTTGGCAGAGTGGCCAGATGAGCTCCGATCCGCTTGGCCGCTTCGGAGCGCTGACGCGCGAGTGGTTCACGGGCACGTTCGCCGAGCCCACTCCGGCACAGGCGGAAGCCTGGTCGGCCATCGCCGATGGCGAAAACACGCTTGTCATCGCGCCGACCGGTTCCGGTAAGACACTCGCCGCATTCCTGTGGGCAATTGATCGCCTCGCCTCGTCGGAGCCAAGGCCGGCGACCGCCGGGACCCGGGTGCTGTATGTGTCGCCGCTCAAGGCACTCGCCGTCGACGTCGAGCGCAACCTTCGCACCCCGTTGACCGGTGTCGGCCGGGTCGCCGAGCGACACGGACTGCCCGCGCCTGAAATCAGCGTCGGCGTCCGATCCGGCGACACGCCACCCAACCACCGGCGCGCGCTGATCATGAAGCCACCGGACATCCTCATCACCACGCCGGAGTCACTGTTCCTGATGCTGACTTCGGCGGCGCGCGAGACTCTGGCCGAGGTTCAGACCGTGATCGTCGACGAGGTGCATGCTGTCGCGGGCACCAAGCGTGGGGCGCATCTGGCGTTGTCGCTGGAACGGCTCGACCGATTACTCGACAAGCCCGCGCAGCGCATCGGACTGTCGGCGACCGTCCGCCCGCCCGAGGAGGTGGCGCGGTTCCTGTCGGGTCAGGCCAGGACGACGATCGTCGCGCCGCCAGCGGCCAAGACGTTCGATCTCTCGGTGGAGGTGCCGGTCCCGGACATGGCCAACCTCGAGAACAACACCATTTGGCCCGACGTCGAGGCACGCATCGTCGACCTGATCGAGGCGCACCGCAGCTCGATCGTGTTCGCCAACTCGCGGCGGCTGGCCGAGCGGCTTACGTCGCGGCTCAACGAGATTCACGCCGAGCGGTCAGGAATCGAGTTACCGTCGCCGCGCAACTCTCAGGTGGGCGGCGGGGCACCCGCGCAGGTCATGGCCAGCGGTCAGGCCTTCGGGGCCGAGCCGCTACTGGCCCGCGCGCATCACGGCTCGGTCAGCAAGGAGCAGCGCGCGCAGGTCGAGGACGACCTCAAGAGCGGACGTCTGCGCGCCGTCGTCGCAACGTCCAGCCTGGAGTTGGGCATCGACATGGGCGCGGTCGATCTGGTGATCCAGGTCGAGGCGCCGCCGTCGGTGGCCAGCGGCCTGCAGCGCATCGGTCGCGCCGGTCACCAGGTCGGCGAGATCTCGCAGGGTGTGCTGTTTCCCAAGCACCGAACGGACCTGATCAGTTGCGCGGTGACGGTGCGGCGGATGCTGTCCGGCGATATCGAGGCCATGCGGGTGCCGACGAATCCGCTCGACGTGCTGGCCCAGCACACGGTTGCAGCCTGCGCGCTCGAGCCGCTGGATGCCGACCACTGGTTTGACGCGGTGCGGCGCAGCGCCCCGTTTGCGACGTTGCCGCGAAGCGCATTCGAGGCGACGCTGGACCTGCTGAGCGGCAAGTATCCGTCCACCGAGTTCGCCGAGCTGCGGCCGCGGCTGGTGTATGACCGTGATGCTGGAACGCTCACGGCACGCCCTGGTGCGCAGCGGCTGGCGGTCACCTCCGGTGGCGCGATTCCGGACCGCGGCATGTTCACCGTCTACCTGGCTGCCGATTCCGAAAAACCTTCGCGGGTAGGCGAACTGGACGAGGAGATGGTTTACGAGTCCAGGCCCGGTGACGTGATCTCGCTGGGCGCGACCAGTTGGCGCATCACCGAGATCACCCACGACCGGGTGCTCGTCGTTCCCGCGCCAGGCCAGCCCGCGCGACTGCCGTTCTGGAAGGGCGACGGAATCGGCAGGCCCGCAGAACTCGGTGCCGCGGTCGGCGCATTCACCGGCGAGCTGGCGAGGCTGGGCCGCGACGAGTTCGCCGAGCGTTGCCGCGCAATCGGTTTCGACCAATTCGCGTCCGACAACCTGTGGCAGCTGCTCGACGATCAGCGAGGGGCCACCGGCACGGTACCGAGCGACACCACGCTCGTGGTCGAGCGGTTCCGCGACGAGCTGGGCGACTGGCGGGTGATTCTGCACTCCCCCTACGGGCTTCGGGTGCACGGGCCGCTCGCATTGGCGGTGTCGCGGCGGCTGCGCGAGCGCTACGGCATCGAGGAGAAGCCGACCGCTTCCGACGACGGAATCATCGTGCGGCTGCCCGACACTGAGGACACCGCTCCCGGCGCCGAGCTGTTCGTGTTCGACGCCGACGAGATCGAGCCGATCGTCACAGCCGAGGTCGGCGGCTCGGCGCTGTTCGCCTCACGATTCCGCGAATGCGCCGCCCGCGCACTGCTTTTGCCGCGCAGGCATCCAGGCAAGCGATCGCCGTTGTGGCATCAGCGGCAGCGCGCCGCACAGCTGCTCGATGTTGCCCGCAAGTATCCCGACTTCCCGATCGTGCTCGAGGCCGTCCGCGAATGCCTGCAGGACGTCTACGACGTGCCCGCGCTCACCGAGCTGATGCACCGGGTGGCACAGCGTCGGCTGCGGGTGGTCGAAGTGGAGACCGCAACCCCCTCGCCGTTCGCGGCGTCGCTGCTGTTCGGTTACGTCGGCGCATTCATGTACGAGGGCGACAGCCCGCTGGCCGAGAGGCGCGCCGCGGCACTGTCGCTGGACAGTGTGCTGCTTGCCGAGCTGCTTGGCCGTGTCGAATTGCGGGAGCTGCTCGATCCCCAGGTCATCACGACCACCACTGCGCAGCTCCAACATCTCAGCTCCGACCGGCTGGCCCGTGACGCCGAAGGCGTCGCCGATCTGCTGCGGGTGCTTGGCCCGCTGACCGAGCGCGAGATAGCCAACCGTTGTACGACGGGCGAAGTGGGTGGCTGGCTGGACGGCCTGCAGGCCGCCAAACGCGTGCTGACCGTCTCGTTCGCCGACCAAACCTGGTGGGTAGCAGTCGAAGACCTAGGCCTGCTGCGTGACGGCGTCGGGGTGGCGGTGCCAGTCGGAGTGCCTGCCGCCTTCACCGAATCGGTCGCCGACCCACTCGGCGAGCTACTCGGCCGGTATGCCCGCACGCACGGCCCGTTCACCACGCACGACGCCGCGGCCCGCTTCGGCCTCGGCCTGCGCGTGACCGCAGACGTGCTTGGCCGACTCGCTATCGACGGCAAGCTGATTCGCGGCGAGTTCACCACCGGCGCAGAAGGTGACCAATGGTGTGACGCCGATGTGCTCAAGATCCTCCGGCGGCGGTCGCTGGCCGCACTGCGCGCGCAGGTCGAGCCCGTCAGCACCGCGGCTTACGGTCGCTTCCTGCCGTCCTGGCAGCAGGTCGGCGCGCACAATTCGGGCATCGACGGGCTGGCTTCGGTGATCGATCAGTTGGCAGGGCTTGCCGTCCCAGCCTCAGCGGTCGAACCTTTGGTGTTCGGGCTACGGGTGCGTGACTATCAGCCTGCGATGCTCGACGAACTCCTGGCATCCGGAGAGGTCACCTGGTCGGGGGCGGGCCAAATCGGCGGTGGCCCTTCCGGATCGGATGGCTGGATCGCGTTCCATCCCGCCGACTCGGCGCCGTTGACGCTTGCCGCTCCGAAGGAGATCGAGTTCACCGACACCCATCGAGCGATCATGGCAACGCTCGGCTCGTCCGGCCAGGCTGGCGGGGCATACTTCTTCCGCCAACTCGCAGACAATCCCGGTGAAGAGTTGAAACAGGCTCTTTGGGAGCTGATTTGGTCGGGCTGGATCACCGGCGACACGTTCGCCCCTGTGCGTGCGATGCTGTCGGGCCCGCGTCGGTCGACTGGCCGCCGCGGGACACCGGCGCACCGGCAACGGCAACGACCGCCACGGTTGAGTCGCTACAGCGTCGCCCATGCGCAGGCCCGCAGCTCCGAGCCGACGGTGGCAGGGCGCTGGTCGGCGCTGCCTGCTGCCGAGCCCGAGTCCACTGTCCGCGCACATTTCCAGGCCGAGCTGTTGCTCAACCGCTACGGCGTGCTTACCAAGGGCGCGGTCGGCGCGGAGGAGGTGCCTGGCGGTTTCGCGATGCTGTACAAGGTGCTGACCATGTTCGAGGACGCGGGGCGATGCCAGCGGGGTTACTTCGTCGAGTCGTTGGGTGGGGCGCAGTTCGCGGTGGCCTCGACGGTCGATCGGCTGCGGTCGTATCTCGACGGTGTCGATCCGGAGCGCCGCGAATATCACGCGGTGGTGCTCGCCGCGGCCGATCCCGCCAATCCGTACGGCGCCGCCCTGCCGTGGCCGACCAGGAGGGCGGCAGACGACGACGTGACACACCGGCCCGGCCGAAAGGCGGGCGCGCTGGTGGCGGTGGTCGACGGTGAGCTGACGTGGTTCCTCGAACGGGGCGGGCGCTCGCTGCTGAGCTTCACCGACGACGCCGAGGCGCACATCGCTGCGGCGTCGGCGCTGACCGATCTGGTCAGCAGCGGGCGCGTCGGTTCGCTGCTGGTCGAGAAAGTCAATGGCGTGCCGGTGCTGGAACCGGGCGCCGAGGGTGAGCGGGCCGCGGTGCAGGATGCGTTGATGGGCTCAGGCTTCGCTCGCACGCCGCGGGGCCTGCGACTGCGGTGACCTTGTCGGCTCGCGAATGTAACCCACTCCTACAGTGGAGGGCATGTCGCTTCCGACCGCGCTGACGGAGATGTTCGGAATCGACCATCCCATCGTGCTCGCCCCGATGGGCGGCGTTGCGGGCGGCGCGCTGACGGCAGCGGTGTCCGAGGGCGGCGGTCTCGGAATGATCGGCGCCGGGCGCGGCGGCCTGGGATGGCTCGGACGCGAATGCGGTGTGGCGCGGGCGGCGACGTCGAGGCCGTGGGGCATCGGGTTCCTGACATGGGCCATCGGATCCGAAGCGGTCGAGGCGGCGATCGAACAGTCACCCGCGGCCATCATGCTGTCGTTCGGCGATCCCGCCCCGTTCGCTGAAACGATCCGCGCTGCAGGTATCCCGCTCATGGTGCAGGTTACGACCTTGGACGAGGCTAGACGTGCGCTCGACGTCGGCGCGAACGTCGTTGTGGCGCAAGGCACCGAAGCCGGCGGACACGGTGGTGGACGGGCGACATTGCCGTTCGTCCCCGCGGTCGTCGACATTGCGGATACGACGCCGGTACTGGCCGCGGGCGGCATCGCCGATGGCCGCGGACTGGCGGCCACGCTGATGCTTGGCGCCGCAGGCGCGATGATCGGAACCCGCTTCGAGGCAACCCCCGAAGCACTGCTCGATCCCGAGGAGGCGAAGGCGATCACCGCGGCGGAGGCCGCCGACACCATCCGCGGACGCGTCCTCGACATCGCCACGGAGGCCGGCTGGCCGGAGCGCTACACGGCGCGAACACTGCGCAACGGATTCACGGACACGTGGGAGGGGCGCGAGTCCGCGCTGACCTCTGACCAAGGTGCGTTGGCGGAGTTCCGCGCTGCTGCCGAACGCGGCGACCGCGAATACCTACCGATCTGGGCCGGTGAAGCCGTTGACCTCATCACCGAGCTGGACTCCGCGACTGCCTTGGTCGCACGCATCGCCGAACAGGCTGAGCGCGCGATCACTGCGACAGGGAACGCTGTCCGAGGGCGAGGTGTTCGGCACTGACATGAGCGCTGACTTGATCAAGACACCCTTCGGATTCACATCGACGGCTGCTGAGGTCATGGCGGGCGTCGATCTGTCCGGTAAGCGGGCCATCGTCACCGGCGCGTCGTCGGGTATCGGGGTCGAGACCGCGCGGGCACTGGCGGATGCCGGTGCGGAGGTCACACTCGCTGTGCGCAACGCGGAGTCCGGTGAGCGCGTTGCCGCCGAGATCCGCGACGGCACCGGCAACAGCGCTGTCACCGTCGGCGCGCTGGACCTCAGCGACCTCTCCAGCGTCGGTACATTCGTCGCGGCGTGGACCGGACCGCTTGACATCCTGGTCAACAACGCAGGCGTGATGGCCATTCAAGAGCTGACAATGTCGTCGAGCGGCCACGAAATGCAGTTCGCGACAAATCATCTCGGGCATTTCGCGCTCGCGCTCGGGCTGCATCATTCGCTTGCCGCGGCCTCCTCCGCCCGCATCGTGTCAGTGAGCTCCGGCGGCCACCTGCGCTCGCCGGTGGTGTTCGATGACATCGACTACGCCTTCCGGGATTACGACCCGTTCGGCGCCTACGGTCAGTCAAAGACGGCCAATGTGCTGTTCGCAGTTGAGGCGACTCGCCGATGGGCGGCCGACGGCATCCTCGCCAACGCGCTGATGCCGGGCGGTATCGCCACCCCACTGCAGCGCCACCTCCCCGCGCACTACGCCGAGCAGGCGCTGGAGGCGTTTCGTTCGGCAGGGACCGACTTCAAGTCGGTCGAACAGGGAGCTGCGACATCGGTTCTGCTGGCAGCTTCCCCGTTGCTCGACGGAATCGGCGGCCGCTACTTCGAGGACTGCAACGAAGCCGTTGTGGTCAACCGGCGCGGTGGGCCGGGGCGCGGTGGGGTCGCGCCGTATGCGCTCGACCCTGCCAATGCCGAACGGCTGTGGGAATTCTCGTTGCAGATGATCGATGCCTGAGGGCGATACCGTCTGGCATACCGCAACCGTCCTGCGCGATGCGTTGGCAGGCAAGACGCTGACGCGGTGCGACATCCGGGTGCCGAAATACGCCACCGTCGATCTGACCGGACAGGTCGTCGACGAGGTGATCAGCAGGGGAAAGCATCTGTTCATCCGGATCGGATCGGCGAGCATCCATTCGCATCTGAAGATGGAGGGCAGCTGGAAGGTCAGCCCGGTGGGCAAGCCGAGCAGGGCCGGACATCGGATCCGGATCATCCTGGAGGCGGGCGACATTCAGGCCGCAGGCATCGATCTGGGAGTGCTCGAAGTACTGGAGCGCGAACACGACGTGGAGACAGTAGCCCATCTGGGTCCCGACCTGCTCGGCGACGACTGGGATCCGCACGTCGCGGCGGCGAACCTGACGAGCGACCCGGACCGGCCCCTTGCGCAGGCGCTGCTCGATCAACGGGTGATGGCCGGCGTTGGCAATGTCTACTGCAATGAGTTGTGCTTCGTCACGGGACATTTGCCGACCGCGCCGGTGAAAGACGTCAAGGACACGTTGCGGATGGTACAGCGAGCCCGTGACATGTTGTGGCTCAACCGCTCTCGCTGGAACCGCGCGACTACGGGCGATCCCAGACCCGGCCGTGACCTATGGGTCTACGGCCGGGCCGGTAAGCCTTGCCGACGCTGCGGCACCCAGATCCAGTCAGATAGCAGCGGGGACCGCGTCGCCTACTGGTGCCCGATTTGTCAGACGTGACGGCAGCGACAGTTTGAGGATCTTGTGCACGACCGTGGCGAACTGGTGCGGCAGCGAGCCCTTGTTGTAGGGCACGCCGTAGCGCTCGCAGATCTCCTGAACCTCAGGCGCGATCTCTGCGTGGCGGTGCGCCGGGATATCGGGGAACAGGTGGTGCTCGATCTGGAACGACAGGTTGCCGCTCAGGATGTGAAAGAGCTTGCCGCCCGTCAGGTTTGCCGACCCGAGGATCTGGCGGAAGTACCACATGCCACGAGTTTCGGCCTTGGTCTCCTCGATGGAAAACTCCTGGGTGTCTTCGGGGAAGTGGCCGCAGAAGATGATCATGTACGACCAGACGTTGCGCATCAGGTTCGCTGTCAGATTGCCCGCGAGTACCAACGGCGCGAACGGACCAGCGAGCAGCGGGAAGGCGACATAGTCCTTCAGCGTCTGCCGCTTGGTCTTGCGCCAGATGCCCTCGATGATTTCGCGCTTATCGGCGATCGTGATCTCGCCTGCCCTGATCCGTTCGGTCTCCAGCTCGTGCAGCGCGACGCCGTACTGGAATAGCACCATCAGCAGGAACGCGTAGATCGGGTTGCCAAGGAAATAGGGCCGCCACTTCTGGTCTTCGCTCATCCGCAGGATGCCGTAGCCGATGTCGCGGTCCATGCCGACGATGTTCGTGTAGGTGTGGTGCATGTAGTTGTGCGAGTGGCGCCACTGGTCGGCCGGGCATGCGGTGTCCCACTCGAACTTCTTGCCCGACAATGCCGGGTCGCCCGTCCAGTCGTACTGGCCGTGCATGATGTTGTGGCCGATCTCCATGTTGTCGAGGATCTTCGAGATGCCCAGCATTGCGGTGCCCGCGAGCCAGAACGGCGGGAAGATGCTGCCGAACAGCAGCGCCCGGCCACCGATCTCCAAGCCACGCTGCGTCTTGATGACGCGCCGGATGTAGGTGGTGTCGCGCTCACCCAGGTCGGCGATCACGCGTTCCTTGAGTGCGTCGAGCTCGCGGCCGAACAACTCCGCCTGCTCGGGGGTCATCGTGACGGTCTTGCCGCCGACGGTCTTCGAGACGGGCTTCTGCGGGGTCAAGGTGCTGACAGTCATGTCGTTCCTTTCGATTACAGCGCGATGTCGACGTCACCGACGGGGACGGACACGCAGATCTGCACGTCCTCCGCCTCGGTGCTCGACATCACGCCGGTGGTCAGGTTTTTCACCACACCGCTGGTCTTGCGGCGGGTGCAGCTGTGGCAGATGCCCATTCGGCATCCGCTTTCGGGCGTCAGGCCTGCGGCCTCGGCCTGCTCGAGCAACGGGCGCCCGTTATCCGTCACGGTGACACCGCTGTCGGCGAAGCTGACGGTGCCGCCGGACGTCTCGATCGGGGTGAATACGGGTGGGACAAAGCTTTCCGACAACGCCTCCGGGCAACGCTCGCGCACCGCCTGCACAAGGGAAGGCGGCCCACATACGAACACCGCTGTGTCGTCTCCGGGGTCGGGCATGGCGGCGGCGAGGTGCTCGGCGTCGAAATGGCCGGAGAGATCGCCCTCCCCGCCCCGGGTGTAGCCGTGCAATACCCGGACGCCGGACATCGCGGCGAGCTCTTCCGCGTAGCAGGCCTCCTGCGCGCTACGCGCGTAGTGGATGAAGGAGATCTCGCGATCGGAGCCTTCGTTTCGCATCGTGCGCAACATCGACATCACCGGAGTGATGCCGCTGCCGCCGGAGACGAACAGGGTTCGCCGCGGCCGAGTGTCCGGGAGGGTGAAGTCACCGCCAACGGAATCGAGGCCGACAACCATGCCGGGGCGGGCGTGGTCGCACAGGTACACCGAGACCAGCCCGCCATCGTGACGGCCGATGGTCAGCTCGATGTACTGGGCACCCTCGGCACTGGCCGGCGAGTAGGGCCGGGTGCGGCGACGGCCGTCGATCTCGACCGTCAGGTTGATGTGCTGGCCGGCCCGGAAACCGGTGAACGCGCGGTTCGGTTCCAGCGTCAGCGTGACGCTGCGGGGGGTCTGCCGACGCACGGCGATCACCTTCGCGCGGGCGTCTGCCTGCGACCAGGTCGCGTCGACCAGCTCGGTGTATCGGTCCACGCCGTGGGGGCCGGTCAGCAGCTCCAGCAGAGGCGACCGTCGCACGCGGCGAGTCAAAGTTTGAGTGAACATGTGTATACCGTGCGCCTCGCGTAGATCCAGCGTCAAGAGATTCGGCCTGCATGTGGTAGGTTTCACAAAGTGAACAGTCGTACGCCCAGTTCACGAACGGGCCGTTCCAGCAGGTCGAGTAAACCTCGGTCGCGCGACACCCTGTCAAGGGAGGAGCGCAAGGAGGCCACCCGCAGGGCGATCGTCGCCGCTGCCCTGTGCCTGCTCGAGGACCAAAGCTTCGCGGCGCTGAGCCTGCGTGAAGTCACCCGGGAGGCAGGCATCGTGCCCGCCGCGTTCTATCGGCACTTCGAGTCGATGGAAGCGCTCGGGCTGGTTCTCATCGACGAATCGTTCCGCGCGCTGCGAGACATGCTGCGTGGTGCACGAGCGGGCAAGCTCGATCCGAACCGCGTCATCGAATCCTCGGTCGACATCCTCATCGACGGGGTCAACGAACGTCGCGAATACTGGCGCTTCATCGGGCGCGAGCGCTCAAGCGGCGTCACGGTGCTGCGCTACGCGATCCGCACCGAGATCCGGTTGATCACTTCCGAGCTGGCGATCGACCTTGCCCGAGGGCCCGGGCTGAACACCTGGAGCAGCGAGGACCTCAACATCCTGGCCAGTCTGTTCGTGAACTCGATGATCGTGATCGCCGAGGCCATCGAGGACGCGACCGATTCGGCGGCGATCGACGAGATCAAGCGAATCGCGGTCAAGCAGCTGCGGATGATCGCCGTCGGCGTCGGCGGGTGGCGCAGCGCAGGTTAGCGTGTGGCCCATGCCGCATCTCGAGCTGACCTACCCGCGTCCCGACATCGCCGTCCTGACCCTGAATCGGCCGGAGAAACTCAATGCGCTGAACTACGAGCTCGTCGAGGAGTTCCACTCCGCCCTCGACGAGCTCGGCGCCAACAACGACTGCCGGGTCGTCGTGCTGACCGGGGCCGGTCGGGGATTCTGCTCGGGCCTGGACCTGACCGATCCGAGCCCGCCGCAGGCGGGCGGAGGCACCGAGTTCCCCCGGTCGGGCATGCGCTGGCAGGAGCGCATCGCGAACCTCACCGCGCGGATACACCGGCTTCGGCAGCCGGTGATCGCGGCCGTCAACGGCCCCGCATACGGCGGCGGGTTCGGCTTCGCGCTGGCCTGCGACATCCGAATCGCCTCCGAGTCGGCACGGTTCTGCACACAGTTCATCAAGCTCGGCCTCGGCGGCTGCGACATCGGGGTCAGCTACACGCTGCCGCGCATCGTCGGCGCCGGGCCTGCGTTCGATCTCATTCTTACTGCACGAGTGGTCGATGCCGACGAGGCGCTGCGGCTGGGCCTCGTCTCGCGATTGTCAGACTCGGTGGTCGACGACGCGCTGGCGATCGCCGAAACACTCTGCGGCTACGGGAAATTCGGGCTCGAGTCGACAAAGCAGGTGATGTGGGCAAACCTCGATGCTGGAAGCCTTGAGGCTGCCCTGCATCTGGAGAACCGCAGCCAGATCCTGTCGTCCACCGGTGGGGGGATCGGCGACGCTAGCGCGGCGTTCCACCACCGTCAGCGATAATGACCGTCCCTGTCATGTAACTTCCGGCGTCGGAGGCCAGAAGCATTGCGGCGCCGACCATCTCATCCGGCTTCGCCAGCCGCTTCATCAGCGTGGCGCCGGCCATGTGGTCGATCGCCGCTTGCGGGTTGTTGCGCATCATGTCGGTGTCGACAGGTCCGGGCGCGATGGCGTTCACCCGGATGCCGACCGACGCGTATTCGGCAGCCATCGAACGAGTGAACGACATCAACGCCGCCTTTGTGGATGAATAGATCGACGTCGCCGCCGCGAAGTTGAACGCGCCGACCGAAATCATGTTCACCACGGCGGCATGCGAACTCTCCTTGAGATGGGGCAGCGCGGCCTGCACCAGAAACACCGGACCGCGCAGGTTGACTTCGTATGACTTTTCAAATGCGGCTTCGGTCATCTGCCCGAGTGGCTCGGCAAGTGCGTTCGCGGCGTTGTTGACCACGACGTCGACGCCGCCAAACTCGTCGACGGTCCGTTGCACCAGTGCTCGGAGGTCATCGACTTTGCCAAGGTGGGTGGGTACCCCGATGGCGTTTCCGCCAAGCCCACGGAGATGCTCCGCGGCCTGTTCGCAGGCATCGGGCTTGCGGCTGGCCACCACCACATTCGCGCCTGCCAGCACGAAGCCTTCTGCCAGCGCGAGGCCGATGCCTCTGGTGCCGCCCGTCACGATGACGGTGCGGCCGGTCATGTCGAAGAGACGGTCAAACGATGTGCGATCCACGCGGTCAGTAGAACAGATCGGGATTCGACGCCACCCACTGCTCAACGGTTTGGGCAGGCTGTCCGGTGATCCGCTCGACGTCGTCGGTCGCGCGGTTGTAGCGGTCTTCGCGGTGCAGCCGCGCCATCGTGGCGATGTGCTGCTGGACGTGCTCAGGAAGCCCGATCGGTGCGAGCACGTCGCGCAGCCATTCGTCGTAGGACACGTCCTCACCGGCGACGGGCCGTCCCAACGCGCGGGCGTATTGATCGGCGAGGCCGTCGATATCGAGCACTTCGGGGCCGGTCAGTTCGTACACGTTGCCGATGTGGTCGGCCGGATCACGTAGGAGGGCGGCGACGACGCGCGCGACGTCGTCGGCGGCGATCGGCGAGGTGTGACCGGATCCGAACGGAAGCACGAGCGCACCCCGGTCCCGGATGGTGGGCGCCGCGAGGATCGTGAACAACGGATTGTCGAGGAAAGCCGTTGGTCGCACATGGATTACCGGCAGGCCCGACCAATTGAGCACATGTTCGGCCAGCCAGTGCAGCCGTTGGTGGTGGGATTCATCGGTACTCGTCAGCGTCATCTGCGACACCGTCATCTGCGACATGTTGACGATCGCATCGAGGTGGCCCCGCTCCAACGCCACCGCACACACCTCGGTGGTGGCCAGCAGGTAGTCCGCCGAAACGCTCATATTGAAGAACATGCGACGAGCGCCGTCCATTGCGTCGACGATGTCTGCGGCGCAGGTCAGATCGCCGACGATAACCTCGGCGCCCAGCGCTCTCAGTTGATCGGCGCGCTCGTCGTCTCGACGCACCATTGCGCGGACGTGCTCGCCGCCGTCTAGGAGTAGCTCGACGACGCGACGGCTGACCCCACCGCCGGCGCCCGTGATCAGGAACATGGCGTCAGTCGGCCATCGACCAGATCGATGTGGCGATCAGGTCGCCGCGGTCCAGCCCCCCTGCGCGGTACTCGTGCACCTTGAGGTACTCCTCGTTGGTCACCATGTCGAGGAATGCCGCGGGCGACGGGTACTCGACGACGATAATGGCGTCCCACCAAGGCTTTTCGCCGTCACCAATCACCACGCCAGGTGTGGCACCGACGTAGCGGACCGTGCCGCCGACGCGCTGCAGGTGCGGAGCGACCTCCTGTGCGTAGCGGAAGTAGCTTTCGCGGCCACCGTCGGCTGTGAACTGCAGCAGGTTGATCATCACGACTGGTTCGTCGGCCGGCCTCGCTGCCAGCGCCGCGAACTGCTCTGGCGTCGGTTCCAACGACGAACTCATCGCATCCTCCTGAGCGGGGTCGACATGGTGATTCGCTTCATTGTGCGCCGCCAAGACTGCGTTGGCTCTCGAACCGGCGAGGATGACCGGTCGTTGGGTCCTCGAATTCGAGGCTGTGCGCCAGCAGCTGCAGCGGTCGCGAGAAGTCGTCGGCTGCCACATCAATCACGGCCGGGTACAGCGGATCCCCGATGATCGGCAGTCCCAGAGAGCCCATGTGCACCCGCAACTGATGCGTGCGTCCCGTGCGCGGCTTCAGGCGGTAGAGGCCGTCGCCCAGATGCTCGACCATTGTCTCTGCGTTCGGTTCGCCGGGCTCCTCGAAGGCTTGTAACTGCCCGCGTAGCTTGATGATTCGGCTGCGCACCACCGTCGGGAGCTCGAGTTCCGGATCGACCGCCGACCGCGCCAGGTAGGTCTTGCGCACCAGACCTCGCGCGAACAACGTCTGGTATGCGCCCCGTACGTCACGGCGCGTCGTCAACAGGAGCACTCCCGCCGTCAGCCGGTCTAGCCTGTGCGCAGGCGATAGCTCCGGCAGATCGAGTTCGCGCCTCAACCGCACCACCGCTGTCTGCGCGACGTGCCGTCCCCGCGGCATCGTCGCCAGGAAATGCGGCTTGTCGACCACCACGATGTCGTCGTCGCGATACAGCACCGGAATGTCGAAAGGCACTGGCACCTCGTCGCGCAATTCCCGATAGAAGTACACATGCGCGCCAGCCCTCAGCACTGTAGTTTCGGTGACCACCCTACCGTCGGGCGAGACGACCTCTCCCGCAAGTACTTTCGCCGCTGCATCGTCGCCCCACCGCGCCCGGAATTCGTCGACCACCAGCCCGCCGCGCAGCCGCACCCGCGCCGGACCAAGGCCGTCGCGCACCGGAAGCGGTGCGGCACGCCTCAATTGAGCGGCACCGGTTCCAGGATCTCCTGGCGCGCCTCCGGCGCCGCGGCACGCAGCGCGTCGGCGGACTCGTCGTCGGGCTGGGCCTGAGACATCACCTCGGCTTCGACCCGTGCAATGTAGGTCGACACTTCACGGTCGACGTCCTCGGCGCTCCATCCGAGCACGGGGGCGACGACCTCTGCCACTTCGCGCGCGCAATCCATCCCGCGGTGCGGATATTCGATCGAGATTCGCATCCGTCGCGCCAGAATGTCCTCGAGGTGGAGTGCACCCTCAGCCGCGGCCGCGTACCACGCCTCCACCTTCAGATACACCGGCGCTTCGGTGATCGGTGTCAGTAGTTCCGGTCGACCTTCGGCCATCGCCAGCACCTCGCCGATCAGCGAGCCGTACCGATCCAACAAATGGCGGACACGGTACGGGTGCAGGCCGTAATGCGCACCGACGCTTTCGGTTTGGTTGATCAGCGCGAAATAGCCGTCGGCGCCCATCAGCGGCACCTTCTCGGTGATCGACAGCGCCACCCTTGCCGGGATGTACTCGGCAGCGGCGTCGATCGCATCCTCGGCCATCACCCGATAGGTGGTGTACTTGCCGCCTGCGATGGCCACCAGGCCCGGGGCGGGCACCGCGACGGCGTGCTCACGGGACAGTTTGGACGTTTCCTCACTCTCCCCCGCCAGCAGTGGGCGCAGCCCGGCATAGACCCCGTCGATGTCGTCGTGGGTCAACGGTGTCGCCAGCACCGTGTTGACGGTCCGCAGGATGTAATCGATGTCGGCCTTGGTGGCCGCGGGGTGGGCCAGGTCGAGGTTCCAGTCGGTGTCCGTCGTGCCGATGATCCAGTGAGTGCCCCACGGGATGACGAACAGCACTGACTTCTCGGTGCGCAGGATGATCGCGACCTCGCTGACCACCCGGTCGCGCGGCACCACGATGTGCACCCCCTTGGAGGCCCGCACCCGGAACCGTCCGCGCTGCTTGGATAGCGCCTGGATCTCGTCGGTCCACACCCCGGTGGCGTTGACCACCACATGGCCGTGCACTTCGGTGATCGCGCCGTCCTCGGAGTCGCGGATCGTCACCCCGGTGACGCGGTCGCCCTCGCGAAGCAGCGAAACCACCTGGCTCGACGACCGCACCACCGCGCCGTACTGGGCCGCGGTGCGTGCCACCGTCATGGTGTGACGGGCGTCGTCGACGACTGTGTCGTAGTACCGGATCCCTCCGATCAGCGAGCTCCGCTTGAGCCCGGGCGACAGTCGCAGCGCACCCGCGCGAGTCAAATGCTTCTGCGCAGGAACCGATTTCGCGCCACCGAGCTGGTCGTAAAGGAAGATGCCTGCGGCCACATATGGCCGCTCCCACCACCGATTGGTCAGTGGAAACAGAAACGGCAGCGGCTTGACCAGATGCGGCGCCAGCGTAGTGAGCGACAGCTCGCGCTCGTGCAGCGCTTCGCGGACCAACCCGAACTCCAGCTGCTCCAGGTAGCGCAGCCCGCCGTGGAACATCTTCGACGATCGGCTCGAGGTCCCTGAGGCGAAATCGCGGGCCTCGACGAGCGCCACCTTCAAGCCCCGGGTGGCGGCGTCAAGGGCGGCTCCGGCCCCGACCACACCGCCGCCGACGACCACGACGTCGAACTGCTCACTGCCCAGCTGCTCCCAGGCCTGTTTTCGCTGTTTGGGGCCAAGGAAGGTCTGCCCCTTGCCCGGTGCGGGGTTCGGGTCAATCACTTCGAGTGGACTCCTTGTTACTCGTCGGTACGGGTCGCCGTTCCCAGGTTACGTGGAGTCAGTCCAAATCGTCGTGTGCCATCAGTCGGCGGGCCGCCTCGATGATGGAGCCCGACAACGACGGGTATACAGACAGCGTCTGCGCCAAGTCGGTCACCGACAGATTGTTCTGCACCGCGAGCGCAATGGGCAGGATCAGCTCTGATGCGATGGGTGCGACGACTACTCCACCGATCACGACGCCCGTCGCAGGCCGGCAGAAGATTTTCACGAAACCGAGGCGTAGCAGCGACATCTTCGCCCGGGCATTGGTGTTGAGCGGCAACATCAGGGTTCGCGCAGGCACGCTGCCGCTGTCGATTGCCGTCTGCGGAACCCCGACAGCCGCGATCTCGGGCCGGGTAAACACCGCCGCGGAGACGGTGCGCAGCCGGATCGGCGACACTCCCTCCCCCAGCGCGTGGTACATCGCGATGCGGCCCTGCATGGCCGCCACCGAGGCCAGTGGCAGCAGCCCCGTGCAGTCGCCCGCCGCATAGATCCCCGACGCCGTGGTCCGCGACACCCGATCCACCGTCAGATAGTTGCCAGGACCGAGCTCGATGCCGACCTTCTCCAGGCCAAGTCCCTCGGTGTTGGGCACAGAACCCACCGTCATCAGGGCATGGCTGCCTTCGACGGTCCGCCCGTCTGCCAAGCTCACCAACACGCCGTCCGCAGTCCGCGTCACCGAGTCGGCGCGGGCGTTCTTCACCAGCTTCACCCCGCGTTCGGCGAAGGCCTCCTCCAGAACCGCTGCTGCATCAGAGTCCTCGTGGGGCAGAATCTGGTCGCGGCTGGCCACCACGGTCACAGGCACACCAAGCTCGGTGTACGCGTTGCAGAACTCGGCACCCGTGACACCAGACCCGACGATGACAAGGTGTTCGGGCAGGTCGGTGAGGTCATAGAGCTGGCGCCAGTTCAGGATTCGGTCGCCGTCCGGCTTGGCGTTGAGCAGGACGCGTGGGCTGGCGCCGGTGGCGATCAGCACGACGTCGGCCTTGAGTACACCGACCTTGCCGTCGAACGTGGTGACCCTCACCCGGTGGTGGGCCATCCCGGACGTGTCGTCGACCAGCTCCCCTTTGCCGTGCACGACATTGACGCCCGCGTGGAGCAGCTGATGGCCGATGTCGGTCGACTGCGACTTGGCCAGCGTCTTGACGCGGTTGTGGATCTGGCCGAGCGAGATCTTGGCGTCCTCGATCGCGATGTCGAACCCTAGGCCCGCCGCACGGCGCAGCTCGGTGCGGACGCCGGTGGACGCGATGAACGTCTTGGACGGCACGCAGTCCCACAGCACACAGGCACCGCCAATGCCGTCGGAGTCGACGACGGTGACCTCGGCGACGTCTCGCCCGCGGGCCGCGGCCACCAGTGCCGCCTCATAGCCAGCGGGCCCACCGCCGATGATCACGATGCGGGTTGCCACGGCCTTAACCTAGCCAAGCGTGGCGTTGATCGCCCAGCCAGTGGGCGAAGCTTTAGGCTTTCCCCCGTGCCGCTATACGCCGCCTACGGATCGAACATGCATCCGGAGCAGATGCTGGAGCGGGCTCCTCATTCCCCAATGGCGGGAACGGGGTGGCTACACGGCTGGCGGTTGACCTTTGGCGGTGAGGACATCGGTTGGGACGGCGCGCTGGCCACCGTCGTCGAGGATCCGGCGTCGAAGGTCTTCGTCGTGCTCTACGACATGACCAGGGAAGACGAGAAGAACCTCGACCGCTGGGAAGGTTCAGAGCTGGGCGTCCACAAGAAGATCCGGTGCCGGGTGGACCGCACGTCGTCGGACACCACCACCGATCCGGTGCTCGCCTGGCTGTACGTGATCGACGCGTGGGAGGGCGGCATACCGTCGGCCCGCTACCTCGGCGTCATGGCCGATGCCGCCGAAATCGCTGGCGCCCCAACAGAATACGTGCACGATCTGCGCACCCGCCCAGCGCGCAACATCGGCCCCGGCACCTAGCCCAACTGCCGCGACCGTGCGTGTTTGTACGCCGACACGCCGCTAGTCGTGAGCATTTCACGCACCTTCACACCACTCGAGCGTGCGCAAAGTGCCCGCCTTTGTCGGCATGTCGCTGTGCAGACACGCACGCTCGCGGCAGTTGGCAGCTAGAAGGCGGCGGCCTGGTCGACGATGTTGGTCAGCACGCGAACGCCCACCGGCATCGACCGCTCGTCCAGGTCGAACGTCGGCTGATGCAGATCGAGCTGCGGGCCTCGACCCGTCCACACGCCCAGCCTCGCCATCGCACCGGGCACCTCCTCGAGATACCAAGAGAAGTCCTCGCCGCCGCCGGACTGGCGGGTGTCGCACAGCACGTCGGAGCCGATCGCCTCGATCGCGTGGGTGAGGATGCGCGTTGAGATCTCCTCATTGACCACCGGCGGCACACCGCGGCGGTACTGCACGCTGTGCTCGATGCCCAGCGGCGCCAGAAGCGACGAAACGATCTCGCTCACAATCGATTCCAGTGTCAGCCAGGTCTCGCGGCTCGCGGTGCGTATGGTGCCCGCCAGCGTGCCGGACTGCGGGATCGCATTGGGGGCCACGCCTGCGTTGACCGCACCCCACACCATCACGGTGCTGTTGCGCGGGTCGATGCGGCGCGACAACACACCTGGCACACCGGTGATCAATGTGCCTAGCCCGTACACCAGGTCGCCGGTCAGATGCGGCCGCGACGTGTGCCCGCCGTGCGACTGCAGGGTGACCTCGATCTGATCGGCCGCCGACGTAATCGGTCCCGGCCGCACCGCCACCTTGCCGACCGCCAACCGCGGGTCGCAGTGCAGCGCGAAGATCCGCGACACGCCCATCAGCGCACCGGCCGCGATCGCGTCGATCGCGCCGCCGGGCATCAGCTCCTCTGCGGCCTGGAAGATCAGCCGCACCCCGACCGGCAGTTCCGGCTCCGACGCCAGCGCCAGCGCCGCTCCGAGCAGGATCGCGGTGTGCGCGTCGTGGCCGCAGGCATGGCTGAGGTTGGGCACCACCGATGCGTACGACGCGCCGGTCCGCTCGGCCATCGGCAGTGCGTCCATATCGGCCCGCAGCGCGATCCGTGGCCCGTGTTCGGGTCCGAAGTCGCAGGTCAGCCCCGTCCCGCCGGGCAACACCTTGGGGTTGAGACCCGCGTCCGCCAACTGTGCGGCGACGAACTGGGTGGTCGCGAACTCCTGTCGGCCGAGCTCGGGGTGGGCGTGGATGTGCCTGCGCCACGCGATGAGGTCGTCGTAGTGGGCGTCCAACCACAGCTCTGTGGCATCGACGATGCTCATGACGCCCGCCTGGCCTGCAGTTCCAGCACCCGGTCCCGCTCGGCCGGTGTCTCGGCCAGGCTGACGACGGTGCGGGCCAGCATGATTGCGCCCTCCACGACGGCTTTGTCGGCGCTCGGCCCGACCGCCGCTGCCGCGAACCCCGGTTGGTGCACCGACGCGCCGTCCGCGTCGATGCCGACAATCGGGTGGATTCCCGGCATCACCTGGGTGATGTTGCCCATATCGGTGCTGCCCAGGGGCATCGCCGCTTCCACGTCCTTGCCGACCGGGGTCCTGCCCAGCCGGACCATCTCGGCGCGGAAAGTGTCCGCCAGCCACTGGTCGGGAGCCAGCTCGTCGTACGGAGGCTCGGTCTCCCGGACGCGGTATTCACATCCTGTGGCCACCGCACCGGCCAGGAAGCAGTCGGCCATTCTGCCTTCGAGCTCGCGCAGTGAGGCGGCGTCGTTGGCACGCATCGTGTAGTGCATCTCCGCGCGGGCGGGTATGACGTTCGTGGCCTGGCCGCCGTCGGTGACGATGCCGTGCACCATCTGGCCGGGCATCAACTGCTGACGCAGCAGGCCGATGGCGACCTGTGCGACGGTGATGGCGTCGACGGCATTTATGCCCAGATACGGCGCGACGGCGGCATGCGCCTCTCGGCCCGAGTAGCCGACGGCGACCTGCGACAGCGCCAATGAGCGTGCTCGCGCGATGTCCAGCGGCCCGGGGTGCAGCATCACCGTGGCCGCAATGTCGTCGAACGTTCCTGCCTTGAGCAGCAACGCTTTTCCGCCGCCTGCCTCCTCGGCGGGAGTGCCGATCAGCACCACCGTCAGGCCCAACTCGTCGGCCACTTCCGCCAATGCCAGCGCCGTGCCGACGGCGGAGGCGGCGATGATGTTGTGGCCGCAGGCATGTCCGATGCCGGGCAATGCGTCGTACTCGGCGCAGATGCCCACGACAAGCGGGCCACTGCCGTAGTCGGCGCGGAATGCGGTGTCCAGGCCGCCGGGTGCGGCGGTCATCTCGAATCCGTACTCGGCGACCAGTGCCCGCGTCTTCGCGCAGCTGCGGTGTTCGGCGAACGCAAGTTCCGGCTCGGCGTGAATCGAGTGCGACAGCTCCACCAGATCGCCGCGGCGACGGTTGACGGCGTCTTCGACGCTTATCGACGCGGTGGCGGTGGGCATCTCAGCAGTATCTCACTGCACGCTGATGCGCTGCCTGCGAGCTAAGCTGCCGCACTGTGACCGAACCGGAGGCAGTGGCGCAGGACGCTGCCGACGCCATCCGCGATCGCACGGGTGTCGATGAGCACGACGTCGCCGTCGTACTCGGATCCGGCTGGGCATCCGCCGTTTCGCAGCTTGGCGACCCCGTGGCCCTGCTGCCGATGGCCGAACTGCCAGGCTTCACTCCGCCCAGCGCCGCGGGACACGGCGGCCAAGTGCTGTCGTTGCGGATCGGTGACCGACGTGTGCTGGTCTTCGTCGGCAGGATCCACGCCTACGAAGGCCACGAGTTGCGCCACGTCGTGCATCCGGTGCGGACGGCATACGCGGCAGGTGTGCACACCGTGGTGCTGACGAACGCGGCGGGCGGGCTTCGCGACGAGTATGCGGTCGGCCAGCCGGTGCTGATCAGTGACCATCTCAACTTGACAGCGCGATCACCGCTGGTCGGCGCCCAGTTCGTGGACCTCGTCGACGCCTACTCGCCGCGCTTGCGCGCAATCGCCCGCGAGATCGATCCGTCGTTGGCCGAGGGCGTGTACGCCGGGCTGCCCGGGCCGCACTACGAGACGCCTGCCGAGATCAGGATGCTGCGCACACTTGGCGCGGACCTGGTTGGCATGTCCACCGTGCACGAGACCATTGCCGCGCGGGCGGCAGGTGTACAGGTGCTGGCCGTATCGCTGGTGACGAACCTGGCGGCGGGCATGACCGGCAAGCCGCTGAGCCACGACGAGGTGCTGGAGGCGGGCCGTCAGTCCGCGACGCGGATGGGCTCCCTGCTCGCAATGGTGATCGCGCGAGTCTGACGGCCGACCCGCTCGCTGATCCGCACCACAGCGCGGGCCATCAGCGGCGCCGCGAACAGCATCAGAGCATCAGGAGGATGCGCACCACCTGCGCCGCGATGATGAACGTCACGTTGGACCCGGTTTCGACAGCGGTCGCGAGCACGGCGTACACACCGCCTGGGCTGGTGGCGAGGTAACCCTCCAGTGGGGTCAGCCCGGCGAAGTGCGCCAGCAGCATGCCTAGGCTTGCCGTCGCAACGCCGAGCACGACGAAGCTCATCGAGATCACGACCGCCGGCACCGCGCTACTCGAGGCCGACCGTGCCGAGCGCGATGCCTGGCTGCACGCAACCATGCGCGACAACCTGACCCCGCTGGAATTCGACCTGTTGATGCTCGTCGCGCCGGTGCTCCGCAAGCTCGCCTACACCGACGCGGCAGCGGGCACACTGGCTGTGTGACTTCGTCGCGGACCGGGGTGGCCGCACAGGAGTGGATCTCTCACGACCCCGATCCACATACCGCCGCCGAGCTGTCAGCGCTCAGCGAGGATGAGCTCCACGAGCGGTTCTCCCAACCGCTGACGTTTGGGACGGCCGGTCTGCGTGGGCCCCTGCGCGGCGGGCCGAACGGGATGAACCTAGCCGTCGTCCTGCGCACGACTTGGGCCGTCGCCAAGGTCCTCACGGACCGTGGCCTGGCCGGACAGCTTGTTGTGGTCGGCAGGGACACCCGCCATGGATCCGAGCAGTTCGCATTCGCTGCAGCGGAAGTCATTGCCGCCCAGGGCTTTCCCGTCCTGCTGATGTTCGCCGCAGCGCCGACGCCCGTGGTGGCGTTCACCGTGCGCCACAACAGTGCAGCCGCAGGAATCCAGATCACCGCGTCGCACAACCCGCCGTCCGACAACGGCTACAAGGTCTACTTCGAAGGCGGCTTCCCGATCGTTCCACCCGTCGACCAAGAGATCGAACGTGCCGTCGCAGATGCCCCACATGCCGACGAAATCCCTCGCCAGCCCGTCAAACCCGCTGGCGTCGAGGAGATTCAGCGCTACATCGATCGTGCGGCGCACGTCCGACACACGCACGGGTCTGCGCGGGTGGCGCTGACGCCGTTGCACGGGGTTGGCGGGGAGTTCGCGATGGACGCCCTGACGCGCGCAGGGATCACCGACGTACACGTCGTCGAGAGCCAGTTCGCGCCCGACCCCGACTTCCCGACGGTGGCCTTCCCCAACCCCGAGGAGCCCCGAGCGGTAGACGCGCTGCTGGACCTGGCCGCCGACGTCGACGCCGAGATCGCCGTCGCGCTCGACCCCGATGCCGACCGCTGCGCGATCGGGGTGCCGACGCGAGACGGCTGGCGCATGCTCTCGGGCGACCAAACTGGTTGGCTGCTGGGTGATTACATCCTTTCGCAACTCGAGCCTGGTCCCGTCACGGAGGCGACCGTGGTGGCCAGCACTGTGGTGTCGTCGCGCATGCTGGCCTCCATCGCCAAGGACCACGGCGCTCAGCATGTCGAGACGCTCACCGGGTTCAAGTGGCTTTCACGAGCCGACGCCGGCCTGCCCGGCTGCACGCTGGTCTATGCCTACGAAGAGGCGGTTGGCCATTGCGTCGATCCCGCGGCGGTCCGCGATAAGGACGGCATCAGCGCAGCCGTGCTGGCCTGCGATCTGGTTGTCGCGCTGCGGAATCGGGGCCGCACCGTGCTGGATGCACTCGACGACCTCGCCCTGCGCCACGGTGTGCACACCACGACGGCGGTGTCGCGACGTGTCGCCGACGCCGACGAGGCCAACGCGGTCATGGCGCGACTGCGCGCGACGCCGCCGGATCGGTTGGCCGGTTTCGGGGTGACGGCGACCGATCTGCTGCTGGAGCCTGAGCAGCAGACTGACGCGCTGATCTTCTTCGGCCGCGACGACGACGATTGGGTCCGGATGGTGGTGCGGCCCTCGGGTACTGAGCCAAAAGTCAAGTGCTATATAGAGGTTCGGTGCGCGATCGTCGGCGGTCTCGGGGTCACTCAGGCCAAGGCGCACGCGGTTCAGGACGAGCTGGTCGGCGTCGCGCAACGTTTCTAGCGCGGCCCGAACTGTCGGTCACCGGCGTCGCCGAGACCGGGCACGATATAGGCTCTCTCGTCGAGACCCTCGTCAATGGTCGCGGTGTACAGCCGCAGATTGGGTGCCACCTTCTCCAGTGCCGCGATGCCCTCCGGTACGGCGACCACACAAATCGCAGTAATGTCAACGGCATTGCGCGAGTGCAGCAATCCTATCGTGAGGGCCATCGACCCACCGGTCGCCAGCATCGGGTCGAGCACCATCACCGGCTGCGTGCTCAGGTCCTCAGGCAGCGACTCCAAATACGGTGTGGGCTTAAATGTTTCCTCGTTGCGGGCCATGCCGATGAACCCGACGCGGGCCTCGGGAATCAACGCGTGCGCCTGATCGACCATGCCAAGCCCGGCGCGCAGCACCGGCACCAGCAGCGGCGGGTTGGCCAACCGTGATCCGGTCGTCGCGGCCAGCGGTGTACGCACCGGGACGGTTTCGCACGCGGCGTCACGCGTCGCCTCGTAGACCAACATCAGGGTCAGGTCGCGCAGTGCGGCGCGGAACGCCGCATTGTCGGTGCGCTCGTCACGCAGCGTGGTCAGCCGCGCGGCGGCCAGTGGGTGCTCGACGACCCGCACATCCATGGGCCGACCTTAGTGGAACCGAACGGTCGCCGTGGCCGTCCTAACACCCATGTTCGCCGATACCGACGCCATTCGCGCCTTCGGCGCCGCCAACTCGACCCAGGCGACCGATCTCGCTGCTGTCGCGGCCGCCTTGTCGTCCATGCCGGGTCCTGCGGCGTGCGCGATGCTGGGTCCCGTCGGCACCCGCTTCCTGGCCGCGTTGACCGACGCGGTAGGGCAGGGGTCCCGAGCGGTAGTGATGCTGAGCGACCGCGTGAACGCAGGACACCTCACTGCTTATGCATCGGCGGGGGCATACGAGGACGCCGACCACCACCTCGGCGCCGCGGTCTCGAGGCTCTAGGCATGCCGAGTGCCCTCGTCGCTGCGCTGGCGGCGCCGATCCGCGAGGTGCAATCGCTGGTCGGCCCTGGGTGGTCGAGTGATCCGGCAGGCGATCCCACCACCGCACTTGGCAGCGTGCGCGACGCGCTGGCCGACATCGCCGAGGCCACCCGCCGGACCTGGAATCAGGCCGAGCAGAGCTGGTTCGGCGCCGGAGCGGACGCCGCTGCCGAGTTCGCGGCGACGACGGTCGCCGCCGCCGAAGCGCTGGTGGGCAGGGTCGATCAGTTGGGCGCGACGGCGCGGACCGCAGGTGCGGCAGTATCGCGCGCCAACGACCGACTGCGGGCCATCGTCGAGCGCTTCGAAGCCCATGCCGCCGCGCTTGAGCCGTACCTGGAGTCGCCGGCCGCTGAGAAAGAACTGTTGGCGGAGGCCCAGCGATCGCTCGCCGAGGCCGTTGCCGTCGTCGAGGAGCTTCGCGCGGAGTTGGACGGTCACGCCGAGGCGCTGGGCGCTGCGACGGCGCCGCCCTCCCCGGCAGCGACGACGCCGGCCGGCTTGGGGAGTCCCGCCATGCCGTCGATGGGTTCCGGGTTTGGCGGCGGCGCGCCGATGAGTCCGTCGTCCGATCTGGGTGGGATGGCGAGTCCGGGCGGTCTCGGCGATCTTGCGGAGTTCTCTCGCGGGGATGTACCCGACGCCGCGGCGTTCGGTGACGGCTTCGCAGTCCGGCTACCCGACGGCAGCACCGCGATGGCGCCGAACGCCGTTGCGGCCAGCGCTGTTCGCCATGCGCTGACCCAGCTCGGCGTCCCGTACGAGTGGGGCGGCACAGCACCGGGCGTCGGGTTGGATTGCAGCGGCCTGACCCAGTGGGCGTATCACGAAGCGGGACTAAACCTTCCACGTCTGGCGCAGGAGCAGGACGTCGGCGCGGCCATCGATCCCGGATCGCTGCGGCCGGGCGACCTCGCGGTGTGGGACGGACACGTCGCAATGATCGTCGGAAACGGAACCATGATCGAGGCGGGCGATCCGGTCAAGCTATCGCCGATCCGAACCGACAACGCAGGTCAGGGTTTTCAGGGATTCTGGCGACCGACGGCGTGATCAGCCGAGTTCGTAGCCGTCGCGCGAAACGCGGAAGTAGTGACCGGTGCTGTTGTCGGTGCACGTCATACCCGTGTACTCGCTGGTGCACGTGATCGTGCCGAAGGTTCGCGACTGGCCGTATCCGAGAGTCTCCTGCGGCGCGGGGCCGAACTCCTGGCCGTAGCAGCCGACGACGGCGCCGCCGGCCTGCGTCAGATAGAAGCGGTCGCCGTAGTTCAGATGGCAATCCGATGGCGGCGCAGCGGTCCATGTGTGATCGACAACCTCACAGCGGGCTGCGATCTCATTACCCGGGGTGGACAGCGTGCAGTTGATGTTGCCCGACGGTGACCGGAAACTGGCTGGCCCTTCGGGCTGCGCAACGGCCGTCGGCGCCGGTGCCGGGGCCGGCGTCACGGTCACCGTCACTATCGGAGCAGACTGTCCTACCGACGCCGCCGGGGTCGCTTGCGGCGTCACGGTTACCGTCGCGGTCGGTGCCGACGGGGCAGGGACTGCGGTCGAACCGGCCGTTGACGAGCAGCCGACAACCGTCACCGCCACCAGCGCGACGAGGCACGCGAGGCCTGGCAGGTTCACGCGAGCTCCCCGCGGATCGTGCAGATTCTCTGTCATGGCGTAAGGGTGCGGGGACGCCCTTGGAGGATTCTTGACTCGCGACGAGGTGGGTTTTGGGCCGGTGACCGTCGAGGCCGCCAGGTGCCGTCGTTAGGCTGTGCGCCATGGCTGCTGACATCGTGCCGATTCGGCTCGGGCTGACCAAGGGCGACCTGTACACATTGTGGGCTCCGCGCTGGCGCGACGAGGGCGACGAATGGGAGGCGTTCCTCGGTAAGGACGAAGATCTATATGCGTTCGAATCCGTCGCCGACCTGGCCTCATTCGTCAGGACCAACAAGGACAACGACCTCACCGACCACCCCGCGTGGGCGGGGTTGACCGAGGCCAACGCGCACACGTTCGATCCGCCCGAGGACCACCAATACGACCTCGTCAGCCTCCAGGAGCTGGTCGCCGAGAAGCCCAGCGAGGAGACGATCAAGGCGCTGCACAGCACGCTGGCGATCGCATCTGCCATCGGATCGGTGTGCGAGATGCCCGCGGTCACCAAGTTCTTCAACGGCAACCCGATGCTCGGCACGGTCGGCGGGGGCCTCGACGCGTTCGCCGGGCGGCCCGGCCGCAAGCGTTGGGCCGAGATCGAGGCGGTGATCGGCCGCGGTTGGGACAACGTGGTCGACGCGATCGATGAGATCGTCACGATTCCCGACGTCGACGGGGCCGCGTCGAAGAAGGCCGAGGCCGAGCTGGCCGAGCCCGCACCCGAGCCCGAGCCCGTACCCGAAGCGGAGGAGACCGCAGAGGCCGAAGCCGACACCGAAGACGCCGAACCGGAGGCCGACGTCGAGGAGGCCGACGAGCTCGCCGACCACGCCGAGGGAACGTTGCTCGGCAGCGACGAGGACTTCTGGCTCAAGGTGGGCATCGACCCGGTGCGAATGATGACCAGCGGTGGTACGTACTACACCCTGCGCTGCTATCTCGATGATCAACCGATCTACTTGGGCCGCAACGGAAGAATCAGCGTGTTCCGCTCCCAGGGGGCGATGGCGCGCTATCTGGCGGACGAACACGACCACGACTTATCGGATCTGGCGACCTACGACGACATCCGCACGGCAGCCACTGACGGCTCGCTGCAGGTCAACGTCAGCGACGACAACGTTTACGTGCTGACCGGAATCGCCGACGACCTCGCCGACGGCCCTGACGCGCTCGACCGCGACCAGTTGGAACTCGCCGTCGAATTGCTCAGGGATGTCGGCGATTACGCCGAGGACACCACGGTCGACGAGGCCCTGGACGCCGATCAGCCGCTGGGCCGCGTGGTGGCCCATGTGCTCGACCCGGACACCGTGAGCAGCCCGAGCGGGCCGTACGCAGCGGCCGTCGAGCAGTGGGAGGCGCTTGAGGCGTTCGTCGAGTCACGGCTGCGCCAGGAGTAGCGCTACAGCTCGGTCGCCTTCGGATGGCGTGGCTCGTACAGGCCGAGCTCGCCGCCGCCGGGAAGCCGGATGCTCGTCAACAGGCCCCAGCCCTGGTCGGAGACCGGCCCACACGTGACACCCTTGGCCGCCAACTGCTCGACGGTGGCGATCACGTCGTCGCACATCAGGTACAGCTCGTGTGACGCCGCGTCCTCGACGGGGTGCACGGCCACCTCGGCGGGCGGCAGCTTGAAGATCAGCCAGCCGCCTCCTGCGTCGACATACGGATACTCGAGCACGTCGCGGAGGAACGCGCGGTCCGCGTCGGCGTCGCGGCTGTAAACAATCACATGAGCGCCGGTGATCACCGCCTCACGATACGTCGCGATGAGTTCACGGCTCGGCGATGGTCTGCACGATTATGACCCTGCCTAGCACCGCTACCGTCCACTCCGTCACCGTCCCCGGCGCCCGCCTGCACTACGAGGTTCGCGGCACCGGACCGCTGCTGCTCGTCATCGGCTCACCGATGGCCTCGGCGGAGTTCGCACCTTTGGCCGACGCGCTGGCCAGCGACCACACCGTCGTCACTTACGATCCCCGCGGCTTCGCGAATAGCACGATCGACGACCCCGAAGAGGACTCCACCCCCGAGCTGCGTGCCGACGACGTGGCAGCAATTCTCGACGATCTCGGCGCCGAGTCGGCGGATGTGTTCGGATCCAGCGGCGGTGCCGTCACGGGTCTTGCGCTCGTCGTCCGGCATCCCGGACGGGTGCGCACGCTCATCGCTCATGAGCCGCCGCTGCTCGAGCTGCTGCCGGATGCTGCGCAACAGCGCGCGAACACCCAGGACATCATCGACACGTACCGCACCGATGGCATGCAGGTCGCGTGGTTCAAGTTCATGGGCAACGCCGGCTTCGACGTGTCGGCCCCCGAGGGTGCGGAGCTACCGGCGCCTCCGGAACCGTCCGAGGACGAGCGCCGCGAAGCCGCCCGGTTCTTCAACCACGAACTGTGGCACACCACTTCCTACATTCCGGGCGTCGAGGCACTGAAGGCCAGCCCGACAAGGGTTTTGGTGGGTCTCGGAGTGAACTCCGGGCATCTGTTGACCTACCGGACGTCTACTACCCTTGCCGATCTACTCGGCAACACGACGGTCGAATTTCCCGGCGACCATGGTGGATTCATGGAAGCACCAACCGAATTCGCCGACGCGCTGCGCGCGCTCAGCTGACGTACCCGGCGAGCTAGCCGATGAGCACGGCGTAGCGGGGCTTGATCACGTCGTCGATGATCGCCAGGCGTTCGTCGAATGAGATGAACGCCGACTTCATCGCATTGATCGTGAACCGCTGTAGGTCAGTCCAGCCGTAGCCGAAAGCCTCAACGAGCCGCAGCATCTCCTGGCTCATCGTGGTGTCGCTCATCAACCGGTTGTCGGTGTTGACCGTGACGCGGAAGCGCAGCCGGGCCAGCAGGTCGAACGGATGCTCGGCGATGCTGCCGACCGCGCCGGTCTGCACGTTCGACGATGGGCACAGCTCAAACGGAACCCGCTTGTCCCGCAACAACGATGCGAGCCGGCCCAATCGGACGGCCCCGGCCGAATCCTCGAAGATGTCGTCGACGATCCGCACGCCGTGGCCGAGCCGATCGGCGCCGCAGAAAGCAATGGCCTCGTGGATCGACGGCAGCCCGAACGCCTCGCCGGCATGAATGGTGAAGCGGGCGTTGTTGCTTCGCATGTACTCGAACGCGTCGAGATGTCGCGTCGGCGGGTATCCGGCCTCGGCGCCTGCGATGTCGAAGCCGACAACACCCTTGTCTCGGAACCGGATGGCCAGCTCGGCGATCTCGCGGGACCGCGCAGCGTGCCGCATGGCCGTGACCAGGCAGCGCACGGTGATGGCCCTGCCCTCCGCGCTGGCCGCCTTCTCACCGTCGGCGAAACCGGTCAGCACCGCGTCGACGACCGCGTCCAGCGACAACCCGCGGTCGATGTGCAGCTCTGGGGCGAACCGGATCTCGGCGTACACGACGTTATCGGCCGCCAGGTCTTCGACGCATTCGTAGGCCACGCGGTACAGCGCCTCCGGTGTCTGCATCACGCCAACGGTGTGAGCGAACGGTTCGAGGTAGCGAACCAGCGAACCGCTGTGTGCGGCGGTGCGGAAGAATGTCGCGAGCCCGTCGACGTCGGTGGCAGGCAGCTCGTCGTAGCCGTTCGCCCCAGCCAACTCCAGCACCGTGGCTGGCCGTAGCCCGCCGTCGAGGTGGTCATGCAGCAGTGCCTTCGGCGCCCGCCGGATCGACTCCAGGGTCAGCGGTGTGGTCATGGGCCGATCCGGTCGATGATCAGCGGCCGCAGTTCGGGCGCGCTGTCGCCGACGCTCCAGGCGCCGTCCATTTCGGCCATCGCGGCCTCGAACCGTGCCGGGGTGTCGGTGTAGAGCGTGAACACTGCTTCACCGGCGGCGACGGGTTCGCCGGGCCTCCGATGGATGCGCATCCCGGCACCGGACTGCACCTGCTCACCCTGGATGGAACGGCCCGCGCCGAGCCGCCACACCGTCAGTCCCACCGCCATCGCGTCGATGAGTCCCATCGTGCCATCGCGCGGCGCGCAGATGGTCTCGGAATACGCACCGATCGGCAGCGGTCCGGACAAGTCGCCGCCCTGTGCGGCAACCAGCGCACGGAACCGGTCCATCGCCGACCCGTCCCGCAATGTCTCGGCGGGGTCGAGCCCGTCGAGCCCGGCGGCGTCGAGCATCTCCGAGGCAAGCGCCAGCGTCAGCTCCACCACGTCCGCAGGCCCTCCGCCTGCCAGCACCTCAAGCGATTCCTCGACCTCGATCGCGTTGCCGACGGTCCGGCCGAGCGGTATCTCCATGTCCGTCAGCAGCGCACGGGTCACCAGCCCCGCCTCGGTGCCGAGGCCCACCATCGTGCGGGCCAGCTCGCGGGACTCGGCCTCGGTCGCCAAGAACGCCCCGCTGCCGACCTTGCTGTCGAGCACCAGCGCGCGGGTGCCCTCGGCGATCTTCTTGCTCATCACTGAGCTCGCGATCAGCGGCAGCGATTCGGTGGTACCGGTCACGTCGCGCAGCGCGTAGATCTTGCGGTCGGCGGGAGCCAGCTCACCGGCCGCGAAGATCGCTGCCCCTAAATCGCAAAGTTGTTGCCGTATTTGGGCTTTGGAGATTTCGGCGGTGAATCCAGGGATGGACTCCAGCTTGTCGAGGGTGCCGCCGGTGTGCCCGAGGCCACGCCCAGCCGCCTGCGGCACCGCTCCCCCACACGCCATCACGACGGGCACCAGCGGAATGGTGATCTTATCGCCGACACCGCCGGTGGAATGCTTGTCCACCAACGCCAGTGGCTTGCCGTCGCGCCGCAGATCTGTAAAGTCCAGTCGCTCGCCGGAGGCCACCATGGCCGCTGTCCAGCGGGCGATCTCGGCGCCGGTCATCCCCCGCAGGAAGATCGCCATCAACAGCGCCGACATCTGCTCGTCGGCGACCCGGCCGTGGGTATAGCCGTCGATTACCCAGTCGATCGCCCCATCCGACAACACCCCGCCGTCGCGCTTCGTCCTGATGACCGTCGGGGCGTCGAATGTGAAGTCGGTCACGGGGTTTCCTCGTGTGCCGGTTCGTTTCGACGCTCCAGGTCCTGCGGACCGAACGCGTCGGGAAGCAGCTCGCTCAACGGCCTTGGTCCCAGAGGATGGTCGATGAGTAGCCCCGCTCCGCCGTGCTCCATCAGCACCTGCCGACAGCGACCGCACGGCATCAACACCTCACCCGCCGCGTCCACACACGACAGCGCGATCAGCCTGCCTCCACCGCTGGAATGCAGGGCGCAGACCACAGCACACTCGGCACAGAGACCAAGGCCATATGAGACATTCTCCACATTGCAGCCGGCCACCATTCGGTGATCGTCGACCAGCGCGGCTGCGCCGACGGGGAAACCCGAGTACGGCGCATATGCGTGAGTAGATACCTCAGTTGCCTTGTGCCGTAACATTTTCCAGTCGATATCGGATGTCATCTCGCCCTCACCGCGCCGATTCTGAATGCATTCCGAAGCTCCCCTTCCTCGGTCACGCACGTGAGGAAGGTAACCCTAACTTTCGCCGTTTGCCGTGCGCCGACGGCTAAACGGTAGTTCGTTAAGCAGTACAACTGGGTTTAGAGTCGCCCCGAGGTTTGGGCAGGGATTCGTCGCCGAGCCCAAGCGTCCACCGATGGCGTTGGAGGCCAGATGAGTACTGCGACATCCGCAGAACCGGCGGTACCGGCTCCGCGATCGCGACCGCCGCGCAGACAGTCCCTCTACCGCGGCGATCCGGGCATGTGGTCCTGGGTGCTGCACCGCATCACCGGGGCAACCATTTTCTTCTTCCTGCTCGTGCACGTGCTGGACACCGCGCTGGTCCGGGTCAGTCCACAGGCCTACAACGAGGTCGTCGACACCTACAAGACACCGATTGTCGGGCTGATGGAGATGGGTCTGGTCGCGGCATTGCTCTACCACGCCCTCAACGGTCTGCGCATCATTCTCATCGACTTCTGGCAGCACGGTCCGAAGTACCAGCGGCTGATGTTGTGGATCGTCCTCGGCGTCTGGTTCGCCGTGATGATCCCCGCGCTGGGCGTGCTCGGGATGCACATGGCGGAGCGATTCCTGTGACCGGGCCAGCGGGCGGGTCGGCGGGAGCACCTTGGACCCCGCACCACCGCGAGGGCCGTCTGGCACCCGTGCAGGAGAAAGAGCACGACCGGCCCGCCAGCCTGGACCATCCGCGCGCACCCCGGCGGCCGAGAGGCATCCCATACTTCGAGAAGTACGCCTGGCTGTTCATGCGGTTCTCCGGTGTGGCACTGGTGTTCCTGGCACTCGGGCACCTGTTCATCGGGCTGATCTGGGACGGCGGTGTGTACCGGATCGACTTCAACTACGTCGCCCAGCGCTGGGCCTCGCCGTTCTGGCAGATCTGGGATATGGCCTTGCTGTGGCTGGCGTTGGTGCACGGCGCCAACGGCATGCGCACCATCATCGGCGACTACGCCCGCAAGAACACCACCAGGTTCTATCTGAATTCGCTGTTGTTGCTGGCGACGGGCTTCACGTTGGTGCTGGGTACCTACGTGCTTGTCACCTTCGACGCGAACATCTCGTGACGGGGACTGATACATGATTCAGGAACATCGCTACGACGTCATCATCGTCGGTGCAGGCGGCGCGGGCATGCGCGCGGCGGTCGAGGCTGGTCCACGCGCGCGAACCGCGGTGCTGACCAAGCTCTACCCGACCCGCAGCCACACCGGTGCGGCGCAGGGCGGCATGTGCGCGGCGCTGGCGAACGTCGAAGAGGACAACTGGGAGTGGCACACCTTCGACACGGTCAAGGGCGGCGACTACCTCGCCGACCAGGACGCCGTCGAGATCATGTGCAAGGAAGCCATCGACGCGGTGCTCGACCTGGAGAAGATGGGGATGCCGTTCAACCGCACCCCCGAGGGCCGCATCGACCAGCGCCGCTTCGGAGGGCACACCCGCGACCACGGTAAGGCGCCGGTGCGCAGGGCCTGTTATGCCGCCGACCGCACGGGCCACATGATCCTGCAGACGCTGTATCAAAACTGCGTCAAACACGACGTCGAGTTCTTCAACGAGTTCTACGCCCTCGACGTCGCCATCACCGAGACGGCGGGCGGGCCGGTCGCAACGGGTGTCATCGCCTACGAACTCGCCACCGGCGACATCCACATCTTCCATGCCAAGGCAATCGTGTTCGCCACCGGCGGGTCGGGCCGGATGTACAAGACCACGTCCAACGCCCACACGCTGACGGGCGACGGCCTCGGGATCGTGTTCCGCAAGGGACTTCCGTTGGAGGACATGGAATTTCACCAGTTCCATCCCACCGGCTTGGCGGGGCTGGGCATCCTGATCTCCGAGGCGGTGCGCGGCGAGGGCGGCCGCTTGCTCAACGGCGAAGGCGAGCGCTTCATGGAGCGCTACGCGCCCACCATCGTCGACCTGGCGCCTCGCGACATCGTCGCCCGCTCAATGGTGCTCGAGGTACTCGAAGGTCGCGGCGCAGGACCGAACAAGGACTACGTCTACATCGACGTGCGCCACCTCGGCGCGGACGTGCTCGCCGCGAAGCTGCCCGACATCACCGAGTTCGCCCGCACCTACCTGGGCGTCGACCCGGTCACCGAACTCGTGCCGGTCTATCCGACATGCCACTACGTGATGGGCGGCATCCCGACCACGGTGAACGGCCAAGTGCTGCGGGACAATACGACGATTGTCCCTGGCCTGTACGCAGCGGGCGAATGCGCTTGCGTCTCCGTACACGGATCCAACCGGCTGGGCACCAACTCACTGCTGGACATCAACGTGTTCGGCCGCCGCGCAGGCATTGCAGCGGCGAACTACGCGCTCGGCCACGATCACCTCGACCTGCCTGCCGATCCGGCGGGGATGGTTGTCGGCTGGGTCGGCGACATCCTCTCCGAGCACGGCAACGAACGAGTCGCCGACATCAGGGGCGCGCTGCAGCAGTCGATGGACAACAACGCCGCGGTGTTCCGCACCGAGGAGACGCTGAAGCAGGCGCTCACCGATATCCACGCGCTCAAGGAGCGCTACGCCCGAATCACGGTGCACGACAAGGGCAAACGCTACAACAGCGACCTGCTCGAGGCGATCGAGCTCGGCTTCTTATTGGAGTTGGCCGAGGTGACGGTCGTCGGTGCGCTGAACCGCAAGGAGTCCCGCGGCGGTCACGCCCGCGAGGACTACCCCAACCGCGACGACACCAACTACATGCGCCACACCATGGCCTACAAGGAGGGCGCCGACCTGCTGTCCGATATCAGGTTGGACTACAAGCCGGTGGTGCAGACGCGTTACGAGCCGATGGAACGGAAGTACTGACATGAGCGCACCCACCGTCGACGCCCCGGAAGCCGGCAACCCGCCGCTCCCACCCGTGCCAGAAGGCGCGGTGATGGTGACGCTGAAGATCGCCCGGTTCAACCCGGAGGACGCCGACGCCGCGGGCTGGCAGAGCTTCCGCGTCCCGTGCCTGCCCACCGACCGACTGCTCAACCTGCTGCACTACGTCAAGTGGTACCTGGACGGCACGCTGACGTTCCGGCGCTCCTGCGCGCACGGGGTGTGCGGCTCCGACGCGATGCGCATCAATGGCGTCAACCGGCTGGCCTGCAAGGTGCTGATGCGCGATCTGCTCCCCAAGAAACCGGGTAAGCAGCTCACCATCACGATCGAGCCGATCCGCGGGCTGCCAGTGGAAAAGGATCTCGTCGTCGACATGGAGCCGTTCTTCGACGCCTACCGCGCGATCAAGCCGTTCCTGATGACGAGCGGCAATCCGCCAACGCGGGAACGGATTCAGAGCCAGACTGACCGGGCCCGCTACGACGACACCACCAAATGCATCCTGTGCGCGTGCTGCACGACCAGTTGCCCCGTGTACTGGAGTGAGGGCAGTTACTTCGGCCCTGCAGCGATCGTCAACGCGCACCGGTTCATCTTCGATAGCCGCGACGAGGGCGCCGCCGAGCGGCTCGACATCCTCAACGAGGTCGACGGTGTCTGGCGCTGCCGGACCACGTTCAACTGCACGGAGTCCTGCCCGCGTGGCATCCAGGTGACGCAGGCCATTCAAGAGGTCAAGCGCGCGCTGATGTTCGCCCGCTAAGCGATTTGTGTGCGTTTAGGAGTGCTCACCGCTCCAGATTGCACACAAATCGCCGTCACACATCGGCGGGCTGCCTCGTCTAACGGGTATGACACAGACATCCCGCATAGATCCGGTAACCCCTAAGCAGGCCTCGCTGCTGACGAAGCTCTTCTACCGGGTGGCCAAGCGGCGGTTCGGCGAGGTGCCGGAGCCGTTCGCCGTCGCCGCCCATCACCCCCGGCTGATGCTGGCCAACATCGTGCACGAAGGCATGCTGGGCTCGGCATCGAAGAAGCTGCCCGCAAGTGTGCGCGAGCTGGCGGTGTTCTGGACGGCCCGCACGATTGGATGCTCGTGGTGCGTCGACTTCGGCTCGATGCTGCAGCGCCTCGACGGCCTGGACGTCGAAAGGCTGAAGGATATCGACAACTACGCGACCTCACCCGGCTACACCGAGGACGAACGGGCGGCGATCGCCTACGCCAACGCCATGACCACCGACCCGCACACGGTCACCGACGAACAGGTCGCCGACCTGAAACGCCGATTCGGCGACGACGGCGTGATCGAGCTGACCTACCAAATCGGCGTGGAGAACATGCGGGCGCGCATGTACTCGGCCCTCGGCATCACCGAGCAGGGCTTCAACTGAGGTGACGCCTGCCGGGTTCCGTGGGCGACGACTACGGACGAGCAAGCGGCGAGCCGGTGAACTTGTCCGGGTTGGCGATATCCCATATGGCGCATACCTTTCCATCGCGCACCGTCATCGCGGTCACCCGCGGCGTCATCGGCGGATAGCCGTCGCGGGCGGGGCCCGCGGTCGTGTAGCTTCCCAGCTGGCCGTTGACCAGCGCGAGCTGATTCGTCGACAGCCACTCGGGACCGTAGCGACGGGCAAGGCCGAAGAGGAACCGCGCCACCTTGTCCGGGCCGTGGATGACGCGCGCGGCCGTCGGCGCCCTGCGGTTGGAATCGCCGGTGAACGTGACCTCCGGATGCAGAAGGCGCACAACGGCTTCCATATCACCGTCGGCAAGCGCCGCCATCAGTGCGCCCGCCACCTCGTTGTGCGTGTCGTCGGCCGCCGCAGGCGGAGCCGACGCGACTGCCCGTCGCGCACGCGAGGCCAGCTGCCGGGCCGAGGCGTCACTGACACCGAGCACCGAGGCGATCTCGCCGAAGGGCACCGCGAAACCGTCGTGTAGCACGAACGCGACGCGCTGGTCGGGGTTGAGCCGCTCGAGCACCACCATCGCGGCGAACCGAGCGTCCTCACCGGCGACCACCACGGCAAGAGGGTCGTTCCCGTCGAAGCCCGTCACCACCGGCTCGGGAAGCCATTCGCCGACATAGGTTTCGCGGCGCTTGGCTGCCGAGCGCAGCCGGTCCAGGCTCAGCCTGCTGACCACCGTCGTCAGCCACGCGCGCAGATCGGTGATGGACTCGGCCGTGCGGTCCCACCGCAGCCACGCATCCTGCACAGCGTCCTCGGCGTCGGCGACGGTGCCGGTGAGCCGGTAGGCGACGGCCAGTAAGTGCGGCCGTAGCTCCTCGAACTCGTCGACCCGCGTGCTCGCGGTCATGGCCCGAGTCTAGTTTCCGCGTTCACAGGTCATTGGCACACGTTCATGGCCGCCTCGACGGTCGCCGCCAGCAGCGCATCATCGATCGGACCGACGGTCGGCAGCACCGCACGCAACAGCAGCGGGCCGGTCAGCAGGTCCGACACGATGTCCGGTCGCCGGACCGGTGCGATCTCACCTCGGTCGACGGCGCGCTCCAGCATCGCCACGACCGAACGCCTGCGCGGGGCCATGAACTGCTCGTAGAAGACGGTGCCGAGGTTGCCGTCAGCGGTGAAATCGCTTAGCGCGCCCGCTAACCCGGCCTTGATCACCGGATGAGAGAAGAAGTCGCGTTGCAGCTGCTGCAGTAGTAGCATATCGCGGCGCAGCTGCCCGCTGTTCGGCGCGGGGTCGGATCCGAATTGGCTCACCAGCAGCCCGACCACCAGTTCGCCTCGGGTTCTCGCCCGACGGTAGATCGCCGCCCGGGTGGTGCCCGCGAGCTTGGCGACGCGATCGATGTTGACGGCCGCATAGCCGTCCGACAGCAACACCGACTTCGTCGCGTCGGTGATCGCGGTGTCCAATGCGTTGTCGCGCGGGCGACCTCTAAGACCTGGCATCTGTGTCTGGCACCCTATCCGCTTGACCAGTTAACGATGCACAGTGTATCGTAAATGGCATGAAAGCAATCTGGGTGTTCGGAGCAACTGGGCTGAGCGGACGCGGGGTCGCCCGCGAACTGGTCGACCGCGGTGCCGACGTCGTTCTCGTCGGGCGCGATCACGACAAGCTGGCGTCAGTGTCGGAATCTATTGGCGGGTCACCGCGTACACGCGTGGTCTCTGACCTCGCAGAGTTGATCAGGCAGATCCAGGTCGAGAAGCCAGGCGTCGTAGTCAACGCGGTCGGCCCATACAGCGCGACGACCCTGCCGCTGGCCCGGGCGTGCCTCGCCGCCGGAGTGCACTATCTGGACCAGGCCAACGAGCTCGAGCCGGTCCGGGACTTGCTCGAACTCGACGGCGAGGCCCGACGCGAGGGCGTCACGCTGGTCACCGGAGCCGGCTTTGGCGTGCTGGCCACCGAGGCGCTCGTGATCGAGCTCCGCAGTGGCCATCGTCCGCCAGCACGCGCAATGGTCGCCGCCGTACCGGCCGTGCAGGAACTGGGATCGTCGGTGCTTGCCAGCGCCGTGGACGCAATTGCGTACGGCGGCAGACGATATCGGGACGGACAACTCGTGCGCTGCAGGCTTGGCGCACACCACGAACGGATCCCGATCCCCGGTGCCGTTCCGAGAGAGGCGCTGGCGGTTCCGACCGGTGAGCTCGAAGCTGCGCGGCGGGCATCGGATGCCGGTGACGTGATCGCATACTCCAGCGAGGTGCCGAGCGGACGGGCAGTGCGAACGCTCATGCCTGCGGTGTCAGCACTGTTGGGCGTCAGGCCGATTCGGGCCGCCGTGCGACGTCTGATCGACCGGATGCACCTGACGCCGCCGAACAAGGCGGGCGACGTCTCATGGGCGTACGCGCGACTCGACTGGGCCGACGGCACACGTCGGGAGGCATGGCTGCGCGCAGGCGAGGGTTACGCGTTCACGGCACGAGTCGCCGCGTTGGCCGCCGGGCAATTGGGCGAGGAATCGACACCGCGCGGCGCATTCACTCCAGGGGCGCTGTTCGGCGCCGACTTGGCTCGGCAGGCCGGCGGCGACGTCACGCAGAACAGCGTCATCGCATGACCAGCGATCTCGGCCGACGGACCGATGTCCGGATACCCGCGGGTGGCGGCGAGGAGATCGACGCGTGGATGTACCTGCCCGATGGGCCCGGTCCGCACCCGGTCGTGGTGATGGCCCACGGCATCGGCGGGGTGAAGGCCGCGGGACTGGCCCCATTCGCCGAGCGGTTCGCCGCAGGCGGTTTCGCGGCGGTGGTGTTCGACTATCGGCATTGGGGTCGTTCCTCAGGCCAGCCGAGGCAGCTGTTGTCGATCCGCCGTCAGTTGGACGACTACCGAACGGTGCTGGCATGGACGCGCGCACAGGAAACGTTCGACAACACGCGCGTATTCGCTTGGGGCACATCGTTTGCCGGTATGCATATCGTCGAGCTGGCCGCGAGTGAGCCACGACTTGCCGGTGCCGTCGCGCAGTGCCCGCTGGTGGACGGCCTTGCCGGAGTGGCGAAGATCCCGGTGTCACGCGGACTCCGCCTGACGGCGCACGCGGTTGCCGACTTTATCGGATCGGTCCTCGGCAGGCCACCGCACTATCTACAAGTCAGCGTGCCGCCGGGTCGGTTGGGCGTGATCGCCACTGATGACGCGATGGCGGGTTACGACCGCCTCGACCCCGGTGACGGCTCCTGGTCCAACGACATCACCGCGCGCTCTGTGCTGGACGTGACGATGCACCGGCCAGTTCGTCGCGCCCATCTCGCGCGGTGCCCATTGCTCATGGTCGTCGCCGAACAGGACACCATGGCTCCGACCGGACCCGCGGTCAGCGTGGCCGCGCGGGCTCCGCGCGGCGAGTTGTATCGCAGCCGCGGCGGACACTACGACGTGTACTCCGGCGGCCTTGATCACGAGAACGTCTTGCGGGTGGAGTTGGAGTTCCTTCGCCGGCACGCAGGCGTGTAACTAGCGCTTGGTGAAAATCGTTCGGTGCCAACCCTTGTCGGCGACGCCAGTGATATCGCTCATCACGTGTTTGATGGTGAGGTACTCCTCGAGGGAGTAGTCGCTCATGTCCTTGCCGAATCCGGAGGCGCCGAGGCCGCCGTGCGGCATCTCGCTGATGATCGGGATGTGGTCGTTGATCCAGACACAGCCCGCCTTGATCTCGCGTGACGCGCGCTGCGCGCGGTACACGTCGCGCGTCCACGCCGACGCCGCAAGGCCGTACTCGGTGTCGTTGGCCTGCCGTAGCGCGTCGTCGTCGTCGGTGAACGACCGCACGGTCAGGACCGGGCCGAAGATCTCGTCGCGATAGACCTCCGAACGTTCGTCGACATCGGCGATCAGCGTTGGCCGGTAGAACGAACCAGGCCGATCGGGCGCGCTGCCACCAGTCACGATGCGGCCACCCTGGCCCGGCGCCCGCGCGACCATGGCAGCCACCTTCTCGCGGTGGGCCATCGAGATCAGCGGGCCGAGGTCGGTGTCGGCATCATGCGGGTCGCCGACGACGACCTTGCCCATCACCTCGCCGACGCCTGCAACGAAGTCGTCGTAGAGCTCACGGGCCACGATCGCGCGCGTCGCGGCGGTGCAGTCCTGCCCCGTGTTGATCAATGCCCCCGCGACGGCACCCTGGATCGCGGCGTCCAGATCGGCGTCGTCGAACACCACGAACGGCGCCTTGCCGCCCAGTTCGAGCTGCACGCGGTGGCCGTGCACCGCGGCGGCGGCCATCACCTTGCGGCCAACTGCGGTCGACCCGGTGAACGTCACCAGGTCGACGTCGGGGTGTCCGGCCAGCGCGGTGCCGACGTCGGACCCGGCCCCGGTCACCACGTTGAACACGCCGCCGGGCAACCCGGCTTCACTGGCCAGCCGGGCCAGCGTCAACGTCGTCAACGGTGTCAGCTCGCACGGCTTGATCACCACGGTGCAGCCGGCGGCCAACGCGGGCAACACTTTCCACACGGCCATTTGCAGCGGGTAGTTCCACGGCGTGATGGTGCCGACCACACCGATCGCCTCGCGCCGGATGCTGGACGTGTGGTCGCCGGAGTACTCCGCGGTGGCCTTGCCTTCGAGGTGGCGGGCCGCGCCTGCGAAGAAGTCGATGTTATCGACGCTGCCGGGCACGTCGAATTCGGTGGCCAGCCGCACCGGCTTACCGGTCTGACTGACCTCCTCGGCCACCAGATCGTCGGCGTGCTCACCGGCCAGCGCAGCCAGTTTGGCCAGCACCGCGGAGCGGTCGGCGGGCGTCGCCGTCGCCCAGCCGGGCAGCGCCGCACGTGCCGAGGCGACGGCCAGGTCCACATCGGCGGGCGTCGCCATCGCGTAGTCGGCTGCGGGCTGGCCGGTCGCAGGGTTGATCACCTGATACAGGCCGCCGCCGGTGACCACCGGGGCACCGTCGATCCAGCTGCCTGCCACGCTGGTGGAAACGGTCGCAGTCATGCCCCAACGCTAGCCGACCGTGAACGGGGAGGCAGCGCATTCCCGCAGCGCGAGGCCCTCCAAACGAGTGATTTCATGGTCACAGTTGCTTGCCACGACGGATTCCGTGCACAATCATTGGCATGGCTAACCCCGGCGCTTCGCAAGGCATCGGGCCTGCCTCGCTCCGCGTGAACACCTCCCGACCCGGCGCTGCGTTCCAGCTTGACGACCTATCGAAGCAGATCATCGAGAAGTTGCAGGGAGACGGCCGGCGGTCGTATGCGGGTATCGGCAAGGCAGTCGGGCTCTCCGAGGCGGCCGTGCGTCAGCGGGTCCAGCGTATGGTCGACGCCGGCGTCATGCAGATCGTGGCGGTCACCGATCCGATGCAGCTCGGCTTCGCCCGGCAGGCGATGATCGGCATCCGCTGCACCGGCGACACCACGAAGGTCGCCGACAAGCTGGCCGCCATCGAATCCGTCGACTATGTGGTACTCACCGCGGGCTCGTTCGACGCCATCGTCGAGGTGGTCTGCGAGGACGACGACGACCTTCTTGACCTACTCAATACCAAGATCCGAGCATTGCCGGGAGTGATATCCACCGAGACACTTGTTTACCTGAGACTCGTTAAGCAGCAATACAATTGGGGTACAAGATGACAACTATCGATATCACACAAGAGACTACCGCCGAGCTGGGTGCAAAGGCCAACCGCCATCTGTGGGGCCACTTCGCCCGGCACGGCGCGGGCATCACGCCGCCGATCATCACCCGCGGCGAGGGCGTAACCATCTGGGACAGCAACGGCAAGAGCTATATCGACGGCCTCTCGGGTCTGTTCGTCGTTCAGGTCGGCCACGGCCGCAAGGAACTGGCTGAGGCCGCGGCCAAGCAGGCCGAGACGCTGGCGTTCTTCCCGCTGTGGTCGTATGCCACGCCATCGGCGATCGAGCTGTCCGAACGGATCGCCGGCTATGCGCCAGGCGATCTCAACCGGGTGTTCTTCACCACCGGCGGCGGCGAGGCGGTCGAGTCGGCGTGGAAGCTCGCCAAGAACTACTTCAAGCTGACCGGCAAACCCGGTAAGTACAAGGTGATTTCGCGCTCGATCGCCTATCACGGCACGCCGCAGGGCGCGCTGGCGATCACCGGTCTGCCCGTATTCAAGGCGCCGTTCGATCCGCCCACCCCCGGCGGTTTCCGCGTGCCCAACACCAACTTCTACCGGGCGCCGGCGACGTTCGAGCACGACATCAAGGCGTTCGGTCAGTACTGCGCGGACCGCATCGCCGAGGCCATCGAGTTCGAGGGTCCCGACACCGTCGCGGCCGTCTTCCTCGAGCCGGTCCAGAACGCAGGTGGCTGCTTCCCGCCGCCCCCGGGGTATTTCGAACGCGTTCGCGAAATCTGCGACGAGTACGACGTGATCCTGGTGTCCGACGAGGTGATCTGCGCCTACGGCCGCATCGGTTCGATGTTCGCCTGTGACGATTTCGGCTATGTGCCCGACATCATCACGTGCGCAAAGGGTTTGACGTCCGGCTACTCGCCGATCGGCGCGATGATCGCCAGTGACCGGCTCTTCGAGCCGTTCAACGACGGTAAGACCACCTTCGCACACGGCTACACGTTCGGCGGTCATCCCGTCTCGTCTGCGGTCGCCCTTGCCAACCTCGACATCTTCGAGCGCGAGGGGATCAACGACCATGTCAAGGAGAACGCGCCCGCGTTCCGCGCCACCCTGGAGAAGCTCTACGACCTCCCGATCGTCGGCGATATCCGCGGCGAAGGTTTCTTCTACGGCATCGAACTGGTGAAGGACAAGGCCACCAAGGAGACGTTCAGCGACGAGGAGAGCGAGCGGCTGCTCCGTGGTTTTCTTACGCCCGCTATCTTCGAGGCCGGTCTGTACTGCCGTGCCGACGACCGCGGCGACCCAGTGGTTCAGTTGGCGCCACCGCTGATCAGCGGCCAGAAGGAGTTCGACGCCATCTACGAGATCCTGCACGGTGTGCTGGGCGAGGCGAGCCGGCGCCTCTAGGTTTCTGCCGCGAAACTGGGGGCGTAAGTTCGGGCGCGTGACCGCGTCGCAGAAGCCGCCGATCGATCCCGTCCGCTGGCAGCCACCGCCAGTCGACCCGCTGCCCGACCTTCCCGCTGCCGACGTCACCGTCGTTCGGGTACCAGGTGACGGGCCCGAGGATGTGGTGGTGGACGCCGAGGGTCAGCTCTGGGCGGGTCTGGTCGACGGGCGCATTGTGCGCATCTCGGCCGACGGCTCCGAGCAGGCGGTCGTCGCCGACACGGGCGGACGACCGCTGGGCATGCACGTTGCGCGCGACGGCACGCTGCTGATCTGCGACAGTTACCGCGGGCTGCTTTCGATGGACCGAACAAGCGGGACGCTGACGAGCTTGGTGGAATCGGTCGACGGGCGACCGCTGCGATTCTGCTCGAATGTGACCGAGACCTCGGACGGCACAATCTATTTCACAGAGTCGACGAGCGCGTTTCACTTCGATCACTTCCTTGCGGCGATCCTGGAAGCCCGTGGCAATGGCGGTCTGTACCGACTCGCGACCGACGGCACGGTCACCACGCTTGTCGACGGGCTCTACTTCGCCAACGGCGTGACCGCCACCGCCGACGAGTCGGCTCTGGTGTTCGCCGAGACGATGGGGCGTCGGCTATCGAAGTACTGGCTCACGGGCCCGCAGGCCGGAACCGTGACGCCGTTGGCTGTCCACCTTCCCGGAATGCCCGACAACATCTCCACAGGCTCGGACAACCGAATCTGGGTCGCGATGGTGACGCCCGTCAACACCTCCGCGGAATGGCTACTGCCGCGGGCTCCGGTCATCCGCAAGCTGATCTGGCGGTTGCCCGAGCGGCTGCAACCGAAAGTCCAGCCGGAGATATGGGTGGTCGGATTCGACGCCGACAGCGGTGCGGTGGTCGGCGGCATCCGCACCAAGCGTGCCGATTTTGGCGGGGTCACCGGCGTCGTCGAATCCGGCGGGAAGCTCTGGATGTCGACCATCGGGTTTCCTGCCGTCGCGCACAGCGACGTGCCCACGAGATCACATTCGTAACTCCAACCACTTGAGTCACAGCGTGGCTCCCCGGAAATCGGCCTCCAATCGCCTAATCTGCGCTCACGATGGCGACCTCACGAATGTTCTCCACGCGTGCGTTCTCCCTGGTTGCGGCGATGGCAATGTTGGCTGCACCCGCGATCCTCGGCATGCCTGCAGCAACCGCGGAGCCGAACGCGGCGCCGGAGGGCGCCGTCTGTCCGTACCGGGAGACGACGCCACCGGCGGTCGACTCCTCTGAAGTCCCTCAGGCAGGCGATCCTCCTGCCCCGCTGCCGGTGCCTGCCAAACCACTCGGCGGCGATGCGCTGTCCGGCTGCGGAATTATCGCCGCGCCCGGCGCGCCACCGGTGCCCGAGGACATCTCCGCCGAGGCGTGGGTGGTCGCGGACCTGGACACCGGCGACGTCATCGCCGCTCGGGACCCGCACGGCCGCCACCGGCCTGCAAGCATCATCAAGGTGCTGATCGCGCTGCAGTCGCTGCAGGACTTGCCGATCCACAAGGTCGTGGCGGGCACCCAGGACGACGCCAACGCCGAGGGCACCAAGGTCGGGGTCGGTGAAAACGGCTGGTATTCGATCAACGACTTGCTGCACGGCCTTCTGATGCACTCCGGCAACGACGCCGCGCATGCGCTGGCAGTCCAGCTCGGCGGGATGGACGCCGCGCTGTCGAAGATCAACGACCTGGCGGGCAAGCTCGGCGGACACGACACCCGCGCTGCGACGCCGTCGGGCCTTGACGGCCCCGGCATGAGCACGTCGGCCTACGACCTGAGCCTGTTCTACCGATACGCCTGGCAGAACCCGACTTTCGCCGACATCGTCTCCACCCGCAGCTTCGACTTCCCCGGCCGCGGCGACGTCGGCTACCCCGTCGAAAACGACAACCAGCTGCTCTACAACTACCCCGGTGCCATGGGCGGCAAGACCGGCTACACCGATGACGCCGGCCAAACCTTCGTCGGGGCCGCCAACCATGATGGACGACGACTGATGGCCGTGCTCATGCACGGCACGCGCGAGCCGATCGCGCCGTGGGAGCAGGCGGCGCACCTACTCGACTACGGATTCGCGACGGCGCCTGGCACCAAGGTGGGCACGCTCGTCGCACCCGATCCGTCGCTGCTTGCCCCGAAACCCGAAGCCGCAGCAAGCAACCCGGCCGCCAGCCAGGCCTCCGCCTCACTGCCGGATATCGACGCGATGCCGGTCAGGGTGGGCGTTGGCATCACCGGCGGCATGATCGTGTTCGGGCTGATCCTTGGCGCGCGGTCGCTGAACCGACGGCCACAGCACTAACGCCGCCGTAGTCGCGAAAGGCCAAGCGCACCAACGGCACCGACCGCAATAGCCACAAGCGCACCACTAACCCCGAGGCCGTCACGGACCTCTACCCGGGGCGTGATCTGCGCTGGCGCGGGCGCGTCGACCGGTGCGGCGCTGAGATTCTCGGTGGACGTGGCCGCCCATGCCGTCGCGAACAGGATCAGCCGCGCGGTGATGTACGCGAACACCATCAGGCCCAGCACCGGGCCGAAGGTGGCGCCCGCCGGACCGTGCACAACCGACTGCAGGTAGATCGAGCCGAGCTGCTTGAAGACCTCGAACCCGACGGCCGCGATCAACCCGGCCAATGCCGAACTGCGAAGGCTGACCGACTCGCGGGGCAGCCGCGCAATGATCCAGGTGAACAGCAGCCAGGCGATCACCACCGACACAAACAGCGAGACCGCCCGCAGTACTAGGCTGACGCCCGGGGCATCCTGCAGCCCAAGCCATTCCAGCACGCGCTTCATCAGGTTTGCGTTGCCCAGCACCGTCAGCGCGATGGTCACTGCAATCGCGATGAACAAGCCGACCATGGCTGCGAGATCGGACAGCTTGGCGCGCACGAACTTAGGCGGATCGCTGCGCGACTGGCCCCACATCTGGCTCAGCGCCGCCCGCAGGTTGGCCATCCATCCCAACCCCGCCCACGCGGCGGTGCCAAGCCCGATGATCCCGACCGAAGTGCGCGACGCAATTGCCGAGTCCATCAGCTTGACCAGCTGCAGACCGAAATCGCCCGACACGTTCGATTTGATCTGCGCCTCGATCTCGGCGAGCAGCTCGGGATTGCGCGACAACACGAAACCGCCTGCGGCGAAGCCGACCATGAGCAAGGGGAACAGCGCGAAGATCGTGAAATACGTGACGCCCGCTGCGAAGAAGTCGCCGTTGCTGTCCTGATAGCGCTTCTGCGCCCGCATCACGTGGTCGAACCAGCCGTACCGCGTCCGAAGCCGGTCGAGAAACCCCGGTTTGGCCGGCTCCGTCATCCCAGCCTCCCCCATGGCGTTACGCGCGTGGCGCTAAGAACCCTAACCGGTCATATACCCGCTTGAGCGTCTTCGCGGACACATCCCTGGCACGCTGCGCGCCGGCGTCGAGCACCGATTCCAGCTCGGCAGGATCGGCAAGCAGTTCGTCGACGCGCGCCTTGATCGGCGTGACGAATTCGACGACGGCGTCGGCGGTGTCGGCCTTCAGGTCGCCGTAGCCACGACCGGCGTAGCCCTCGACGAGCTTGTCGACGTCGGTGCCTGTGACCGCCGACTGGATGGTCAGCAGGTTCGACACACCGGGTTTGTCGTCGGGGTCGTAGCGCACCTCGCGCTCACTGTCGGTGACCGCCGAGCGGATCTTCTTGGCTGTCACCTTCGGATCATCGAGCAGGCTGATCAGGCCTGCTTCCGTAGCGGCCGACTTGCTCATCTTCGACGACGGGTCCTGCAGGTCGTAGATCTTCGCGGTGGCCTTCTGGATCAGCACGTCGGGCACCACGAACGTTTCGGGGAATCGCGAGTTGAACCGCTGCGCGACGTCGCGGGCCAGCTCGAGGTGCTGACGCTGGTCCTCCCCGACCGGCACCAGGTCGGCGTCATAGAGAAGCACGTCGGCTGCCTGCAGCACCGGGTAGGTGAACAGCCCGACGGTGGTGGAATCGGTGCCCTGTTTCTGCGACTTGTCTTTGAACTGCGTCATCCGCGACGCCTGCCCGAAACCGGTGAAACAGCCCAGCACCCAAGCGAGTTCGGCGTGCGCGGCGACATGGCTCTGCACGAATATCGTGCTGCGAGACGGATCGATGCCAAGCGCCAGGTACTGCGCAGCGGTCACGAGGGTGCGACGGCGCAGCTGCTCGGGATCCTGCGGGAGCGTGATCGCGTGCAGGTCGACGACGCAGAAATAGGCGTCGTACTCGTCTTGCAGACCCACCCACTGCTTGATCGCACCCAGCGCGTTGCCGAGATGCAGGGAATCAGATGTTGGCTGGACACCGGAGAAGACGACGGGACGAGAGGCGCTCATGGTGAGTCAATCTTGTCACGCGTCATCCAATGGATTTTTGGGCGCTCTGCTCCTTGGACTGCTCCAGCGCCCTGCGCGCGAAGACCCAGCGTTCGGTGATCGCCAGTTGCCCGCGGCCCCGGCCAAGGAAGGTGACGAACCACGAGATCACGGCCATCAGGCGGTTGCGGCCGCCGACGAGGTAGTACAAGTGCAGGCCCAGCCAGGCCAGCCAGGCGAAGAAACCGCCGAACTCCAGCTTGCCGATCTGACAGACCGCGCTGAAGCGCGAGATGGTCGACATGCTGCCCTTGTTGAAGTACTTGAACGGCTGGCGATTCGCCGGGTCGGCACCCTTGAGCTCACTCTTGATCTGCTTGGTGGCGTAGACGGCGCCCTGGATCGCGCCTTGGGCCATGCCGGGGACATTGGGCACGCTCATCATGTCTCCGATGACGAACACGTTCGGATGGCCCTTGACGGTGAGGTCCGGTTCGACGACCACGCGGCCTGCGCGATCGACCTCCGTCCCGTCGGACTGCTCGGCGACCAGCTTGCCGAGCGGGCTGGCCTGCACGCCTGCCGACCACACCTTGACGGCGCACTCGATGCGGTACTCCTCGCCGAAGTCCTCGCCGTCTTTCTCCTTGACGGTCAGGCCCATGTAGTCGACGTCGGTGACCATGGTGTTCAGCTTGACCTCGACGCCCATCTTCTCCAGCCGGCGCTGCGCCTTCAGCCCGAGCTTGGGGCCCATCGGCGGCAGCACCGCGGGGGCGGCCTCGATGAGGATCACCCTTGCCTTAGCCGGGTCGATAGTGCGAAAGGCCCCAGTAAGGGTTCGATCCGCGAGCTCGGCGATCTGGCCGACGACCTCGACGCCCGTCGGTCCCGCTCCGACGACAACGAAGGTCAGCCGGCGCTCGCGTTCCGCCGGCGATACGGTCACCTCGGCCGCCTCGAATGCGCCGAGGATCCGGCCGCGCAACTCGAGGGCGTCGTCGACGGTCTTCATGCCGGGCGCGAAGGCCTCGAAATGATCGTTGCCGAAGTAGGACTGCTGCGCGCCTGCGGCCACGATCAGGCTGTCGAACGGCGTTACCCGCTCCCAGTCCATCAGCTTGGAGGTGACCGTCTTCTTCGTCAGGTCGATCGCGACGACGTCGCCGAGCAGCACCTCCGCATTCTTTTGCTTGCGCAAGATGATTCGCGTTGCAGGCGCGATCTCACCGACCGAAAGGATGCCCGTCGCGACCTGATAGAGCAGCGGCTGGAACAGATGGTGAGTCGTCTTCGCAATGAGGGTGATATCGACGTCCGCGCGCTTGAGGTGCTGCGCGGCGAACAGTCCACCGAAGCCCGAGCCGATGATGACGACACGATGGCGCTTGGGAGCAGTGGTCTCAACGCTCATTGGCTGACCCTAACGGTCCTGCCCCCGGCTCACAGCGCGCGGCAGGTGAATATTCGACCGTCACCGGCGCATGGTCGGACCACCGCAACGCGTAGGCCACGGCCCGCTCCACCCGCGCGGCGCATGCCCGCGCGGCGAGACCGCGGGTCGCCAGTTGGTAGTCGATGCGCCAGCCTGCGTCGTTGTCGAAAGCCCTCCCCCGCCATGACCACCACGAGTACGGACCCGCGACATCAGGGTGCAGCGCCCGCACCACGTCGACCCAGCCCGACGCGATCAGGTCGGTCAGCCACTGCCGTTCGGCAGGCAAAAATCCGGACTTCTTGACGTTGCCGCGCCAGTTTTTGATGTCGTTCTCGGTATGCGCGACGTTCCAGTCTCCGCAGACGACGGCGTCGCGGTCGGTCACGGTCGACATCCGGTGCGCAAGCGCCGACATGAAGCGCTCCTTCTCCAGCTGACGGTCGGTGCCCGCCTCGCCCGTCTGGATGTAGACGCTCGCGACCGTCAGCCCGTCGATATCGACCTCCACGTACCGACCGTGAAGGGCGAACTCGTCGGCACCCAGATCTTTCACGGACTTGATCGGGTGACGGCTGAGCACCGCAACACCGTTGCGGCCCTTGACATCCCCGGCGGCGGACGCCAGGTGCCAGCCGTCAGACAGAGCGGGTGCCAGCGCGCCTGCCAACTGCTCGTCGTCGGCCCGCGTCTCCTGCAGGCACACCACATCGGCCGTCGTCGCCTCCAGCCACGGCAGCAGGCCCAGGTTCTCCGGCGAGCGCTGCTTGATCGCGGCGCGGATGCCGTTGACGTTGATGGTGCTGACGATCACGGGGAGAGACCGTATCCGACAGGCTTGCGGTACCGCCGGTATCACCTTTAGTGTCGGGCAGATGACTGGAATGTCGCTGCGCGCGCCCATTCATCTGGGTTCCGGCGAGCCGATCCTTTTGCTACATCCGTTCATGATGTCGCAGAACGTGTGGAAAGGCGTCGCACCGCTGATTGCTGAGACCGGCCGTTACGAGGTATTCGCGCCGACCATGCTTGGCCATAACGGCGGACCTCGCGGCTCATTCTTCCTGCATTCCGGGGCGCTGGCCGACGACGTCGAACGCCGGATGGACGCGCTGGGCTGGGACACCGCACACATCGTCGGCAACTCGCTAGGCGGCTGGATTGCCTTCGAGCTCGAGCGCCGCGGCCGGGCACGCACACTGACCGGGATCGCACCGGCAGGCGGCTGGCGTCACCTCAGCCCGGTTAAGTTCGAAATCGTTGGCAAGTTCCTGGCAGGCATGCCGCTGTGGCTGCTGACGCTGGCTCTCGGCCCCCGGGTGCTGCGCCTACCGCTCAGCCGCAAGCTGGCCTCCTTGCCCGTCAGCGCCACCGCCGACAGCCTGAGCGACGAGGATCTGCGCCAGATCATCGACGACGTCTCGCACTGCCCGGCGTACTACCAGCTCCTGCTCAAGTCGCTGATGCTGCCGGGCCTGCTGGAGATGGCCGACGGCAGCGCGCCGACGCACCTGGTCATCTGCGAGAAGGATCGGGTGCTGCCGCATCCGCGGTTCACCCGCCACTTCACCAGTCAGCTGCCGAAGGACACGCAGATCACGCATCTCGACGGCGTCGGGCACATCCCGATGTTCGAGGCCCCGCGCAGGGTCGCCGACCTGATCGTCGGCTTCGTGGACCGCTACGCGGCGCAGCCGCCCCACAAGGCAATCGGCTAAGCGCCGTCGAGCGACGTCTTGAAGTTGGCCGCGATCGTGTCGAGGAATTCCTCGCTGGTCTGATACGGCTGGTGATCGCCGATCAGCATCGCTAAGTCCTTGGTCATCTGGCCGCCCTCGACTGTGCCGATGACGCTGTCCTCCAACGTGTTTGCGAACTTGATCACGTCGGGGGTGTTGTCGAGCTTGCCGCGATGCCCCAGCCCGCGTGTCCACGCGAAGATCGAGGCGATCGGGTTCGTGGAGGTGGGCTTGCCCTGCTGGTGCTGGCGGTAGTGGCGGGTGACGGTGCCATGCGCGGCCTCGGCCTCGACGGTCTTGCCGTCCGGAGTCATCAGCACCGACGTCATCAGGCCCAGTGAGCCGTAACCCTGCGCGACGGTGTCCGACTGGACGTCGCCGTCGTAGTTCTTGCACGCCCACACGTAGCCGCCCTCCCACTTCAGGCAGGAGGCGACCATGTCGTCGATCAGCCGGTGCTCGTAGGTGAGTCCTCTTGTGTCGAACTGTTCCTTGTACTCCTCGTTGAAGATGCGCTCGAACTCATCCTTGAACATGCCGTCGTAACCCTTGAGGATGGTGTTCTTCGTCGACAGGTACACCGGATAGTTCTGCTGCAGGCCGTAATTGAACGACGAGCGCGCGAAGTCCTGGATCGACTGCTTGAAGTTGTACATCCCCATCACGACGCCGCCACCCTCGGGGATCTTGACGACGTCGTGCACGATCGGCTCGCTGCCGTCGTCGGGCGTGAAGGTGACTGTGAAGGTGCCCGGGCGGTCGACCTTGAAATTGTCGGCGCGGTACTGGTCCCCGAACGCGTGCCGGCCGATGATGATCGGCTTGGTCCAACCGGGAACGAGTCGCGGCACGTTCTTGATGACGATCGGTGCGCGGAAAATGGTGCCGCCCAATATATTTCGGATCGTACCGTTGGGCGAAAGCCACATCTGCTTGAGGTTGAACTCCTTGACGCGGACCTCGTCGGGAGTGATCGTCGCGCACTTCACGCCGACCCCGTGGCGTTGGATGGCGTGCGCGGCGTCGATGGTCACCTGGTCGTCGGTGGCGTCGCGGTGTTCGATGCCGAGGTCGTAGTAGTCCAAGTTCACGTCGAGGTACGGGTAGATCAGGGTTTCCTTGATGAGCTTCCAGATGATGCGAGTCATCTCGTCACCATCGAGTTCTACGACGGTGCCGTCGACCTTGATCTTGGGCATCAGCCCTGCGCGGCCTGAAGCGTCTCGTTGAACGTCTTGCTAGGGCGCATCACCGCTGTGGTCTTCTCGCGGTCCGGGTAGTAGTAGCCGCCGATGTCCACCAAATTGCCTTGCACCTCTGCGAGTTCGGAGACGACGGCGTCTTCCTTTTCAGCAAGCGACTTGGCCAGCGCAGCGAAGTGATCGGCCAGCTCCTTGTCCTCAGACTGCGCGGCGAGTTCCTGCGCCCAGTACAGCGCTAGGTAGAACTGGCTACCGCGGTTGTCGAGCTCGCCGGTCTTGCGCGACGGGCCCTTGTCGTTCTCCAGCAGCTTGCCGATCGCGGCGTCCAGCGTCGTGCCAAGAAGCGCGGCCCGCTTGTTGCCGGTCTTGTCGCCCAGGTCCTCGAAGCAGGCACCCAACGCGAGGAACTCGCCGAGCGAATCCCAACGCAGGTGGTTCTCCTCCACCAGTTGATGGACATGCTTCGGCGCCGACCCTCCTGCGCCCGTCTCGTACATGCCGCCGCCTGCCATCAATGGGACGATGGACAGCATCTTGGCGCTGGTGCCCAGCTCCAGGATCGGGAACAGGTCGGTGAGGTAGTCGCGCAGGATGTTGCCGGTCGCTGCGATGGTGTCCTGTCCGCGGGTCACGCGCTCCAGCGTGTACCGCATCGCCCACACCTGCGGCATGATCTGGATGTGGAGGCCCTCGGTGTCGTGGTCCTCCAGGTAGGCCTTGACCTTCTTGCGCAGCTCGGCCTCGTGCGGCCGTTCGGTATCCAGCCAGAACACCACCGTCATGCCGGAGGCACGCGCACGGGTGACGGCCAGCTTGACCCAGTCCCGAATCGCCGCGTCCTTGGTGACGGGCATGCGCCAGATATCGCCCTCCTCGACGTCCTGCGATAGCAGCACCTCGCCGGTGGCGACGTCGACGATGTCGGCGACGCCGTCCTCGGGGATCTCAAACGTCTTGTCGTGGCTGCCGTACTCCTCGGCCTTCTGCGCCATCAGGCCGACATTCGGAACCGTGCCCATGGTGGTCGGGTCGAACTGGCCGTTGGTCTTACACCAATTGATCATCTCCTGGTAGATCCGCGAGAACGTGGACTCGGGGTTGACGGCCTTGGTGTCTTTCGTCCGTCCGTCGGCGCCGTACATCTTGCCGCCAAGCCGGATCATCGCCGGCATCGAGGCGTCCACGATCACGTCGCTTGGCGAGTGAAAGTTGGTAATTCCCTTGGCCGAATCCACCATGGCCAACTCGGGGCGGTGCTCGTGGACGTCGTGGATGTCTTTGATGATCTGCTCACGTTGGAATGACGGCAGCGCCTCGATCTTGTTGTAGAGGTCGACCATTCCGTTGTTGACGTTCACACCGAGTTCGTCGAGCACCTCCTGGTGCTTGGCGAACGCGTCCTTGTAGAACACCTTCACGCAGTGGCCGAACACGATGGGGTGGCTGACCTTCATCATCGTCGCCTTGACGTGCAGCGAGAACATGACGCCGGTCTTATATGCGTCCTCGATCTGCTGCTCGTAGAACTCGACTAGGGCCTTCTTGCTCATGAACATGCTCTCGATGACGTCGCCCTGGTCCAATGACGTCTCCGGCTTGAGCACGATGGTCTCGCCGCGCTTGGTCTTCAGCTCCATCCGCACGACGCGGTCGCGGTCCAAGGTCATCGACATCTCGCCGTGATAGAAGTCGCCGTGCTTCATAGTCGCCACATGCGTGCGTGAGGCCATCGACCACTCGCCCATGCTGTGCGGGTGCTTGCGCGCGTACTCCTTGACCGCCTTCGGCGCGCGGCGGTCCGAATTGCCTTCGCGCAGTATCGGATTCACGGCGCTGCCCAGTACCTTGCCGTAGCGCTCCTTGAGCGCCTTCTCCTCGGCGGTCTGCGGATGCACCGGATAATCCGGAATCGCGTAGCCCTTGTCCTGCAGCTCCTCGACGGCGGCCACCAGCTGCGGCACCGAAGCGCTGATGTTCGGCAGCTTGATGATGTTGGTCGCGGGGTCGTGCGTGAGCTTGCCCAGTTCGGCCAGGTTGTCCGGCACGCGTTGGTCTTCGGTCAGGTCGTCGGAGAACTCTGCAAGGATGCGTGCCGCCACCGAGATGTCACTTGTTTCGACGTTGAGCCCGGCAGGCTCGGTGAAGGTCCGAATGATCGGCAGAAACGCATAGGTCGCAAGCAGCGGCGCCTCGTCGGTCAGCGTGTAGATGATGGTCGGCTGCTCGGCGCTCATGTAGTGGTCTCCCGTTTAGTCATTCCTCGCGCTATTCGCGGCCAGACTACAAGCAGAGCCGGGCCTGCGAACGGTCAGCTTTGCCTACTGACCAGTAGCTTCTCTACCGAGAATATGGGGTATTTCTCCCGATGTCCCCGGCCCGTCGACGCGGCCACGATTACAGGGACCGACTGGGGACAAAACACGCCGCTGGCACCCGGTCAGCGGCATGCGATATTCTTCTCTTCGGTCATGAGTGCCAGCGCTTAGCCCCGGCTTGCTGGCCGGCAACCCTCCAACCGCGGTGGGGTGCCCCGGGTGATGACCAGGTTGAGTAGCCACAAGCGGCTACCGGCAAGCGCGGGTCCGTTATGACGGGCCCCCTGACACACAGATGGAGGGCCTCCATGGGCACGCCAGAAGACCCCACAGCACACTGGTCGTTCGAGACCAAACAGGTCCACGCGGGCCAGACCCCAGACATCGCCACCAATGCGCGGGCGCTGCCGATCTACCAGACCACGTCCTACACGTTCAACAGCACCGAGCACGCGGCCGCGCTGTTCGGCCTTGCCGAGCCCGGCAACATCTACACCCGGATCATGAACCCGACCCAGGATGTCGTCGAGCAGCGCATCGCCGCGCTGGAAGGCGGCGTCGCGGCCCTATTCCTGGCATCCGGTCAGGCCGCAGAGCACTTCGCGATCCTCAACCTTGCCAACGCGGGCGACCACATCGTGTCGAGCCCGAGGCTCTACGGCGGCACGTACAACCTGTTCCACTACACGCTGCCCAAGATCGGCATCGACGTCAGCTTCGTGGAGAACCCCGACGACCTCGACTCCTGGCGCGCGGCCGTCCGGCCCAATACCAAGGCGTTCTTCGCCGAGACCATCTCCAACCCGCAGAACGACATCCTCGACATCCCGAACGTCGCCGCGGTCGCGCACGACGCCGGGGTGCCGCTGATCGTCGACAACACCGTCGCCACCCCGTATCTGATCCAGCCGCTGGCCCACGGCGCGGATATCGTCGTGCACTCGGCGACGAAGTACCTCGGCGGACACGGTGCAGCGATCGCGGGTGTGATCGTCGACGGCGGCACCTTCGACTGGACGAACGGCAAGTTCCCCGGGTTTACTACCCCGGACCCGAGCTACCACGGTGTGGTGTTCGCCGAGCTCGGCCCTCCCGCGTACGCGTTGAAGGCGCGCGTGCAACTGCTGCGCGATCTCGGCTCCGCCGCGTCACCGTTCAACGCCTTCCTGGTCGCTCTGGGACTGGAGACGCTGAGCCTGCGCGTCGAGCGACATGTAAAGAACGCGGAATGCGTCGCTCAATACCTGGCCGGGCATGCTGACGTGGCGTCGGTGAACTACGCGGGCCTGCCCACCTCGCCGTGGTACGAGCTGGGAAAGAAGCTGGCCCCCAAGGGAACCGGTGCGGTGCTCGCCTTCGAGCTGGCAGGCGGCATCGACGCGGGCAAGGCGTTCGTCAACGCGCTGACGTTGCACAGCCATGTCGCCAACATCGGCGACGTACGGTCGCTGGTGATCCATCCTGCGTCGACGACGCACGCTCAGCTGACCCCTGAGGAACAGCTCGCCACCGGTGTGACGCCCGGGCTGGTGCGGCTCGCGGTCGGCATCGAGGGCATCGACGACATCCTGGCCGACCTGGAGCAAGGGTTCGCGGCCGCGGCGGCGTCGAGATGACGGTCTTCGACGTGCGTACCGCAACGCTGCCTGCCGAGGGTGAAGTCGGCCTCGTCGACGTCGGCTCACTGACTTTGGAGAACGGCGCCGTCGTCGACGACGTCACGATCGCGGTACAGCGGTGGGGCGAACTGTCGCCCAATCGCGACAACGTGGTTGTCGTGCTGCACGCTCTGACCGGCGACTCGCACATCACCGGCCCAGTAGGTCCCGGTGACGAGACCGAGGGCTGGTGGGAAGGTGTCGCCGGGCCCGGCGCGCCGATCGACACCGACCGTTGGTGTGCGATCGCCACGAATGTGCTTGGCGGCTTCCGCGGCTCGACGGGTCCGAGTTCGCCCGCGCCGGACGGAAAACCGTGGGGTTCAAGGTTTCCGCTGGCGTCCGTGCGTGACCAGGTCGAGGCCGACGTTGCCACGCTGGCCGCGCTCGGCATCACCGAAGTAGCCGCGGTGGTCGGCGGGTCGATGGGTGGCGCGAGGGCGCTGGAGTGGATCGTCAGCCATCCCGACGCGGTGCGTTCGGCACTGGTGCTCGCGGTCGGGGCACGCGCAACCGCCGACCAGATAGGCACCCAGAGCACGCAGGTCGCGGCGATCAAGTCCGACCCCGACTGGTGCAACGGCGACTACTACGGCACCGGCCGTTCGCCGGAGCTCGGCATGCAGATCGCGCGACGGTTCGCGCATCTGACGTATCGGGGCGAGGCTGAATTGGACAACCGGTTCGCCAACGATCCCCAAGGCGACGAGGACCCGGCGACGGGCGGGCGTTACTCGGTGCAGAGCTACCTGGAGTATCAGGCTCGCAAACTGCTGGCCCGCTTCGACGCAGGCACGTATGTGGCGCTGAGTGAGGCGCTTTCGGGCCATGATGTGGGCCGCGGGCGCGGCGGCGTTGAGGCGGCGCTGCGCGGCTGCCCGGTCCCGACGATCGTCGGCGGCATCACGTCCGACCGGCTGTACCCGCTGCGGCTTCAGGAGGAATTAGCCGAGTTGCTTCCGGGTTGTACTGAGCTCAAGGTGGTCGACTCCATCTACGGTCACGACGGCTTCCTGCTGGAGACCGAGGCGGTCGGCAAGTTGATCCGAGAGACGTTGGAGTTGGCGCAAAGGTGACGGACTCGCAGCAGCGTTCACTGTCGTTCGGCGCGGAAGCCGCGGCATACGAGCGGGGCAGGCCGTCCTATCCTCCCGAAGCGATCGATTGGCTGCTGCCCCAGGACGCCTCGGACGTGCTCGATCTCGGCGCGGGAACCGGCAAGCTGACGACGCGGCTGGTGGAGCGCGGCCTGAACGTGGTCGCCGTCGACCCGATTCCGGAGATGCTCGAACTTCTCAGCAATTCGCTTCCCGACACTCCGGCGCTGCTGGGTACCGCGGAGGAGATTCCGCTGCCCGACGACAGCGTCGACGCGGTGCTGGTGGCGCAGGCCTGGCATTGGTTCGACACCGAGCGCGCGGTCAAGGAGGTGGCTCGGGTGCTGCGGCCAGGCGGCCGGCTGGGCCTGGTGTGGAACGCCCGCGATGAGCGGCTGGGCTGGGTCAAGGACCTCGGACGCATCATCGGCCACGAGGACGCCCAGTTCAACGAGAAGACGACGTTGGCTGAACCGTTCACCGACGTGCAGCGAAATCAGGTCGAGTGGACGAGTTACCTGACGCCGCAAGCACTTATCGACCTCGTCGCGTCGCGCAGTTACTGCATCACCTCGCCGGAGAAGGTGCGCACCCAGACACTGGACCGTGTGCGCAACCTATTGGCCACCCATCCCGCGTTGGCCAACAGCAACGGTCTGGCGCTGCCGTACGTCACGTTGGGTATCAGGGCGACGGTGGCCTGACACGCCTAGTGCGTGCTGGCGGCGCTGACCTCGGCCGGAATTCCGTAGCGCTCGACGTAGTCGGCGAAGCGCTCTCGGACCGCGTCCGCTTGAAGCCCGAAATCCTCGAGTCGGTATCCGTGTGTGCCGAATTGCCCCTTGGGGTTCGCGCTGACGTATGCGGCGACAGCATTTCGCGCCCGGTCGTCGAGTTCCCTGTCCGAGGTTGCGTAGATCGTTTCGATCGTGCGCAACGGATCGCCGACGAGGTCGGCGTAGTGCACGTCGATAATCTCGTGCTCGGGATGAGCGAGTCGAAACGCCTCGGTCCGGTCGACGGAGTCCGCCAGCATCTGTGTCCAATGCTCGGCGATATATGCGGTGTGGTCGGCATCGCTGAAAGTGCCTGTGAGCGTTGAGATGAGGCTGCAGGCCGATGCGCACAACACCGTCGGATCACGGTGCAGGAGTACCAGTCGCGCATCCGGATATTCGGCTGTCAATGCCTCCATCGCGATCGCGTGGTTGGGGCTCTTCAATGTCCATGCGCCGCGCACGCCGCCACTCTGAAGCACTTGCAACACGGTGCGGTGGTACCGGTACGCCGAGCGATAGTCGGCCCCGAGCAGCCATTCGCTGTAGGTAGGCACATTCGCGATTGCCTCCCAGGTGAGGCTCTTGAAATCCTGACCCAGCAGCGTGATGCACTCCGTCGGGCCCTCGGCATCCTCGTGGTGAACGATCTTCATCTGCGGGTTGAGCGACTCGAGCATGTCGATGGCGGCGTTGGCGGCATCGACGCGCGGTCCGGATCGGAAGGTCTGCGGAGACGGAGGCGGGACACTGTCGGACGCCTCCCACCGCAGCAGCGCACGGTTGCCTGGATCCCGATCGAGCAGATGGCTCAGGAACGTCGTCCCCGCCCTGAACATGCCAACCACGACCAACGGTGCCTCAATGCGCTCCTGCACGACATCGGGGTGCTGCCGGACCCAATCCGTGATCTTCAGCCGGTTGACAAGACTGCCGATGATGTTCTGCTCCACCGCAAAACGGCCGAGCTCGGTCAGCTGCGCCTCGTCGTTGGCCGACGCACACAGGACCGATAAGCCTTCCACAAAGGTGTCTGGCCCAAAGTCGTCGGTACCCGCGGCTTCAACCGCGGCAGACATCAGGTCGTCGACGTTCATATCGCGACGACTGTTCGACCCGAGGTTCGGCGCTGCTCGTGATCGTGCAGTGCGCCCGCAACCTCCTCCATTGCGATCTGACGGCCGATCACGGGGCGGACCGCGCCAGAGGCCAGCAGTTCGAGCAGTGCGCTGTGGACGTCGCGACCGACCTCCGCGGGAAACATGTTGAGGCCGAACCTACGAAAGTCGACCGGTAGTTCGCCGTACCCAAGGATGACCCCAAGCACCGAAATGTTGCCCATGGACACCTTGCGCAGCGGGCGACCCGTCAGCCCCGACTGCGGATCGTCGTTGAAACCGACGGGAAGATAGCGACCTTCCCTGGCCGTGCAGGTCCAGATGACTTCGGTCTGGTCACCGCCAACCAGGTCGACGGCGACGTCGGCGCCGCGGCCGTCGGTGCGCGCATTCACCTCGTCGAAGAGGTCGGCAGAGGTGCGATCGATGGCAGAGGCTCCGAGTTCCTCACACAGGCGCGCCTTCTCGGGCCCACCGACCACTGCGACGACGTTGGCGCCCGCTGCGACTCCGAGTTGGATAACCGCCGTCCCGACAGCGCTTGCCCCTCCCACGACCAGGAGGGTCTCGCCAGCGGCCAGCCGTGCGCGCCGGTGCAGCGCCAGATAGCCCACGTGGAACGGCAGCGTGAACGCCGCAGCCCCGATGTCATCGAGGTTGGGAGGAGCGTCGAAGGTGCCGGTCACCGGCGCGATCGCATACTCGGCCAGGCCGCCCAAGGATTGTTTGGTCATCGCCACGACTCGACGGCCCACCCATTCGGTCGCCCCGTCGCCTGCCGCGTCCACGACACCGCAGACATCCATGCCAAGGGTGAAGGGGATTTGTCCCATGACGCTCGCCACTGTGCCGCGGCACCTGGCGATGTCGCCGAAGTTGAGCGACGCGGCGGAGACGGCTATGCGCACCTCGCCAGGGCCCACGTCGGGAGCCGGAACATCGTGAACTTCAAGAGCTTCGGATGGATCGCTATGACGAACGACGCGAACAGCCTTCAACCGTCGACCTCCTGCCGGTCGGTGCACCGATGCACGCAGCCGTCACAGTAATAAGCAGGGGTACTTATGTCAACGAGGCGCCGGCGCGGTCATGGCGGCCGCGGCCATGGCAACCAGGTTCCGCACGAAAGGCTCGTAGTCGAGCTGTGGCCGGCCATGACGCGATCGGCGTTCCAGCAGCCGGGCACGGTCGGCGATGGCACGCAAGATGAACATCACCATCAACGAGAAACGTTCGGTGCGAAGGGCATCGGTGAGGTCCCCGGTCCGTTCCACCAGCAGCGCGAACACCTCGTTGCCGCCGGTGCGCGCGAGTACCTCCTGCAACTCTTGGCTGTACTGCGCGCGGTCCTCCCCCGTCAGTTCGGCGATGATCAGCAGGCAACAACGCCCTCTCCAACCGCTGTCGGCAAGCTCGGCGGCGGGCCGGACGAGAGCCTCGATGACGGACTCGAGACCGCTTGCGCGTCTCGCGACGTCGAGTAGTTCGCCTTCGCGACGCGCGAGGAACGGTGCATGCCGGTCGATGACGGCGCAGAGGATGCCGTCGCGTGAACCGAAGTGGTATCGCAGCGCTGCCCGGTTTCGCTGACCCGCTTGCCGCGTGATGTCGATCAGGGACGCGTTGAAGACCCCGTCGCGCGCGAACGCCCGGGCTGCGCTGTCGAGCAGCTTGGACTTGGTCGTCGAGGCGTCGGGTGGCACTGGGCGCGGCTCAGCTGGACGGAAGTTGTCCGAGTTGTTGCAGGACGGAGTACAGGTTCGCCACACCCCAGTGGTCGGTGATCTTTCCGTCGCGGACCCGCATCGCATCGACCGTTTCGAATTGGATGGCCTTGCCGGTGGGGGCGATGCCGAGAAAGTCGCCAAGCTGGGTGCCGTGGTAGGTCTTGTAGGTGGTGACGATGTCGCCGTCGACGGTTTGCCAATGGATTTCGGGCCGGAAGTCGGGAAACGCGTCGCGCAGTCGGTTGTAGAGGACGCGAACGCCTGCCTTGTCGGCCGTGGTGCCGGGCTGGGGGGTGTGGTCGACGAAGTCATCGGCGAACAGTTCGTCGAACAGGGCGAAATCGCCTTGACCCTGGACTTGTTCGGTGTTGCGGCGGACCACAGCCTTCAGTGCTTCGCCGTCGCTAGCTGAGTTGCTCACGTCGGGACTGTAGCGCGACGCGGAGCTACCGTGTGATGTAGTCGCCGATAAGGGCGGTCCCCGGCCCTGGCTTTGCACCGGGCCCCGCCGCGTGGATTACGTTGCCGGCGTTGAGTTCTCCGCCACATTCGGCGCATACCGTCCTGGCGGTGGTGATATGGCCGCACTCGGTGTGCACGGTCAGTGCGGGCGGCCCGTCGGGTGCAGACCGCCACTTGTCGCCCCACGCGAGCAGCGTCGCGACGATGGGATAGAGGTCCCTGCCCTTTTCCGTGAGCACATATTCGTAGCGCGCAGGCATGCTCTGGTACTGACGCCGCTCGACGACGCCGTGGCGTTCGAGATCATCCAGCCGGGCGGCCAGGATGTTGGACGCAATACCGAGGTCGCGACGGATGTCCTCGAACTTCGTCATACCCGCGAAGAGATCCCGAACGATTAGCGGCGTCCACCGCTGACCGATCACGTCGACCGCGCGGGCGATCGAGCATGAGATGTCCGCGAACTGCTGCTTGGGCATGCCGCCACAATAGTCCATTGCTTTTTACAATGGAGGTGGTTACGGTGCACATATGACTGTTGCGGGGACGAAAGACGCGGTCGCCGTGTTCTGCGATGCGACAAGGTCCAACGATGTCGACCGAATCGTCAGCACGCTGGCGCCCAACGCGGAGCTGCTGTCGCCGCTGTTCGGCCGCATGGTTTTCCGCGGCCGTGACGACCTGCGCGTACTGCTCGGCGCCGTCTACGGCGCGCTATCCGATCTGGTCTGGCGGGAAGTCATCGGTGAGGGCACAACCCGCGTGGCCATCAGCGACGCGCGGATCGCGGGTGTCACGATCACCGACGCGATGGTGCTCGAGCTCGACGACGCCGGGTTGATCGTGCGGATCCGCCCTCACCTGCGGCCGTGGCTGGCCATCACGCTGTTCGCTCTTCTGCTGGGGCCGAAGGTAGCGCGTCATCCCGGCGTGCTGCGCCGCGCTCTGCGAGGCTGACACCGAACCATCTCTGCAACGCGGCGTGCAACCGGCCCTCGTCGTCGGCCTCGAAAGTATTTGCCGCCCAAGCAACGTAGCCGTCGGGCCGGATCAACAACGCGCATGCCACGAAGTCGTCGATGGCAGCGGCCACGATGTCGACCCGGTCTTCGAATCCGTGTGCGGCTTCACCCACGTGTCCTCCTGACAAGTCGAGTAGTACCGGACGACCCCGGTGCAGAAATTCGGCTACCCGTCGCCCGTCGTCGAGCGTCAAATCGGGCGCCAACCGACCCGACAGCGGATGACTGTCACCGGTGTCGTAGCGGACGTCGGAGCCGGCCAGCAGGTGTGCCATGTGTTCGGCAACGCTCGGTTGCTGCAGTAGCTCGTTGAAAAGTTTTCGCAGCGCTGCGATCTCGGGTCCGGGACCGAAAAGGGCGGTCTGAGACATGGACTGCATCATCACCCGCTCGCCGACGGGATACCGCTCGGACTCGTAGGTGTCGAGCAGGTCGCTTGGCGCCCAGCCGCTGACCGAGGCCGCCAACTTCCAGCCGAGATTCACCGCGTCCTGCATACCCAAGTTCAGCCCCGGACCACCCATCGCGGAATGTACGTGCGCGGAATCGCCGACCAGGAAGATGTTTCCGGCGCGGTAGCGATCGGCCTGACGGGTGTTCTGCCCGGCGATGCGGCGCAACGCATGTGGCCCGGGCCCGGGCGGCGGCTCGACGGGCAGGTCGACGCCGAGCACCCGACGGGCGCTGTCGCGCAGCTCGTCGAGCGTCATCGGCTCCGAGTCATCGCCGGGCTCATCGAACTCGATGGTCCCGACCATCGACCGCTCACGTTCGAACTCGGCGTAGATGAACCCACCGTTGTCGAGTCGGTTGTGCCCGAAGGGCAGTGGGCCCACGCCCGGCACATCGATACCGCCGTTGGGGCCGCGCATTTCGTCGGGCACCCGCACGTGAGCGATTCGGGCGATCGTGTTGGACGTGTGGCCGGGGAAGTCGATGCCTGCCAACTTACGAACGGTGCTACGGCCACCGTCGGCGCCAACGAGGTACGTCGTGTCCAGCCTGTACGTCCCATCCGGTCCCGACACATCGACCGTGGCGCCGTCGGATCGCGTCTGGACGCCGATCAGCTCGTGGCCCCAGCGGATGTCGACACCGAGTTCGCGTGCCCGCTCGTCGAGCAGCCGAACCAGCCGGGGCTGTGCCAGCATCAGCGCATACATCGGGTTGTCGGGAACGCCGAAGAGCGGCAACGACATTCCGCTGAAGATCCACTGGTAGACGGGGTGCGGAGAATCGTCTGATCCGGTGAACCTCTGGTAGAGCCCGCGCATGTCGAGCTGTCGAACCACCTGCCCGATCAAGCCGTTGGCCTTGGGCTCGTCGCTTGGCCCGGGCAGTCGCTCGAGCACCACAGGCCGCACGCCCGCCAGCGCCAGTTCGCACGCCACCATGAGTCCATTGGGGCCTGCACCTGAGATAACAACGGGGACTTGGGTTTCAGACATGGGCATCACCTTTCGGGTAGTCCGGCCGCGACATCGGCAAGGCCGCGACGGAGGAGTTCGGTGTAGGCCACGGGTGGATCGGCAGAGGAGTAGGCCTCCATTGCCGTTTCACCGACCGCCCTGACGACCGCGGTGACCAATCGCGGGTACATATCGCGGGCCGGATCGGTCCCGGTGCGTTCCGCGATCGCGTCGACCCAGTCGGCCATGAGGTCCCTGGTTAGTGCGGCACGCAGATCCCGGGCGGACAGCAGCTCCCGGACCACGGCCAGCTCGCCGGGGGTCGGCCGGATGTCCGCTGCGCCCTCGGCTTCCAGCGGCTGGAGCATCGCCTCGGTGATCGCCGTCCAGAGCGGCTCGTCGGAGGGCCGCTCACGGAACGCCGCGAGGCTTTGTCGCGTTCGATCGACCTGCCGGAAGGCAACCGCCTCGTACTTGCCCGTGAAGTAGTTGTTGAACGTGCGCAGGGATACGCCTGCCCTGTTCGCAATGTCTTCGCGAGTGACGTTCTCCAGCCCCCGCTCCATTGCGAGCTCCAAGGCAGCGTCACTGAGCGCCCATCGGGTGCCGAGCTTCTTGCGCTCTCGAAGTCCAAGGATTGCGGTCACGACACCAAGGTAGATGAAAGTTGCACGGCAGGCAAGATTGCCTGATGTGCAATATTTTGAATGTCAGAAGGGTGGTGGTTTGTTGCGTTCGGCGACGTAGTCGTCGTTGAGTTTGCGTTCGGCTTGGATGCGGCGGGCGAGGTTTTCGGCTCGGGTGCGTCGGCGTTTGGGCATCATCGCGCCGCGACCGTCGCTTCCGCGGGTCGGCTGGTATGCGGGCAGGTGTAGTTCGCCGGTGGGTTGGCACAGTGTGGGGAACAGCAGCAGGCTGCCGGGTTTGGTGGTGTAGGTGTGTCCGGTCGGTGCAGTCAGGATCAGCGTGCCGTCGGGCAGTTGGCGCTCGCGCCAGCCGCCCGCCCCGCAGTAGAACGTTTTCAGTAGATGATGAAAACGGCAGTAACACTTGAGGTTTGAGGCATGCGTCGGCCCGACCGGCCACGGCACGGTGTGATCGATGTCGCAACCGTAGGCGGGTTTATCGCAGCCCGGCCACCGACAGGTCAGATCCCGGCACCGCACGAAATCAGCCAACGCCCGCGACGGGGTGTACCGCGGTTCGGGCGGCGCATCGCCAGGGTGGCGAATCTCGCGCACCGTCGCACGCTCCAGCGTGGCGGCCAACAGCGGCGCCGGCATCACCCCAGCGCCGATGACAAACGCCGGCGGAGCCGAGCAAGACGCCGGTGACGTCGCAGCGCGCTCCGCCGCCGGCGCGGGGCACAAGGCCGGCGGAACCTGTCCACGCCGTGCAGTCGACGCCGGCTCGACGTCAGGCTCTACCGGCGCCGGCGCCGCCGCGACATGCTCGGCTGCCGGGGGCGGCGCGGCATCGACGTCGGGCACTGCGGGCGGTGAGGGCTCAGGCGGCGGCGGTACATCGCGAGCCGGCGCGGCGGTGGCGGCCTCGACGGTGTCGGCGTGGGCGACCACGTGGATCACCGCGCCCACCGGCGGTGCGGCATCACGTCCGGCCGCGGCGCACTCGCTACTGGCGCAGTCGCAGGCCAACTCGGTGATGCCAGCGGCGATCGCGGCCAACGCATCACTGCGCCGCTCACCCAACGTGCGCGGATCGTCCGCACACACACCGCGGGCCATCTCCTCCACCCGCTGTTTCAGTACGACCGCGTCGGGGGCATACATCCGCGCCCACATGCTGGTAAACCCGGCCTCATCCGACGGCGAACCGAACTGCACATCACGATCACAGGTCGCCTTGCGCGAGCGCCGCAACGCGGCAGGATCCACCGCATCAACAATCGCGTCGATGGCCTGCTCAACCTTGCGCGCCGA
>NZ_QJJU01000017.1 GCF_003201655.1 Mycolicibacterium moriokaense
GCTGAACTCAACGGACGACCACGCCAAACACTGGACTGGAAGACGCCGGCCGAAGCGCTCAACGAACTACTGTCAAACCCACCAGCTGTTGCATCCATCCCTTGAAACCGCCCGAGTAACCCGCGCCCAATGCGCAGAGTGAATGGGACTAGCTCGCCTAGGCCTCGTTGTCGGCACCTGGCGCGTCGGCGTAGCGGCCCGGGTTGAACAGCGACGCGATCAGACCGATCACCATCATTGCCGCTGCGGCCGTGAACACAACCACCAATCCCGAATGGAATGGCTCGGTGATGAGGTGCGGGAAGAACGTCTTGCCGGTCAGCAACTCGGCATTGACACCCGGTTGCTGCAGCGCACCCGACGGCGCCAACAGCTCGGCGATCGGGTTGTATCCGAGGAACGCCGCGAACAGGCTGCCGACCGGCGGCAGATTCGCGACGTTGTGAGCGACGGAAGCCGAAACGCCCTGTGCCTGCAGGCCCGTGCTCATCGCGCTGGGCAGCGTGTTGGCCAACCCGATGATCATCAGCGAGAAGAAGACGCCGATCGACAGCGATGAGCCCGCGTTGAAGAACGTCGCCCGAACGCCGGACGCCGCGCCGCGCTGGGCAGCAGGAACGCTCGACATGATCGCCGCGGTGTTGGGGGCGGTGAAGATTCCGCCGCCGAGGCCGTTGAGGAACACCAGCACCGCGAACACCCAGTAGTTGAAGTCGACCGGAATGAGTACCAGCGCAACGAATGACGCCGCCATCAGCAGCATCCCGCCGACGGTGAACGGCCGCGCGCCGAAACGGTCGGACAGCGATCCCGCGATCGGCCCGGCCACCAGGAAGCCGATCGTGACGGGAAGCAGGTAGATGCCTGCCCAGAGCGGAGTGGACTCAAAGCTGTAGCCGTGCAACGGCAACCAGATGCCCTGCAACCAGATGATCAGCATGAACTGCAGGCCGCCACGGCCCATCGATGACATCAGCCCGGCCAGGTTGCCCATGCCGAATGAGGCGGACCGGAACAGTCGAATATCGACCATCGGAGCCTCGACGCGCAGTTCGATGAAGCAGAACGCCACGAGCGACAACAGCCCGAACGTGATCGCCCCCAGCACCCACGGGCTTGTCCAGCCGGTCGTCGAATCACCATACGGCTGAATGCCATACGTGATTCCGGTGAGCAGCACCGTGAGGCCGATACCGAACGATAGGGTTCCGGCCCAGTCCAGTCGGCCGGGCGTACGAACACCGAGCTCCTTGAGTGACCGAATGCTCCAGATGGTGCCGAGGATGCCAATCGGCACACCGACCCAGAAGACGGCCTTCCAATGCCATTCGGAGAGAAAGCCACCGATCAACAATCCGAGGAACGAACCTGCGACGGCGGCCACCATGTTCACACCGAGTGCCATGCCGCGCTGGTTGGCCGGGAAAGCGTCGGTCAGGATCGCCGACGACGACGCCATCAGCATCGCACCGCCGACGCCCTGGACAACTCGCCAGCCGATGAGCCACAGCGCGCCGCCCCCGCCGGCGAGCGGATCGAATGACAACGCGATCGCCGCGGCAGTGAAGACGACGAAGCCCCAGTTGTAGATGCGAACCCGGCCCAACATGTCGCCGAGCCGACCGAACGGCACGACGAGCACGGCAGTCACCACCAGGTAACCCATCAGCATCCACAACAGGTAACTGACGTTGCCTGGGGCGAGCGGGTTGAGGCCGATGCCGCGGAAGATGGCGGGCAGCGAGATAAGCACGATCGACGCGTTGATCGTCGCCAGCAGCGTGCCCAACGTGGTGTTGGACAGCACGACCCACTTGTACCGGGGGTGGTCGTGGTCCATGGTCTTGCGCCGGCGAGCCGTCTCGACCTGCGCAACATCGGCGTCCACCACAACCGGGGGTTTCGTCATCTCAGTCTCAGCCGTCATCTACTTCGCTTACATAGCTATGGCGCAGCAAAGGCGCAAAACACATATATTAGCTATACAAAGCAACCGGGGGCAATTCCTATTCCCGCCGACCGGCTCGCTGCGCTAGCGTGGCAGGTGTCCACCGCGGGAGCGCACACCCAGTGCGCTGAGAGGACAGCTGGGGCTGTCGACCGTACGAACCTGACCGGGTAATGCCGGCGTAGGGAGTTGTTCAAATGGCGCAGCGTGATGTTTCCGATTCAATCTCTGTCACCACAGGCCCCATTGTGGGTAGCACGAAGGTCTACATCGACGGGGTGCCGGTTCGGCGGGTGAACCTGTCCAACGGTGAGCACCTCGACCTGTACGACACGTCCGGCCCGTACACCGCTCCGAACACGGTGATCGATCTGACCAAGGGTCTGCCGGCGCGGCCGGGTGTCGTGCGCGATCGCGGTACTCAACTGCAGCGGGCCCGGGCCGGCGAGATCACCGCGGAGATGGCGTTCATCGCCGCCCGCGAAGGCCTGCCTGCCGACCTGGTGCGCGACGAGGTGGCCCGTGGCCGTGCGGTTATCCCCGCCAACCACAACCACCCCGAGAGCGAGCCGATGATCATCGGCAAGGCGTTCGCGGTGAAAATCAATGCCAACATTGGCAATTCGGCCGTCACGAGCTCGATCGCCGAGGAGGTCGACAAGATGGTGTGGGCCACCCGCTGGGGCGCCGACACCATCATGGACCTGTCCACCGGCCGCAACATCGGTGAAACGCGCGAGTGGATTCTGCGCAACTCGCCTGTGCCCGTCGGCACCGTGCCGATTTATCAGGCGCTGGAGAAGATCAACGGCGACCCGACACAGTTGTCGTGGGAGGTCTACCGCGACACCGTGATTGAGCAGTGCGAACAGGGTGTCGACTACATGACCGTGCACGCAGGGGTGCTGCTGCGCTACATCCCGTTGACGATCAAGCGGGTCACCGGAATCGTCAGCAGGGGTGGCTCGATCATGGCAGCCTGGATGCTCGCGCATCACAGCGAGTCGTTCCTCTACACCCATTTCGAGGAGCTCTGCGGGATCCTGGCCCGCTACGACGTGACGTTCTCGCTTGGCGACGGGTTGCGGCCGGGATCGATCGCCGACGCCAACGACGAGGCCCAGTTCGCCGAACTGCGCACGCTTGGCGAGCTCACCAAGATCGCCAAATCCCATGGCGTGCAAGTGATGATCGAGGGGCCTGGCCACATCCCGATGCACAAGATTGTCGAGAACGTGCGCCTGGAAGAGGAACTGTGCGACGAGGCTCCCTTCTACACACTGGGTCCGCTGGCCACCGATATCGCCCCCGGGTATGACCACATCACCAGCGCCATTGGCGCGGCGATCATCGCGCAGGCAGGCACCGCGATGCTGTGCTACGTCACGCCCAAGGAGCACCTTGGCCTTCCGGATCGCAAGGACGTCAAGGACGGCGTGATCGCATACAAGATCGCCGCGCACGCCGCCGACCTCGCAAAGGGCCATCCGCGCGCACAGGAGCGTGACGACGCGTTGTCGAAGGCGCGGTTCGAGTTTCGCTGGCACGACCAGTTCGCACTGTCGCTGGATCCCGACACCGCGCGCGAATTGCACGACGAAACCCTGCCGGCCGAGCCTGCCAAGACTGCGCACTTCTGCTCGATGTGTGGGCCGAAATTCTGCTCGATGCGCATCACCGCCGATATTCGCGACGCAATGGCCGACAAGTCACGCGAATTCGCCGAACACGGCAACCAGATCTACCTACCCTTGGCGCAATGAGGTACCTACCGCTGAGCCCGCCGGGCGAGACGCCGCTGCGAGTGATGACCATCGCAGGCTCCGACTCCGGGGGCGGTGCAGGCATCCAGGCCGATTTGCGCACCTTCGCCATGCTCGGTGTGCACGGCCTGGTCGCCGTCACCGCGGTCACCGTGCAGAACTCAGTCGGCGTCAAGGGTTTCCACGAAATTCCCCTCGACGTGATCGCGGGTCAGATCGAGGCGGTGGCCTCCGATATCGGTGTGCAGGCCGCCAAGACCGGCATGCTGGCGTCGTCGGCGATCATCGACACCATCGCCGATACCTGGCGCGAACAGGGCTTGGCAGGCACGGTGCCGCTGGTGGTCGATCCGGTGTGCGCATCGATGCACGGGGATCCGCTGCTACATCCGAGCGCACTGGATTCTCTTAAGGCCCAACTGTTTCCGCTCGCAACACTAGTGACACCCAACCTCGACGAGGTCCGCCTGCTAGTCGACGTCGACGTCGACGACGACACCTCACAACGTGAGGCTGCCATGGCACTACACGCACTCGGCCCGCGATGGGCACTCGTCAAGGGCGGGCACCTGCGCTCGTCGCCGAGGGCTCCCGATCTGCTCTTCGACGGCACCGACTTCTACGAGTTCGACGCCACCCGCATCGACACCGGCAATGACCACGGCGCTGGTGACACGCTGGCCGCGGCCGTCGCCAGCGCGCTGGCCCACGGCTACACCGTGCCCGATGCGGTCGCATTCGGGAAGGGCTGGGTGACCGAATGCCTGCGCGCCGCATACCCGTTGGGACACGGACACGGTCCGGTGTCGGCGCTGTTCAGGCTAGGCTCATGAACCTCGACCAGATTGCGGGCATCGCCCACGAACCCACCGGCAAGCCCACGGGTGTGGTGGTCCTGACGCACGGCGCCGGAGGCAGCCGCGAGTCGCCCATGTTGACGAGGATCTGCGACGAGTGGGCCCGCCGCGGCTGGCTGGCCGTGCGATACAACCTGCCGTACCGGCAGCGCCGCCCGAAGGGTCCGCCGTCGGGATCGGCGGCCAAAGATCAGGCCGGTGTCGTCGAAGCCGTCGAACTGGCCCACACCCTGACCAAGGGTCCGGTCATCGCGGGCGGCCACTCGTACGGCGGCCGGATGACATCGATGGTGATCGCCGACGGGGCAGCGACAGTCGATGTGCTGACGCTCTTCTCGTACCCGCTGCATCCGCCGGGTAAGCCCGAACGGGCGCGCACCGAGCATCTGCCCCGCATCGCCGCACCGACGGTCTTCACCCACGGCACCGCCGATCCGTTCGGCACCATCGACGAGCTGCGCCAGGCGGCCACGCTCCTCCCCGTCCCCACCGAAATCGTCGAAATCACCGGCGCCCGCCACGACCTGGGCTCCAAGACCCTCGACGTACCCGCGCTGGCGGTCGATGCGGCACTGCGGCTGCGGGCCTGACGGCCGCGATAGCAAATTTGAGCGGTGGTCATCGCTGCGGCCCTGACGCTACTGTCAACGGGTGACCGTGCCGCCGAGCTATCCCCCGCCCTACGGCGAACAACCGCAGGGGCCGTATGGCCCGCAGGGGCCCTATGGCCAGCCGGCCCAAGGCCCGTATCCCCCGCCACCGCCGATGCCGTATCCGGCCCCGCCACCTGGCTACCCCGCACCGCCTCCCGCGCAGACGAACTGGTGGGCGATCGTCTCGCTGATCTTCGGCCTCCTCGGCGGCGTCCTCATCAGCGTGGTCTGCGGCATCGTCGGGCTGAACAAGGCAAAGCAGGGTCAGGGCGGACGAGGTTTGGCGATCGCCGGGCTGGTTCTGTCTGGGCTCTGGGTACTGGTCGCGATCGCAGCCGTTGCCATCTACTTAACGGTCGGCAAGGGCACGGTCACCGCGACCGATGTCAAAGTCGGCGACTGCCTCAAGGAAATACCAAGCAGCACACGGGTATTGACCGTCGACACCGTCGGCTGCGACCAATCGCATGCCGGAGAGGTCTTCGCGGTGTTGACAATGCCGGACGGCGACTACCCCGGGCAGCCAGCGATCGAGCAATACCAGAACAAGTGCGAGCCCGAACTGTCCTCGTATGCACCCGATGCGATCACCGACGACTCGGTGCAGCTGTACGTCCTGTATCCGACGGCCGAGACGTGGAAGCAGGGTGACAGGGCGGTGACCTGCATCGCCACCCTTGACCCGGCGCGGACGGGATCGCTCAAGGGCTGAGCCGGTAGTCAAAGTTTCCGGTACCTGAGGTACCGTCTTGCCATGCCTTCGGAGCAATTCGACGCGGTCATCGTGGGGGCCGGTTTCGGCGGGATAGGCGCAGCCATCCAGCTCAAGCGGCTTGGTTACGAGAACTTCGTAATCCTCGACCGCGAGGACGACCTCGGCGGGACCTGGCACGTTAATCGCTACCCGGGCCTTGCCGTCGACGTCCCGACCACCACCTACTCCTATTTCTTCGAGCCGAACCCGAACTGGTCGCGGCTGTTCACGCCGGGCCCTGAGATCAAGCGATACGCCGACGACGTGGCCGATAAGTTCGATGTGCGCAAGCACATGCGGTTCAACACGGTCGTCGAGGGCGCCCGCTGGGACGAGGAGGCCAGCGTCTGGCGGATCGCGATTGCCGATAGTGACACATCCATCGGCTCTTCGCGCGAGCGCTCATCGCTGTCCGCGCGGTACCTCATCACCGCCACGGGCTTTCTGTCCCAGCCGAAGGTGCCCGACATCCCCGGTGTCGCGGACTTCGCGGGCAAGGTCATTCACACCACCGCCTGGGACGACGAGTATCCGCTCGAGGGCCGCAGGGTGGCTGTCATCGGCACCGGCGCCACCGCTGTCCAGCTCATCCCCGAGCTGACCAAGAAGGTCGCCGACCTCACCGTCTACCAGCGCACCCCGATTTGGGTGGTGCCCAAGATCGACCTGCGTTTCGGCGAGTGGGCCAAGCGGCTGTTTGCGCGGATCCCGTTGACACAGAGGGCCGTCCGCTGGCTGACCGATTCGATCTACGAAGTCATGATCAACACCGCGGTCATTCATCACCGGCAGTTCCACCGGCTCAACGTCGCCGCGGCAGACCTTTCGAAGATGCATCGCTTCGCCTCGATCCGCGACAAAGAGTTGCGCCGCAGGCTAACCCCTGACTACGACTTCGGCTGCAAGCGGCCGACATTCTCCAACGGCTACTACCGAGCGTTCACCAAACCGCACGTGCATCTGCAATCCGATGGCATCGAGCGCATCGAGGCCGACGGCATCGTCAACGCCGATGGCACCAAGACTGTGATCGATACGTTGATATTGGCCACCGGATTCGACTTGTGGGACGCCAACTTCCCCGCCATCGAGGTGATCGGCCGCGAGGGGCGCAACCTCGGAAAGTGGTGGCGCGACACCCGATTCCAGGCCTACCAGGGTGTGACGATGCCGTACTTCCCGAACTACCTCAGCCTCGCCAGTCCATTCGCTTTCCTCGGGTTGAACTTCTTCAACACGATGGAGTACCAGATGCGGCACATGGAGCGATTGTTCGGTGAACTCAAGCGCCGCGGCGCCACCACGTTCGAGGTGACAGAGGACGCGAATACGAAGTACCGGGATCGGATGACCGAATTGCTTGGCGATTCGTTGTGGACCATCGGCAATTGTGCGACGTCGCGGTCTTACTACTTCAATCCCCAGGGTGAGCCGACGCTGCTGCGGCCGATGTCGACGAAAGATGCGGTCAAAGAGGCGTCGGAGTATCCGTTGAGCGACTACCAGATTGCGTGATCAGAAAGGATCAACGGCTGTGCCGAAAAGGAACTCGCGTGCCGCCAAGCTCGGCGGACTCGCCGTCGCAGGCGTCGGGCTGGCCCATTTCACCAGCCCGCAGCTGTTCGACGGGATCACAAAGCAAGCCTTTCCGCGCAACAGTCGCCAGCACCTCTACGTCAACGGCGGCATCGAAACGGCTCTTGGGCTTGGCCTTTCCGCACGACAGACCCGACCGTTGGCGATCGTCGGCACGATCGGTTACGTGGCCTATTTGGCGGGCAACGCGGTCCGCAACCGATAGCGGCCGAGGAGCGTCAGGTCCACCAGCCGTTCCACGACCTCGCGGACCTGCGCCGAATTCTCGTACCGCATCAACCGGCCCAGGTCGATCACTAATGACATCGCGGCGTGAACGGCGAAACGCGCCTGCCCCGGTGTCCAGTCCGGCCGAACGGCGACCACCAACTCCACCAACAACTCGACCGTGCCCCGTTGAAGATTGCGCAGGATGTTCTGGTCGGCCGGTGTCATGTTGAGCCGTTCGGTGTAGTAGACGTAATCGAGTTCGGGCTGGTCGAACGATCTCGTCACGTACGCATCGATGACGGCGGTCAGTGCTTCCTCGCGATCGGGCACCGTGCCCACGATGGCCGACAGCTCCGCCGACAGACGGTCGGCCGCCCGCCGGAACGCCGCCGCCAGGATGTCACTCTTGGCGGAGAAATACCGGTAGATGCCCGACGCAGGCATGCCGACGGCCGTCGCTATGTCGTCCATGCTGGTGTCGCGGTAGCCCTTGAGGTTGAAGAGACGCATCGATTCGTTCAGCAGCGCTTCGTATTTCGACGTCTCCGTGGCAGTGGCGACGGGCGGACCGGCATCGACAACGCTGTCCTCGATATCAGGCACATCGGCGGCAAGCACCGCGTCCGCGAGATCGGCGAGCAAGGCGCGCACCTGGATGGCGGGCAATTTGGCGCGATGATCGACGATGCTGCCGGTCACAGACAGCACCGATGTCGACAGCGTCCAACCCTGCCGCGACGTCAACTCCGGCCGAATTGCCATGAGCGGCCTCTGGATCCGGCGATGTACGGTGCGCATCTGTGCGATCAGCGTGGCCTGGTCGTCGCCGCGCAGGTAGCGGCCTTCCCACCGGTAGAGCCCACCCGCCTCCCGGTTGGCCATTGCGGTGTCGATGAGCGCCGAGACGAGCCTGCGCACGGTCAGCTCGGGGTCCCCGCTTGCGTCGTCGGCGAAGGCTGTGCAGTCGACCAATTGCTGACCCAGATTGAGCACCGCGTCGCAAAACAGTTCGTACTTGCTCGAGTAGTGGCGGTACAGCGCGGTGGCGGAGATACCGACACGCGCCGCGATGGTTTCCATGCTGACGCCGTAGTAGCCAAGCACGCTGAACGCCTCGGCCGACGCGCGGGCGATCTGCGCCCTGCGATCCTTGGGCCGACGCCGGACACCGTCGGCACGGGTGGGCCTGGTGCGCGCCATGGCCAACACCATAACCGATGTTACGTCTACATAAGTGCCGAGTTCTGTTGTTAAATATTGTCAAAGTCGTCTAATCGACAAGAATGGTGATTAACATAGCGAGTATGCTCGGCGCGATGCGACGGCTGTTGGGGTATCAGGTGACGATAGGTGTGCTGCTCGTCGCCGACGTCTGGATGACCTGAACGGGGGAGGCTTTGCACCACTATCACCATCGCGCGTTCTACATCGGAGTCGTTTGTGTCGCCGCGATCGTCGTCGGGCTCCTCGCGCTCAACTTTCCCGTCTTCTTGGACGCCTTCGACCAATGGGGATTCCAGGTCAAATGCGGGACGGGATTCGCCTCCGATCTGAGCCAGGCCGCGGCCGCGGCCGGCCAGCACACCTATGTTGACCAATGCCAGACCGCGCTGATGCTGCGACGGTTGTGGGCGATTCCACTCGTGGTGGTCGGTTCGATCGTGCTGGTCGTCGTGGCGGGCGTGGCGACCATCGTTTGGGGCCGTGAATCGGTATTCGGGGAAGACCCAGTCGCCTGACATAGCATCCTTGCCGTGAGCACGCCGGACGGCCCTGCGTTGCAACGGCGGCTCGGCACGTTCGACGCCGTGACGATCGGGCTTGGCTCGATGGTTGGCGCAGGCATCTTTGTTGCGCTCGCCCCGGCCGCGGCGGCCGCAGGCTCGGGTCTACTCATCGGGCTGGCCGTGGCCGCCGTGGTCGCCTATTGCAACGCGACGTCCTCCGCCCGGCTGGCCGCGCTGTACCCGCAGTCCGGCGGCACCTACGTCTACGGGCGCGAACGTCTCGGCGAGTTCTGGGGTTACACCGCAGGCTGGAGCTTCGTCGTCGGCAAGACGGCGTCGTGCGCGGCGATGGCATTGACGGTCGGCTACTACGTGTGGCCGGACGCGGCGCATGCGGTGGCGGTAGCCGCCGTGGTCGCGTTGACGGCGGTGAACTACGCAGGCATCCAGAAGTCCGCGATGCTGACCCGGATCATCGTCGCGCTCGTGCTTGCCGTGCTTGCGGCCGTGGTGGTCGTCGTACTCGGCTTCGGCGACGTGGACGGCGCGCGGCTGCAACTCGGCGACGACGCCAACGTACGCGGCGTGCTACAAGCGGCGGGGTTGCTGTTCTTCGCGTTCGCGGGGTACGCCCGGATCGCGACACTCGGCGAGGAGGTGCGCGACCCGGCTCGCACCATCCCGCGCGCGATACCGATCGCGCTGGGCATCACGCTGGTCGTGTACGCGATTGTCGCGATCGCCGTGCTTGGCGAATTGGGCAGCGCCGCATTGGCTGCGGCGCCCGCCCCGTTGGCGGACGCCGTGCGCGCTGCGGGCTTTCCCTGCTGGGAGCCGGTGGTGCGGGTGGGTGCTGCGGTGGCCGCGCTCGGCTCACTGCTGGCTCTGATCCTCGGGGTTTCCAGGACAACACTGGCGATGGCGCGCGACCGTTATCTGCCGCATGCGCTGGCCGCCGTGCATCCGCGCTTCAAGACCCCGCACCGCGCCGAGGTCGTGGTTGGCGTCGTCGTCGCCGCGGTGGCGGCGCTGGTTGACGTGCGCGGGGCGATCGGCTTCTCGTCGTTCGCGGTGCTGCTGTACTACGCGATCGCGAACGCATCGGCATTCACACTGGGCCGGAGGATGATTCCCACAATCGGGTTCATCGGCTGCCTGGTGCTGGCATTTCTGCTGCCGGTGCCGTCGGTCCTAGTGGGCGTCGCCGTTGTGGCGATCGGTGCCGCCGCCTACGTCGTCACCGCGCGCGTCAGGGGTTCGTAGACGAACACGTTCTGGGCCAGGAAGGTAAGGACCACATTCAGCAGCCCGTCGAACGGAGTGGCTTGCACCGTCTGCGTCGAGGTAAACGGAAGCACGACTGCCGTGGCAGTGCCCGCATCGGTGTCGATCTGGATACTCTGTTGCGGTGCACCGTAAATGCCGTCGTGGGTGCCCGCGAACATGTCGTTCACCCAGCCGGTCGCCAGGATCTTAACGGCCTCGATATTCTGCGGCTGTGAGAAGCCAGCGACGAGGTACTGGCTGATCTGGATCAGCGGGTTGCCGCCCTGCAGGGCATCGATGTGCCTGCCGCCAACGAGCATGACCCCGTTGAATTGCCCGGGCCGGGCCGCCTCCAGCTCGTCCCCCACCTTGCCGTACATGTTCCACACATACCGTTCGGACGAGATGTCGTACACCGGACGGTAATTGACACCGGTCAACTTCTGCAGCGCGGTCGGCACTGTGTTGTTGACATCCACCGAATCGAGCAACAGCACCCCGGCCAGATCGTCGATCGCGCCATTGTCGACCATGTCGCCCGCGGCGCCCATGACGAGACTGCCGCCGAGCGAGTGTCCTGCGAGCACGAAGCGCGTCGGCAACGTTACCTCGTATCCGGCTGCCGCACTGGCACTTTCCGTGAGCGCGGCACGGTCGCCAACGAAGAGATCGGCAACGGCTTGTTGCATCGGCGTGCCGCCGAGCCACGCGGCGTCAGCGTCGAAAAAGTTCGAGGTCAACGAGGGGGCCACCACGATGCTGTTGGTCTGCTCGGCCAGGGTCGCCGCGGTATAGCTGTACATCGGACCGGAGGCCCCCAACCCGTGTTGCAAATAGATGAGCCGGGTCGGCGTTTCGTCGTCGGTCGGGAAATACCAGTCGGCCTCTACGGTACGGCCGCCCGCGACCGGGATCGTGAGGGTGGACGTACGGACGGTGACAGTGCTGCCCGCAGGCAGCACCGGGGCGCCGTCGAACGTGTGGATCAGGCCCATCACCACGTTCAAGACGATGGAGCCGACGACATCGATCAACGTCTGCGGACGCGAGGCCGACACCTGTTCAGTGACGGCCACTGTCGAGCGTGCCGCTACGGCCGTCGTCGTTTCCACCGCCTTGGTCACGGCGCTTTTCGCAGGCTCAGGGCTTTCGGCCGGAGCCCCCGCTGAGGCCGCCGACATAACCGGCTGCGATTTGGCGGGTGCCTGGGTTGCCGTAGCTGTGGTCGCGGACTTGCGGGTCGACACCGTGCTCTGACCGGTCGCTACCGGCGCCGACGCAGTCGAGTCGGGCAGGCCTGAGTTCCGCTTGTCCGTGTGGGTCTTGTTCGTCTTCGTGACGGGGTGAGTGGTGTCGGCCGTCGCAGGCTGGTCCGCAGAGCCACTCGTGTCCGGACTCTGCCCGCTGGCATCCTGCTCGGTCGGTTTCTGTTCGGTCGGTTTCTGCTCGCCCCCTTCGGATTCCGTTTTCGGCTTTTGCGAGCCGTCGGTCGACCCTTGCCTCGATTCCGACGTCTTGGTGCCGTCGCTGTCGGAGGCCGAACTGGTGTCGGCAGCCGCACTCGCCGCGGCGCCGAGCATCGCCGCAGCAATCGCTGCCAGCACGACCGCCAAACCCAACATCGCCATCACCCGATTGACCACGCCGACCTCCAGTGCCGAGGACGCAGAAATTGAACAAATTGGCTTAAATGTAATTTTCTTGCGCAGTCTTGTCTACCCGGTACCGTCGGCATGTCACCACGAGCTGCAAGGACACGACCATTGCCAGGAGCACCGACACGCCGTAGTCGCGGCCGCCCGGTCGGCGGTGGGATTTCGGCTGAGGAGTCGAAGGATGCCTTCCTGGATGCCGCGGAAAGGTTGTTCATTTCACCCGGCTACCGGGCCTCGTCGATGGAAATGGTCGCCAAGGAAGCTGGATACTCCCGGGGGAGCATCTACCGCCAGTTTCCGACCCGAGACAGCCTCGTGGAAGCCTTGATTCAGCGAGTAACGCTGCGGCACATGGCGGGCATCCTCGACCGGTTGCCATCGGATGCCGGTCCCCTTGACGTGTTGGTCGAGAGCACGGTGATCGTGGCCACCGAGTTGGTTCACGACCCACTGCTGAAGACCATCGGGGACCAAAGCGAGGAGGGCAATGTCGGCCACATGCTGGCCAACAACGCGGCGCTAGTGCAGATGGTGGAGCCGGTGATCGAGGAGATGCTCGCGTCAGATCGCGGCGATCAGTTCCGGCGTGATCTGCGGCCAAAGGACTTGGCGCAGTTCTTCATCTCCACCTCAATCAGCATGCTGCTCGGCGTCATTCCCGGCACCGAGGATCCCGACACGGTGCGACGCTACATCGACGTCTTCGTGTTGCCTGCCATCGTCGCGCACCCCCCGCATCCGCGACCCGTATTCACGGAGTAGGCCGCGCGGCCGCTGACGCTGATAACCGCGAAACTGGGCCTCGTCCGGGCAAGATACTGACCGTGATTCCTCTGACATGGAAGCCCGTCGAGACACCGTCGGACGACGACCTTGTGGTCGCCCCCGACGAGCGTTTGAGCTGGGCCCGCACCATCGGCATCGGCGCCCAGCACGTGGTGGCGATGTTCGGCGCCACCTTCCTTGTGCCGGTGCTGACGGGCTTCCCGCCTGCCACCACCCTGCTGTTCTCGGGTGTCGGGACCGTGCTGTTTCTGCTGATCACCGGTAACCGGCTGCCGAGCTATCTGGGCTCGAGCTTCTCGGTGATCGCGCCGGTGACGGCTGCCGTCGCCTCGCACGGAACCGGCAGCGCGCTGGGCGGATTGGTCGCGGTCGGAGTCGCGTTGATCGTCGTCGGCATCGTCGTGCACCGAGCCGGAACCCACTGGATCGACTTAGCACTACCACCGGTGGTCACCGGCGCGATCGTCGCACTTATCGGCTTCAACCTGGCGCCCGCCGCCAAATCGAATTTCGAGAAGGGCCCGGTCGTCGGCTTAGTCACGCTGGTGCTGCTGGTTGCGACGCTGGCATTCTTCCGTGGCATCATCGGCCGGCTGGCCATCTTCTTCGCCGTCATCGCAGGCTACGTCCTCGCACTGATCCTCGGCGATGTCGACACCGCGGCGATCACCGCCGCCCCGTGGCTGGGCCTTCCCGAGTTCCAGACCCCGACGTTCACACTGGCCGTCCTTCCTCTGTTCCTGCCCGCGGTCATCGCGCTCGTCGCCGAGAACATCGGGCACGTCAAGTCCGTCGGCCAGATGACCGGTACGGACGTCGCCCCACTTACCGGTCGAGCACTGGCCGCCGACGGGGTCGCAACGACGCTGGCCGGCTTCGGCGGCGGGTCCGCGACCACCACCTACGCCGAGAACATCGGCGTGATGGCCGCAACCCGCGTGTATTCGACGGCCGCATATTGGATCGCCGCCGCGGTGGCCATCGTGTTGTCGTTGTGCCCCAAGGTGGGCGCGGCGATATCGGCCGTCCCGCCGGGTGTGCTCGGCGGCGCGACGATTGTGCTGTACGGGTTGGTCGGCGTACTAGGCATCCGTATCTGGCTGACCAATCACGTCGACTTCGCCAAGCCGCTGAACCAGATGACAGCGGCCATCCCGCTGATCATCGGTATCGCCGACTTCACCTGGCGGGTAGGCGATCTGACGTTTACGGGCATCGCGCTTGGTTCGATCGCGGCGCTGCTGGTGTATCACGGCATGCGGCTGCTGAGCACCGCTCGCAAACTGATCCCGCAACGCGGCGCATAAGGCCCGCCCCTGGCCTACAGTTCCAACCGATGCGTCGCACCTGGACCTGGACGTTCGCCCTGCCACCGGACCGGCTCTGGCCGGTGCTGGCGGATACCGAGCGGTTCAACGAGGCCATGAGCCTGCCGGCGTACACGCTCGAACCAACTCTGCAACCAAACGGGACGGTCGTTCGTCGCGGGCGGGGCAAGGCTGCTGGCTTCGCGCTCGAATGGGAGGAGAAGCCGTACGAGTGGATCGCCGGTCGGCACTTCCGCCAGTCACGCCTGTTCACGAAGGGCCCGTTTCGCCGCTTCGGCCCGGTGTTCGATATCGAGCCTGACGGCAGGGGCGGCTCGCACGTCACCTACGCACTCGAATGGGAGCCGCTGAGCTTGGTCGGCCGAGCATTCGGCGCACGGCTCGCGGCCCAGGCGGGTGAGGCGGTTGGGAAGCGCACCCTGGAGGCTGTCGCCTTTGCGCGCGGAGATCGTGTTGGCGAGCGGCTTACGCCGTTCGAGTTGCCGCCGCCTGAACTTCCACCCGGCGCGCGGGAGCGGGCAGCGACACTGGCCGGCGAAGTCGACCGCAGCCCGTACGGCAATGGCCTCGGCCAACGCCTCGCCGAAATTGTGCTTGGCAGCATGGCCACCGACGTCGCCCATCTCAAACCCAAGGTGCTGGCTATCGATCTTGGCGTTCCGCCGCGGGCAGCGATCGAGGCGTGCCTCGCGGCCGTGAAGGCGGGTCTGCTCACGATGAAGTGGGGTCTGCTCTGCCCCAACTGCCGCGGCGCCAAGCTCAGCGTCAGCACACTCTCCGAGTTGCCGCGCGGCGCGCATTGTTCCTCGTGCAACATCGATTACGACCGCGACTTCGAGAAGAATGTGGAACTCTACTTCGCACCGGCGCCCGCTATTCGGGCGGTTGTCGACGGCGGGTTCTGCCTGTCCGGCCCGATGGGAACGCCCCATGTCGCGGTGCAGGTGCTACTGGATCCGGGCGAACGGCGCAACGTCAACGTCGATCTGCCGCCCGGTTCGTATCGTCTGCGCACGCTGCATCCCGGCGCGTTCGTCGACTTCGACCACGAGTCTGGGCCGTTTCCCGGTTTACGCGTTACGGCGTCGGGCGTTGAGGTGCTCGACGCCACGGACCATCCAGGCGAGGCGGGAAGCGTGGCGTTCGTGAACGACGCGGGCTTCGAACTCGCAGCCCTGATCGAGGACCGCACGTGGGTGCGCGATGCGCTGACGGCACCCGAAGTGATCTCGCTGCAGGCGTTCCGCGATCTGTTCGCAGAAGCGACGCTGCGGCCTGGCGACGATGCGGGCGTCAGCCAGGTGGCGCTGCTCTTCACCGACCTACAGGGCTCGACGGCGCTGTATGAACGGGTGGGCGATGCCGCCGCGTACAACCTGGTGCGCAAGCATTTCGCGCTGTTGGCCGCAATCGTGCGCGACCATGACGGCGCGGTGGTCAAGACCATCGGCGACGCGGTGATGGCCGCGTTCAGCGATCCTGCGCAGGCGGTGCACGCTGCGCTCGCCATGCAGGCGGAGATCGGCTCGTCTGAACGCGGAGTCCCCGACCTCGTCCTCAAGGTGGGCGTCCACGCCGGCCCCAGTGTGGTCGTGACCTTGAACGACCGTCTCGACTACTTCGGATCAACGGTCAACATGGCCGCTCGCCTCCAGGGCCAGAGCACCGGCGGCGACATCGTGCTGTCGACGTCGGTGGCCGACGATCCCGAGGTGCGCGAAATGCTAGCCGCCATACCTCAGCGACCAGAGACGGTCGCGCTCAAGGGTTTTGCCGAGCCCGTCGGTTTCATACGCCTGCTGAGCGGCGCGTCATCAGCTGACGTCCCACAAAATTCGATCTTGTGATTTCAGCGGTTGCGGGCGAAGTACTTCTTGTAGGCCTCGGCCGACGCGCGTAGCTCTGGGTCGGCCTCGAACTTCGGCTCGAACTTCGCCCACGCCGCCTCGCGCTTGGCTGGGATGTACTCGGACGGCCAGTACGGGTGCTCTTGCGGCCGGTAGTCGCGGAGTACTCGTCGCGCGACGGTAGCCTTGTGCACCTCGTCGGCTCCGTCGGCGAGGCCCATCGTCGGCGCACCTGCGTACATCGCCTGTAGCGGGGTGAGGTCCGTTGTCCCGAGCGACCCGAGGATGTGCAGGGCGTTGAACGACACCTCCCGCAGCACCTTGGCCATCGTGAACTTGACCGTCGCGATGTCTGTCCTGGCTTCCTTCGTGCTCGAATTATCGATCTTCCAAGCGGTCTCGAGCACCAACAGCCGCAGCATCCGGATGGCAGCGTAGGAGTCGGCGATGGTCTCCTGGACCATCTGGTGCTCGGCGATGACCTTGCCGTGCGACTGGCGCGACAGGGCCCGCTCGCACATCATGTCGAACGCGAGCTTGCACTGTGCGATGGTGCGCATCGCGTGGTGGATGCGTCCGCCGCCGAGGCGACGCTGTGCCAGGGTCTTTGCGCCGTCCTCCGGGCCGAGCAGGTGGTCAAGCGGAACCCGGACGTCCCGGTAGATGATGTGGTTGTGGTTGCGGGGCTCCGGCTGGATCTCCACACCTTCGGTATTGCGGGGCACAACGAACATGCCGTTCGTGCACATCACGAACAGGATGTCGGCCACGCGGCCCGCCGACGTGAACCACTTCTCGCCGTTGATCACCCACTGGCCGCCGTCGCGCACGGCGGTGGTCTTGAACAAGTTGGGGTCGGATCCGCCCTGGGGCTCGGTCATCGAGTACGCCGAGAACATGTCCTGATTCAGCAGCGGCTCAAGCCAGCGCTTCTTCTGCTCATCGGTGCCGAAGGCAGCGAGCATCTCCATGTTCCCGGTGTCGGGCGCCGCGGCACCGAACAACTGCGGGGCCCCGGAGTAGCGGCCGATGACCTCGTTCAGCAGCGCCAGCTTGAGCTGGCCGAAGCCGGGACCACCCAACTCCTCGTCGAGGAAGATCGCCCACAGCCCCTGGTCCTTGACCTGCTGTTGCAGTCCGCGGACATAGGCCTTCACGCGGGGATCCGGCGAGCGGACGGCATACGGGAAGACGTATTCGAGCGGCTCGACCTCCTCCTTACAGAACTCCTCGACCCAGTCGAGTTTCTTTTGGAAGTCCGGATCGGTCGAGAAGTCCCACGCCATCTCTAGGATTCTGCCCGACCGAACTTGCGGTGCACTTGCTGCCTTGACACGCCGAGGAGTCTGCCGATCTCAGTCCACGAGAACCCGGCGGTGCGCGCCGCAAAGACGGCGTCTTCGTATCGCTGGAGGGCGGCGGCCAGATCATCGCGCGCCGCCGACAAAGCACGGCCAGCCTCGCCACTGTAGAACTCCGCGACGAAAGGATCGGCGTCGCCGCCTTTGTGCGGCTTATCTTCGTCGAAACCGCGTTCTAGTTCCTCAAGCGCGCGCTGGCCTACCCCGACAAGTTCCGGGTCGTCCATCCACCAGGGGTTGCGGCTTTCCATCGATATACCCTTTCCAAACCTGTCATCAATCGATGACAGGTTTGGAAGCGAGCATGCCCGGAGCTGCCGACAGCGGCTAAGGCGTACTCCGGTGCCGCTGGTCCCGCGGCGGAACTCCGTTGACGCCTTCGACCGACTGCGCATACGTGGCGACCGCGAACGCGAGGGCCTGACCCATCACGGACAGCGCCTGCCTGTCGATGTTGTCGGCGGTGTCGCGACCGGTGTTGTAGTTCGGGTCGAACGCGACCCCGGCGCGACCACCCCAAAGTCGTGCCTGCACTTCGGTTTTCCGTTGCGACGAGCCTGCGGTAAGGCCGCCGACCGGGACTCCTGTGGCCAGGAACGGTCCATAGTCGGTTGTCCGGCTCAGCGGCATGTCGGCGGGCCGCACACCTGCCAGGTTGAGGTAACCCGCCAGCGTCCGCTCCACGCCTGCCGATCCGATGGGCACCGTCTGTAGCGGGACGTCGGGGTTGGGCTGGCCGGACTGGTCGCCGTCATAGGTGAAGTATCCGGCGTTCGGCGATCCGATCATGTTGACGCTGAGGTACATTGCGACATCATCGACGTCACGGGCAAGTCCGCGAACGTATTTCGTCGGCCCCTCTGACTCGGATCCCCAGAATGCGAATCGGACGGCATTGGTGATCCGAGACTCTGCTCCGAGGGCCGATGCCGCTTCGAGCAATGCCGCGACCCCCGACCCGTTGTCGTTGATGCCAGGACTGCGTGCGGGGCTGTCGAGATGGGCCCCCGCCAGCACGACGTTCTTGGTGTCGCCAGTCTTGGTCTGCGCCAGGATATTTCGCGACTTCACCATCACCGGTTTCGTGTCCAGCACCAGCCGAACCGGAGCACTGGTGCGCCGCAGCGCGGCGTCGGCGTCGGTCTCGATCACGCCGACCGGAATAGTGAGCTGCTGGTAGTACCCCGGCGTGAACAACCCCGCCGGGCTGCCGGTTGGACTTGGTGTGCTGACGACAAGCAACCCGACGGCCCCCTTGGCGACGGCGGCGTTCTGCTTGTCGCCGACCGAGCAACCCGTGTCGGAAACAACGGCGATCGCGTTCTTCACCGAAACGGTGCCGTAGTCGGCCGCGGTGCAGCCGGGCGCGTTCTGCGGCCGCAGCGTAATGGCGTTGAGTCCGCCCGGCGGCGTCGGCACGAGAAGTGACGCCTGGTCGACGTGGAAGCCGCGGCCTGCGACGGTCAGCGTCGGATTGCCGCCCTCCGTGCGATCCAGCCGCTCGAACTCCGGAGTCTGCACGTCAAAGCCCTTGTCCTTCAACACCTGCACGACGTAGTTCACGCTCGCGTCGTAGCCGGGCGTGCCTTCTGCGCGGCTACCTTGGTTGGCGTCGGCGATCTCCTGCAGCTTGCGCAGATGCGTGTACATGCCGTCGGCGCTGATCTTGCCTGCAACATCACGCGGCAGAACCGATACGGGGGCGGAATCGGTGGACGAACACGACGCCAGCGCCGTCACCGCAACGACCATGACCGCGGCGATGGCCCTCATGATTCGAGGACGTGCCGGGTGCGGTCGTCACGGACCGGCACGCCGTTGCGGCCTGCCTGATCCTGCGCGTACAAACCCACCGCGTATGCCACCCCACCCCCATTGACCTCGAGCGCCGTCCTGTCGATGTGGTCCAGCGTGTCGGTTGCCTTGTGGTAGTTCGGATCAAAGGGCTCGTCGGCCTGCCCGCCCCACCGCTGCGCCTGCTCGACGGATTTCTTGTCCTCGGCGCCTGAGAAGAGACCTCCCGCCGGAACCCCGGCCCTTGTGAACCCGTCATAGTCGGACCGGCCCTCAAACGAGGTGTCTTCGGCCGGTTTCCCGGCGCCCTTCAGGAAGGCCACCAATGTGCGTTCGACGCCTGCCGAGCCCTCGGGCACCCGCGCCACTCCCCCACTGTCCTTCGGCGGGGTGGACTGGTCGCCGTCATACGTGAAGTAGCCGGGGTTGGGCGAGGCGAGCATGTCGAAGTTGAGGTACAGCGCGATGTCCTTGAGCGCTTCGACGTTGAGCGACTGCACGTAATTGTTCGACCCGAGCAGGCCGAGCTCCTCGGCACCAAAGAAACCGAACCGCACCGCGTTGGTCACCTGGGGTGAATTGCCCAGCTGCAGCGCGGTTTCCAGCACCGCCGCCACTCCTGAGCCGTTGTCGTTGATACCCGGCCCGTCGGGCACGCTGTCGAGGTGCGCGCCGACCATCACGACGTTGGCGGTGGATCCGGTCTTGGTCTGGGCGATGACATTGCGTGTGCGTTCGTTGCGCACACCGGCGTTGAGTTTGAGGGTGGTAGGGCCCGGCTGGGCCCGCAGCCGCTCACCAACGGCCTTGGTAACGCCGACGACCGGAATCTTGACATCTGTATGCTCACCGAGCGTTCCGCCCATTTGGTCGCCGTCCTCGTTGTTGGCGACGACCAGCGCCACCGCCCCGCGCTCCGCGGCGACGGCCTGCTTGGTGCCGAACGGACACTTGCCACGGTCAACCAGCACGACGGCTCCCGCGACCGGGAGGCCGTCGTAGTCGGATGCGGTGCAGCCGGGCGTGTCCTCGACACGGGCGAGCACCAGAGGGCCAGACACCCCTTCGGGCGGGGTGCCCTTGGTGAATTCGAGCGGCTTCGCGGCGACCTTGTCGCCGCCGACGGTAAGAGTCGGATCGTCGGCGAACGGCAGATGCACCTCGAACTCCGGGGTCTGCACGTCGAAACCCTTGTCCCGCAACGTGTTGGCTACGTAGTCGACGCTGGCGTCATATCCAGGCGTCCCGATGGCGCGATTGCTGTCGTTGGCATCGGCGATTTCCTGCAACTTCTTCAGATGCGCCATCATCGCGTCCGTGGTCACCCGCTTCTGCAGCGCCGCCGCGAAGTCCGTTGCCGGCGTCGCGGCCGCGGTGGTCGGGGTTGGGGTGATCGGCTGCCCTTGTTGGGCGCGCACCTCGCGGCCACAGCCACCCAGCGCCGCGACGGCGACCGCCACCGTCAGCACCGCTAGTGATTTGCGCACCATCGCCACCACCGTAGCCTCCTCACGCGTCGCGGCGATTCACCACCACGATGGCCGCCGCGAACACCACCGCGACGACCGTCGCGAAATACATCAGCGAGCCGAGTTCACCCCACGGCATGTCATACACCGGATAGAGCCACTGCACGCGGGTGTACAGGAACGCATTGACGAAGGGCAGATACGGTCCGACCTCGGAACCGATGTTCGGCAGATTCCCGAGTATCGGCTCGGCCACCAGCGGCCACATCAGTAGCACTGCGACTACGCCTGCCGAATGCCGCAGCAGCGCTCCTACGCCTACACCCAGCACCGCCGTGAGCACTGCGTAGAGCGCGATCGCGCCGACGGCTCGCCAGGTCTCGGCTGCGGCCAGCGACAACTGCGATTCGGCGCCAACAAGCGGCGGGGCCGCCACGCGAGCGGCCAGGACGGCGCCGATCACCATCAGAGCCGTGTACGCACCCGAAAATACGGACGCCACAACGGCTTTCGCGACCAACACCATACTGCGATTGGGCGTTGCCATGAACGTCGTGCGGATCATGCCGCTGCGATACTCGCCGGTGGCCGTCATCGCCGCGAGGACCATCAGCACGGGAACACCGAACACGGCCACCCCGAGGGCCGGCTTCTCCGCCGGAAGGGACCCCGCGCCGTACGCGGCCGACCCCTGGATTGCGGCCAGACCGAGGCTCAGCCCCGCGACCCCGACCGCCGTCCACACCGGCGATCGCGTGGTCGACAGCTTGATCCGTTCGGCATCCAGCAAGGCGACCGCGGTCACTGGCTCACCGCCCGGTATTCGGTGGCCTCATCGGTGAGTTTCATGTAGGCCTCCTCGAGCGAGGCCCGCTGTGCGCTCAGCTCGTGCAGCGTTATCGCGTTGCGGGCGGCGAGGTCCCCGATGACCTCGATGGCCGCGCCGCGGACCAGCAGCGCCGAGCCGCCATCGGTGTCCGCCGCCAGGCCGGCCTCGGTGAGCACCCTGCGCAGCGTGTCCAGCTGGGGACTGCGCACGCGGACGGTGTCAGCGCCAGAGCGGCCGACGAATTCAGCAACGCTCGTCGACGCGATCAGCTGGCCCTTGCCGATGACGATGAGCCGGTCGGCGGTATTTGCCATTTCGGCGAGCAGGTGGCTGGACACAAAAACTGTGCGGCCGTCGCTTGCCAGGGTGCGCATCAGCGTCCGGACCCAGCGGATGCCCTCCGGGTCGAGGCCGTTGGCCGGCTCGTCGAACAGCAGCACCGGCGGGTCGCCGAGCAGGGCCGCGGCGATACCGAGCCGCTGGCTCATGCCCAGCGACAGAGTGCCTGCTTTCCTATCCGCCACGGAAGTCAGCCCGACCATGTCGAACACCTCGTCGACGCGACTGGCCGGGATCCGATTGGTGGCCGCGATCCAGCGCAGATGATTGCGCGCTGAGCGGTTGGGGTGCGCCTGCCTGGCGTCCAACAGCGCGCCAACGGTGCGCAACGGATCCTTCAACTCTCGGTAGGCCTTGCCGTCGATGGTGGCGGTGCCCGCCGTCGGGTGATCAAGCCCGAGGATCAGCCGCATGGTGGTCGTCTTGCCAGCGCCGTTGGGACCAAGGAAGCCGGTGACCATGCCTGGTTCGACCGCGCACGTCAAGTCGTCGACCGCACGGGTTGGCCCGAACACTTTGGTAAGGCCCGCGAGCTCGATCACCGGCCCCATGATGTCAGGTTGCCTGCGCCACCACGAGGTCGGCGGCGGCTCGCATGCCCTCCGCATTGGGGTGCAATGGTGCGGGCCTGCCGGGTAGCGGCACCCCGAATTTCATCGTCCAAGGCTGGGCTGACCAGGCGTGGTGTTCGCGGCTCGCCTGCGCGACCCGCACCCACTCGCAGCCGGTGTCGGCGGCCGCCTCGCCGGTCAGCCGCTCCAGCGTGTCGGCGATCCGACGACCGAGCGCGACGTCGACATCGGAGAGTGGAGGCGCCGCGCCCGCCGATGGCAGCAGGGTCAGATAGTCGACGAACAGCACCTTCGCCCGCGGCGACCTCTGGCGCAGAGTGCGGCCCACCTCCTTCAAAGATTCGGCCACCGCCACCAGCGCCCGGTCGCGCGCCGTCGGGTCGAGTTGAGCGCGCAGCGCCCTGCCGATCAGCGGCAGGGAGCGAACGATGCGAGGCACAGCCGCCGCGAACAGCAACGGCACGTAGCCCGCGTCGTTACCTCCGATCGTGACGGTCACCAGATCCTCCGACCCGTCAAGCGCGTCGACCTGCGGGCGGGCGCCATCCTGCGGGTCGGTCAACACGTTGGCAGCCGTGGCACCCGAGTAGGTCACGTCGACCAGGTCGAGGCCCAACTTCTCGGCGACCAGATGCGGGTAGTTGCGCGCCGAACGGCCGGCTCGAAAGGGGGCGCCATCGGCGGACGGCTGGATGCCGGGTCCCGCAGCCATCGAACTGCCAAGCGCTACATATCGGCTCATATGTCGGGGCTGGAGGCCTGCGCCCAGAATCGCTTGGGAATCCGGCCCGCCTGGCGGGCCAGGAATCCGGCGGTGACGGCGGCGGCCATCGCCGCGGCCATCGTCGGCGGATCGGCCGCGCGGGTGACCGCCGTGGCGAGCAGCACCGCGTCGCAGCCGAGTTCCATCGCCAACGCGGCATCGCTCGCAGTGCCGATGCCTGCATCGAGCACCACCGGCACCCCGGCCTGCTCGACGATCATCTCGATGTTGTGCGGGTTGGCGATGCCGAGCCCGGTGCCGATCGGCGAACCCAGCGGCATGACCGCCACGCAGCCGGTGTCCTCAAGCCGGCGCGCCAGAACCGGATCGTCGTTCGTGTAGGGCAGCACGACGAAGCCGTCGTCGACCAATTGTTCTGCGGCGCAGACCAATTCGACGGCGTCGGGCAAAAGGGTGCGCTCGTCGGCGATCACCTCGAGCTTGACCCAGTCGGTGCCCAGCGCCTCACGCGCCAGCTGCGCGGTCAGCACCGCCTCCGCCGCACCCCGGCAGCCTGCGGTGTTGGGCAGCGGCGTGATGCCGAGCCGGTTCAGCAGATCGAGCACGCCTGTGCCGCTTTCGGCGTCGACGCGGCGCATCGCGACGGTCGTCAGCTCGGTGCCCGACGCGATCAGCGCCTCCTCCAACACGCTCAGATTCGCGGCGCCGCCGGTACCCATGATCAGCCGCGAGCCGAACTCGCGACCGGCAATCGTCAGTTTGGAATCCCCGGTCGCTACGCTCCTGCCCTCCGAGCCGCTGTCAGCCACCCTGCACCGCCGTCACCACTTCCACCCGCGCCCCATCGGTGAGCGCTGTCTGCCATTCCGACCGGGGCACCACCGACCAGTCGACCGCCACCGCAATGCCCTTCGCCGGAAAGCCAAGGCTTTCCAGCAGCGCCGCGACGGTCGTCTGCTCGTCGACCTCGACTGCCTCGTCGTTGACGGTCACTTTCATCGACTTGCTCCCACCGTGACGTTCAGTTCTGCCGCTATCCGCTCCGCGGTCCACGGCGCTAGTAGGAATCCGTTGCGCCCGTGGCCCGCAGCCACCAGTGTGCGCTCATCGAGCCGCTCGACGATCGGCAGGCCGTCGGGCGTCATCGGCCGCAATCCAGCGGCACATTCGGCGAGTTCGTACTCCCCCAACGCGGGGATCACCGCGCACGCATCGTCGAGCAGCTCACGTACGCCGGTCACGGCGGGTGCCGTGTCGCGGCCGTGTTCGTACTGCGTCGCACCGACCACCACCCCGTCGTCCCGCGGCACCAGGTACACCTGTCGGCCGTGCACGCGGGCGCGGATAACCCGCTGCGGCACCGGCATACAGCCGCGCCGCCAGCGCAGCCGGAGCACCTCGCCCTTGACCGGCCTGATCGGCAGCCCCGGCCACAACGCGGGTGCGTCGATGCCGTTGGCGATGACGACCGCATCTGCCCGCGCTTCAGAAAGATCCGCCACCGGTGGAGCCCACTCAACGCCGAGTCGCTCGCAGTGCGCTGCCAGCGCTTCGACGACGGCCCGATTGTCAACGGCGAGCTCGGTTTCGGCGACGAAACCGTGCCGAATGCCTTGCGCCAGAAGCGGTTCGATGTCGCGCGCGGCCGATGTCAAGGTGACGGGCTGGCCTTGGGCGGCCAGCCACTCCCCGACCGTTTTCAGATCGGCGGCGTCGGCGCGGTCGACGGCGACCACAAGGGATTCGCGCGCGGTGACGACCTCGGCGGGCAAGCCGTCGAGGAAGGAGCCGTGCCCCCCTTGATTCCACAATGCCAGCGACGCCAGCCCCAACTGAAGCAGGCGCTCCTCGCCGGGCCAGCCCTCACTGTGCGGGGCGAGCATGCCGCCTGCCACCCACGACGCGCCCTTGTCGCCGCTTCTGTGCACGCGCACGGTCCAGCCGTCCTGCGCGGCGCGGCGCGCGACGGACAGTCCGATGACGCCACCGCCGATGACGGCGAGTGATCCCTTGGCGGTCAAGTCCCTCCCTTCGCCGGCATGACCCGGATCAGGTGTGACGGTAAGGGCAGGCGCGCCCACTCTCAGTCCCCGCTCCAGGGACTCCCGTGTCGGCTCCCAAGCTTAGTCACTGGGCGTCGTCTACCGTCGCGGTGTGCACAAACCGCATGAACGGCTGGCCACTGCGCTGCTGTACCTGTGCACCGACGCCCGTCGCGAGCGCGGTGATCTCGCGGATTTCGCCGACGCCGCGCTGGCAGGCGGGGTCGACATCATTCAATTGCGCGATAAGGGCTCAGTCGGGGAGCAGCGGTTCGGGCCGCTGGAGGCCCGGTTGGAACTCGAGGCGTTGGAAGTGCTTGCCGACGCGGCGCGCCGCCACGACGCGCTGCTTGCGGTCAACGACCGGGCCGATATCGCGGTGGCGGCGGGCGCCGACGTGCTGCACCTCGGCCAGGACGACCTGCCACTGCCGATCGCGCGCGACATCGTCGGTCCTGGCCCGGTGATCGGCCGGTCCACCCATGAGCTCGCGCAGGTGAACGCCGCAGCGGCCGAAGCCGTCGACTACTTCTGCGTCGGCCCGTGCTGGCCGACGCCGACCAAACCAGGCCGCACCGCGCCCGGCCTCGACCTGGTGCGAGCCACGGCCGAATTGGCAACTAACAAACCGTGGTTCGCGATCGGCGGCGTCGACGAGCAGCGGCTACCCGAGGTGCTGGCGGCGGGCGCAAGCCGAATTGTGGTCGTGCGCGCAATCACCGGCGCCGACGAGCCGCAGGCCGCGGCGCAACGGCTCAAAGCTCGGCTTGTAGCAGCGGGATAGTCGCCGCCACCTCACGTAGCCGCTCCCAGCTGGCGGCGAAACCGGGATGCAGCGGCAGATCGGCCACCTCGTCCTCGGCTACCCAACGAAGCTCCGAACTCTCCCGGTTGGGAACCGTGTCAAGCAATTCGGCGGCGTCGGCGATGACCGTCGTATACGTCCAGTCACCTCCCGCCGCGGTGGCGGTGACGACGGTGGTGCGCACGTTCAGCGAATCGGCGGGCAGCCCGGCTTCCTCGTTCGCTTCGCGAACGGCTGCCTGCTCGGGCGTCTCGTGGCTGTCGCGGGCGCCGCCGGGCAGACCCCACGTGCCGCCTTGGTGACTCCACGGCGCGCGGTGTTGTAACAGGACCGAGGGTGAACCGCCAGGACCCGGTGCCCGCAGCAGCAGCCCGGCCGCGCCGTGCTTGCCCCAATAGGCGGAGCCGTTGTCAGACAACACCCAGCCGTCTCCGTCGCCTCGCACGCGTTCAGCTTAAAGAACACGATCGAAAGACGTGCCCCTCGAATGCCCGCACGTCACGTCGGAAACTCTTAGAATTCCTTTATAGTGGTGGGAACAGTCGGGGACGATAGCCGGAGAGCAGCGAAAAAGATGAGGTCCGCGCACACGTGACTGTGGAGCTGGCGCACCCGTCGACCGAGCCACTGGCGTCGCGGTCGCCGACAACTCCCGCGCACCCACGCTGGTGGTTCCTCTGGACCACGCCTGGCCGCATCCTCACCATCGGTGTCGTGCTTTCGGCGCTGGTCATCGCCAGCGCGTTTGCCACGTCGACCGCGATCAACAACCGCCAACAGGCGCTGACCACCGTTCTCAACCACACCGAGCCGCTGTCGTTCGCGGCGGGCCAGCTCTATACGACGCTGTCGGTGGCCGACGCTGCGGCGGCAACCGCGTTCATCGCGGGCGCCGAACCGCGCGATGTCCGGCAGCGCTACGAGCAGGCCATCACCGACGCGTCCGTTGCGGTCACCCGCGCTTCGAGCGGGCTGACCGACGAGCCGATGGTCCAACTTCTCGGCAGGGTCAACGCCCAACTGTCGGTGTACACCGGGCTGGTCGAAACCGCCCGCACCAACAACCGCGCCGGAAACCCGGTCGGCTCGTCATACCTGTCCGAGGCGTCGGCGTTGATGCAGTCGCAGATCCTGCCCGACGCGCAGCGCCTCTACGAACAAACGTCCGCGCGGGTGGACGCCGAAACCAGCGCATCGACAAGAATTCCCGGGATCGTCATCCTCGTGGTGCTGGCGACGCTGCTGTTCGGTGCGTTCGCAAACCGCTGGCTTGCCCGTCGGACACGCCGCCGGGTGAATATCGGCTTTGTCGCGGGCGGCCTTGCGGTTTTGATTATGTTGATATGGGTGGGCACCGCCCTCGTCATCTCTACATCGGACAGCCGCAGCGCGAAAGACACTGCGGCTGAGTCCCTCAAGACCGTCACGAACCTTGCGATCACCGCGCAGCAGGCGCGCGCCGACGAGACGTTGTCGTTGATCCGGCGCGGTGACGAGGACGTCCGCAAGCAGTCCTACTACCAACGCATCGACACCATGCAGCAGCTGCTGTCCGACTACCTCTCCCGCAACGACGCGATCGACAAGGGCGATCTGGCCGACGCCGAGCAACTGCTGAAGCGGTGGCGCGCTGCCGACGACCGAATCAACGCCTACATCGGCGTCGGCAACTACCAGGCCGCCACTCAGGTGGCGCTTGGCACCGGCGAGGACGACTCAACGCCTGCGTTCGACAAGCTGGATTCGGCGCTGAGCAAGGGCATCGCCGAGAGTCGCAGCCAGTTGCGCAACGACATCCTCAACGCGCGCCGGGTGCTGTCCGGCGCGACTGTCGGCGCAGCGGTGCTTTCCGTGATGGCCGCCCTGGCGGTGGCGCTGGGATTGTGGCCGAGGCTCAGCGAGTACCGGTGATGAACAAGTTGGCAGCCCTGCTCACCGCTGCGGCGGTGCTGCTGAGCGGCTGCGCACAAGGGGCCGCGGTGATGCCGACACCCGGCGTCACACTCGCTCCGCCCACCCCCGCGGACATGGATGAGCTGTCCCCGCAGCCGGCGCGGGCGCCAACGGACGAGGCGGAATGCAACCGCACGGCGAGCCTGCGTCCCTTCAACAATCGCGCCGAGGCCGACGCCGCGATCGCCACCATCCGCAACCGCGGCAGGCTGATCGTCGGTCTGGACATCGGCAGCAACCTGTTTTCGTTCCGCGACCCGATCACCGGCGAGATCACCGGTTTCGACGTCGACATCGCAGGCGAGATCGCGCGTGACATCTTCGGCACGCCGTCACAGGTCGAGTACCGGATCCTGTCATCGGCCGACCGCGTCGCCGCGCTGCAGAACAACCAGGTCGACGTCGTCGTCAAGACCATGACCATCACCTGCGACCGCAAGAAACAGGTTGGCTTCTCGACGGTGTACCTGAACGCGAACCAGCGGATCCTGGCCCCGCGGGATTCGACGATCTCGCAGCCGTCCGATCTGTCGGGCAAGCGGGTCTGCGTGGCGAAGGGCACGACATCGCTCGATCGAATTCAGCAGATCACCCCGCCGCCGATCATCGTCGGCGTCGTGACGTGGGCCGACTGCCTGGTGGCGTTGCAGCAACGACAGGTCGATGCAGTCAGCACCGACGACTCGATCCTGGCAGGCCTGGTGAGCCAAGATCCGTATCTGCACATCGTGGGTCCCAGCCTGAACGAAGAGCCCTACGGGATCGGCGTCAACCTGCAAAACACCGGGTTGGTGCGCTACGTGAACGGCACGCTGGAGCGGATCCGCAGAGACGGCACCTGGAACACGCTGTACCGCAAGTGGTTAACGGTGCTCGGCCCCGCTCCGGCGCCCCCAGTCGCGAGGTATATCGACTGATGGCCGAGGCGAGGCAGGACGAATTCGACGAGGCAACTCCCGGAACGCAACCGGCGAGCATCGACGACCTCGACAGCGACTCCGTGGCGACGCTGCGCCCGATGGCCACTCAGGCCATCTTTCGGCCGCACTTCGACGACGAGGACAGCACGTCGGTCGGCACGGAGGACACCGAGCCGCACGACCATGCCACGGCGGTGACACTGCTCTCGCCGTTCCGCCGCCTCGGCGGTGGCCTTGTGGAGATCCCTCGGGTGCCTGCGGTGGATCCGCTCGAGGCGCTGATGACCAACCCGGTGGTGGCCGAGTCGAAACGGTTCTGCTGGAACTGCGGCCGTCCGGTTGGCCGATCGTCGCCCGACGGCCATGCGTTGTCGGAGGGCTGGTGCCCGCACTGCGGCAGCGCGTATTCGTTTCTGCCGCAGCTTTCACCCGGCGACGAGGTCGCCGATCAGTACACGATCAAGGGCTGCATCGCGCACGGCGGCCTTGGCTGGGTGTATCTCGCCTACGACAAGAACGTCAACGACCGCCCGGTCGTGCTCAAAGGTCTCGTCCATTCCGGCGACGCCGAGGCGCAGGCGATCGCGATGGCCGAGCGCCAATTCCTGGCCGAGGTAACGCATCCAGGGATCGTGAAGATCTACAACTTCGTCGAGCACGCAGACAAGCACGGCAACCCCGTCGGGTACATCGTGATGGAGTACGTCGGCGGCACGTCGCTCAAACAGGCCAAGGGCGACAGGCTACCGGTGGCAGAGGCCATCGGCTTCATGATGGAGATCCTGCCCGCGCTCGGCTATCTGCACTCGAATGGGCTGGTCTACAACGACCTCAAACCCGAGAACATCATGGTGACCGAGGAGCAGCTCAAGCTGATCGACCTCGGTGCGGTGTCGCGCGTCAACTCGTTCGGATACCTATACGGCACACCGGGTTTCCAGGCACCCGAGATTGTTCGCACCGGCCCGACCGTTCCGACCGACATCTACACGGTCGGCCGCACACTGGCGGCGCTGACGCTGAACCTGCGCACCCGAAGGGGCCGCTTTGTCGACGGCCTACCCGAAGACGATCCTGTGCTGACCGAATACGACTCGTTCGGCAGGTTGCTTCGCCGCGCCATCGACCCGGACCCACGGCGCAGGTTCGCAAGCGCGGAGGAGATGTCGGGGCAGCTGATGGGCGTGCTGCGCGAGGTGGTCGCGCAGGACACCGGGGTGCCGCGGCCGGGCCTTTCGACGGTGTTCTCCCCATCTCGGTCGACGTTCGGGGTGGACCTGCTGGTGGCGCACACCGACGTGTATCTCGATGGACAGGTGCACTCGGAGAAACTGACCGCGCAGGAGATCGTCAAGGCGTTCCCGGTTCCGCTCCTCGACCCCACCGACATCGGGGCGACGGTGTTGTCGGCGACAGTGTTGAGTCAGCCTGTGCAGACGCTGGATTCGTTGCGAGCAGCCAGGCACGGGACGCTGGACTCAGAAGGCGTCGACCTGTCCGAGTCGGTGGAACTGCCGGTGATGGAGGCCCGCGCGCTGCTGGATCTCGGCGACGTTGCGAAGGCCACCCGCAAGCTCGACGACCTGGCCAACCGAGTCGGATGGCGTTGGCGACTGGTGTGGTTCCGCGCGGTCGCCGAGATGCTGTCGGCCGACTACGACTCGGCCACAAAACATTTCACCGAAGTACTCGACACCTTGCCCGGTGAGCTTGCGCCGAAGCTCGCGCTGGCCGCGACGGCCGAACTGGCACGCAATGCCGACGAGCGTAAGTTCTACAGCACGGTGTGGGGCACCGACAACGGCGTGATCTCAGCGGGGTTTGGGCTGGCACGTGCGCAGTCGGCGGCCGGTGACCGCGACGACGCGGTGCATACTCTCGACGAAGTGCCCGCCACATCACGGCATTTCACGACCGCACGTTTGACGAGCGCGGTGACCCTGCTGTCGGGCCGGTCGATGAAGGAGGTCACCGAGCAGCACATCCGTGACGCCGCCAGGCGCGTGGAAGCCCTGCCTGACACCGAGCCACGTGTGCTGCAGATCCGCGCGCTTGTGCTCGGCACCGCGATGGACTGGCTTGCCGATAACACCGCAAGCACCAACCACATCCTCGGCTTCCCGTTCACCGAACACGGACTGCAACTCGGCGTTGAGGCCTCGCTGCGGAGCCTTGCACGCGTCGCACCCACGCAGGCGCACCGTTATGCGCTGGTCGATCTGGCCAACAGTGTGCGGCCGACAAGCACGTTCTGACACAGCGCGAGCAGACGCAAAAGTCCCTATATTTCGGCGTGTCGGGGGACTTTGACGTCTGCTCGCGCTTAAGCGTCGATCACCTCGACGCAGGCGCGGGCGATCGCGAGTTCCTCGTCGGTGGGAATCACGAGCACGGTCGTCGGCGAGTTGTCGGCGGAGATCCTGCGCGCGGCCCTGGTTGTGCTGGTGTTGAGCTGCTCGTCGAGCTCGATGCCCAGCGCCGCCATGCCGGACAGCGCATCGCGGCGCACGGCCGCGTCGTTCTCCCCAACTCCTGCGGTGAAAGTGATGACGTCGGCGCCACCCAGTAATGCGAGGTACGCGCCGATGTACTTGCGCAGCCGGTGGATGTACACGTCATACGCCAATTGTGCTGCTTCGTCACCGGATTCGATGCGCTGGTGCACCACGCGGAAGTCGATCTCACCGCCGAGCCCCAGCATGCCCGCGTGGCGGTTGAGCATCGTTTCGATGTCCTCGACGCTCATTCCCGCGGTTCGCCACAGGTAGGTGATTACGCCCGGGTCGATGTCACCGGAGCGAGTGCCCATCACCAGGCCCTCCAACGGGGTCAACCCCATCGACGTGTCAACGGGACGTCCTCCGACGATCGCCGACGCCGACGCGCCGTTGCCCAGGTGCAGCACGATCTGTCTCAGCGACCCCAGCGGCGCATCCAGAAATGCTGCCGCCTGCTCGCTGACGTACTGGTGTGAGGTGCCGTGAAACCCGTAGCGCCGAATATGCCACTGCGCCGCGATGTCCCGGTCGATTGCGTACGTCGATGCAGCGGGCGGCAGGTCGTGGAAGAACGCGGTATCGAACACCGCGATGTGCGGCAGGTGCGGCAGCGCGTTTCGCGCAACCCGGATCCCGAGCAAAGCCGGTGGATTGTGCAGCGGCGCAAGCGGTGCCAATTCCTCGAGCGTGCCGATCAAGGCATCGTCAACCAGCGTGGGCTTGTAGAGGTCCGGCCCGCCGTGCACAACCCGATGCCCGACCGCGACGACTCCGGTCATGTCGTCGGCCAACTCCTCGAACACAATTTGCATTGCCGCGGCGTGGTCGGCCACCACTCCTTCACCAATGCGCTCGACGATCCCGTCGGCCACCATCGCGCCTGAATCTGGCTCGACGACAGCGTATTTCACCGACGATGATCCGGAGTTGAGCACCAACACCGTCCGTGGCATCAGACTCCCTGCGCCTGGATGGCCGTGATCGCGACGGTGTTGACGATGTCTTCGACCAGCGCTCCGCGGGACAGGTCGTTGACCGGTTTGTTCAGGCCCTGCAGCACTGGGCCGATCGCGATCGCACCCGCGCTGCGCTGTACCGCCTTGTACGTGTTGTTGCCAGTGTTGAGGTCCGGGAAGATCAGTACGGTGGCGCGCCCGGCGACTTCGGAATCGGGCATCTTCGTCTTCGCGACGGATGGCTCCACTGCCGCGTCGTATTGGATGGGTCCCTCGACAAGCAGATCGGGTTCGCGCGCTCGAACCAGTTCGGTTGCCGTCCTTACCTTGTCGACATCCGCACCCGTGCCGCTGGTACCCGTCGAATACGACAGCATGGCCACCCGCGGGTCGATGCCGAACTGGGCCGCGGTGCGTGCCGACGATATCGCGATGTCGGCCAGCTGCTCGGACGTCGGGTCCGGCACGATCGCACAGTCGCCGTAGGCGAGCACCCTGTCGGCCAGGCACATCAGGAAGATGCTCGATACTGTAGAAACCCCGGACGTCGTCCCAATTATCTCGAACGCCGGCCGCACTGTGTGCGCGGTGGTGTGCGTGGCACCCGACACCATGCCGTCGACCATGCCGTTGTGCACAAGCATGGTGCCGAAGTACGACACGTCGTGGATGATCTCGCGGGCCTGTTCGACGGTGACGCCCTTGTGCTTTCGCAACTCGGCGTACTGCTCGGCGAACTTGTCACAGAGCTCGCTGGTGCGAGAGTTGAGCACCGTCGCCGCGGACAGACCGACACCCAGTTCCGCTGCCCGAGAGCGGACCTGGGTCTCCTCCCCGAGAATCGTCAGGTCGGCGACGCCCCGCTGAAGCAGCCGTCCTGCCGCCTTGAGGATGCGGTCGTCCTCCCCCTCGGGAAGCACGATGCGCTTGCGGTCCGAACGGGCGCGATCCAGCAGCTGATAAGTGAACATCTGCGGCGTCACCACCGACGGGATCGAAATGGCCAGCTGGGCCAGCAGATCCGCGGTATCGACATGCGTGTCCATCAGCGCCAACGCGGTGTCGATCTTGCGTTGTGAGAGCGCGGTGACGCGGCCACGCGCCGACGCGACCCGACTGGCCGTTTCGAATGTGCCGAACCCGGTGGTGATGATCGGCAGCCGAAGGCCAAGGCCCGACACCAGCGACTCGATCGACGGGTGCAGCTCAAGTCCTCCGTTGAGGATCACACAGGACAGCGACGGAAAGCCCTCGGCTGCATGGGCACTCACGACGGCGAGAACAACGTCAGAGCGGTCACCCGGGGTCACGACGGCCACGCCCTCGGTCAGCCGCTCAAGCACATGTTCGGCCGTCATGCCTGCCACCAACACATCCATCGCCTCGCGAGACAGCAGCGCCGGATCGCCGCGCAGCACCGTGCCGTCGACCGCCGCCTGCAACTCGGCCACCGAGGGGGCAACCAGCAGCGGCTCCTCCGGCAGCACATAGGTTTTGGGCTCGAAGCGCTTCAGCGCGTCGGCAACGGCGCGCATCTGCGACGGGTCGCAGCGGTTGGCCACCACGGCCGCGGTGTGTGCGTGCTGGGCGGCGATCTCCGCCAGACATATCTCGACGATCTGGGTGATCTGGTCGGGGGTACGGTCCTTGGCTTTCACCGCGAGCACGACCGGGGCACCGAGATTGGCCGCGATCCGCGCGTTGGTGGACAGCTCGCTCGGCGCGGCGACGTCGGTGTAGTCGCTGCCGACGATCAGGACCGCGTCGCACTGGTCGGCGACGTGGTGATACCGGTCGACGATGTCACCGATCGCGGCGTCCGGGTCCTCGTGCAGCTGTTGGTAGCTGACGCCGACGCAGTCCTCGTATGGCAGGCCCGCGGTGGACTGAGCCAGCAGCAACTCGAGGATGTAGTCGCGGTCCTCGCCAAGCCGGGTGATCGGACGGAACACACCGACCTTGGCTACCGTGGCCGCCAGCCGGTGCAGGATGCCGAGCGCGATCGTCGACTTGCCGGTGTCACCCTCGGGCGACGCGATGTAAATCGCTGTGGGCACGCGGCAAACGTATCAGCCGAGCTTGCGCAGCCGCGGCTCCAAATCCTTGTGGAAAAGTTCGAGGAACCGCCGCTGATCCTGCCGAGGGTCGTGGAACACCAGGTGATTCAGCCCCCACTTGACGTACTGCCCGACCATCTCGACCGCTTCATCGGGATCCGACGCGACGATCCAGCGCTTGGCGACCTGTTCGATGGGCAGCGCATTGGCGGCCTTCTCCATCTCGATGGGGTCGGTGATGCTGTGCTTCTGCTCGGCGGTCAGCGAAAGGGGCGCCCAGAACCGGGTGTTCTCGAGTGCCTTCGTGGGATCGGGATCGTAGGAAATCTTGATCTCGATCATCCGGTCGACGTCGTCGGGGTTGCGGCCCGCCGCCTCGGCGCCCTCTTTCATCGCGGGGATCAGCTTGTCCTTGTAGAGCTCCTCGCCCTTACCGCTGGTGCAGATGAAGCCGTCGCCCGCGCGCCCGGCGTATTTGGCCACCTGCGGCCCACCCGCAGCGATGTAGATCGGGATGCCGCCCTCTGGCACGTCATAAATCGAGGCGCCCTTGGTGTGGTAGTACTCGCCCTCGAAGTCCACCCGGTCGCCCAGCCACAGCTCGCGCATCAGCTTGACCGACTCACGCAGCCGGGCGTAGCGCTCCTTGAACTCCGGCCACTCGCCCTCATAACCGGTTGCGATCTCGTTGAGCGCCTCGCCGGTGCCCACTCCCAGGAAGATCCGGTCCGGGTACAGGCAACCCATCGTGGCGAACGCCTGAGCGATGACCGCGGGGTTATAGCGGAAGGTGGGCGTCAGCACGGACGTGCCGAGGAACAGGCGCTTGGTGCGCTCCCCGACCGCCGTCATCCAGGCCAGCGAGAACGGCGCATGCCCGCCCTCGTGACGCCACGGTTGGAAGTGGTCGCTGACCGTCGCGCTGTCCATGCCGTGCGCTTCGGCCGCAACGGCCAGCTCGACGAGTTCCCGCGGGGCGAACTGTTCCGCCGACGCCTTGTATCCAAGTTTGAGTTCAGCCACGTGTTCGTTTCTACTCCACTGCATAGACTCGGGAGATGGCGCCAGCCCTGACTGCCATCACCGACCGTGTGCATTTCGCCTACACCGACCTCGTCAACTGGACGTTGGTCACCGACGACGACGGCCTCATGTTGATCGACGCAGGCTTCCCCGGCAACCGCGACGACGTGCTCGCGTCGATGAGGGAGCTCGGATTCGGCATCGACGACCTCCGAGCAATCCTGTTGACACACGCCCACATCGACCATTTCGGTTCGGCGATCTGGTTCGCGAAAACGCATGGCACGCCGGTGTATTGCCACGCCGCCGAGGTCGGGCACTCCAAGCGGGAGTACCTCGAACAGGTGTCGCCCGCCGATCTCGCGCTGAACATCTGGAAGCCGCAGTGGCTGAAATGGTCGGTGGCGATCAGCCGCAAGGGCGCCCTGACGCGCGACGGGATCCCCACCACCCAGGCGCTCACCGAAGACGTTGCAGCAGGGCTGCCCGGCGCGCCGAAACCGATTCCGACCCCAGGCCACACCGGCGGGCACTGCTCGTTCGTGGTCGACGGTGTGCTCGTCGCGGGCGACGCGTTGGTGACGGGCCACCCGGTGGCGCCACGCATCGGCCCGCAGCTGCTGCCCGACGTGTTCAACCATGACCAGGACGGCTGCGTGCGCAGCCTGGCCGCGCTGGGGATGTTGGACACCGACGTGGTGCTCCCCGGCCACGGGCCGGTGTGGCGGGGATCGGTCCGTGAGGCCAGCGAGAAAGCCGCGGCGCAGGCGTCCTCGTAGCTAGGTGAGAACCTCGTAGCCGAGCAAAAAGATCGCGGTCAGACAGAAGCCGCAGCCGATGACGATCGTCGGCATCAGGATCATGCTGTCGAGTTCGTCGTCGTCGAGCACGTCGCCCTCGAACCGGCCGAACAGCACCCGCGCCACCCCGGTCCTCCGGAACGTGCGCACAAGGGCCTGCACGGCCTTGGTGTTTCGCCTGCGGCCGATGAACATCCTCGACGTGATACCCACGACGAATGTCAGGACGGCGGCGCCGAGGAGCAGCCACGCCACCGTCGTCTGAGAAATCGACACTTCGCACCCCCGGTGTCCGCCGACACCTTGGGCCAGCCTATAGGCCGAGGTGATCGCGCAGGGTATGGCCGGAGTATTCGGTGCGGAAACTGCCGCGCTCCTGCAGCAGCGGGACCACCTGGTCGACGAAGTCGTCGAGGCCGCGCGGAGTCAGGTGGGGCACCAGGATGAACCCGTCGCAGGCGTCGGACTGGACGTGCAGGTCGATCTCGTCGGCGAGCTGGGCCGGCGTGCCGACGAACTGTTGCCTGCTGGTGACGGCGATGACGAGCTCCCGGATGCTCAGCTTGTCGGCCTCGGCGCGTTGGCGCCACGCGGCGGCGACGGCCTTCGGGTCGCCATGGCGGACCCTGCCCTGGGTGATCGACGGGTCGTCGGCCGGTTCGACGTCGGGCAGCGGTCCGTCCGGGTCGTAGGCCGACAGGTCCCGCAGCCACACCTGCTCGAGCATCGCGATCGCGGTCTGCGGGCCGACTTGCTGACGGCGGATATGGCTGGCCTTCTCGGCCGCCTCCGCCGGTGTGTCACCAAGCACGAACGTCGCGGCGGGAAATACCTTGAGCTGGTTTGGGTCTCGGCCATACGACGCCGCTTGTTGCTTGACGTCCGCGTAGTAGGACTGGCCCGCCTCCAGGGTCGAATGCAGGGTGAACGCTGCGTCGGCATATTTGGCCAGGAACGCCCGACCGTCGGCGGAGTCCCCCGCCTGCAGCAGGACGGGATGACCCTGCGGCGCACGCGGCAGGGTACTCACACCGCGAACGTCGAACTGCGGCCCGCGATGTTCGACAATCCGAACCCGGGTGGGGTCGACGTAGACGCCGCTGTCCCGATCCGCGATCACAGCGTCCGGTGCCCAGCTGTCCCAGAACTCGCGAGCCACGGTGACGAACTCCTCGGCCCGTTTGTAGCGGTCGGAGTGATCCAGGAATCCGCCGCGGCGGAAGTTCTCACCGGTGAACGCGTCCGACGAGGTGACGATGTTCCAACCGGCGCGGCCGTCGGACAGGTGGTCGAGGGTGGCGAATTGCCTTGCCACCTCGAAAGGTTCGTTGAAAGTGGTGTTGATGGTGCCTGTCAGGCCGAGGCGATCGGTGACCGCGGCCAGCGCCGCCAGGACCGTGAACGTGTCGGGCCTGCCCACGACGTCGAGGTCGTGGATCCGGCCGCGGTGCTCACGCAGCCGCAACCCCTCGGCGAGGAAGAAGAAGTCGAACAGCCCACGCTCGGCGGTCTGCGCCAGGTGCACGAAGGAGTCGAACTCGATCTGGCTCCCCGACTCCGGGTCGGACCACACAGTGGTGTTGTTGACGCCGGGAAAATGCGCAGCGAGGTGGATCGGCTTGCGGTGTTTGCCTTCTCGGATGCTCGTCACAGGCCCCACCTCTTGGCGATCAATTCGTGCGAGCGGAGCCGGTCGGCCTGGCGGTGCGTGACCGACGTGATGACCAGCTCGTCGGCCGCGGTTGCCCGCTGCAGGGTCTCCAGCTTGTCGGCGACCTCGTCGGGATCGCCGACGAATTGCGTTGCGGTGCGGTCCTTCACCACCGCGAGCTGTTCATCCGTCAGCGGCTCGACATTGTCGGGGTCCGGATAGGGGATGGCACCGTCGCAGGCGCGGATCGAGTACACCCAGTGGCCGTAGCTGGACGCGAGATGCCGCGCCGAGGCTGAATCGTCGGCCACCACGATGTCGGCCGACACCACCACATACGGTTCGGACAACGCGGCCGACGGTTGGAACGCGGCGCGGTAGACGTCGATCGCGTCAAGCGCGGTGGCGGGCGTGATGTGGTAACTGGCGACGAACGGCAACCCACGCGCGCCAGCCACCTGCGCGCTCTGTCCCTTGCTGCTCCCGAATACCCACGGGGTCAGGTCCGCTCGCTCGCCTGGCGTGGCATGGGCGTCGACACCGTCGATTTCGTAGCTGCCGTCCAGCATGGCCAGGATGTCGCCGACCTGCTCACCGAAATCGGGCGAGACGGCTTCGGGCTGCTGCAGCACGGACATCTTGGCCCGCAGCCGTGGATTTCGCATCAGCGCGCTGATGTCGAATGGCGGCGGGACGATGACGCCGTCGACGTCGCGCCATTCGCGTGGCGGCTTCGGCGTCGGTGGCTTGGGTTTCTTGAGCGCCTCGCGGCGGCGCTGGCCCGACCGCCCCACACCGAGGTCGATGCGGCCGGGGTGGAAGGCCTCGAGCATGCCGAAGCTCTCGACGACGGCGACGGCGGTCGTCTGACCGAGCTGCACGGCCGCAGCGCCGACGCGAATCCTGTCGGTGGCGGCGGCGATCTGCCCGATCAGCACCGCGGGGGACGAGCTGGCTACCGCGACGAAGTGGTGTTCGGCGATCCAGTAGCGCTTGAAACCCCACTGCTCGGCGTGCTGGGCGAGGTCGACCGTGTTGCGCAGCGCGGATGCGGCGTCGCAGCCTTCGCTGATCGGTGCCAGGTCGAGGATCGACAGCGGAACGCTCATGACTGCTCCACCTTCGTATAGCGGTTCTCGGCGATGGGCAGTCCGAGCCGCTCGCGCAGTGTTTCACCGTCGGTGTAGGCGCTACGGAAGCGGCCTGCCCTCTGCAGAAGCGGCACCACCTCGTCGACGATCACGGGTAGGTCGGTGGCGTGTACCGCGGGCCGCAGCCGAACCCCGTCGATGCCAGACTGGTACCACCGCAATACCAGGTCCACGAGTTCGGTTGGGGTGCCGTCGAATACCAGCGCATCCGACCGGGGATCGACGACGCCGTCGAAGGTCACGTAAAGGTCGGCGTAGACCTTGAGTCCCGCGACCTCACCGATGATCGCCTGCAGCGACTCATCACTCTGCGGTGTGATGAAGACCAGATCCGCACTGCGCGAGGCGAACTCATAGATCGGCGTCGCGTGAGCCAGCGCAGCCACCACGGGCTGTCCCTGCGGTGGCCTCGGCGTGATGGACGGCCCCTTTACGGAGAGGTACTTGCCTGCGAAGTCGATGTAGTGCAGCTTGTCCCGGTCGATGAACCTGCCCGTTGCGGCGTCGCGGATGACGGCGTCGTCCTCCCAGCTGTCCCACAGCCGACGGGCCGCCTCGACCGCATCGGATGCCTCGTCGAACAGGTCCGCCCCGCTGACGTCGCGCCGTCCGAAAAGCTCGGCCTCGTGCGGCGTGCCACTGACACGCACCTGCCAGCCGGCTCGGCCGTGCGAGATGAAGTCCAGTGTGGCAATGGCTTTCGAGACGTGGAACGGCTCGGTGTGTGTCACCGTGGCCACGGGGATCAGTCCGATGTGATTAGTCACTGGCGCCACCCGCGAGGCGACAAGCACCGCGTCTGGACGGCCCGCGAGCCACCGGGAATCGATCTCGGGGCGACGACGCCGCTGAGCGGTCAACGCGTCGTCGAAGGTCACGAAATCGAGCAGTCCGCGTTCTGCGGTCCTGCCAAGGCCTGCCCAGTACCGGCCACTCGTCACGGGCTGCGGCTCGGGTGTGTGCCGCCACGCCTCGGGATGCCAGCCGTAGCCGTCGAGCGCGACACCGAGGTGCAGATGCTCGGTCATGGGAGAGCCTTTACAAACGCGATCGGAAACACATCCCCCTCCGCAGGGAGCGGCTCGGTCAGCCGGGTGTAGCCGGTGGAGACATACAAGGCCTCGGCCTCGGGCTGTCGATCGCCCGTCGTCAGATACACGCGACGATATCCGCGGGCGACGATCTCGGCCTCGAGCGCAACGAGCAGCGCCTTGGCATGCCCACGGCGACGGTGCCTGCTGTCGGTCCAGATCCGCTTGAGTTCGGCGGTGGAGTCGTCGAAGCGGCAGAACGCCCCGCCGGTGACCGGCTGGTCGTTGAGGAGTCCGATGAGCAGGCCGCCGCCGGGCGGCGCGAACTCCGCGGCCGGATGACCTCTCAGCCACTTCGACATGTGCTCTTCGGCAACTTCGTAGCGGCTGGCGTACTCGACGGTCAGCTCAGCAAGCAGCGGCTCGGCCAGTGGGTCATCCTGGCCGACCGCCACAAAGCGCAGCTTGTCGACTGTGGGCACGGACATCACCTAACTGTCTAACGCGAGCCGACGGGCTGCATTCCAGACTGGTCTAATCGCTCAGCGTGATTTGAAGTCGGCCCAGCACACGCCCCCTTCCAAGACAAACTTGACACGTGTAAAGTTTGGTCGCATGGACAACATCCGGGGCAAGACCATCGCCATCACCGGCGCCGCTCGCGGCATCGGATACGCCACCGCCAAGGCACTGCTGGCCCGTGGCGCCAGGGTGGTCATCGGCGACCGTGATGTCGCGCTTCAGGAGTCTGCCGTCGCGGACCTCACCAAGCTGGGCCAGGTCTCCGGCTACCCGCTCGACGTCACCGACCGGGAGTCGTTCGCAACGTTCCTCGACAAGGCGCGCACCGACGGCGGCGGCCACATCGACGTCCTGATCAACAACGCGGGCGTGATGCCGATCGGCCCGTTCCTCGACCAGTCCGAGCAGACGATCCGCTCGACCATCGAGGTGAACTTCTACGGTGTGCTCACCGGGTGTCAGCTGGTGCTGCCCGAGATGGTGGCCCGGCGCAGCGGCCACATCGTCAACATCGCCTCGCTCGCAGGCATGCTCGCGGTGCCTGGACAGGTTGTCTACGCCGGGACCAAGTTCGCGGTGGTCGGCCTGTCCTCCGGATTGTCCGACGAGTTCGCCCCGCGGGGTGTCGAGGTGAGTTGTGTGATGCCGACATTCACTAACACCGAATTGATCACCGGCACACATACTTCTGCGGCGCAGAAGCCCGTTGAGCCCGAAGACATCGCGGCGGCCGTGGTCAAGGTACTGGACAACCCGACCACCCTGAGGTCCGTTCCGCCGTGGGGGCGATTCGTCAGTGCGGTCACGCCCACGCTGTCGGCCAAGGCTCGTCGCTGGCTGTCGCACAAGATGGGAAACGACACGGTGTTCCTGACCTTCGATGCGAAGGCACGGGAAGCCTACGAGCAGCGTGCCCAGGCCGCACAGGGTGTCGTCGAGGGAACCGAAAAGCAGTAGCACGCGCGAAATTGCACTCAGGGCTGTGGTTTTGGACGAACTACAGCCCTCACTGCAATTTCGAGCCTAGCTGCGGATCGCCGGCGCGGTACGCCTCGATCACGTCGACGTGCTCGAAGAACTCTTCAGGTGTGAACTCGCTGTCGTCCGCGGTTCCGGCCAGCATCAGGTGAACGATCTCGGCGTCCTCGTCCGCGGACATCCAGATCGTCGTCACGGGTGCGAGTTCATCCTCATCGACGTCGGTGCCCGACGGCTCGTAGAACCAGAAGACAAAATCCTCGTCGGACTCATCCTCGTCAAAGGTCCAGCCGCGCGCTGTTATTCGCTGATCGAACGCTTCCAGATCAGTGGCGATGGCGGCCTGGGTAGTGACCAGATCGTCCAGGACGTTGTCCGGCAACCAATTCGACTCCCGGACCGCCCGCCGCTTGTTGCGGCGCGCCTTCTTGGCATCGGACTGCCGTGACACCTAGCTCAAAGCCTGGTCGAGGTCGCTGATTAAATCCTCAGTTCCCTCCAGCCCCACCGAGATTCGCACCACACCGTCGCCGAGGCCGATTGCGGCCCGTCCCTCCGGGCCCATCGCCCTGTGCGTGGTGGTGGCCGGGTGGGTGATCAACGATTTGGAGTCGCCGAGGTTGTTGGAGATGTCGACCAGCTTCAGCTTGTCGAGCACCTCGAAGGCCCGCTCCTTGCTGCGACCCTTGAGCTCGAACGTGACAACCGTTCCGCCACCGGTCATCTGCCGCTTGGCCAGGTCGTACTGAGGATGCGACTCCAGGAACGGATATCGCACCCAGCTCACTGCGGGGTGGTTCTCCAGGAACTCGGCGACCCGCTGCGCCGACGCGTTCTGGTACTCCACCCGCACCGCGAGCGTCTCCAAACCCTTCAGCAGTGTCCACGCATTGAACGGACTCAGGGCAGGCCCGGTGTGCCGCATCAGCTTCTGCACCGGCTCGTCGATGTACTCCTTGTCGCCGAGAATGGCGCCGCCGAGAACGCGGCCCTGCCCGTCGATGTGCTTGGTGCCCGAATACACCACTACGTCCGCCCCCAACGGGAAGCCCTGCTGCAGGATCGGCGTGGCAAACACGTTGTCCAGCACCACTTTTGCCCCGGCAGCGTGTGCCATATCGCATACCGCGGCGATGTCGACCAGCGACTGCATGGGGTTGGACGGCGTCTCGAAGAACACCGCCTGGGTGGGCACCGACAGTGCTTCTTCCCACTGTGACAAGTCATCGCCGTCGACGAAGACCGTCTCGATACCCCAGCGCGGCAGGATTTCGCCACACACCACGAAGCACGACCCGAACAGACTGCGCGCCGCCACCAGCCGATCACCGGCCGCAAGCAGTGCACCGAGCGACGTGAACACCGCCGCCATCCCCGTCGCCGTCGCAAAGCACGCGGGCGCGCCTTCGATCAGCCGCAGGCGCTCCTCGAACATCGAGATCGTCGGGTTGCCGTAGCGCGAGTAGACGTAGCGGTCGATCTCTCCTGTGAACGCCTTCTCCGCCTCGGCCGCAGACGAGTAGACATACCCGGAGGTCAGGTACATCGCCTCGGCGGTCTCCTCGAAACCCGACCGCAGCAGCCCGCCCCGCACCCCGATGGTGGCCTGGCTGACGCCGTCGGGAAGTTCTTTAGGGGTACGAATGCTCATGACTGTTTCCAGGGCAGGCCGATGGCTTTCCATCCGGTGCTGCCGCGATGCTTCTGCTCGTCGAGGTTGCCCTCGAAACCGTCAAGCACGTTGTAGGACGGGGCGATGCCGGCCTCCGTCGCTGCCTCGGCGGCGCCGATCGAGCGATTACCGGAACGACACAGGAAGACCACCGGCCGCTCGCCGGGCGTGACACCCGCAGCCTTCAGGTCCTCGACGAAGTCGTCGTTGTGCTTTCCGTCGGTGGTGTTCCACTCGACGTACACCACGTCGCGCTGCAGCGAAGACAGGTCCGCCACCCCGACGAAGCGCCACTCGGCGTCCGTACGGCAGTCGACCAGCACGGCCTCGGGGTTGTCGGTCAGCAGCTTCCAGGCCTCCTCAGGCGTGATGTCTCCTGCATAGCTCACGGTCGGAAGTCTCCCACAGCTATATGGGGCCGGTCGAACAGACCTTCCATGCTCCGTCCTCGCGTGTGAACGTCATCGCAACACCGGTTTTGGTGTCGGCGGCCTTGCCGAAATGATAGGTCACCTTGGCGGTGGCGCGATCGCCGTCGATCACGATGTCGGTGACGTCGTCGACGAACCGTTCCCCGCGCTTGGCCACCGAATCCCGTTGCTGGGCAAGGATATCGGCCTCGGCGCCTTGCTGATCGCGGCAGGTGTACGTGCGGTAGTCCGCGTAGTGCTGCCGTTGCAGCGCGTCGTTCTGGCCGACCGCCGCCTTGCCGACCTGCTGGTCGGGGGGCACGTCGTCGGTGCCGAAAACGTTGAACAGCCAAATTGCGATCACGACGAGCACAATGATTGCCAACGCACCCAGAAACGGCGCCATCGTGGGCCGGTCGGCATCGGCGGGGCCTGCGGCGTCGCTCTCGGGGTCGGTCACCAGAGTTTGCGCAGTGCCGCCGACACTCGCCGGGCCCGGTCACGCGCGACGATCGGGTCGGGGGCCGTCGCCAGCGCCACCCCGAGCCGCCGTCGGCCGTCGGTTTCATCGGGCCGGTCGAACAGCCGCACATCGCTCTCGGCGACGGCAAGTGCCTCGCCGACCACCTGCATGTCCACATCCTTGACGCCGGTCGAGTCGGCCCCTGCATAACTGACCTCAGCCGCTGCAGGCGAGATCATGATGGTGTCCACGGCGAGCCCAAGGATCGCGCGAGCATGCAGCTCGAACTGCGAAAGCCGTTGTGAGCGCAGCGTCACGAGGCCGCTGTCGTACGGCCGGGGACGCACGTCGGCGAAGTACACCTCATCGCCGCGCACCAGCAGCTCCACCCCGAACACCCCGCGGCCGCCGAGCGAGTTGACGATGCGCGCCGCGATCGACTTGCCCGCGTCCAGCGCGGCGGGCGACATCTGCTGCGGCTGCCACGACTCCAGCAGGTCGCCGTCGGCCATGCGGTGGCCGATCGGCTCGCAGAAGTGCACGGCGGGACCCGTCGGTCCGGTGACACGGACGGTCAACATGGTGACCTCGAAGTCGACCTCGACGACTGTCTCCGCTATCACCCGGTTGTTCGGGATGCGGCCCGCCGACACGGCACGGTGCCAAGCGGGTTCGACGTCGTCGACGCGCAGGACCACCGACTGGCCATCGCCTGGCGCCGCCGCGATCGGCTTGACGACCAGGGGGAAACCCGCGTGCTCGGCCACCGTGGTGAGCTCCTCCACCGACCCGGCGAACCAGAACGGCGCGGTGGGCAGCCCGAGCTCGTCGGCGGCCAGCCGGCGCAGACCCTCCCGGTCCAAGGACAGCCGCGTGCTGCGCGGGGTAGGGAACACCTCGATGTCTCCGCGCTCGGCGACGGCGATAAGGGCGTCAGCCGCGATGACGCCCGCCTCGGCGACCACGTAACGCGGGTTCTCCTTCTCGATGAGCGCGGTGAGCTCCTCGGCGTCGTTCATCTTCACGACGGCGGCGCGGTCGGCCACGCCCTGTGCGGGAGCGTCGGCGTAACGGTCGACGGCGATGACGTCGGCCCCGAGCCGCTGGAACGCCAGCGCCAACTCGCGGCTCAACTCACCGGAGCCCAGCAGCATCACGGTGGAACCCGTGGGCGCCGTGGAGGTGTCGGCCACGACCGGCTCTGGCGCGGTCGTCGTATCGCCTTCAGTCGTTTCAGTCGTTTCACTCATCGCGCGTCCAGACTGCCAGATGGTCAGCCCAGTCGGACGTCGATGTAGCACCACCGCCAGTCCTCACCCGGCTCGGCGGAGCGCATCACCGAATGACCTGTCGCATGGAAATGTTCGCTCGCGTGCTGATGCGGGCTCGAGTCACAGCACCCGACGTGGCCGCAGGTCAGGCACATCCGCAGGTGCGCCCACGTGTCCTCGCCGTGCTCGTCGCACTCCTGGCATTTGCCGGGCGTCAGTGGTTCCGGCTCGACCGCGGATGCAACGGCCGCGGCGAGGTGTTCGCATGTATCGGGGACCGCCACTGAGCTGGCATCGCCACGGCGTGATCTCCTCAGCATGTTGATTAACGATACGGATTGGCTCGGCGAGGAGGTTTGGCGACGTGGGTGCCTCACTGCTGGCGGTACTGGTGGTGTCGGTCCTGTTGGCCGCGGTGGCGCGCCACTATGACGTGTCGGCGCCGCTGGCGCTGGTGCTCGCGGGCCTACTGGCAGGCCTGATCCCCGGATTCAAACAGATCGAGCTCAACCCTTCACTGGTGCTGTATGTGCTGCTTCCGCCGCTGTTGTGGTCCGCAGGCCTGGAAAGCAGCTATGTGGCGCTGCGGCGCAACATCCGGCCGATCGGGCTGCTTGCGGTTGGCCTGCCGCTGGCGACGACGTTCGCGGTCGGCTATGTGGCCTACAAGACCGTGCCCGAGTTGACGGTCGCTGCTGCGTTGACCCTCGGCGCGATCGTCGCCCCGCCCGATGCCGTTTCGGCGACCGCGGTCGGGCGTCGCCTCGGGCTGCCGCGCCGGATGATGACGCTGCTCGGCGGAGAGAGCCTGCTCAACGACGCGACCGCGCTGACCGCGTACAAGGTGTCGCTCGCGGCGGCCATCGGCACGGCCGCGACGTGGAGCAGCGGGTTGGTGACGTTCGTGCTCGCGGCTGTTGGCGGCGTTGTGGTGGGTGTGACGCTCGGCTTCCTGACCGCGTTCATCCGGTGGCGGCTCGACGATCCGCTGGTGGAGAGCGCCCTGGGGCTGGTGGCGCCGTTCATCATCTACCTGGCCGCCGAGGAGATCCACGGTTCGGGTGTACTCGCGGTCGTCGTCGCCGCGCTGATCCTCGGCCAGAAATCGACAAGGGCCGGCTACGCGACCCGACTGCAGGACAACGCGGTGTGGAAGGCACTGCAGCTGATTCTGGAGTCGTTCGCGTTCCTGATGATCGGCCTGCAGCTGCCGACCGTGGTCGCTGAGCTCGAAGGTATCTCCGCACGGGTGATCGCGATCTCGTCGGTAGCGGTGTTGGCGACGGTGATCCTGGTTCGGATCTTCTGGGTCTTCGTGGGCACCTACCTGCCGAGGCGGCTGTCCAAGCGCGTACGCGACCGCGAGCCGGCGCCGAGGCCGGCGGAGGTGTTCGTCGTCGCGTGGGCGGGCATGCGCGGAGTGGTGTCGCTGGCGGCGGCGTTCGGCGTTCCGCTGACGACGATGTCGGGTGCACCGTTCCCCGGACGTCCACAGCTGGTATTCCTTACCTTCGTGGTGGTGATCGGCACCCTGCTGTTGCACGGCCTGACGCTGCCGTGGCTGATCCGCCGGCTCGGCGTGCAGGGCGACGACGCCCGCACCGACGCGATCGCCGCGGCGGCCGCACAGGACAAGGCGGCGCGCGCGGCAGCCGACCGGCTCGACGAGGTGTTGGCCGACGAGGACGCCACCGACGTGCACGAGCGGGCCGCGGATGTGTTGCGCGGCTGGAACACTCGCAGGCGCAACTCCGCGTGGGAGCGGTTGGGCCGCGACGAGGAGGAGATCGGCGAGAGCCCGGCATCGGCGTTCCGCCGGTTGCGATTGGAAATGCTGGCTGCCGAACGCGCGACGTTCATCGCCGAACGCGACAGCGGCCAGATCGACGACGAGGTGCTGCGTGAGGTGCTGCGCGGGCTCGACCTCGAGGAAGCGACACTGAACCGTGGCTGAATCTCAGTTGATCGACACAGTGCTCGGATCGGTGCGGGTTCAGGTCCAGGGCAGCGGCGAGGCGATGATGTTCTGGCCCAGCCTGCTGATGACGGGCGACATGTGGGCGGCGCAGGCCGATCATTTCGGCAAAGAGCACCAGGTGATCCTGGTCGACCCCCCGGGCTTCGGTGAGAGCCAAAAGCTCACGGCGCCATTCACTTTCGACGACTGCGCCCGGTGCATCGCCGACATCCTCGACGGACTCGGCGTGGCGCGGGCGCACTTTGTCGGAAATTCGTGGGGCGGCATGATCGGCGGGACGTTCGCCGCCACCTACCCCGAGCGCATCGGCAGCGCGGTCCTGATGAACTGCACGGCATCGCCTGCGGGCACGCGGCAGAAGGTCGAGTACGGCTTTCTGTTGCGCATGGCGAGGCTGCTTGGCGGGATACGGCCGCCGCTGACCCGCTCGGTGCTCAAGGCGTTCCTCGGCCCGACCACGTTCACCACCCGGCCCGATGTGGTGGAGTTCGTGCGCGACTCGGTGCAGCGCGTTGATCTGCGTTCGGGCGCGTGGGCGGTTCGCAGCGTGGTCCCAAACCGCCCCGATCAGCGGGTGCTGCTGTCCCGGGTGACGACGCCGGTGATCGTGGTCGCCGGTGCCGAGGACGCGACGTTCCCGTTGGCCGAGACGACGGCGATGGCCGAGGCGATCCCCGGCGCGGCCGTCGCCGTGCTCGACGGGGTCGCGCACCTGGCCGGGCTGGAAAACCCACCGCTGGTCAACAAGCTCATCGAGGAGTTCGTCTTTCGCGCGTAACGTCGAATCATGACTCAAGCGCCGGAGTTGCCGCCGCTGCACATGCGACGCGACGCGTTCAACCCGACCCCCGAGCTCGGGGAAATCCGCGAGACCGCCGGCGTTCGAACAATCACCAGCGCATTCGGCACGGAGGTCTACCTCGTCACCCGCCACGAGGACGTCAAGGCGGTGCTGTCCGACCACCAGCGGTTTTCCAACAGTCGCCCGCCCGGATTCGTGCTGCCGGGGGCCCCAGACGTTTCCGACGAGGAGGTCGCCAGCTCGCGGGCGGGCAATCTCCTCGGCCTCGACCCGCCCGAGCACCAACGGCTGCGTCGCATGCTGACGCCCGAGTTCACCATCCGACGCATGAAACGGCTCGAGCCACGCATCGTCGAGATCGTCGACGCGCAACTGGATGCGATGGAAAGCAGTGGGCCGCCAGCGGATTTGGTGTCCAACTTTGCGCTGCCGATCCCGTCGCTGGTGATCTGCGAGCTGCTCGGCGTTCCATACGAGGATCGCGAGGACTTCCAACAACGCTCCACCCGTCAGCTGGACCTGTCCCTTCCGATTTCAGAGCGCCTCGAGCTGGTCCGGCGTGGCCGCGAGTACATGGCCTCGTTGGTGGAGCGGTCCCGGCGGCACCCCGGCGAGGACATCCTCGGCATGCTTGTCCGCGATCACGGCCACGAGCTCACCGACGACGAACTGACCGGCGTCGCAAGCCTGTTGCTGCTTACCGAGCACGAGACCACGTCGAACATGCTCGGTCTCGGCACGCTGGCGCTGCTCCGGCATTCCGATCAGCTGGCCGCGGTCCGCGACGACCCCGACGCGATCGGGCCAGCCGTCGAGGAGCTGTTGCGCTGGTTGTCCATCGTGCAAAGCGCGATTCCGCGCATCACCACCACGGACGTCGAGGTCGCCGGGGTCCTGATTCCGGTGGGACAGCTGGTGTTCGTTTCCTTGCCGTCGGGCAATCGCGATCCCGACTTCATCGACTCAGCTGAGGAGCTCGACATCCGGCGCGGTGCGCCGGGGCATCTCGCGTTCGGCCACGGCGTGCACCACTGCCTTGGCGCCCCGCTGGCTCGGATGGAGATGCGCATCGCGTTTCCGGCACTGCTGCAACGCTTCCCGGCGCTGGCGCTCGCGGAGGACTTCGACGATGTGCAGTTCCGGTCGTTTCACTTCATCTACGGCCTGAAATCACTGGAGGTCATCTGGTGAAGATCGCAGCCGACCGAGACGTGTGCATCAGCGCGGGCAACTGTGTGATGGCCGCCGACGCGATTTTCGATCAAGACGACGACGGCATCGTCGTGGTACTGGTCGACGAGGTTCCCGTAGCCGAAGTGGAGCACGCTCGCGAGGCCGTAAAGCTATGCCCCTCACAGGCTTTGCGGATGGCGGACTGACGGTCACATCCGTCACTCCCCGACCCAAGTCCGCGGCATACACCTTCTGTAAAACGTGGTCCCACATGCGGGACCACGTTTCCGCGGGACATGTGCCGCCAGGGGCAGTGACAGGAGTGGCTACTCGTCGCGGTCGAGGTCGATGACGCCGGCGCGATTCAACAGCAGCAGGCTCACCACCAGCACCCACACCGGGAACGCCAGCGTGAGCCACATGCTGATGTCGCTGGATAGCAGAAGGCCAACCGCCACAAGATAAGTCACGCCGACCAGCCAGCGCGGCATCAGGCCCGTCTTCAGCCAGATGGTGGCCAGCGAGATCATAAAGACCGCCGCCATCCGAAGGGCATACGTTTTCGTCAATGTCAGCAGCAGTATCTGACCGAATGCCACGACCTCGGCATGCGCCGCTGCGTCTTGAGTGAATGCATGGCTCGAGCTCAACGCGACGCCGACCGCGGTCGCCGAAAACGTCATCGCCAGGAAGAGCAAGCCGCTGCCCAGGAAAACAGATGTGAAGAACTTGTCCTCAAAGCGGCCGAAGCCGTCGCGCACGACACCGATGAACCACAGAAAGGTGATGCCCGCGAAGGGCATCAGCACCGCCGCGATTTTGAGCTTGTCCCGTCCGGTGTCGGCCCATTGCGTGCCGTACTCGGCGTGCTCAGGCAGCGTGGTGCGGACGAGGACGAGTACCGCGCCGAACAGCAAGGCGAACAGCACACCGGCCACTGCCGCCGCACGCGGCGTCGACAGTCGCCGCAGGTGACGCTCGGCCGGGTGCTCCGTCACGCTGTCATCGTGGCACGGTTACGGCTGGCCGGGGAGCAATCGGATCATCAACCCGTTGGCCTCGGCGAGCAGGGTGTCCTCAGGATCTCGCAATTCCGCATTGACGAACGCCTTGCGGCCCTCGGCCTCTCGCACCCAGCCGCGTGCGGTCAGAGGCGTGTCGATGGGTGTCACGTTCCTGTAGTCGACGTGTAGGAATGCGGTCCTGCTGATCGGTCGCCCTGCCGCGTGGATGACCATGCCGAACACGGAGTCGAAAAGCAGTGGGAGCACGCCGCCGTGCACCGCATAGTTTCCGCCGACCGAGAACCGGCTGAACTGCACACTCAATTCGACGCCGTCGGGATCGAACTTGATCACCCGATAGGGCGGCATCAGCAGGCTGCCGCTGCCAGGCAGGCTCGGAACGCGATTGGCCGGGCCGACACCTTCGCCCGAATCGAACGGGTCGAGTAGCTTGACCATTTCCTCTGCGCGGTCGGCCGCCTGTTCCCACGTCTCGCTGTCAGGGTCGGCCGAAACGGCCAGATCCTGCGCGCGTCGCATCGCGATCAGGAATCGACCGAAACCCGGGCCGGGTTCGGCCGCTTGGAAATTCGGGAATCCGCCGTGTTTGTCGTAGTCGGGGTCGACCAGCCTGGGGTCGTCCGTCATCGTGTCGCCAGGACGTCGCGTCGCACGATGGTCTGATCGCGTCCGGGCCCAACGCCGATGCACGAAACATGTGCTCCGGCAAGCTCTTCCAGCCGCAGCACGTAGTCGCGCGCCTTGGCCGGCAGGTCGTCGAACTGGCGGGCGTCAGAGATGTCCTCCCACCAGCCGGGCAGTTCCTCGTAGATGGGCTCGGCGCGGGCGATGTCACTCTGGGTCATTGGCATGTCGTCGACGCGCTTGCCATCGACGCGATAGCCGACGCACACCGGCACTGTTTCCAGGCTCGACAGCACGTCGAGCTTGGTCAGGAAGTAGTCGGTGATCCCGTTGACGCGGGTGGCGTAGCGGGCGATGACCGCGTCGAACCATCCGCAGCGTCTGCGGCGACCCGTCGTGACACCGATCTCGCCGCCGGTCTTGCTCAGGTATTCGCCGAATTGGTCGAACAGCTCGGTTGGGAAAGGACCCGACCCGACCCTGGTGGTGTACGCCTTGAGAATGCCCAACACCGTGGTGATGCGCGTCGGGCCGATACCCGAGCCGACGCACGCGCCGCCTGCGGTCGGATTCGACGATGTGACAAAGGGATACGTGCCGTGGTCGACGTCGAGCAGCGTGCCCTGCGAGCCTTCGAGCAGAACGGTCTCGCCCTTTTCGAGCGCGGCGTTGAGCAGATAGCGGGTGTCGGCGATGCGGTGCTTGAAACCCTCGGCCTCCGCCAGCAGCGTTTCGACCACCTCAGCAGTGTCGAGCGCCTTGCGGTTGTAGATCTTGACCAGTACCTGGTTCTTGAATTCGAGTGCGCCCTCGACTTTTTCGGCCAGCAGCGTCTCGTTGAGTACGTCGGCGACACGTATCCCGATGCGGGCGATCTTGTCCTGGTAGCACGGGCCGATGCCGCGGCCGGTGGTGCCGATCTTCTTGTTGCCTGCGTAGCGCTCGACAACCTTGTCCATCGCCACGTGATAGGGCATCAACAGGTGCGCGTCCGCTGAGATCAGCAGCCGCTCGGTGTCGACGCCACGATCCTCGAGGCCCTTCAGCTCGGTGAGCAACACACCGGGATCGACGACAACGCCGTTGCCGACGACGTTGGTGACGCCGGGCGTGAGGATGCCGGAGGGGATGAGGTGAAGCGCGAAGTTCTCGCTCGTCGGCAGCACCACGGTGTGGCCCGCATTGTTGCCACCCTGGTAGCGCACAACCCACTGGACGCGACCACCGAGTAGATCAGTGGCCTTTCCTTTGCCCTCGTCGCCCCATTGGGCGCCGATGAGCACGATTGCCGGCATGGCATTTCTCCCGCTTATTGTGATGCAGCCGGTGACAAACCCTATCTCAGCCGACTGCGAGGAGCCTTGTTGACCACAGCAGACGTTGTGGTGTTGCTTTTCGGCGGCCGCCGATTGCCCCGCGCGCTGCGCGATCTTGCCACGGTGACCATCGACGACGTCAGCGCCCACCGCAGGGTCGTCGTCGTGGGATCGGACGCCGATCTTGCGGCGGTGCTGACCCGATTGCTGCGGGCGGAGCGGCTCGATGTGGAGGTCGGCCACGTGCGCCGACCGTGGGCCGCACGCAGAGCCCGCACCGCCGAGGCGCAACGGGTTCCGCTCATCCGCGACGAGACGGGGACGGTGATCGTCCGCGCGGCCGAATGGCGTGGCGATCCCCTCCAGGGCGAGGCGGTCGTCGACGACGAGGTGCTGTTCGACGGCCAGGTGACCGGCGTGCGGATCGAGCCGACGACGAGCATGCCCGGACTGCGGGCAGCCGTCCTCGGCAGGGGCCGACGCCGCTGGGTGACCGGCCGCGCCGCTCAGCTCGGCACTGACGCGGCGCTGCTGGTGCGCGACGGCATGCCCGCAGCGAGGCCGGTCCGCAGGTCGACGTTCTATCGGCACACCGAGGGCTGGCTGCGGGTCGGGTAGCGTCGTTTTGTGAACATCCGACCGCTGCGCCAATCGGTGCGGCCGAGCCCCATCTTCCTGGCGATCGTTGCGCTGACCGCAGTCGGCGGGGTGCTGGCATGGCTGGCCGCCGACACCGTACGGCCGCTCGCGTACATCGGGGTGTTCACCTTCGTGATCGCCGGCTTCCTGGTGTCGCTGTGCCTGCACGAGTTCGCGCATGCCTACACCGCGTACCGCTTCGGCGACCACGACGCCGAGGCCCGCGGCTATCTGACACTGAACCCGTTGAAGTACTCGCACCCGCTGCTGTCGCTCGGGCTGCCTGCGCTGTTCATCGCGCTTGGCGGAATCGGTCTGCCCGGCGGTGCGGTGTACCTGCGCACGTCGTGGATGACCAAGCGGCAGAAGACCCTCGTCAGCCTTGCCGGGCCTGCCACCAACCTGGCATTCGCGATCGTCCTGTTGGCGCTGACCGGGCTGTTCAAGGAACCCAGCCACGCGGTGTTCTGGGCAGGCATGGCGTTTCAGGCTTTCCTGCAGGTGACCGCGTTCCTGATCAACATCCTGCCGGTTCCGGGACTGGACGGCTACAGCGCGCTCGAGCCGCACCTGAGCCCGCAGACCCAGCGGGCCCTGCAACCGGCAAAGGGATGGGCGTTCCTGATCCTGCTGTTGGTCCTCTTCACGCCAGTGGTCAACGGCTGGTTCTTCGGCCTTGTTGACTCGTTCTTCGGTCCATTCGGCATCTCCACTTACCTGTGGCAGGTCGGCAGCCAGCTCACGCGGTTCTGGTCCCACTGGTTCTGACCGCGGCCTTGCGACATATGCGTGCTTACGCATAGATTGCAGGCATGGGTGCCGGGCACGATCACAGCAATGGCGACACCCGTGTCAGCCGGATGGTCATCGCCGCGGCAATCCTGACCGCGTTCTTCATCCTCGAACTCTCCACCGCGCTGGCGATCAACTCGCTTGCGTTGCTCTCCGACGCGGGTCACATGCTCACCGACCTGGTCGCGATGTTCATGGGCCTGACGGCGGTGCTGCTCGCCCGCCGCGGCAGCGCGTCGCCTGCCCGCACCTATGGCTGGCACCGCGCCGAGGTGTTCACCGCGGTCGCCAACGCAGTGCTGCTGCTTGGCGTTGCAGCGTTCATCCTCTACGAAGCCTTCGACAGGCTAGGAGACGCGCCCGAGATCCCCGGTGTGCCGATGATCCTCGTCGCGCTGGCGGGTTTGGTCGCCAACGCCGCCGTCGTGCTGCTGCTGCGTTCGCACTCCAAGGACAGCCTGGCCGTCAAGGGCGCTTACATGGAGGTCGTCGCCGACACGGTCGGCAGCGTCGGTGTGCTGATCGCAGGCATCGTCACGGTGACGACGCACTGGCCATACGCCGACGTCGTGGTCGCTGTGTTCGTCGCGCTCTGGGTGCTGCCGCGGGCGATCGCACTGGCCAGGGCCGCGCTGCGGATCCTGTCCGAGTCGTCGCCAAGCCACATCGACGTCGAGGAGCTGCGCTCCGCGCTGTGCGCCGTCGACGGGGTGACCGAGGTGCACGATCTGCACGTTTGGACGCTGGTGCCGGGCAAGGACATGGTCACCGCGCACCTGACCAGCAGCGGCGATTCCGCCCGCGTCCTCGACGATGCGCGTGCGGTGCTCACCGCGCGTGGGCTGGACCATGCGACGGTTCAGGTCGAGCCGCCCGACGGCGCCGCCGACTGCAGGTGCGAAGCCGAGTAGCGACTACGTCAGACCCAGTGCGGAACGCGCCGCCGGATCGCAGTCGTCGAGCAGGTCAAGGCAGCGCTGATACTCGTCGGACTCACCGATGGCATCGGCGGCCCGTGCCAGCGACGCGACGCAGCGAAGGAACCCACGGTTGGGCTCGTGGCTGTAGGGCACAGGGCCGAAGCCCTTCCATCCGTTGCGGCGCAACTGATCAAGGCCGCGGTGATAGCCGGTGCGGGCGTATGCGTAGGCGGTGATGGCCCTGTCGTCGGCCAGCGCATCCTCTGCGAGTGCGGCCCACGCCACCGATGCAGTCGGATGTGCGGCGGCCACGATGGCGGGGTTTTCGGAGGCGGCGAGTTCGGCCTCGGCCGCGCTATCGCCTGGCAGCAGTACCGGGTCCGGTCCCAGCAGATCACCCATCCGCGTCATGTGCCCCATTGTGCCGTGCGGCCTTCCGCGGCGAGCCGCGAGATGGGCTGAAGCGCCCTCCGAGGCGGATGGTTAAGCTTCGGGCCGTAGCGTCGTTAGGGAGGAACCGCAGCAGGGATGTCGAACCCAACAGGGCCTGACCAACCGGATGAAGCCGCCGAATCAGCGGCCGAAGTCGTCGACGACACGGACGAAACCGAGAACGCCGAGGCCGTCATCGACCACGAGCCCGCTACCGAGATCTTGTTGTCGCCGGAGGCTGAAGCGCAGCTGCCCGACGAGGAGACAAACCAGCCCGCTGAGCGCCGCTTCACCGCACCATCAAATTTCGACGCGGGCTCGACCCAGATAATCGACAGGCCCTCCGATCCGGCCACCGAAGTGATGCCGCCCGTGCCGATGAATCAGCAGAAACCCGTTGCGCCACAAGCCATTCCGCCCAACACCGGATATCGTAAACCGCCGCGCACCCGTCGCAGCTGGGGCTGGGTGGTGGCAGTGATACTGGTCATCGCCGCGTTGGCGGCCGTCGCGATCCTCGGCACGCTGCTGTTGACCCGCGAGTCGACGCCGAAGGTGTCGCAGCAGGACAAGGTCCGCTCGACGATCCAGAATTTCGACGTCGCGATCCAGAAGGGTGATCTGGCGACGCTGCGCAGCATCACCTGCGGCACCACCCGCGACAGCTACGTCAACTATGAAGAGCGGGCCTGGACCGAGACCCACGCCAGGGTCGCCGCGGCCAACCAGTATCCGGTGGTCGCCAGCATCGACCAGGTGGTGGTCAACGGCGACCATGCAGAGGCCAACGTCACCACGTTCATGGCCTATGCGCCTCAGACCCGTTCGACGCGCAGCTTCGACCTCCAGTTCCGCGACGACCAGTGGAAGATCTGCCAGGCGCCCGACGGCTAGGGGTTCTGCGACATCGCGTAGCAGGTTCCGAAGTGCTCCTGGGTGCACGGGATGCCGTTCACGGTTGCGAACTGGCCCGGCAAGGAAACGACGTCGGCACCCTGCTGCGGAACCGTGATGCCGGGTGGCGGAGTGCCACCGGACTGCCCCTGAGTGCAAACCCCGTCGAATCGTGCCACGGTGCCGTAGGGGCAGGTGTTGGCAGAGGCCGGTGATGCGACGGCGAGCGATCCGAAGGCCGTCGCCAATGTGCAACAGCCGACCAGAATTGCGCGCTTCATCCTTCAGACAGTAGACCCGCGAGCTGGCGACTACCTGAAAACCCTGGTCGCGACGTCAGCCCGCCGTCACCGAGCGACCCGCACTGTGCAGGTCGTTGCACGCCTCGACGACGCGCTCCGACATGCCGGCCTCGGCCTTCTTCAGGTAGCTGCGCGGGTCGTACGCCTTCTTGTCGCCAACCTCGCCGTCGACCTTGAGCACACCGTCGTAGTTGGTGAACATGTGCCCAGCGACCGGGCGGGTGAATGCGTACTGGGTGTCGGTGTCGACGTTCATCTTCACCACGCCGAACTTCAGCGAGTCCTCGATCTCGGACTTCAGCGAACCCGACCCGCCGTGGAACACGAAGTCGAAAGGCTGCGCGCCCTCCGGCAATCCGAGCTTGGCCGCGGCCACCTTCTGGCCCTGCTCGAGGATGTCGGGGCGCAGCTTCACGTTGCCCGGCTTGTACACGCCGTGCACGTTGCCGAACGTCGCGGCAAGCAGGTACTTGCCGTGCTCGCCTGCGCCTAGCGCATCGATCGTCTTCTCGAAGTCCTCAGGGGTGGTGTAGAGCTTGTCGTTGATCTCGTGGGCCACGCCGTCTTCCTCGCCGCCGACCACGCCGATCTCGATCTCCAGGATGATCTTGGCGGCCGCCGCCTGCTTGAGCAGCTCGCGGGCGATCTCTAAGTTTTCGTCGATCGGCACCGCCGACCCGTCCCACATGTGCGACTGGAACAGCGGATTGCGGCCTTCGGCGACCCGCTTCTGCGAGATGGCAAGCAGCGGCCTAACGTAGCTGTCCAGCTTGTCCTTCGGGCAGTGGTCGGTGTGCAGCGCGACGGTGATCGGGTATTTATCGGCGACGATGTGGGCGAATTCGGCCAGTGCGACCGCGCCGGTCACCATGTCCTTCACGCCGAGGCCCGAGCCGAACTCGGCACCACCGGTGGAGAACTGGATGATGCCGTCGCTGCCCGCATCGGCGAAGCCTTTGAGCGCGGCGTTGATGCTCTCGGAGCCGACGCAGTTGATCGCCGGGAAAGCGAACGAGTGCTCCTTGGCTCGACCCAGCATCTCTGCGTAGACCTCGGGCGTTGCGATGGGCATTTCAGTTCCTCTCGGCTGATCCAGGTTTGTTGCAGTATCTCAAGAGCGGTGCGGGCTCACAGTGCGGGCTCAGACAGTCAGGACCATCCGGTAGCGGGCACGGCCCTCCTCCATCGCCGCGTACGCCTCGGCGGCATCGGCCAGCGGCCGCTCCTCGATCCACGCGCGAACGCCCGACAAGACGGCGAAGTGCATCGTCTCCTCGACGTCGCGGGAGGTGCCGGACGGGTGGCCGACGATCGAGTACCCGGCGGTGATCAGCTGGATGGGCGCGATCGGCAGCGGGTCGGCCGTGACGCCGACGGTGATCAGTTCGCCCTCCGCAGCGAGGCCACCGACGGTCGCCGCCATAGCGGCGGAATTGGCTGCCGTCGCGAGGACCACCGCCGCACCGCCAAGGGCCTGCATCGCTTCGGCGACATCACCTGCGGTCGAATCGATGTAGTGGTGGGCGCCCAGTTCGCGGGCGTTGGCCTCCTTGTTCGCACCGCGCGCGATCGCGATCGTCTCGAAGCCCATCGCCCTTGCCCACTGCACCCCGAGGTGACCCAGCCCGCCGATGCCGAGAACCGCGACCCTGTCCCCGGCGACCGCCTTGGTCCTGCGCAGCGCGTGGTAGGTCGTGACGCCCGCACAGCCCATCGGCGCGGCTTCTGCGAACGACAGCTCGTCGGGGATGCGGGCCAGCGCGGTCGCAGGAGCCGTCACCGACTCGGCGTAGCCACCGGGATAGTGCCAGCTCGGCACCTGCCCGTTCACGCACTGCATGAACTGGCCCCTGCGACACGGGATGCATTTGTTGCAGTTGCCGCCGAACCAGCCGACGGCGACCCGGTCGCCGACCGCGAAATCATCGACACCGTCGCCCAGTTCGGCGACCGTTCCCGCAATCTCGTGCCCCAGCGTCAGCGGCCACGTCATGTTCGGAAAGCCACCGCTGAGGAATCCGTGGTCGGTTCCGCACACGCCGCAGGCCGCGACCGCGATGCGAACATGGCCAGGGCCTGGCGGTGTGGTGTCGACGTCGACGATCGTCAAAGGCGCATTGGCAGACGCGGCGTGAACCGCTTTGTGGGTGGCCATAGCCGACCCTAGCGCCGAAGGCAGCCGGGCACAGGGGCGTCTCAGGAGCCCGCCGGTATCTTGGTGTGCCATGACCACGACAGCCCTCGCCGAGGCTTCGACCAGTCTGGCTCTCATGCCGGATTTCCTGGATCCGATCAAGCTCATCGGCTACTTCGGCACATGGGCCCTTGTGGGTTTGCTTGTGGTGATCTTCGTCGAGTCGGGCGTGCTGTTCCCGGTGCTGCCAGGTGACACGCTGCTGTTCGTGGCGGGCATGCTCGCTGCAGGGACAGCCGCCGCTGGACAGGCCAACTTCCAGCTGTGGCAGCTGCTGGTCTTCATACCGATCGCCGCCATTCTCGGCGGACAGGTCGGGTACTTCATCGGTCGCTACGTGGGTACCGCGATGTTCAAGCCGGACGCACGCTTCCTCAAGCAGAAGTACCTGGACGAAGCCCACGCGTTCTTCGAGCAGCGCGGACCCTTCGCCATCGTGATCGCCCGCTTTGTGCCGATCGTGCGGACGCTCGCGCCGATCACCGCCGGTGCGGCGAGGATGGGCTACGCGGTGTTCACCTTGTACAACGTCATCGGCGCCGTCGCGTGGGGTATCGGCCTGACTTTGCTCGGGTACTGGCTCGGCCAGTTCGAGGTGATCCAGAAGCTGATCGAACCGATTTTCATCGTCATCGCGCTCGCGTCGGTCAGCCCGATGATCTACGAGTGGTACAAGCGGCGCAGGAAAGCCAAGAAGGCGGAAGACGAACCCGTCGCCGAAGCCTAGGTTCGGCCCGCTTCCAGCGCGCGGATCAGGCTGGCCGCATCCCACGGCCCCTTGTGCCGGATGCCGTTGACGAAAAACGTCGGCGTCGAGTTGAGGTCCATCAATTCGGCGTCCTGCGCATCGTCCTGCACCCTGTGCAGCGCCTTCGACGAATGCACGCGCACATCCGCATCGAAACGTTCGAGGTCCAATCCGATCGAATTGGCGTAGCGGTAGATGTCCGACCACTCCAGATCGTCCTGATGCGCGAACAGCTGGATCCCCATCTCGAAGAACTTGCCCTGCAGCCCCGCCGCCTCGGCGGCCAGTGCCGCGTCGAACGCGCGTGGATGTGACCGCTCCAGCGGTAGGTGGCGCCACACATAGCGCACTTCGTCGTCGCCGAAGTGGGCCCGGACTTCGTCGATGGACCCCGTGGCCCGGCTGCAGAACGGGCACTCGTAATCCCCGTACTCCACCAGCGTCAAAGGCGCGTCGGGATTGCCGCGGATATGGTCGCGCTCCGGGTCGACGGGCCGGATCAGGTTCAGCCCCACCGGTTCCGGTGGGCTGACCCAGTCGGTGACCCGGAAGATCGCCCATCCGAGCAGGAAGGCGAGGCCGGATGCCAGCAGGACGCCGATGCGCGCCTGGTCTTGCCGTGCCGGCTCCGATATCGCGATATCGACGATGAAAAGCGAGATGGTGAAACCGATTCCGGACAGCGCCGCGCCGCCTGCGATCCTGCGCAGCGTCAGCCCCGGCGCCAGCTCCCCCATCCCTGTGCGCCGCATGAGCCACGTCGCGCCCGTGATGCCGATGAACTTTCCTACGACGAGGCCGGCGACGACGCCCCATGTCAGAGGCGAGTGCAGCGCGGCGATCACGCTGTCCGCATCGAGCCGCACCCCCGCATTGGCCAACGCGAACAATGGCAGCACCACGAACGACACGTAGGGACCGACCTCGGTCTGAAGCCGCTCGTTGATCGAAATCGACTCCCGCAGACCACGACTGGCGGCGCGGGCGTACTGCGAGTTGGGTGATTGGCGGAATGCGCGGATCAGGTCGACCGCCTGTTCCACCTGCTGGCGTTCAGGCGTGAAGACGGGGATCAGCAGCGCGAGCGCGACGCCCGCGAGGGTGGGATGTATTCCGGCCATTTGCAGCGCGATCCACAGCGCGACGCCGAGCACGGCATAAGCAGGCCCGCGCGCGACCGGCATGAAACGGACCAACGCGATCGCCAGAATCAATGCCGCCGAGACGATCAGCGGTGCGACCTGGATGCGTTCGGAGTAGAACAGCGCGATCACGCACAACGCACCGATGTCGTCGACCACCGCAAGAGTGAGCAGGAAAATCCGTAGCCGGGCAGGGTATTTGGGTTTGATGATGGCAAGCGCGCCGATGAGAAATGCGGTGTCGGTGGAGATCACCAAGCCCCACGCCTGTGCGTTCTCCCCCGACGCGTTGAACAACAGGAAGATGACGGCGGGCACGGTGAGCCCGGCGATCGCGGCGACGACGGGCACTGCCGCCCGTGCGCGATCGGTGAGCTGGCCGATGGCGAACTCACTGGTGACCTCGAGGCCGACGATGAAAAAGAAGAACGTCATCAGGCCGTCGTTGATCAGCTGCTTGACCGTCAATTCGAAGGTGTGATCTCCGAACGCGAAGCCGACGTGGGTGTCGAGTAGCGCCGAATATGTGTCCGCCCATGGCGAATTGGCCCACAGGATCGCCGCGAGTGTGCACACGAGGAGCAGTGCGGCCGCGGTGTTCTCTTTGGTGCCCGGCGCCTTGGGGTCGCACCTGAACCGGTCGGGCAGCAGGCGAACGATCCGCGGAAGGGGCTCTGCGGTCACTCGTCGGACACGGTGACAGCGGCCTCCATCAGCATCCAGCCCGACAGCTGCACCGATAGATCGCGTTCGGGTATCGATGAGGCGTTGACCGCGCCGTCAACGAACTCGGCCGACTTCCCCCCGCCCGACGGAATCTCGGCCGTCCGATCCCAGAACGCACTGAACAACGGCAGACCATCGACGGTCTGACGATTATCCCACGCCGCCTGGCCGGACTTCAGCACCAACGACCTCGCGATGTCGCGAGCCTCGGCGTCCGCGGGCCCGTTCTGCGGCAGCGTGGTGACCACCAACGCCAGGTAGCGCGCCAGGATGCCGTTGAACAGGCCGCCGTCGCCGCCGCCTGCCCCGTTGATGATCCCGTCGGGCGCCATGTTGTCTCGGACCGCCGCGACCAGCCGGTGCACCCGCGACGCGTGCTGAGGGTCCTTTGTGCGCGCCGCCAACTCGACGTCCAGCCCAATCACCACACCCTGGCAGTACGTGTACTGGGCACGCACCAGCGACCCGGCCTTGATTCCGTCGAAAACCAGGTGGGTCTCCGGGTCGATGATGGTTTCGTCGATCCAGTCGGACATCTGCTGTGCGCGCCGCAGCCGGTCCCCGTATCGGGCCAGGAAGATCCCCGCAGGCCCGTTCGCAGGCGCATTGAAGAACTGGTCCTGTTTGCGCCACGGGATGCCGCCACCGTCCTCGGGCACCCATGCGTTGAGGAATTGCTCGGACAGCTTCTTGAGCGCCTTCGGCCGCTCCACACCGGCCAACCGGCCGGCCCGCTCGAGAGCAAGCGCGAGCCAGGCCATGTCGTCGTAGTAGCTGTTGGTCCAGGAACCGTTGTTGCGCAACCGATGTGACCGGATTTGGCGGTGGATCTTGGTGATCCGCTCGGGTTGCGGGTCGCGGACCTGCGCGTCGACCAGGCAATCGAGCAGATGCGCCTGCCACCAGTAGTGCCACGTGCGGAACTCGCCGTCGTGGCGGGTCGGCGGCCACGACACCACACCGAGCTGAGTGCCCGGCACCTTCCAGATCCGTTTCAGGTGCCGCGTGGCAACGGCGGCTTCCGCGCTTGCTGCTCGATTGGCCCATAGCTGATCCATGGTGTTGATCCTGCCCTACCAGGCCTTGGAAATGTCCCCATGTTGAGTGATCCACGTGTGCATGGCGATGCCCGCGGCAACGGCGGCGTTGATACTGCGGGTCGATCCGAATTGGGCGATCGACACGGTGATGGCCGCGCCAGCCTTCGCGTCGTCGGTGATGCCCGGACCCTCCTGGCCGAAGATCAGCAGGCAATCCCGCGGCAGATCCGTCTGTTCGAGTCGCACCGAGCCTGGCACGTTGTCGACGGCAACGACGGTCAACCCGGAATCCGACGCGAAGGCCAACAGTTCGGCTGTGGTGTCGTGGTGGCGCAGGCGTTGATAGCGGTCGGTCACCATGGCGCCGCGCCGGTTCCAGCGCCTGCGGCCGACGATGTGCACGGTATCGACGGCGAACGCGTTGGCGGTCCGCACCACCGCGCCGATGTTCGCGTCGTTCCCGAAGTTCTCGATCGCCACATGGAGCGAGTGGCGGCGCTCGTCTATGTCGGCGATGACCGCGTCGCGCGTCCAGTACCGGTATGCGTCAACGACGTTGCGGGTGTCGCCGTCGCGCAGCAGCGCGGGGTCGTAACGCGGGTCGTGCGGCGACGGACCCTCCCATGGGCCGACGCCCGGCGTCTCGCCCCATTCAGTTGGGCCCGCATCAGGCATGGGTGGTCCACAACCCGGCATGCGTGCCGACGAGCGACACCGTCCCGTAGAGCAGTGCCGCGTTGATCTCACCCTGTGTGCACAGCGACGCGCGGACTACAACGGCGTCGAGCGATGCCTCCGGCAGCACAAGCACCGAAGCGCCGTAGATGTCGCAGGCGTGACTCAGCCCTGGTGCTGGCACCGTCGGCGCCGCCAGCACCATCATGGGACCGCCGCGGCGGGCCGAGTCGTCGCGGTATCGCGCTGCCAGACCGGCGATTTCGAGTCCGAGCAACATGTAGCCGTTGCCGGAGAATGCCGTCGGGTCACCCATCGCGGACTGATCCAGCTGTGCGCCGTCGGCGCGAAACGCATCGACACTCGTGGTCTTGAGCACCAGCCCTGTGTCGTTCTCGTTCGTCGGCAGCACACCGATGGGAAACGCCGCGGGGTACGCCGCGGCGGTGTCAGGGATTCGCTCCCGCGGCGAGTACACGTAGACACCACGTACCTGGGACTGGTCGCGCTGCGGACCCAAACACACCGTGCCTGCGAGATGGTCCGGGGCTGACGCTGACAATGGTTGCAGCGCTAGGCTTGTCACATCTTTACAGGCAGCAAGGCCGTTGGCCTCGATCGGATGCGCCAGTGCACCGTATAGCCCGAACCGGATGTCCTCGGGCTTGGCGTGTGGGCCGTCCTTCTGTGAAGGGGAACCGTCCACGTCGACCAGGACGTAGTCGCCGTCGAACCGAAGATTCGTCACCGACATATTCCAGCCGAGGACGGACAGTGCTTCGCCGACGGCCGCGGACTGAGTGGAGTACGGATGGGCGCGGCCGTCGTCGCCCGAGCACCCAGAGGCGACCATGACGATCGCCGCCATGACGGCGATTAGCGGACGCAGTGACATCTAGGTTCTGCCGCGGCCTTTGCCGACAACTTTCGTCATGGCACGCAGCAGGTTTCGCGGCACCACCCGTCCGCCGGTGGTCAGCGCCTTGTACGCCAGGCCGGGGATGATGACCACCTTGTCCTTGGCGACGTCGGCAAGGCATTCGCGCACCACGTCGTCGACCTCGAGCCAGAGGAACGGCGGCGTGCCGCTCATCTCGATGCCTGCACGAGCGTGAAACTCGGTGTGCACGAATCCAGGGCACAGCGCGTGGACGCCGACGCCGGTGCCGCCGAGACCGTTGGCCAGCCCTTCGGAGAACGCGATCACCCAGGCCTTGGACGCCGAGTACGTCGACCCCCGCCCGGGCAGCAACCCCGCCACGCTGGCGACGTTGATCACCGTGCCCTCGTCGGCCGCCAGCATGGGCGGCAGCGCCGCGTGCGTCAGCTGCATCACCGCGGTGACGTTGACGTCGAGCTGCGATTGCAGCAGTGCCAGGTCGGCAGTCCAGAATTCCCCTGACGTGCCAAACCCTGCGTTGTTCACCAGAACTCGCACTCCGGCGGACAGCCGGTCGGCCACCTTGGCGCGGTCTGCGTCGGAGGCCAGGTCGGCAGCGAGAACCTCGACGTTCGCGCCCGCCTCGTCGTGCAACTCGGCCGCGAGGCACTCCAGCCGCTCGGCGTCGCGGGCGACAAGGACCAGGTCATAACCGTCGATGGCGTAGCGGCGGGCGAATCCCGCGCCGAGCCCTGACGTCGGTCCGGTGATCAGTGCGACGGGGCGTGCCATGCCCTAGAGACTAGCTAGCGCTGGTAGTGCGGAGACTGCCGCCCGTTGCGCGACGGTGGTGGCGGCGGGCGGCGTATCGGTTCGGCGCGGCCTGCCTCGGGGCGGGGTTGCGCATAGCGCCCGACGTCGGCGCGGCCCGGCGGCATGTCGGCACGGCCGGCAGGCAACTCTGAGCGTGCAGCCGACGGTGTCAGCGGGCGGCTCGGCGAGCCACTGCGCCTCGCGACGGCCTGACCGGCGATAGCCTGCGGGATCGGCGGCAGCACCCGCAGCAGGTCGTTGAACTGACGCACTGTCCGCAGCCCCTCGTCCCACTGGGCGCGGGTGCTGGTCACGGGCATCGACACCAGGGTCCAGTTCTGTTCGTTCCACATGATCTCGGCGCAATCGGGCGCCGTGTGGGCGAACGTCACCATCCGCCGGTCGCAAGCCCGACGTGCGGCATCGAGGTTGGTGGAGTACACCATCCGCGGACCGATCGCGCCGAGCAGCCAGATGTCGTTCTCCCGCGGCTCCTTGATGCCCTTGAGCCGCAGGTCGACGACGACATTCGTGCCGACCTTGCGGTGCAGCGCGATGACCGTTGCGACGTCTTCGAGGTCGAAGATGAAAACGGCCTCGCCGCGGATCTGCCCGAGCACCACGTTCTTGGCGCTCACGTCGCCGACGGTGGACATCACGCCGCGCTTCCAGCGTTTGAGGATGTCACCAGATTCGTGCTCGTAGTCGAAGCCGTGCGACTTCGCCCACGACTTGCGCCGACGGCCCAGCCCGCGTCGACGGTCGATGTCGACATACAGCAGCACCGCCGCACCCACGAAACAGAGTGCGGACAGCGTGAACCAGAGGGGGACCATCGCGCCCTAGCCTACTTGGAGGTGGCGATTAATCCCGAACTCAACGAGATCACGGTCACATCTCAGCCTCAGACCAGCGCGTCATCGCCGCGAGCTCGAGTATTTCGGGCCGGTCCGCGGGCAGGATGAACCCCGAGTCGATCGCGCGGTCGAGCGCCTGGGTGAATCGCGCGAGGTACTCACCAGAACCGCCAGGATAGAGCGCGCTCAGCGCCGCGGTGTCGAACAGCTCGCCGGAGCCGAACAGGAACGACATGGGGCTCTCCTGGGGTGCGCTGCCCGAAGTCCTCGCGATTGGGACGTCGACCCACGGGGTGCGGACACCGCCCTCCGCAATCCCATTCGCGTCGAGGCCGAGCCGGGGCGGGTCTGCCTCGGTCAAGGCCATCGGTTGCCCGGCCGGTGCGGGTTCGCCGGTTCGAACCCAGGTGTTCAGCGCCGCGATGGCCGCTTGCAGCACGTAGTGGTGCTGCGGGGCGAAATTGATGCAGTACGACAACCGCGTACCCATCAACTCATTCGTCGGCGCGTACGCCGCGACGATGTCGGCCATCGGCACCGACCCGGTGTCGATGAACCCGACGCGGATTGTGTAGTTGTCCGCGTGTGCGGTGCCTGGAATCTCCCACGCCCTGAAGAGTTCATTGTCGGGACGTCTCGCGGCGTGGTATCCCGTGCGCCAGCCACCGACCAGATCGGTTTCGGTGATGACGGTCATGGTCGGGACGCGCAGATCGGGCCGGAACGGCACAGCGTCTACGGCGGCTGGCTTGGACGCGTCGTACACGCTGGATCCGTCGAGCGGCGCTGCGGGCCCGAATCGTGAATGAACGAGGAAGCCGTCATAGACCCCTGCGAGCGGATCGACATCGTTGACGTAGGTCGTCAGATACGCGGCCGATTGGGACTCTCCCACCGCGAGAACGACTTCGGGGTCGAGTTGCTCGATCGCGCCCGTCTTCACCAGTGAACCGACCTGGGAGAACATGTCGTAGGCGAAGGCGTCGCCAGGGTGGTTGAGGCTCGAATACCGTTGCGGATCCTGGGCTTTGAGCGACATGTCGGCGCCGACGAGGCTCGCGCCGCCCTCGACCCCAACGCTCTGCGCCGAGACCGCGACATAGGCGTAGCCGTCGCGCGCGATCTCGCGATGGGCCATGAACCAGACGGCGGGCGCATCGATGCCTCCGCTGACATTGAGCCACTCGACTATGACCGTTCCGTTGAATGCATCGTGGTCCATCGGTGTCAAAACCACGATGCGCGTCGTGTAGTCCGCATGCTGGTCGGCCGTGTACGACGACGCCGTTCCCGAGACGAAGAACTCCTCCGCCCGATACCCGAGGGCGTCCACCTCGTAGGCGCCGAGAAGGAGATTTGGCTTACCGGAAACAGCCGAGACGGGCGTGATCACCATTCATCGATATCACGCCCGTCCCGGCCTGTGCTCAGCCCAGAACCAGGGATTCGCCGTCTGCGCTGACGTTGACCGGCACCACGTCGCCGTCGTGCACCTCACCGGCCAGCAGCATCTTCGCCAGCTGGTCGCCGATGGCCTGCTGTATCAGCCTGCGCAGTGGCCGTGCGCCGTACAGCGGGTCGAACCCGCGGTCAGCAAGCCACTTCTTGGCAGGGAGCGACACCTCGAGGGTGAGTCGCCGCCCGGCCAACCGCTTATCCAGCTGGGACAGCTGGATATCAACAATCTGGACGAGCTGCTCCGGATCCAGCGGATCGAAGACGATCACGTCGTCGAGGCGGTTGATGAACTCCGGCTTGAACGCAGAGCGCACCGCCGCCATCACCTGCTCTTCCGTCCCGCCTGCACCCAGGTTGGACGTCAGGATCAGGATCGTGTTGCGGAAGTCGACGGTGCGGCCCTGGCCGTCGGTCAGCCTGCCCTCGTCGAGCACTGCGAGCAGCACGTCGAACACGTCAGGGTGGGCCTTCTCGATCTCGTCGAACAGGATCACCGTGTACGGGCGCCGTCGCACGGCCTCGGTCAGCTGACCGCCCTGGTCGTAACCGATATAGCCGGGTGGCGCACCGACTAGGCGGGCGACGGAGTGCTTCTCGCCGTACTCGCTCATGTCGATGCGGACCATCGCGTGCTCGTCGTCAAACAGGAACTCCGCCAACGCCTTTGCCAACTCGGTCTTGCCGACGCCGGTCGGCCCGAGGAACATGAACGAGCCCGTCGGACGGTTGGGGTCAGCAATACCGGCACGGCTGCGGCGCACCGCATCCGAGACGGCCTGCACGGCCTTCTTCTGGCCGACGACGCGCTTGCCGAGCTCGTCCTCCATGCGCAGCAGCTTGGCGGTCTCACCCTCGAGCATCCGGCCTGCCGGGATGCCGGTCCACGCCGACACCACGTCGGCGATGTCATCGGGCCCGACCTCTTCCTTGAGCATGACGTTCTCGCGGGCCTCGGCCTGCGGCAGCGCCGCGTCGAGCTTCTTCTCCAGCTCCGGGATGCGGCCATAGCGCAGCTCGGAGGCCTTGGCCAGGTCGCCGTCGCGCTCGGCCCGGTCGGCCTCACCGCGCAACGTGTCCAGCTGCTCCTTGAGCTCACGGACATTGTCGATGGCGCTCTTTTCGTTCTGCCAACGGGTGGTGAGCTCCGCGAGCTTCTCCTTGTAGTCGGCGAGTTCGGCGCGCAGCTTCTCCAGCCGTTCCACCGACGCGGCGTCCTCCTCCTTGGCCAGCGCCATCTCCTCGATCTCGAGCCGGCGCACGATGCGCTCGACCTCGTCGATCTCGACGGGCCGGGAGTCGATCTCCATGCGCAGCCGCGACGCCGCCTCGTCGACCAGGTCGATGGCCTTGTCGGGCAGGAACCGCGCGGTGATGTAGCGATCGGACAGCGTGGCCGCCGCGACCAGCGCGGAATCGGTGATGCGGACACCGTGGTGGACCTCGTAGCGGTCCTTGAGGCCGCGCAGGATGCCGACGGTGTCCTCGACGGACGGTTCTCCGACCAGCACCTGCTGGAAGCGACGTTCCAGCGCGGCGTCCTTCTCGATGTACTTGCGGTACTCGTCGAGCGTGGTGGCGCCGACCATTCGCAGCTCGCCGCGGGCCAGCATCGGCTTGATCATGTTGCCCGCGTCCATCGCCGACTCGCCGGTCGCGCCCGCGCCGACGATGGTGTGCAGCTCGTCGATGAACGTGATGATCTGGCCTGCCGAGTTCTTGATGTCGTCGAGCACGGCCTTGAGCCGTTCCTCGAACTCGCCGCGGTACTTCGCACCGGCCACCATCGAACCGAGGTCAAGGGAGACGACGGTTTTGTCGCGCAGGCTCTCCGGCACGTCGCCCGCCACGATGCGCTGGGCCAGGCCCTCCACGATCGCGGTCTTGCCGACGCCGGGCTCACCGATCAGCACCGGGTTGTTCTTGGTACGACGGCTCAGCACCTGCACGACGCGACGAATCTCGTTGTCCCGCCCGATAACCGGGTCGAGCTTGCCTTCGCGTGCACGCTCGGTCAGGTCGGTGGAGTACTTCTCAAGCGCCTGGTAGGTGGCCTCGGGATCAGCGCTGGTCACCCGGGCGCTGCCGCGCACTTTGACGAACGCGTCGCGAAGAGCCTCGGGGGACGCGCCGTGTCCGGTCAGCAGCTTGGCCGTGTCAGAGTCCCCGGTCGCCAGTCCGACGAGCAGGTGCTCGGTCGAGACGTACTCGTCGTCCATCTCGGTGGCGAGGTTCTGGGCGACGGTGATCGCGGCCAGCGAGTCGCGCGCCAGCTGCGGCGTCGAGGCTGCACCGCTGGCGCTGGGCAACCGGTCGATGAGGCGCTGCGTCTCGGTGCGGATAGTCGCTGGATCGACGCCGACGGCCTCAAGTAGTGGGGCGGCAATGCCGTCGTTCTGGGTTAGCAGTGCCATCAACAGGTGGGCGGGCCGGATCTCCGGGTTGCCTGCGGCGGTCGCCGCCTGCAGGGCCGAGGTCAGGGCCGCCTGGGTCTTGGTCGTCGGGTTGAACGAGTCCACGACACCTCCATCCTTTGAGCTAAGGGAAAATGCTTGTCGCGTTGTTCAACGTCGTCAAGGTTGAGTCTGTTCCGCTCAACTCTGACTTTTTTCGCGGGCGGCGCGTCGAGCCCGTGCACGGGCAGTCATCGGTCACCCTGGGACGGTGCGCAAGACGCTGGTGATCGTGACAGGCTTGGTCCTCATCTCGTCGGCCCCTGCTCACGCCGCCACAGACGAAGACCAGGTCCGCGCCGTTCTCAACGGAATGAACGGCTCCTACAACAGCTCTGATTTCAAGGGGTTCGCCGCGCACCTGTGTGCCGACATGCTCAGGAAAGCCGGCTTCGAAGCAGGCTGGTATGCGAGCAGGAAGTCCGACGGAACCACTCAAATCATTATCAACTCGGTCGAGGTGACCGGCGTTGACGCCGTTGCCAACGTCCGATTTGAGGCCGCAAACCACGCGGATACCAAGACCCTCGACGTCGAATTTCTTCGCGAGGGCGCCGAGTGGAAAGCCTGCCGCTACGACGTCGGCCGGTACATATAGTTCGATTCGTGCTGACTGAACTCATCCCGCTGGCGCTGATTGTCGCGCTCTCGCCACTGTCGATCATTCCGGCGGTGCTGGTGCTGCACACGCCGCGACCCCGGCCGACCGGGCTGGCTTTCCTGGTCGGCTGGCTGCTCGGACTTGCGGCCTTGACGGCCATCTTCCTCGAGGTGTCCAACCTGCTTAGCGGCCTCCGTGGCACGCCACCGGGTTGGGCGTCGTGGCTGCGCGTTGTCATCGGTGCGGCGTTGATCGTGTTTGGCATCTACCGCTGGCTGACTCGCAAGCGGTCGGCCCACACGCCGGGCTGGATGCAGAGCATTGGCAAGCTCACACCTGTCAAGGCGGGCGCCGCAGGAATGGCATTGACCGTGGCGAATCCGAAGGTGCTATTCATATGCGCCGCAGCGGGTTTGGCAATCGGCACGGCCGGCCTGGGCGCTACTCACGCGTGGATCGCGGTGGCCTGGTACGTGGCGGTCGCCGGGTCGACGGTGGCCATTCCGATACTCGCCTACGCGGTGTCTGGCGACCGCCTCGACGAGCCGCTGCGGCGGCTGAAGGACTGGATGGAGCGCCAGCACGCCACCCTGGTGGCGGTGATCCTTGTCGTCATCGGTCTACTGGTGCTGTACAAGGGAATTCACGCGTTATGAAACTAGGACGAGCCGGGTAGGCCCAGCTCTTCTGCGTCGGCCGTCAGATACCGCGTCACCGTCGGCGCGATCAGCGCCGTGCGGTGGATTCACATGGCAGCCGATACACCAGCGCCGCCCGCCACATCGGGATTAAGGATGTACAGCCCAGCTAGCGTTCGATCGTCACGGAAGGTGATGCGAGCCACGAAATCACCAGCCTCAAAGGCCAATGGCGTGTTGGTGGTGGTGAAGTCGCCGGCGCGCGCGGCGTCAGTGTCGCCGTGGCCCTCGTAGGCCCCAGCCAACCCCACAATGTGAGCCCACGCCTCGGCAAGCCCTTCCTCGGTGAGCCGGTCGCGCATCGTGGCATCGAAGCGAGCGCTGACATCAGCCCACCGGGCATGTGCAAGATCATCGATGACCGCTCTGGCCAGCTCGTCGGCCTCAGGAAGTGCACTGGTATTCATGACCTCTCCGGTTCGCGGATCAATTGGCTTGCCGTAACGCTGGAAAACGGCCTGACGCGATACACCGAGCACCTCGCCGATCTCCTGCCACGTTCGGCCCGCCTCTCGCGCCCGCTGCACAGCCGCGGCCATCAACGCCTCAGCCCGGTCCTGAACCTCGTGCGCTGCACGCACCAACTCGAGCGGGTCGTCCTCGCCACGCAGAACCGGGGCAGCGAGAATCTGTCCGAGCTGGCGGTGAAGCTGCTGACCAGTCACAGTGAACGAACCAGACATATGTCAATGATTAATTGACGTACCTCGATCCGTCAAGTATCCCTTGACAGGCTTCCGCATCCATGGGGGTCAACATTCACAAGTTGATCAGGGGTCAGTTTTCAGCACCCATGACTGCCCGCATTGCGGACGGCCAGCCGAAAAGAACGGCCCCCAAGCTGTTCGCCAGGGTAGGTCGGCACCCGCCTAAACTCGGGCCTCGTGGGACTAGACGACGGTAACGCGCTGCGCTTGCTGCGCGACGCCGTCGATCCAGCGTTGGGGTCCGACGATCTGATCCGCAGGTTCTACACCCGCTGGTTCGCCATCGATACCCCGGTCCGCGACCTGTTTCCGCCCGATATGGACGTGCAGCGCACCGCGTTTGCCAACGCGATGACATGGCTGTTCTCTGAGTTGATCGCGCGGCGTGCGCAGGAGCCGGTGGCATTCCTTGCGCAGCTGGGTCGCGACCACCGCAAATACGGTGTCACGCAACGGCATTACGACAGCATGCAGGATGCGCTGTTGACCACGCTGCGCAGTCATCTGATCGAGAAATGGGACGACCAGCTTGCCGAGGCCGCGCACGACGCCGTCATGTTGATCATCGGCGTGATGCGCGGTGCGGCCGACGCGGAGAAGGGCCCGCCCTTCCGCGACGGCACGGTTATCGAGCACCTCCGGATCACCCGCGACGTGTCGGTGGTCCGGCTACAGCTGGATCAGCCGCTGTACTACCACCCCGGTCAATACGTCACGGTGCAGGTGCCGCAGTGGCCGCGGCGGTGGCGGTATCTGAGCCCGGCGATCCCCGCCGACCGCGGCGGAGCCATCGAGTTCCACATCCGCTCGGTCACCGGCGGCATGGTCAGCACCGCGATCGTCGGCGAGACCAAGCCCGGCGATCGTTGGCGATTGTCAAACCCCCACGGCGGCATGCAGATCGCGCGGGACCGCGGCGACGTGCTGATGGTCGCTGGCGGCACGGGTCTTGCGCCGTTGCGCGCGCTCATCATGGACCTCACCCGCTACGGCGAGAACCCGCGTGTGCACCTGTTCTTCGGCGCCCGCTATCCCTCCGAGCTCTACGATCTGCACACGCTGTGGCAAATCGCCTCGACGAACCCGTGGTTGTCGGTGACGCCGGTGTCGGAATTCAACACCGACCCGCCATGGGCCGCCGAATACCCCGATGTCGAGCCGCCTCGCGGGTTGCATGTCCGGCAGACCGGCATGCTGCCCGACGTCGTGACCCGCTACGGCAACTGGGGCGATCGGCAGATCCTGATCTGCGGCGGCCCTCAGATGGTCGAGGCCACCAAGGAAGCGCTGATCGCCAAAGGCGCACCCGCCGAGCGCATACAACACGATCCCCTCGCCAACTGATCATGGCAGGATCTCCAGCTGTGCCCGAGTTTGAGTCCGTCACGCTGCGTGATCCTTCGTCCGCGCTGACCGCGACCTACTTCCCCAACGCAGGCATGGTCGCCACGTCACTTGCCGACGACGGGGTGGAACTACTCGGCCAGCGCCGCGGTCTTCAGGCGTACGTATCGACCCACCGCACGATGGGGATCCCGATCCTGTATCCATGGGCGAATCGATTGAGCAGCAACGGTTATGGCGTCGACGGCGCTGTCATCACGCTGACGCCGGGGACCGGCGGCGTGCGCACCGACCAGCACGGCGTGCCGATCCACGGCACGCTCGCCGGCTACCCCGACTGGCATGTCACCACGCAGCTCGAATCGCAGCTGACCGCCGAACTGGATTTCGCGGCGCGCCCGGGACTGCTGGCCACCTTCTCGTTTCCGCACTTGTTGGAACTCGACATCACACTCGCGGACCGCACGCTAACCGTGAAGACCACGGTGACGGCGACAACGGGTTCACGCGTTCCGTTATGCTTCGGCTTTCATCCGTACCTGCAGCTGCCCGATGTACCGCGGGCGCAGTGGCGGATCGAGACTCCGGCCATGACATTGCATCCGGTCAACGCGTGGGGGATTCCCACCGGTGCGATGGAAGAACACGAGGCGACGACAGAGACGTTGGGCGACAAGATCTTCGACGACGGCTACGACGAAGTACCGGATGGCTCGGTGTTCGCGTTGTCCGGCGGCGATCGTCGTATCGAGGTGCATTTCGACAAGGGCTACTCCGCAGCGCAGGTGTTCGCCCCCGGCGACGACGATGTCGTGTGCTTCGAACCGATGACCGCGCCGACCGACTCGCTGCGTCGCGGCGGCTATCGGGTGGTCAATCCCGGAGAGTCCGCAGTCGCGCAGTTCCGGCTTAAGGTGGCCTAGTGGCTGACCCGACGCACGTCGTTCTGCGCGAGCCATCGTCGGAGCTGTCTGCGGTGTATGTACCCGGCGCCGGCATGATCGCCACGTCGTTGTCCGATGGCGGCACCGAACTGCTCGGGCAGCGCCGCGGCCTGGAGGCCTACCTTTCGGCAGGCAAGACGATGGGCATCCCGCTGCTGTTCCCTTGGGCAAACCGGTTGAGCGCCAAGACATACGTCGTCGACGGCGACACCGTCGCGCTCGCACCCGACGCGTACGGGGTGCGCCCTGACAACAATGGCCTGCCCATCCACGGTCTGCTTGCGGCCTACCCAGGATGGCAGCCAGAACGGGACTCCGACCAGAAGCTCACCGCCGAGCTGGATTTCGGAGCGCGGCCGGAATTGCTCGAGAGTTTCCCGTTCCCACATCTGCTCGGGATCACCGTTGAACTGCGTGACCGCACCCTGACGGTCACCACCACCGTGACACCGACGGCGGACAAGGCGGTGCCGCTGGTGTACGGATATCACCCGTACTTGCAACTGGCCGGCGTGCCGCGCGCGGAGTGGCAGATCGAGACGCCGACGATGCGCCATCTGGCCGTCGACGACACCGGCATCCCGACGGGCGCGACGGCCGACTGGCCTGCGACCGCGGAACGGTTGGGCGACAGGGTGTTCGACGATGGTTTCGATCAAGTCGACGACGGGGCGGTGTTCGCGGTGTCCGGCGGCGGACGCCGGCTGGAGGTGCGCTTCGAGCAGGGTTACCCGGCGGCACAGATCTTCGCTCCCGCCAGCGAACCTGTCATTTGCTTCGAGCCGATGGCCGCGCCGACAGACGCGTTGCGGCGCGGCGGCTACCGATCCGCAAAACCGGGTGAGCCGGACACGACGGTCTTTTCCATCAACGTGAGCTAGCGGCTGCCTCTACGCGGCTGCCACACCACCACGGCCGTGCTCTTGGGCACCACCGCGACGTCGCGTCGCTGCGTGGCGCGCAATCCGTCGAGTTCCTCGGCCAATTCACGCATGCGGGCCTTCAGCGCCTCGACCTGGTTGGTCAGCTCGATGATGCGTTTGATACCTGCCAGGTTCACGCCCTCGTCCTGGGACAGCCGCTGCACCTCTCGCAGCAAGTCGACATCATGCTGCGAGTAGCGGCGGCCACCTCCCGAGCTGCGCTCCGGGCTGACCAGGCCGAGCCGGTCGTAGGTGCGCAATGTCTGCGCGTGCATGCCTGCCAGTTCGGCGGCCACCGAGATCAGGAAGGTGCGGGCGTCGTCCTTCTTGGACATCAAGCACCCGCCCATCCGGCGCGCGGGTCAAATCCGCTGGCCCGCTCCGCTTTCGCGTAGGCCTCCAACGCCTCCTGCGCCTCGCCTTCCAGGTTCGGCGGCACCGCGACCTTGACAGTGACGAGCAGGTCACCATGCCCGCCCGAGCGTTTCGGGACCCCGCGTCCACGCACCCGCAAGATGCGACCATCGGAGGTGCCCTTGGGCACCCGCACGCCGACCTTGCCTTCCAGTGTCGGCACTGAAAGCGTTGTGCCCAGCGCCAACTCGTGGAAGGCCACAGGAACGCTGACGGTGAGGTCGTCGCCGTCACGGCCAAACACCTTGTCCGACTTGACATGTACGGTCACATACAGGTCGCCAGACGGGGCACCACGCAGGCCGGCCTCGCCCTGTCCGGCCAACCGGATCCGCTGGCCGTCCTCGACCCCTGGTGGGATCCGCACGTTGATGGTCCGCGTTCGGGTCGTCACACCCGTTCCTTGGCATTCCTGGCAGGGGTGCTCGATGATCGAGCCGCTGCCGCGGCATTCGGTGCACGGTTCGGAGAACCCGAACGCGCCCTGGTTGCTGCTGATGACACCGGAGCCGTTGCAGTTGGGGCAGACCTTCGGGCTTGTGCCCGGACGTGCCCCGCTGCCATGGCAATTCGTGCACGGAGCCGGGCTGGTGAGCCGCAACGGCATCGCAACGCCCTTTGTCGCCTCCATGAACGACAGCTCGGTTTCGGTCTCAAGGTCGTTACCACGTCGCGGCCGGCTGGGGCGCGGCTGCGCGCCACGGCCGAACAGGCCGCCGAACAGATCGCCGATGTTCGCGCCACCGGTCTGTCCGGCGGCATCGAACAGGTCGTTCAGGTTGAACTCGGCGCCGTCGCCGCTGAATCCGCCGAAGTTGCCGCCGTTGAAGCGGCCCCTGCCGCCGCCTGCGAACAGCCGTCGGGTTTCGTCGTATTCCTTGCGTTTAGCCGTATCGGACAGCACGCTGTGCGCCTCGGAAACCGCCTTGAATCGCTCGGCGGCACTCGGCTCGGAGTTGGTGTCGGGATGAAGGTCGCGGGCCAGCTTCCGGTAGGCGCGCTTGATCTCCTCGGCGCTGGCGTCAGAGGAGACGCCGAGCTCTTTGTAGAAGTCCTTTTCGACCCATTCGCGTTGGGCCATACCGCGTCACCTCCTTACCTCTGTCTAGTAGTTCTTACGATTCTGCGGCCTCATCGGCCGGCTCGTCGCCGTTATCGGGTGTGTCCGGCGCATCGTCGGCGTCGGGCACTGTGTCGACCACGCCGACTAGGGCGTGGCGCACCACCTGATCGCCGACCTTGTATCCGCGCCGCATCACGGCACCGACGATGGGATGGGTTCCCTCGCCCTCGTGCTGGACGGCCTCGTGCAGACTCGGGTCGAATTCGTCGCCCTCGTCGCCGAATCCCGAAAGGCCAAGCCCCTCAAGCGCGGTCGCCAGCTTGTCGGCGACCGACTTCAGCGGACCGGACTCCAGGTCACCGTGGCTGCGGGCGCGATCGAGATCGTCGAGCACCGGCAGCAACTGCGTGACAACGGCCACCTTGGTTCGTTCGGCGGCGAGCTGCTGGTCGCGCAGCGCGCGCTTGCGGTAGTTGTCGTATTCGGCCTTGACGCGCTGCAGAGTGGATTTCAGTTCATCGGCCTCTTCGGAGTCCGACCCCGTGGCCTCCGGTGCCGGCCCACGAGGGGCCGGCCCGGTCGCCTGCTCACGGATTTCGCCAGTCTCGGGATCGATACGCCGTTTGTCGGTGACGGTCACCGGCTCGTGCGAATCGTTTTGGCTCACTTGTGCTCCTGATCATCCTCGACAACCTCGGCGTCCACGACATCGTCATCCGATGGCCTGGCCGAGCCGCCATGAGCGGCTTCGCCTGCCGCCTGTTCGGCCTGGGTCGCCTCGTAGATGGCCTGGCCGAGCGCCTGGCTCTCCTCGCCGAGCTTCTCCATCGCGGACTTGATCGCCGAAATATCGGTTCCGGCAAGGGCCGACTTCGCGTCGGCGATCGCGGTATCGATCTTGCCAAGCGTCTCCTCGGGGACCTTCGAACCGCCTTCGGCTTCACGCTGCTCCTTGACGAACTTCTCCGTCTGGTAGACCAGCGACTCGGCCTGGTTGCGGACGTCTGCCTCCTCGCGACGCGTGCGGTCCTCCTCGGCATGCGCCTCGGCGTCCTTGATCATCCGGTCGATCTCCTCCTTGGAAAGGCCGGAGCCCTCCTGGATTCGGATCGTGTTCTCCTTGCCCGTGCCCTTGTCCTTTGCGGTGACGTGCACGATGCCGTTGGCGTCGATGTCGAAGGTGACCTCGATCTGCGGGACACCGCGCGGGGCGGGCGGGATGCCGGTCAGCTCGAAGGAGCCGAGCAGCTTGTTGTGGGAGGCGATTTCACGCTCACCCTGATAGACCTGGATCTGCACCGACGGCTGGTTGTCGTCGGCCGTAGTGAAGGTCTCCGACCGCTTGGTCGGGATCGTGGTGTTGCGCTCGATCAGCTTGGTCATCACGCCACCCTTGGTCTCGATACCCAGGGACAGCGGCGTGACATCAAGCAGCAGAACGTCTTTTACCTCACCCTTGAGCACACCGGCCTGCAGCGCAGCACCCATGGCGACGACCTCGTCCGGGTTGACGCCCTTGTTGGGCTCCTTGCCGCCGGTCATCTCCTTGACCAAATCCGACACCGCGGGCATGCGGGTCGAGCCACCCACCAGCACGACGTGGTCGATGTCGCCCACGGAGATCCCGGTGTCGGCGATCACGGACTGGAACGGCTTGCGGGTGCGGTCGAGCAGATCCTGTGTGATGCGCTGGAATTCGGCGCGGGTCAGCTGCTCGTCGAGGAACAGCGGGTTCTTGTCCGCGTCGACGGTGATGTAGGGCAGGTTGATCGAGGTGCTCTGGCTCGAACTCAGCTCGATCTTGGCCTTCTCGGCGGCCTCACGCAGCCGCTGCATGGCCATCTTGTCCTTGGTGAGGTCGATGCCCGACGTGCCCTTGAACTTGTCGACCAGCCACTCGACGATGCGGTCGTCCCAGTCGTCGCCTCCGAGGTGGTTGTCACCCGACGTGGCGCGGACCTCGACAACGCCTTCACCGATTTCCAGCAGCGAGACGTCGAAGGTGCCGCCACCCAGGTCGAAAACCAGGATGGTCTGTTCCTTCTCGCCCTTGTCCAGCCCGTAGGCGAGCGCCGCGGCGGTCGGCTCGTTGACGATGCGCAGCACGTTCAAGCCGGCGATCTGGCCGGCCTCCGTGGTGGCTTGACGCTGGGCATCGTTGAAGTAGGCGGGCACGGTGATCACCGCGTCGGCGATGTCCTCGCCGAGGTAGCTCTCGGCGTCGCGCTTGAGCTTCATCAGAATCCGCGCGCTGATCTCCTGCGGCGTGTACTTCTTGCCGTCGATCTCAACGGACCAGTCAGTGCCCATTTCGCGCTTGACCGATCGAATGGTGCGATCGACGTTGGTCACCGCCTGGTTCTTGGCGGGCTGCCCGACCAGCACCTCGCCGTTGCGCGCGAACGCGACGACGGACGGCGTGGTGCGGGAGCCCTCGGAGTTGGCGATGACGACGGGGTCGCCACCCTCCAGTACCGCGACGACCGAGTTGGTGGTCCCGAGGTCGATTCCGACCGCACGAGCCATGGTTTTGCCTCCTGAATAGACTTTTTGGGGTCTGAGTGCACCGCACTCAAGCCTGCTCCTGGCGACACTACCGTGTCAACCTAGACTTGAGTCTATTTCACTCAACTGTCGAAGTGGTCAACGGCACGCAGCACCAGTTTTGTTCCGCAGATTCATCGCGATTTCCGTCGTTTCGTTCGCTGACGTGACCCATCGTTTGCTGATAACGACCGATTACCGCAATAGCGGCAATATTCGCAAACGGTAGTATTAGCTGCACTAGTCGGGGGCGAGGCTCATGTCTAGTCGGAAGTTCAGCAAGACGGTCACGGTGGTTCGATCCCGACGACGTCCGAGATCAAGCGCTGGCCGCATCCATACGTCTGGTCGAGCTCGGTCTCGTTGAGTGGCGCTGAACGGGCCAACTCGTCGGTTATTTGTCCTCATCCTTATCGCGTGGCGGCGGGCGGTTGGCGACGACCGGGAACTGGCCGGTGAAGCCCTCGCGTTCCCGAGCGACCTCCAGCACCCGCCCGCGGACCGCATACCAACCGACGATGAGTGCCGGAATGATGAGCACCAGCGTGGCGACGGTCCAGGTGCCTATCGGCGGGTCGAACGCCATCAGCACAACGACGCCGAACAGGAACGCCAACGTGAGATAGCCGGTGTACGGCGAGCCCCACAACTGGAATGACGGCCGCTCGAGGATGCCGCGTTTCGACCAGCGGTAGAGCTGGATCTGACAGATGACGATGGTGCCCCAGGACGCGATGATGCCGAGGGCCGCGATGTTGAGCACGATCTCGAACGCCTGGCCGGGCACGAGAAGGTTGAGAATGACGCCGAAAAGTCCGACGAGCGCGGTCAGGAAGATTCCGCCATACGGCACGCCGCGGCTGGACATCCGCGCCGTGAACTTCGGTGCGCTGCCGTTCATTGCCATCGACCGCAGGATCCGGCCGGTTGAGTACAACCCGGCGTTGAGGCTGGAGAATGCGGCGGTCAGCACGACGATGTTCATGACCGTGCCCGCACCCTCGAATCCGATCTTGGAGAAGAACGTGACGAACGGACTCTCGCCGGCCTTGTAGGTGCTGTACGGGAGAAGAAGGGCCAGCAGGAACAGTGAACCGACGTAGAAGACAGCGATACGTGCGATCACCGAGTTGATCGCACGCGGCATGATCTTATGCGGGTGGGCGGTCTCACCGGCCGCTGTTCCGACGAGTTCGACTGCGGCATAGGCAAATACGACGCCGGACATGACAATCACCAATGGGAAGGCGCCGTGGGGGAAAAGCCCGCCGTTGGTGGCGATCACGCTGAAACCGGTTGACTGCCCTTGAATGTGGTAGCGGCCCGCAAGAAAGATGGTGCCTGCGACCAGAAATGTCATCAGCGCAAGGACTTTGATGGCCGCAGCCCAGAACTCGAGCTCCCCGAACAGGGTAACGGAAATGAGGTTTACGCCCACCACGAGCGCCAACGCGATCAATGCGATCAGCCACTGCGGGACGCTGCCGAACGACGTCCAGTAGTGGAAGTAGGTGGCGATCGCCGTCGAGTCGACGATGGCCGTGAACGCCCAGTTCAGCCAGTACATCCAGCCGGCTACGAAAGCCGCCTTCTCGCCGAGGAACTCGCGCGCATACGACACGAAGGACCCCGACGACGGCCGGTGCAGCACGAGTTCACCCAGCGCCCGCAGGATCAGGAAGACGAAGATGCCGCAGAACGCGTAGCTCAAGAACAGGCCCGGTCCGGCGTTGTGTAGTCGGCTGCCGGCACCGAGGAACAGTCCGGTGCCGATGGCACCGCCGATCGCGATCATCTGCAGCTGCCGGGGCTTGAGGCCCTTGTGGTAGCCCTCGTCCTCCGCCATCAGCGCGGAGTTGTCGTACGTCGACGGCTTGGGTTCAGTGGTCATCGAAACAGTCCTCGCTCTAGTCAGTTTCCGGGTGACGCAGGATCAATGGGGTTACCACGGGCATCCCAATGCTCCGGGGGTCCTGGCGTATCCCTGACGTCACGAAACGTCATCACGAAGCCGAACACGGCGACCACGGCCGCAATCGCGTAGCCGATGATCGAATACCAACCGGCGTGGAGGTACGCGGTGACCGCGACGATGAACATCGCCAGGAATACAAGGGACATTCCGATCAATGGAATCTTCGCAAACAAATCAATGCGTGCCATGGGACCCACCTCGGTAGAGCGAATGACGGTCTACCAGTGATACACCTTCCGGCGTTGTGGTGCAGGGTTTGAAACGGTATTCGGCGGTGACGTAGCGACCGCACTGCTGAACACTCTGCTGCAATCGCCGCGATCATCGCGGTGGCGGGATTTGCTCTGGCATTTCGCGACCTGCCCTGACATCGAGGCGCACTATGGGCGCATGAATGCAGGACCGCAAACCCAAGTCGACGAGATCGCGCCAGACATCTTCCGGATGTCCACCTGGGTCCCGGACATCACCGAGAACGGCTTCACGTTCAACCAGTTTCTGCTGACGGGCGATGAGCCGATGCTGTTCCACACCGGGCAGCGACAGCTGTTCCCGCTCGTTTCGGAGGCCATCAACCAGGTCGTCCCGGTGGAGAAGTTGCGCTGGATCGCGTTCGGCCACCTCGAGGCCGACGAATGTGGAGCGATGAATCTCTTCCTGGCCGCCGCGCCCAACGCAGAGGTGATCCACGGCCCCCTGGCATGCATGCTGTCGCTGACCGACATGTGCGACCGCCCGCCGGTCGCGGCCAACCCCGAACCCGGCGCCGTGCACGACATCGGTGGGCACCGGCTGCGGTTCATCCCCACGCCTCACGTGCCGCACAACTGGGAGGCCGGGCTGTGGTTCGACGAGACAACGTCCACTCTGCTCGCAGGCGACCTGTTCACCCACACCGGCCAGTGTCCGTCGCTGACCGAATCCGATTGTGTAGCACCGGCATTGGATGCCGAGGGGATCTTCCACGCAACAGGACTCACTACGAACCTGCAACCCACACTGCAGCAGCTCGCCGAGTTGCGTCCGACTACGCTGGCGATCATGCACGGCTCGTCCTATGCCGGCGACGGCGCTGCGCAGCTGCGTGCTCTGGCGGAGGGATACGCCGCGATGGCGGGCACTGGATGACCGTGCGGTGGACCCTTGCCGTCGTTCTCGCGCTTGGCGCCACGGTGACTGGCTGCCAGACGAGCACCCCGGGTACGCCCGTTACGAGTCCGAAATCGCCCACTGAGCCCAAATTTCCGACCAGCAGGCCCGCCGCAGCACCTCCGAAGACCTTCACGCCTGCGCCGACGAGCACCGCCGCGGCTCCAGGTGCCGAGGTGCTGCCACCGGAGAATGGCTACGTATTCGTCGAGACGAAGTCCGGCAAGACACGCTGCCAGCTCAACGAGGAAGAGGTCGGTTGCGAGGCTCAGTTCACCAACTCCCCGATGATGAACGGCATGCACGCCAACGGCGTGCGGCTGACCGCGAACGGTGAAGTCAGTTGGCTCGTCGGCAATTTGGGTGACATCCCCGTCGTCACCCTCGACTACCGAACGTATTCGGCGGTGGGCTGGACAATCGCTGCCGGCGAGGACGGCACCCGGTTCACCAACGACAGCACCAGGCACGGCATGACCGTAACCATCGACGGCGTGCAGGCGTTCTAGGGTTCACCTATGACAGCCGCTCAGCGTGAACGCGCCGCACTGGTAGAGACCATGCGCATCGTCGGCCCCGAGGCGCCGACACTCTGCGGGGACTGGACGACCCGCGACCTCGCCGCCCATCTCGTGGTCCGTGAGGGCAGGTTGGACACGACCCCGGGTATCGCGGTCCCATTCCTTGCCGGTTACACCGAGAAGGTGCGGCGCCAGGCCGCCGAGTCCACCGACTGGGATGCCCTCCTCGCCAAGGTTGCGTCCGGCCCGCCGCTGTATTCGCCGTTCAAGATCGTCGACCCGGTGGCGAACATGGGCGAGATGTTCATTCACCACGAGGACGTCCGCCGCGCCAAGGCGGGTTGGGAACCACGTCAGCTCGACGATGCGACTGTAAAGGCACTCGGTCGCGGACTGCCAATCATGGCCCGGCTCACCTTGGCCAAGGCGCCTGCCAGGGTGACTATCCGCACCCCGCAGGGCAAGAACCTGGTCACCGTAGGCCGGGGGCCGGAGCTCACGATCACCGGCGAACCTCAGGAGCTGTTGCTGTTCATCTCCGGCCGTGATGCCGTGCGACTCACGTTCGACGGTGACGCCACGCTGGTCGACGCGGTCCGCGCCAATCGGCGCGGCTTGTGAGCTTTCACTAGGCTGGCGGTCGTGGATTTCCGCGTCTTCGTCGAACCCCAGCAAGGTGCCACCTACTCCGACCAGCTCGCCGTCGCGCGTGCCGCCGAGGATTTGGGCTTCTCGGCGTTTTTTCGGTCCGACCACTACGTCGCGATGAGCGGCGACGGAATGCCAGGACCGACCGACTCGTGGGTGACGCTGGCAGGCATCGCCCGCGAGACGTCGACGATCCGGCTCGGCACGATGGTCACCTCGGCGACCTTCCGCCATCCAGGCCCGCTGGCCATCTCGGTCGCACAGGTCGACGAAATGAGCGGTGGCCGTGTCGAATTGGGCATCGGTGCGGGCTGGTTCGAGGCTGAACACCAGGCGTACGCCATACCGTTCCCGCCGCTGGGTGAGCGCTTCGACCGGCTGACCGAGCAACTGCACATCATCACCGGGCTGTGGACGACACCCGTCGGCGAGACATTCGACTACTCCGGGTCGCAGTACACCGTTGCGCAGTCCCCTGCACTGCCGAAACCTGTGCAGTCGCCGCACCCGCCGATCATCATCGGTGGCAGCGGCGCCAAACGTACGCCCGCGCTCACTGCGCAGTTCGCCGCCGAGTTCAACATCCCGTTCGCCCCGCTGGAGATGGCCAAGACCCAGTACGAGCGGGTGGCCACGGCATTGTCGGACGCAGGCCGAGCCGCAGACTCGCTGACCTACTCGGCCGCCTTCGTCTTGTGCGCGGGACACGATGACGCGGAGATCGCGCGCCGTGCCGATGCCATCGGCCGAGAGGTCGACGAGTTGCGCAGCAACTCTCCTGCGGTGGGCACGCCAGCCGAGATCGCCGACAAGCTGGCCCCGTACATAGAGCTCGGTGTCCAGCGGGTGTACCTGCAGCTCCTCGACATGTCCGACCTTGACCACCTCGAGTTCGTCGCCACCAAGGTCATCCCTCAGTTCAGCTGAATCAGCGTCTGCCCACGCCACGCGGCTACTATCACTGGCCATGGCAGGCCGGGACCCCGACGACGAAGAGACGCCGTGGTACAACCGCACCCCTCAGGTGATCGGGGCGAGCGTGGCAGGCCTCGCTGTTATCGGCATCCTCATCGCCGCCGTGACGTTTGTGTCGGGCCAATTCAACGAGCCTGAGCAGGCACCGCTGAACTTCGTCGGTCCGTCGTTCTCGGCGACGGCCACCCGATCGTCGTCGACGACGACCACGACTGCGACGATCACCAGCACCAGCCCACCGGTCACCACCGACATCAACGGGCCGTCGTCGACGACCTCGTCCTCCTCCGACACATCCACCAGCACTGAGTCGACCACGCGAACCGCATGGACCAAGCCGTACACGCCGCCAAGTGGCGACGAGTCATCGCCGACGACGACTCAACGCGGGCCGCGCACGAATGTGACGCGCACGCTCTATCCGCGGCCCTGAGCGCCTAATATCTGACCCCGTGGCGCGCTACGGACCTCCCGACGATCCGAACAACCCAGACAACCAACCGACGGAATACATCAACTACGGCGAACACGGTCCTCCGCCAGGTGAACCGCTGCCCTGGTATCGCAAACCCGTGGCGCTTGTCGCATTCGGCGCGCTCGGCGCGGTGCTCATCGCGTTGGTCGTCTTCGGCCTGGTCAAGCTGATCACCAGCGGCACGTCGTCGGACACTCCACCGACCACGCTCACCCCGATCACCCGCAGCACGACTTCGGTGACCGCGCCCACGACAACGACGGCGAACACGACGACGGAGCCGACCACCACCGAGCCGACCACCACCACAACCACGACCACTGAACCCATGACAACGACGACGACCACCACGACGAGCCCGACAACCACGACGACCACCACGACACCGAGCGTCAGCACGAGTACGAGCACCAGCACAGTCACCCAGACCGTGACGGTCCCACCGCCGCCCTGACATGTCGCGCGTCGCCTACGCTCATGACGCCGTCCTGATCCTCGATCCCGGCGGGGACTCCCGCGCCCCTGGCGGCGCGATAACCGTTGCGCTGTGCGGACATTGGGACCACGAGCCGCCATGCCCGCTGGCGCCGCACCACACCGATGCTTCACCCGGTGGTGACGACACGGTGCGGCTACGGGTGCTGTTCGCAGCAGAACCCGCCGACGAGGAACGCGTGCGGACGTTGATCGGGGAGGCGCTGTCGTCGGGCAGGCTGACAGGTCCGGACGGCCGAGTCACCCGGTGGATGGTCCAATCCAGCGCCGCAGGAAGCGTCCGTCCTGACGAGGCCGACCACGCGGCAGGGCTTGTCGCGAATTAGCGCGCGCGCGCCGCGTATTCCGCCACGAGCGCCTCGGCGCTACGCACGGCCGCCCGACAGGAGCGGGTGGTGAACGGGTCGTTGAGGGGATGGTCAGCACGCCGCCGCCATCGCTGAGCCGCAGCGAACGCCGCCCGCGGCCCGTCGTAGGGAGCATCGGGCTGCAACCCCAGTCTGCTCGCGGCGTCGGTGCCGGAGCCGCCGATGATGCGGCGCAGCGACGCCATCTCGTCGTCGTTCAAAGTCGTTTGGCGCGAATGCAATTGACTCAGCAGCCGAAGTTCTTCGAAGGCATGCGTGTCGGCAAGCAGCGGATCGATGTCGGCGATGATGTAGCTCGTCGCAAAGATCGGGTTGGTCTCCACGAAGCGCCGCAGCGACAGCAGCGCGGTGTGCGCCTTGAGTAGATCAGAGCGTTGCGCGAACTGCTGGTCGATGACGTCGCGCAACGCCACCAGCCCGCTGCGCTCAAGCAGCTCGTCGGCCAGCGCCACCGAATCGTTGACCCCTGCACGCAGTACCGCGATCGAGATCCTGATGCCGAACATGCCGAAGCGCTCCAGCAGGGATGCCCGGGTCGCGGCGTCCACAGGAAGCGAGCTGTCCTCGCGCACGAAGCGGTCCACAGAGAGCATGGCCTTGGTGAGCTCGACGGCGTCCACCCCTGCCAGCTTCTCCAGCGCGACGAACTCGCTCTGCCGCAACGTGCGCGCGGTCAGCGCCAGCAGCCCGGACACCGGTACAACGGCCTGGCAGATGCCGGTCTTGTCCATCTCGTTGGTGAACCGCTTGGCCACATCCTTGGCCGAGAGCATCGCGTCGATCCGGCCTGCGCCTATCTCATCGGCGCGGGAGGCGACCCCGATGACGCCGAGCGCACCTGCCGAACCGCCGACCAGCTGACCGATCTGCTTCAGCAACGCGATATCCGGGGCATTCAACGTGCGCAGCAGGAACACCACCGCATCGACGCGCGGCACCCCGTCCTCGGGCACCAGCAGTCGCAAGGTGCGTTCGGAGACGTCGCGGGACAGCGACGACGTCCCCGGTGTATCGATGATGCTGGCGTCGATCAGCTCGGCGGCGGGCCACTCCACGTCAAGGTCCGCGACGTCCTCCGGGTCGAGGCTGGCGAAGTCGAACGTCAGCCCGCCGTTACGGGCGATCGGCACATTGGACCGGCGGCCGCCGCGGTGGTTCGCCGTCACCTTCGGAATGGGGCCGTGCCGGAACCAGGTGACGATGCGCGTGGCCTCGGTGGCGTCGGTTGGCGCGATGTCCTCGCCAACAAGCGCATTCACGAGCGTGGACTTGCCTGCCTTCAACGTGCCTGCCAATGCGATGCGGATGGGCTGGTTGAGCCGATAGCCGATGCGCTCCAGCTCGTTGTGCACGTCGGGCCGCTGCCGGAAGGCCGGATCGTTGCGATAGGCCTGGATTGTTCCGCCCAGGATCGCGCGCACTTGATCGCTCGTGCTCATCTCGCGCTACTCCCCAACGTTCCGGGCTGCCCTTCCGTTTCGGCATTCGCCGGAGGTCCAGCTTAGGTGCCAACGGGTTGGCGGGCCGCTTCGGTGGCGCCGGGCGCCAACTTGACCGCGTGATCGGTCACCTGTTTGAGAATGTTGAGCTGCCGCTCGAGCTCGCGGACCCTGGTGGCGCGCTCGTTCTCCTGTAGCTGCGCCGACGCGACGGTTGCCTGTAGTGATTCGTTGAGCGAGCGGGTGGTCTGATTGGCGATGCCGCGGTAGTGGTCGCGCAGCTGACGCTGAATTCCCTTGAGCCGGTCGCGCGACTCCTTGTTCACCACGAACGAAACATCGTCGATGAACTTTCGCATGTTCATCTTCGCCTCGTTGCGCACCCGCATCATCCGGTTCTCCATGTCGTCTTTGTAGGTCTTGCGGCCCAACAGAAGACCGGCGCCCAGCGACAGCGGGTTGAACATGCCAAGCCCGGCGAACGAGGTCAGCATGCCGAACATCAGCACGCCGCCGTACGAGCCGCGCATGCCGGTAACCACCTTGTGCCCGGCCTTGATCGGCTTGGCCTCCAGCTTTCCAAGCGACTTCAATTCGCCGAAGCCCTGGCCCATTTCGCGGGCATCGATCTGCGGCATCTCGACCGCCTCGAGACCCGCCTCGACGAACGTCCGCCCCACTTCCTGTGCGAGCACCTCAGCACGCTGGTATGCCCACACGAAGTTGTCGCCGACAGCGGTGGCGATCGCGTTCTCCAGCTCGGCGCCGATCTCGGCCCAGTGGTGTGTCGGATCTGTGTGATCGATGACGTGCTCAGTGTGCTGTGAGATGGCGCGGAACCGGCCACGCAGGTCGTGGTCGACATCGGCTGTCAGATCGGCGATTCCGTCGTTGAGCACCTGCTGCCACAACGCGGTCTGCTGGAGCGCGTCCTGGGCTTCTTCCTTGCGACGCTCGAGGTCGGCCTTCAACCGGTCGCGCGCGCCCGGGTCGTTGATCGCGGACAATTCGGACTCCACGGCCATAGTCAGATGCTCTGCCGCCGAACGGATCTCCGCGAGTACCTGGTCCCGGACCCGGTCGTTCTCTCTGGACAACACCCTTTCGGCGAGGAACTTCACGATGGCCGGGAAGTTGGACTCCTCGTTGAGTTCCTTGTCGTTGAGTTGGATTGCGTGGCTGCGCAGCAGCGACGACGCCGGAATCATCGGTGTCGAGAGCCCGGCACGCTGCAGGTGCGCCTTGTTGGCCTCCACGATCTCCCGCCAGTGCGGGTAGAGGTCGATCTTGGTCGCGACAATGGTTGCGACAGGGCAGATTTCGAGTGCCTGCCGGATGAAGGTCATCTCCGGCTCGGTGAACTCCTGGCTGGTGTCGCTGACCATCAGCATGGCGTCGGCATCGGGCAGCAGGCCCAGCGTCGCCGAAAGGTGGGGTTGGCCGTGACCGCCGACGCCGGGAGTGTCGACGAACACCAACCCGCCCTTGAGCAACGGGCTCTCCGCGGTCACGGCGACGCGCAACACCTGGCGACCGCCTGCCGCGGGGTGACGGCGCAAGTCCTGCTTGATGTCGGCGATCGGGATCTCGATTTCGTCGGGCTCATCCCCGTCGACACCTGCGACAATCAGCTTCGCCGTGGCCTGCTCGCCATAGGACACCATCGTGGCGACGACCGTCGTTTCGTCGTCGCCGACGCGCGACACCGGCACGTTCAGCAGTGAATTGAGCAGCTGGCTCTTTCCCTGCTTGAGCTGGCCGGCGATCACGACCCTGATCTGCGGGTCGGTGATTCGCGCGTTCGCCTTGGCCAACCGCTCGACCAGATCGCCGCGCTCGTTCGCCTCCGCGATCTTCGTCGAGTGGTCGATCAGTTCGACGATGACCGTCACCTTGCGAGGGTCATTCGGTTGCGTCATGGTGTCCCTTTTGTGTTGCCCGCCTTTAGTTAACGGTAGACGTGCCAGCTGGCGGGGACCTATGTTCGGTCCCCGCCAGCTGCGCTATTGAGTTATCTCGCGGTCAGAACAGGGGGACGCTGGCATCGACGTGCGTGTCCACAGTGGTGTTGTGGCTGTCGTGCACCGAATTGTCGGTGTGCACCGAGTTGTCGTTGTGGCTGTCATGCGTGCTGTTATCGGTGTGCACCGAGTTGTCGTCGTGGTGGCTGGCGTCGACGTTGCCGTGGATGTCGCCGCCATGGGTGTTGACCGCGGTGACGTCGCCGCCGTGGGTGTCCGTCGTGGTGGTCTGCGTCGGGGCGATGACCACCTGGCCGCCGCCGCCAGCGTTAGCGGCGCCTCCGGCGCCACCGCCGCCGAGGATGCCGCCGTGGCCGCCGGCGCCTCCGGCGGCATTGCCACCGCTGGTGTCGATGTTGCCGGTCTTGACGACCGGACCCTCGTTGCCGGAGATGACATCGCCGCCACCGCTGTTGTGGATGGTGGTGCTGCCGTGGCTGTCGCTCGTGTTGCCCACGCCGCCGGCCTGGACGGTGGAGCCCTCGCCGGCGAGGATGTCGCCGGTGTTGGCGCCGACGTTGCCGTCACCGACCACGTTCCCGTGACCGTGGACGTTGGTGTTGTCGATGTTGCCCGCGTGGCCGGTGTTGATCACGCTGCCGTCGGACGCGGTGTTCTTGTCGCCGAGGGTGATGTCACCGAAGGCCAGGTTGACCCCACCCTGCTGCACGTCGTGGCCGGCTTCGGGGCTCAGGATGTGGGGGTCGTTGTTGCTCAGCACATCGTTGTGACTCAGCGTGTCGTTGTTGCTGAATGCCTGGGTCTCCGGAGCGAACACGTGCTGCGGGGTGAAGGCGATGCCGTGCGTCTCGGCAACTGCCTGCTGCAGCCCCTGCACCGGGTTGCCGCCGCCTGCGATGACTGCGGCGGGCGCCACAGATGCGGCCACAGCGTTCACCTGCGCGGCCGAGAGGTTCTGCACGCCGGCGTTCTGCATGGTCTTGTCGGGGTCGTTGATGAAGGCCTGGGCCTGAGCCGGGTCGCGGAACAGGTCGAGAATCCAGTCGAGAACGTTCGTCATTTCGGTGGTCCTTTTCTGTGTGGGTTTCTGGGAGCTGGTCGCCGGCTTGTCCGGCGAACTGGTGACAACGTTATGGACCTCGCGACGTTGTAGAAACGGGGTCAGAACCCCTCTCTACTGGAACACATCCCGGGGTGGCGCTGCGGTGTCTATTAGGGGATTAGGGGGTGATTAGGGGATTTGCTCGTGACATTGGCAATCGCTCGTATTTCTGCACCTCAAACACGCAAAATGCGTGACCCCGATGGGCCACGTAATTTGTGTTCGCTGTTTCGTTGACTAGTCGAAGGTGTCGAAGCCCGAGGCGTCGACGTCCAAGTGGTGATCCGCTGGGACCGAGTGGCTCCAGTCGTCGTGCTCGACGGGGTGGTCGATCGGCGCATCGTCGATCACCGGGCCGTCGAACTGCAGCGACGGGTCGTCTGCAGTTGCCATATCGGGCACCGCCGGCTCGTGCAGCGCGTCGAGCGCCGGCTGCAGGCCGGCATCCGGTTCGTGGACCAGGTCGGCGACCACCGTATGCGTGTCGTCAGCCGCGACGGCAGGCACATGGTCGTCGAACGCATCGAATGCGGCGGTTGCCGCTCCACTTGTCCACACGTTGCCGGACGGATCGTGGAACAGTCCATCGGTGCCCGTGGAGGGCACCGCGGTCGACAGCGATTCCGCGACGACCGGAATCAGATGGTTGACGTCCACGCTGGTCACATCCGTCAGATTGGCGTCGGCGATCGCCTGCGCCGGATCAGCGGCGTAGGCTGCTGCGGCGTCAGGGTCACTTACCAGCGACATCACAAAGTCGAGTAGCGAGTTTGCCATCGAACACCCTCCTTCCCGTTATAGATATATGTGCGGCGTTAGCCCAAAGGCCTGAACCGATGCTATCGACGGATGCGGCGGCGGTGATCGGTGCGAAACCCACCTCTGGTGTACCAGCGTTAGGGGACTGGCCGTTAGGGGTTCGGCAGCCACTAGGGGGATCTCCCTGTTCCCGACGTCCTGAGCCGCTATCGTGAGCATCGGCCAAATTCAGGGCCAGCCAATGAGGGGAAAATGAGCGACTCACTCGGGTTGTCGATTGGGATGACGAACCTGGTGGCGGCCAGAATGGGCCGCCCTCCGGTCATGCGCCGTTCGGTCCTCACGCTGTTCAACGACCGCGCCGCAGAAGTCGGCGTGCCCGGCGAAAATCCAAACCTGAACCAGCCCGGCCTGGTGCTGAGCGGCTTCGTCGAGCGAGTCGGCGATCCGGTTCCGCTGGTGGCCGCCGATGGCTCCCCACACGTCGGCGAGCGAGTGCTCGTCGAGGCCCTCGACGCGATGGCGCGCACTGTGAGCGGCGGCGCCCCGATCGCGATCGCCGTGCCCGCGCACTGGGGCCCCGCAACCGTCGGTGCGCTTCGAGGCGCGTTGCGCGCCAAGCCGAGCCTGGCACCGAACGGTGTGCCCGCGGCGCTCGTCCCGGATTCGATCGCGGCTCTCGCCGCGCTGCAGGCCGCACCGGGACTACCTGCGAGCGGCGTCGTCGCGCTGGTGGACCTGGGCGGTAGCGGAACCAGCATCACGCTTGCCGACGCCGGTTCGCACTTCGCCCAGATCGGCGAGACGGTCCGTTATTCCGACTTCTCCGGCGACCAGATCGACCAGGCCCTGCTCAACCATGTGGTGTCCGGAATCGCGGACGCCAACAACGCCGATACCACCGGCACGCTGGGTCTCGGATCACTGGCCCGGCTGCGCGACCAGGCCAGGCAGGCCAAGGAACGGCTGTCCGCCGAGACAGCGACGGTCGTGCCAGCCGAGCTGCCCGGGTTCAACTCCGACGTCAGGGTCACCCGCAACGAGCTCGAGAGCCTCATGGCAGAGCCGCTGGCCGGTCTGCTCAACGTCATCGAAGAAACGTTGCAGCGCAACAACATTCCTGCGGCCAGCGTGTCCGCCGTCGCGACGGTCGGCGGCGGGGCGAACATTCCCCGGGTCACCCAACAACTGTCGGAGCGGCTGCGCGCTCCCGTCGTCACCACGCCGCAATCTCAACTCAACGTCGCTGCAGGTGCCGCGCTGGTGGCCGACCGGGTGCAGGAGGCGGACGCGCCGACCGGGATGGCGCCGACGGGGTTGGCGCCCGCCGCGGACGCGCCGACGGGCATGGCCGCAGCGGGTTGGGCCGCGGGCGCCGCGGGTTTGGCCGCCTCCGAGTCCGCTTCTGACGGCACACCTTCGGCGACATTCCGCGCGTTGGCCTGGTCGCAGGATGATGCGCCCGGCGCAGAGCCGGTGCCGTACTCCGGCGAGGACTACACCTTTGATCAGGGACCGACCGACGCCCGCCCACAGGTCGCGTTCGCACACGAGGAAGAGGGCTATGAGCCCGAGCCGGGGCCGCTGCCCTGGTACAAGCGCCCGCCCATTCTGTTCGGGGCGGCGGCCGCGGCCGTGCTGTTGGCAATCGGTGGGCTGGCGGTCACGCTCACCGGCACGAGCACCGACACCGGCCCCGTAACCGAGACGGCCACTCACGTCGAAACCGGCCCGTCACCCGGGCAGCCGCCGACTTCTGAAGCGCCACAAACGATCACAGTGACCGGTGCCAACGGGGAGCCGAGCACCACGGTGGTGCAGCCGCCTCCGCCGTCGAGCACGACCACCACGTCTCCGACTACCACCACGACGACAACGACGACCACAACCACGACGACGACGACCACAACCACGACGACGACCACGACGCCGCCAACCACGACAACGACGCCGCCAACCACGACGACCACGAAACCGCCGACGACGCCCACCACGACCTCGGCGGCGGCGCTGGCGCCGGCGACGACCACTTAGCCGTGCCGCATGACGAGACCGGCGTCCGATCCGCTGACCGACATCCCGCCGGCCGCCCGCGAGATCGTCGAGTCGCTGCTAACCGCGCCGACGGCCCCGGTCAAGGTGCTGGTGTCCGGAGGCATCGGCACCGGTAAGAGTTCGGTCCTCGCGGCCGTCCGGGCGGCGCTGCGCGACTCCGGGGTTGCGGTGCTGACGAGGCCGCCCCGCGACGACGACGAATCGGTAGCCGCAATCGTCATCGACGACGTGCACTTGCTCGACGACGCAGAACTCGGCCAGGTCAGCAAGCGGATCACCGATCCGACGTCGACGGTCGTGGTCGCGGCCGAACCGCTCGCACACCACGCGGCGCTGCGCGCGTTGGCAACCGCCATGGAGCGGGAGAACCCGACAGTGTCGCTCGGCGCGCTCAGCCCCGCGGAAGTCAACCGCGCTGCGGCCGAAACACTGGGTGCCCCAGCAACTTCCGAGATCGTCCGGTCGGTCATGATGGCGACGGCCGGTCTGCCTTTCCTGCTGCAGCCCGCGATCTCCGCGGCAGGCTCGCCCGAGGGCGAGGAGCCTGCGACCGCGATCATGCAGGCCGCCAAGTTTGCACTCATCGAGCGGCTGCGCAGGCTCGACGAACCGGTGCTCGACACGCTGTTGGTTTCGTCGCTGAGCCCGGAGCTCGGGCCAGACGATGTCGCCGCGGCGCTACGGGTCGGCCCGGATGAAGCGCAAGCCCTTGTCGACCACGCCCGCGCAAGCGGCTTGATCGAGCCGTCGCACAGCCACACGTTCCTGCGATTGGTGCACCGCTGCATCGCGGGGATCATCGGGACCGCGCGCCACCACGACACCGAGATTTCACTACTGCTGTCGCAACTCGAATCATCGACGCTGTCAGCGGATCTCGCGTTGCGCTTGGCCGAACACGGGCTGCACGACGACCGGCTGGCCACCGAGCTTTCCGAGCTGGCATCCCGAACCCGTGCTCAGCCGGCTCGGGCGGCACGGCTATATCGGGCCGCAGCGGATGCCGGTGCGACGGCACTGTCCACGCGCCTCGCCGATGCACTCGCGCTGACCGGTGACTGCACCACCGCGGGTCGGCTGGCCGACGAACTGCTCGGCTCCGACGACGCGGCCGAGCGCGCGGCCGCCGTCCGGATCGCCGCAAGCATCGCCGTGCACGATGGCAGCGCGGCGCAGGCTGCCGACCTGTTCCGGTGGCTCGGGCCGTATCCCGACGCATTCGTGAGCGCATCGGGCACGGTCGTTTCGGTCGCTGCGGGTGACCTCGACACCGCACGTGCGGCGTTGAGCGCGGAGAGCGCGGGTCCGCCGACGTCGACGGCGCGCGCCGCACGCAGCCTCGCGGAGGGTCTGCTGTTGTCGCTGGATCAGCCGTTCCCGATCGCCGTCGCGCGGCTGGGGCATTCGATCACCGCCGAACAACAGCCACCTGGCGTCGCGCCGGACACCCCCGCGGCGCTGGTGACACTGGCCGCGCTGCACGGCGGCGACCCGGTACGCGCCCGCAGCGTGATCGGCAGGGCCGTGCGTGCGGGCGGTGAGACGGACTCCGCAGATGAGTCATTTTCGTCCCATCGGCACAGACTGCTGCTCGGCTGGGTGCGAATGCTCGACGGACAGCTGGCCGCCGCTGCCGCCGATGCCGCCGCGACGGCCGATGTGGCGCTGCACCGCCGCGACGCGCTCTGGGCCGCCGCGCTGCAGACGGCGATCGCCAGACGCAGCGGCGACAGCGGTGCGGTGCAGAAGCATTGGTATGCGGCCGTCGAGGTGCTCGCCGAGTACTCGATTGACTTGTTCTCGCTGCTACCGCTTGGTGAGCTGTGGGTGGCGGCCGCACGGATGCGTCAGGTCGACCGGTTGCAGCACACCCTCGCCGAGGCGTTCGCCTTGCTCGAGTCGCTCGGCAATCCGGTGCTGTGGTCGGTGCCGCTGCACTGGGCGGGCGTACACGCAGGGATCCTGGCCGGTTCGCCGGAAATGGTTGCGCCGCACGGTAAGGCGCTGACCGCCGCCGCCACCCACAGTGCATTTGCCAAGGCGCTGGCCTCCGCCGGGCGCACCTGGCTGCGGGTACTCGCCAATCACGTCGACACCGACGAGGTGACCGCGGCGGCGCGGGGGTTGTCGCAGTTCGGCCTGACCTGGGACGCCACCCGGTTGGCCAGTCAGGCCGCGCTGCAGACCCCCGACGGTCGCGTCTCAGGGGCGATGCTGCAACTGGCGCGAGACCTCAAACAGACCATCGCGGTCGACGACGATCAGGGCCTCGAATCGGTGACCATTGCCGCGGACGGTGCTCGCGGCGTCCCGTCGCGGCCCGCCTCCTCGAGGTTGTCCGACCGCGAACGCGAAGTGGCCGAACTACTGCTGCTCGGCATGCCCTACCGCGACATCGGCAGCCAGCTGTTCATCTCGGCCAAGACCGTCGAGCACCACGTCGCGCGGATCCGGCGCCGGCTCGGCGCTGAGTCGCGATCGGAGATGTTGTCGATGCTGCGCGCCATGTTGGCTCCCCAAGGCTGAGCCCCCAAGGTCTAGTAAGGGCAACCTTCGTAGCGGTGTTTCCCCGCGAGATGCAACTATGAGCAGGCATCGAGCGAATGTTACTGGCCAGTAACATTCAGTAAGTTACCCTTGAGTAACTTAGGATCGGGAGGCACGCGGTGGATACGCAGACGCTGATCAGGCTCATCATCGGGCTATTGATGACAGCGGTCGTTCTGGTGTTCGCCGCCAAGCGCGTGCTCTGGCTGACGAGCCTGATCCGGTCGGGCCAGAAGACCAGCGACGAGCACGGCCGCAAGGACCACCTGAACACCCGCATCACGACTCAGATCACAGAGGTGTTCGGGCAAACCCGGCTGCTGCGTTGGTCGATCCCCGGCATCGCCCACTTCTTCACCATGTGGGGCTTCTTCATTCTCGGCAGCGTTTACCTCGAGGCCTACGGCGTCCTGTTCAACCCGAAGTTCGCGATCCCGTTCATCGGCCACTGGGACGGGCTGGGCTTCCTTCAGGACTTCTTCGCGCTCGCAGTGCTGCTCGGCATCACCACCTTCGCGGTGATCCGGCTGCGCTCGGAGCCCAAGGAGCACGGCCGCGACTCCCGGTTCTACGGTTCGCACACCGGCGGCGCCTGGCTGATCCTGTTCATGATCTTCAACGTCGTCTGGACCTACGCGCTGTTCCGCGGCGCTGCCGTGGCCACCGGGAATCTGCCTTACGGCTGGGGCGCCTTCTTCTCACATGGCATCGGGGCCGCGCTGCAACCGCTCGGCCACACCGCCAACGAGGTCATCGAGACCGTCGCACTGCTGATGCACATCGGCGTCATGCTGATCTTCCTGCTGATCGTGCTGCACTCCAAGCACCTGCACATCGGCCTCGCGCCAATCAACGTCACCTTCAAGCGGCTCCCGAACGCGCTGGGCCCGCTGCTGCCGATGGAGTCGCAGGGCCAGCCGATCGACTTCGAGGATCCCGCCGAGGACGCGGTGTTCGGCCGCGGCAAGATCGAGGACTTCACGTGGAAGGGCTACCTCGACTTCACTACGTGTACCGAATGCGGTCGCTGTCAGTCGCAATGTCCGGCGTGGAACACCGGAAAGCCGTTGTCGCCCAAGCTCGTAATCATGAACCTGCGCGACCACATGTTCGCCAAGGCGCCATACATCTTGGGCGAGAAGCCCATCCCCGGCGAGGAATCGGGCGCCAAGGAGCTCGAGTCGGCCGAGGGCGGCTTCATCGAGACCAAGCACGACGAAGAGCACCACGTGCCAGAGTCCGGATTCGAACGGGTGCTGGGCTCCGGCCCGGAACAGGCCACCCGCCCGCTGGTTGGCACGCTGGAGCAGGGCGGCGTGATCGACCCCGACGTGCTGTGGTCGTGCACCACCTGTGGTGCGTGCGTCGAGCAGTGCCCGGTCGACATCGAGCACATCGACCACATCGTCGACATGCGCCGCTACCAGGTGATGATGGAATCGGAATTTCCGTCCGAGCTCGGCGTGCTGTTCAAGAACCTCGAGACCAAGGGCAATCCGTGGGGTCAGAACGCCAAGGACCGCACGAACTGGATCGACGAGGTCGACTTCGACGTGCCGGTCTACGGCAAGGACGTCGAGTCCTTCGAGGGCTACGAATACCTGTTCTGGGTGGGGTGCGCAGGCGCATACGAGGACCGCGCGAAGAAGACCACCAAGGCCGTCGCTGAGTTGCTCGCCATCGCGGGCGTGAAGTACCTGGTGCTTGGCGAGGGCGAGACCTGCAATGGCGATTCGGCCCGCCGCTCCGGTAACGAGTTCCTGTTCCAGCAGTTGGCCGTGCAGAATGTCGAGACGCTCAACGAGATGTTCTCCGGAGTCGAGCGGGTGGACCGCAAGGTCGTCGTCACCTGCCCGCACTGCTTCAACACCCTCGGCCGCGAGTACCCGCAGGTCGGCGGCAACTACACAGTGCTGCACCACACCCAGCTACTGAACCGACTGATCCGCGACAAGAAGCTGGTGCCCGTCAGCCCCGTGGACGGCGGTGCCGACATCACCTACCACGACCCCTGCTACCTGGGCAGACACAACAAGGTTTACGACGCACCGCGTGAACTGATCGGGGCCTCCGGCGCAAAGCTGACCGAGATGCCCCGGCACGCCGACCGCGGCCTGTGCTGCGGCGCAGGCGGCGCGCGCATGTGGATGGAAGAGCACATCGGCAAGCGCGTCAACCACGAACGCGTCGAGGAGGCGCTGGACACCGGCGCGTCGAAGATCGCCACCGGCTGCCCGTTCTGCCGAGTGATGATGACCGACGGTGTCGACGACGTCGCCGCCGCCAACGACGTGCCCAAGGCCGAGGTGCTCGACGTGGCCCAGCTGCTACTCGGCTCACTCGACACGAGTTCGATCACACTGCCCGAGAAGGGAACGGCCGCAAAGGAATCCGAGGAACGCGCCGCCAAGGCCGCACCGAAGGTAGAAGCCTCTACCGCGGTCGCCGAACCCGAAGCCAAACCAGAACCGGCGGCCGCCGCCACAACGGAGACCAAGCCGGTGACGGGCCTTGGTATTGCCGGTGGCGCGAAGCGTCCCGGTGCGAAGAAGGCGGCTGCCCCCGCCGCGCCCGTCGCTGCCGAAGCGTCGGCTCCTGCCGAAGCGCCGGCTGCCAAGGGCCTCGGCATCGCCGCAGGAGCGAGGAGGCCTGGCGCCAAGAAGGCCGCTCCTGCCGCGCCTTCAGCAGCGGCGCCCCAAGCCGAACCCCAGGCGGAGCGCGAAGCGCCTGCCGAGCCGGCTAAACCCGAACCAGAGGTCAAGGGACTCGGTATCGCGGCAGGAGCACGGCGGCCCGGCGCGAAGAAGGCGCCTGCTGCACCGAAACCTGCTGCACCACAACCGGAACCGGCTTCCGACGGCGAATCAGGCCCTGCGCCTGAGCCCTCCGCCGAGGACAACGGAGAGACGGCTGCGCCGCCGGTGAAGGGCCTGGGCATCGCGAAGGGCGCGCGACCGCCAGGTAAGCGCTGACCTGCGTTTTTACAAAATTGCTGGACGGCAGTGCGATCATGGATGACGTGTCTACCCACCAGCTGCCGTGGCATAACACCGGGCATCAGCCGCGGCAGCGCACGTTCACGCAGTCATCCAAGCTGCAGGACGTCCTGTACGAGATCCGCGGTCCTGTGCACGATCACGCGGCGCGACTGGAGGCCGAGGGTCACCGCATCCTCAAGCTGAACATCGGCAACCCCGCGCCGTTCGGCTTCGAGGCGCCCGACGTCATCATGCGCGACATCATTCAGGCGCTGCCCAACGCGCAGGGGTATTCAGACTCCAAGGGCATCATGAGCGCCAGGCGCGCTGTGTTCACCCGCTACGAACTCGTAGATGGCTTTCCCCGATTCGACGTCGACGACGTCTATCTCGGCAATGGCGCCTCCGAGCTCATCCAGATGACATTGCAGGCGCTGCTGGACAACGGCGACCAGGTATTGATCCCCGCACCGGACTATCCGTTGTGGACGGCCTGCACCTCACTGGCGGGCGGCACGCCGGTGCACTACCTGTGCGACGAGACACAGGGCTGGATGCCCGATATCGCCGACCTCGAGTCGAAGATCACCGACCGCACCAAGGCGATCGTCGTGATCAACCCGAACAACCCGACCGGCGCGGTGTACACCCGCGAAATGCTCACTCAGATGGCCGATCTCGCGCGCAAGCATCAGCTGCTGCTGCTGGCCGACGAGATCTACGACAAGATCCTCTACGACGACGCCGAACACGTCGCGATGGCGTCGGTGGCGCCGGACGTGCTGACGCTGACCTTCAATGGGTTGTCGAAGGCCTACCGGGTCGCGGGCTACCGATCGGGTTGGCTGGTGATCACCGGCCCCAAAGAGCACGCCGAGAGTTTCATCGAAGGCATCAGCCTGCTGGCCAACATGCGGCTATGCCCGAACGTCCCTGCGCAGCATGCGATCCAGGTCGCCCTCGGCGGACATCAGAGCATCGAGGATCTGGTGCTGCCCGGCGGGCGGCTGCTCGAACAGCGTGACGTGGCATGGACCAAGCTGAACGAGATCCCTGGGGTGTCGTGTGTGAAGCCCGAGGGCGCGCTGTACGCGTTCCCGCGGCTCGACCCGGAGGTCTACGACATCCAGGACGACGAGCAACTGGTCCTTGACCTGTTGCTGCAGGAGAAGATCCTGGTCACCCAGGGCACCGGCTTCAACTGGCCGACGCCTGATCACCTGCGCATCGTGACGCTGCCGTGGGCGCGCGACCTTGCCAACGCCATCGAGCGGCTCGGCAACTTCCTGTCGTCGTACCGCCAGTAGCCATCCAGAAGCGACCTCTACCCTGTTGCGGGTGACGCACTCACACGCCCATTCGCACTCCACCGGCCCTGCGCCACTGGGCCCGATGGCAGCCAAGATCGTCGTCGGAGCACTGATCGTGATCGGCGTTGCAGTGGTGGCCGGTGCGGTGTGGCTGTGGCCCAGCCATCAGAAGGCCGACATCCCGGTGCCGTTCCAAAACGCGGCGGCCGGCGCCGTCACCACCGAGGCCGGCCACGTGCTGTCCAGCACCTCCGCAACCTGCGGAGGCCCGGACGTCGGGGCGGTGCTGACCGCCGCTCCGGTTCCGGCCGAGGACGACGGTGCCCATTGCGTGCACATTCTGATCGCGATCGACTCCGGTCCCAACAGGGGTGCCAACACGCTTCTTGAGTCCAGCGGCGGGCCGGGCCAACCCAACCTCGCAGTCGGTGACCACATTCGGATCAGCCGCCAAGTCGACACGACCGGAGCCACAACCTATTCCTTCTTCGACTACGAGCGGACATGGCCGCTGATCGCGCTTGCCGCGGTGTTCGCTGTCGTTGTCGTTGCGGTCGCCGGGTGGCGCGGGCTGCGCGCGTTGATCGGCATCGTCGTCGCATTCATGGTGCTGGTGCTGTTCCTGCTGCCCGCCCTGCGCGACGGGGCCAGCGCCATCCCTGTTGCGTTGGTGGCGTCGGCGGTGATTCTGTACGCGGTGATCTACCTGGCGCACGGGGTGAGCCTGCGCACAAGCGCGGCGCTGCTCGGGACGCTGACCTCGCTGCTGCTTGCGGCGTTTTTGTCTTGGGGCGCAATCGAACTGGCTCACCTCACCGGGCTTTCGGACGAGCAGAGCAACGTGGTCGTTGCGTATATGGGCAATGTGTCGATCACCGGTCTGCTGCTGGCAGGGTTCATCATCGGCTCGCTCGGGGTGCTCAACGACGTCACGGTCACACAGGCGTCGACGGTTTTCGAGCTGGCCGGGCTCGAAGGCAGCTCCCGCCGGACGATTTTCGTCGGCGCGATGAGGGTGGGCCGCGACCACATCGCCAGCACCGTCTACACGCTGGTGCTGGCCTATGCGGGCAGCGCGTTGCCGCTCCTGCTGCTCTTCAGCGTCGCCGGCCGGTCCCTCGGCGATGTGTTGACCAGCGAGAGCGTCGCCATCGAGATCGCGCGCTCCGCCGTCGGCGGCATCGCGCTGGCACTGTCGGTGCCGTTGACGACGGCGATCGCGGCGGTTCTCGCGACGCCTACTACCGTTCCAGCAGCTCTAGCAGGTAGGCGCCGTATCCCGACTTGAGCAGGGTGTGCGCGCGGGCGGCCAGCTGGTCGTCGTCGATGAAGCCGACCCGCCACGCCACCTCCTCGGGCACGCTGATCTTGAGTCCCTGCCTGCGTTCGATGGTGCGCACGTAGTCGCTGGCGTCCAGCAGCGAGTCGAACGTTCCGGTGTCCAGCCACGCCGTGCCACGAGCAAGCACCTCGACAGCCAGTCGGCCCTGGTTCAGGTAGATCTGGTTGATCTCGGTGATCTCGTACTCGCCGCGTGCAGAGGGCTTCAGCGACCGCGCGATCTCGACGACGTCGTTGTCGTAGAAGTACAGACCAGGCACCGCGTAATGCGACTTCGGGGTGGCCGGCTTCTCCTCCAGAGCCAGCGCCCTGCCATCGGCGCTGAACTCCACGACACCGTAGGCCGAGGGGTTTGCCACCCAGTACGCGAAAATTGCTCCGCCACTGACACTTTGGAATCGACGCAGACTGGTTCCCAATCCCGGCCCGTAGAAAACGTTGTCGCCCAACACCAATGCCACGGAGTCGTCGCCGATATGCTCGGCGCCAATCACGAACGCCTGCGCCAGACCGTCGGGCTGATCCTGCACCGCGTAGGTGATGTTGACGCCGAAATCCGAACCGTCGCCGAGCAATCGGTGAAATGCCGGAGCATCGTCAGGCGTGGTGATGATCTGGATGTCGCGGATGCCCGCCATGATCAGCGTCGACAGCGGATAGAAGATCAGCGGCTTGTCGTAAATGGGCACCAGCTGTTTGGACACGCCCATGGTGATCGGATACAGCCGCGTCCCCGATCCGCCTGCCAGGATGATGCCGCGCATCAGCCGGCCAGGTCGTTCTCGGTCAGGTCGGTGGCGGCCAGCGCGGCGGCGAGGTTGGGGTGACGGAACACCGACGTGACGTGGTCGCGCACCACTCGGAACGCTGAAGCCTTCCCGTCTTGCTCCTCGGCGACCACTACGCCGTCGTGCACATACATCCGGCCGGGGATGGCGGCGGTGACATCCAACGAACTCGCCCACTCCAGCAGTGCAGCGTGGCCCTGGCCTGCGCCATTCGCGTCACCGAACTCGATGTCGTCGCTGGAAACCTGAATAAGCGTGTCGAGGTCGCGCTCACTGAGCGCGTCGTGCCAGGCGAGGACGGTTGCGATCTCCGAAGTCGTCATGGTCGAAAAGCTACGCCACCTAGAACGGCGTGTACTCCAGCCAGCCGTCCCACACGGCGGTGTCGCCGAATATCTCGACGCCTGACTCGGCGGCGGTGCGCCTGCGCACGAGCGCGAGCAACAGATCGTTGGCGGGCCCGCGCACCGCGGCGTCGCCCTTGCCATGGTCGTGCGACCAGGCGATGCCGTCGGTGTCGTTGACGATCGTCCACTCCCCGGACGGACCCAGCCCGTCATCGGTGGCGTGCAGATGCAATGTCTTCCCCCTGGGCAACAGCGGTGCTTGCGGCGAGGCCTGAACGGTCATCAGCTCGATCCATTCGCTGATGCCATCGGCGGCCAGCTCCGGCGACAGCTCGTAGTCGAGGCCCAGTGCGAGTGCGGCGTCAGCGCGATGCACAGTGGCCTCGTGCAGGCGCCTTCGGATCCACCAGCCGGACGGTCGCGGCCCGGTGAACGTCCACACCCGCGTCTCGGGGCCAAGGCGGTCGACGGCGTCGATGACCTGTTGCGCGCCGTCGTTCAACCAGTCGATGGCAGCGTCGGGGTCGTCAGGCGGCTTGCCAAGGCGAACATCGCGCGGATCGAGCGGCTCGGTCCTGCGATCGGCGATAATCTGCGCGGCCCAACGGTTTCCGCGCCCAACATGGCGGAACAGCTGCCTTAGCGTCCAGCCGGGACAGGTCGACACCGGCGTTGACGGGTCTGCACTGCGGATCAGCTCCCCGAAGTCCCGGGTCTGGTCGAGCAGCGCGGCTCGGAAATCCACGCTACGAACCTACAGCGGTGCGGGCCCTTCCGAGCGTGATGGGTAACGATGACCATCCACGCAGCACTCTGGTGTCGCGGCGGCTGCCGTCGCCTGCAAGCCGGGCGTCCGGGAATCGCTCAAAGAACGTCCTCAACCCGACCTCGCCTTCCGCCCGCGCCAGCGCGGCGCCGAGGCAGAAGTGCCTGCCGCCGGAGAACGACAGGTGCTTGCCTGCGTTGTCGCGCTCGATGTCGAAGCGGTGCGGATCGGTGAACACCTTGGGGTCACGGTTGGCCCCGGCGAGGTGCAGTATCACCAACTCGCCGCGCTTGATCGGCGTGCCGGCGACCTCCACGTCCTTGCCCGCCACACGTGCGCTCATCTGCACGGGCGAATCCAGCCGCAGTATCTCCTCGACGGTGCTGGGCCACAGCTCCGGCCTTGCGGACAGCGTCTCGAGGTGTTGCGGGGTGTCGAGCAGCATCCGAATCCCGTTGCCCAGCAGGTTGACCGTGGTCTCGAAGCCTGCGGCCAGCACCAGCCCGGCCGTGGCCTGCAGCTCGCGTTCGGACAGCCCGGCTCCTTCGTCGGAGGCCACGATGAGCTGGCTCATCAGGTCGTCGCCCGGGCTGCGTCGCAGCTGTTGCAGGTGTCCTGCCAGCCATGTGTTGAACCCCGCGATGCCGTCATGCACCTGCAGGTACTGCTTCCAGGTCAGGCCGATGTCCAGGCTGGGTGCCCCGAGCTCACCGAAGTGCAGGATGCGCGGGCGGTCGGAATCCGGAACACCGAGAATCTCGCCGATCACGGCCACCGGCAGTTGCGCGCAGTACGTGCCTACGACGTCCACGACGCCGGTCTGGTCTTCGATGTCGTCGAGCAGTTCGTTGGCGGTCTGCTGCACGCGTTCCCGCAGCGCTGTGACGGCCCTTGTGGTGAACACCGACGACACGAGCTTGCGGCACCGGGTGTGGTCGGGCGGCTCGATGGACAGCAGAGACGGCGGCTCGATGGGATGCAGCAGGCCGGGGTCGGTCTTGCGCATCACCCATTGCAGCGGCAAGGGCAGGTTGCCGCCGAGCGAGGAGACTCGGAAGTCGTCGGACCGCAACATTTCGTTGGCGACCTGATGATCGAAGGTCAGTAACCCGGCGCGGCCGCGGAGTACCGGGCCGCGGGGTCTCATCTCGTCGGCGAATGCCGCGGGATCCTCCCGGACCAGCGGGTCGGCGATCAGCCTGGCCTGCGGATCCCCACGGCGGGCCGCGATTCTCGAAACCCCGCGGACGAAACCATGCAGGGCCATCCAACGGATCCGTTGCTTCATGGGCGCCATGACACTCCGTCCAACCGAATTGCGGTTCGGTAATGTGATGCGAGCTTACCGAATTACTATTCGGTATGGCAAGGAAGCGGATACCGGCCGAGGAACGGCGGGCCCGCATCCTCGGTGCGGCCGTCGAGGTGTTCGCCGAACACGGCTACGACGCGAAGATGCAGGACATCGCCACACGAGCCGGCGTGGTGCCTTCGGTGCTCTATGACCATTTCGGCTCCAAGCGCGAACTCCACATCACGCTCCTCAAACTGCACGCCGAGCAGTTGAGGGAGCGCTCACTGCGCCGCCTCGAGGGCGCGTCGGCCGAGGAGCTCCTCCACGCCAGCATCGCGAGGTATTTCGAGTTCGTCGAGGAGGATCCCTTCATGTGGCGCTTCCTGCACCGCGATCCCCCGCCCGACCCGGAGATTGCGGCAGTCTGTCAGGAACTCGCCGATCGCGCCATCTCGGGCATCGCCGACCTCATCCGATTCGGCGCCGCGGACGCCAAATCCGTAAAGGGCATCACCGTCGACGAAGGCGCGTGGATCCTTGCCCGCGCCACGCAGTCGGCATGCCACGGCGTCGCCACCTGGTGGTACGAAAACCGCGACGCGCCGCGCGAGCGCGTGGTCGAACTCGTGTTCATGCTGTTGTGGCAGGGCTTCGACGGAATGCTCAAGCAGGCTTCTGCTGGTTGATGCTGTCCACGCTCCTGCCAAGGGCGTAGACGCGCCAGCCTGCGCTGCTCCACACGTCGGTGTCGAGGCAATTGCGGCCGTCGACAACAACTTTGGCGCGCACCGTGCTGGCTAGCTCGTGAGGATCGAGTTCGGTGAACTCGCGCCATTCGGTGAGCACCAGCACGGCGTCGGCGCGGTCGCATGCCTCCACCACCGACGTCGAGTAGTTCAGCGTCGGGAACAGGCGCTGCGAGTTCTCCATCGCCTTCGGGTCGTAGACGTTGACCGTGGCGCCGTTGAGTTGCAGCATGCCTGCGACGTTGAGTGCAGGCGAGTCCCGAACGTCGTCGGATTCAGGTTTGAATGCGGCCCCGAGCACGGCCACGTTGGCGCCAAGCAGCGAGCCACCGCACGCCTTCGTCGCCAGATCGACCATGCGAACGCGACGCCGCATGTTGATGCTGTCAACCTCGCGCAGGAACGTGAGTGCGTGGTTGGCCCCGAGCTCGCCCGCCCGGGCCATGAACGCGCGGATGTCCTTGGGTAGACAGCCGCCACCGAAGCCGAGGCCCGCATTGAGGAATCGGCGTCCGATCCGAGGGTCGTAGCCCAGCGCGTCCGCCAGCAGCGTCACGTCGGCGTCGACCGCCTCGCATACCTCGGAGATCGCGTTGATGAACGAGATCTTGGTGGCGAGAAAGGCATTCGCGGACACCTTGACCAATTCCGCGGTCTGGAGGTCGGTGACCAGGAACGGCACGCCGTCGTCGAGCAGGGGCGCATACATTTCCCGGATCGCGGCCTCCGCCCGCACCGAATTCCGTTGCACACCAAGCACAAGACGGTCGGGATGCAGGGTGTCGTGGACGGCGAAGCCCTCACGCAGGAACTCGGGATTCCACGCCACCTCGACGTCGACGCCCTCGGGCGCCAGGCTGCGGGCTCGATCCGCCAGCTCGGCGGCCGTGCCGACAGGGACCGTTGACTTGCCGACGATCACCGCGGGCCTGCGCAGGCGTGGTACCAGCGTGTCGATCACGGCATGCACATGACGAAGGTCGGCGCCGTATTCGCCCTTCTTCTGCGGGGTCCCGACGCCAAGGAAGTGGACGTCGGCGAACTCGGCCGCTTCGTCGTAGTCGGTGGTGAAGCGCAACCGGCCGGCAGCGAGGTTGTCGCTCAACACCTTTCGAAGGCCGGGTTCGTAGAACGGAATGTCGCCACCCGCCAGCTTCGCGACCTTTCCGGCATCGATATCGACGCCGATCACGTCGTGTCCGAGTTCGGCCATTCCGGCTGCATGTGTCGCGCCGAGATAGCCCGTGCCGAAGACGGTGCATCGCATACTGCCTCTATATGCAGCCGCGATGAGCTAACTGCTAAGTGACACTGAGCGCCAAGCCAACGGCAGGTAACGAGTGGGGGCCGCTAGCGACGACCGGGCCCGCTGCTGCAGAAGATCAGGAAGCAATTCCCCGAGCCTCCGCTGCCGCCAGACGAGCCACCAGATCCTGGGTAGTCACCGGAGCCGCCCGAGCCACCCGAGCCGCCAGATCCTGGGTAGTCACCGGAGCCACCCGAGCCTGAACCACCCGAGCCAGGCCACTGCGGGTTCTGCGGCTGCTGGTGGGGCGGATCTTGCGGGTCCTGAGGCTGCTGCGGATCTTGAGGCTCCTGCTGCCACGGCGGCTGCCACGGCGGTCTCCAGGGCTTTGGCCGCGGGTAGTAAACGGGCGGCGGCAGGTACGGGTTGTACACCGGCGGGCTGTATATCGGCGCCGGGAAGTAAGGAGCCGGCGCTGGCGCGACGGGAATCGGAGCGGGGGGTGCCTCAGGAGGAGGAGGCGGCAGCGCGGCCGGGGCAGGGGCGGGTGCCTGGGGGGCAGGTGCCTGCTCGACGAAAACCTGACGCGGGGCTGGCGCCTCCTGCACGGCGACGGGCACCGGTGCCTTTATGGTCTCCGGGGGTGGCGGCGGAGCGACGGGCTGCTGCGCCTCCTGCACGGGCACCTGCACCGGCGCGGGCGCCACAGTGCTCGGCACAATCGCGTTCGGGCCAGGGTTCGGCCGTTGGTCCACCGTCGGCCGTATGCTGACGGCGAGCGAAATGACCAGCGCCACAACGCCGACCACGAAGATCGACGTGAGTGCGCTGCCGACGAGCAGGAAGGGCTTGCGGCCCTCCTCGGCGATCGGCTCCATATCGGTCTGCGGCCCGTAATCGTCGACCAGCGCATCGGCACCGCTGACCGGAGCCAGTTGAGTTGCCGCGGCGGCGAGTCCGGCGTAGGCGTTACCGGCCGTGGTGCCGTCCGGGTCCTGGGAGTAGGCCAGCCCGACGGTGGTTGCCTCAAAAGCAGGCGCATGCGCCGACGCCAGCGCCGCGCCACGGGCCAGCGCGATTTCCGGTTCGTCCGGCGCACTCACCGGCAGGCTGACGAGGTGCTCCAGGTGAGCCCTCACCGAGCTGACGTCGACGCCGGAGCCGACAACGAACATGCCCTGCGGTGCGGTGTCCTGGGCGTCGACGGCCGCAGCCATCTCCGTGAGGACGGCCATCGCGTCATCACTGTGCAATGAGCGGCTCAGCACCTTCACGACGGAGCCATCGTCGGTCTGCACGACCGACAGCGTCGCGGTGTCCCGGTCGATGAACAAAAGTGCGGTGGTGGCGTAACCAACGGCCCGGCCGACGGCCTGGGCGAGCGCCGCGGCGGCATGGCCGTCGGACACCAGCATCACGTCGTCGATGCCCCGCGCTGCCAGAGTGTCGCGCAGCGCGGAGGCTTCCGCGTGGTCGCTCCACGTCACACCGATCGACTTCAGGTGGTGGCCGCCCGCGGCGGCGCTCTCCTTGGTGCCGAGCACGGCCTCGACGACCTGATCGGCCGCGCTCAAAGACGTTGCTGAGCCATCGTTGGCGGTGAGATCGAAGGCGTCGTGATCAACAATCGACCCGTCGGCCTTCTCACCTTCGACCAGCACCATGCGGACCGTCGTAGGTGTCATCGACACACCTAATACGATGTCCACTGACCCCTCCAAAATGTTTGCTACGCTGTTTGGGTTTCCGGTTGCCAGGCATCCTGCACAAGCCGACAACTAGATACTTTTTCGTCGCCACCGGCCCAAGCGTTACATCCCGCGGCATTAGCTGACGGCGATGAATTCTGCTCCACTCGTGCCGGTAATCGACCCTACTCGCGTCAACGACAACCGGCGCCGCGCGGTTCAAATTTCGCGGCCGTTCAGGCGTCTTCGGCTGAAGGACGGCGAGACGGCTGATGCCCGTGCACGCCCTCCGCGTATGCCCGCATTGATGGGCTTTGTTATGTGTCTGATCTTCGCGCTGGAGCATCCCTTTGTCGGAACGCTGTCAGGCCTATTCACACGTGGTCGAGATTTGGCAGCAGCAGGAGGGGCACCAATGATCCCGGGCCAGCCGTGCCGTCAGCGCGACCGCCGTGGCATGGACGGGCGGCGGGCTAGCGGGATCAGCTGGACTTGATGAAGTTCTGATACGACCGTGAAGGGGTCGGGCCGCGCTGGCCTTGGTACTTGGAACCGGCCTGCGCACTGCCGTAGGGGTGCTCGGCGGGACTCGTCAGCCGGAGCAGGCACAGCTGGCCGATCTTCATGCCCGGCCACAGCGTGATCGGCAGGTTCGCGACATTCGACAGCTCGAGGGTGATGTGGCCGGAGAAGCCGGGGTCGATGAAGCCGGCGGTCGAGTGGGTCAGCAGGCCGAGCCGGCCGAGTGACGACTTGCCCTCGAGCCGGCCAGCGAGGTCGTCGGGCAGCGTGCACCGCTCCAGCGTCGAGCCGAGCACGAACTCGCCGGGGTGAAGCACGAACGGTTCGCCTTCCTTCGGCTCGACCAGAGTGGTGAGGTCGTCCTGACGCGTCGACGGATCGATGTGCGTATAGCGCGTGTTGTTGAAGACGCGAAATAGGTTGTCCAACCGGACGTCGACGCTGGAGGGCTGGACAAGCCCTTCCTCGAATGGGTCGATGCCCAGTCGCCCAGCGGCAATTTCGGACCGGAGGTCGCGATCGGAGAGAAGCACGCGACGAGCGTAGCCGCTCGAGTGTTAGCCTTCGTGATCGACAAAGCCGATGTAGTTCAATGGCAGAACATCAGCTTCCCAAGCTGAATACGCGGGTTCGATTCCCGTCATCGGCTCCATGTGATGTGTCAAGGCCGCGTGTCGTAGCAAAACGTCATGCCGCGATCACTGCTCCGCCTCGTTCGATCGGGTTTCGACGCGGGCGCGACTACTCAGCGGCGTCCGGCCAGCACGCCCTCGATGTTGCGTTCGGCGAGTGCAGTGATTGTCATGAACGGGTTGCAACCCAGGTAGCCGGGCATCAATGACCCGTCGTTGACGTACAGATTGTCGTATCCCTTGACCCGACCGAAGCTGTCTGTCGCGATGCCGCGTTGACAGCCGCCAAGTGGGTGAACCGTGTTGGGAGCGAACACCTGCCCCTCGAAGATGTCACTGCGGTAGTCGACATCGTTGGCCTTGTTCACTCGGTCGAAGACCGATCGCGCTCGTGCCACGAGGTTGTCGGTATAGCTCTGCGGCCAGTCGATGCTGATCGCGTCGGAAGCGCGGTCGTAGGTGATGTCGGCGCGGTCACCGGTTTTCACCATCACGTAGTAGCCCAGCGTATGCGTCTCCTCTGGCACAGGAATCGAGAACATGCTGGCATACACCGGATTGTCGGGGTCGTCTCGACCGTCGAGGCTGATGAAGCCCATCAGCGACTGCTGAATGCCGACGGGGTCTTTGGTCCTGTGCGCGACCATGACGTCGCCGTTGTTGCCGTAGCCGCGACCGATGTCTGCGCTGAGGTCCGGTAACGCGCCAGTGTCACGGGCACGCAGAAGTAGTCGATTGGTACCGAGCACGCCGGCACTGAGATAGAGCTGATTGCAACCGATTTCGTGACGCGCGATCTCTTTTCCAAATCGGTCGATCTCACGCGTTGAGATGACGTACTCGCCCGACGGATCACGCCGTATATCGAGCACTTCGGTCAAGGGCTTCAGGCTGACCTTGCCGGTCTTCAGTGCCGCCGCGATGTACGTCTGGTCGACACTGCCCAATCGGCCATAGTTGTTGCCGTACTGCTGCTCGAAATCGAACGCTGAGCGCGGTACCTGACCAGCCTCCTCTTGTTTCATGTAGTCGAAGGAGTACGCGCTGGCGTTGTAATCGACCGCGTATCCGGCCGCGTGTGCGTATTGACGCCCTACCCGTGCGTACTGAAACCAAGGTGTCTTTTCGAACCACTCCATATCCCGGTAGTTGATTCGTAGTGTCTGCTTGGCGCGCTCGATGTATGTCCCCAAGAATTCCGACGGATCGATATCGGGAAAGGCTTCCCGCACCTGACCGGGGGTTGGAACGGCGGCTATGCCCGCGTTGATCATCGAGCTGCCGCCCACTGCGACGCCTCGAAAGACGTTGTGCGCGCCGTGCGCGACCCTGTCGCAGATTCCCGCCTGCACCGGCTGAGTCGACGGCGCATATTTTGCGAAGTCAGCCATCGAGACCCCGTCGTACGAGGGTACGAGGCTGGGCGCAACCGTGGTAAACCAACCCGCACGGTTGTCGGGGGGCACCATCTTGGAGAAGCGCTTGCCGTCGTCGTCCGGGTGGTCCCACAGCCGACCCTTTTCTAGGATCAGCGTCTCCACCCCGGCCTGCCCAAGGCGCAGCGCGGAAACCCCGCCGCCGTAACCACTGCCCACGACGATCGCCGCATAGTGCGGCCGCGCCGCTGGTTGTTCTCGCGTCAACGCATAGATGCCGCCGGCGCCTACCGCGGCGGTAGCTCCTGCGGCGCCGTACAGGAACCGCCTGCGGGTGATGCCCGAGACGCGAAGAGAGTCGACGGCCGATCTCGCGATTGCTAGAGCCGTCCCACGGCGAACTTAGCGGCATCAACGGCCATCCCGCTGAACGCGTAACTGTCGTGGGCAAAAAAGGCCAAGGGGTTGAAGGGCTCGGAACAGATCGGATCGTCATGTACACACTGGTCGATCGTCTTGGGTGCATACAGCGGGCTGATCGCCGGCAGTGGGGCGCCGCCCGCCAAGGAGGCCGCATGCGCGCTCCTGGGAGTTCCGAAGACGGCGACCGCGGCGACGTGGTCGGCGACCGCAGGCGGCATCGTCTGACTGATGGTGTCGACCACTGTCGCGCCCTGCGAGAAGCCGCCGAGCACCACCCTGGTGTTGGGACAATTGGCCGTCGTGGATTGGACGTGTTCGCTCGCGTCATTGGCACCGGCGGCCACCGAGTTGGCGAAATCGGTGGTCGCGGGATAGCTGACCGCATAAACGCCCACTGACCTCGTGCCGGCTTGGGCGCGAAGCGAGTCGACGAATACCTGGCCAACGGCACCGACGCCGGGCGCTTCACTGGTGCCGCGGGCGAACACGGCCTCGACGTCGGGACAGGGCTCAGCCACGGCGGAAGGATTGGCCGCGGTCACCGCAATCAAGGCCCAGGTCGCCGCTACGGCGATCACGAGGAAACCGGCGATCCGACGTGCCTTCAGTTTGTCCATACCGACGTATCGTTTCATACGGCGAAATTAGTAGCAGCTTCGATGTAATCGAAATCCCAGCCACCTCCGTGCGACGCCATCGGACGACCTAGGGCCGAAGACGGCCAGGGCATCGTCCACCACGTTCTCCAGCGTGTACGCGCCTGCTTCCCGGTCGGAAAGCCCCATCCCGCGAATCACGAGCAGATCCCGCCCGCTGCCGCTCTCCATATACGCGATCGACACGTCGCCGTTGTGTGCGTAACGGATAGCGGAATGCGCGGTCATTGGAGCCTTCTCCCACGTTGATCCCAAGCCGAATTATCCAGGTTGAGCCCACGATCACGGTAGTAAGCTGCTGATACCCGACAGCAAACTTTCGCACAGTCGGATCGCGAATGAGGTGGGCCCGCGATGCTGACCATCGAACTTCGCAATGTGGTCCGCGAGTACAGGGTTGGCGGTCAGTCGGTGCGTGCGCTCGACGCAATCAACCTGCGCCTCATTGGTGGGCAGTTCGTCTCGGTCGTCGGGCCGTCCGGGGCGGGTAAGAGCACCTTCCTGCATCTGCTCGGCGCATTGGACTCCCCCGACTCCGGTTCGATCACATTCGACGGCGAGGAGATCGGCCGTCTCACCGATGAGCAGCAATCGGACTTTCGCCACCATCGCGTGGGATTCATCTTTCAGTTTTTCAACCTATTGCCGACCCTGTCGGCATGGGAGAACGTGGCAGTGCCAAAGCTCCTCGACGGCGTCCGACTTGGCAAGGCAAAACCAGACGCGGTTCGGCTCCTCGACAGGGTCGGGCTCGGCAATCGGACCGAGCACCGACCGGCGGAGCTGTCCGGCGGCCAGATGCAGCGCGTGGCCGTCGCGCGGGCACTGATGATGGACCCGCCGCTGATCCTGGCCGACGAACCAACCGGCAATCTCGATTCCGCAACTGGCGCTTCGATCTTGGCGCTCCTTGCGGAGGTGGCGCACGAGGAGGGCAGCGGTCGCCTGGTGGTGATGGTGACCCACAACGCGGACGCCGCGGCGGCTACCGATCGGGTGATCACACTGCAGGACGGTCGGCTCGGTTCGGACGAAATGTCGGTGGTGCCGGGGTGAAATTCGCCGCGACGATCGGCGCTGCGGCCAGCCGACTGCGTCTGTTCAGCCTGCGGGAGCTCGCTGTGCATCGTCGGCGCACGATCGCGTCGATCGCCGTAATGGCAGTCTCCGCAATGTATCTGGTCGCGATATTCGGCATCTTCGGATCGATCACCGGTTCGGTCAACCGGCTGTCGCATGGGGTCGCGGGCATCGCCGCGCTGGAAGTGTCGGGCATCACCGACGCCGGATTCCCTGACACGATCGCGGCCGACGTGGCCGCGGTCCCCGGCGTCGCGACCGCGGCCCCGATGATACGAACGTCCGCGCAGACAGCCGAAGGACCCGTACTGCTGTTCGGCGCGGACAAGAGCAGCGCCGAGTTGGGCGGCACCCTGAAGGAAGCCGTTTCACAGCCGTTGGATGAGCTGTCCAAGGTGCCGGACGGTGTCCAGATCGGGCCAACTGTCGGTCATCGAAAGGGCGACAGGTTCCAGCTCGGCTCCGGCGAGGTCACCGTCACGGACGTGCTCGAGGGCAAGCAGCAAGCCGCCCTCAACGGCGGGCACTATGTTCTTGCCCCACTTACGTTGGCGCAGAACGTGACAGGACGACAAGGTCAGCTCGACTCGATACTGATCACCACGAAACCCGGCGCCGATCTGGCTACCGTGCGCGCGTCGGTCACCTCGGCGGTCAACGGACGGGCGGTCGTCGCACCACCGAGCATGCGTGCAGTGCGGGCCGGTGACGGCGTCAAGATGATGAACTACATGGCCCTGATGGGCGCCGTGGTCGCCCTGGTCGTCGGCGCCTTCCTGGTCTACACCACGATGACAATGGCGATCACCCAGCGCAGGCCCGTCATCTCCATGCTCCGGGCGATCGGCGGCCGGCGCACCACCATCGTCCGCGACATGGTCGCCGAGGCGGCGGTGCTCGGGATCATCGGCGGGGCCATCGGAGCCGGTCTCGGAATACTCATGGGCCGCATCGCGATCGGCCGATTACCTCCGGCCGTCACCCAGGGGCTGGAAGCCCGTATCGAGTACTCGCTACCCGGCTATGCGATACCGATCGCCATGACGGCGACCGTGCTCGCCAGCGTGGTCGCGTCGGCGATGGCAGCTCGGCAGGTCTACAAGGTCTCACCGATCGAAGCGCTGGCCCCGGTCGGGGTTTCCGCGGCGGATCGGGTGCCACGGTGGCTGCGCATCGCTTGCGGGGTAGGGGCGGTCGTGGTCTTCGCGGTGTCGCTCGTGATCGTCGTCGGCCGAACCGGCACTGTCGCAGCCGTCGCGATGTCCGCCCTGTTCTGTGCCGAGATCGCGCTCGGCTTCGCGCTCACGGTGCCCATCGTCAAGGCGACCGCCGCAACGGCGCGGGTGTTCGGATCGGTCGGCGCGCTCGCGGCTGCGACGATCGAGCGTTCGCCACGGCGAGTGTGGGCCACCGTGATGACGGTGCTCATCGCCGTCGTCACCACGGTGATGATCACCGGCACGAACTCCGACATGATCCGGTCGGCGCGCGCCATCTTCTCGCCGGTCGCGGACGCCGACGTGTGGGTGAGCGCTGAGCCTCCCGACAGGTATCCGACCAACGCTCTGCCGCAAGACCTTTCGGAAACGGTCGCCGCGGTGCCCGGGGTACGTCACGTCACCGAGGGCGCCTTCGCCTTTGCCGACGTCGGCGGCACCCGCGTGCTGCTCGACGGGTTCTCGCCCGGCACCGCCGATGCGCTTTACCACGCGCTCAATGAAAAGACCCGCGACGATGTGCTCGCCGGTCGCGGCGTGGTGCTCACGCAGAACCTCGGCAAGACCCTGAACGTCCGGGTCGGAAATCAACTGCAACTGCAGACGCCGCACGGCCCGCAACAGGTCGCCGTGTTGGCGCTGGTGCCGTATTTCTCGACGGTTGTCGGCACCGTCGGGATGGACCTCGATCAAATGCGGACGTGGTTCGACCGTCCGGCCGCGACGACATTGCAGATCGCCGGTGCTTCGGGTGCGGATCCGAATCGCCTACTAGCTGATGTCCGCCGTGCGGTGCCCGAGCCGAACCAGGTTTACGACGGTCGGGCGGCGCTAGCGGGCCTGGAGGCGCCGTTGCATCAGAGCATGTTCATCGCCAATGCGGTGTGGATCATCGTCGTGCTCGTCGCTGCCGTCGCGCTTTTCAACACGTTGACGCTGTCGGTGCTCGAGCGGCGCCGCGAAATCGGCGTGCTGCGGGCGATGGGATCCAGCCGTCGGTTCACCCTGGGGATGGTGCTTGCCGAGGCGGCAGGCATCGGGGTCGTCGGCGGAGTCCTTGGGCTTGTGTTCGGCCTGACCGACCAGTGGCTCTACAGCCTGGTCAGCGGGGACATCATGAACTTCAACGTCGACTTCCGGCCGAGCCCGATGGCACTCGCCTTCACCGTCGGTGCGATCGCGATCAGCCTGCTCGGCTCCGTGCCACCCGCGCGACGCGCCGCGCGACTGAACATCATCGAGGCTGTCAGCGTCGAATAACGCAAGTCCCGCGGACCGACGACGTCAGAACCCCGCTCGAACAAGTTGGGTAAACAGTCCGGCGAACGGATCCTCGACGGGAACGCCGATTGAGAAATTCAAGAACGGACTCATGAATGTGTTCACCGTCTGCCCTGCAACCCCTGTGCTCGCTGGCCCGAACCCCAAATTGTCCTCGGGGTCAGTCCCAGAAGTCAGAACATTCGTGAAGAACGGAGTCTTGAGGACAAACGCCACGAAATTATTGTCATTGGGGTCGGCAGCTGACGTGACTGAGAAGAGACCGAAGAGGTCGTGGGTCGAAGTAATGAAGTCTGGGTCTGTGGCCATCGTGCCGACGGTGTTGGTGGGCCCCCGGTTGGCGAACGGAGACAGGAGCGCGTTCATCAGAACCACCACAATGCTCGACACCGGGTCCGCGGGGGGCGGGGTGATGGCCGTGGACGCGCGGGTCGCCGCCACCGATGGCGTTATTGACGTGAATGACGAAACTGTCGCGGCGACAGGGCTTGTGAAGTCCAGACCGTTGTTGTCGCGAACCGTGGGGTCGGCGGCAGGCGCGTTGACTACGGCCGGCTTCGGACTGGTCTTCAATGACGAGTTGCCCGATGCCGGGTGGAAGGTACCCCGACCGTTGCGCCGTGCATCGGTACCTGGCGAATCGGCTGTCGACAAGGCCGACAGAGACGGACCGGTCGTTGTGCCGGCGTCTGGGCCATCGGAACTGTTCGCCGTGCCGTGCGGCTTCCGCGGATGGGGATGACGACTGTCGGGGTCGCTCGACGCCGACGTCGCTGTCTTCTCCGAGGGCTTATCAGACGACGTCGGGCCGGAATCGTGCGACGCACCCTTGTCTGAATCGGCCGGTTTAGCCGAGGCGACCGCGGGCGAACTCGCGACCGCCATCCCCACGCCCAGCGCGACCGCCAGAGCCCACATGCCGCCGATGTGCTTTGCGTTTCCCATGGTGGTTCCCTTCGTCCCCTACAGGGTTCACGGGTCACGCTGTCCGATGGTTCAACCGTTCTTTGCTACAGTCGCGAATCCCTGCACATGGGGAGTACACGGGGGCGGCACAAGTGTTCGTCGGATGCTGCGCAGTCCCCCGGTGTCGAATCCGGCCGCGGCAATGGCGTCGATGGTTCGGCGGTTCGGCTTACATCCGGAAGCCAACCAGGACCACGGCTCTGCGATCCGGTCCTGGAACCGGCCCATCGCGCCATCGCCGCGAACGTGCTCGAGAACAACCAACCTGCCTCCGGGTGCGAGCACACGCCGGATCTCGCCGAGGGTAGCGGCCACATCGTCAACCGAGCACAACACAAGCCCGACGTGTACCGAGTCGAAACTGTTGTCCGGGAATGGAATCGACTCGCCGGAACCATCGACGATGTCGACTGCGATGCCGTGCCGGCGAGCAAGTGCGGAGGCCATCCGTCGGAACGCCGCGTCCGGCTCCACAGCGGCGACCGTCGTCACCGCGGGCGGAACAAACATCAAGTCCGCACCAGGGCCCAGACCGACCATCAGCAGCCGGCCTGCCGCATTACTCATCGCCTCTCGGCGATACCGGTTATAGAACAGCCGGTTGAAGACCGGCATGCCGAGCCGGTACACATACGGGAATAACGGATTTCGGCGCGTTATGGGTTGCCCAGATCTAGTCGGAATGGCGGATATTCGTCCCGCATCAACGAAACATATACCGCGACGCGGTAACGCCATCGGACAATGCCCATGAGAAGGTCGAACATCCCCTGGTGGATCGTCCCGTTGAACAACAACCACGCGGCATTGATCACGCACAAAACCTGCAGCAGCGGCTCCATCGCCCAACAGATGATGATCTGGGGGAAAGCCAGCAGCCACCACTTGATCAGCACGGCCCAGTTCGTGAGCTGTTCTGGATAGTCGACCTCGAGGTCGCCCGGATAGTCAGGCCGGGACGCAAACGTGAACGGCGGGTACTTGTCGGTGCAGTTCATCGGGAATCGGTAGTTCATTACCCGCCACGACCAGCGCAGCACGCCGGCGTTGAAGTCGAAGATCGGACGCGGATACCGACCGGTGAACAAGATGGCAACGCCCGCAACGAAAGTCGTCAGCGGATACACCAGGTAGAGAACTATCAATATCGGATAGTGCGGGACGGCCAGCACGCACCACTTGACGAGCCAGAGCCAGCGTGAGGGCATGTCGACATCACAGCGGACTCGTACCGGATCGTTCGTCATGGTGCTGTCGGCGCAACGGCGAGGTCTCGGCTGATCTCAGCGGACATCCGGCGATGACTCACCGAACGCAGAAACGTCGTCAAGCCCCACGTCATGAACCGATCCGAGACCATTGCAGCCGGCCTCAGCACCGCTTCACTATGGGACACCTGCAGTGACGCCACCCGCGAAACGGCCGTGACGCTGCGCCGCCTCGTCCTCTCATACCAGCGCAGGGCGCGAACGAGTTCACCCGCGCTGCCGTTCGTCGCGCCCCGGAAACCCGAAAGCGCCTTGCGCAGCACCATCGTGTCGAGAAGCGCCGCGTTGGTCCCCTGCGCGAGGGTGGGCGGCATCGTGTGTGCCGCATCCCCGAGCAAGGTCATCGCCCCTTGGCCCGGTCCGGGAATCGGATGCCGAAAGTGCGGGTACGGCGAATCCGCCAGATCGTCATCGGTCAACATCGCGAGCACTCGATCGACCGAATCGCACCATCCAGTGAAATTGGATCGGATCACGTCGATCGGACGTTCCGGTCTGACGAAGTCCTGCGACCACGGCAAGTCGAACCACCACTGCACATCCGACCCCCCGGCCGGCCACAGGCCCAGGTTTCCGTGGTCGCCGATCACCATCAATGCGGCGTGTTTGTCGCCGACGTCCGGAACGGTCACCAATCCCTGCCAGCTGCACCAGCCGGTCGGTTCCGCGTGCGGGGCGCCGACGACGTCTCGAACCATCGAGTGCAGGCCATCCGCACCGATCAACACATCGCCTTCGGCCGAACTGCCGTCGTCGAACTCGATCCGCACGCCCCACTCAGTGTCGAGCACTTTGACCGCCCTGGAGTTGAATCGGATGCGGTCGGCGGGAAAGTGTTCCAGCAGCCGGTCAAGCAAGACTCGGCGCGGAACCATCCGAACCGGAGCGCCCAGCCGCCCCACAATCGCGCCCAAGTCGAGGGTCGCGATCCGGCGGCCGGTCGATGTCAGTACCTGCAGATTGGACAACAGCTGGCCGGCCCCGTCCATGTCGACGCCCAGTTGCGCCAGCACCGTCTCACCGTTGGACCAGATCGTCACGGCCCCGCCACCCGCCGACGCATCCGGCCGCCGTTCGAAGACGGTGACGTCGTGTCCGTCCCGCAGCAATCCCCGCGCAACGGAAATGCCGCCCACCCCGGCGCCGACGACGAGGACCCTCAGCCTCCCCATGCCTCAAATCTACGTCGGATTTGGGCCTGTTGAACAGGGGATATCTTTCCCGATTGTCGGCAGCCGGCAGACAGATTTCTCTGCTGTCCGCCCACAAAACGCGCTGGGTCTCAGCGAACCGACCCCGGCCTCAGCGGTAGTAGATTTCGCTGCCCGTGGGGTATCCGCCACCGTGAGTGGTGACGTGAACGTGGTCGTAGTGGCCGTAGCCACCACCTCGTTGCGCACCATTGGGCGTGTAGTAGACCCCGCGCCAGATGGCGTCCTGCATGCCGAATCGAGCCGCGTTCCTCAATACATAGGAGACGATCTCGTTTCCAAGCGCGATGCCCTCGGTGGTGCCTGGGTTGGGGATCATCACGTCGATGGCCAAACCGTTGGGATGCCACGGCAGCGGGTCAGGTCGCACGCCACCCATTTCGTGTATCTCGGGGAATGCCGCGCTGATGGCGCGAGCAGCCAAGATGGTTTTGACCTGCATGCCGCGCTCCGGCGCAACACCGACCGGCAACGTGCGATCGACTGTCCGCCATCTCGACGCCGAAACCATCTCGGCGGAACGGGAATTCACGCTCGACTGCTCAACCGCGCTGGCCGACGCGAGCGCCATCGGTGCCGCTGCGACGATCTCCAAGCAGCACGGCGCAGTGGGGTCGACAACACGCGCTGCGTCGGCGATGACTGGTTTGGCCTCGTGCTGGGCGGCGCGTGGATGAACATCCGCGCCAACCGCGAAGAGCAGGGCAGCCGGGGCGACCACCGCAGCCAGCAGCGCTGGCGATTTCCGCCGGTCCGTGGCTAATGAGTGACGACCCACAGACAGCACCGTATACCAAATCGTTACATTTGAAGAAAGCTTCCAGGATCCGACGGTCCCTCGCGGTGCGGCCAACGACGATCGCCACAAACACGCCGTACAGCCGGGTTATTGACGCCGTGGATGCGTGATCGGAACGACATCCGCAGCTCAAGGGTGCTGCCGCCTGATCTGTTAGAAGACGCGCACCCAGTCGACGAGCATGTCGGCGGGATAGGTGCCGCCGGCGGGATCGCCGCCGCCCGACCCTGCCACGGCGAGGTTCAACACCGGAAACACCCGATAGTCGGGCAGGTTGAACGGCCAGTCGTCGATGGAGAATGCGGGGACCTCGAAATACGGCTGCGCGCCGTCGACGTAGTCCAGCCAGAAGTACATACCGGCCTCGTTCCAGGTGACGCGCCATGTGTGCCACGCGCCGTCGATGGGGAACGGGTTGGTCGCGAACGAGGTGCCGTCCGAGCGTGCGTGGACGGTGGTTCCCGACGGCCAGTCACGGTTGCCGTACCACTCGGCCATGTCGACCTCGCCGCCGACGACAGGATGGTCGTTCGACAGCCACCAGGCGGGCCAGCACCCGTCGGTGAGGCAGTTGAACTTGATCCGGGCTTCCCAGGTGGTGTTGATGCCGCCCCAATACGTGCCATGAATCTTGCCGCTGACGTACTTGCCGTTATTTCTTGTCGCGCGGATGACGAGGTTGGAGTTGCCGTCCAGGAACACATGCTGGCGATCGTCACGGTACTGCCCCATGTTCTCGGGCTTGTCCCAGAACACAGGGTTCTTGATCGTCTCCCGGGCTTTGGCCACGATCCACTTCGACGGATCGGGGGCCGAGCCGGCCGGACCATCGAATTCGTCATGGAACAGGTAGGCGCCGGTCTGGGCACTGGGCACCGGCGCGGTGGGCGCAGGCTTCGGACCAACCGGTCCGTCCGGTCGGGACGGCTCGGCCTGGACAACGGGGACGGGGATCGCGGCTGCCAGCGCACCGATCCCCGTCATCAACATCAGGTTGCGACGATCCATATGAGGCACGAGGAGAACCCTAAAGGCAGAACCTAGAACCGTGCGCGATTTGTTGACCGTTTTCGTGTCACCGGGTCGAGCGGTAATCTCGGAGTCGATTTATCCGTGATCGGGGGCAAACAGGTGGACCTCGTACTCGGTCTGTCGATGACGTCGGCAGACGTCCGATGGGTGCTAGTCGAGGGCTCAACCGCCGAGGGCGCCACCATCTGCCGTGACGCGGTTGATGCCGACACCCTTGACGACGTCATCACCGCTGTCGGGGAAAACCGGCTGCACGCCATCGGTGTCACCTGGGCAACCGAGGCCGAGACCGTTGCGTCGACCCTGCTGGACGCGCTGGCGGCAAGGGGTCTCGGCAACGTCATCACGGTTTCGGAACAGGAGGCCGCCGAAGCGCTTGCGACAGGCATCGCCGATCGCGGCGGTTACGGCGAGCTCGCCGTGTGCATCGTCGATCCCGACGACGCCCTCGTCGCGTTCGTCGACGCCGACGGGGTCACGACCGACCGCGTCGACCCGACTGTTGACGACGTGACCGCGGTGCTGGCTGGCAGCGACGGCCGACCCGAGGCGATCTTCGTGCTCGGTTCGGCCGACGACATCGATGGCTTCGCGTCGTCCATCGACGGCGTCGCGGCACCGGTCATCACGGCCGCAGACGCCGACGTTGCGCTGGCAAGGGGAACGGCGTTGGCGTCGGCACAAGCGGTCAACATCCTGGAGACTCGGCAGGCCCGATGGCGCTTGCCATCGAGAATCGGTGCGCTGACTTCGGTGGTGGCCTCCGCGGTTGTGGTCTTCGTCGTCTCGCTGTCCGCGGCGCTGGGCCTTAGCCTGACACCCGACACGGATTCGACTGTTGCCCAACGGGATACCGTGGCGACGACCGACCAGCCGGCCCGTGTGCCCGCTGCCCCATCGGTCGCACAGGCGGTGCCGCGAACCGTGCCCGTCGCGCCACCACCTGAGCCCGTAGCGCTGCCTCCCGAGGCCGTGGTTGCGGAGACGATCGTCGAGGCGGCAGCGCCCGCTCCGCAAGCGGCGCCACAGGTCGAGCCACCCGCGTATGTTCCGCCGGCGCCTGCACCCAATTACGTTCCGCCAGCGCCTCCTCCGCAGCCTCGGCTACGCGATCGGATCATCGAACATATCCCGATCATCGGCCGGTTCCACCAGCCGAACCCAAACGGATAGCTAGTGCGGCGAATCGTCGCGCCAGGTGAAGCTGTTCACGTATTTGCCCATGTCCAGCGCCAGTTGCATGTTCACTCCCGACGGATGTCCGCTGCCGAAGTCGGGGCTGTATTCGTGGTAGGGACCGATCGCCGCGGCGACCAAGGCATAGTTGTTCTTGACCGCCACCATGACGAGGAGCCGGAGTCGCGTGAACGTGCCTGAGGCGTCCTGGGGGTATTCGTCTTTCACCACACCGTACCCCGGCTGATAGCCGACCATGGCGTTGGGAATCTCGTAATCCGTTGTGGCGTCTGGATAATGCTGGCCGATCAAGGCCTCGGCGATCTCCTTTGGTGTGCGGTTGCCCGCGGGCCTTCCGAAAAATTCCATCGTGCCGGTGTCGCCGGCCGTGAAGTGCGACTGCACTCCGTCGGGGTCTTTCTTCACCTCGTACGCCGTGCCGGCGCGCGGATACTGGACCGAGAATTTGCCGTCACCGGATGTGAACCACGGATTGGCAGCGACGGGTTGGCCGATCGGAGGCTGTCCGCAATCGGGTGGGCACACATAGCGCGCGCTGACCGGCGTGGCGAGGACGGAAACCGTAACAGCCGCGGCGGCCGCGACTGCCGTACCCGCACCCAACGCCGTCAGTAGTCGGGTGTGGGTGGTGTGCTGCACGGGAACCGCCGCATAGGAACCCGGCGGCACGCCGTATCCCGGCCGTACCTCGGGAACCCCGATATCGCCTGGGGTGCGACGGGTCAGCCGCGCACTTCGCGATGCCGCACGCGTCGCGACCCCGCAGTTGGGGCAGAACGCGGTATCCGGAACGACGTGGTCGCAGTGCGGACACAGCACCAGCGCATCAGGATTCATCGCGTCGTGCGCTTCGTGCAGCAGCGCCGCCTGCATACCGATTCTCAAGGCCAGCAATGCAATGATCGCGACGAGCAGGTGCAGCCCGAAACGGAGGCCGTTTGCAATCGGGGCCGCCTCCATCAGACCGAGAGCGACGCAAAGGCCCAGCACCACAGTGAAACTCGCGACGAGCAGCATGGCTGCTGGCCGACGGTCCATACCCGCGGGCCGCGCGAACCACAGTGCCACCCCGACCAAGCCACCCGCGGCCGCGGCGGTTATCGGCATCGCCAAACCTTGGATGCCCGCCTCGGCGAGCAGTCCGCTAATGGGCCGGTGATGCGCCGTTAGCCCCGTTGCGAATTGGGGAGCCAGCCGCGTCAGCGTTGCTGCCGCGACGAATGCGATCGCACTCAGTGCGCCGATCACGAACCCGTCCAATGACTCTCGCGTCGCGGGCCGCAGCAGCCGCACCACCACTGCGGGGAGGACCATCAGGACCGCACTAGCCGCTGGGATGACCACCCCCTTGACAATGGGGTGCCCCTCGGAGGTTCCCTCGGACAGCGCGACACCATAGGAGCCGGCGACGATGGCGCCGCTCAGCAGCGCCCAGCCGACGCCGAGTCCGACGCCCAGCGCTGCAGTCAGCGCGAGCGAGCTGACCGGTAGGTCGTCGTCGATGTCGGACTCGTGCAGATAGAGCAGGAACAGTAGTGGAAAGCCGAGTGCGCTGACGGTGATCAACGGTGCTTGCCATTCGAGTAACGCGAAGGCGATCAGGGCCAGGAACATCACCCACAGCGCGACGCGAAACGGTGTGCGCGAACCGTGCGGCAGGTGTGGAAACAGCGAACTGGCCACGGACAGCTCCAGCACGTGCTCGCCAGGGGCCGCTGCGAATGCCCCGGCCCGCAGCATGCCGCGCCCATCCCCGCGGTGGGGCGACAGGTGCGCACCGCAGGTTCCGCAGAACGCGCCTGCTGGGACGTCGGTGTGGCATACGGGGCAGTACATCGTCGGCACTCCGTCGTGTGCAACGGGTGGGGCGGTCATCGGGGAGCGACGCCTTTCTGGATGTCCAACATGTCGCGGACCAAGTAGTCGACGTTGGGACTGCCGAGGCCGGTCACCAGGTCGTACCCGGGCTGTGCGAGATCGACGGCGTTGCCGCCCTCGCTGATGTCACGGAACCCGGGCCGGTTCGCGCCCGCCGCAACTTGATAGAGCAACCGGTTGATGTCGCCAACCGGCCGTCCGCCGTTCGCGAGGAGGTATTGATTCATCAACACGGTGAGCGCGGCCCAGATCGGGGCTGCCTGGGAGGTGCCTGCGCCGAGCAACGACTGCTGCCCGAATACAATTCGGACCCCGGTGAACGGATCGGCGACGGCTGCGACGTCGGGCGCCAGGCGGCGTCGGTGGACGTCCCGCGCCGCCGATAGCTTTTCCTGCCATGCGGGCCGGTCGAACAGCGCCGACACCCCGCCGCTGGTGCCCTGGGACAGGGGCGAGTCCACCCAGGCGTCCTCGCCGAGCCACCGTCCTTGCTCATCGGTCGACAGCGTGGTGCCACCGACGGAGGTCATCGCAGGCAGCGACGAAACGGCATCGAGGCCGACGTCATCGGGGCCAGGCGGTGACGACCAATCGTCGCCGCCCTTGCACTCAAGGCCTCCCGTGTCCCCGCTCGCATCGAACGCCGACGTTCCGTGCTTTTGCACCGCGTCCAGCGCGGCCTCAACGGGTGCCAGGTCGGCGGCGCGAACCAGCGCATCGCAGCCCCAGCCGATCGACAAACTCCAAACCGCGCCGGGGAACTGCCGGTCTACCGACTCGAACAGTTGCCCGATCTTCTCGTACGCGCCGTCGCCCTCGACGGTCGGCCGGGCGTTGACCACCACCTTCTGCGCGTCCGGCGCAATCGCATGCGCCACTTCGAGATCCATCACCGTCTCGACACCGGATGGGCCGGGTTGACCCCCGACCAACACCGGCGTGAATCTCGGCAACCCGGACGAGTCGGCGAACGTGTCGAGGTCCTTCTGGTCGTAGCCCGAGAATTCGAAGAACACGATCGTGGTGCCCTTGCCAGTGAAGCCCGCGGCGGCCAACGGGTTGGCGTTGTATGCCTCCAGTAACGCGGTGGGGCGCAACCCCTGGTTCGGCACGTCCAGCGGCAGAAATCGGGGCCTCGCCTCATGGTGCGGGGTATAGCCGAGGATTCGGCCGAGCTCGGTGACGACGCCGCGGAGTGGCTGCGGGACCGAGGGCTGTTGCGGCGACGCGTAGAACACTTGCCCTTTGCGGCCGCGGTAGTCGTTCACCGGCACGCCGAAGGCCGCTGCCACGTCCTGTGCTGCACCCTCGACAATGGCCCATTCGTCGCCAGGCCGCCATCGCACCCGAATGCCCTGTGCGCCTGCCCATTCGATCAGCGAGTCTGGGCGAACTCCGTCAGGCAGCGTGACGGTGAGCTGTGCACTCTCATCCCGGGATGGGCCGAGATCCGTTGAACTGCCCAGCAATAACGCCAGCGGACCGCCGATGACCGTCCGCTGGTCGGACACCGACACGGCGCGTATGCCCGTGACGAGCGCCAGCACGCCCGCCACGACAATGGCCAACAGGCGCCAACGCACCCTTATATGCGACCGAGCGATTTACGGAACCCCGTTGATACCAGGATGCTGGCCGGGCGGGACGGTTGGCGCTGCGGGCGCAACGACTGGCGGAGTGAACAGGTTACCGCCCGTTGGGTTGATGCTCTTCTCGGTCGGTGCCGCCGTCGTAGCAGGCGTTGTGGTGGTGGTCGTCGTGGTGGTTTCGGGCGCCTTCTTCTCTTCTTTAGTACAGGCGGCGGTTAGCGCGCCCATCGCAATGAAGGCGGTGACGCCCGAAACGGCCGCGATTCGCCGGCCCAAAAGACGTGAATCCATGGCGCGGTCCTATCTATGTCTTGACCCGGCGTGGCTCTAGTTGTTCCGGTGAGTTCCAGGAATTGCTGTCGGCGCGGGGGGCGCATAGACCGGCGGCGTGAAGAGGTTGCCCCCGGTGGGGTTGATGCTCTTCTCCGTCGGCGCCGGTGCAGGCGGCGGAGCTGCCGACGTCGTGGTGGTCGTCGTAGTGGTGGTGGTTGTCGAGGTCTCTGGCGCCTTCTTCTCTTCCTTGGCGCAGGACGCGGACAAACCGACCATCGCCACGATGGCGAGACCGCCGGCAACGGCCGAGACGCGACGGACAATAAGCTGTGATTCCATATCAAATTCCAATCTGGTCACCTGCTACCAGCTGATTCTCGACCCTGGACCAGTCTGACAGACGGAGTATGTTGTCACTTCAATCATGCCACAGTTAACTAGAGCTGTCCGTAAATTTGCCAAAATTGACGCGAGCGCATTTTTTGGCTCGATACGGGGCCGCGACACCGAGGCAGTCTATTCGCCCGGCGTGTTCGCCGGTACATAACTCGGCAGGCCAGAACGAGGTCGCCTACGGCGATTCGGGCCGTGTACCGGAATTTCCACACCCGCCGGCCGGCGAGGCGGCGGGCCAAGCAAACGCAGCAGGCGCGGAACTAGCATGCGCAGCAATATCACCCACCGATTCGCCCCACGCTGCCCGCACGTGTTCGACAAGTGCCACGAGGTGCCCACACTCGAGGCACGTGCGGGAAACGATCACCTGGACCGCTGCTGGCTCGACCCACAAGAGAAGAAATCGCTTCGGGCACAGGTGATTCCGTGAGCAAGGGCGAACCACTGCTCGAGGTCACCGACCTCGTCAAGCACTTCCCGATCAAAGCCGGGGTGGTGATCGACCACGAGGTCGCCCGCGTGCGGGCGGTCGACGGAGTCAGCCTGACCCTGAACGAGGGCGAGACGCTGGGGCTCGTCGGTGAATCCGGCTGCGGCAAGTCGACCCTGTGCAGGGCGATCCTGCAGCTGACGCAGCCGACGTCGGGGTCGGTGCGATTCCTCGGGCAGGAGCTGGTGGGCCGCTCGCGCCGCGATCTGCGTCCGTTACGCCGTGAGATGCAGATGGTCTTCCAAGACCCGTTCGCATCGCTGAACCCGCGTAAGCGGGTCGGCCAGATCGTCGGAGATCCGCTGGAACTGCACGGGCTTGCCAGGGGTGCCGATCGGAAGCGGCGGGTGCAGGAGCTACTCGATCGGGTGGGCCTGTCCCCCGAGCATTACAACCGCTACCCGCACGAGTTTTCCGGTGGACAGCGTCAACGGATCGGCATCGCAAGGGCGCTGGCCCAGCATCCGAAGTTGATCGTCGCCGACGAACCGGTGTCTGCCCTGGACGTGTCGGTGCAGGCGCAGATCATCAACCTGCTCAAGGAACTTCAGGACGAGTTCGGCCTCTCGTATCTGTTCGTCGCCCACGACCTGGGCGTGGTGCGCCACGTGTCCGATCGGGTCGCGGTGATGTACCTGGGCAAGGTCGTCGAGAATTCGGCAACCGAAGACCTGTACCGCAAGCCGATTCACCCATACACGAATGCGCTGCTTTCGGCTGTGCCCATTCCCGATCCGAAACGCAACGCCGAACGCGAGCGGATCGTGTTACAGGGCGATGTGCCCAGCCCGATAGACCCGCCGCCCGGCTGCCGCTTCCATACTCGATGCCCGTGGGCCACCGTGATCTGCAAGCGCGAAGAGCCCGAGCTAACCGAACACGCCTCGGCACATGAGGCCGCCTGCCACCATCCGCAAAACGTCGAGGAAGCGGCAGTTTAGGGAAGCTGCTGAGGCTGCTGGTACTGATACGGGTACTGCGGAGCCTGATAGGGGTACTGCGGAGCCTGAGTTTGCGGCGCCTGGTTTGGCACCTGAATCGGGATCGGCACCGGCACGAATGGCACGGTGATGTAGGACGTGGTCATCGACGGCGTTGTGCTTGTGGTAGTGGTGGTTTCGGTGGTCGTCGTCGGCGTTGTGGTGGTCGTCGTGGGTGATGTGGTGGTCGTTGTTGCCGTCGTAGTGGTTGTCGGGGGTTCGGTCGTGGTCGGTGTCATGGTGACGATGCGCGTCACCGGCGGCGGAACCGTTGTCGTGGGCGGCGGGGGCGGTGGTGGAGGCTCGCTGGTGACGGTGACGGTCTGGACAGGCGGCGGGGTCGACGGCGGCGGCGGCGCGACGCTGGTGGGCCCGACCGGTGTGGCGGTGACCGGCGGCGCCGTGGGCTTGGTGCTGTCGCTCGCGCTCGTCAGCGCAACCGCGACGCCCCCGACCGCGACCACCGCGACCACGGCGGCCAGCCCAAACACCAACTGCGGTACACGATTAAACGTCGACCTAGGCTCTTCGATCGGCTCGGTTGCCGGTACATACTGCACCGAAGGACGCGCGACCGTCCCGCCCGCGTCGTACACATCGCCGGTGTAGGGCACGACGTCGTCGGCGGTGTCGTCGTCCTGAGACCAGGCCAACGCACGGAACGTGGCCGAGCCCGGCGCGTTGACCGCAGCGGTGACATCCTCGGCCCGTACCGGCGCCACACCGGTTTTCGCGTCGGCGTCCGCACCGAACGCGGCGAACAATGCCGCGCCGACGGCGGCGTCCAGCGCAGGCTGAGGCGTCGTCACCACCGGTGCCTGCGAATGCTCGGACAGCTGCTGAGTGATCAACGGAATGCTGGCGCCGCCACCGATCGTGACAACCGCCGAAACGTTCGACCAGCTGATCCTGTTGCGCTCCAACGCATTTTCCAGCGCGGCGAGCACGCCCGTCAGCGGCTGCGCTATCAGGCTCTCCAGCTCGGCACGGGTCACGCGGATGCCGGACCGATATCCGGGCAACTCGGCGATCAGTTCGGTAACCGTCTCCGCCGAAAGCCGTTCCTTCGCGCTCTGGCATTCCTCGCGCAGCCGGGTGAGCGAACCGACCGCCGCGGTAGCTGCCGGGTCGATGGCGCCGGCGCTGGTGATGCCCTCGAGAACGTGGTTCAGAAGTGCCTGATCGATCTGGTCGCCGGAGAACTCGGTGTAACGGGTGGTGTCCTCGATCGGCTCGAATGCCGATGCGGCGTCCGCCAACGTGATGCTGGTGCCGCCGCCGCCGAAGTCCAGCAGTGCCACGACGCCGTGCGGGCTGAGTCCGGGATTCGCATTGAGCGCCGTCAGCGATGCCACCGCATCGGAAACCAGCCGGACCGGTGTGCCGTTGGGCGCCAGGATCGGGTTGGCCCGCATCGCGTTGCGCAGCGCCCACATCGTCGATGTTCCCCAGTACGCAGGAACAGCGATCGCGGTGTCCGGCGACGGCTGGCCGCCCGAGGCGTAGACCATCGCCTGCAGAGCATCGACGAGAAGCTGGTCGGCGTGATGCGACGAGCCGTCGGCTGCCACCAACGGGACCGGGTCGCCGACCCGCTCCACGAATCCGCTCAGCACGATGCCGTCGGTGTGCGCTGAAGGCACGCCGACTTCTGGCGCGGCATGGCCGAACACGGTCAACACCGAACGCCGTATCACGGGTTGATTGCCGACACGTGCCGCGACCAGGTTGGTCGTCCCGATCGACAACCCCAACGGGTCGCTCATAACGGACCACACGATAGCCGCACGGCGACCCCAATTCCGTTAGACACTCCGCTTTTTGGGCCGCATTGCCAGGGGGTTGGACTCAACCGCATAGCCGGGACACAGAATTCAGTGTTCTCGTAATACGTGTGAAGACATTGGCACGCTGTGCAGCAACGACATTCATCGTGCCCACAGGATTGGGGCTGGCCAGCGTAGGAGCGGCGACCGTGGCCTCAGCCCAGATCGGCGAATTCCCGAGCTACCACTGGTGCCCAGGTGAGGATTGGCATCCCGAATGGGGCAACAACTGGGATGCAGGCACCTGCCACGACGACCACCATCGCGATGGCGACGGCGACAACCACAACAACGACTTCTGGGGCTAGCGGGGTCGGAGTTTCGTGGGTGTGCTGCAATGTCGGCCATGGGTGACATCGACGAGATCAAGCAAGTCAAGTACCGGTACCTGCGTGCGCTGGACACCAAGTACTGGGACGAGTTCGCCGCGACTCTGACGGAGGACGTCGTCGGCAGGTACGGGGAGTCGATCGGTGAGGAGCACCACTTCACCAATCGCGACGAGTTGGTCACGTTCATGCGCAACTCTCTCGGCCCGGAGATCCTGACCGAGCACCGCGTCACCCATCCCGAAATCACCGTCGACGGCGACGAGGCGTCGGCCATCTGGTATCTGCAGGACCGGGTGATCGCGCCCGACTTCAACTTCATGCTGATCGGTGCGGGCTTTTACCACGACCGGTATCGCCGGACCGGCGATGGTTGGAAGATCAGTGAGACCGGTTACGACCGCACCTACGACGCATCTATGTCGACCGAGAACCTCAACTTCAAGGTGAAAGCCGGTCGGGCGCTTAATATTTGATGGTTACTGAGTAATCGCGATCAGGGCGCCCGGCTGGAGCCAGCGCATGATCTCCACCAGGGTGCCGTCATCCATGGCGACACATCCTGCGGTGGCCCCGCCGTCGGTGGTGTGCATGAAGAACGCACCGCCGTTACCTGGCACGCGGGCCTTGTTGACACCCATCACAACGGCGTGCGCGTACTGCGGGATGTCGAGGTTCTCGGTGCCGCTGTCCGGAGATGTGTCGAACGGGCACTGCGCTTTCTTGCAGACCTGCATGGTGTTGTAGGACGGGCTCTTCATGTCGCCGTCCCACCAGTGGTCCTGGTTGACCTGGACGTACTTGAGGCCGCCGCCGGGGTTCGGTGCGGTGCCGAACGCGAAGTCCAGGGTGTAGATGCCCAGCGGCGTCGCCATGTTGCCGTCGTGGGTCTCAGCGGCCATCCCGTTCGCCCCGACGTGGGCGGGGATGCCTGCGCGCACGGCATCCCATCCGGCCGCGGTGCGTTGGAAGACGTCGATCTTGGCCGACGAACCACCGGCTCCCACAACGGAAACCACCTGGGTGGCGTTGCCGACCTGAGGGGCGAACCAGGGTGTGAACTCGGCGTTAGCGACCGGCGCCACGGTTAGATAGACGGCTCCAGCACAAAGCAGAGCCAGCATTCGGCGCACCGCTACATCGTCAGCGGTGTCACAGCCGAGGTCAAGTAAAGGTTCAGACACGATTGAACATCGCCGTATCTGGGCAACTAGATGTCATGCAATTGCTGCCCCTAGCGGGGCGCCGACGCGGCATCCGGCAAATCGGCCAGGGTCTTGGCACCCTGGATCGCGAAGTGTTCGAGGCCATCGCGGAGTCGCCAAGCCCGCTACTGGACGCCACGATGCCGCGGCTCAGCAGGGCCGCGGACCACTCGAAGCTCTGGCTGGCCATCGCGGCGGCACTCGCAGCGCTCGGGGGCCCGTCGGCTCGGCGCGCGGCGGGACGCGGGGTGCTCACGCTCGCGGTGACGAGCCTGTTGACCAATCAGGTGGCCAAGCGGGTGTGGCGGCGGGAAAGGCCGAATCGGCTCACGGTGCCATTGGCCCGTCGCGGCCGCCGCTTTCCAACGTCGAATTCCCTGCCGTCCGGTCACTCAGCGAGCGCAGCGGCATTCGCGGTCGGCGTCGGGCTGGAGAACCCGCCGCTCGGTCTGGGGATGGCACTGTTGGCCGGTTTGGTCGGCATGTCCCGGGTTGCGACCGGGGCGCACTATCCCGGTGACGTGTTCGCCGGGTTCGGCATCGGCGCAGGCGTCGCGGTGCTGGGCGCGCGGGTGGTGCCGACGGTCGCGGTGGCCAAAGTTCCTGTCGCTGACCCACTGCGGGTGGACACCCCCGAACGCCCCGACGGTGCGGGCGTGGTGCTGGTGGTCAACCCCGCATCCGGAGGCGGTACGGGTGCCCGTGTCGTCGACGAAGTCCGAGACTCCTTGCCGCGGACCGAGATTGTCGAGCTAAACGAGGACGACGACGCCGAGAAGGTGCTGCGCGAGGCGGCCAACCGCGCGGAGGTGCTCGCAGTCGGCGGCGGTGACGGGACAGTGTCGTGCGCAGCCGCCGTGGCGTTAGAGACAGGTCTACCGCTGGCGGTCTTTCCTGGGGGCACGTTCAACCACTTCGCGAAAGACATCGGCTGCGACAGTGTCGACAAGACTGTCGACGCGATCCGGAGGGGCAGCGTCGCATGCGTCGACGTAGTGTGCCTCAACGAGGGCCACATGGTGATCAATACGGCGAGCATCGGGGCATACCCGGCGTTCGTGCAGACCCGCGAGAAGCTCGAGCGCAGGATCGGCAAGCCGCTGGCGGGGCTGTACGCGATGCTAAACACGCTGCGGCGTGACGAGCCCGTACACATCGCGTACGACGACAAGACGCTGCAGACGTCGCTGTTCTTTCTGGGCAATTCGACGTATCTGCCTTCGGGATTCGCACCGTCGCGGCGGACCCGCATGGACGACGGCCTGCTCGACGTCCGGATCCTGGAGGCTGGTCGACCGTTCAGCAAGCTGCGGATTCTGACGGCGTTGGCACTGGGCCGCCTGGAGCGCAGTCCCCTGTATCACGAGCTGCAGGTGCCCGAGTTCAGCTTCACGGCGATCGACGGGCCGACCGTGCTCGCTCATGACGGCGAGGTCGGGACAGAGGTGACCGAGGCCAGCTTCAGCGCGCGGTATCGAGCGCTGCCGGTGTTTCGTCCGTTGCCGTGACGCGCCTCGACGGCGGGATCATCAGCAGGCACGCGACGAAATACGTGTAGCCGAGTGCCCATCCGGCGACCACGTCGGATGGGTAGTGCACGTTGAGCAGCACCCGACCGATGCCGATCGCGATGACCACGAACGCGCCGAGCGCGACGAGCCACACCCGCAGCGGGCGGCGAATGACGGGAAGGACGACGGTCAGCAGTGCCAGTACGCCGACCATCGTGCCAAGAGCGTGTCCCGACGGGAACGAGCTGGACGGTGCGGAGACCAGTGCAGTGGCGGGGCGCGGGCGATTGGCCGCGTGTTTGGCGATCTCGGTGATGAGTCCGGACAGCTCGACGCTGATCAGCAGAAAGAATGCGACGCGAAGGTTGCGACGCACCAGCGAAACGATGATCACAACCAAGGCAAGCAGGCGAAAGCCAGTCGGACTGAAGACTGTGCAGAACATGTTCCACGACGTCACCCAACCGGGGTGAGCGTCGCTGTAGCGGTGCGTGGCGTCCAGCCACGTTGAATCGACGGTCATCAGCCAGTTCCACTGCGACGCATAGCCGATCCACATCAGCGCGTAGACCGCTATGGCAACGGCCGACGACACGATCAGCCGGGTCTTCTGCGGTGCCACCTCACCAGGTGTACCACCTGTATCGGTCTCTCAGCTGCGAGTTGCCGTTAGGGTGACTGCACATGGCGGTGTTTCTTCGCAAGTTGCTGCGGATCGGCAAGCTGCCCGACGAGTTGCGGGCCGAGGCCGAGGCCGAGGGCATTATTCATCTGGCCGAATACGTCGCGGTCACGCGCCGGTTCAGCGGTCGGGTTCCCGGCAAGCGGTCGTCAGGCGAGATCGCGAGTTATGTCGGCTCGCTGGCGCTGACCAATCAGCGGGTGCTCGGGACGTTGTCCTCGGTGCCGAAGTTGGCGGGCCGCACCATTGATCTGCGCTGGGACGCCGCACAGCAGGGCACGGTGAAGGCCGAGCTCTCCGCGACCGGACTCGTGCTCGACGTCAACGTCGCCGAGGTCGATGCCCGCTGCACGGGGCATCTCTCGCTGCACTACAAGGACCCCATCCCCGAGGACGTCCTGATACGCCTGCCCCGACGTTCCCTGGCGTTCGACGTGCCGCCCGAGTACGTGTTCCGCGCGGTCGGCGTCCCGTACCACCCATAGTTCAGCGAAACCCGTTAGAACGGTGGTGGTTTGTTGCGTTCGGCGATGTAGTCGTCGTTGAGTTTGCGTTCGGCTTGGATGCGGCGGGCGAGGTTTTCGGCGCGGGTGCGTCGGCG
>NZ_QJJU01000018.1 GCF_003201655.1 Mycolicibacterium moriokaense
CATTTCAAGCCACAAAACAGCACACGAATCTCAGCTACACCCCACCGCCCTGGGCATCCAGGGCACCAACCCCAGACACCTTCCAACTTAGGGACGGATCTGATCAACAGCCCGCTGTACTCCGATGTCTGGACCGACGCGCGGCTCAGCCCACGCGATCGCAGCATCGCGACGCTGGCCGCGCTGACAGTCCTCTACCGTCCGGAGGAGCTACCCGCCCACCTTCGACGCGCACGTGACAACGGCCTGACCAACGACGAGATTTCGGCGCTCATCACGCACTGCGCGTTCTACGGCGGATTCCCCGCCGCGATCTCGGCATCCATGCTCGCCGCCGAGACGCTGCTCTAGTCGCGCGGCGACCCGCCCACGACGACGCCTGCGAGCTACGCCATCTTCTTGTGGTTGGGCAGTCCGCCGGTGGTTTCGAACACCACGCGCCTCCCGATCTCGACGGCGTGGTCGGCGAAGCGCTCGTAGAAACGACCCAGCAGCGCGACGTCGACCGCCGAACAGACGCCGTCCTGCCATACGTGGTCGATCAACATCGTGAAGAGGTGGCGATGCTCGGCGTCGACGGCGTCATCCGCATCGTTTAGGCGTGCGGCCTTGTCGGGATCGCCCGACACCATCACCTCGTGTGCCGTCCGCGCCAGCTCGACTGACCGAGCGCCCATTTCGGCGAAGCAATCGCGTACCTCGTCGGGCACCGCGCATTCGGGATGTCGCAGCCGCGCGATGCGGGCGACGTGCACGGCCAGCGCGCCCATCCGCTCGATATCGGCACCGACGTGGATCGCGCCGATGATCGTCCTCAAGTCTCCTGCGACCGGTTGTTGCAGAGCGAGCAGTTTGAGCGCACCGCCCTCGGCCCGCTTGCTCATGTCCTGGATGTGCTCATGGTCGGCAATGACCTGTTCGGCCAGGGAAAGGTCCACCCCAAGAAGAGCGTGCGTCGCATGCTCCATCGCGTCCGCGGCCAGCCCGCACATGTCGCCGACCTGCGTGCGGAGTGCGGCTAACTCCTCGTAATAAGTAGTCCGCATGCCGTCACCTCCGCTGCTCGGTACCCGTCGGCCTTTCAACCTGCACTTATAAGATACCCACGCACCGTCCACTCTAACCGGGCGAATCAGTGACCTTGCTGAGGCCCGAACTGAGACCCGTTGTCATTGCGCGGGTATTGATCCCGCGGTTGGTAGGTCGGCGTGGCGGTGACGGTCGAGACCGACGTCGCGATCGACGTCTGGACCGTGGTTTGGATGTCTGTCTCGGTATTGGTGACGGTGCTGGGATCAACGGTGACGGTGGCTGGAGCACCAGTGTCGGCGGGGGCGGGGGCGGCACCGCCGCCACCACCGGAGTCGTGCCTTTCGTGGTGACCACCGCCGGAGCTGGCGGCCGAACTGGTCGTCGTAGTCGTCGTGGTCGTGGTTGTGGTGCTCGTGGTGGGCGCCGTTGTGCCGTGCGAGCCGCAGGCCACAGTCAGCATTCCCGCCGCGATGGCGGCCACGCCGATTGCCAGCGGTGCGCGCCGGGACACGCGCACAAGAGTAACCACCAACGGAATCTCGCTTTCCTCACAAAGTCACGACAGGACAGCGAGATTCATACCCGCACGCAGGCGACACCCACCAGAACCACAGGTGGGTCTTTCCGTAAACCTTCCTGTCAGCCCGCTGAGCTGACCGGCTCGATAGGAATGTTTCGCAGCGCCCCTGGGGCATCGGCCGGTACGACCGGATGCTCCGGCGGAATCGGCGCCAGCCGCTTGTATGCCTCGCCCTGCGCCGGGCGCTGGTCCAGCTGACCCTTGTTGGGCCACAGCGACGCCGCCCGCTCGGCCTGCGCGGTGATTGAAAGCGACGGATTCACACCAAGATTCGCCGAAACCGACGCGCCGTCATGCACGGACAGAGTCGGATACCCATACACCCGCTGGTAGGGGTCGATCACGCCGTGCTCCGAGGTGTCGCCGATCGCCGCCCCGCCGAGGAAGTGCGCGGTGAGCGGGATGTTGAACAACTCACCCCAGGTGCCGCCCGCCACGCCGTCGATCTTCTTGGCGATCCTGCGGGTGACCTCGTTGCCTGCCGGAATCCAGGTGGGGTTCGGTTCGCCGTGGCCCTGCTTGCTGGTCATCCTGCGGATTCCCAACTTCGTGCGTTGGGTAAAGGTAGTGATCGAGTTGTCCAGATGCTGCATCACCAGCGCAATCACGGTCCGCTCACTCCAGTGGCTGACGTTGAGCATGCGAAGCGTGGCGAGCGGATTCCGGAGGGTGTCGAGCAAAAACTGCAGGAACCGCGGAACGTTCGACCCCTGCGGGCCTGCGCCGTCCGTCATCAATGTCTGCAACAGCCCCATCGCATTGGAGCCCTTGCCGTATCGCACCGGTTCGACGTGGGTGTCGGAAGTCGGATGGATCGACGAGGTGATCGCGACGCCGTGCGTGAGGTCGAGGTCCTTTGAGACCTTGAACGTCGCGGCGCCGACGATCGACTCCGAGTTAGTCCGGGTCAGCACGCCCAGCCTGTCCGAAAGCTTCGGCAGCTTGCCCTTGTCGCGCATCTTGAAGAGCAGCTTCTGGGTGCCCCACGTGCCTGCGGCCAGCACCACATGCGACGCCGTGTAGGTCCGACGCTTGCGAGACAGCAAGCCGGTCCGGGTGGTGCGAACCTTCCACAGGCCGTCGGCCCCTTGCTCCAATCCGGTGACAGTTGTCATCGGAATGACTTCTGCCCCAGCCTTTTCCGCCAGGCCAAGGTAATTCTTGAGCAACGTGTTTTTGGCCCCGTATCGGCAGCCCGTCATGCAGGAGCCGCATTCGATGCAGCCGGTGCGGGCAGGCCCTGCACCACCGAAGTAGGGATCGGGCACCGTCTTGCCCGGAGTCTTCTCGCCATCCGGTCCGAAGAACACGCCGACCGGGGTCGCCACGAAGGTGTCGCCGACGCCCATGTCCTCGGCGACCTCTTTCATGAGGCGGTCGGCGTCGGTGAAGGTCGGATTCTTGACGACACCGAGCATGCGCTGCGCCTGGTCGTAGTGCGGCATCAGCTCTGCGCGCCAGTCGGTGATGTTCTTCCACTGCGGATCGGCGAAGAACGGCTCCGGCGGGACATACAGCGTGTTGGCGTAGTTGAGGGAGCCGCCGCCCACCCCGGCGCCCGCCAGGATCATGACGTTGCGCAGCAGGTGGATCCGCTGGATACCGTACATGCCGAACTTTGGCGCCCACAGGAATTTGCGCAAATTCCACGAGGTCTTGGCGAAGTCTTCGTCGTTGAACCGCCTGCCCGCCTCGAGCACCCCGACGCGGTAGCCCTTCTCGGTGAGACGCAGAGCGGTGACACTTCCCCCAAACCCCGAACCAATGATCAGGACGTCATAGTCAGGTTTCATCCGATCAGTATGGACTCACGGCCGGGCAACTTCTAGACAGGACGACCTAATTTGTAAAGCAACCGCGCAGCGGCCAGGCGAAATCAGCTTCCGACAGTCAGGCCGACCTTCTGGAATTCCTTGAGATCGCAATAGCCCGCCTTCGCCATCGACCGGCGCAGGCCGCCGACCAGGTTCAGCGAGCCGAACGGGTCGTCGGATGGGCCGCTCAGCACCTGGCTCAGCGACGGCCGCTCACCGATCGCCACCTGCAGCAGCGCGCCGCGCGGTAGTGACGGGTGCGCCGCAGCGGCCGGCCAGAACCAACCGCCACCGAGCGCCTCGGCCGCGATCGCCAGCGGGGTGCCGAGCACCACCGCATCGGCCCCACATGCGATGGCCTTGGCCAGATCGCCGGACGTGTGGATGTCGCCATCGGCAAGCACGTGCACATAGCGGCCGCCGGTCTCGTCGAGGTACTCGCGACGGGCGGCGGCGGCGTCGGCGATCGCGGTGGCCATCGGCACGCTGATACCCAGCACCTCGTCGCTGGTCGTGACACCGGACGTCGAACCGTAGCCGACGATGACGCCTGCGGCGCCGGTGCGCATCAGATGCAAAGCCGTGCGGTGGTCGAGCACACCGCCGGCCACCACCGGCACGTCGAGTTCGGAGATGAACGTCTTCAGGTTCAGCGGCTCGCCGTCCTGTGCGACGCGTTCGGCCGAAATGATGGTGCCCTGGATGATCAGCAGATCGATGCCCGCGGCCACCAGCGACGGTGTCAGCGCCTGCGCGTTCTGCGGGCTGACCCGCACAGCCGTCGTCACCCCGGCGTCACGGATCCTCGTCACCGCGGCGCCCAAAAGTTCGGGATCCAGTGGCGCCGAATGCAATTGCTGAAGAAGCCGAATGGCCGCCGACGTTTCCGGCTCCTTCTCGGCGGCCTCGATGACCTGAGCGATCTTCTCCTCGACATCGGCGTGCCGACCGATCAGACCTTCGCCGTTGAGCACCCCGAGGCCGCCGCTACGACCCAACTCGATCGCGAACTCTGGCGACACCAGCGCGTCGGTCGGATGCGACACCACGGGGATCTCGAATCGGTAGGCGTCCATCTGCCAGGCCGTGGACACGTCCTGGCTGGATCGGGTGCGCCGCGACGGCACGATGGTTATGTCGTCGAGTTCATAGGTGCGACGGGCGGTTCGGCCCATGCCGATTTCAACCATGTCACGCATGGGGACCCCTTAGCGGGCGTAGTAGTTCGGCGCTTCGACCGTCATCGCGACGTCGTGCGGATGGCTCTCCTTCAGACCCGCCGCCGTGATCTGCACGAACTGCGCCTGCTGAAGATGTTCGATGGTGGCCGAACCGGTGTAGCCCATCGCCGCGCGCAGGCCGCCTGTGAGTTGGTGGATCACCGTCGACAGCGGCCCACGGAACGGTACCCGGCCCTCGATTCCCTCCGGCACCAGCTTGTCCTCCGAGAGCGCGTCGTCCTGGAAGTAGCGGTCCTTGGAGTAGGACTTCGCGCCTCCCCTGCCCTGCATCGCACCCAGCGAACCCATGCCACGGTAGCTCTTGAACTGCTTGCCGTTGACGAAGATCAGCTCGCCAGGCGATTCGGCGGTACCTGCCAGTAGCGAGCCCAACATGGCGGTGGACGCACCGGCGGCCAGCGCCTTGGCGATGTCACCGGAGTACTGCAGACCGCCGTCGGCGATGACCGGCACCCCCGACGGTGCACATGCTGCGACGGCTTCCAGGATCGCGGTGATCTGCGGCGCGCCGACGCCTGCGACCACCCGCGTGGTGCAGATCGACCCCGGCCCGACACCGACCTTCACCGCGTCGGCCCCGGCCTGGACCAGGGCGGCCGCCGCGGCCCGTGTCGCGACGTTGCCGCCGATCACCTCGACGCGGTCGCCCACCACCGCCTTGAGTCGGTGCACCATGTCGAGCACCAACCTGTTGTGCGCGTGCGCGGTGTCGACGATCAGCACGTCGACCCCGGCGTCGACAAGGGTCATCGCCCGCGTCCACGAGTCGTCGCCGACGCCAACGGCCGCGCCGACTAGCAGTCTGCCGTCGCTGTCCTTGGTGGAAAGCGGGAACTGCTCGGTCTTGACGAAGTCCTTGACGGTGATCAGCCCGGTCAGCTTGCCGTGGCCGTCGACGATCGGCAGCTTCTCAATCTTGTAGCGGCGCAACAGTCCTAGCGCGGCCTCGGCGGAAACGCCCGCCTGTGCGGTGATCAGCGGCGCCTTCGTCATCACCTCGGAAACGGGCTTGGACTGGTCGACCTCGAACCGCATATCGCGGTTGGTGATGATGCCGACCAGTTCGCCGGTGTCGTCGACGACAGGCAGGCCGGATATCCGGAACCGCGCGCACATCGCGTCGACCTCGGCCAGCGTGTTGTCCGGCGAGCAGGTGACCGGGTCGGTGACCATGCCTGCTTCCGAGCGCTTGACGGTCTCGACCTGGCCTGCCTGCTCGGCCACGGGAAGGTTGCGGTGAAGCACACCCATACCGCCTGCTCGGGCCATCGCGATCGCCATCCTGGACTCCGTCACGGTGTCCATCGCCGAGCTGACCAGTGGCACCCTCAACCGGATCTTGCGGGTGAGTTGGCTGGAGGTGTCGGCGGTGGCGGGCACCACATCGGAAGCGGCAGGTAGCAGCAGTACGTCGTCGAAGGTGAGCCCGAGCATCGCGATCTTGGTCGGATCATCGCCGCCGGTCGGGACCGGGACGGCGATAGGGATGCTGCTTTCAGCGATCGACATGGGTGAGGCCTCCAGTGACTAGCACAGTCGCAGAGCTAGATACCTATCTTATCTGCAATGACGTCCTCGCTTCGGTCCCACGCTGCCATACGGACGCGCAGGTGGCGAGCCTGCCAACGGCTGGCGCGATACCAGTGGGGCTGCGTAGTGTGGAGTCGTGCGTGATCACCTGCCACCGGGTTTGCCGCCCGATCCGTTCGCCGATGACCCGTGCGACCCCACGGCAGCGCTTGACGCGCTCGAGCCGGGCCAGCCTCTGGATCCGCAGGAGCGAACCGCGGTCGAGGCCGATCTCGCCGACCTGGCGGTATACGAGGCCCTCCTGGCGCACAAGGGAATTCGCGGTCTTGTCGTGTGCTGCGACGAGTGCCAGCAGGACCACTATCACGATTGGGACATGCTGCGGGCCAACCTGTTGCAGCTGCTGGTCGACGGCACTGTGCGTCCGCACGAACCGGCCTATGACCCGGAACCAGACGCCTACGTGACCTGGGATTATTGCCGCGGGTACGCGGACGCGTCACTCAACGAAGCCACGTCGGACTCCGACGGATATCGCTAAGGGCTGAAGCCCTCTATCCGCCGCCGCCATGCGGCTTGGGCGGTGGTTCAGTCAGCGTGGTCGTGACCGGGATGGTCACCGGCGCCTGACTTTCCGTGACCGGAGTCTCGGGCGCGCGATGCCGCGGTGCCTCGGGAGTGACCGCAGGCGCTGGCGCGGGCGCTGCCGGCGGCGCTGCCAGGCTTGGCGGCGCTACCACGGCTGGAGCCGGGGCGACCGGAGCTGACGCGGCCACAGTCGGCGGCGCAACCACAGCCGGAGCCGACTCGGCCACACTTGTCGGCGCGACAACTTGTGCACTGGCACCCGCGGGCGGCGCGGCCTGCGACGTGGTCGTGGTCGTCGTGACCGCGTGGGTCGTCGTTGTCGTCGTTGTCGTCGTGGTTGTCGACGTCGGTGGCGTCGTGGTCGTCGAGGTGCCGCTCGACGGTGGCTGTTCGGGCACAGGCGAACTCGACGTCGGCGAGCTCGTGCCCGATGACGTAGAAGTGGAAGTCTCGGACGACGAGGTGGCGGTGTCCGACGACGGCGATGTGGCGGTGCCCGACGACGTGCTTGTCGAACTCGATGTCGAGGTGTCCGACCCCGGCGCGACGACGGCCGGCTCGGGCATCGGCGGTGGCGGTGCGCCGGGCGGCAGGGACGCGTTGGCGTCCTTGGCGTCGACCTTGACCGTCAGCTGTTGCCACTGACTGACCAATTCTTGTTTCTGCTCAACGTCATTGACCGTCGCAACGGTGGTCGTCAGCGTCTGCAGCTTGTCCTGCGCGGCATCCCACTGGCCCTCGTCGATGAGCTGCTGCACCTCGGCCAACTGCTGTGAGGCCAGCGCCACCTGATCGGTGCGCGTCTTCTCCTGTTCGCCGAACAACATGGTGTGCAGGCCGTACAGCGCGTCACCAGGCCCGGCACCGGCCACCACCGCGCCGAAACCACCGAGGCACAACACCGCTGCGGCGACCGACCCGACGACGGCCATGGACGTGCGGGTGCGCTTACGCGCTTCCACCGCGCGCCGCAATGCATGCGTCGCATCGCGGGGCGTCACGGGTGCCATCAGCGGCGGTGTGCGCACCTCGTCACGCCAACCGGCGAGCAGCTGCGCGAGTTCGGCCTCACCGGGATCCGTCGCGTACACCGGCTGCTGATTGGCCAGCGCGTCGAGGAGTTGGTCGGTGCGGTTGATCTCGTTGAGCGACGGGTCGCCCCCGTTTCCGCCCCAGCGTCCGAAGTCAGGCATGGCCGTGCTCCGTCGCGCTGATTTCGGCCTTCAGCCGCGCCAGCGCGCGGTGCTGCGCGACCCGGACAGCGCCTGCGGTGCTACCGACGGCCTCGGCCGTTTCTTCGGCGCTCATGCCGACGACCACGCGCAGAATCAAGATCTCTCGCTGCTTTTCCGGCAGCAGCGCGAGGAGTCTGTTCATCCGCGCCGCCGATTCGGAGTCGAGCGCCATTTGCTCGGGACCGGCCTCCACCGAGAACCGCTCGGGCACGACATCTGTCGGCTCAGCGCGGTTCCTGGCTGCCGCGCGATGCGCGTCGGCAACCTTGTGGGCGGCGATGCCATATACAAAGGCCATGAACGGTCGTCCCTGATCCTTGTAGCGCGGCAGCGCCGTGATGGCGGCCAAGCACACCTCCTGTGCAACGTCGTCGGCTGAGAGACCACTTCGCTCGGTCGCCCCTACCCTGGCCCGGCAGTACCGGACCACGATCGGGCGGATGATCTCCAGCACCTCTCGAAGCGCGTCCCGGTTGCCCGCCACAGCCTCAGCAACGACAGCATCGAGACGATCTCCCGAAAATGTCATCGTGAGCGGTATCTCCAGCGTTACGTGAGGGACACGTCCCCGAAGTGTGGACGTCAGCTAAACAATAACGATCCGACAGGCGCGACCATTGTCAGCGCTGCGCCAGGTCGCCCCCGCGGCGACGCACCGTAGCTGCGCATTCGTTACGAATCCTCAGCATTTGCGTCGCCGAGTGGCTCGCGCTGCCGATGTCGGCCAGCAGGCACGCTAACGCCCACCGCAAAGGGATGATTCCCAGGCCACCGGCCGAATCGAGTGCGGCGTCGGCAACCAATCGCGACCGGTCGACATCGCCCGCGCTGCACAACGCCGCGGCGAGCACCATGTCCGATTTGACCGCGTGCCGTGCCGAGCCGAGCGCGGCCGCCAGCTCGATGGCGCGTTCGGCGTGGCTGACCGCCGTCGCGCCATCGCCGGTCACCATCGCGAGTTCCGCGAACACCCACGCCAGCCGGACGGGCAGCCGCGGTGGCAGATCTGTCGTGAGCATCTCGCCCGCGCGCTCGAGCGCAGCTGCCGATGCCGCGAACCGGCCAACGCCGAGCGCGTCGGCGGCCAGCCCGATGAGGGCGTCCGCAGCGGCCTCGGGGTCCGAACCGGCCACGGCCATCGCCAGGCCGTCCCACCGGCGGGCCCGGTCGTGCCAGCCGAGCTGCCGCAGGAACGACGCCCTTGTGCTGTGCGCGAGCGATACCAGCTGACCGCCGCGCCGCACCAGGCCGGCCAGGTCGGTCATCGCGCTGCCGTAGTGGCCCTGTCCGCCTGCCGCGACGGCGCGCAACCACAATTCGTGCGGCGTCGACGCGGACGGCAGCGGCCAACGTTGAGGGTCGTCACCGAAGGCGGCGTTCGCCAGCACGTTGTTCATCGGAGGGCGACGCTATCAATGCGTCGCGCAAAACCCGGTACCGGCGGGCACGTATTTGAGGTAGGACCGAATTTGCATCGGTTAACAGTTTGTGCTGGCCATGTTAATTCGATGTCAACCGCCGTCTTGGGCCAGGAAATAATTTGTGCGACACCGCCGGAGCCGATCAGCGAAAACACGAGTCGTGATCGCACGTCCGGCGTTTCGTTACCACCGATGTCGTTGCCGGCGGGTCGCAAGGATGAACGTGATGTAAATTCTCCGCCTGCGGCTATGTCCATGAGCACATGTTCGGGCTATTGACGGAATTTCGTGAGTACCCCTACTTTGTGTGCACGAGTAGTCATCGGCGACTTGTGCTCGGTTCGGTTCCACGACTCACGCAACCGTTCGTTCACGAAATGGGTGTGTAGAGAGGGGTTTTCCAATGCCACAGCCGCAGCAGCTACCCGGACCCAATGCTGATATCTGGGACTGGCAGATCGCCGGCCTCTGCCGGGGCGTCGATTCCGGCATGTTCTTCCATCCCGACGGTGAGCGCGGCAGGGCCCGCGCACAGCGCGAGATGCGTGCCAAGGAGATGTGCAGACAGTGCCCGGTGATCGCTCAGTGCCGCAGCCACGCGCTCGCGGTCGGCGAGCCTTATGGCATCTGGGGCGGTCTGTCTGAGTCGGAGCGCGAGCTCTTGCTCAAGCGAGGCATCCGCCGCGCTTCATAGGCGCGCAACGAGAAGGCCCCACCCCGGCAATGCGGGATGGGGCCTTTTCGCGTTACGAACGACGGGCCTTCGCCAAGCGGACGACTCCGTATACGATTCCCGCCGCAACGGCCAGCGCGCCCAGCCATGGCAGCAGCAGGCCGAGGAACAGAACCAGGTTGCCCAGCACCGAAACCAACGCGTCCCAACCACGCTCGATCTGACCGGTGAAGCCCTCGTATTTCTGCGGGGCCGGTCCGCCGATCTGCTCGGCGACGAAGGTGACGTCGACGGTGCTGTAGTCGATTCGGTCGCCGAGTTGCTCGCGCTGCGCACGCAGGCTGTCCAGATCCGCCTGGCGCTGCGACAAAGCGCCCTCGGCCTTGATGAGCGCATCGGGATCCTTGGCGTCGCGCATGATCGCCAGGAGTCGATCCACCGAGGTCTGCAGCGCCTTCATCCTGGCGTCGAGATCGACCCGTTGCGACGTCACGTCCTCGGATTTGGTTTCTGCGATCTGCACGGTCCCCAGCGTCTTCAGGTCGCGCACGACGCCGTCGAGTTTCGCGACGGGGACTCGCAGCACGATAGAGGTGCGGGCCAAACCCCTGTTGGACCCGGCATCCTCGGAACGACTGTCAACCCGGCCGTCGGCCTTCTCCACGAGGACAGCGGCCTTGTCCGCCGCCTCAGAGGTATTGGCCACCGTGATGGTCATCGATGCGGTCTTGACGACGTCGCGCTGGGCATCCGTCGGTGGCGGCGCGCCGGGTGGCGGCCCGAACTCCGGTGCCGACGCGGTGACGCCGTCCTTCATGGCCACCGTCGGGGCCGTCATGTCGCCGGCGTGTGCCGGGCTGTTGCCGTGCGATCCCGAGCATGCCGTCAGCACACCCAGCACGGCGATTCCCGCCAACGCTGTGGCCCACCAGCTGCGGTTCAACTTGTTCGGCATCTGGTTCATGATCACCAACCTTGCCATCGGCTGTGAGGCCCGACCATTACCCCAGCTCAAGGGCCCGACGCCGCCGGCTGTGGGCAAACGGGGCGATTCACCGCTACGCCAGCAGCGGCCTAAGCGCCTCGCCCACCGTCGTGACGACACCCGGCGTGTAGCCGTGAGTGGGCAGATTGACGATCACGCCGTTGACGCCGACGTCGAACACGTTGGTCTTTATCTGCTCAGCCACCTGTTCGGCGGTGCCCCGCACGACGCGACCGCCCATCGGCTGGGCGACCTCGCGTCCGGCGGCGTGGCCGTCGAGCACGACGGTCAGCAGCGTCGAGGTTTCCAGCGTCGAAGGATCGCGCCCGGCTTCATCGCAACGCTGCTTGAGCACATCTAGCTTGCGGCGCAGCTCTGACATCGGTGTGATCAGGTTGAGGTGATCGGCGTAGCGAGCGGCCAACCTGAATGTCTTCTTCTCGCCGCTGCCGCCGAGCATGACAGGGATGTGGTCGCGGTAGCGGGGCTCGTTGATCGCACTCTCGGTGTGATACCACTTCCCGGAGAACGTCGGCCGCTCGCCGCGCAGCATCGGGAGGATGATCTGCAGCGCTTCCTCGAGCTTCTCGAATCGCTCTGTGAACGTGCCGAATTCGAAGCCCAGTTGCTGATGTTCGAGTTCGAACCAGCCGGCGCCGACACCGAGGATCGCCCGGCCACCGCTGACTACGTCCAGCGTCGAGATGGCCTTGGCGAGCAGAGTCGGGTTGCGGTAGGTATTGCCGGTTACCAACGTCGACAGCTGGATCTTCTCGGTCGCGGTCGCCAACGCGCCGAGCGCGGTGTACGCCTCGAGCATCGGCTCGTCTGGTTCGCCCAGCGTTGGCAGTTGATAGAAGTGATCCATCACCAACACCGTGTCGAAGCCGGCGGCCTCCGCCTCCTTTGCCTGCGCCGTCACGGCCGGAAAGAGTTCGGCGACAGGGGCACCGTAGGAGAAGTTGGGAATCTGCAGTCCGAGACGAATGGTCACGCCCTCGTTCAACAACCGGTCGGTGCGATTGGATTCCCCTCGGCTCCTCGACGCACAGTACTGGAGCGAATCGAAAGGAGGCGGCGCTGATTTGTAGGCTCATGGACATGCCGTTCAACAACGGCGAGGAATTCGCCGGCTATGTGATCGAGCGGTTGCTTGGCCGTGGTGGGATGGGTGAGGTTTACCTCGTCCAGCATCCCCGGCTGCCTCGTCAAGACGCGCTCAAAATCCTGACCGCGGCCGCAACGGGCGACGGGGAGTTTCGGGCGCGATTCATTCGCGAGGCTGAATTGGCCGCGACGCTGTGGCACCCACACATCGTCGGTGTCCTCGATCGCGGCGAGTTCAACGGTCGGCTCTGGATCTCGATGGACTACGTGGACGGCACTGACGCCGGTCGACTGATTCGAGAGCACTATCCGAATGGCATGCCGGAACAGGACGTCGGTGAGATCGTGACAGCGGTGGCCGATGCGCTCGACTTCGGCCACGAGCGTCGACTGCTCCACCGCGACGTCAAGCCTGAGAACATCCTCGTGACCGCCACTGACGGGCATAGGCGCAGGGTGTTACTCACCGACTTCGGCATCGCTCGCAGAATTGATGACGTCAGCAACCTCACTGACGACAACGTTGCCGTGGGAACGATCAGTTACGTGGCTCCTGAACAACTGTTGGGCAAGCCGCTTGACGGCCGAGCGGATCAATATGCGTTGGCTGCCACCACCTTTCACCTACTGACCGGCGCACCACCCTTTGACGATCCGAACCGCGCTGTCGTCATCAGTCACCACCTTCACATGCCGCCACCTCGGATATCGGACCACCGAGCCGATCTCGCGCACCTCGACGCCGTGCTCGCACGGGCGCTGGCCAAAGACCCCAGCGAGCGATACCCAACCTGCCTGGACTTCGCCCGAGCCCTCACGCAGCAGGGCCCACGCCCCGAAGCTACGCCACCGCATCCCGAATCCGATTCACAGACAACGGGATCGGGCGACCGTCCACCCACGCAGCGTCTCGAGCGTTTGGTCGTTCACGGGACAGCGCGCGGTGTACGGCCAAACGCGGCCGGGGCCTTGTCGTTTCAGCTGGTGCCACATGACCCCATAGGCAAGGGGCGCGCTCCTTTTCCGGTCGAGATACAAACGCAATTCGTAGCGGGTCAGCTCACAGATGGAGATGAGGTCGAGGTCAGCGGTGTCTGGGACGGCAGCATCCTCGACGCAGACACGATCGTCACCTTTTCAGCCGGAGCTCGCGCTAAGCGACCGCGGTCCAAGGTCCGTGCCAAACCGCCGCGCGAGAAGGGCCCGAAAAGCAGGAAGGTCCGGATTGCACTCGGCGCACTCGCCGGTGTGATCGTGTTGACCGTCGGTGCGGTTCTGTATTTCACCGACGGATTCGGCCTCTGGACTCGCCCAGGACCAATCGTCAAACCTGTGAGCGCGACAGTGTTCTCGCCCAGCGGCGCCCCGGACAATCCGCGGGATGCCGACAAGGCGATCGACGGCAACCCAGACACGGGGTGGTCCACCGTCACCTATAAGGACGCCGTCCCGTTCCCGAATTTCGTCGAGGGAGAGGGACTGCTACTACACCTTTCCGAGCCGACCGCGCTCAGCGCGGTGACGCTCGACGTGTCCAGCACAGGAACAGAGGTACAGATCCGCTCTTCGCCCACCGAGAACCCAACCAAGTTGAGCGACACAACCGAGCTGACCTCCACGACGCCACTTCAGCAGGGGCACAACCGCATAGAAGTGCACGACCGGACCGAGACGTCCAACGTGCTGGTGTGGATCACCAAATTGGGCACGACCAATGGCGAGAGCCGGGCGGAAATATCCGACATCACACTGCAGGCAGCTGCGTAGCATCACTGGACGACATCTCTTCAATGGAGGCGACGATGCGCACACCGGCGCGCGATCTAGCTGCTGCCCTCGAACCCTTCGCCGGCCAGGTCTACTTCTCTGCGGAATGCCACAAGAACTACTCATCGCTCGGGTTCGCGGCATCGCCCGCGAAGATGGGCGACGTCGCACTTCCCGACGGGCCCGCCTACTTCTGCTCGCGTGGTTCGGTCTTGGGTCAGGTGCCCGGCGAGGTGGTCAGCGCCGCGTTCGGCGTCTTCAATCCAGCGGTCGTCGTACCTGCAGTTGCCTACGGGTGGACGCTGACCGATGCCGCGACGATCGAGAAGGCCCGCGCAGACGGCGCCGTCGCGCAGTTGCGACGGATACTGGGCGATGAGCCCGAGGGCTCGGCCCGCGCCGTCGATCTGTTGCGTGAGGCCAACACCGGGCTGCGGCCCGAGGGGCACGCGCTCTTCGCTGGGCTGCTGTCCCAAGCGCTGCCCGACTCACCCCTTGGCGAAGCCTGGCGGTTGGCAGATCAGCTTCGCGAGTACCGGGGCGACTCGCACATCGCGGCGTGGCTCAGCTCGGGGTTCGACGCCACCGAGATCGGGCTTCTCACGGAGCTCTATTGGGGCTTGCCGCTGCGCACGTACGTGCGGTCCCGGGCATGGTCGTCCAGCGACCTCGACGCGGCCGAGACACGGCTCGTCGAGCGCGGGCTGATCGCAGACGGGGCCTTCACCGATGAGGGGCGCACTGTCCGCGAACAGATCGAGATCAACACAGACCAGGCGTGCGAACCGATCGTCGCCAACCTCGGCCCCCGGCTCGGCGAGCTCGTTCGCATACTCTCCGGCTGGAGCGCCGCCATCCAGGCGGCCGGCGGCTACCCCCAGGCAGGTCCCCACGACCTCGCCGGTCTCGTTCGGCGCTAACAAGTCGAGGTGGTCGCTGGGTCGAGGCCGAAGACCTTGACTGGGGCCGACTTTCCCTTTAGTTCGTGTGATCCCCGGTCGGTGAGTGCGGGTGGTCGAGACGCCAGGACGTCGACGCACTGATCGGTAAGCAGGATCGCGTCGCCGGTGGGCCCAACTCCAGAGTCAGCTGGGCTCGACGAGGTGTCGGGGGTCGCGGCCGTCCACGTATCCGATGAAAGGTGGGTAGATCCCGTAACCGAGGAGGGATTGCACCCGCGGCGAGTACCTCGAAGCGAGTTCGGGTGGCACCGCCAACGTCATCGTCTCGATGGGCCGGACCCACGGTTCGCAGAACTGAGGTGTGATCCCCAAGCGGACAGTATCGCTGGTGTTGGCGCCGCCGCGGTGATAGGTGCTGCCGAGAAACACCAGGACCGAGCCAGCGCTCATTTCGATGGTGCGGATCCTAGGGTCGTCCGGATCAGGGGTTTCGTTGCCCCAGGTGTGGCTGCCAGGGAGAACCTCGGTCGCGCCGTTGTCGGCCGTGAAGTCGTCGATCGCCCAAACCGCAGATACCCCGAGGTGCTGGCGGGGCCGCGGCATGGCGCAGTACCCGTCGTCGCAGTGCAGCTCCTGCGCAGTCTCTCCGGGATGGACGTTGATCGCGATGTGCGCCGAGAGTAGATAGTCAGGGTGCAGCAGCTGGTCGAGGAGCGCGACGAGGGCAGGGTGCGTTACCAGGTCCGCTGTCGCTGGCGCCTTGGCGAGCAGCGCGTACACCCGCTGGGAGTGGTGGCCTTCGAACTCGTTGCGGCCGAACGGCATCGAAGCCAGTATCGGCGCCAGCTCGCCGCGGATGCCCTCCACTTCGCGCGGGCTCAGCGCATCGCGGACCACCGTGTAGCCCTCGCCCCGGATCTGCTCGAGTGACGAATTCAGCGCGTCCGACATCTCTAGAAAGATATTCTAGATGAATATTCTAGTCAAGCCTGGAGTGGCCAGCTATGGTGGCCGTGATGGTCAGCGCCCCGAACACCGAAACGCCACGACGGCAAACGATCTTGGCGGCGGCGCTGACCTGTTTCCTGCGCACTGGCGTGACGGGTACCACGATCGACGCCGTCCAACGGGAGTCCGGCGCCAGCGTCGGCAGCATCTACCACTTCTTCGGAAGCAAGGAAGGCGTGGCCGCGGAGCTATACCTGGACACTCTGCGCGACTACTTCGACACCTATCTCGCGGCGCTACAAAGCAGCCGCAGCGCCCGCGCGGGTATCCAAGGCTCCGTACGGGCGCACTTGAATTGGGTTGTGACGCATGAAGACCGAGCCAAGTACCTGTTTCATTGCCAAGAGTTTGAAGTCATCGAAGAGTCGCTGCCTGCAATCGCTCGCCTACGCGAGGACTTCTACCACCAGGCCAACGTATGGCTGGCACCCCACGTCGAACACGGCCGGATCAAGTCGCTGTCGCCCAGGCTGTGCCAAGCATTGTGGATGGGGCCGAGTGTCGAGTACGCCCGACTCTGGCTCGCCCGCTCAGGCGATCGCTTCGACATCCTCGACGCCCAAACCGCGCTCGCCCGAGCGGCATGGGATTCGGTACGGGGACGTGCAGCGCGCTGATTGCATGCGATGAAACCCACAGGGGCTAACGCGGCGCGACGGTCTGCGCGAGAATGATTCATCCGTCCCACATGGAGCTCACCACCATGCCTCTGGCGCCCCTTGATAGCCGCCACCTGCCCGCCGGCATCCACTCCCGCTTCGTCGAGAGCGTCAACGGCCTCCGCGTGCATCTGCTCGAGGCCGGTCATGAGAATCCGGGCCGGCCATTGTTACTCCTCCTGCACGGGTTTCCCGAAATCGCCTATTGCTGGCGCAAAGCCATGGTCCCGCTCGCTGAGCTCGGCTACCACGTCGTAGCACCGGATCAGCGCGGCTACGGTCGCACCACAGGCTGGAGCGCAACCTACGACCAAGATCTGCGCCCATTCTCGATGCTGAATCTGGCTCGCGACGCGGTGGCGCTGACGTTCGCGCTTGGCTACCGGCAGGCGGCGGCCGTGATCGGCCACGATTTCGGCGCTCCCGTCGCGTCGTGGTGCGCTCTGATCCGGCCTGACGTATATCAGCGGTGTGCGATCCTGAGCGCGCCGTTCGCGGGACCGCCGACGTTACCGTTCGGCACAGCATCCCCACGCTCACACCGCGCCGAGCCGAGTAAGGCTTTCGGTGACATCGAAGCTGACCTGGGTCGCTTGCCCCGCCCGCGCAAGCACTACCAGCGTTACTACACAACCAGGTCCGCCGACGACGACATGTGGCGCGCCCCAGAGAGTCTTGGCACATTCCTGCGCGCCTATTTCCATTGCAAGAGCGCGGACTGGACGGGGAACAAGCCGCATCCGCTCGCGAGCTTTTCGGCCGACGAGTTGGCCAAGATGCCGACCTACTACGTGATGGATCGCGACCAAACGATGGCCGAGACCGTGCGCCCCTTCGCGCCGTCGGCGACCGAGATCGCCGGTAATCAGTGGCTGCCAGACGCCGAGATAGCTGTCTATGCCGAAGAATACGAGCGCACGGGCTTTCAGGGTGGTCTCAACTGGTACAGGGCCAGCCTCGAACCGCATCTTGTTGCGGACCTGACTCTATTCTCGGGCAAGGCAATTGACGTGCCTTCGATGTTTATCGCCGGCCAAGGCGACTGGGGCACATACCAGATGCCCGGTGCCCTGGACATAATGCGTGAACGGGCCTTTGCACACATGACAGGCGTGCACCTGGTGCCTGGCGCCGGGCACTGGGTGCAGCAGGAGCAGCCCGAGTCCGTCGTCGAACACCTGCGTGAACTGCTCACCGCCGAGGCGTAGAAGTGCGACAAATGTCTCTTGCCCGACAGGACCAACAAACGAAAACACCCCCGGCCTGGTAACCGGGGGTGTTTCGTACTACTTCTAGTGAGCGTGGCCGTGATGGCCGTGCCCGTGATCTTCTTCCTCGACCGGCTTGTCCACCACCGCCGTCTCGGTGGTGAGGATCATCCGGGCCACCGAGGCCGCGTTCAGCACCGCCGAGCGGGTCACCTTGACCGGATCGACGACGCCGTCGGCCACGAGGTCGCCGTAGGTCAGCGTGGAGGCGTTGAAGCCGTGCCCGTCGGGCAGCTCGGACACCGTGTTCACCACCACGGCGCCGTCCAGCCCCGCATTGGTGGCGATCCAGTACAGCGGAGCCGACAGAGCCGAGGCGAACACCTCAACACCAAGCGCCTCGTCGCCGTTCAGCCCCTCACGCAGCTTGTCCAGCGCCTTCCCGGCGCGAATCAACGCAGAACCGCCGCCGGGGATGATGCCCTCCTCGACCGCAGCCTTGGCCGCGGACACGGCGTCCTCGACGGCCTCCTTGCGCTTCTTGAGGTCGGTCTCCGTGGCCGCGCCGACCTTGATCACTGCGACACCACCGGACAGCTTCGCGAGCCGCTCCTCGAGCTTCTCCCTATCCCAATCGGAGTCACTGGCCTCGATCTCCGCACGCAGTTGCGCCGTGCGGGCCTCGATGGCGTCCTTGGTGCCGCCGCCGTCAACGATCACGGTGCTGTCCTTGCTGACCACCACGCGCCGCGCGGTGCCGAGGACGTCCAGGCCGACCTCGCGAAGCACCAAACCGACGTCGGGGTTGACCACCTGACCGCCGGTGACGACGGCGAGATCGTCGAGGAAGGCCTTGCGACGATCACCGAAGAACGGTGCCTTAACCGCAACGGCCTTCAGCGTCTTGCGAATCGCGTTGACCACCAACGTCGAAAGCGCTTCGCCCTCAACGTCTTCGGCGATGATCAGCAGCGGCTTGCCCGATTCGGCGACCTTCTCCAACAGCGGCAGTAGGTCAGGCAGCGAGCTGATCTTCTCGCGGTGCAGCAACACCAGCGCGTCTTCGAGCACCGCTTCCTGCGCGTCGAAGTCGGTGATGAAGTACGCCGAGACGAAGCCCTTGTCGAAGCCGACGCCCTCGGTGACCTCGAGCTCGGTGTTCATCGTGGAGGACTCCTCCACGGTGACGACGCCGTCGTGGCCGACCTTGGTCATCGCCTCGCCGACCAGTTCGCCGACCTCTTCGTCACGCGACGACACGGTGGCGACCTGAGCGATCGACTTCTTGTCGCTGACCGAAGTCGCGGCTGCCAGCAACGCCTCCGACACCGCGTCGGCGGCCTTGGAGATGCCCAGACCCAGCTCGATCGGGTTGGCACCCGCGGCGACCTGCCGCAGCCCGGCCTTGACCAGCGCCTGCGCGATCACGGTCGCGGTGGTGGTGCCGTCGCCTGCGACATCGTTGGTCTTGGTGGCCACCGACTTGACCAGCTGGGCACCGAGGTTCTCGAACGGGTCTTCCAGGTCGATCTCGCGCGCGACAGTGACACCATCGTTGGTCACGGTCGGGCCGCCGAACGCCTTGGCCAGCACGACGTGCCTGCCCCGCGGGCCAAGCGTCACGCGGACCGCGTCGGCGAGCTTGTCGACGCCGGCTTCCAATGCGCGGCGCGCAGTTTCGTTGAACTCAATCTGCTTGCTCAATGTCTTTCCTTTGTGGAATGCAATTCCCTATGTACGCATGCCGCCCCGGAAATCACCCGCAGTTACGGGGATCTCCGGGGCGGAACACGAGTGCCTACTTGTCGACGACTGCCAGCACGTCGCGTGCCGACAGGATCAGGTATTCCTCGCCGTTGTACTTGATCTCGGTGCCGCCGTACTTGCTGTAGATGACGACGTCACCCTTCGACACGTCCAGGGGGATCCGCTTGTCGCCATCCTCGTCCCAGCGGCCGGGGCCTACTGCGACGACGGTGCCTTCCTGCGGCTTCTCCTTGGCGGTGTCAGGAATGACCAGACCGGATGCGGTCGTGGTCTCGGCCTCGTTGGCCTGTACGAGGATCTTGTCCTCGAGTGGCTTAATGTTCACCTTCGCCACGATGTGAGCCTCCACTAGTTCGGATGTTGGTCCGGGGGTTCCCGGATGCGAATTAACAGGTGTTCGGCAAGACGTCCGTGCCCTCGCGTCGTCGTCGCGGGAACCGGCGCAGGGGTTGGCCGCCTGCCACCTAGCACTCTATACATGAGAGTGCTAGCACTCAAGGTCGGCCCACTGCCTAATGCTCACGGCGAACACGCAGGTCGCCGAAGAAGGCGATCACCAGCGGATTGAACAGGTCAGCGCGCTCCCATTGCAGGAAATGACCGGCACCGGGAACCACGACCGGCCCGGCGCGGTTGGTGAAGGCCACCTCGCACGTATGCAGGAAGTCGGGGCCGACCACCTGGTCGTCCATCCCGTAGAGGAGCAGAGTCGGCACGTCGACCTTGCGGTCGAGGATCGGCGGCTCGCTCATCGCCCGTCCGTGCATCAGCTGGTAGCAGGCCCAGCCCGCGCGCAACCGCTCTTCGGTGGAGAACGGTTCGGCCATGAAATCTGCGTCGTCCGTTGTGAACGTGCCTGGTGAGGCCCACAACCGATGTCCGTAGAACTCGGAGATGTAGCGGCGGCGCTTGGCCGGTGTATCGAGGTCCGAGGCAAGTTCGTCAGGTGTCACGCCTTGCCGGTAGCGGTAGTCGGCCGTCGGCCCGTTGCCGATCGCGCGGATCGACACCACGTCGATGCCGGCCGCCGCGTACTCCTTAAACAGGAACGGCGGCGCCGAATCGAAGAACACCAGCTTCTCCACGAATCCCGGATAGCGGTGGAGAAGATCACAGGCGATGGCGCCGCCAAGGTCACCGCCGACCACGCCGCACCGCTCGTGGCCGAGCACATCGTGGACGAGCAGGTACAGGTCGCGGCTCCAGGCAGCGAGGTCGTAGACGTCCTCCTTGGACACGTCCGAGTCGCCGTAGCCGCGCAGGTCGGGGGCGATCACTTCGTAGCCAGCCCCGGCAAGCTGTCCGATGTTGCGCCACCAGATGCGCTTCGTCTCGGGATATCCGTGCAGGAGAAGTAAGGGATAGCCAGCCCCACCCTCTGGACCTTCGTGCACGAATGCGAGCGACAGTCCATCGCGGCCCGGGCTGGGCGGCACCTCCCGGCGGTGGATTGTGAACGCATCCGGTGACGGTGTCTCGGGTTGCGGTGGCCTCAGGCGCAGGTCGTAGTGCACGGCAGCGAGTCTGCCGCACCGATCAGCCGAAATTACCTGGATCGACCATCAAGTGATCGGACACATTGCCGATCATCTGGATCTCCACCTTGCGCTCGGTGAAGTGCCAGCCGCTCTCATCGCGGCCGAAGGTGTCGAAATAGCGTCCGACGACGATCGGCTGGATCGGGACGGCCGCGGTGTCCTGCAGGACGCAGAAGGTGGACCGCGAGGCCGCGGTCTGGTCGTCGTGCAGTTCGACGATCGGGTTCAGCACCAGATGGCGGGTGCGTGGTGTGTTGCCATGGTCGGGATAGCGACGGGTCGTCGCCGCGAACAGCTTCGCGATGTTCTGCGCACCCGATACTCCTTGCGGCCCGGTCCCTCCGAACGTCGCCCGGGACAGCAGCTGGCCGACGCCGTCGAAATCCCCCGCGTCGATCAGCTCGGCGTAGCGGTACAGCAGCTCGGTGATAGCGACTTTGTCGTCTGCGGTACTCAAGCCACCTGTCCCTTCACGACGGGCATACCCGGGTCGCTCGCCGCATCCAGCGGCGACGGCGGCGCCCCGGCGGCGATCAGATGCGCGGCGAACGAGGCGATCATCGCGCCGTTGTCGGTACACAACCGCGGCCGCGGAATGCGTAACGTCAGTCCATTGGCGGCGCAACGCTCCTCGGCTAGCTCCCGTAGCCGCGAGTTCGCCGCCACCCCACCGGCGATCAGCAGCGTCTTTACATTTAGTTCCTTCGCAGCGCGGACGGCTTTCCTTGTCAGCACATCGGCGACCGCCTCCTGGAAGCCCGCCGCGACGTCCGCCTTTGAAGCGTCGGGGTTGCTTTCCACGTATCGCGCAACCGCCGTCTTCAGGCCTGAGAAGCTGAACGCGTACGGATCGTCTCGGGGCCCAGTCATACCGCGCGGGAACACAATTGCGTCGCGATCGCCCGTGCGGGCCAGCTCGTCGAGCACCCGTCCACCCGGATAGCCGAGGCCGAGCAGCCGGGCGATCTTGTCGTAGGCCTCACCGGCGGCGTCGTCGACGGTGCTGCCCAGTTCGACGATCGGCTCGCCAAGGGATCGCACGTGCAGCAGGTTGGTGTGCCCGCCGGACACCAGCAGGCCGATGCTCTCGGGCAGCTGACCGTGGTCGTAGACGTCGGCGGCCAGGTGACCGCCGAGATGGTTGACGGCGTAGAAGGGCACCTGCCATGCCACCGAATATGCCTTGGCCGCGGCCACTCCCACCAACAGCGCGCCGGCAAGCCCGGGCCCGATGGTGGCGGCGACGATGTCCGGCTTGTCCACGTTCGCCGTCTCAAGCGCACGGCGCATCGTGGGGCCCAACGCCTCAAGATGTGCTCGGGACGCGATCTCGGGAACCACGCCGCCGAACCGGGCGTGCTCGTCGACGCTGGAGGCCACCTCGTCGGCGAGCAGCGTGACGGTGCCGTCGTCGTCGAGCTGCGCGATGCCGACACCGGTTTCGTCGCAGGAGCTCTCGATGGCCAGGATGATCGTCATGGCGGATCCCGTCTCATGGTGTAAGCGTCGGCGCCGCTGGCTCGGTAGTACCGTCTGCGCATGCCGACTCTGACAAACCCCACGCTCTCATACAACGAGATTGCGGCGTCGTTGTCTGTTCTGACCTCGAGGAAAATCGTTCCGCCATTGGCATATTCGAGTAGCGCCGTCAGTAGCTGACGGCCGATGCCCTGACCCTGGTACGCGGCATCGACGCCGATGGTGTGGATCTCATACTCGTATGGCTTCTTTCGGCCGAGTCGCGCGATGCCGCCGTAACCGACGAGCTTGTCGTCGGCCCGCGCGGCGACGTAGTGATTGTGCTTGGCTTCGAGCTCGGCGAGGAAGGCGCGGGCGGGCCACGGGTCGTCGCCGTCGAACAGCTCCGACTCCAGCTCCGCGCACCGCGCGGCATCCGTACGGATGAGCGGACCGAGCACGGCAGTCATCGGGTCACCGCAGGCTGTTGCGGCTTGGCGTCTGGACGCCGCAGATACAGCGGAATCAGCGGAGCAGGCTCGGCCGAGAAGTCGGCGACGGCTCGCACGAGACCCGCAGCGGTCGGGTAGACCGCCGCGCGGGCTAGAGCCTCGGCAGCGCCGGGCACGTCGGCCGGGCTGTTGACAGCGGGACCGGCGACGCGCACCCCGTCGCGGTAGCGCGCCCAGTACACCTCGCGGCGACGGGCGTCGGTGACAACGAGCGCGTCACCCACAGTGCCTATGCCGATCGCATCGAGGCTGCATACCCCGTGCACCGGAATGCCCAGCGCGTGTCCGTACGCCGCCGCCGTCGCCATGCCGACTCGCAGGCCTGTGAAAGGGCCTGGGCCGCAACCGACCACAACGGCGCCCAGATCGCCGACGGTGAGACCGGCGTCGGCGAGCGCAGCGAGCACGTTCGGGGTGAGCTGCTCGGCGTGTGCGCGGGCGTCGACGGTGACCCGCTCGGCGAGCACCTCGATACCGTCGAGCTTCACGATGCCCGCTGTGACCGCAGGCGTTGCGGTATCGATGGCAAGAATGATCGTGCTCACGGCTTGTTCCATTGCCAGACGGCGGTGCGGGTTTCGGTGTCACGTCCGCGTTCGAGCCGGATGTCGAGGTGACTGTCCGAAAGCCGTTCGGCGAGACCTTCGCCCCACTCAACGACGACGACTGCGTCGTCGAGATCGGTGTCGAGGTCCAGTGAGTCGAGTTCGGCGAGCAGGTCGACAGAGGCGTGGTCGAGCAGCCGGTAGATGTCGACGTGGATCATCGCGGCAGCACCGGTGCGGCGCGCGCGATGCACACGAGCCAGCACGAACGTCGGCGAGATCACCGGCCCTTCTACATCCATCGCCTGCGCAATCCCCTTGGCCAGCACGGTCTTTCCCGCGCCGAGCGGGCCGGACAACACAACCACATCGCCGGCGCGCAGCTGGCCACCCAGTTGTGCGCCCAACGCGATGGTGTCCTCGGCGGTGGCCAGCTCGGCGGTGCCGGAACCGCGCTCAGCCATGTTTGCGCACCCGGTTGCGCACCCGTCGGGTTAGCGCAACCAGCTTGGAGGGGGTTGCCCGCTCGACAAGACGGACCAGGCCGTCGTCGATGGCCTCGGGCCGCTCGAGCTGGACCAAATGTCCTGCACCGCCGACGATCACGAGCTCGGACTTCGGTAGTGCGACGGCCATGCTCTGCGAGTACTCCATCGGCGTGAGTAGGTCGCGGTCGCCGCAGGCGATCAGGGTGGGCACCTTCGCCAGTGCGGACAGCCCGTCGGTCTCGTTGTGGACTTCGAGCGCGTGCAGGAACTCGACCAGCGTCGCGACGGGCGTGTCATGCATCATCTTTTCGGAAAACGCCACCACGCTCGGACTGATCTTCTCGTCACCATAGGACGCCGCCCGCAGGATCGGGCCGATCACCGAACTCGCGGCACCGCGGGTGCGGTGCACAGTTTTCGGCGCATGCCTGACGGCGAAGCGCGCCGCCTCGAGCGCCGGGTTCTTCAGGATCTCCCCCAGCGGCGAGCGCGAAACCCCTTCCGCCGCAGAGGCGATGATCGCTGCGCCGACGATGCGGGTGGGATAGTGCTTCGGGAACTGCCGCGCGTGCGACAGTACGGTCATGCCGCCCATCGAATGGCCGACCACCACGATCGGGCCGCGCGGCGCCATCAGCGTGAGCACGGTTTCCAGGTCCTCGCCAAGCTGCGGCACGGTATAGGAGTCGGGTGGGGCCTCGCCGGATTGGCCGTGCCCGCGCTGGTCGTAGAACACCATTCGAACCTGAGGGCCCCACTGCTCGCCCAGTCGCGCGCGCTGAAAGTGGAAGGCGCCCATCTGAAGACAGAAGCCATGTGCGAACACGACGGTCAGCCGCGCGTCCTCGGGGCCGACCTCACGAACGGCGAGGTCCACGCCATCGGGCGTCGTCACCACATAGCTGCGGTCGGCGTCGAGAAGCTCGAAGTCCTCATCCTCGTAGGGATCGTCGGTACTGACGTGTCGACGCAAGGACCTGGCGACGGATACGCCCGCGGCGCTGCCGACCGCCGTCAGCCCCGCCGCCCCCGCCAACCAGCGCACGCCTGCCCCACGGCCGCGTGGCCGCACAGTCTGCTTATCGGTCAACGACTTTGGCCCGTCGCCGCTCCGCGGTACGTTCGAGTGACCCGGCCGCGGGGGCTGGTGACCACCTCGTAGTTGATGGTGCCGAGCAGATCTGCCCAATCCTGCGCCGTTTGTTCGCCCTGTGTGCCCGGACCGAACAGGATGGCGTCGTCACCGTCGGCCACGTCGACCTCGCCGGGACCGAGGTCCACTACGAACTGGTCCATGCAGATGCGGCCGACGCTGGGGCGCAGCCTGCCGTTGATCAGCACGTCGATGCGACCGCTCAATGTCCGGAACACACCGTCGGCGTAACCGATTGGCAACAACGCCAGCGTGGTGTCGCGTTCGGCGATCCAGGTGTGACCGTAGGACACACCGTCGCCGGCCTGGACCGAACGGACGAGTGCGACAGGGCATTTCAGTGTCATCGCTGGCTGCAGACCCATGTCACCGCGCTCCGGTATGGGGGTCTGCCCGTACACCGCGATGCCGGTCCGCACCATATCGAAGGTCAGATCGGGGCGGGTCATGGCGGCCGGAGAGTTGCTCAAGTGCACGATTTCGAAGCCAACCCCCTTATCGCGAGCGTGGGCCGCCATATCGGTCAGTCGTTGTGCCTGAAGATCATTGAACGGGTTGTCGGGGTCATCGCCGTGCGCCAGATGCGACATGATGCCCCGCAGACGGACCGCACCGCCGGCCTGCGCCTGCCGCAGTTGGGTCAGCACCTCCGGATACTCGGCCGCGCGCACGCCATTGCGGTTCAATCCGGTGTCGACCTTGACTGTGACAGTCGCGGTGTGACTGGTGCGCGCGGCCGCATCGAGCACCTCGCCAAGTTGCCGCACGGATGACACCGCAACCTCAACGTCGGCCTGCAGCGCGGGCCCGAAGTCGGTGCCAGGGGGGTGCAGCCACGCCAGCACCGGGCTGCAAATGCCGTCGCTGCGCAGCGCGAGGGCCTCGTCAATGGTCGCCACACCGAGCTCGGCCGCACCCGCGGCCAGGGCGGCACGTGCGACGGCCACCGCGCCGTGGCCGTACCCGTCGGCCTTGACGACGGCCATCACCTGCGCCGACCCGGCGAGTTCACGTAACAACCGCACGTTCTGGGCGATTGCATCGAGATCCACGACGGCCTCGGCGGCCGCGGTGGGGGTCAGCGAAAGCTCGGTTGTTTGCATGGTCATATCACCACCGACGATTGTCCCAGAACATCCGGCGGGTAGGCCGCCAGGACTAGTGGGCGAACGGCTGTATCTCGTCGAAGTGGCCGCCCGGCTTCAGCTCGTCGAGGTGGCCCATCACGGTGTTGAGGTCGTCGCGAAGGACCCTGCCCAGGTCAGCGGAGAAGCCTTCCCGCACCACAATGCGCAGCATCGTGATGTCGGTCGCACCCTCCGGCATCGTGTAGGCAGGCACCTGCCACCCGTAGCAACGCAGCGCGTGTGACACGTCGAACTCGGTGTAGCCGAAATCACCGGCCAGCCGGAAGCTGACCACCGGTATCGCCGCCCCGTCGGCCACCACCTCGAAGTGCTTGCTCTCGCGCAGCGCATCGCCCAGCCACCGGGCCGTCTGCGACAGGCAGTGCATCACTTGGCCATAGCCGGCCCGGCCCAGCCGAAGAAAGTTGTAGTACTGGCCGACCACCTGATTTCCGGGCCGGGAGAAGTTGAGCGTGAACGTCGGCATGTCGCCGCCGAGATAGTTGACCCGGAAGACAAGGTCCTCTGGCAGGTACTCCTTGCTGCGCCACACCACGAAACCGATGCCGGGATAGGTCAGGCCGTACTTATGCCCGCTGACGTTGATCGACACCACTCGGGGCAGCCGGAAGTCCCACTCGAGGTCGGGATGCAGGAACGGCACGACGAAGCCGCCGCTGGCCGCGTCGACGTGCACGGGGATGTCGAGGCCGCCGCCTGCGGCCAGCTTGTCCAGCGCCGCGCAGATCTCGGCGATCGGTTCCAATTCGCCCGTGAACGTGGTGCCGAGGATCCCCACCACGCCGATGGTGTCCTCGTCGATGCTGTCGAGCACCTGCTCCGGTGTGATGACGTAGCGGTCTTTCGCCATCGGCAGATAACGCGGTTCGACGTCGAAGTAGCGGCAGAACTTCTCCCACACCACCTGCACGTTGGAGCCCATCACCAGATTCGGCGTGCGGCCCTTCCAGTCCTTCCCGACTTTCTCGCGCCACCGCCACTTCAACGCCAGGCCTGCCAGCATCACCGCCTCGCTGGATCCGACCGTCGACACCCCGACGGCGCTCGACGGGTCGTCGTCACGCAGGTCCTCGGCGTGGAACAAGTCGGCGACCATGCAGACGCAGCGCTCCTCGATCGCGGCGGTGGCCGGGTATTCGTCCTTGTCGATCATGTTCTTGTCGAACGTCTCGGCCATCAGCTTCTCCGCCTGCGGATCCATCCAGGTGGTGACGAACGTCGCGAGGTTCAACCGGCTGCTGCCGTCGAGCATCAACTCGTCGTGGATGAAGCGGTAGGCGTTGTCGGGATCCATACATTCATCGGGCATCCGCAGCGTGGGCACTGGTGCCATCGCGAGCCGACCGGTGTATGCCGGGGCGATCTGGGGGACGCGAGGAGCCTTGTGTGACATGGCAAGTCCTTTCGTTACAGGGAGGCGATGGCGGCACGAACGTGGGCGAGGATGCGCGACGCCGACGTCGGCGCCGGGTGCGGCCCCGGATCAGCGGCCGACAGATTGGCGGCACGGGCATGCACGAAGGCGGCCGCGGCGGCGGCTTCACCGGCGGGCAGCCCCGCGGCCAGCAGCGCGCCGAGGATGCCCGACAGCACGTCGCCCGATCCCGCGGTGGCGGCCCATGATTGGCCCGCGGGGTTTAGGTAGACCGGACCACCGGGTTCGGCGATGACCGTGACGTTGCCCTTCAGCAGCACTGTGACGCCGAGCTGGTCGGCCAGCTTGCGGGTTGCGGCGACGCGGTCGTCGCCGGGCGGAGCGCCGGCAAGTCGCGCGAATTCGCCTGCGTGCGGCGTCAATACGGTTGGCGCGGTGCGGCCGGTGACCAGGTCGGGGTGTGCGGCGAGGATGGTCAGCGCGTCGGCGTCGACGATCACGGGCAGATTGGTCTCGAGCGCGAACCACAGCGCGGTCGCCCCGGTGTCGTCGGTCCCAAGACCTGGACCGACGGCCCATGCCTGCACCCGACCCGACGCGCTGGCGCTGGGCGCGGCGATGACTTCGGGCCAATGCGAAAGCACTTGTGGGCCCGCGCTTCCGGCGTAGCGCACCATGCCAGAGGTCGCGGCGACGGCGGCTCCGGTGCACAACACCGCCGCACCGGGATAGGTGGCCGAACCGGCGAGGATGCCCGTCACGCCCTGCGTGTACTTGTCGTCGTTGGGGCTGGGCACCGGCCAGCGGGCGGCGACGTCAGCGGCGTCGAATCCCAGCACGTCGGTCGGTGGCAGCTCGAGGCCGATGTCGACCAACTCGACACGACCGCAATCTCCCAGCGCGTGAATGGGTTTGAGACCGCCGAACGTCACGGTCAGGGTGGCCTGCACGTGCGGGCCGTCGGCTGCGCCGGTCTGCACATCGACGCCGCTCGGAATGTCGACGGCCACGACAGGTATGCCCGCCTGCTCGACGGCGGCGAAGACCTCGGCTGCGTCGGGTCGCAGTGGGCCGGAGCCGGAGATTCCAACCACGCCGTCGATCACTAAATCGGTTGCCGCCGGCACAGTTTCCACAATTCGCCCGCCGACCCGGGTGAACGTGGCCAGCGCCGCCTTGTGGGTGCGCTCCGGGTTGAGGAGCACCGCCGCCGCGGCCACCCCCCTACGGCACAGGAACGTCGCCGCCCACAGCGCGTCACCGCCGTTGTCACCGGAGCCGACGACCGCGCAAACCCGGCGCCCGGAGATACCACCGGTCAGCAGAACCAGTTCGCGGATGATCGCGGTGGCCAATCCGAACGCGGCCCGCCGCATCAACCCGCCGTCGGGCAGCGATGCCAGCAGTGGCGCTTCGGCCTCGCGGATCTCATCGGCGGTGTAGTAGTGCCACATCCCAGCCACGATTCCATGCCGGCGACACTGACAGCGAGGTTTCAGTCCCCGCGCGTCCGGCTGTAGTGGCGTCGCGCCTTCATCCGATTGCCACAGACACCCATCGAGCACCAACGGGCCGTACCCGCCCGCGACCGGTCGACGAGAAACAACCGGCACTCGTGGTTGGCGCACGGCCGCAGGCGGCCCGGCATGTCTCGTTCCATCTCGCCCCAGGCCAGGACGAGATGCGCGGCCCAATCGGCCTCCAGCGACCAGTCGAGCCCGTCGGCTCCGATGTCGGGCACCTGGCGGACATCCGTCAGATAGCGACGCAGGACCGACGCGTCGACTTCCATCCGGACCACGCGCTGTAGGTCGTCGCGCACCGCCTGCACGACCTCCACGCCGTCCTTTGGCGCGCCGTGTTCACGCAGCCAGCGGCCGTCAAGCCGATCGACCATCTGTCCGTCGATCACCGGGGTGGTGTTGAGCAGGTCCAGCAGTACCGCCTGCCAATCCACTGTGGACGTCATGCTAACCATCATAAAACACTTGACAGGTTAGATCCACTGGGTGTTGACTCCTAACCACCAAATCTACTACAAGGGGTTAGAAATGGTCACGCATCATCGCTACGCCGAAGTCAACGGTCGCCGGATCTTCTACCGCGAGGCCGGCTCGCCCGCCGCTCCCGCCGTGGTCCTGCTGCACGGCACACCGGCCAGCTCGCACCAGTACCGCAACCTGATCCCGGCGCTGGCCGACCGGTACCACGTCATCGCCCCCGACTACCCGGGCTTCGGCCTGTCGGACGTGCCCGGCGTCGACGAGTTCAAATACACCTTCGACACTGTCGCCGATCATGTCGACGCGCTGCTGGACCAGCTCGGCCTGCAGCGGTACGCCATTTACGTCCAGGACTACGGCGCCCCCGTTGGCTGGCGGCTGGCGTTGCGGCACCCCGAGCGCATCGCGGCGATCATCAGCCAGAACGGCAATGCCTACGTGGAGGGGTTCGTCGGCGACGCGATGGAGCCGCTATTCGCCTACGGCCGCGACCGGTCCGAAGCCAACGCCGACGCACTGCGCGCACTCATCAGCCCCGACGGGTTGAAATGGCAATTCACCCATGGCGTTTCGGACCCGTCGGTAGTCGACCCCGATAGCTGGATCAACGCGCATGCAGCGGTGGCAAGCACCCCGGAGCGGGTCGCCGCGCAGCTGGAGCTGTTCGCCGACTACAGCAGCAACGTCGACCTCTACCCACGCGTGCACGAATACTTCCGTACCTCGCAGGTGCCGCTTCTGGCGGTGTGGGGCCGCAACGACCAGATCTTCGGGCCGGACGGCGCGTTGGCGTTCGCTCGCGATTTGCCAAGTGCCGAGATCAACCTGCTCGACGGCGGCCACTTCCTGTTGGAGAGCCGGCTGGCCGAAGTGGTGGCGCTGATCAGGCCCTTCCTTGAAGAGAATCTCGTTCGAGTCGCCATTTGAACCAATTCGACGGGTGTAGACGTATCTACATCGACGAAACGGAACTCAACGTGGAGGCCAGATGCCGTCGGCTTACAAGCTCCTTCAAATAGCACTCGCGGTCTTTGGCGCGTTGTGCCTGCTGCTCTATCCCCTTGCCGTCGTCTGGCCGTCGGGGTGGGCATGGCATGCGGGCGCGCCGTATGCGTCCGATTACTTCATGATGATCGTCGGCCTGTACGCGACACTGGGCGTCTTCCTGATCAACGCGGCGCGAAACCCCAAGGCGAATGTCAGCCTCATCTGGTTCGCCGTGTGGTCCAGCGTCGTACATGCCGCAGTCATGGCGGTGCAGTCCTTCGGCGGCGGAGACCACATGGGACACCAGATGGGACACCTGTTGGGCGACGTTCCTGCGCTGGTCCTGATAGCAGCCATCCTGTCGGCGCTAGTGGTGACGTCAGGCCTCAAAGAGCCAGAGCCTGCATCAGTCGGCTGAGCGCCCGTGGGATTTGTCGGCGGCAGCGACGGCGCGCTGCTGCCACGGCCACGCACCGGTCATCTCCAGTTGGAGCGAGAAGCTGAGGAAGGTGCGGATCAGCACGATGCCCGCCAGCACCACGACGCTCTGCCACGTCGGTGTGACGGCGACGGTGCGGATGATGTCCGCGGCGACCAAGAATTCGAGGCCAAGAAGGATCGCGCGGCCCAGCCGCCGCCGAAAGAAATCGTAGGCGCCTTCGTCACGACGATTCTTTCCGAGCGTCATGAAGACAGCGAGTAGCGCTCCGCCTGCGATTACGGCGACACCGATCGCATCGATCGCGGTACCGATTGCCTCGATGACCCCGTCGAGCGCCACAACGTCATCGTGTCACCGACGCCGCGGCTATTGCGACGACACGCCGGTGGCGGCCGCGCGGCGTCGCACTATTCGACGGTGACGGACTTCGCCAGATTGCGGGGCTTGTCGACGTCGTAGCCGCGGGCCTGTGCGACGCCGGCGGCGAACATCTGCAGCGGAATCGTCGACAGCAGGGGCTGGAAAAGTGTTGACACCGCTGGTATTTCGATCAGGTGATCAGCGTACGGCCGGACGGTGTCGTCGCCTTCCTCGGCGATGACGATGGTGATCGCGCCGCGGGCCTGGATCTCCCGGATGTTCGACAGCAGCTTGGCATGCAGCGTCGGGGAATTCTTCGGCGACGGCATCACGACGATCACAGGCAGGTCGTCTTCGATCAGCGCGATCGGTCCGTGCTTGAGCTCACCTGCGGCGAACCCCTCGGCGTGCATGTACGCCAGTTCCTTGAGCTTGAGCGCACCTTCAAGCGCGACTGGGTAGCCGACGTGGCGACCGAGGAACAGCACCGCATGCGACTGTGCGAACTGGTGGGCCAGCGCGGACACCGGTTCGGAGGTCTCCAAAACCCGTGCGATCAGATCGGGCATCGCCTCCAGAGCGTGGTATTCGCGCTCCACCTCGTCGGGGTACTTGGTACCGCGGGCTTGCGCAAGGGCAAGCCCGACAAGGTAATTCGCGGTTATCTGCGCCAGGAACGTCTTCGTCGACGCGACACCGATCTCCGGCCCGGCTCGGGTGTAGAGCACCGCGTCGCACTCGCGCGGAATCTGCGAACCGTTGGTGTTGCAGATGGCCAGCACTTTGGCCTTCTGCTCCTTGGCGTGGCGCACCGCCTCAAGCGTGTCTGCTGTCTCACCGGACTGGGAGATGGCGACGACGAGCGTGTGGCTGTCCAGAACTGGGTCGCGGTAACGGAATTCGCTGGCCAGCTCGACCTCGACGGGCAGCCGGGTCCAGTGCTCGATGGCGTATTTGGCCAGCAGCCCGGAGTGATACGCGGTACCGCAGGCGACGACGAACACCTTGTCGATCTCGCGCAGCTCCTGGTCTGACAGGCGCTGTTCGTCGAGCACGATGCGACCGTCGGCGAAGTGGCCGAGCAGCGTGTCCGAGACCGCGGCGGGCTGCTCCGCGATCTCCTTGAGCATGAAGTACTCGTAGCCGCCCTTTTCGGCCGCCGACATGTCCCAGTCGATATGGAACTCACGGAAGTCGACGGCGGGCTCGCCGTGGAAATCAGTGATGCGGTAACCGTCGGCGGTGAGCACAACCGCCTGGTCCTGACCGAGTTCGATGGCGTCGCGGGTGTGCTCGATGAACGAGGCCACATCGGAGCCGATGAACATCTCGCCGTCGCCGACGCCGACCACCAGCGGCGTGGAGCGGCGGGCGGCGACGATCATCCCCGGCTCGTCCGCGTTGGCGAAGACCAGCGTGAAATGGCCTTCCAGCCGGCGCAGCACCGCGAGCACCGAGGCCGCGAAGTCGCCTTCGGTGTCACCGTGGCGGTACTGCTGGGAGACCAGGTGAACCGCGACCTCGGTGTCGGTGTCGCTGGCGAACTCAACGCCTGCGGTCTCCAGTTCGGTGCGCAGCGCGGCGAAGTTCTCGATGATCCCGTTGTGGACGACCGCGATCCGTCCGGTGGCATCGAGGTGCGGGTGGGCGTTGCGATCGGTAGGTCGGCCGTGGGTGGCCCACCGGGTGTGGCCGAGGCCGGTGGTGCCGACCATGCTGGGGCCGTCGGTCTCGGCAAGCGCGGCTTCCAAGTTGGCCAACCGACCGGCCCGGCGACGCACGGTCAGCCCGCCGCTGCCGTCGACAAGCGCGACACCGGACGAGTCGTAACCCCGGTATTCCATGCGGCGCAGCGCGTCGACGACGATGCCGCAGGCAGGACGCTGCCCGACGTAGCCGACGATTCCGCACATAGGCATCCAGGGTAGTGGACCGACGGCGGCCCGCTTGTCGATCGGGGCCGAAGCCGACCCCTGATCAGCGGAAACCGCGGATCATCCGGCGGCGCCTATGGGCAGAAGTGCAAGAACCCCAGCGGCCCGGTGATGCACTGCGGGCCGGGCGCGTAACCGCCGTAGTCTGAGTAACCGCCGTAGCCGTACGCGGGCGGTGGCGGTGGGTACCACGGGCCGCCGCCGTGACCCCATGGGTCGCGACCTGGGCCGCCCCACTCGGCGAAGTCTCCGTGCGCGACGGGCGACGATGGCGCGGCGCTGGCCGTGCCCACCCCGATTCCGAGTCCAGCGGCACCGAGGGCCACTGCGATTCCAATTCCCGACGCGACAGTTCTCATATTCTTCATGTGAACTCCTGCGCATCTCAATAAATGCTAGCCAAAGTTGTTGCCGGACAACGCCGTTACCTCTTGTTGTCCGTCTTCGACGCTACGCCTGGGTTCGTGTGTAGAGGCTGTGTAGAAGTTAAGTGTTCTAACCAATTCCGACCGGCGCCGCGGTGGGATACGGTCATGTCGTGGCCGGCACCAAGAAGCTGTTCAAGGCGTTGACCCGCCGCGGCCCCCACCGAGTTCTGCGCGGCGACCTTGCGTTTGCGGGACTGTCCGGCGTCGTCTATACCCCCGAATCGGGGATGAATCTCGCGGGTGTGGCATTCGGCCACGATTGGGTCGCAGGAGCCGACCGCTACCTCGGGACACTCGAGCACCTGGCGTCCTGGGGCATCGTCGCGGCGGCCCCTAACACCGAGACCGGCCTGGCGCCGTCGGTGCTCAACATGGCGTTCGATCTCGGCACGACGCTCGACATCGTCGCCGGTGTGCGGCTGGGGCCGGGCAAGATCAGCGTGCATCCGACCAAGCTGGGTGTGGTCGGACACGGTTTCGGCGGCTCGGCGGCGGTGTTCGCCGCGGCAGGAATGGCGGCTGGGCCGCAGGCCCCAAAAGCTCTAGTCGCAATGTTTCCGACGGTCACCAAGCCTGCCGCCGAGGAGCCCGCCACGGCGCTGAAGGTGCCTGGCCTGATTCTCACCGCGCCGGGCGACCCGATGACGTTGCGGTCCAACGCCGTTGAGCTGGCGCGGGTATGGAAGAGCGCGACGCTTCGCACCGTCAGCAAGGCCAAGGCCGGCGGACTGGTCGAAGGCAGACGACTGGCACGGGTGGTCGGGTTGCCCGGCGCCGACCGCAGCACGCAGAAGGTCGTACGCGCGCTACTGACCGGATATCTGCTGCACACACTGACCGGCGATAAGGCCTACCGCGACTTCGCCGACCCCGAGGTCGACCTGCCCAAGGCCCCTGCCGTCGATCCGTTCGCCGACGATCCGGTGGGTCTCGAGGACAGGGTGGTCGCATTATTGAAGCCCTGAGTCGGCCAACCAACCGGTTGGGTGTATAACTCCACTGTGTCTTCCATGCGAACTGGCATCTTTCTGAACTACGCCGGCGGCTTCCTCGAAGCCGTCGACGAGGTCGTCGAACTTGAGAAGATCGGCGTCGACATCGCCCTGGTGGCCGAGGCCTATTCCTACGACGCGATCAGCCAGCTGGGCTTCCTGGCGGCCAAGACGTCGCGAATCGAACTCGCCACTGGCGTGGTGCCGATCTACATCCGCACCCCGACACTGCTGGCGATGACGGCGGCAGGCCTCGATTACGTATCTGACGGCCGATTCCGGCTTGGCATCGGCACGTCAGGACCGCAGGTGATGGAGGGCTTCCACGGTGTGCCGTTCGACGCACCACTGGGCCGCACCCGCGAGGTGGTCGATATCTGCAGGCAGGTGTGGCGTCGCGAGCGGGTGAAATACGACGGCAAGTATTACCAGGTTCCGCTGCCCGCCGATAAGGGCACCGGCCTTGGTAAGCCCCTGCAGCTGATCAATCACCCTGTCCGCGACCGTATTCCGATCACCATCGCGGCACTTGGACCCAAGAACGTCGAACTCACCGCCGAGATCGCCGAAGGCTGGCAGCCAGTGTTCTTCCAGCCGGACAAGGCCGACGACGTCTGGGGAGATTCGTTGCGGGCGGGCTTCGCCAAGCGCGACCCCGACCTCGGTCCGCTGGACATCATGGTGAGCGCCCCGTTGGCGATCGGCGATGACGTCGACGACCGATTAGCATGGGCGAAGCCACAATTGGCGCTCTACATCGGCGGCATGGGCGCCCGCGGCAAGAACTTCTACCACAATCTGGCCACCAGCTACGGGTACGGAGACGTGGCCAACCACCTCCAGGACTTGTACCTCGACGGCAAGAAGGCCGAGGCCATCGAGGCGGTGCCCGATGAGCTGGTGCGCAATGTTTCGCTGGTGGGTCCGCGCGGCTTCATCAAGGAACGCATCGCCGCGTATGCCGAAGCCGGAGTGACGACGCTGCTGTTGCAACCGCTGAGTGGCGACCGTCACGAATCCATGCGCTACGTAGAGGAATTGCAGTCCCTGCTGCCCTAGGCGATTAAGCGAATCTTTGGTCGCCCTGTAGAGTGGTGTGCAGCGGCATCGTCTGTTCTGCCTTTTGCCGCTTCTCGATCGTCATACCGAGCGCCGCGGAATCATCCGCGCCGGGCAGGACGACCACACTCAAACTTTCGGAGCTTTAGCCTTGTCTGTTCAAAACCCAAGTGGCTCAACCGTGCCCACTTTCTCCGACCTCGGTCTGCCTAAGGCCGTTGTCGACGTACTCGCTGCCAACGGCATCGAAACCCCCTTCCCGATCCAGGCAGCGACACTGCCGGATTCGCTTGCGGGGCGGGATGTCCTGGGCCGCGGCCGGACCGGTTCCGGCAAGACCTACGCCTTCCTACTGCCAATGGTGACGCGACTCACAACGAGCCAGACCAAGCGCGCCCCGGGACGTCCGCGGGCACTCATCCTCGCCCCAACGCGTGAACTCGTCGCGCAGATCGATGCGGCGCTCGCGCCGCTGGCTGCAGCGACGAATCTGCGGTCGGTCACCGTCTTCGGCGGCGTCTCCCCGCAGCCCCAGATCCAGAAACTGCGCCAGGGCGTCGACATCGTGATCGCCTGCCCTGGCCGCCTGGAAGACCACGTCAAATCACGCCATGCCGACCTGTCCGGCATTGAGATCACCGTACTGGACGAGGCCGACCACATGGCCGACCTCGGCTTCCTGCCTCCGGTGAAGCGACTGATGGACAAGACCCCGCGCAACGGCCAGCGGATGCTGTTCTCCGCAACGCTCGATGGCGGTGTCGATGTGCTCGTCAAGCGATACCTTCACGAGCCCGTGGTGCACAGCGTCGATTCGGAGCAGTCACCAGTCGCGGCCATGGACCACCACGTGCTGCACGTCGATAAGGCGGCGCGGGTCAGCGTGTTGGCCGACCTTGCCGCGTCGCCCGGCCGGAAGATCGTCTTCGCCCGCACCAAGCACGGCGCCAAGAATCTTGCCCGTCAACTGAATTCCCGAGGCGTGCCTGCTGTCGAGTTGCACGGCAACTTGTCGCAGAACGCCCGTACCCGCAACCTCGCGGCGTTCTCCGATGGTTCGGCCTGGGTGCTTGTCGCGACTGACATCGCCGCGCGCGGCATTCACGTCGACGACGTGACTCTCGTTGTTCACGCCGATCCTCCCGTGGAACACAAGGCGTACCTGCACCGTTCGGGGCGGACGGCCCGCGCCGGCGCGGACGGCACGGTAGTGACGTTGATGCTCGACGAGCAGGTGTCCGACGTGCGGACCCTCACCCGCAAGGCGGGCGTGAAGCCGACGATCACCCGGTTCAGCGGTGCGTCCCATCCGGTGCTGCACGAAATCGCGCCCGGGGAACGCAAATTCGGTCAACCCATCGTCGCGGCCCGACCGGAGCCGACACAGCCCCGCCAGCATCAGCCGCGTCAGCAGCAGGGTCGGCGTCGCTCACCTCGCGGCAGGCGGCCTGCGGGCGCCACGCGTTAAGGCCGGCTCCGCCCTAGACCAGGGTGGTTCCGCCGTCGACCGTTAACACGACGCCGGTACCGAACTCCTGCTCCATGCAGTAGACGTACGCCCGCGCCGTGTCGCCGACCTCGCCGACCCGGCCCAACGGAATTTGTTGTGCAGACTGGTCGTACATGGCTTGCCGGTCCGGTGCGCTCAGAGCGTCCCACAGCGGCGTGCGGACGACACCGGGTGCGACGGCGTTGACCCGGATTGGGGCCAATTCGAACGCGAGCGCCTTGGTCAGTGCGTTCATCGCGCCGCAGATGCTCACCGGCAGAGCCCCGAAGCCGGGTTGTTCAGCGGCGGTGCCGCTCGTCAGTGTGATCGACCCACCGGGGGTGATGTGCGGCCCGAACACGCGCACGGCTGTCAGCGCGCCGACGAACCGGGTTTGGAAGAAGCCTGTAATGACCTCCGGGGTGAGGCCGGCGAGCGGCGCCAGCTCGAGCGGCTCGCCAGCGGTGAACACGAGGTGCTCGATGTCGCCGATGTCGCCGGCCACCCGCTCGAGTGCCGACAGATCGGTGAGGTCGACGACGGCGCCGCGGGCATTCTCGGGTAGTTGAGACAGGGCGCGGTTGACGCTGGACTGCCGGCGTGAGACGACGATCGGGACGGCGCCGCGTTCGGCCGCTGCCGATGCGACGCCAAGGCCGATGCCGGACGTGCCGCCGATGACCAGGACTCGCGCGTTCTTCAGGCTCATGCGTCCAGTTTCGTCAGAAATGGATGAACCGTCCAAGACTCTTTTTGTCGCGGAAGCGATACCCTGTGGGCATGGTCGCGCCCGACCTTGACATGCGCAAACTCCGCTACTTCGTGGCAGTCGCCGAAGAACTGAATTTCGGCCGCGCCGCCGAGCGGCTCCACATCGCACAGCCCGTTCTGTCGCGCCAGATCCGCTCTTTCGAAGGTGACCTCGGCGTGCAGTTGCTCGCGCGCGACTCGCGCGGAACGCAGTTGACCGCCGCGGGCAAGCAGCTACTCGAGGATGCCCGCTTCTTGCTCGCCGAGTCGATAGCGTTGCGGCAGCGCCTGTTTCGCGTGCCCGAGCCGCCGGCTACGGTGACCGTCGGCGTGATGCCCGGTCTGATGGCAACGGCCGCGGCGGCGGCGTTCGAGGCCGACGAGCCGTCCCGGCGTGCCGTTGTGGTGCAAGTCGGGTGGGCCGAGCAGGTGGACGTGGTCCACCGGGGTGAGGTCGACGTGGTGTACGCGCGCGAGCCCATCGATCGCCATGGGCTGGGCACCGCACCCCTGCTGGAGGAACCGCGGGACGTCGTCTTACCTGCCTCGGACCCACTGGCGAAGAAGGCGTCCGTTCGGCTGCGGGATCTGAAGTCCCGGCGGCTGCTGCAGGACCCCGCCACGTTGCCGGAGTGGTACGCGATCGCCACCCCCGAGCACCGCCGCCCGGGCCAGATGGCGCACACCGTGGAGGAGAAGCTGGAACTTGTTGCCGCGCAGGCGGGTTTCGTGATCCTGCCGCGGTCGACGACGGCGTTCTACCGCAGGCCCGATGTTCGGGTGTTGCCGATTCAGGACATCGGCCCGAGCCAGGTGACGCTGATCTGGGATGCGGCGACCGACAACCCGGCTCGTGACGCGTTCGTCAACTCGGCGCTGGCGTGCCGGAAACAGACGATCTGACGCTCGGTTCCCGGTCCTTGGCGGCGATCTCGGCGAGCACCCCCACCACCACGCCAAATGCGAAGTACAGCGCGGGCAGCCACGGGGCCACCCCGAACAGCCCGTTCGAGTCGTCGGCATAGCGGGCCAACCCGGCCGCGGCGATCACGGCTTCGACGATCGGGCCGACGATCGCGGCAAGCACGCCACAGACCGCGCCAGGGCCGTCGCCGAGCACGCACCACGTGATCACCGCGAGCGCGTAGATCAGCACCGTCACCGGAACTGCGGGTGCGGTGTGCTCGAGGGCGGTGATGACGTAGATCCCGATGACGGCCGCGACACCCGCCAGGCCTTGACGCGCCGTGACCGACTCGCGCGGGACTCGCAGGCGCAGGCGCAGTTCGGCCAGTGACACGGTCGCGGCGCCGACGGCGACCGGGAACCAGATCGGGCTGCTCCAGATGAAGGGAACCGCGTCGGTCAGGTATTCGGTGGTGCCCGTGGCCACGTGGCTGTGATCGCCGATTAGCGACGCCGCTGCACCCAGCGTGAACAGGAAGGCGAGCTCCGGCATGCGCAGTTTCACGCGACGGACGCTACTACTCTGCAATCGCTACCGCGGCAAGGTTGCCAGTACGCCAACGCCCGCCGCCGCCGCGCCGCCCGCCGTGCCGAGACCAACCCACCGTTTCGCACGCGGCATGTCGCTCCAAGCACCCGCTATACCCGCAAGGTCACCGGCGTCGGCGAAGAGACCAGCGATGACCCATCGTCGCGCGGGGCGGTCTGCACGGATTGCGGCGAGCAGACCCAGCCCGAGGCCGATCTCGCGGCCGCCCATGCCCCGCAGGAACGCCTTCGCATCTGGCAAGGCGGCGCCGGGCCCCGCAAGCGTTCGGCCTGTCACGGCCGGTGCGACAAGCGATGTGACGCCGAAGCCGATTCGGGCAATCGCATACAGCGTCAAGGAATTCATGCCGACCCGCATGTCACCACCTTCAACGCAAAATTGGGTTGTGTCAGGGTCCAATCGACACATTTTTGAACAGACCAATTCGGGGCGTCCCGTCGCTACTGTCCCACCTGCGGCAATTCGTCGGCCGCGATCTCACACGGCGTTTTTGCGTCGGCCTCCGCGCTAAGCGGCGTTGCGGAATCCGGTGGCGGCGGCTCGGGGACGAGTGTCGGCGCGGGCTCGGTCGGCGGCGGCGGGTCGACCGGGGCGGGTGGTGGCACCCGTTCGCAGGTGTCGGCGGGTTCGACGACAGGTTCCTCGGCCGCCGGATCGACGGGTTCACCGTCTTCTTTGGGGTCGCTATCCGACGTGTCGTCAACGTTGTCGTTCTTATCGGGTTCACCGATGCCGGCTGGATCCGCCGTGGCGTCGTCGGCCGATCCGAGCAGGCTCCCGAAGACATCGGCGAGCTGCTGCCCGAGTCCGGACAGTCCTCCGCTGACCTCCGGCAGTCCGCCTAGTGACGGTGCCGACGGCGGTGCCGCCATCGCGGGTGCGGCTGATCCCGGGTCGACCGGTGGCAATGGGGCTGGTGCCGTCTGCGGCGGCGCAGGCGTGGGTATCGGTGGCGCGGCAGGTGCACCCCACGACGGCGGCGCAGCGGCGGACGGCGATACGACACTCGCGGCTGCGGGCACCGTGGCGGCCTGGTCGTCACGCGGTGCCGGCGTCCACGACGGGCCGAGATCTCCTGGCACCTCGAACACCGCGTCCGGTTCGGCGGTGAGCTCAGCCGTCGCGGCGTCGTACGAATCCCCCACCGCGGTCATCGCCGAGCGCATCGCGGCCAACCAACCGGTGCGAATGTCGTTGTCGACGAACGGCTTCACCTCCTTGTCGACCCGTTCGCTGGCGGCCGCGCGATCACCTGCACCCGTCGTCACGGTCTGCGCGGCGGCCAGCCAGTCGTCCGGCGCGTGGCCATCGGCGGTGATCGCCGCGGCGACCTTCCCATCGACGGTGTGCCACAGGTTGTCCCGCAGCAGGGCCAGCGCGTCCGCGGTGGTGCGCACGGCGGCGGCGGCCGCGGCGGATGCCTCGCCGTGCCGGGCCAGGAACTCACGGGAGAGGTCCGCGCTGCGGCCCTGCCATGCGACGGACAGCGCGCCGAGTTGGTCGTCTTGTCGCGTCAGCGCATCCTCGGTCGCCGCCACCGCCGCCTCGAACAGGCCACAGTCGGCGTCGAGGGCACGCAGATCAAGCCCATCCTCGCTGCCGTACCAGTCGTTCACCTGCGACGCGTGCAGTGTGAGGTCCTGGTTCGCGTATCCGACCATGTGACAGGCCCACACGTAGGACTGGATGTTGTCGACGGCAGGGCGGCCCTCAGCCAAACGTGGTGCGACGTCATACTTTTCGGCCATCGCTACCCCACTCGGCCAGCGGCGTTGGCATCGGCTTCGGCGTACCGATCCGCGGACGCACGGAGTGCGGCGGCGATCTCGGCGGCGGCTTTCGACCACTGGCGGAGTTGGTCGACGACGTGGTCGACGGCTGTGCGGAGGGCGTCACCGCGAGCGGCGTGTGTGCGACCCGCTGTCGCGCCGTCGAACACAAGCCCGGTCAGGTGCGTTCGCACGGAAGCATCGACGATATCGGCGGCCGCCTCGTACTGGCTCGCGACGGCGTGCATCGCCGCTACGTCGACGCGGGCGACGTCAGGTTGTCCCATACACGCTTGGACGCCGGCGAACCTCAGCCGGTTCCAACGAATTTCAGCGCTGGTTGCTGACCGACTCTGCGACCCGGACTGCGACTTGCCGTGCGGTGTCTTCGTCGGCGGCCTCGACCATGACGCGGACGACCTGTTCAGTTCCGGAGGGCCGCAACAAGATTCGGCCGCTGTCGCCGAGCTCGGCCTCGGCTTCCGCCACCGCCGAGCGCACGGAAGGCGCGTCGGCCACCGTGGCCTTGTTCGCGACCTGGACGTTGATCAACACCTGCGGCAGTGTGTGCATAGGTTCGGCCAGCGCCGCCAGCGACGAGCGGGTCTGAGCCATCCTCGACATGAGCCGCAACCCGGTGACGATGCCGTCTCCCGTCGTGCCGAGCGCAGGCATCACGATGTGACCGGACTGCTCACCGCCGAGCGTGTACTCCCCCGCCCTCAGCTCTTCGAGCACGTAGCGGTCGCCGACGCCGGTCGTGCGGACCTCGATGCCCGCCGCGCGCATGGCCAGGTGCAGCCCAAGGTTGCTCATCACGGTCGCCACCAGCGTGTTGGACGCCAGCTCGCCTGCATCGCGCATCGCCATCGCGAGTATCACCATGATGGCGTCGCCGTCGATGATCTGGCCGGTGGCGTCGACGGCCAGGCAGCGGTCGGCATCGCCGTCGTGCCCCAGCCCGAGGTCGGCACCGTGAGAAATCACGGCCGCCTGCAGCCCCTCCATGTGCGTGGAGCCGCAGCCGTCGTTGATGTTCAGCCCGTTGGGCTCAGCGTTGATGGCGATGACGTTCGCGCCCGCCGCACGGTACGCCCGCGGCGCGGCGGCGGACCCTGCGCCGTGGGCGCAGTCGACGACGACGGTGATGTCGTCCAGCCGACTGGTGAGCGCCTTGCCTGCATGGCGCAGATAGCGGTCAAGCGCATCCTCGGCGTCGACGACACGGCCGATGCCAGCACCAGTCGGCCGGCTCCCGGGACCCTGGATGACGAGCTCTTCGATGCGGTCCTCCGCGGCGTCGTCGAGCTTGTGTCCGCCGGGCCCGAAGATCTTGATGCCGTTGTCCGGCATCGGGTTGTGTGAGGCCGAGATCATCACGCCGAAATCGGCGTCGTACGCGTTGGTCAGGTATGCCACTGCGGGGGTGGGCAGGACACCGACGCGCAGCGCGTCGACCCCTTCACTGGTCACCCCGGCGATCACCGCCGCCTCGAGCATCTCGCTGCTGGCCCGCGGGTCCCGACCCACTACGGCGATGCGGCGCGCATGGCCGCCGACGCTGCCCAGCCGCCGCGCCGCCGCGGAGCCCAATCCCAGGGCCAACTCGGCGGTCAGGTCCTGATTGGCGACTCCGCGCACGCCGTCGGTGCCGAACAGTCGAGCCATGCCGACAAACCTCTCATAGATGGCGACCGATCACACAAGAGACCTGGTAGCCGCCCGTTCCGGCGTCAAACTGGTACCAGAACGCAACGATCCGCCGAGCGTGCGTGTCTGTACACAGACACGCCGAGAAAGCGTGGCATTTTGCGCACGCTCGGCGGGATCGATCAGCGCTTGCTGTACTGAGGCGCCTTGCGGGCCTTCTTGAGGCCGTACTTCTTGCGCTCGATGGCGCGCGGGTCGCGGGTGAGGAAGCCGGCCTTCTTCAGGGCGGGCCGGTCCTCGGGCTGCACCAAGATCAGCGCCCTCGCGATGGCCAGGCGCAGCGCGCCTGCCTGCCCGGACGGGCCACCACCGTCGAGGTGGGCGTAGACGTCGAAGGCATCCACCCGGTCCACGATCACCAAAGGAGCCTTGATCAGCTGCTGGTGCACCTTGTTGGGGAAGTAGGCCTCCAGGGTGCGGCCGTCCAGATGGAACTGGCCGGTGCCGGGCACCAGGCGCACCCGCACCACGGCCTCCTTGCGGCGGCCGACGGTCTGGATGGGACGGTCCAAGATGACCGGCTCACGCGGGGCCGCTTCGGGCGCGGCTGCGGTCTCAGTCGGGGCCTCGGTCTCGGCGACGGCCTCGGCGGCCTCGGCGGCCTCCGTCTCGGGGGCCTCGACTTCGGTCACGGCTTCTTCTGTGGTCTCAACGGTCTCGGTCACTGGGCCACCTGCTTGATCTCGAACGGAATCGGCTGCTGGGCGGTGTGCGGATGCTCCGACCCGACGTAGACGCGCAGCTTCTTCTGGACCTGCCGGCTCAGCTTGTTGTGGGGCAGCATGCCGATGATCGCCTTCTCGACGACTCGATCAGCGTGCTTCTGCATCTCGTCGCCGAGTGAGCGCGCCCGAAGGCCGCCGGGGAAACCCGAGTGGCGGTAGGCGAACTTGTTCTGGAGCTTGTCGCCGCTGATGGCGACCTTCTCAGCGTTGATGACGATGACGAAATCGCCACCGTCGACATTGGGCGTGAATGTCGGCTTGTGCTTGCCGCGAAGCAGCTTGGCTGCTTCCACGGCGAGCCGGCCGAGCACCACGTCGGTGGCGTCGATGACGTACCACGAACGCGTGGTGTCACCCGCCTTCGGCGTGTATGTAGACACAGCGCTTACCTTCTCTTCTCGGGTTGGATCCCGGTGACCCGGGTGCCGATCAGGCGTTTCGCGGTTCGGGAACCCCCTCGGCGACCGACATCGACCCGAGGACCCGGCTTGCGTACCGCACGCCAACGAGGCAGCTTACCTGCGGGCGTCCGCGCAGGTCAAAACGCGTTGTTGGGGCTAGCCGCCGGCGAGGTTGAGGACGAAGTTCGCGTCGGCCTGGTTGGGTACATCCGGAGGTACCTGGATGGTGCCGGTGCCGTGTGCGTTCTGGTAAATCCCCGTGCCGCCGACGATCGACAGCGGTTGTGTATCGCCGCTACCGAACAGCCCGCCTGTGTCTGCAACGCCTTGGACAACGATCTGGCCGCCGGCCAGGTTGAAAGTGCCATTACACGCCTGCTTGCCAGACTTCTCGTTGCCGCTAAGCGTGGTGCAACTGCCGCCGGTCGTTCCCAGGAACATGCCACCGGGGCGGTCGAACACATCGCCGGCGAAGATGAATTGGTCACCCGGGCCCGATCCGGGCGCGCCGAGGTCCACCTGGTGCTGCACGGTGTCGTGCTCGAAGAGCACCAGCGTGGTGTCGGCGGTGGCCGTCGGTGCTAGCACCATGGTTCCAAGGCTTGCCATAATTGCCGTCACCGACAGTTTTGCGTACTTGTTCATGTTTCCCCCTAATACTGAGTATTAGCTGGAAATTACGCTTCACGAATTCCGGATGGGACCGAACGCCGGATTTACGCGCTGCTTGTTGCGTCGAGTTCTGCGCCAGGGCTGTCAGTTGCGCTCCGCCACAGCCCTGGTGCAGATCTCGGTGCACAAGACAGAACTGTGCGGTCCCGTTCGCCCCCCACCCACTTAGCGACGGGTCCGCACCACCGTGGCCGCCTCTCCCACGACCACGGTGGTGCAGAACTGTCTCTGGCGGATTGCTTGGTTGGAGTACACCGCGCCGATCCTGGTGGTCGGTTGGATGTGGGCCACCACCCGGCGTCGGCCTAGCAGTCTGACGCTCACTGGTGTTGCACTGGCCATCGCCGGAATCATGTTGGTGCTCAACGTATTCAGCGGCGCCCACATCAATCTGATCGGCCTCGGCTGGGCCTTGGCAGCAGCTGTCTGCGCTGCCTGCTACTTCATGATGTCCGACGAGGTCGCCGCCGACGGCGACGGCCTGAACTCGATCACCTTGGCCACGGGCGGGCTGATCGTCGGCGCCGCAGCGGTCGCGACACTCGGCACCACCGGGCTGATGCCCATGACCTTCACCACCAACGACGCCGTCGTCGCGGGATGGACGACGTCGTGGGCGGTGCCCGTCATCGCGCTGGCGCTGATCCCCACGGCGATCGCCTACACCGTCGGCATCATGGGCATCGCCCGGCTGCGGCCACGGTTCGCGTCACTGGTCGGTCTTTCCGAGGTGATGTTCGCCGTCCTGGCCGCCTGGCTGCTGCTCGGTGAGGCCGTCACACCCATCCAGGCCGTCGGCGGTGTCGTGGTGCTCAGCGGGTTGGCGCTGGCCCGTCAGGGCGACCGCACCGACAAACTCAACGACGTGACCTGGCCTGACGGTCCCGTCAATGGTGCACCATCCGGGCAAACGGTTGGCAGCGGCTGAGTCCGATGTGTGAAGATGGCCGACGTGACTTTGCTCCGAATGTCAGCCCGGCTGGCCACGATCACGTCGGCCCTGGTCTGCGCGGCCACGACCCTCGCCATCGCCCCATCAGCGACGGCCGAGCCTTGCAGCGACATCAAGGTGATCTTTGCTCGCGGCACCAACGACGCGCCCGGCCTCGGAAATCCGGGCCAGGCTTTCACCGACGCGCTCAGCACGATGGTGGGCGGCCGCACCCTGACCTCCTATGCGGTCAACTACCCCGCGTCGTATGACTTCCTCCAGGCGCAAGATGGGGCGGCCGACGCCACCAACTACATCTCGGCCCTGACGCAGCAGTGCCCATCGACCCGAATCGTGCTCGGTGGGTACTCGCAGGGGGCGGCGGTGGTCGACATGCTCGCCGGTATCCCGCCGCTCGGCAACAAGGTCGGCGAGATTGGATCGGCGCCCCCGCTGCCTGCGAATCTCGTGCCCGCCATCGACGCGGTAGTGGTGTTCGGCAATCCTGCGACCAAGTTCAGCAACCCGATCACGTCGTCCGTCTTCGGCGGCAGGGCCATCGACCTCTGCAAGGACGGCGACCCGATCTGCTCACGCGGTCGGAACCCGTTCGCCCACAACGACTACATAAGCGCGGGCCTGACACAACAGGCCGCAAACTACGTCGCTGGCATAATTTAGCCAAACCCGGCGCTATCATTCGTTGTGCCCTTGAATCGAATTCGCCGCTGGTCCTTCGCCTCCGCAACGGCCGCTCTGGCGGCCTCAGCTGGTGTTCTTCTACCGGCGTTGTCGCCCATGCCAATTGGCAACCTCGCGACCGCATCCGCTGACGGCTGCCCCGACATCGAGGTCGTTTTCGCCCGCGGCACCAATGACGCACCGGGCCTTGGAGACGTCGGCGGCGCGTTCGTCAACGCACTGCGCGGAAAGGTCGGCGGCCGGTCGGTCGGGGCATACGCGGTCAACTACCCCGCCAACTACGACTTCCTGGCGGCGGCCGACGGCGCCAACGACGCCAGCGGCCACATCCAGTTCATGGTCGACAACTGCCCCGACACCCGGTTGGTGTTGGGCGGATACTCGCAGGGTGCGGCGGTGATCGACGTCATCAGCGCGGTACCGATGCCCGTCATCGGGTTCAACAGCCCGCTACCGCCCAACGTGCCCGACCACGTCGCCGCCATCGCGGTGTTCGGTAACCCGTCAGCCAAGCTTGGCCTGCCGCTCACCGTGAGCCCGATATGGGGTGGCAGGTCGATCGACCTGTGCAACGGTGGAGACCCGATCTGTCAGACGGACGGCCAGAGCATGAGCGCACACCGCGCCTATGCGGGCGGGCCGACGAACCAGGCGGCCAACTTCGCGGCGGGCCACCTGTAACCGTCACCTTCACGATTTACGGGCGAAGGCGTCAATTGGCTCGGCTAGAGTCGATTTGGTGATCCGTCGCCATCTCATCGCCGGGGTCGTCGTTGTGCTCGTTGCCACCGCCCTGCTCGTCGCCCCCGCAATGTCCCCACAGATGACGCCGACCGCATCGGCCGCATGCCCCGCGGTCGAGGTCGTCTTCGCCCGCGGCCGACTGGAATCGCCTGGCGTCGGCATCCTCGGCAACGCGTTCATCAGCGCACTTCGGTCCAAGACCAACAAGAACATCGGTGTGTATGCGGTGCAATATCCCGCCGACAACCAGGTGGACGTCGGCGCCAACGACATGAGCGCGCACATCCAATCGATGATGAACAATTGCCCCGATACCCGCCTGGTACTCGGCGGCTACTCACTCGGCGCCGCGGTCACCGATGTGGTGCTCGCCTTGCCGATTAGCTTCTTCGGCTTCAAGAACCCACTGCCGGACGGCGCCGACCCGCACGTCGCCGCCGTCGCGCTCTTCGGCAACGGATCCCAATGGGTCGGGCCGATCACGAACTTCAACCCCGTCTACCAGGACAGAACCATTGACCTGTGCCACGGCGCGGACCCAATCTGCAACCCGGCGGATCCTGACACCTGGCAGAACAACTGGCCCGCCCACCTCGCCAACGCGTATATCCAGGCGGGTATGCCGAACCAGGCCGCGGACTTCGTCGCAGGCAGGCTCTAGTCGACCACCCGCAGCTCGCGGGTGACCCTGGTGCGCGCCTCGAGTTCATCGTCGGGCGGGTAGTCCACGCCGACAAGCGTCAGGCCGTGGGGCGGCGCGGCGGCGAAGTCACTGGAGCGCTGGGTCGACGTCAACAGTGTGGCGCACCAGCCGGGTTCACGCCGATGCTCGCCGACCGCCAACAAGGCTCCGACCAACGAGCGCACCATCGACCAACAGAACGCGTCGGCGCTCACATGGACGTTGACACGGTCGCCGTCGCGGGACCAGTCCAGCCGCTGAAGGTCGCGGATCGTGGTGGCGCCATCACGGTGGCGGCAGAACGCGGCGAAGTCGTTCAGGCCAAGCAGGTCTCGCGAAGCCGTCGCCATCGCGTCGACGTCAAGCGGACGCGGCCACGTCGTCACATAGCGCGCCTCCTGCGGCTCAACACCGTACGGGGCGGTCGACAACCGGTAGACATAATGGCGCCGCAGCGCCGAGAAGCGGGCATCGAAACCCGCTGCAGCACGGTTGATGTCGAGCACACGGACATCGGCAGGCAAGAACCGCGCGAGCCGCCGAACCAGGGACAGGAACTCAGGAGCCGCTTCGGCCCGCGTGGTGCGCGGGTACGCGTGACGCAACGCGTGGTCCGGCACGTCGAGATGAACTACCTGACCTGTGGCATGCACACCCGCGTCGGTGCGTCCCGCCGCCCGGCACTGCACCGGAGTGCGGAACACTGTTGAGAGCGCCTCGTCCAGAACGCCCGCGACGGTGCGCAGCCCCACCTGCGGCGCCCAGCCTGCGTATTCGGTTCCGTCGTAAGCGATGTCGAGCCGAAGACGAACAAACCCGCCACCGGAATCGATGGCGGGCTCGTTCGACATACTGCTAGGACTTGTCGGCATCCTCGGCTTCGGCCTCAGCGGTCTGAGCCTCCTCGATGGCGGCGTCCTCGGCCTTCACGTCCTCGACGGTCTCTTCAGCAGGAGCCTCTTCGGCCACAGCCTCTTCGACAGCCGGAGCCTCTTCAGCGGCCGGAGCCGCCTTAGCGGGCGCGGCCTTCTTCGAGGCGGCGGCGCGACGGGCACGGTTGGCCTCGTCGGTCACCGTCTTCTCCCGCACCAGCTCGATGACGGCCATCGGGGCGTTGTCGCCCTTGCGCGCCTCCACCTTGATGATGCGGGTGAAGCCACCATTGCGATCCGAGAAGAACGGACCGATCTCGGCGAACAGCGCGTGCACCACGTCCTTGTCGCGGATCTTCTTCATCACCTCACGCCGGTTGTGCAGCGTGCCCTTCTTGGCGTGGGTGATCAGCTTCTCCGCATAGGGCCGCAACGCCCGCGCCTTGGGCTCGGTCGTCTTGATCCGGCCGTGCTCGAACAGCGACGTGGCCAGGTTGGCCAGGATCGCCTTCTGGTGCGCGGACGACCCGCCGAGGCGAGGGCCCTTGGTGGGCTTGGGCATTGCGACTATCTCCTAAATGGGGCCGGCCCCCGTATCAGGTAGGACCGGGACGGATGTGGTTAGAGCTGTTCGGTTTCGGCGTAGTCCTGGTTGTCGTCCAGGTCGTAGCCGGCGTCGCTGTTCCAGGTACCGGTGGCGACGTCGTAGCCGGCGACCTCGGACGGATCAAAAGTGGCCGGGCTGTCCTTCAGCGACAGACCCAGCTGGTGCAGCTTGATCTTCACCTCGTCGATGGACTTCTGGCCGAAGTTGCGGATGTCCAGCAGATCGGACTCCGTGCGGGCGACGAGCTCGCCCACCGTGTGCACACCCTCGCGCTTGAGGCAGTTGTACGACCGCACCGTGAGGTCCAGGTCGTCGATCGGCAGCGCGAACGAAGCGATGTGGTCGGCCTCGGCAGGCGACGGCCCGATCTCGATGCCCTCGGCCTCGACGTTGAGTTCCCGTGCCAGGCCGAACAATTCGACCAGCGTCTTGCCCGCCGACGCGAGCGCGTCACGAGCGGTGATCGAGCTCTTCGTCTCGACGTCAAGGATCAGCTTGTCGAAGTCGGTGCGCTGCTCGACACGGGTCGCCTCCACCTTGTAGGTGACCTTGAGGACCGGCGAGTAGATGGAATCGACTGGTATACGGCCGATTTCGGCACCCGACGCCTTGTTCTGAACGGCGGGCACGTAGCCGCGGCCGCGCTCGACGACGAGCTCGACCTCGAGCTTGCCCTTGTCGTTCAGCGTCGCGATGTGCATTTCGGGGTTGTGCACGGTCACGCCTGCAGGCGGAACGATGTCACCCGCGGTGACCGCACCTGGGCCCTGCTTGCGCAGGTACATGGTGACGGGCTCGTCCTCCTCCGAGGACACGACCAGACCCTTGAGGTTCAGGATGATGTCGGTGACGTCTTCCTTCACACCGGGGACGGTGGTGAATTCGTGCAGCACGCCGTCGATGCGAATGCTCGTGACGGCCGCGCCGGGGATCGACGACAGCAGCGTGCGCCGAAGCGAATTGCCGAGGGTGTAACCGAATCCGGGCTCCAGCGGCTCGATGACGAACTGAGAGCGGTTGTCGGCCTTGATTTCCTCGGCCAGTGTGGGTCGCTGAGAGATCAGCATGTGTTTCTTTCCTCCATCTACGGCATCCGCTATTTGACGCCGCGGTCTCAACCGCCATCTGGACGGCTGAGAAGTCTTTACTTCGAGTAGAACTCGACGATCAGCTGCTCGGCGAGCGGCACGTCGATCTGCGCGCGCTCCGGCAGTTGATGCACCAGGATGCGCTGGCGCTCGCCGACAACCTGCAGCCAGCCAGGGATCGGCCGGTCGCCTGCGGTCTCGCGCGAGACCTCGAAAGGCAGCGTGTTGATCGACTTGTCCTTGATGTCGATGATGTCGTACTGCGACACCCGGTAGCTCGGGATGTCGACCTTGACGCCATTGACGGTGAAGTGGCCGTGGCTGACCAGCTGCCGCGCCATCCGGCGGGTGCGAGCCAGGCCAGCGCGGTAGACCACGTTGTCCAGGCGGCTCTCCAGAATGCGCAGCAGGTTCTCACCCGTCTTGCCGGAGAGACGGTTGGCCTCTTCGTAGTAGCGGCGGAACTGCTTCTCCATCACGCCGTAGGTGAAGCGGGCCTTCTGCTTCTCCTGCAGCTGCGTGCGGTATTCGCTTTCCTTGACGCGCGCACGGCCGTGCTGGCCGGGCGGGTAAGGACGCTTCTCGAAGGACTGATCGCCGCCGACGAGGTCGACGCCGAGGCGACGCGACTTGCGCGTGGCGGGTCCGGTGTAACGAGCCATGAGTTCTGGTTCCTCCTAGACCCGGCGCCGCTTGGGCGGACGGCAGCCGTTGTGCGGCTGCGGGGTGACATCGGAAATTGCGCCAACCTCGAGGCCGGCGGCCTGTAGCGACCGGATAGCGGTCTCGCGGCCCGAACCCGGGCCCTTCACGAACACGTCGACCTTCTTGACGCCGTGCTCCTGCGCCTTGCGGGCAGCGTTCTCGGCAGCAAGCTGAGCGGCGAACGGCGTCGACTTACGCGAACCCTTGAAGCCGACGTGGCCCGACGACGCCCACGCGATGACATTGCCCTGCGGGTCGGTGATCGACACGATCGTGTTGTTGAACGTGCTCTTGATGTGAGCGGCGCCGTGCGGGACGTTCTTCTTTTCCCTGCGGCGGGTCTTCTGCCCCTTCTTGGGGGCAGAGCCTGTTGCCTTCTTTGCGGGTGGCATCGGTTACCTGGCCTTCTTCTTGCCGGCGATGGTGCGCTTCGGGCCCTTGCGGGTGCGCGCATTGGTCTTGGTCCGCTGGCCGCGCACCGGCAGGCCGCGGCGGTGCCGCAGGCCCTGGTAGCAGCCGATCTCGATCTTGCGGCGAATGTCGGCCTGTACCTCGCGGCGCAGATCGCCCTCCACCTTGACGTTGCCTTCGATGTAGTCACGCAGCTGGGTGACCTGATCGTCGGACAGGTCCTTGGTGCGCAGGTTCCGGTCGATGCCGGTGGCTTCCAGGATCTCCTGGGAGCGGGTACGGCCGATGCCGTAGATGTAGGTCAGCGCGATCTCCATGCGCTTATCGCGCGGGAGGTCAACGCCCACAAGTCGAGCCATGTGTGCCATTCCTTCATGTGCGGAGGTCTTGTCCCAGCCCGTTCCCGCCCCTGGCGGGGTTCGGCCTCCGTGCCGAACGTCGTCGAGCGGCGTATCCGCTCAGTGGTACTGGGATTTCATCATTCAGTTGTCTAGATGGTTGGCCAAGTTCTTGACGAAGCCCTGACTAACCTTGTCTTTGCTTGTGGCGCGGATCGGAGCAGATCACCATGACCCGCCCATGCCGGCGGATCACCCTGCACTTATCGCAAATGGGCTTGACGCTCGGGTTCACCTTCACGGCTTTGTCGATCCTGTTCTGTGTAGTTACTTGTACCGATAAACAATGCGGCCCCGGGAGAGGTCGTAGGGAGACAACTCCACAACGACGCGGTCCTCGGGCAGGATGCGGATGTAGTGCTGCCGCATCTTGCCGCTGATGTGGGCAAGAACCTTGTGTCCGTTCTCCAGCTCAATGCGGAACATCGCATTGGGCAGGGGCTCGACCACGCGGCCCTCGACCTCGATGGCACCGTCTTTCTTGGCCATATCCTCCGTTGTCCCTGATCGTTGGCACAGCATTACCCGACTACAAAACGTGAGCCAGTGGACAGAAATTCCAGCAATTCCATGGACATGGGGCACGCAAGAGCCGGCGCGGATGCCGCACCGTTGATCCATACTACCTGTTCGGGCGTCCACCCCAAAATCATCGAACGCGCAGCTCATGGGCGGAGGCTGCGTCCGCAACGGAGCTCTAGGCCGACGGCTATATCCGCTAGACGAAGGGCGCATACTTATAGGTGATGACTGGTCCCACCCCCCAGCCCCGAAAACCCGTAATTCTGACCGTTGACGACGACCCCGCGGTATCGCGCGCCGTCGCCAGGGATCTGCGTCGCCACTACGGCGAGAGATACCGCATCGTGCGCGCCGAATCGGGCCCCGATGCCCTGCAGACACTGCACGAACTCAAGCTGCGCGGCGACACGGTCGCGGTGTTCGTTGCCGACTACCGGATGCCGCAGATGAGCGGCATTGAGTTCCTCGAAGAGGCTATGGACACCTACCCCCTCGCCCGCCGTGTGCTGCTGACGGCATACGCCGACACGCATGCGGCAATCGACGCCATCAACGTCGTCGACCTGGATCACTACCTGCTCAAGCCGTGGGATCCGCCAGAGGAGAAGCTCTACCCGGTGATCGACGGGCTCCTCGAGGAATGGCACGCGACCGGCGACCGGGCCATTCCACACACCAAGGTGATCGGGCATCGCTGGAATGAGCGGTCCTGGGCGGTGCGTCAGTTCCTGGCCCGCAACCAGCATTCGTTCCGCTCGTTCATGGCCGACGAGGCGAAGGGCAAGCAGCTGCTCGACGCGGCGGGCCTTGACGGCTATCAGCTCCCGGTCGTCATCACCGAGCAGGGCGAGACACTGGTCGAGCCGACGGACACCGAGCTGGCCTCGATGCTGGGCCTTTCGACAAACCCGTCGATGGAGATGTACGAACTCGCCGTTATCGGCGGCGGACCTGCAGGGCTCGCGGCCGCGGTGTACGGCGCGTCCGAGGGCCTGAAAACCGTGCTGATCGAGGAGACGACCACGGGGGGCCAGGCCGGGCGCAGCTCCAGGATCGAGAACTACCTCGGCTTTCCCACCGGCGTCTCGGGCGCGGAGCTGACCACGTCGGCGCGCCGGCAGGCCGAGCGCTTCGGCGCCGAGGTGATCACCACCCGCAAGGCGGTCAGGCTGCAGGCCGGGGACAGCGGCACCGCGCGCACGATCGATTTCGAGGACGGCGGCAGCGTCAGCGCCCAGGCCGTCATCCTCGCCACCGGCGTCGAATACCGGCAGTTGCAGGTGACCGGGTGCTGGGACGACCCGGACAACCCCGCATGCAACTACGTGGGTCGCGGCGTCTTTTATGGCGCGTCCGTCTCCGACTCCTCGGAGTGCAAGGGCGAGGACGTGTACATCGTTGGCGGTGCGAACTCGGCGGGGCAGGCGGCGATGTTCATGTCGCGCACGGCGAAATCGGTGACGATGCTCGTGCGCGGCCCATCGCTGGAGACGTCGATGTCGTACTACCTGATCCAGCAGATCGAGAAAAACGACAACATCACCGTCCGCACCTGTACCGAAGTGGTCGACACACTCGGCGAGGAGGACCACCTCACCGGCCTTGTGTTGCTCGACAGGCAGTCAGGCGAGAAGGAGACCGTGACGTCCGACCGGCTGTGCTGCTTCATCGGCGCCGAGCCGCGCACCGAATGGCTGGACGTGATTGCCAAGGACGACCACGGATTCATCCTGTCCGGCCCCGACCTCAGGGAGGTCAGCGGTTGGTCGCTGGAGCGTCCGCCGCATCACTTGGAAACAAGTGTGCCCGGTGTGTTTGTTGCAGGGGATGTGCGTGCCGAGTCAGCCAAAAGGGTGGCCGCCGCCGTCGGCGAAGGGTCGATGGCGGTGATGTTGGTGCACCGGTATTTGGCCGAGGCCTAGGAGCGGATGATGGGCGATTCAAACACGTGTCTGCCTGACGAACTGCGGACGCTGTTTCTCTTCGAGGCGCTGTCGGACGAGCAGCTTCAGGTGCTGTGCGACCACGGGCACATCCAGAGCTTCGAACCGGGGCCGGTCTGCACCGAGGGCGATCCTGCGACCTGCTTGTACGTCTTGCTCGACGGCGAGTTGGTGATGTCGAAGCGCTCGGGAGGCGTGGACATCGAGACCAACCGCACCTCGCAGCGCGGCGTGTACTGCGGAGCCTGGTCGGCGTACATACCCGACCAGGAACAGCTCTACATGGCATCGGTGCGGGTGACAAAGCCGTCGCGGTTCTTCGTGCTGGACGCGGACGCGTTCGCCATGTTCATGAAATCGCAGTTCCCCATGGCCGTACACCTTCTCGAAGGACACTTGGTCGGTGGGCGGCGGTATGACCAGATCATCGGCCAGCGCGAGAAGCTGCTGGCGCTGGGCCAGTTGTCGGCCGGGCTCACCCACCAGCTGAACAACCCGGCCGCGGCGACAGCACGGGCCGTCGCCGACCTGCGCGAGAAGGTCGCTGGTATGCGACACAAGCTGGCGATGCTGGCCGACGGCAAGTTCAGCCCCGAGGCGTTGCGCGTGCTGGTCAGCATTCAGGAGGAAGTCGCCGAGCAGGTCGCAAAGTCCAAGTCCGTCGAACTGAACGCTCTCGAAACATCCGATCGCGAGGAGCAGATCGGCGACTGGCTCGAGGACCGCGACATCGTCGGTGCATGGGAATACGCACCGACATTCGTAGACGCCGGACTGGACATCGACTGGCTCGAACGCGTCTCGGCATCCGTCGATGAAGTCGACGCGACGGCGTCGTTGCAGGGCGCCATCGGTTGGCTGCGCTACACCATCGAGACCGAGCTGTTGATGAACCAGATCGCAGAGGCCAGCAAGCGGATCTCGGCGCTGCTGGCCGGGGCCAAGCAATACTCTCAGATGGACCGCGCGGAGTATCAGAGCGCCGACGTCCACGACCTTCTGAAGAGCACGATCATGATGTTCGGCGACAAGTTCGGCAAGGACGGCACGGTCAAGCTGGTCAAGGACACCGACCACACGCTGCCCGAATTGCTTTGCTACCCAGGCGATCTCAACCAAGTCTGGACGAACATCATCGACAACGCGATTCAAGCGATGGACGGACACGGCACGCTGACGTTGCGCACGATGCGCGAAAACGAAGAGATGATTCGCGTCGAGATCTGCGACGACGGTCCAGGCATTCCCGCGGACATCATCGAGAACGTCTTCAACCCGTTCTTCACCACGAAGCCGTTCGGCGAGGGCACCGGCCTCGGCCTGGATCTGGCTCGCCGGATCGTCGTGGAGAAGCACCACGGCGATCTGCGCGTGCAGTCCGAGCCGGGGCACACGAAGTTCATCGTCCTGCTGCCACTGGTGGCGCCTGCGCCCGAATTGCCAACACCGATCGAACTTCCAGCCACCTCCGAATAGCCAGGAATAGCCACCGCATCGCCGCGGGTTGGAGGACACATGACCAAACCCAATCTCGGCAAGTTCGGCGTGTTCGGCCACCATGATCTGTGGCGGCAGGTGTCCCCTGAGCAGCTTCAGGAAATCGAGTCCCTTGGCTACGGCGCCGTTTGGGCGGGCGGCTCGCCGGCCGCGGACCTGTCGTGGGTGGACCCCATCCTCGACGCTACGACGACGTTGCAGCTGGCCACCGGGATCGTCAACATATGGACCGCCGATGCCGGACCCGTCGCCGAGTCCTTCCACCGCATCGACAAGGCCTACCCGGGACGCTTCCTGTTGGGCATCGGCGTCGGTCACCCCGAGGCGGGCCACGAATACAAGAAGCCGTACGACGCGCTGACCGAGTACCTGGACGCGCTGGACCAACACGGCGTGCCGAAGGATCGCCGGGTGGTCGCCGCGCTCGGCCCGCAGGTGCTGAAGCTTTCGGCGCGCCGGAGCGCCGGTGCACACCCGTATCTGACGACACCCGAGCACACCGCCCAAGCACGCAAGCTCATCGGGCCCGAGGCGTTCATCGCCCCCGAGCACAAGGTGGTGCTGACCACCGACGCGGAGAAGGCGCGCACCGTTGGCCGCAAGGCGCTCGAGATTTACCTCAACCTGACGAACTACCTCAACAGCTGGAAACGGCTGGGCTTCACCGACGAAGACGTCGCCAAGCCTGGCAGCGATCGCCTGGTTGACGCGGTGGTCGCGTACGGCACGACGGACGCCATCGCGGCGCGGCTGAAGGAACACCTGGCGGCAGGCGCCGACCACGTGCCGGTGCAGGTACTCACCTCACCTGACAAGCTCGTACCGGCACTTGCCGAATTGGCCGGTCCGCTCGGCCACGACTGAACGTCCAACCGAAGGAACCGCGATGACTGAACTCAAGCCTGGGCTCGGCCGCTACGGCGTCTGGACATTCGGGGCGGTCAAGCCCCAGCAGGCCGTCGAGATCGAGAAGCTGGGCTACGGCGCGGTTTGGGTTGGCGGGTCGCCCGCAGGCGACTTGAACTACGTCGAGCCGATCCTCGAGCGCACCGACACGCTTCAGGTGGCCACCGGCATCATCAACGTCTGGACAGCGCCTGCGAAACAGGTGGCGGAGGCGTATCACCGCATTGAGGACGCGTACCCCGGCCGGTTCCTGCTCGGCATCGGCATCGGCCATCCCGAACACACCGACGAGTACCGCAAGCCCTACGACGTGCTGGTGGAGTACCTGGACGTGCTCGATGAAGAGTGCGTGCCGACCAGCCGCCGGGTCGTCGCGGCGCTGGGACCGAAGGTGCTCAAGCTGTCGGCGCAGCGCAGCGCGGGCGCGCACCCGTACCTGACGACGCCGGAACACACCGCTCAGGCCCGCGAGGTCATCGGCAACTCGGTGTTCCTTGCGACGGAGCACAAGGTGGTGCTGTCGACGGATGCCGACCAGGCACGGGCCATCGGCCGCGACACCGTCGACTTCTATCTGAACCTGTCCAATTACCTGAACAACTGGAAGAGGCTGGGCTTCACCGACGAGGACATCGCCAAACCGGGCAGCGACAAGCTGATCGACGCGGTCGTCGCACACGGCACGGCCGACGACATCGCCAAGCGGCTTGGCGAGCATCTGGACGCAGGCGCCGATCACGTGACGATTCAGGTACTTGGTGGCTGGGACAAGCTGATCCCGACGCTGACCGAACTGGCAGGACCGCTCGGTCTGACATCCAAGGCGTGACCATACGTCCATCGCGTCCGGCGCCGTCAACAAATGATGACGCTCCCCGGTCGAATGCCTTGCACCTCAGTTTGACGGGGCGACCGGTCCGTGCCCGCTAGGGTTTGAGCATGCGGTTGCTGGTCACAGGCGGCGCGGGGTTCATCGGCGCCAACTTCGTGCGTTCTGCGGTGGGCGACCATGCGGTGACGGTGCTGGATGCGCTGACCTATGCGGGTAGCCGTGAATCGCTGGCCCCGGTCGAGCACGACGTCCGCCTTGTGCAGGGCGATATCACCGACGCAGAGTTGGTGTCCAAGCTCGTGGCCGAGGCCGACGCCGTCGTGCATTTCGCAGCGGAAACCCATGTGGACAACGCGCTCGCCAATCCCGAGCCGTTTCTGCAAGCCAACGTCGTCGGCACGTTCACCGTGTTGGAAGCGGTGCGCGCCCATGGTGTGCGGTTGCACCACGTGTCCACCGACGAGGTGTACGGCGACCTCGAACTGGGCTCGCCGCAGCGGTTCACCGAATCGACGCCGTACAACCCATCGAGCCCGTACTCGGCGACGAAGGCAGCGGCCGACATGCTTGTCCGCGCGTGGGTGCGGTCCTACGGCGTGGCCGCGACGATCTCGAACTGCTCCAACAACTACGGGCCGTATCAACACGTGGAGAAGTTCATTCCGCGCCAGATCACCAACGTGCTGACCGGGCGGCGGCCCAAGCTGTACGGCTCCGGCGCGAACGTCCGTGACTGGATCCATGTCGACGACCACAACAGCGCGGTGTGGCGGATTCTCACCGACGGCCAGGTCGGTCGCACGTACCTCATTGGTGCGGAAGGAGAACGGGACAACCTGTCGGTGCTGCGGACAATCCTGCGACTGATGGGCCGTGAGCCCGACGACTTCGACCATGTCACCGACCGCGCCGGGCATGACCTGCGGTATGCGATCGACCCGTCGCCGCTGTACAACGAGTTGGGCTGGGGTCCAAAGCACACCGACTTCGACGAAGGTCTGTGTGCCACCATCGAGTGGTATCGCGACAACGAATCCTGGTGGGGCCCACTGAAAGACGCGGTCGAGGCCGGCTACCAGGAACGTGGCCAGTGAAGGTTCGCGAACTCGCCGTCCCCGGCGCGTGGGAGATCACACCACAGGTGCGCACCGACCAGCGCGGCCTGTTCTTCGAATGGTTCACCGATTCGTCGTTCACCGAATTCGCCGGACACAGTCTCGATATGCGGCAGGCCAACTGTTCGGTGTCGTCAGCGGGTGTGCTGCGCGGCGTGCACTTCGCACAGGTTCCGCCGAGCCAGGCGAAGTACGTCACGTGCCTGCGCGGTTCGGTGTTCGACGTGGTCGTCGACATTCGGGTCGGTTCACCGACATTCGGGAAGTGGGACGCGGTGGTGCTCGATGACCGGCATCGTTCGGTTTACCTCTCCGAGGGCCTCGGCCACGCTTTCCTTGCGCTGGAAGATGATTCGACAGTGATGTACCTGTGCTCGGCGGCCTACGCCCCCGATCGCGAACACACCATCAACCCGCTCGACCCGACGCTGGATATCGCCTGGCCTGCTGTGGACGGCGAGCCGATCATTTCGGACCGGGACCGCGAGGCACCCACGCTGGCGCAGGTTCAGGCCGCGGGTCTGCTGCCGACGTGGGACCAAACCCGCGCATTCATCGAAGAGCTGCGCGGCTAGCAAGGCCGTGACGCTCGAGAAACTCAAGCTGGTCGGCGACGACGGCCGCATGCTCGGGGCCGTCGTAGATGTCGAAGTGATCGACGCCGGGGTAGACCCGCAGTTCACCGCGCGGCGCCCGTCTCGCCGCGGCGATCGCCGCGGCAGGGTGGGCCACCTGATCGGCACCACCGACGCAGACCAGCCATGGGCAGTGCAGGCGCCTGGCGTGACGTCCGGGGTTGAATGGGCGCCCGAGCAGCCATCGCGACGACACCCGGTCCCGCCATCGCGAGTCTTCTCCGATCGCCACAACGCGGCGCCACCCGGCTTCACTGTCTGGAGCGTTGATGAACGCCGCTTCGTGCGGGTGACCCACGGCGGGCATGTACTCGCCCCGGATGCCCGCCAGCAGCATTCTGGCCAGCACGTGTGGCCGAGCGCGGTAGGCCTGACGAACGATGTTGAGAAACGGTACCTGGCTGATCGTCGCCGCCACCTCACCGTCCAGGGCTGCAGCCGCCAAGGCGTTTCCGCCTCCCATCGAAGACCCGAACGTGACGACGCGTTGCGGATGGACTCCTGGCAGTCGGCGCGCGAATCCGATCGCCTGTGCCCAGTCTTCGAGCTGCCGCGCCGGCTCGAATAGATCGCGTATTCCGGAGCTGTCGCCGAATCCGCGGTGGTCGAAAACCATGGCGAAACAACCATGTTGGGCGAAGCGTTCGGCGAAGGCCCCCAGCCGATCGCGACGCGTTCCTGTCAGGCCGTGGGCCATCACGATGATCGAGCGAACGCGGATGGAGTCTGCGTCTTCGGGTTCGTATATCCAGGCGGCGCAGGTGTCGCCCGCCACGTCGAAGCTCACATCTGTTCTCGTCACACCCCGTAGACGTACTCCGGCGGCGAAATGTGAGGCCCATTCTCGCCGAGGCACGAACGGAGTTAGTCTCCGATGATGCTGGCGACCGACATCAGTCCCGACGGAATTGCGGTCCTGCGTCTAGACAATGAGAAGCGCCGCAACGTGCTCTCCATCGCCATGCGCGACGCCATCTCCGACACGCTCGATCAGTGGGCGACCGACGACGGCGTCCGCGTCGTCGTGATCACCGGCACCGGAACCGCGTTCTGCGCGGGCTTCGACCTCAAGGAGTTCGCGGAGCCCGATCTCGCCCGCACCATCCGCGACAGCTCACATCGCTACCACCTGGCCATGTGGGAGTTCCCCAAGCCCACTATCGCGGCTGTCAACGGTGCGGCGTTCGGCGGCGGCTTCGACCTGTCCCTCTTGTGCGACATGCGGATCGCCGTGCCCGGCGCGACCTTCGCCCACCCCGAGATCAAGTTCGGCGCGCCGCCGCTGTTCACTCCCCTGCAGTGGATCGTCGGAGCGGGCATTGCGCGCGACCTGTGCCTGACCGGCAGGGGCATCGACGCAGCCGAGGCTCATCGCCTTGGTCTGGTGAACGCGATTGTCGACGCCGATCGCCTCGTCGACGAGGCGATCGCGACCGCTCGAGTGATGGCCGAAGCGCCACAGGCCGCCCTCGAAGCCACCAAGCGCTATCTGACTTCCAGCGCGGGAGTCACGTTCCGCGAGGCGTTTGAAGTCGAACACGATCGCGTCTTCGACGAGTTTCTGCTCGGAGCGTTCGGGCCCGGTCCAAGCGCCTGACGGGCCAACATCCGACGCTCACCGCACCCTCTTGCGCGCGCTGCCGACAAGTTACTAGGATGTCCTAGTATTCAGCCATTCGGGCGAGGGAAAGACTCATGACCACACAGATTTCGCATTTCATCGACGGCCAGCGCACCGCCGGAACGTCCAAGCGCACCGCGGACGTGATGAACCCCAACACCGGCCAGGTTCAGGCCACGGTGCCGATGGCATCGTCGGCCGACGTCGACGCCGCCGTCGCAGGCGCCGTCGAGGCCCAGAAGGTGTGGGCGGGCTTCAACCCGCAGCGCAGGGCCCGCGTGATGATGAAGTTCGTCGACCTGGTCAACCAGAACATCGAAGAATTGGCCGAACTCCTCAGTTTGGAACACGGCAAGACCGTCGCCGATTCGAAGGGCGACATCCAGCGCGGCATCGAGGTGATCGAATTCGCCGTCGGCATCCCGCACCTCATCAAGGGTGAGTACACCGAGGGCGCGGGCACCGGCATTGACGTGTACTCGCTGCGCCAGCCGCTCGGCGTGGTCGCGGGCATCACCCCGTTCAACTTCCCCGCGATGATTCCGCTGTGGAAGGCGGGCCCCGCGCTCGCGTGCGGCAATGCGTTCATCCTCAAGCCAAGCGAGCGTGACCCCTCGGTGCCGGTCCGGCTCGCCGAGCTGTTCCTGGAGGCCGGGCTGCCGCCCGGTGTGTTCCAGGTGGTCCAAGGTGACAAGGAGGCCGTCGACGCGATCCTCGAACACCCCGAGATCCAGGCCGTCGGCTTCGTCGGCAGCTCCGACATCGCACAGTACATCTACTCGACCGCGGCCGCGCACGGCAAGCGGGCGCAGTGCTTCGGCGGCGCCAAGAACCACATGATCGTGATGCCCGACGCCGACCTCGACAACGCGGTCGACGCCCTGATCGGCGCAGGCTACGGCAGCGCCGGTGAGCGCTGCATGGCGATCAGCGTCGCGGTGCCGGTCGGCCAGCAGACCGCGGATCGGCTGCGCGCCAGGCTGATTGAACGAGTCAACAATCTTCGGGTGGGCCACAGCCTCGATCCGAAGGCCGACTACGGCCCGTTGGTGACCGAGGCGGCGCTGACCCGGGTCAAGGACTACATCGACCAGGGTGTCGAGGCGGGTGCTGAGGCGGTCGTCGACGGCCGCGAACGCGCCAGCGACGACTTGCAATTCGGCGACGCGAACCTCGAGGGCGGCTACTTCATCGGCCCGACGCTGTTCGACCACGTCACCCCCGACATGTCGATCTACACCGACGAGATCTTCGGCCCGGTGCTGTGCATCGTGCGTGCCGACGACTACGAAGAGGCGCTGCGCCTGCCGACCGAGCACGAATATGGCAACGGCGTAGCGATTTTCACTCGCGACGGTGATACCGCGCGCGACTTCGTGTCCCGGGTTCAGGTCGGCATGGTCGGCGTGAACGTGCCGATCCCGGTGCCGGTGGCCTATCACACCTTCGGCGGCTGGAAGCGCTCCGGCTTCGGCGACCTCAACCAGCACGGGCCTTCGTCGATCATCTTCTACACCAAGGTCAAGACGGTGACCCAGCGGTGGCCTGCGGGTAGCCACGGCGCCGAGTTCGTCATACCGACGATGAAATAGATGGACATCTTCGGGCTGGACGACGACGAACGCGTGATCGCCGAGACGGCGGCCGCGTTCGCCGAAAAGCGCCTCGCGCCATACGCGTTGGAGTGGGACGAGAAGCACCACTTCCCCACCGACGTGTTGCGCGAGGCGGCCGAGCTGGGGATGGCCGCCATCTACTGCCGCGAGGATGTCGGCGGCAGCGAGCTACGCCGGCTGGACGCGGTGCGCATCTTCGAGCAGCTCGCCGCCGCAGACCCCACCATCGCTGCGTTCCTGTCCATTCACAACATGTGCGCGTGGATGGTCGACACCTTCGGCACCGACGAACAGCGCAAGTCGTGGCTGCCGCGACTGGCGTCGATGGAGGCTATCGCCTCCTACTGCCTGACCGAGCCCGGTGCCGGCTCCGACGCAGGCGCGCTGCGGACCAAGGCCGTCCGCGAGGGCGGCGACTATGTCATCGACGGTGTCAAACAGTTCATCTCCGGCGCTGGGGTATCGGACATGTATGTCGTGATGGCCCGCACAGGTGGTGACGGTCCACGCGGCATTTCCGCATTCGTGGTCGAAAAGGACACGCCCGGACTGAGTTTCGGCGCTGACGAGCTGAAGATGGGCTGGAATGCACAGCCGACGGCGCAGGTCATCTTCGAAGGTGTCCGAGTGCCTGCCGACGCGATGCTCGGCGGGGCGGACGGCGAAGGCACCGGCTTCGGCATCGCGATGAACGGGCTCAACGGCGGCCGCATCAACATCGCCGCCTGCTCGCTCGGCGGTGCACAAGCCGCGTACGACAAGGCGACGGCTTACCTGGCCGACCGGCAGGCGTTCGGCGGCGCACTGCTCGACGAGCCCACCATCCGGTTCACGCTGGCCGACATGGCCACCGCTCTGCAGGCGTCGCGAACCCTGTTGTGGCGCGCCGCAACCGCTCTCGACGACAACCACCCCGAAAAGGTGGAGCTGTGCGCGATGGCCAAGCGCTATGTCACCGACGCGTGCTTCGACGTAGCCGATCAGGCGCTGCAGCTGCACGGCGGCTACGGCTACCTGCGCGAGTACGGGCTAGAGAAGATCGTCCGCGACCTGCGGGTACACCGAATCCTCGAGGGAACCAACGAAATCATGCGCGTGGTCATCGGTCGGGCCGAGGCCGCGCGTGCCAGCGCATCCGCATAGGAGATCAGATGACGACTTCCCGAAGACGAGCGCGAGTGAGGATCGCAGCGAGGTACGAGCGAGGACCGGAGCGAGTGGGAGTCGAGGCATGAATATCGCGTTCTTGGGGTTGGGCCACATGGGCGGGCCGATGGCGGCGAACCTCGTCGCGGCCGGGCACGCGGTGCGTGGCTTCGACCCCGTCGCCGCGCTGGCCGAGGCCGCCGCCGAAAATGGCGCACAGATCTTCGCCACCGGCGCGCAGGCGGCCTCGGAAGCCGACGTGGTGATCACCTCGTTGCCGAACGGCGACATCGTGAAGGCGGTTTACGCCGAGGCGCTGCCCGCGGCTCCCAAGGGGACGCTGTTCATTGATACTTCGACCATCTCTGTCGACGACGCCCGGGCGATCCACGTGCAGGCCGCCGAACGAGGCCACTCTCAGCTTGACGCGCCGGTCTCCGGCGGCGTGAAAGGGGCGACGGCGGGCACGCTGGCGTTCATGGTCGGCGGTGAGGCCGACGCGGTCGAACGCGCGCGGCCTGTACTTGAACCGTTGGCGGGCAAGATCATTCACTGCGGCGCCTCGGGCACCGGGCAGGCCGCCAAACTGTGCAACAACATGGTGCTGGCCGTGCAACAGATCGTGGCAGGCGAAGCCTTCGTGCTGGCCGAGAAGTTGGGGCTGTCGGCTCAGTCACTGTTCGACGTGATCACCGGCGCCACCGGTAATTGCTGGGCGATACACACGAATTGCCCTGTGCCGGGCCCGGTTCCGACCTCCCCGGCCAACAACGACTTCAAGCCGGGCTTCGCCACCGCCCTGATGAACAAGGACATCGGCCTGGCGATGGATGCGGTGAAGTCGACGGGATCGACTGCCCCACTGGGCAGCCACGCCGCCGAGATCTACGCGAAGTTCGCGGCCGACCACGCCGACAAGGACTTCAGCGCGGTGATCGAGCTGCTGCGAAAGGCGTAATCCGCTACCGCGCGTGGCTGGCGAAGAATTGCGCCGACGCCTCAGAGGCGTCCCCTGGCCAGATATGGCCGCCGCCATCGATCTGGCGGAACTCCACCGGCCCACCGGCCTGCTGCCAGCGCGCCGCCATCGCGGGAGCGGAGATGATGTCGCTGGGACCGCCCCGACCGACCATCGGGCCGCCGTTGAACGGGACGACCGGATCAGCGGTGCCGTGCGTCTCCAGCACCGCCACCGGCCGCGACGGCGCGCACCCCACGTTCACGCCGAGGGTCCCCGCCACGGGGGCAATGGCGGCGAAGACGTCGGCGCGTTCGCAGGCGAGCCGGTTGACCATGAACGCGCCCGCAGATATCCCGGTGGCGAACACGTGTCCGGGATCGACGCCGAAGTCCGAGACCAGCTTGGCGACCAAACCCGTGATGAACCCCACGTCATCGATTCCCTGGTGGTCGGGCACCGAAGCACCACGGCCGTCGGCCCAGCTGAAGTCGACACCATCGGGGTAGACCACGATGAACCCGTGCGCATCGGCCACAGCGTCGTAGTTCGTATCCCACTCCCAACCCGCCCCGATCATCCCGGCCCCGTGCAGGTTCACGACGAGCCCCGCCGGATGCTCGAGGCCCGGAGGAACGTGCAGGCTGTAGGTGCGGGCCAGTCCCCCGAAGTCAAGGCGCCCTGGTTGGCCTGCCCAGGCGGGCGCGGCAGCGCCCCCGGTAAGACACGCGACAACGCACAGGGCCGCCAGCGCCAGATGGCCACAACGTCGAACGATCGGGCACACGCGTGTCATTGGCGCTATTGGACCGCGGCCAAGACTGGCGCGGTGAACTATTGGTGAAACTTCACCAACCGGTCGACGATCGGCAATGGTCAGGCCGGGCCCGAGTTATGCGGCCGCCCTCTTGTGGGCGGCCCACCAGCGGCCGTGCAGGCGTTGGCAATCCGCGATGAGCAGAGGGTCGGTGCTCGCGTAGTCCGAGCGCACCTCAACCGCTGCCGGGAGATCAGGCGTGCCGCCGCCGGTGATGACGACGGTGGCCATGCCAGCGGAGGTCGCCGCGCGCAGACCTGTCGCGGAACCCGTAATGGCAAGCGCGTTCTCCGCGGGTATCCCGAGTTCCCACAGCGCGTTTTGGTGTGCCTCGCGATCCGGCATGGACTTCTTCACATCGTCAGCGGTCACGACCGTTTCGACCAGCCCATCGCCGACGAGTGCGCGGATCAACGGATCGGCCCAGCTTCGGGGGCCACTGGTCACGACGCCCACCCAGACTCCCGAGGCGAACGCGTCCATCACGAGGTCGACGAGTCCAGGTCGAGGCGAAAGATCGGCGTCGCCGATGAACTCGTCGAACATCATGGTCTTGGTCGTGTAGATGTCGTCGGCGAGCAATGCGGTCAGCACATCGGATTCCGTGGCGATGCCGCGCTTACGGAGCTCGGCCGAGACGCGCTGCCGCTCGTCACCAAGCGCCAAGAGCTGCCGGTAGCGGTCGACCGACCATTGCACGTCCAGACCATGCGCGGCGAACGCCGCGTTGTACGCCAGCCGGTGGCCATCGCATTCGATATCGACAAGGGCGTCGAGGTCGAAGATCACCGCACGCAACGGATAGACAACGCTTTGGGTCGACGCATTGGCGTCCCACCAGAACCGACCCGCGCGCCACGACTTCTCCTGCGTTGTAGGCATGCAGATAGGGTGGCCCACATCACAGCCATCGGTCGTCCCCCAATTGGGGGATCGGCAAGGCCAAGTTCCTCCAGCCCATGAAATGCCAGCTCTAAGGTGGTGCCATGACGTCCAGCGGGCCTGCGGTGCGCCTTGTGCTGGTCGACGACCACGAGATGGTCATCGAGGGCCTCAAGGCCATGCTCACGGCGTTCTCCGACCGCGTCGAGGTGGTCGGTCAGGCCGTCGGCGCTGAGCGAGCGCTCAGCGTGGTCGACGAGCTCGACCCCGACATCGTGCTGTGCGACGTCCGCATGCAGGGTGCCAGCGGCCTGGACCTGTGTCTTCAGCTGCGTGAGAGCGACCCGAAGCGCAAGGTCGTGATGCTGTCGGTCTACGACGACGAGCAGTATCTGTTTCAGGCGCTGCGCGTCGGTGCGTCTGGGTACCTGCTGAAGAGCATCAGCAGCGACGAGCTGGTCCGTCAGCTCGAGTTCGTGCACAGCGGCGAGACCGCGATCGACCCGAGCATGGCGGCACGGGCGGCCGACACGGCGGCCCGGCTGCAGCGCGATGAATTCTGGCCAGGCGCCCGCCAAGGCCTGACGCAGCGCGAAAGCGAGATCCTCTCGTTCGTGGTCAACGGGCTGTCCAACCGCGCCATCGCCACCAAGCTGGTCATCGGCGACGAGACCGTCAAGAGTCATCTGAGCTCGATCTACCGCAAGCTCGGCGTCAGCGACCGCACCGGCGCCGTGGCGACCGCCCTGCGGGAAGGCATCTACCAATGACACCAGGAGCCCGCCCGCCCAACGCCGTGCGCGACGTCGTCGACGCCGACCGCGAACTCGCGTTGCTCCGCGAACTGATCCAGGCTGCGTCGAAAGGCCCCGGCGTCGAACCGCTCGCCGCAGCGGCGGCGCGGATGATCACCGCCGCCACCGCTAGCGATGTGTGCTTCGTGCACGTGCTCGACGACTCCGACCGGTCGCTGACGCTCGCAGGCGCGACACCTCCGTTCGACGCTGCGGTCGGCGAGATCCGGCTGCCGCTGGGGCAGGGCATTTCGGGATGGGTGGCCAGCCATCGCGAGCCCGTGGTGATCAGCCACGACAAGGAGGCCGACCCGCGGTATATGCCGTTTGAGTCGTTGCGCGGCAAGGACTTCACGTCGATGGTGTCGGTGCCGATGGAGACCGACCCAGGTGGGCTGGTCGGGGTCCTCAACGTCCACACCGTCGAACGCCGCGAATTCAGCGAGGGCGATGTCGAACTGCTGCTCGTGATCGGCAGGCTTATCGCGGGCGCGCTGCATCAGGCTCGGTTGCACCGGCAGTTGGTGGCTCGCGAACGTGCACATGAGAATTTCGTCGAGCAGGTGATCGAGGCGCAGGAGATCGAGCGGCGCCGGCTGGCAGGCGACATCCACGACGGCATCTCGCAGCGGCTCGTCACGTTGTCGTACCGGCTCGATGCGGCGACGCAAGCCGTCGACGATCCGGAGATGATGGCCGAGCAGCTGAGCAAGGCCCGCGAGCTGGTCGACCTGACGCTGCAGGAGGCGCGCGCGGCAATTGGTGGGCTGCGGCCACCCGTGCTCGACGACCTCGGGCTGGCAGGCGGGCTGGCCAGCCTGGCCCGCTCGATCCCAGGGATCGACATGGAGGTCGACCTCGACGACACCAGGCTGCCCGACCACATCGAGATTGCGCTGTACCGCATCGCCCAGGAATGCCTGCAGAACATCGTCAAACACGCGAATGCGACGCGAGCACGCCTGACGTTCTTCGCCGACAGCGACACCGCGCGCCTCGAAATAATCGACGACGGAGTGGGTTTCGACACTTTCGAGCACCCGCTTGGCGGCGACGAGATGGGCGGCTACGGTCTGCTGTCGATGGCTGAGCGCGCCGAGATCGTCGGCGGCAGACTCAACATCCGGTCACGCCCCGGCGCGGGAACCGCGGTGACGGCCACGATCCCACTTCCGTCACCCTCGCGAGCAGACGCAGAAGTCCCCTAACTTCGGCGCGTCGGGGGACCTTTGCGTCTGCTCGCGCTTAGAAATCGCCGGAGTGTCTGCGCAGCGTCTCGATGGAATCCGCTAGCGAGCGCGACTCGTCGTCGGACATTCCGATATCGGCGAATACCTCATTGTTGAGGGTGACGGTCGCGTCCTCGACCGTCGACCGGCCGAGGTCGGTGAGCTGCACCAGTGTGGTGCGGCCGTCGGTCGGATGCGGGACACGTTCCACCAGTCCGTCCGCCTCGAGCCTGCGGATCGCGTGCGTGACACTTGTGACGTGCACCTGCAGCCGGTCCGACGCCTTGGTGATCGGCAGCGCACCGCTGCGGCTGAATGCCAGCAGGCGCAACAGCTCATAGCGCGAGAAGCTCAGATCGTAGGGTCTCAGCGAGGTTTCGACACGGGCCAGCAGGATCTGGTGTGCCCGCATCACCGACGTCACCGCCACCATTCCGTCGGCGACATCGCCCCACCCCGACCGCTCCCAATTGGCACGGGCCAACGCGATCGGATCACGCTCACCGGGTTCCAAGGGCACGCCTCTTCATACCGCACGCAACCGATCGCCGGTCGCCGAACAGGCGCAGGAGGTCAAGCAGGTCTGCCCACTGGGCGGATAGTCAGCGCATCGCGAACGGCGCCACCGCGGCCAGCACCGCGCGGGTCGACTGCCGATTGCCGATCGTGATCCGGACGCTGCCGTCGGCGTAGTTGCGGACTTGAACTCCGGTGCCGTCGAAGACCTCCCGCCACGGCTGGCGCCATGGCGGCAGGAAGACGAAGTTGGCGTGGCCGTCGGTGCTGTACACACCCATCGACCTCAGCCGCATACGCAGGTAGCGGCGTTCGGAGGCAATCATCCGAATGCGTTGCTGCAGCTGGTCTTCCGCATCGTAGGATGCTGCCACTGCCACCAGGCCGGTGATGCCGATTCCGAAGGGCGGTTGCATCGTCCACAGTCGGCGGGCCAGGTCCGACGCGCAGAACCCGTAGCCGATCCGCATGCCGGCCAGTCCGTAGGCCTTCGAGAACGTGCGTAGCACAACGACATTCGGGTACCGCTCGACGAGTGCCGGGCCGTCGATCCGGTACGCAGGCGAAAGGAACTCCACGTAGGCCTCGTCCAGCAGCACCACTGTGTCCGAGGGCACCCGTTGCAAGAACCGCTCGATGTCTGCGGCGGGTTCGATGGTGCCGGTCGGGTTGTGCGGCCTGCAGACCACGACCACCCTGGCATCCGCTGCCGCGTCGGCCATGGCGTCGAGGTCCTGGTGGCCATGCGCATCCAGCGCGACGGTGACCGACTCAAGCCGAGCCATGTGCGCGAAGATCGGGTACCCGTCGAACGTCGGCGATGTCATCACGATCTTCTCGCCAGGGCTGGTGACGGCATGTAGCACCTGCAGGATCACACCCGTCGCCCCGACTCCGATCACCACCTGCTCGTCGCGCACCCCGACCCGTCCTGCGATCAGCGTGCGCAATCGCTCCGGCAGGTACTCGGGATAACGGTTCGCCGCGTCGATCGACTCGATCAGCGCCGAGCGCACCGCAGGAAGCGGCGGAAACGGATTCTCGTTGAGCGACAACGCCAACGGGTTCAGTGCGCTGGGAAGCGCCTCGACGGCTTCGGTCAGTTCTTGCTTGAGCGTGGCCATCAGTCGCGACCCCCCCACTTGATCGCGGCGGCCCCTGCGAAGTCACCGGCGTGGGCGAACGCCGCCATCATGACCACGTCGCCCTTCTTGAGCGTGCCGTCGGAGATCGCCCGGTCGAAGTTGATCGGAATCCCCGCCGCGAACAGGTTCCCGCACTCATCAAAGGTGTCGCGGTGACGTTCCTTCGGTAGTTCGAGCGCTTCGCGCCAGTTGCGCAGAAACACGCGGTTTGGCTGGTTCGTGACGAGCAGGTCAAGATCCTTGGGCTTTACGCCGATTCGATCACACACGGCGTACGACACCTCAGGAACCTGACGGTTGCCCCTGGCCAGCACCTTGGTGATCTTGCTTTCGGTGAAGCCGATGTGAAGCTCGCCGACTCCTGGCTGCCACCACTTGCGTGGCGGGTCGACCGCGAGGGTCATGTCTCCTGCGTACTCGCCGTAGGTACGGCATTCCAAGTCGAGGATCGGCGATTTGTCGGACAGCGTGACGAGCCCGACGGCGGCGCCATCGCCCGGCACCGACGCTTGTGCCTTGGGGCGGACCGTCGGCTGGTCGAATACCTGTCCCGCGGCGTTCTGAGCGATCGCGATCAGCGCGCTCTTCCCCGCGCCCGACGAAAGCAGCTGGCGGGCCAGCTGGAGCCCCAGCACGAACGCGGCACATCCGCCGTTGTGCAGATCGATCACCCAATTCGGTTTCATACCAAGGCGATGCGCCATCCCGCCGCCTCCGCCGTAGAACGGCGCGTCCGGTTGTTGGGTGTGGGTGATCAGCACGTCGACGTTCGCGATTGTGTCCTGACCGTGGCGCTCGATCAATCCGGCCGCGGCCCGCTCGACCATGTCGATCGCCGTCTCATCCTCGGCCACGTGGTGGCGGAACTTCGGCGCGCGGAACATCACGTTGTCGCGAAGGTCGTCGGACTCGGCGAACTGGGCGTAGTACTCGGCGCCGATCGGCTCGCCGGGCAGATACGTCGAGATATCAAGAAGACTGACGGGCGTCTGCTCTTTCATGATCCTCACTTCATCCAGTCCGGGGTGACCGGCAGACCGTTGTGGTGGCGGTATTCGGCAATGGCCTTGAGATTCTTCAGCTCCAGCAGATGGCCAGGGCCGAACATGTCCCAGAAGTCACCGACCCAGACCGGCCGCTCGGGCGGGGCGGCCTCCGGGTAGGGATTCTTGTCATAGAACGGGTGGTGGCAGTTGGTCCACAGCACCACCGAGCCCGGCTTGTCGAACACCACCTGGGCGTCGACGATTCGAATCAGGTAGATCATCCAGAGGTGCTTACCCTGGTCCCATGCGCAGTGATAGTCGACGGTCATCGCGTCCCTGTTGGCCACCGTGCGGGTGAAAATCTGTGTCTCCGAACCCAATCGGTCGTACGCGAGCCACAGCCCGGGTTCCTCGGTCGGCGTGAAGCCTCGCAGGCTGTACGTCCACTCCTCGAGGCAGCGGGTGTCGGACATGTAGTCGAACAGCTCGTCGGGCGGACAGTCGATGTAGCTGTTGACGGTGCAGTACTCACCGAACACCTGGTCGTGCGGGTACACCGACCGCATCATCTCCATGATGATGGGGGTGGCCTTCTCCCGAGGCGCGGTCTCGATGCGGACCACGTCATCGATCGGATCGACTGTGCCCCTGTGGGCGGTGATGTCGTCAAGCGCGGGCAATGACATTGGAGTGGTTCTCCTTTGTGATGAGCGGTTTGTTGGCGGTGACAGCAACGGCACTACCGAGAAAGGCTGCAAATGGCGGTATTTCGTCCGCCGAGCATTCGACGCTGACCACCGAAGGGCCGTCGACCTCGAACGCGGTCCGAACCGCGGCAGGCAGTTCGCTGATGTCGTCGACGTCCACCGACTGCAGACCGGGAAACATCGCAGCCAGGCCGGCACCCAATCTGCTCGGGCCGAAGCGGTTGTAGCTGTACAGGTCGTCATAGAAGAGCTGCTCGCGCGTCACGCACATCGCGTGCGCATGGTTGTCGAACAGCAGAAAAGTAACCGGCAGCCGATACTGTATTGCGGTGTGAATCTCCATGCCGTGCATGAAGAATGAGCCGTCGCCCGCAATGACGACAGTGCGCCTGCGGCTTCCAAAGGCCATGCCGACACCGGCCCCGAAGCTGTATCCCATCCCGCCCATGCCGAGCGCGACGACGAACCCGCCGTCTCGGCGCACCGGCAGGTAGTGGATCGCCGACGCTCCGATGTTCCCAGCGTCGACGACGATGTCCGCCCCGTCGGGCAACGCGGCGTCGAGCACCGTCATCGCATCGCGGTACCGAATACCGGGGCCGCGGAACGCCGGTGGCCGCAGCTCTGTCTGCGGGACCGCGTCGGGAACCCGCGTGCCGGTCGGCCTGTCCCGACCCGACAGAGCCGCGGTCAGCATCGTCAAGGAGCCGCGAAGGTTGTCGGTATGGACGTGGGTGCACGGCACGTATGGCACTGCCGATCCGATCGAGAACACCGGCACCGAAGCCAGGGCCTCGTCCAGGCCTGCGCGCGCCGTCACACCGAAGCGGGTGCCGAGCAGAAGGCACAGCGCACTGCCTGCGACAGCGTCGGCGACCCCGGGATTTCCCATAACCCCCGTAACGCCAAGCGCCGAGGAGGATCCCATCCCCGGCGTGCCAGCGACGTCCTTGGCGTCGGGCACCGTAGCGATCCTGGCCCGCAGCTTCGCCCGCAGCAGTTCGAGTTCGACGCGGGCGTCGTCGCGGGCGATCTGCTCGCCCGCGATGATGGTGATCGGCCCGCCGGCGTAACGCAGCGCATCCGCGATCGCCCGCGGATCACCGAATTGGGTCCCGGTCGGCTCGAATCCTCGGACACCGCCATTGACGCCGATCTCCGCCTGTTGAATGTCCTTGGGCAGCAACAAGACCGCGGGACCGCCCGTGCGGGCCGCCGCCACCGCCTCTGGCAGTGCGGACACGATGTCCTCCGGCGTCACAATCCGCCTGCAGAACACCGAAACCGCGGAGAACAGCGCCTCCGCGTCCAGCGCGCCGTTGCGACCGCTGGTGTCCTGGAAGGAACCGCGACCGTCGAGCGTGGTCGGCGGTTGGCCGATCAGTGCCAGCACCGGCACGCGGCTGGCGAACGCCTCGCCAAGCCCCGGCACTGTGTTCAGGCACCCGCCACCCGAGGTCGCGGCCACGACGCCGAGGCCTGCGCCGCTGCGGCTGTAGCCGTCGGCCATGGTGGCGGCGGAGAACTCGTGTTTGGCCAACACCGCGGTGATGTCGTCGCGGAAGAACGCGGCGTCGTAGATGTCTTCGATATTGGCGCCGTCGACACCGAAGATGAAGTCAACGCCACTCGCCGCAAGATATTCGACGATGTGGTCAACCACTCGATGCCTACTGGCCATGTCTCACCTGCTTCCGAAGCCTCACCAAGTGACACGACTCGCGACGGAGTTTCGTTCACTGCGTGGCCCGGATCACAGCTGCTTTTCGAGCAGGACCTTCCCAGAATCGGGCGAAACCAGTTGCACCGCAGCGATTTCGTCCTTCTGTATCGGGGTGGTGGCGCTTGGCAGCGCTGTGGCGCCTGATAGCCCGAGCCACGTCGCGACCTGGGTGTGGCTGCCGTCACGGCCTACCACGACCATGCCCAGGTTCTGCGGCGGAGCGTCGCGCTGGCCCCAATCGCCGTACGTGCACGCCATATCGATTCGGGTGCCCCAGCCGAAGCCGGTCAGGGAGATCGATGCGTTGATCGGCGTGGTTGACACCTTGGTCATTTCCAATGCCTGGCTGGTCGGCTGCGGGGTGTAGTTCTCAAGGCCGACGATCTCGGGGCGAATGGCGATAACCACCCCGACCGCGAGCAACGCGGCAGCGACTCCGACAGCCGCCGACGTCAGCCACCGAGACCGCCTGCGGCGCCACCGAACCTTGTCTAGGACCGAGTCGAGAACCTCGGGGCGAAGCGGCGGGGTATCCGGCGTTTCGTCTTCCAGCGCACGCACGTCCTCGAGGTCCAGCATCGCCAGCAAGGCGGGGACGCCGCTGATGTCGGCGACAGCCGATCGGCACCGTTTACAGGTTTCCAGGTGCGCCTCGTATTCACGGCGTTCATTGCTCGACAGTGAACCGAGGACATAGGCCGCATCCCAAGTCACATAGCGATCGCCGTCCAAAAGATCACCGCCTAGGGGAAAACCGAATTGTGTCATCGTGTCACCCCCATTTCCTGCAGATTGAGCCGTAATGCTCGAACGGCGTAGTGAAGCCGAGATTTCACCGTGCCCTCCGCGATTTGAAGATCCTTGGCGATTTGTGCGGTGGTCCATCCCTGGTAATACGACCGGCGGACTACCGCGCGATGTTCCTCGGACAGCTGGCTCAAGGCCGTGCCCAACAGCAGCCTGTCCAACGCGGAGTCCACCTCGTCCGGTCCTGCGCGGTCGGCGACTTGTTCCAGGTCAGGCGAGCCCGATTCGTTGCGCCACCGCGCGCTGCGACGCTCGTCGATGATCAGGTTGCGCGCCACGGTGAACAGCCACGCCCTTGCCGACCGTTCGACCTCGTCGGTCACTTCGGGGTGACGCCACGCCCGAAGCAGCGTTTCCTGTACAACATCCTCCGCGCGCGCTTGATCACCAGTCAACCGCAGGGCATACCGCCACAGTGCGGCTGCGTGCTCGTCATAAAGCACCCGCATCATGGCGGCCTCTGGATCGTCCACAACCAACCTCCGTCTTTGATACGACGTTGGTGGTGATCTGGTTCATTACTATGCTCCGCCGCCTAGCCGCCGACGGCGGCCAGAATGGAGAATTTCGCAAGGACGACGGCGCGCGGCGAATGTGGGCTTGATACACGCCGTGGAGGGCTGCGACGTGCGGGTAACCGGCGTTCGGCGGATTCCGTGCTACACCGTGAGGATTCGCGGGCCGTCGTCCGTAACGGCCACGGTGTGCTCCCAGTGCGCGGCGCGCGACCCGTCGGCGGTCACGACGGTCCATTCGTCGTCCAACACAACCGTCTTCGTGGTGCCGAGGGTGAGCATCGGTTCGATGGCCAGCACCGAACCCGGTGCCAGGTGGGGCCCTCGGCCTGGGGCGCCCTCATTGGGCAGGAACGGGTCCATGTGCATTTGGCGGCCGATGCCGTGGCCGCCGTATCCAGCGACGATGCCGAACTTGCGGTCATAACGCGCCTCGGCCGCGTGCGTTCCGGTCTCGATGGCGTGGGAAACGTCGGTGAGCCGGTTGCCGGGCAACATGGCGGCGATGCCCGCCTCCATCGCCTCTCGGGTGGCCTGCGACAGTGCTTCGTCGACGGGGATCAGGGTCCCGATGCCGAACGTGACCGCCGAATCGCCGTGCCAGCCGTCGAGGATCGCGCCGCAGTCGATGGACACCAGATCCCCCGGTGCCAATGTCTCGCCTGCGGATGGAATCCCATGCACCACACGGTCATTCACCGATGCGCAGATGCTGGCCGGGAAGCCGTGGTAGCCGAGGAACGACGGGATGCCGCCGCCGCCGCGAATCACTGATTCGGCGATCTGGTCGAGCGCCAGGGTGGAGACCCCTGGGGCCGCCGCTTGGCGCACCGCGGCCAGCGCGGACGCCACCAACGAGCCGGCCGCCGCCATCGCGTCGAGTTCACCGACGCTGCGCTGCGCGACGACCTTGCGGTTACGCAGCCCAGGAAGGCCGATCATCGACTACTTGCCGAGAGCCCGCAGGGCCCTGGCGAACACCTCGTCCAGCGCGCCAACCGCGTCGACCGTCTGCAGGTTGTTGTGGCGGTAGTACTCCAACAGCGGCTCGGTCTCGTCCCGATACACCTGCATCCGGTTGTGGATGACCTCTTCGGTGTCGTCGGCGCGGCCGCGCGACTTCAGCCGCTCGAACAGCTCCGCCTCGGAGACGGCGAACTCCAGCACCGCGTCGAGCTTGGTGTCGTGGTTCTTCAGCATCTCGTCGAGCGCCTGAGCCTGCTCCACCGAGCGGGGGTAGCCGTCCAGGATGAAGCCGTCGGCGGCGTCGGGCTGCTCAATCCGGTCTTCGACCAGCTTGTTCGTCAACTCCGACGGCACCAGGTCGCCTGCGTCGAGGTAGCGCTTGGCCTCGACCCCAAGCGGGGTGCCCTCGCTGATGTTCTTGCGGAACAGGTCCCCCGTCGAGATCTGCGGAATCCCGAGCTTCTCGGACAGCTTCAGTGCCTGCGTGCCTTTGCCCGCACCGGGCGGCCCGAGTAGAACAAGTCTCACTTCAGGAACCCTTCGTAGTTGCGTTGCATCAGCTGGCTCTCGATCTGTTTGACGGTATCCAACCCGACGCCAATCATGATCAGAACCGCAGTTCCGCCGAACGGCAAGTTCTGCACGCCGCCGCCGTTGCCGATCTGCAGGAACAGGTTCGGCAACACGGCGATCACGCCCAAGTAGATCGAGCCTGGAAGGGTGATCCGGCTCAGCACATATCGCAGGTAGTCGGCGGTGGGTTTGCCGGGACGGATGCCGGGTATGAAGCCGCCGAACTTCTTCATCTCGTCGGCACGTTCGTCGGGGTTGAACGTGATCGAGACATAGAAGTAGGTGAAGAAGATGATCAGGCCGAAATAGATGGCGATGTACACCGGGTCGGCCGGGTTGGTCAGGTAGTTCGCGACGAACCGCGCCCACCAGCCGTTGCTCGCGCCAGGCTTGCCACTGGTGATCAGCTGGGTGATCAGGTGCGGGATGTAGATCAGCGACGACGCGAAGATGACCGGGATAACGCCGGCCTGGTTGACCTTGAGCGGCAGATACGTCGATGTGCCGCCGTACATGCGCCTGCCAACCATCCGCTTGGCGTACTGCACGGGGATGCGCCGTTGGCCCTGCTCGACGAACACCACGCCGATGATGATGATCAGTGCGGCCACGCAGACAGCGGCGAACACCATGCCACCGCGGCTGTCCAGGATGGTCTTGCCTTCGATCGGGATGCGGGCTGCGATGCCTGCGAAGATCATCAGCGACATGCCGTTGCCGATGCCGCGCTCGGTGACCAGCTCGCCCATCCACATCACCAGCGTCGCGCCTGCCGTCAGCACCAACACGATGACGATCAGCGTGAAGATGTTCAGGCCTTCGCTCTGCCCCTGGATGATGTCGAGGGTGCAGCCCTGCAGCAGCCCGCCGTTGGCGGCCAGCGCCACGATGCTGGTGGCCTGCAGGATGGCCAGCGCCACCGTCAGGTAGCGGGTGTACTGCGTGAGCTTCGCCTGGCCTGCCTGTCCCTCCTTGCGCAACTGCTCGAAGCGCGGGATCACGACGCCAAGCAGCTGAACGATGATGCTGGCGGTGATGTACGGCATGATGCCGACCGCGAACACCGTCAGATGCAGCAGCGCGCCGCCGGAGAACAGGTTGATCAACGAGTAGATCTGAGCCGAGTCGCCGCCACTGACCTGCGCCACGCACTTCGTCACGTTCGGGTAGTTGACGCCCGGCGAAGGGATCGAGGCGCCCAGCCGGTACAGGATGACGACGCCAAGGGTGAACAGGATCTTGCGCCGCAGGTCGGGTGTCCGCAGAGACGAGATGAAAGCCGAGAGCACTCTTCCTCCTGCGCAGCCGACCTGTGGATCGCGGCGTGCGGATGGGGCTGGTGTGACCAGCGTCTTGGTTAAGTCATGCGCCGTGCCCCGGCAAGCGCGCAGCCTGCGGAGTCACTCGTCAAACAGTCTACGAGACTAACAGTTGAGGTTGCGCCGACCCGCATCCGTTGCAGGCAACGACGGCCAAGCCAGCCTTCAGATTCGGAGCGTACAGTCGGCGGCGGGTCGTTACATCACCTAAGTAACGGCGGTTGTACCACGTAGAAAGAGGTCATCGGATGGCACGCACGGAGAACGACACGTGGGATCTGGCATCGAGTGTCGGGGCGACGGCCACCATGGTGGCAGCGGCCCGCGCGATGGCCTCCAAGGCCGACGACCCCTTGATTGACGATCCGTTCGCCGAGCCATTGGTGCGTGCGGTTGGCGTGGATTTCTTCAGCCGACTGGTCACCGGCGAGCTGCGACCAGAGGACATCGACAGCGACACTGAGTCGGTCGGCGTGCAGCGGATGGCCGACAGCATGGCGGTGCGGACCAAGTTCTTCGACGCGTTCTTCCTCACCGCTACCGAAGGTGGCATCCGGCAAGCGGTGATCCTGGCGTCGGGCCTGGATTCGCGGGCTTACCGACTGGCTTGGCCCGCGGGCACGACGGTGTACGAGATCGATCAACCCGACGTCATCGAGTTCAAGACCAGGACGCTGGGCGAGCTTGGCGCCGAACCGACCGCCGAGCGGCACACTGTCGCGATGGATCTGCGCTACGACTGGCCGTCGGCACTGATCGAAGAGGGCTTCGACCCGAACCAGCCGACGGCCTGGAGTGCGGAGGGCCTGCTGGGCTATCTGCCGCCCGATGCGCAGGACCGGCTGCTCGACACCATCACCGAGCTCAGCGCGCCCGGCAGCAGGGTTGCCGTGGAGAGCGTGCCGAATATCGACCCTGCCGATCACGAGAAGGCCGTCGAGCGCATGCAGGCCGCCTCCGACCGGTGGCGCGACCACGGCTTCGACCTCGACTTCGCCGAGCTCGTCTACCTCGGCGACCGCAACGAGGCGGCCACCTATCTGGGCGACCACGGCTGGCAGCTCAGCAGGCAGAGCGTCCAGGAGTTGTTCGCCGCGTACGGCTTGCCGCCCCTTCAAGTTGATGACGACGCCAACTTCGGGGAGCTGCAATACGTCAGTGGGGTGCTGAAGGGCGCACAACGATGAGCCGCACCGACTCCGACAGCTGGGACCTGGCGTCCAGCGTGGGCGCGACGGCCACCATGGTCGCCGCGGCCCGCGCACTGGCCAGCAAGGAACCCGATCCGCTGATCGACGACCCGTATGCCGCGGCGCTGGTGCGCGCGGTCGGCGTGGAATTTTTCACCAAGCTCGTCGACGGCGAGATTCCGTTGTCGACCATCGAAGGCGACGGCCCCCGCGTGATGGCCGATGTGATGGCGGTCCGCACCCGTTTCTTCGACGACTTCTTCATGAATGCCGGCGCCGCGGGCATCCGGCAGGCGGTGATCCTTGCGTCGGGGCTGGATTCCCGGCCGTACCGGTTGCCGTGGCCGCAGGGCAGCACGGTCTACGAGATCGACCAACCCAAGGTCATCGAATTCAAGTCCACCACGATGACGGAGATCGGCGCGACGCCGACCGCGGAACGCCGCGCGGTCAGCATCGACCTTCGCGAGGACTGGCCTGCGGCGTTGCGCCGCAGCGGGTTTGACGAGACCCAGCCCACGGCGTGGAGTGCCGAGGGGCTGTTGAACTATCTTCCGCCAGACGCGCAGGACCGGCTGTTCGACAACATCACCGCGCTCAGCGCGCCAGGCAGCCAGCTGGCCACCGAGTACCACCCCGACGGCGGAGCCACCGTCGCGGAACGCACGAAGGCGATGCGCGCCCAATGGGAACAGCACGGGTTCGACGTCGACCTGTCGAACCTGTTCTACTCCGGTGAGCGCAATTCCGTCGTCGACTATTTGACCGACCACGGCTGGCAGGTCACCGCCCGTTCCCGGCCAGAGGTGTTCGCCGGTTACGGCCGCAAATTTCCCGACGCCGAAGACCTTGCGTCGCTGCGTAATTCGTTCGCGGTCGTCGCGACACTGAAATAGGAGAACGTGGTGGCCCGAACCGAAGGTGACACCTGGGATCTGGCATCCAGCGTCGGCGCAACCGCCACCGGCGTTGCCGCATCCCGCGCACTGGCATCCAAGCAACCCAATCCGCTCATCAACGATCCGTTCGCCGATGCACTGGTCAAGGCCGTCGGTGTCGACTACTGCAACCGAATGGCAGATGGCGAACTGGAATTCGGCGACGAGGATCCCCTCTTCAACCGCGAGCGGATATGTGAGCAGATCGCGGTGCGCACGCGCTTCTTCGACGACTTCTTCGCGGGTGCCGTCTCGGCGGGCATCCGGCAGGCCGTCATCCTGGCGTCCGGCCTCGACACCCGCGCCTACCGGCTGCCGTGGCCGCCGGATGCGGTGGTGTTCGAGATCGACCAGCCGCAGGTCATCGAGTTCAAGTCCGGTGTGCTGGAGGGTCTGGGCGCCGCCGCCGCGGCCGATCATCGCACCGTCGCCATCGATCTCCGCGACGACTGGCTGACGGCGTTGCGGGACAACGGATTTGATGCGACCCGGCCAACCGCATGGATCGCCGAAGGCCTGCTGCCCTACCTGCCGCCCGACGCCCAGGACCGCTTGTTCGACAACGTCACCACGCTCAGCGCCCCTGGCAGCCGGCTGGCGACCGAACACATGGATATTCAGGGTTCACCCGAGGAATGGGCCGAGAAGCTCACTGAGCGATCCCGCCGCATGGGGTCGAACCTCGACCTGACCCAGCTTTTCTACTGGGGTGAGCGCAATTCCGCAGGTGACTACTTGACCTCGAAGGGTTGGGACGTCACGATCCGGCCGACCCGGGAAGCATATGCTGCCAACGGTTTCGAGTTGCCGGAACACGAGCTCACCGCCCTCGAAGGCGACTCCGGCTATCTCTCGGCAACACTCAAGTAGGAGACCTAATGGCACGCACCGACGACGACACTTGGGACCTGGCCTCCAGCGTGGGCGCCACCGCCACGATGGTGGCCGCGCAGCGGGTGCTGAGCAACCGCGAAGGACTGATCGACGACCCGTTCGCCGAGCCGTTGGTGCGCGCGGTCGGCCTCGACTTTTTCGTCCGGGCACTCGACGGCGAGATCGATCTGGGAGACGTCGACCCGAGATTCAACATGCAGCGCGCCGCCCAAGGCATGGCGGTTCGCACCCGCTGGTTCGACGCGTTGTTCACCGACGCCGCTGCCGCCGGTGTCCGCCAAGCGGTGATCCTTGCCGCGGGCTTGGACGCTCGCGCGTACCGGTTGCCATGGCCAGACGGAACGGTGGTCTACGAGGTCGACCAGCCCGAGGTGATCGACTTCAAGACCAAGACGCTGACCGAACTCGGCGCCAAGCCGAGGGCCGACCGGCGCACCGTCGCGATCGACCTACGCAATGACTGGCCGAAAGCGCTGCGGGACAACGGCTTCGACTCCACGCAGCCGACGGCGTGGATCGCCGAGGGGTTGCTGATCTACCTGCCCTCCGAGGCGCAGGACCTGCTGTTCGACAGGATCAACGAGCTCAGTGCGCCCGGCAGCCGGGTGGCCACCGAACACATTCCGGATGTGAGCATGTTCGGTGACGAGCGGTCGCAACAGATCGCCGAACGCCTGAAGCAGTACGGCCACGATATCGAGATGGGCGAGCTGATCTACCACGGTGAACGCAGCGATGTCATCGACTACCTGACCGGGCACGGCTGGGACGTGACGGCGCAGAAGACACCGGACGCGTACGCCGTCAACGGATTCGAGTTTCCCGAAGACGGCGCCATGGGCTTTTTCGCCGACATGAGCTACGTCAGCGCGGTCAAGCACTAGCTCAGAGCGGCCTGCTCAGCTCGAACCGGTTGCCGTCAAGGTCGTGGAACCAGACGAACTCGTTGTTCGCGCTCCTGCGGACCTCCCCGACGTCGACTCCTCTGTCGATCAGGGCACGCCGCGCTGCATCGAGGTCGCCGTTGAGGACGACCACGACGTAGCTGTTGCGGTCATTTTCTTCGCGAACGCGTGCCTGATTGGCAGGCAGCTGCCACAGCGAGACCACCGCACCGGCGATCGTGTAGACGGCGATCGGATTTTCCGGCCCGTCGGCACCGACGTGAATCGGTTCCAGGCCCAGCTTTTCGCGGTACCAGGCGACCGATGCGGCCACATCGCGCACCCGCACGATGGTCGAGACCATCGACGCGTCATCGAATACGCCTCCCGTCATGGCCGCCCGGCCAGTTCGAGGAAGCGGGCATAGCGGTCCTGGATCGGGTTGGTCCACGCAGAGTCCGGGTCGATGACGCGTTCCGTCGTCGCCCACCTGGCGGCGTCGGCCACCGACGTTTCCAGGCCTGCCGCCACCCGCCCGATGAATGCCGCCCCCAAGGCCGCCCCCTCAGGAACGGCGGAGACGTCGACGGGCAGACCCGTCGCATCGGCGAGCGCCTGCATCCACGGATGCACGCGGGTTCCGCCACCGGTCGCCACGATGCGGGCACCGGATGCGCCGCTCATCTCGATGAGCTGGCGCACGACGAACCCCGATGCTTCGTAGCCCGCCCGCCTCACGGAGGCGCCGCCGTGGGTGAGGTCGAGGCCGTCGAGCACCGCCCGACGATCAGGGTCGAAGTAGGGCGTGCGCTCGCCGCGTACGTATGGCGACCACACCGGCACCCGTCTGGGATCGACGGTCGAGTTGTCCTCGGCAACAAGGGTGTTCACCCAGCCGAGAAACAGACCACCGGCGTTGCTTGGCCCGCCGATCTGAAACTTTCCCGCGGTGACGTGCGGCACGGTCCACAAGCCGGGCACTTCCCGGTATTCCGGAATCGTCACCCACACGATCAGGGTCGTGCCGCACAGCACGGCCACGTCGCCGTCCCGGCAGGCACCCGCGACCAGCTGCTCGCACAGGGCATCGACCGAACCGGCCGCCAGCACGGCATCGGCATCGCGCACTTGGCCGACCGCGGCGCCGGTCTGCTCGACCCTCGGCATGCGCTCGGCGGTCGCGCCGCATTCCGCACACAGGTCTTCGCTCCATCCGGTGCCGTCGAACAACGGATACGTCGTGCTCGCGGTGGCATTGTCGAGGACCGCCTCGCCAGCCAACGCATGGTTGGCCACGGCCGTCGCGGGCCAGTACCCCTTGGCATCGGGTACCTCGCGCGCCGTCCAGCGCAGGAACTCGACCGTCTCACGGCTGAGGAGCGTGGTGTCCACGCCCGCCGGTCCCCTCCCCCGGCTGTCGCCGTACAAAAGGCCCGGCGTCAGCGGCCGGCCGTCGTCGTCGACCGCTGTCAGCGACGGCACCATGGCAGTGACCGCGACCGCGACCGCGTCGGGCCTGCCGAGTTCGCCCATCGCCGCCAGCGGGCCTCGCCGCCACGCCTCGTCGGCGTCGTGCTCCAGGCGGTCGGGGGCGGGCACCAGGAGCTGGTGCGGAATTCGTGTCCTTGCCACCACATGGCCGTCCTCGTCGGCGGCCACGGCTTTGACGGCGGTGGTGCCGATGTCAATGCCGATTGTGACGTCTTTGGCTGACACGCGGGCCACCGTACGCCAGCATGATCAGTCGTGACGCGACTTCGGGCCCTGGTAACGGCTCCATTGCGTGGTCCGGGTTTCGACAAGCTGCGCGAGCTTGCCGATGTGGTCTACGACCCGTGGATCGATCAGACGCCGCTTCGGATCTACACCGCAGAGCAGCTGGCCGAGCGCGCCTCGTCCGAGAACGCGGATGTGCTTGTCGTCGAGAGTGATTCGGTGAGCGGCCCGGTATTCGACCTGCCGCTGCGGGCCATCGCGTCGACCCGCGGCGACCCGAACAACGTCGATGTCGCCGGCGCCACGGCAGCTGGCATCCCTGTGCTCTACACCCCCGGCCGCAATGCCGACGCCGTCGCCGAGATGACACTCGCCCTGCTTTTCGGGGTCACCCGCCACCTGTTGACCGCCGACGCGGATGTCAGGGCGGGCCAGGCGTTTCGCGACGGCACGATCCCCTACCAGCGGTTCAGGGCGTGGGAGGTGGCGGGGCAAACGGCGGGGTTGGTCGGTCTCGGCGCCGTCGCAAGGGCGCTGCGGTGGCGCCTGCAGGGACTTGGCGTCGAGGTCATCGCCTTCGACCCGTACAACGACGAGGCCACCCACGGTCTCGACGCGCTGCTCGCCGAGGCCGACATCGTCTCGCTGCACGCGCCGGTCACCGAGGAGAGCGCAGGCATGATCGGCGCCTCGCAGTTCGCAGGCATGCGCGACGGCGTGGTCTTCCTCAACACGGCAAGGGCACAGCTGCACGACACCGACGCCCTGGTGGACGCCCTGCGCAGCGGCAAGGTCGCCGCCGCTGGCCTTGACCACTTCGTCGGTGAATGGCTCCCGACCGATCACCCGCTGGTGGACATGCGCAACGTAGTACTCACGCCCCACATCGGCGGGGCCACGTGGAACACTGAGGCCCGGCAGGCGCAGGTCGTGGCCGACGGCCTCGAAACGCTTCTGTCCGGACGCACGCCTACGCACATCGTCAACCCGGAGGTGCTGGCCCGATGAGATTCGTCGACAACCCCGAACAGGCCGTGCTGGCCGCCGCCAAGGACATGTTGCGGCGCGGCCTGGTCGAGGGGACCGCGGGCAACATCTCCGCCCGGCGCGAAGACGGCAACATCGTCATCACGCCGTCATCGGTCGACTACGCCGATATGGCGCTCGACGATCTCGTGTTGATCGACGCTGACGGTGCCGTGCTGCACGCCAAAGACGGCCGTTCGCCGTCGAGCGAGTTGCACCTTCACCTTGCCTGCTATCAGGCGTTCGACGATATCGGCAGCGTGATCCACAGCCATCCGGTGTGGGCGACCATGTTCGCCGTCGCGCATCAGCCCATTCCGGCATCCGTCGACGAGTTCGCGGTCTACTGCGGCGGAGACATTCGCTGTGCCGAGTACGCGGCCTCGGGCTCACCCGATGTCGGCACCAACGCGGTCAAGGCGTTGGAGGGCAGGGCGGCCGCGTTGATCGCCAACCACGGCCTGGTGGCGGTCGCCCCGCGACCGGACAAGGCCCTGCACGTGACGGCGCTCGTCGAGCGGACCGCCCAGATCGTCTGGGGCGCACGGGCTCTCGGCGGCCCTGTGCCCATCCCTGACGAGGTCAACAAGAATTTCGGTGCGGTCTACGGCTACCTGCGCCAAAACCCGATGTAGCGGCCGTCAGGCCGCGTCGATGAGGATTTCGGCCGCTGCTCGCGCATGGATCATGGCCGCGGTGTCGTTGAGCGATGTGGCCAGCGCCAGCGCACCCTCGAAGAGCACGGCCAGTTGATGGCCCAACTGGTAGGGATCTGCGGCGCCTGCTTCCGCCGCCGCGTCGGTCAAGCGCGCGATGAACTGCAGCTTGTGTTCGTGGACGATGTCGTGCACGCCGGGCATCTCGTCTGCAGCCTCCACGGCCCCGTTGTGAAACGGGCAACCGCGAAAGCGGTCGGCGGGCGGGCCGTCGAAGATCGCCAGTAGCCGGTTGCGTGGGGTCGCGCCTGGGGTGTCGAGCGACTGCTCGTAACGGACCCCGCCGGTGTCGTCGATCCGACGCAGATACTGCTCCACCAGGTCGTGCTTGCTCGCAAAGTGCCGGTACAGCGTGCGCTTCGAAACGTGCGCTTCCTCGGCGATACGTTCAACACCGGTCGCATGGATTCCCTCGCGATAGAACAGGTTTTCTGCGGCGTCCAGGATCCGCATCTGGATCCCGCGACCGGGCGACGTCACAGCGATGTCCGAAGCGTTCATAACCAGAATAAGTACACCGATCGGTGCAGATATTCCAGAATTACCTAAATACAGACCTCTATGTGGAATACCGATCGGTTTACCTCGGTTGTCCAGGGCATCACCTCAGCACCCCGCGAGCACGAAGGGCGACCACCATGACCGACAACAAGGACTTGTTCCTGATCACCGGCGCCACCGGCAACACCGGCGCACACACCGTCAGATTGCTGCGCGAACGCGGTCTCCGAGTGCGCGCATTGGTGCACACCCTCGATGACCGCGCGGCCGGGTTAGGTGAATTGGGCGCCGAAGTCGTGCAGGGCGACCTGCTGGACTTTCCATCGATCAGCGCCGCGACGGCCGGGGTTTCCGCGGCCTACTTCAACTACCCCGTCGCTCCCGGTCTCGTGGAGGCCACCGCCAACTTCGTACAGGCAGCCAGCGAGGCAGGCGTGCACGCGGTAGTGAATATGTCGCAGATCTCGGCACGCCGGGAAGCCAGGAGCAACGCAGCGCGCCACCATTGGATCGCCGAGCGACTGCTGGACCGCAGCGCGCTCGTCACAACGCATCTACGGCCCACCTTCTTCACGTTCTTCCTGAACATGTTCTGGACCCGCGACAACAACGAAGGGATCTACCGGCTGCCCTTCGCCGATGGCCGCTTCGCCCCCGTCGACGCCGCCGATCAAGCCCATGTCATCGCGGCCATCCTGCAGAACCCCGACCCGCACGACCGCCAGGTGTACCCGCTGGTCGGTGCCGAAGAACTCGACTGGCATGAAATCGCAGCGAAAGTCCAAGCAACCCTGGGCATCCCGGTGCGTTATGAGCCAATCGACATTCCCACATTCGCTGCTGACCTGACCGCCGGCGGCGCATCGGAGCATTTCGTGCAGCACATCAGCGCTGTGGCACAGGACTACCGCGACGGCGTCTTCGCCGGGGAAAACAACCTCGTCGAGGTGATCGGCGGTGTCAAGCCCATCACCGTGGAGGACTACGTCGCGGCCACGCGCCCGCGGTTCGGCACCACCGGGCGCCCTCGTCGGTGAGCGCGAACCGACACAGCTCAACGACGCGGCTGCACTGGTCGATTGAGACTTTTGCTGGGCTCGCTGGAGATCGCTGTGTTAGAGATACACGATGATCGGGATCGTCTTGGTCCACGGCATGTTCCACGGCCCGTGGTGCTGGGAAAAAGTCGTGCCACTCTTGCAGGCTGACGACGTCGCGATCGCCACACCGGATTTGTCTCCAGGGAGCCCCGATCCCAGCGCTGCGCCGGCGGCGGTCGATCGCCTCGGCAACGGGGTCCTGTGGTCGCGTGCGGTCACTCGTTCGGCGGCCAAGCGGTCACCGAACTGGACACGGCGAACATCACACGAATGGTCATGCTCGCCGCATTCTTACCCGACGAACGGGAATGGTTCGTGGGAACGCCGGCGACCGAAAAATTTCTTGAGATGGTGGCGACAGACTCCGCAGGGACCATGGTGCCTCGGCCCGACCGGGCCGGCGAAGTGTTCTATACCGATTGCAGCGACTCTGATACCGCATGGGCCATAAGCAATCTGTGCCCCGGGTCAGCGACAAGTATCCGCCACGTCGTCGACCGTCCGGCTTGGCGGCAAGTGCCGTCGATGTATGTGCAGTGCTCGCTGGACAACGTTCTTACCCAGGATTATATGGGTGCTGCGGCCGCTCGTGTCGGCCGCGGAATATGCATGCCGACGAGCCACTCACCGATGATCTCCCGGCCCGACCTCGTTGCCGACCTCCTCAATTCGGTAGTTGCAGAACTTCGGACCGAGTCGCGACCCAGTTAGCGAAAGTCGATGGCCACCTTAACCGCGCCGCTCTCGCCCTGATTGGCGATCGCCAGGAACGCGCCGCGCCACTGCTCGAGCCCGAAGGTGTGGGTCAGCATCGGACGCAGGTTCACTCTGCCGTCGGCGGCAAGGTCGAGGTAGTGCGCGATCGCGTGCTTGCGCTCCCCCGAAACCTCTTCGACGCCAAACGCGTTGGACCCGACCCAGTTGATCTCCTTGAAGTACAGCGGGCTCCACTCCCATCGCCCCGGCGCGTGCACGCCCGCCTTCACCAGCGTTCCGCGCGACGCCAGCACGCGCACGCCGACTTCGAACGTCTCCGGTTTGCCGACGGTGTCATAGACCACGTCGATCGGGCCGGGGTAGGCCATCGGCAACCCCTGCAACGGCTGCCGGAGCCTGCCGCCGCCCCACGCGACGATTTCCTCGATGACCGCTAGGCGGGGTTCGTGTGCCAGCACCTTGTCGGCGCCGAACCGGCGTGCCAATTCCGCCTGGGCGTCGAAGCGCGCCACCACCGCGACCGCCACCTGGGGATACAGCGCGCGCAGTACCGCGACCGCACACAACCCGAGGGAGCCCGCCCCATAGACGAGGACCCGACCGGTCGGTGGAGGCGGATGCCGGGTGATTGCGTGCAGCGAGACCGAAAACGGGTCGGCGAACACCGCGACCTCGTCGGGCACCGAATCGGGCACCGCGAACAGCATGCTGTCGTGGGCAGGCATCAGCTCGGCGTAACCTCCCGTCACATCGGCCGACACCCCGGTGTGGATGCCGGGTTTGATGTCACCGTCGGTGAAGCTCCAGCACAGGCTGTAGTCGCCGGTTTCGCATGCCGGACAACGGGGTTCGATGCCGCGTGGACCGCACGACAACCACGGGTTGAGGACGACGCGCTGTCCGATCTCGAGTCCGCGCGCCGTCGGACCCAATGCCACCACGTCGGCGACAACTTCGTGGCCCATCACTTGCGGAAACGAGCAGAACGCCGCCATCGCGTTGTCGGTGTCGCCCTCGCCGAAGTCGAGCAAGATCTGTTTGGAGTCCGAGCCGCAGATGCCTGTCAGTCGTGGCCGGGTGATCACCCAATCATCGTGCAGCGGTTGAGGATCAGGCACATCCCGCAGACCTACGGGCGAGTGCGCCAGGTTTCGGGTGAGCGTGTTGGCGTCGTCGGGCACCTCGAACGGCTCGGGCGGCACGCCGAACACCAGCGCCCTCATGGCCTGGCCATGCCTGCCGCTCCGGCGATGTAGGTGTCGATGTCGGCGTTCTTCATGTCGACGACCGCCTTCATCTCGGGCACATAGTGCTCGAACCCGTCATCGCCGAGAGCCTCGAGGATGCCCTGTGCCACCTCGTCCGGACTGAACTTGGGGCCGTCGTAGATCGGATCGTCGTTGCCTGGCTGATCCCAGATCTCGGTGTCGACAGGCCCCGGCTCAATCAGCTTCACCGTTATCCCGGTTCCGTGCAGGTCGACGGCCATCGATTCAGTCCACCCGCACAGGGCGAACTTACTTGCGCAGTAGGCGGATTCGTGAATGATCCCGAGCCTGCCCCCGACACTTGAGACGTTGACGATCATGCCAACTCCCCGAGCCAGCATCTGAGGCAGGATGGCCAAGGTCAACCGCATCGGGGCGAAGAAGTTCACCCGCATGACGGCTTCGACCTCGGACGGCTCCAGAGCCGTCACCACCCGGCGCTTCGGTACTGCTGCGTTGTTGACGAGTACATCGATCCCGCCGAGCCCATCCCACGCCTGTTGCGCCAGCGGGCCGACGGATGCACTGTCGGCGAGGTCGGCCACCCACATCGTCGAGTCGGGCGAGTGTTTCTGGCAATCCGCCAGCACCTCGGCGAGCCGGTCGCGCCGACGGGCGAGAAGTCCGACGACCGCGCCGTCCTTGGCCAACGCACGGGCCAGCGCGGCGCCCACACCGGACGAGGCACCGGTGATCAGCACCCGCTGTCCCTCCGCCGAGAACGCCACGGCTCAAGGCTGGCCGCGAACGTCGACTTTTCGCGCGGAATTGAGCGAATTCGCGACAACAAGTCGACGCTCGACCGACTCACAGCAACTATGCAGCATTCGCACAGACAGTCGCACCCTCGTCACAAGCAACGGGTTTGCTAGTTACGCTGGCCCGACTGGGGAGGAGATAGCGTGGGAAGTCGGCTTCGGAATTTAGCGATAGGTGCGGCGGTGCTGATCGCCGGCGTTGTTGGACTGTTTCTGCCGGTCTCGGTATTCGACGGCAACAGCTCCACGGTCGCGTGCGGAAATGCGGTGACGGCCGACCAGTCCGGGCCCCGCGCGGCCAACGAAGCGCCTGTGACCAGCGCCCCGATCCTCAATCAGGCGGTCCCCCACCCCGACTTCGTTGCTGTGTGCGCAGACGCGATATCGGGACGGCGTCATTGGGCGATTCCGCTGACGACCGTCGGAGCGGTGGGTGTCCTTGTCGGAGTCTTCGTTCGCGGCGGCGATAAGTCGGCTCAGAAGCGGTAGTCGCCGAGCCAAAGCGCGCTGGCGCCGGTCAACGATCGCTCGGCCTGGCTGAGCACACCGGCCACCGAGCGACCCACCAGCGCGCCCACCGCTTCCGGTAGTGACGCCGCGGCGGGCTGTGATGACGCCTTCGGACGCAACAGATCCCTCAGCGACGAGCCCGGATAGCCGACAAGGCGGACGTCGGCGTCGGGCTCCAGCCCGGCCAGCACCTTGGCGCGCGTGATCGCGGTGCGCAACCCGCCCAGCTCATCGACAAGGCCGCGCTCCAAGGCATCGGCGCCAGTCCACACCCGGCCGCGGGCGATCGCGTCGACGGCCTCGACCGTCATCTTCCTGCCCTGTGCGACGCGCTCGACGAAGTCGGTGTAGAACAGGTCGGCCTCCGCCTCCACGTGCGCATGTTGTTCGTCGGTGAAGGGCTGGTTGATCGACCACGCGTCGGCATTGGCGTTGGTTCGCACCGAATCGGACCCGACACCGAGGCGGTCCTTGAGCTCACGGGCCACCAGCTTGCCGGTCACCACACCGATCGAGCCGGTGATCGTTCCCGCGTTGGCGACGATCGCATCGGCGGACATCGACACGTAATAGCCGCCCGATGCCGCGACCGCGCCCATGGACGCGACCACCGGCTTGCCGCTGTCTCTTACCCGATTCACCTCGCGCCAAATGGTTTCCGAGCCCGTCACCGAACCGCCGGGGCTGTCGACCCGCAGCACAACCGCCGATACCGAGTCATCGGCTGCTGCCTCGCGCAGGGCGGCGGCGATGGTGTCGCCGCCTGCGCTCGAGTTGCCGACGGGCAGCAGCTGCGGCCCGCCGCGGCCGCTTACGATCTGGCCGTGCAAGGTGACGACGGCGATGGTCGGCTTTGACTTGCGGCCCGGGATCGGCGGCATCGACGGCGTAGGCCGCGAAGCGGTGGCACGGGCATACCGCGACAGATACAGCCGCGGCGGCGCGTCATCGGAGTCGGCGTCGCCGGATTCCGGCGAAATGCCCGGTGCCCCAACGAGTTCAGCGATCCGCGTGTAGGCCTCGTCGCGGAAACCGATGCGGTCGATCAAGCGTCCGGTGACTGCGTCGTCGCGCAGCAGCGGCGCCTTGTCCGCGAGGGTGTCAACCTCGGCGGATTCCAGATGGCGTGACTCGGCGACCGCCTTCCACACCTGGGAGTGCAGGCTTTCGATGAGCTTACTGTCCGCCTCGCGATGGGCTTCGGTGTAGCGGTCCTGCGTGAAAAGGTTTGCCGCAGACTTGTATTCACCGCGGGCGATGAACTGCGCCTCGATACCTGCCTTGTCGAGCGCATCGCGCAAGAACATCGCATTGGTGGCGAAACCGACAAGCCCGACGGTGCCCGACGGCTGCATCCACACCTCACGGAACGCCGAAGCCAGGTAGTACGAGAGGGTGCCGGGATACGTCTCGGCCCACGCCAGCGACGGCTTGACGTCACTGAAGGCCCTGATGGCCTCGCGCAGCTCCTGCACCGGGCCCGGCGAGGCAGCGGGAATCTGAACCCGGGCGATGAGCCCGGCCACCCGCGAGTCCTCGGCCGCGCGGTGGATGGCCGCGATCGCTTCGCGCAACAGCAGTGGCTTACCACCGCTGGCGATCATCGCTAATGGATCGAAGCCGCTTGTTTCCTGAGGCACCACCTGTAGATCCAGTTCGAGCACGCACCCGTCGGGGACACCGTGGTGCCGGGCGGTGTCCACCCGCCGGGCCAGTGTGCGCAGGTCGTCGGCGCCGGGGATACCGGACAGAAAGGCAAACATGATCCGAGCGTACCGACCCGGTGGTTTCAGCCCTCCGGTGTCTGGATGAAGACGTCGACGCGCGCGATGCGGCCGTCGCCGTTGAGTCCGAACACGAGCACCTCCGGCGTGCGCATGGACGTCCCGTCGAGCTCCACGGTCTCGCTGAGCTCCGCGTACGCGCGCGCATCACCGACGTAGGTCACTCTGTCGAGCTTCATCACATATCCCGGCAGCTTCGGCATCAGGTCGGCGAGGAATGCCACGTAGTCGCCCCGACCCACATAGCGGTCGCCGTAGGGCCCGACACGGACGATGTCGTCCGCAATCGTTTCATCGACCATGCCCCAGTCGTGTGATGCGATCGCGTCAAGGTAACGCTCGACGATGTCGGCCATCGGCCCATCACATCACGTCCCCGGCGGCGCCTACGGTGGTCGGGTGAGATTCTCAATTTCGCTCCCCCAGCGCGATTCCGACACCTTCGACGCGGCGGGCTTCAAGAGCTACCTGGCCCGCGCCGAAGAACTGGGCTTCGAAGGCGGCTGGACGTTGGAACAGACGATTGGCCCGGCTCCGCTGATCGCGCCGCTGGAACTGCTGGCCTACGCGGCCGCGTGCACGACCCGGCTTCGGCTCGGTGTCGCTGTGCTCATCACGTCGCTGCACGACCCTTTGCAGCTCGCCGCGAACGTCACCGCCGTCGACCGGCTCAGCCACGGACGGCTCGATCTTGGAGTCGCGCCTGGCGGCGGCTTCCGCAAGTTCGAGGCGTTCGGCGTCGACGGCGCAACATTCATCAGCAGCTTCACCGAGGGCCTCGAGCTGATGAAGGCAGCGTGGTCCGATGAGCCGACCGTGACGTATCACGGCCAATTCCGCGACGTCGACGGGTTGCCGATCCAGCCCAAACCCGTGCAGCGGCCGCATCCGCCAATCTGGTTCGGCGCCAACGCTCCTAAGGCGATTGCGCGCGCCGTGCGCCTTGGCGACGCGTTCCTCGGCGCTGGCTCGTCGACCACAGCGAGCTTCGTCGAAGCCGTGAAGTCCGTGCGCCACGAACTCCAGAAGCAGGGCAAAGACCCGGCAAGTTTCACCATCGGCAAACGCGTCTACTTGATGGTCGACGACGACGCAGGCCGTGCCCGCGAAAGGGTGCTCGCCGGACTGCACCGCATCTACGGTGAGATGCCGGGCATAGAGGCGGTGCCGGTGTCGGGAACCCCACAGGATGTGGTGCGCGGAGTCCGCGAAGTCATCGACGCCGGCGCCGAGATGGTCCTGCTGAACCCCGTTGGCCAGCACGTGGCGGAGGATCGTGAGCAAATGGAACGGCTTGCTGCAGACGTGATTCCGCTGCTCAGCTGACGCATAGAATTTCGCTGAAATTAGGTGGTTTAACTTCGTGCTTTTCCGTGGTACACCAGCAGTATGAAGGCGATACTGAAATACATCGCTCCGCTGGTCATGGCGGGTGCGGCCGCGACGGCAATCGCCGCGGCACCGATTGCAGCAGCAGAGTCCTTCGCCGCGGCGACGGGCGCATCAAGCATCACCGTTCCCCTCAGCCCCGGCGGTAACGGCTGTTACAACGGGGTCTGTGGCTCCGGCGACGCCGGCGGCGGCAGCGGGTGTACTGCCGACGGCACGTGCGGCAGCGGCGGCCCCCTCGGCGGTGGTGGCTGTACCGCCGCCGGAGTATGCGGCAATGGCGGCCCATGGGGCGGCGGCGGCTGCGTGCCCGGCGTTGGCTGCTTCAACTGGGGCCAGTAGCTAGTCACAAGCAGAAGGGCCCCGCCACGCCGAAGCGTGCGGGGCCCACCTGCTTGTGAATTACAGCTCGGTCGCGGAACCGCCTGCGGCGGTGATCTTCTCGCGCGCGCTGCTGCTGAACTTGTGAGCGGTGACGTTGACCTTGACGGTCAGCTTGCCATCGGCGAGCACCTTCACCAACGAGTTCTTGCGCACCGCGCCGGCGGCCACCAGTTCGTCGACACCCACGTCGCCGCCCTTGGGGAACAACTTGCTGATGTCGCCGAGGTTGACGACCTCGTACTCGGTGCGGAACCGGTTCTTGAAGCCCTTGAGCTTCGGCAGCCGCATGTGGATCGGCATCTGGCCGCCCTCGAACGTCGAAGGGACGTTCTTACGCGCCTTGGTGCCCTTGGTGCCGCGGCCTGCGGTCTTGCCCTTGGAGCCCTCACCGCGACCGACCCGGGTCTTCGCGGTCTTCGAGCCGGGCGCCGGGCGCAGGTCGTGCAGTTTGATGGTCATCCTCAGACCTCTTCTACTTCGACGAGATGGTGGACCGTCTTGATCAGTCCACGTGTCTGCGCGTTGTCCTCACGGACCACCGACTGCCGGATCTTCCGGAGTCCGAGTGTCCGCAGGCTTTCGCGCTGCTTCCAGCGTGCACCGATGGTGCTACGCGTCTGGGTGATCTTGAGTTCAGCCATCGCTTATGCCGACCCTTCACGTGCTGCCGACGCGGCAAGCGCCTCGGCCTCGCGCCGCTGCCGCAACATGGCGGGCGGCGCGACGTCTTCGAGGGGTAGGCCGCGTCGGGCAGCCACCTCTTCAGGACGCTGCAACATCTTGAGCGCGGCAACGGTCGCGTGCACCACGTTGATCGCGTTGTCACTGCCCAACGACTTGGCCAGGATGTCGTGCACGCCAGCGCATTCCAGCACTGCACGTGCGGCGCCGCCGGCGATCACGCCGGTACCGGGGCTGGCCGGTCGCAGCATCACCACACCGGCTGCGGCCTCGCCCTGCACGGGATGAACGATGGTGCCGCCGATCAGCGGAACCCGGAAGAAGCTCTTGCGTGCTTCCTCGACGCCCTTGGCGATCGCGGCGGGAACTTCCTTGGCCTTGCCGTAGCCGACACCGACCATGCCCTTACCGTCGCCGACGATGACCAGGGCGGTGAAGCTGAACCGCCGGCCACCCTTGACCACCTTGGAAACGCGGTTGATCGCGACGACGCGCTCGAGATAGTTGCTCTTCTCGCCGCTGTCGCGGCCACCGCGGCCACCGCCACGGTCGTCGCGACGACCCCGGCCGTCACGATCTCCGCGGGAGCCCCTGTTGTCGGACGTCGGCGGCCCGGCTGCTCCTGCTGCCTGCTCGGCCATCATGCAGTCCTTCCGTTATCAGTCATTAGAACTTCAGCCCGCCTTCGCGCGCCGCGTCGGCCAGTGCCGCGATGCGTCCGCCGTAGGTGTAGCCACCGCGGTCGAACACCACCGCGTCGATCCCTGCTGCCTTCGCGCGCTCCGCAATGAGCTGTCCGACCCGCACGCTGTGGGCCTTCTTGTCGCCCTCGACACCGCGCACGTCGGCCTCGATTGACGAGGCGGCGGCCAGCGTGGTGCCGGTGAGGTCATCCACCAGCTGCACGTGGATGTGGCGGGCCGACCGGTTGATCACGAGGCGGGGCGTGGCTGCGCTGCCCGAAATCTTCTTGCGCAGCCGGGCGTGCCGACGCAGCCGCGACGCGCGCCGAGCCTCGGACACGCTCTGCCCCACTGGCTTACGTGTCACTGACGCCGAATCCTTTGTGGTAGAAGCCATTTTACTTACCTGTCTTTCCGACCTTGCGGCGGATCTGCTCGCCCTCATAGCGAACGCCCTTGCCCTTGTAGGGGTCCGGGCGGCGCAGGCGGCGGATGTTCGCCGAAATCTGGCCGACTTTCTGCTTGTCGATACCCGAGATCGAGAACTTGGTGGGCGTCTCCACCGCGAAGGTGATGCCCTCCGGCGCCTCGATCAGCACGGGATGGCTGTAGCCGAGCGCGAACTCGAGGGTGTTGCCCTTGAGCTGCACGCGATAGCCGACGCCGAAGATCTCCATCTTGGTGGTGTAACCCTCGGTGACACCAGTGATCAGGTTGGCGACCAACGTACGCGACAGCCCGTGCAGCGAGCGGTTGCGCCGCTCGTCGTCGGGCCGGGCCACCACGACCGCTCCGTCGTCGTTGCGCGACACGGTGATCGGCTCAGCGACCGCCAGTTCCAGCGTGCCCTTCGGTCCCTTGACCGACACGTTCTGCCCATCGATCGTCACGTCAACCCCGCTGGGAATGACGACCGGCTGCTTTCCAATACGCGACATCGTTTAGTTCTCCCTCACCACACGTACGCGAGGACTTCGCCGCCCACGCCCTGACGCGCTGCCTGACGGTCGGTGAGCAGACCCGACGACGTGGAGATGATCGCCACGCCGAGGCCACCCAGAACCCTTGGCAGGTTGGTGGACTTCGCATAGACCCGCAGACCGGGCTTGGACACCCGGCGCAGTCCTGCGATGCTGCGTTCACGGCTGGGGCCGTACTTGAGCTGCACGACCAGCGACTTGCCCACCCGAGCATCCTCGGTGCGGAAGTCGCTGATGTAGCCCTGCTCCTTGAGGATCTCGGCGATGTTGGCCTTGATCTTCGAGTGCGGCAGGGTCACCTCGTCGTGGTACGCCGAATTGGCGTTGCGCAGACGTGTTAAGAAGTCTGCGATCGGATCCGTCATAGTCATGACAGCCGGTTCACCTTCCTCGCGGCGGTTCCCCTCGAAAGGGGCCTACCGCAACTTTTCTGGATTGGTCTGTAGTTGTGTGCTGTTACCAGCTGGACTTCTGCACACCCGGCAGCTCGCCGGCATGTGCCATCTCACGCAAGCAGATGCGGCACAGCCCGAACTTGCGGTAAACCGCATGCGGGCGACCGCACTTGTTGCATCGGGTGTATCCGCGCACCTTGAACTTGGGCTTCTTGTTGGCCTTGTTGACCAGAGCCTTCTTTGCCATCTGTTCAGTTCTCCTTGAACGGAAAGCCCAGCGCCCGCAACAGCGCTCGTCCTTCGTCGTCGTTTGTCGCCGATGTGACGACGGTGATGTCCATGCCACGGGGCCGATCAATGCTGTCCACGTCGATCTCGTGGAACACCGACTGCTCGGTCAGCCCGAAGGTGTAGTTGCCGGTGCCGTCGAACTGCTTGGGCGACAGGCCGCGGAAGTCACGGATACGCGGCAGCGCGATCGAGATCAGCCGGTCAAGGAACTCCCACATCCGATCGCCGCGCAGCGTGACGCGCGCACCGATCGGCATGCCCTCGCGCAGCTTGAACTGGGCGATCGACTTGCGAGCCTTCCGGATCTCCGGCTTCTGTCCGGTGATCAGCGAGAGATCGTTCACGGCGCCGTTGATCAGCTTGGCGTCGCGGGCAGCGTCGCCGACACCCATATTCACGACGACCTTCACCACGCCGGGGATCTGCATGACGTTGGCGTATTCGAATTCTTTTTGCAGCGAGGCCTTGATTTCTTCGCGGTAGCGCTGCTTCAAGCGAGGAAGGGTCTTCTCAGCAGTCGTCATCTCAGATGTCCTTGCCATTGGTCTTGGCGACGCGGACCTTCTTGCCGGTCTCGTCGTCGACGCGGGAGGTCACCCGGGTCGGCTTGCCGTCGGAGTCGAGCAGCATCACGTTGCTGATGTGGATCGGCGCCTCCTGGGTGACGATGCCCCCAGAGGCCGCGCCACGCTCGGTGCGCGATACAGGGGTGTGCTTCTTGATCCGGTTGACGCCCTCGACGAGCACCTTGTTTCGGTCCGGGAAGGCCACCAGGACCTTGCCCTTGGCGCCCTTGTCCTTACCCGAAATGACGAGCACCGTATCGCCCTTGTGGACGTTCATTTACAACACCTCCGGGGCGAGCGAGACGATCTTCATGAAGCGCTTCTCACGCAGTTCGCGGCCGACAGGGCCGAAGATGCGCGTGCCACGCGGATCGTTGTCGGGCTTTATGATGACGGCGGCGTTCTCGTCGAACTTGATGTAGCTGCCGTCGGCGCGGCGGCGCTCCTTGACGGTGCGCACGATGACGGCCTTGACCACCTCGCCGCGCTTGACGTTGCCGCCGGGGATGGCGTCCTTGACGGTGGCCACGATGATGTCGCCGATGCCTGCGTAGCGCCGCGACGAGCCGCCGAGCACGCGGATGCACAAGATCTCCTTGGCGCCCGTGTTGTCGGCGACCTTCACCCGCGATTCCTGCTGAATCACTCGATCTCCTCGACCTGGTTATGTATGCATGGCAGATTCCGACCTGACATGCGCGGTCTTGCTGTTTCCTAAGGGCACGCAGGGCCTGCCGGAACGGCCGGCCGAGGTCTGCCCAAGGCAACCAGTGAATTCTAGGTGACGACCAGCTCAGAACCAAATCGCCGCTGGTCAGCCGTCACCCTTTGCCGCGAGGGTGCGTGTTTGCACCCGACACACCGTCAAAACCTGACATTTCGCGCACGTTCATCTGGACGTACTGCGCCCGGTCAGACTGGATTGCGATGCCATCATGATCGCCGTTACCGCGCTTGGCCTCGCAGCCGCGTTCCTTTTCGCGTTGTCGGCGTTCCTGCAGCAACGCGCCGCGCGCGCCGCGATCGGCGAGGACATTTCGACGCTTCGCGACGCGTCCGGCGTCGTGCGGCTGCTGGGCGACCTGGTACGGAACCGGACCTGGCTGGTCGGGTGGATCACGAACCTATTCGGCGTCGGAACCCAAGCGGCGGCCCTCAAGGTCGGGTCGGTGGCGGCGGTTCAGCCGCTGATGGCGTCCCAGCTGTTGTTCGTGCTGTCGCTGGCGTCTGGCGAGCAGCGCCGTTGGCCGTCGGCACGTGACTGGATGTCGGCGCTGGCGGTGTGCGCCGGACTGGTGCTTTTGCTGACGGCAGACGCTTCACCGCTCACCGGAGCGCCGCACCGGCACCGCGTGCTGATCGCGACGGTGTGCATGGTCGGCCTCATCGTGATGCTTCGCCAGTTGAGTCGGCACACCTTCGCGTGGCTGGCAGGCCCATTGGTCGGTGTCGCCGCGGGTCTGTGCCACGCCCTCAACGCCGTCTATCTGAAGCTGACGGTCGAGGATCTGTATCACGGCGGCGCGGCTGCCACTCTGTCCGACTGGCCCGTCTACGCGTTGGTCGTGACCGCGGTGAGCGGAATGTTGTTGGTACAGATAGCGTTTGCCAGCGGTCCGTTGCCGCCCGCCGTCGCCGCCATGAGCGTCACCAACCCCGTCGCCAGTTTCGTGTTGGGGATCCTCGCCTTCGAAGCGCCCGCACCACGCGGGCTCGGCGTGCTGTCGGCCATCGCGGTGTCCGGAGTGCTGATCACGGTCGGCATCGTCGGCTTGGCCAACGCGTCGAGCACACGGCGGCTGTACCGGGCCGACCGATTCAGTCACACCGCAGCCGCGTTGCGCTGATCATTGTTGCCATGCAATTGACCGACGCTGTCGTGCTGGTCACCGGCGCATCGGCCGGAATCGGCCATGCCGCGGCGGCCCGCTTCGCCGCTGCAGGCGCCCACGTGCTCGTCCATGGCCGCGACCCGGACCGCACAGGCGACGTCGCACGCGAGGTCGGCGGGCGCGCCCTGATCGCAGACCTGAACTCACCTGCAGACCGGCAGCGGCTCATCACCGAGGCACTGGACCCGTTCGGGCGCGTCGACGTCCTGGTCAACAATGCCGGCTTCGGCTATTTCGGACGTGTTTCAACCATGGCCGTCGACGTCATTCGGCGACTCGTCGAGGTCGATCTTCTGGCCTCGATCGAGCTCACGCACGCCTTGTTGCCAGGGATGGTTGAGAGGAAGCACGGCGCGATCTGCTTCGTGACGTCGATCGCCGGGCGCACCGGAGTCGCGGGCGAGGCCGTCTATTCGGCAACCAAGGCGGGCCTCGACGCGTTCGCCGAGAGCCTGCGGGGCGAGACCGCCGGATCCGGCGTGAATATCAGCGTCGTCGTGCCCGGTGTCGTCGACACGGGTTTCTTCGAGACGCGCGGTAGTCCCTACACACGTACGCGACCGCGACCGATACCCGCCCAGACGGTGGCCGACGCTGTGGTCCGAGCGGTGCAGCGCGACCGCGCAGAAGAGTGGAGACCGCGGTGGCTTCGGATCGCCCCCACCGTGCGCGCCTTGGCGCCAGGCGCGTTCCGGGCCTTGGCTGTCCGCTTCGGCGGTCAGGGCGATACGGCCTGACCGACCACACAGCGGAACCCGATGTGCGTCGTCGCGCTGTCCTGTGACTGCGGCGAGCGGGCCGCGGCCCGGTAGCGGTGGCAATACTCCGGCGCGCACAGATGCGAGCCGCCCTTGAGCGTCTGATTCACGGTTGGATCCGGCGTGGCCGGACCGCAACAGGACTGAACCGGACCGTCGGGCCGGTGGTGCGCCGAGAATTGCGTCGTTGTCCACTCCCACACGTTGCCGATCATGTCCAGCAGGCCGAAGCCGTTCCGGGGGAAGGTGCCGACCGGTGACGTGCCCACCCAGCCCAGCGCACCGTCATTGCGGTACGGGAACCGGCCCTGCCAGGTGTTGGCCATCAACTGACCGCCAGGCGTTGCCTCGTCACCCCACGAGTAGGTGGTCGAGGCGCCGCCGCGGGCCGCGTACTCCCACTCGGCCTCGGTCGGCAGTCGACGGTCCGCCCAGCGGGCGTAGGCGGCCGCGTCGGGATAGGCGACCTGCACCACGGGGTGATCAAGCCTGTCCGCAATCCCGCTTTCCGGGCCGAATGGATGGCGCCAATTCGCGCCAGGCGCCCACTCCCACCACTGCCGCCAATCGCGCAGATCCACCGGACCGCCCGTCGGCCGGAACACCATCGCGCCCGGCACCAGATCCTCGGCCGCCGCACCCGGATACAGCGCGGGATCCGGCGCCCGTTCGGCGACGGTGACATAACCGGTGTCGGCGACGAATTCGGCGTACTGGGCGTTGGTCACCGGATGCCGCTCGACGGCGAATGCGCCGACTGTCACGGTGTGCACTGGCGCCTCTTCTGGATAGAACTGCGTGGAGCCCATCAGAAAGGACCCGCCAGGCAGTTCGACGAGCTCGGTATACATAGCTTTACGGTAGGACGATCTCGAAGTCCTCAGTCAGAACCGAAGCGGCGTCATCGAATCCGGCGGTATCCGTCGGCGCCTGCACGTGCACCGCGACGAGATAGTCGTTGCCGCTGTTGGTCCACACGTGGGCGATTCGGTCCTTGAATTCGATGGCGTTCTGGGGCGTATCGGACCACGCACCCATCAGCTTCTGTCCGCTGAACTCGCATAGTTGGCCGGGCAGCACACTGACGCTGCTGACGGCCGCTTCCAACATCAGGTCGTCGGCGTACTTCTTGAACGCAGCTGCAGGGTCGAGCTGGGTCTCGGCGATCGTGACGGTCGCCGTCATCCCATCCGGCCCGGCCAGTTGGCCACCGATATCGCCAGAGCCGGCCGACATCGACCAGCCGTCGGGAACGCCAACGGTGATCTTGGGCGCCTGAGGGTCTTTGACTTGGGCGGCCATCCGCACGCCCGGCTTGATCGGTTGCGAGCAGGCAACGGTGTTCGGTGGCACCGGCGCCCTCGTGGTCGGGACGACGCCGAAAGCGGAAGGGTCGGACTCTTGCGTCGGCTGGATCTTTGCAGACGGCGCCGACGGCTTAACCGACGTGCCCAGATGATCAGCGGCAACGGGCGCACCGTCGCTGGTTCGGACGCAACCCGCCACCAAGCAGGCGAGCCCGAGCGCGACCAAACCAAGCCGTAACATCAGTCCTTCGCGAATGCTCGGGCGAACTCGCGCTCCAAATCCACATACGGCTTGCCCGACACATCAACGTTCACCTGAGCGATGGTGCCACCCGTGAACGGGAACGGTGCCTTGTACGCGCGCGACACCGGCGATCCGTTGTTCTTACCGACACTCAGGTTGGCGCCGGCAAGGCCGAACGTACCGGGATGGATCCTGATGCCCGAACGCGAGGCCACCTCGGCATCGTCGATATAGAGCGCGACGTCTCCGAGGGGGGTGTGACTGCCCTCCACCGTGCCCGTCCGCGTGAAGGCAACTCCGAGTGTGTGCATGCCCAGCGGCACAACTCCCGGCGAGGACAACTGCTGCTCCTCCTCGCCTAGGAAGTTGTAGACGTACTGCAGTCGTCCATCCTGGATGTACAGCACATGCCCGCCATGCGCGCCGCCATGTTTGACGATCACGCCTTCGGCACCCGTTGTGTCGATGCTGACCTCCGCGAGAACCACGAACGACCGACCTTGGATCTCCACGGCGGCACCCATGCCGACATCGGCGGTGCCTGGGTAGTAGAAGTACGACTCCCGGGTGCCAGCCAGGTAGGGCCGCCACCGCGTCATCGTCTCGAGGATGTTCAGGTCCGCCAGCGGCAGCCCGTTGTACTTCTGTGCCTCGCTCAGCCATAACGCCTTGAGATCCTCGAGCTTGTCGGGGTTCTCAGCGGCAAGGTCGCGGCACTGGCTGCGGTCGGCTTCGATGTGGAACAGCTCCCAGCGATCCTTGTCGAAGTGCGACCACCCTGCGGGTGTGGCGGCGTGCACGGTGTTGGCGAACCATCCCTTATGCCAGATGCCACGCGTGCCCAGCATGGCGTAGAACTGGGTCTCCTTGCCGGTTGGCGCAGCCGGATCATCAAGGGCCACCTTGAAACTCACACCGTCGAGCGGCTTCTGGGCTATGCCCTTCACGGTGGCAGGCGGGGTAATCTCGAGCAGGTCGTACACCGTCGGGGTGATGTCGCACACGTTGACGTAGTTATCGCGCACCTCGCCGTGGGCAGCAATTCCCTTGGGCCAAGAGATGATTGCAGTGTCGGCGATGCCACCCTCGTGGGAGGCGTAGCGCTTGAACAGCTTGTAGGGCGTGTTGAACGCCATCGCCCAACCGATCGGATAGTGGTTGTAGGTCTCCGGCCCGCCCAGGTTGTCCATGAACCGCAGTCCTTCTTCCACGGTGTCGACGTAGCCGTTGAAGAACTTGACCTCGTTCACCGAGCCGTTCGGACCACCCTCGCCGCTGGCTCCGTTGTCGGAGATCACCACGATGATGGTGTTGTCCAACTGGCCGGATTCCTCCAAATAGTCGAGGACGCGGCCGATTTGGGCATCGGTGTAGCTCAGGAAGCCGGCGAACACCTCGGCCATCCGGCAGAACAGCCGCTTGTCGTCGTCGCCGAGCGAATCCCATGGGCGCACCGTGTCCTGCGGAGGCCACGGCTCGCCATTGGGTCCCTTGACGTCCAGGTACGGGTTTACCGGCGAAAGGTCCGTATCGGCCGGGACGATGCCTAGCTTCTTCTGGTTCTCGAGCACGATTTCGCGATAACGCTCATAGCCCATGTCGAACTTACCCGCGTACTTGTCGACCCACTCCTTGAACACATGGTGCGGTGCGTGCCCAGCCCCGGGGCAGACGTAGGAGAACCACGGCTTGTCGGGCGCTATCACTTTCGCGTCGCGGATGAATTCGATTGTCTTGTCGGCGATGTCTTTTGACAGATGGTAGCCGTCCTCGGGCAACCCCGGCGGGGCGACTGGGTGATTGTCGTAGACGAGTTCCGGATACCACTGGTCGGTTTCGCCACCCATGAAGCCGTAGAACCGTTCAAAGCCCCGCGATAGCGGCCAATGTCGTTTCGTGGATGCCAGATTGGATTCCTCCAGCGGCGTCAGGTGCCACTTACCGACGCAATAGGTGTTGTAGCCGTTCTCGGCGAGCACCTCTGAGAGCAGGGCGGTTTCGTTCGGGATGCGCCCGTTACAGCCGGGAAAGCCGTCGGTGAACTCCTCGATGGTGGCCATCCCCACCGTGGTGGCGTTCCGCCCGGTCAGCAACGAGGCGCGGGTCGGCGAGCACAGTGCGGTGGTGTGGAACTGCGACAGCCGCACACCCCGTTCGGCGATGCGGCTCATGGTCGGCATTTCCACCAGCCCGCCGAAGCAGTCCCATGTCGCGATGCCGGTGTCATCCCACACCAGGTACAAGACGTTGGGCGCATCCTCGGGCGCCGTTGGCGCGGCGTAGGGCCCCCAGTCCGGCTCCGAATCCCGAATGTCCAACTCGATCTTGCCCTTGAATTCCGTCGCCATGGCCCGGAGGTTACCCCGGTGATGTGACCTGAGACTGAGAAATTGACGACGGCGGCACTATGGTCGTGCGGTTCAGCCACCGTCGCACCACCAGGAACGGGATACTCCAGCCCAGCCATGCGCCAAGGCCGGCCGCGAACCACAGGAAGTGTTCCTCGTTGCCGTCAAAGACGCTGTCCTGCAACGGGTGCAGCGCAATGAACAGCACCGGTGTCCAGATCCGGTTGGTGATGATGGACAACGCCAGCGTCGCGCTCAGGATCATGTACCGCCGATGCTGTACGAACTGCCGTTGCCGGGCGGCAAGGTAACCGTTGGTCGTGAACCACAACCACAACGACGCGAGGAAAACATTGCTGACGGCCAGGAACGGCCCGAAGGGCGTCGCAGCCCCGATCACCATGGCGCACACCGCAGCGGGAATCGCCGCGCAGACGTAGACCCGCCCCACCCGTCGGTGCAAGGCAGGCCGGCGCACGCGCAGTCCTGGCCAGATCTGCGCCACCGCCGACACCATCGCCACGCTGGCGAACATGACGTGGCCCACCAGCAGCGGATAGTGCAACGCGAACGTCGCGGGCACCCGTGTCCCGCCGGTGAAGTACGGCGGAAGCGAGTAGGCCAGGAATGCGACCACGACGACCGCGAGCGCGCGAGCGGGCCATTTCTTGTCGGGAGCGAGAGATGCGTATGCCATACGCAGAAGCGTACGGCATACGCTTCCGGTTCGCCTAACGTTTAGGCTTGGGGGTGATGACGACCGACGAGCCGCTGCCCCGAGTGCTGGAGATCCTGTGGCGCGACACACCGCAGGCCAGGCGCACCCGGGGACTGAGCCGTGAAGCCATCGTCGCGACGGCCATCGAGTTGGTCGAGGACGAGGGCCTCGGCGCGTTGTCGATGGCGCGGCTGGCCGAGCGGCTTGGCTGCGGCACCATGTCGCTGTATCGCCACGTCGCCAACAAGGACGAGTTGGTGACGTTCATGTTGTCGACCGCGCCAGAGCCACCACCCACACCAGCCGATAAGTCGGATTGGCATGGCGCGCTTACCGATTGGGCAACCGGGTTGTGGGACATCTACCACAGGCACCCGTGGATCCTGCAGACCGCCGCCGCAGGCCCCCCTGCGGACCCGGGACAGCTGGCGTGGCTGGACGCCGGGCTTGCCGCGCTTGGCGCTACCGGCCTTGCCGAACGGGACAAGCTCGCAGCGGTCATGGCGGTGCTGCACTATGTCCGCGGCGCTGCGGCACTGGACATAGAGGCCGTCCAGACCAACCTGTCCAACTACCCCGCGTTGCTTCGTCGGCTGCTGACCGCCGACCGGTTCCCTGCGCTGACGGCGGCCGTGGCGGCAGGTGTGTTCGATCAGGTGAACGACGACCCTGCGGCCGAGTTCCGCTCGGGGCTGAGTCAGCTGCTCGACGGCATCGCCGCGAAGGTGACCTAGGACGCGAAACCGACACGGCCAGGTCCAGAGGATATGGATCGCTTCGAAGTTGATATCGCATGCGATATCAAGTTTTTGACTCACCACCTGACTCCTTGTCGATGCCGGTGAGGCTGCCGCCCCCGGTTAAGAACGGTTGTCCGGCCTGTGACTTCGCGGTGGCGACGTACCCGGTAGCACTGCGGGGAGATTGCGGCGGTGGAAGTATGCCGAGCGTGGCGACAAGCAAACCGCAGACCATCGCATATCCGGCACCGGGCTCGCGCCCCTATGGTCACGACGACTTCGCGGTGGACCCGCACGTGGTCGTGCTGTTCGGCGCGACGGGCGACCTGGCGAGGCGAAAACTGATCCCCGGACTGGCCTTTCTGGACCAGTCCGAGCTGACACCCAACATCGAGGTGGTGGCGACCTCGCTCGAGGATTTCACCAGAGACGAGTTCCTCAAGCTGGCCAAGGAGGCCATCGAGGACTTCGGGACCCACAAGCTGACGAAGGAGCAATGGACCCGCTTCGCCGAAACCGTCGACTACGTGCCACAGGGCGCGGGCCCCCAGGCGCTGGCCGACGCCGTCGCGAAGGCCGAAGCGAAGCTTGGGTCCGACGTGCGGCGGCTGCACTATCTCTCGGTACCGCCGAAGGCCGCCCGCGCGGTGATCACGATGTTGCGCGACGCGAACCTGGTCGACCGGTCGCGTGTGGTGATGGAGAAGCCGTTCGGCACCGACCTTGCGAGCGCGGTGGAGCTGAATGCGTTTGTGCACGAGACGTTCCGCGAGAGGCAGATCTTCCGCATCGACCACTTTCTCGGCAAGGAGGCCGCGCAGAACATCCTGGCATTCCGGTTCGCCAACGGCCTGTTCGAGCCGATTTGGAACCGCAACTTCATCGACCACATCCAAATCGACATCCCCGAGACCCTCGGTCTGGACGAACGCGCCAACTTCTACGAGAGCACCGGTGCCTTCAAGGACATGGTGGTGACGCATCTGTTCCAGGTAATGGCGTTCGTCGTGATGGAGCCACCGACCGCGTTGGAGCCACGCGCCATCAGCGAGGAAAAGAACAAGGTTTTCCGGTCGATGCTGCCGATCGAGCCTGCCAACGTCGTTCGTGGCCAATACACCGGCTACCGCGAATGCACCGGTGTGGCAAAGGATTCCGACACCGAGACCTTCATCGCGCTCAAGGTCGGCATCGACAACTGGCGCTGGGCCGGTGTGCCGATCTATCTGCGGACCGGCAAACGGATGGCCGAGGGCATTCGCATCATCTCGATTGCGTTCAAGGAGGCGCCGCGCACGATGTTCCCGCCCGGCTCCGGCGTCGGGTCCCAGGGTCCCGACCATCTGACGTTCGACCTTGCCGACGCGTCGAAGGTGTCACTGTCGTTCTACGGAAAGCGACCGGGGCCGGGAATGAAGCTCGACAAGCTGTCGATGCAATTCTCGACGCAGGAGGTCGACACGGCCGGCGATGTGCTTGAGGCCTACGAGCGGTTGATCCTGGACGCGATGCGCGGCGACCACACGCTGTTCACCACCGCCGAAGGCATCGAATCGCTGTGGGAGCGATCGGCCGACCTGCTGGCCGACCCGCCGCCCTCCAAGCCGTACCCGCCGGGGACGTGGGGCCCCAACGCGATTCACCAACTGATCGCGCCCAACGCGTGGCGGCTGCCGTTCGAGCGAGGCTGGCGCGAGGCCAAGAACAACGGCGACTAATATTCCTGCAGGCTCTCGCGCAATGTCGTTCCGGGATAGCGGGTCCGGTAGCGGCCACGGCGCTGAAGCTCGGGCACCAGCAGTTCGGTCACGTCGTTGAAGCAGCCCGGGGTATCTGTCGCCAGCAGCATGAAGCCGTTGCAGCCGCCGTCGTCGAGATAATGCTCCATCTGGTCGGCGACGTCGGCAGGCGTGCCCACCGCCACTGGGGCTCCCATCGACACGCCGTAGATCTGCGCTGCCTCCCGCACCGTCACCGGTGCGCCGTCCTTGGCCTCAAGGATCGCGTCGAACAGGCCGCGGATGCCCTGCACGTCGGCGTCCACGACGTTGTCGTCGAGGCCAAGTGTCGAAAAGTCGAAACCCGTATGGCCGGACAGGATTCCGAGCGCGCTCTCGATCTGCACCTTCTCCACGAACTCGGCGTACTTGTCGTTGGCACGGGACTTGTCACGGTCGATGATCGTCTGCAGCCCGTAGATGAGCTTGACCGACTCCGGGTCGCGGCCGTGATCGTCGGCGCGCGTACGGATGTCGTCGGCGTACGCCCGCATGCTCTTCGGCGTCGGAAAGATGCCGAACACGGATTCGGCGTGCTTGGACGCGAATTCGCGACCCTGCTCCGATGATCCGGCCTGCCACAACACCGGCCGCTTCTGTGGCGACGGCGCAACGAAGTGACGGCCCTTGGACTTGAAGAACTCGCCTTGGAAGTCGACTTCGCGCACCTTGGACGGATCGGCGAAGATTCCGTTCTCGCGGTCGTAGACGATCGCGTCGTCGTCCCACGAATCCCACAGCTGATACAGCAGCTGCATGTACTCCTCGACCACCTCGTACCGCTTGTCCCTCGGCGTTAGGTTCTCCTTGCCCATCGCCTGGAACTCGCTCTTGGAGTAGGACGTAACGATGTTCCAGCCGACGCGACCGTTGGTCAGATGGTCCAACGACGACAGGTGACGCGCCATCATGTACGGCGGCACAAAGGACGTCGACAGCGTGATGCCGATCCCGAGGTGTTTGGTGAACGCCCCGACGATCGGCACCAGAGTGGCCGGCTCGTGCACCGGACACTGGCCTGCGTATTTGACCACGGGGTCCGAGTTGCCCTTGTAGGTGGTGTACGGCGCAAGCTCGTCGGCGATGAACATCGCGTCGAACAGTCCCCGCTCCATGATGCGGCCGAGATCCCGCCAATACTCCGGGCGCGACCAGTGATAGCCCACCTTGTCCCGAGGATGGGCCCACATCGTCGAAGCGTGATTCATCACCCCGTGCTGGACGAAGCCCAGCAGGTGCGTCTTCTTCTTGGTCATGCGTTCTGCGTTGCCGGTGCGCGATCGCCCCGCAGTTCGAGAACGAAGGCGACGATGACCGCCGCCGCGGTGCCGAGTCCGCTGAATGCGAGCACGTACCAGAACGCACCATTGTAGGAAGCGATGATCAAGGCGACGAAGGACGTCAGCACGGCTAACGTCGCCTTCCAGGTGAACCCGGGAACGAGCGCAACCTCGGACGAATCGGCCTCGTCATCCTGTAGAGCATCAGCCCCCGCCCCGTTCAACAACTCTCGCCGGATCCGGAGGAAACTGAGCGCACCGACAAACACGTACACCACGGCAAGGATCAAGCCGATGACCGCACCGATATAGAAAATGACCACGACAGTGCCTTTCTGCTGTTCTGTTTACTACTGCTGTCCGGCCGGCTCAGGCAGGACGTCTTGCGCTGTAGGGACCTCCGGCTCAGATGCGTTATCGGTTGTCGCAGCGGTCTTTTCCCGCTCCAGAAGCGCTGCTTTGCCTTCGGCGAGACTGTCGAAGTCGAACACTTGGTTCTGGCGCAGGCTGACGACGACCGACACGATGGCCGACGCTGCGATCAACCCGATGATTCCGAACAGAGGCCCATACGTCGGCCCCAGCGTCTCCCGCAGCGGACCCCCGACAACGACTCCCGCAACCACACCCCAGACGTATCCGGCCCCGGTCATGCGGTTCCAGAAGATGCTCAGGGTCACTGGGATCAGCAGGCTGGTGCCGTAGAAGTACACGGTGGTAACGAGATTCACGTAGTCGATGCCCGTCAAGACGACGCCGCCTGCGAAGGCGGCGGCCACGATCATGCTGGTCTTGGTGATGCCGAGCAGTCTGCGCTCGGATACCTGTGGCCAGTAGCGATGGACGATGTCGACCGCCACCAGCGAGGTGACTCCTGACAGCGCGCCGTCGATGGCGGCGAAGCACGCGTTGACCACCACAAGGGAGTAGAGGGCGATGATGAACACCGGCAAGCCAAGGCTGGCAATGACATGGGGACCGACCGCCCCTGCGCCAAGCGATCCCAAGTCGTCGAGGGTGACCCCGGCAGCGAGACCGATGAAGCCCAGAAGCCCGAGCGCCAACGGGATGGGGTAGAACCAGACGCCCGCCCAGAGGAAGCTGCGGCCCAGATCGTTGGGTCGGATCGCCCACACCCGCTGCCAGAACGACTGGTCGGCAATCACGTTGGTGAGAAGGCCGAGCGCTAGTGCCAGCCCGAAACTCGCTGCCGTGACGGGATTGAAGGGGTTCAGGTGTTGGTCTCCGAGCTTGTCGACCTCCTCGAATACCAGTTGCGCTCCGCCGGCCTTGGCCAAGGCGTAGAGCACGACCACGGACGACCCGACACCGAGCAAGAGGGTGTTCAAGGTTCCCGTCACGGCTGACGTCGTCAGCCCGCCGAAGTACGAGTAGACGGTGACGACGATGATGCCTGTGACGACGATGCTGATCGGGGTCAGTCCGAAGATGGTGTGCATGATCAACACCAGTCCCGCGAGGTTGATCATGATGACGCCGAGCAGAGCGCCGATCAGGAAGATAAGCGTCGCAACGCTGGACAGGCCGGTCTGGAATCGGGCGCGGATGAACTCCGCCAAGGTGTATCCGGCAGGCATCTTCTGGCGGACCTTCAATCCGAAGGGCACCATGATGATCACCGCAAGGCCGTTGGGCACGATGAACCAGACCAGCCCGGACGTGCCCCAAGTGTAAGCCTGGGCGGACGAAAGCATGACCGCCATCGACCACGTCCACACCGAAATCAGCGACGCAACGCCGAATCCGAAGCCGAGCAGGCGACCTGAAATCACAAAGTTGTGTGTGGTTTTGACTGCACCTTTGACGGCAAGAGCGACGAGTAGCAGCACGATTCCCGGGCCGAGGAGCAGCGCATAACCCAATACGCCTGATTGCTGAATGAAGTCGAGCTTTCCCACGATCGAATCTCCTTGTATGGGTTGATAGTTGGTGTTGTCTTGGCTGATCAATCGACCACGACGGCCGCCCTGCGGCGTCGCAACTCCTCGAGTGGCTCGTCGTACCAGCCCTTGGAGCGGCGCCGGATGAGCAGTTCGGTGAGTTCGGTCTCCGTTCGCATGAACGGCACGGTGGGCATCACGGGCGGCTTGTAATCGCCGCGGAACGCGGACACGACCGCCTCGAGCGTCGCGACGTCGACTGCGGCTGTCGCATCCGCAAGTGCGGCGTCACAGGTCTTTTCGATCGGCTCGCCGGTAAGCGTCGTGGTTTCGATGTACTCCCCCGACAGTTCGGCGAACCTCAGAACCGCAACCCGATCCTCGATGCGCGACTCGATCCACAGGAAGTCCGCCTCTTCAAGTGCGTTGCCCTCACGGCCACCCCGCCAATCGATCAGCAGATCGAGGGCAGTACCGAGGCTCGTCACCTCGCCGAGGCGCTCCGTCCACTCCGCGCGCGACGACTGATTCCCGAAGGGCGGGTATTCGGTGCGCGGAGTCGCGCCTGCGACAGCCCTGGCTGTTCGTGTCATGGCTGCTCGTCTCCCGTGTCGAGAAATCGTTCGATATGGATGCGGTCGCGCGGAACGCCGTGACCGAAGAGAAGCTCTTCGGCGGTGCTGACCATCCCTGGCGGGCCGCAGAGGTAGTACGACCTCGTCGGGTCGATCAGCCCGAGATGGTCGGTCACTCGACCGGCAGCACCTGACCAGCCCGCGCTCGGCCGTTCGACGGTGGTCACCACGTCGAGGTTGGGCAGGTCCCGGCTCAAGGCGGCAAGCTCGTCGCCGCAGAACAGGTCGGCTTCGTTCGTGACCCCGAAGACCAACGTCGCCTCGGTAGTGGGTGCAGTGCCGACCAACGACCGCAGAACGGCGAGGACAGGCGCAAGCCCGGTGCCGCCCGCGACGAAGACCGGCTTGGGATGACCGCGAAAGGTGAAGCTCCCGTACGGACCACGAAGTCGAACCGGCTCACCCTTGGCCAGCCCGGCGGCAAGATGCCCGGAGAAACGTCCTTGTGGTAGCAGGCGGATCAGGAACTCGAGTTCACGACTACCGTTGGGCGCGTTGGCCATCGAGTAGGCGCGCGTGGCAGCGACGACGGGCATGGTGATCTGGAGGTACTGACCGGGATCCCAGCCGAACGGATCCTGGGCCGCATTGGTGCGGACGATGATTCGGGCAACCGTGTCGCAAAGTTGCTCGGTCTCTACGATCTGACCATTGCGTGTTCCGTCCTCGTAGCGGCCCACTCGGTCGATCGGGTAGTCGAAGTCGATCTCGAGGTCACTTGACGGCCGCAGCCGGCAGGCGAGAATCAGTCCGTCCTCTTCCTCGGCGTCGGTGAGGGCGTGGGGGCTGTGCGGTAGCAACTGGTCGTAGTCGCCGTCGACCAGAAAGCCGCGGCAGGTCGAGCAGCTGCCCTCACGGCAGTCGCTGAGCAGCAGATGACCTTGGCGCAGCGCGGCGGTGATGATGTCTTCGTCTTCGCGGCAGGCGATGTCGATGCGGTCGGCGCCTTCGAAGGTCAGCGCCACCTTGTGCTCGGCGCTCATCGGGGGACCTCGCGCTCCCAGCCGAGGAGGTCGGTGGTGATCGCGAATACGTTGCCGTCCACGTAGGCCCGGCCGATCGTCGTCGAGACGTTGACCAGAAGGTCGTAGACGGAGAACGGGCGGCCGAGCAGTTCGGCGATCTCGTCGGCGTCGATCTCGAACCCCTCGAGGCAGTCGATGCGATAGAAGGTCCCGCAGTCTTCGATGGTGAAGCTGGGCTCGTCCTCGTACCTCTCGGTCAGCCACTCGACCGTCGCCTCGATCTCGTCGGCCTTGGTGAGGGCCAGCACGACGCGTCGGGATTCGACCACACCGTTATCGCTGAACATGTTGGCGCGGACCTGCTCTACATCGACCCCGGAGACGCGTCGATCGACAGCGGCGAGGTGCGAGTTCGGGCCGCTCACAGGTGCTTCGGTCATCCTGCGCTCCCGCTCTTGTCATAAAGCGCGAGTAGGTCTTCGGCGGCCACGTCAGAACCCCAGACAGTTGCGACGTCACGAAGCCAGTCGGTTGCCAGCGCTTCGAATATCTGTCGCGGAGACTCGACCGGGTTGGTCCGCAAGCGCTCTGTCGACTCGAACAGGGTCGAAAAGCCAACGACGGCGTCCACCGCCCGCGGCAGCCATCTGCGTGTCCACCACGCCATGAGTTGCCGGTTGTAGGTGCCGAATTCGGTGTCCGACCCGAGAATCCGCTCGAAGAGCTCTCTCGTCCACGTGTTCGCCGCCTCAGCGGAACGCAGTGAAGGCCACAGGACTTGGGGCGTGAGGTGATCCCCGTGAAGCGGAGCCAGCCGGTAGAAGTACTCCTGGCGTACGAATCGGCCGAACAGCGGCTCGTAGATCATCGCAAGGGCGAAGACGACCTCGATGTGGTCATAGCCGTCGCGCCACAGATGTTCGACAAACGTGCGTGCACCGGCGAATGCCGAATCGCGTAGCCACACCTGCTTGGCCGGTTCCAGCTCGGCGATCGAATCCGCCACGGCCTGGCCCAAATAGACCTTTTCGGCCTGGATCTGCTGCGCGCTGTCGAGGAAGTCCAATGCCCAGTTCACTATCGCCACCCGCAGGGTGTCGACAAGGCTGTCGCGGATGGGCGACGTCAACGCCATGAAGAGCCCGTAGTCGTGCAGCACCATGGCGCCGAGTTGCTCGCCGATGACGGTGTGGATCCAGCCGGTATCGGCGCGCCGGTGCAGCGAATGACTGTTGAAGGTGGAGAACAGACGGCCGGTGGTGCGCCACTGGTCGGCTTTCTCGGCGACGTACGGCTTCTGCCAGCGGCCCTCGGGATCCCTGAATGCGAACCAGTCGGTGCAGCGGGCCTCGGTGAAGTAGTTCTCCCACGCCCCCCTACCGCCGGGAAATCGGGTGGACCAACCTCCCACGCCGATTCCTCCCCTGATCCAATCGGGGTTCGGCTGGGCGTAGAGCAGCACCTGTTCGTATTCGGAGATGCGTCGGCGGTACGGATTCGCGAAATGAACAGCGGTGCGCTGGGTCTCGAGAGGCTTCCGCTCGAGGTCGTGGTCCGGGTTGAGCAGACTGCGCCGGTACGTGTTCGTCATCCCCGGCCTCAGAACTTCTCGAAGCTGACCCCGGCGACATGTGGGTCACGCACGACGACGTTGCAACCCGCCAGATCCTCGAGCGTCCAAAGCCGTTCGCTGTTCAGATGCGGTTGAGCAACCAGGGTTTTCCCGTCGCTGCGCACCCCACCGGTGGCCCGGACGATCTCCGACAGCTCCCAGCCGTCGAAGATCTCAAGGAAGTTCTCACCGGTATAGCGCTCGGGCTCCTGCAGGTACATCCGCTCGCACCAGTCCGAGCACAGGGCATGCTTTCGGCCGCCATACTCGATGACGCGCGTGTGGACCCCTGCCGGACTGCTTTCTCGAGCTTGCGGCGCCAGTTGCAGCAAGGGCGACTGGCACACCCTGCAGATGTGGAGGACCTTGCCGAGTTCGATCAGGTGCTCGATCGGGCTTGTCCGGTTGGCCGGATCCTCGACACCAATCTCCTTCCACCGGTCGAACACCCGCCCGATCGAGCTATACCAACCGGGATAGTGCCGCTCGAACCATTCCTTGTCGGTATCGTTCGGCAGCTCCATGCGATAGCCGATGAACGGCCATAGGGCGTAGGCGATTGCGAAGGAATCGTGATGCGCCCAGTAGGCGTCGCGACTGGCGTCCGCCAAATTCCTCGGCGACTCAAGGCCGAACCTCGAGAACCGGCCCATCCAGATGCCGCCCCAGTCCTCGATCACCCAGTCGTTCCAGGTCTGCGCCCACGGTTCAGCGCGGTTGACCGCTCCGTACTCGAAGGCCCGCCCGACCATCGACGTGAAACCCCGATGCTGAATCCAGAATGCGTTCTCGAGATCGGTCTGCAGATACTGCATGTTGTGGTCGTTTTCGATGACCGACACGATCGTCTGATAGCCGTTGGCCATATGGCGTAGCTCGTCGGACTGGATCGACAGGAAGACCGTCGGTGTGACCTCGTCACCGTTGGCGGCGGCCCATTCGGTCATGGCCACCACGAGAGGGTTCGTGAAGCACGCCTCCGCAACCAACTGCAGGTTGAGTGAGATCAACACCGGGTCCCCGGAGACAAACGTCTCGCAGGCCTGCTGCCGGTTGCTCCAGAACAGCGGGTTGCCGTGACGATGTCCCCTGGCGCCGGTGAACCCCGCCGGGTCGTAATACTGAGATGCGAAGTACTTCTTAAGGTAGCCAAGCTGATTCGTATGACGGACCTCGTCCTCGACCTGTGCGAGATACCCGTTGCGCTGCTCCGGCGAGACGACGGCGTCCAGGAGCATGGCCGACCCGCCGATCGACGCATACTCTCCCAGCTCCAGGAAGGAGGTGACGAACTTCATCGACTCCGCCCACCGCGGCTCGACTCGGCCGCCAGCCTGAAGCCGGGCCAGGCTGTCCAGTAACGAGCCGTACTGCCGGTCGTCCTTCTCCGTCTCCATTCGGCAGTACTCGCCGACGATCAACTTGAACTGCTCGCGAGTCCCACCATCGAACTGGTATTTCGTCGGGTATTTCGAGCGGCCACCCGGAACGTCCCACCCCATGTCCTGGATCCAGCGATGCACATCCTGGGCACCCACTTTGATCTCACGTGGGGTGGGCACCCGGATGTCGTCTGGGGTGAGGGTCATCAACGCTCCTATTTCGGTGAACAGCACGTCTGCCAGAGCGAAAGCTAGACGCCGTGACCGGGCCTAGTAAGTGTTTGCCTCGGCGTGACGCGAACAGCGGCGCCGAGTCAAGGCCCTCGAAGCGTCCACCCGTGTCAGATCACGCTGGTGGCAGGGTCAACTGAGAGCACGGCAGCCAATCCGCGGAATGCTATGGAGCACAGTCGAATTCGCGCAGCCATAGCTTTGCAATCACGGTGAGCCGAAGTAGTTTGTGACAGCACGCAAAAGCCCCCGTCACGCCGATGCGTGCGGGGGCCTTACGTTGGCTTTTTACGAAGCCTTTACTTGGCTCTTTCGAGGACCTCGACGAGCCGCCAGCGCTTGGTGGCCGACAGCGGACGGGTCTCCATCAGCGAAACCCGGTCGCCGATACCGGCGATGCTGTTCTCGTCGTGCGCCTTGACCTTCGTCGTGGTCCGGATGATCTTGCCGTACAGCGGATGCCGGTGACGGGCTTCGAGCTCGACCACGATGGTCTTCTGCATCTTGTCGCTGACGACATACCCGATTGCAGTCTTGCGGCGACCGCGCGGCTTCTCGCTGGGCGGGGTGTACTTCGGGCCCTTCTCCGTGGCCTTAGCTGCTGTCTTCTCTGCCATTACGATTCCTCACCGGTGGGTCCGGAAGCCAGACCCAACTCACGTTCGCGCAGCACTGTGTACACACGCGCAATTTCCTGACGCACCGTACGAAGCCGACGGTTGTTGGCGAGCTGACCGGTCGCCATCTGGAAGCGCAGATTGAACAGCTCTTCCTTGGACTCGCGCAGCTTGTCCGTCAGCTCGACGTCGGTCATCTCGCGCAGTTCGCCTGGCGAGGTTCCCACTGCCATCAGAACTGCTCCTCTCGGGTAACGATGCGTGCCTTGATCGGCAGCTTGTGGATCGCGCGGGTCAGTGCTTCCCGTGCGGTTTTCTCATCGGGGTAGCTCAGCTCGAACAGCACGCGGCCCGGTTTGACGTTGGCCACCCACCACTCGGGCGAGCCCTTGCCCGAGCCCATGCGGGTTTCGGCGGGCTTCTTGGTCAGCGGACGGTCAGGGAAGATGTTGATCCACACCTTGCCGCCACGCTTGATGTGCCGGTTGATGGCGATACGAGCGGACTCGATCTGCCGGTTGGTGAGGTAGGCGTGCTCCAGTGCCTGGATGCCGTATTCGCCGAAACTCACCGACGTGCCACCACTGGCCATGCCGCGCTGACGCGGATGGTGTTGCTTGCGGTGCTTCACCTTGCGGGGAATCAACATGACTAGCTCTCCGTGTTCTCCGTTGACGGCGCTTCGACGGCAGCCTCGGGAGCAGCCTCAACGACCGGTTCGGGCGCAGCCGAAGCGTCCTCGGCTCCCCCTGCGGCACGACCTGCGTCGGTGCTCGTCGCGGTGGTACCCGACGCGCCGCTACGACGCGGGCGAGTGCCCGACGGGCGCTCGCGACGCGGACGATCCGCGCCAGCCGGAACCGCCGCGGTCAGCTCGCGCTTGCCGCCGACGATGTCGCCCTTGTAGATCCACACCTTCACGCCGATGCGGCCGAAGGTCGTCTTGGCCTCGTACAGGCCGTAGTCGATGTCGGCGCGCAGCGTGTGCAGCGGCACCCGGCCCTCGCGGTAGAACTCCGAGCGGCTCATCTCGGCACCGCCGAGGCGGCCCGAGCACTGCACCCGGATGCCCTTGACGTTGGGCTGGCGCATCGCCGACTGGATGGCCTTGCGCATCGCGCGGCGGAACGCCACGCGGTTCGAAAGCTGCTCTGCCACACCCTGAGCCACCAGCTGAGCCACCGACTCGGGGTTCTTCACCTCGAGGATGTTCAGCTGCACCTGCTTGCCGGTCAGCTTCTCAAGGTCGGCGCGGATGCGGTCGGCCTCGGTGCCGCGGCGGCCGATGACGATGCCCGGTCGCGCGGTGTGGATATCAACGCGAACCCGGTCACGGGTGCGCTCGATCTCCACGTCGGCGATGCCGGCGCGCTCCAGACCGGTGGCCAGCAGCCGACGGATCGCCACGTCTTCCTTGACGTAGTCCTTGTACTGCTTGTCGGCGTACCACCGAGACTTCCAGTCGGTGGTGATACCCAGCCGGAAGCCGTGGGGATTGATTTTCTGGCCCACTACTCCGAGCCCTCCTTCGCTTCGTCAGAAGCTTCAGCAGTCTTCTTGGCGGCGGCCTTCTTGGCCGGAGCCTTCTTCGCAGCCGCCGTGGCGGTTGCCTTTTCAGGTGCCTTCTTCGCGGCCGCCTTCTTGGCGGGCGCCTTCTCAGGAGCCGTCGTCTCAACCGCCACGGTCGCAGGCGCCGTCTTGGCCGCCGCAGCCTTGCTGCCCTGGGCGCGACGTGCGCGCGCGGCGCTGACCGACCGGCCGCCACCCCGCTCTTCCTTGGACGGGCGGCTCTCCACAATCACCGTGATGTGGCTGGTGCGCTTGCGGATTCGGAACGCACGCCCCTGGGCGCGCGGCCGGATGCGCTTGGCGGTCGGGCCCTCATCGGCGTAGACGGTGGCTACCACGAGGGTGGACGGATCCAGACCCTCGTTGTTCTGTGCGTTGGCCGCGGCGCTGGCGATCACCTTGGCGACCGGCTCGCTGGCGGACTGCGGTGCCCACCGCAGGATGTCCAGCGCGTCGGCCACCGACTTGCCACGCACCAGGTCGATGACCCGGCGCGCCTTCGAAGCCGAGACGTGCACGAAGCGCGCCTTGGCGACCGCGGACGGATATTCAGTCGTCGTAGTCATTACCGGCGCTTAGCCTTCCGGTCGTCCTTGATGTGACCCTTGAATGTGCGGGTCGGTGCGAACTCGCCGAGTTTGTGCCCGACCATCGCCTCGGTGACGAACACCGGGACATGCTTGCGGCCGTCGTGGACCGCGAACGTGTGCCCGATGAAGTCGGGGATGATGGTCGAACGACGCGACCAGGTCTTGATGACCTGCTTGGTGTTCTTGTCGTTCTGTACGTCGACCTTCTTCAGGAGATGGTCGTCGACGAACGGACCCTTTTTAAGGCTGCGAGGCATCGGCTACTCCTACCGGTGGTGCTTCTTGCCGGTGCGCCGGCGTCGGACGATGAGCTTGTCGCTCTGCTTGTTGCGGTTGCGGGTGCGGCCCTCGGGCTTACCCCACGGGCTGACCGGGTGACGGCCGCCGGAGGTCTTGCCCTCGCCACCGCCGTGCGGGTGGTCAACCGGGTTCATCACGACACCGCGGACAGTGGGGCGCTTGCCCTTCCACCGCATGCGGCCGGCCTTACCCCAGTTGATGTTGGCCTGCTCGGCGTTGCCGACCTCGCCGACCGTTGCGCGGCAGCGCACGTCGACGCGACGGATCTCACCGGACGGCATGCGCAACGAGGCGTACGTGCCCTCCTTGCCAAGCAGCTGGATGCTGGCGCCGGCAGACCTAGCCATCTTCGCGCCGCCGCCGGGCCGCAACTCGACCGCGTGGATCACGGTGCCTGCGGGGATGTTGCGCAGCGGCAGGTTGTTGCCGGGCTTGATGTCGGCATTAGCGCCCGACTCCACGATGTCGCCCTGCGAAAGCCCCTGCGGCGCAATGATGTAGCGCTTCTCGCCGTCGAGGAAGTGCAGCAGCGCGATGTTCGCGGTGCGGTTGGGGTCGTACTCGATCTGCGCGACCTTGGCGTTGACGCCGTCCTTATCGTTGCGACGGAAGTCGATCACGCGGTAGGCACGCTTGTGGCCACCGCCCTTGTGCCGGGTGGTGATGCGACCATGCGCGTTACGACCGCCCTTACCGTGCAGCGGCCGAACCAGCGACTTCTCCGGATGCGAGCGAGTGATCTCGGCGAAATCGGAGACGCTGGCACCGCGGCGACCGGGGGTCGTCGGCTTGTACTTGCGAATTCCCATGATTCTCTAGGTCTCTCTGCTTCCCGCCGGCTAGGCCGGCGCTCCGAACAGGTCGATGGGCTTGCTGCCCGCGGCCAGCGTGACGATTGCGCGCTTGGTGTTCTTGCGCTTGCCGAATCCGGCGCGGGTGCGCTTGCGCTTGCCCTGCCGATTGAGGGTGTTGACCGAGTCGACCTTGACCTTGAAAATCTTCTCGATCGCGATCTTGATCTGAGTCTTGTTCGAGTCGGGGTGCACGACGAACGTGTACACGTTGTCCTCGATCAGCGAGTAAGACTTCTCCGAGATGACCGGCGACAGAATGATGTCGCGGGGGTCTGTGACGGTCGCCATCAGGCCGAAACCTCCTCGGCAGTCGTGGTGTTGGCGCTGATGTACGCATTCAGCGCTTCCACGCTGAACACCACGTCGTCGGCCTTCAGCACGTCGTACGTGTTGAGCTGGTCGGGCGAAAGCACATGCACACCAGGCAGATTGCGCGCGGACAGCGCGCCTGTCTCGTCGCTGCGGCCGATCACGACCAGCACGTGCTTGTGCTCGCTCAGCGTGGCAAGGAACGCCTTGGCGCTCTTGGTCGACGGGGTCTGACCCTCAACCAGCTCGGTGACGGCGTGGATGCGGCCGTTGCGCGCCCGGTCCGAAAGCGCCCCGCGCAGGGCGGCGACGATCATCTTCTTGGGCGTGCGCTGGCTGTAGTCGCGCGGCTTGGGGCCGTGCACCACGCCACCGCCGGTGAACTGCGGCGCACGCGTCGAGCCCTGACGGGCGCGGCCGGTGCCCTTCTGCCGGTACGGCTTCTTGCCGCCGCCGCGAACCTCGCCGCGGGTCTTGGTCGAGTGTGTGCCCTGACGGCCCGCGGCGCGCTGCGCCTCGACAACCTGGTGCATTAGCGCGATGTTGGCCTCGACGTCGAACAGCTCGGCGGGCAGCTCCACAGAGCCGTCCTTCTTGCCCGCAGGGGTGAGGACATCGATTTTGAGAGTGTTGGCAGCCATTTACTTCTCGCCTCGCTTGATTGCGCTGCGGACCGTCACCAGTCCGCCGTTGCGTCCGGGAATCGCACCCTTGATCAACAGCACGCCGTTCTCGGCGTCAACCTTGTGCACCAACAGGTTCTGGGTAGTGATGCGGTCGCTGCCCATACGGCCCGACATGCGAGTGCCCTTGAACACCCGGCCGGGGGTGGCGCAGCCACCGATGGATCCCGGACGGCGGTGCACCGCCTGGGCGCCGTGGCTCGCGCCCTGGCCCTTGAAGCCGTGGCGCTTCATGGTGCCTGCGAAGCCCTTGCCCTTTGAGGTGCCCGTCACGTCGACGAAGGCGCCGTCGGCGAAGATCTCGGCGGTCAACTCCTGGCCGACCTCGTACTCGGCGGCAGCGGCCTCGTCGTCGAGCCGGAACTCGGCGATGTGACGGCGCGGGTTGACACCGGCCGCGGCGTACTGCCCCGTCAGGGGCTTGTTCACCTTGCGCGGGCTGATCTCGCCGTAGGCGAGTTGCACCGCGCTGTAGCCGTCGCGCTCCGGGGTACGGATCATCGTCACGACGTTGGGACCGGCCTTGACGACCGTCACCGGCACGACCTTGTTGTTCTCATCGAACACCTGCGTCATGCCCAGCTTGGTGCCCAGAATGCTCTTTCTAGCCATTTCTCTTGGGATCTCCTACTGGGATGACTATTGGATATTGACGTCGACACTTGCCGGCAGATCGATGCGCATCAGGGCGTCAACGGTCTTCGGCGTCGGGTCGAGGATGTCGATCAGTCGCTTGTGCGTACGCATCTCGAAGTGCTCCCGCGAGTCCTTGTACTTATGCGGGGACCGGATGACGCAGTACACGTTCTTCTCAGTCGGCAGCGGCACAGGACCAACCACGCTGGCGCCGGTACGGGTGACCGTTTCCACGATCTTGCGCGCCGAGGCGTCAATAGCCTCGTGGTCGTAGGCCTTGAGCCTGATGCGGATCTTCTGTCCCGCCACGCTTCTCCTACCTCACTCCTACTGGGGTCCCCGCGCATGTCGCGCTGGTATGCCGCCGCTGTTCATCTGTCTGTGGTTCACCGGTCCCCGCGGTCGGGTGTGTCGCCCGTACGCACACTCAGCCGCGGCAGAAATCGTCGCGATCGAGGTGGGGACCGGATGCACCCGTTAGGGTGCTGGTCGTATGCCCCGGCCAGGCGCGAACCCGGCTCAAGGCAACCCGAACAGTATGCCCTAGATGTGGGGCCTCATCCAAATCTCTGGCCATGGAGAACTCGGTGCGATGGTCCTCACGCCGCCCGCTCTTCCTTACTCATGCGTAACGAAGGGCCGCATCAGGGCCCCAGAGACCACCTGTCGCAGGTTTAGACGCCCGGCGGAGGCACCCGGGCATCCGAGACCGAGCTGGCTCCAGCTACTTCCAGCGGAGTTATTGACCTACCGATATTCTGGCTCCTGCTATCGCAGCAAATACTAAGCTGGCGCTTGCCCGGACCGAAGCAGCGATCTTGGTCCGCGCGCTAGGCGAGGCACGGTCGCCCTGGGGGGAGACAGAATGCGCCTCCTACAGTCGCGAGCCGCCTTCTACCTCCTACTTGCAACCATCGCCATCGCCATCGTCAACGCTTTCCTGGTTGTCGGCTGGCGCGTCATCGATCCGACAAACACCTCCTGGATATGGGGCGATCCGCTCGAGTCCTATCTCGGCTGG
>NZ_QJJU01000019.1 GCF_003201655.1 Mycolicibacterium moriokaense
GAAACGATTCGGCTGGGACAACCCCACCAACCGCCTCAACCGCCTACTCTCAGCACCGACAGAAACCACTGTTGCAACCAAACCTTGAATCCGCCTCGACCTTTTGCGCCAAAACGTGAGTTTGGGCGAAATAGATCACGCGGTTGCCAGGGCCGGAGCTTCTTCAGCCTCGGCGCTGGACTTTGCGAACTGTTTGGCGGCAATGACGGCCAGTGCACCGGCTACCGTGCCGACCGCGAGGGCGACGAGGAACCACAGCAGATGGCCGATGGCGAAGAACACGAAGATGCCGCCGTGCGGGGCCTTCAGCGTGACGTCGAACGCCATGATCAAGGCTCCGGTTATGGCGCCGCCGAACATCGTCGAAGGGATCACCCTCAGCGGGTCGGCCGCCGCGAACGGAATGGCGCCCTCTGAGATGAACGACGCTCCGAGAAGCCAAGCGGCCCTGCCGTTTTCCCGCTCGGGCTCGGTGAAGAGAGCGGGCCGCACCGTCGATGCCAACGCCATCGCCAGCGGCGGCACCATGCCTGCGGCCATCACCGCTGCCATGATCCGCAGCGACGCGGGGTCGGCGACATTGAGCCCTGCGGTGGCGAACGCGTAGGCCGCCTTGTTCACCGGGCCGCCAAGGTCGAAGCACATCATCAGGCCGAGCACGATGCCAAGCAGGATCACCGAAGTGCCGGTCATGCCGCCCAGCCAGTGTGTGAGGCCGGACGTGATGGCGGCCAACGGACGGCCGAGCAACATGAACATCAGAAGGCCGACGACCAGCGATGCGACCAGCGGGATGATCACCACGGGCATCAAGCCCCTGAGCCACCGCGGCGCGGCGATGCGGCTGATCCACAAGGCGGTGAACCCGGCGATAAGCCCGCCGACGATGCCTCCGATGAAGCCTCCGCCGACGAACACGGCGACCGCGCCCGCGGTGAACCCGGGCGCGATGCCCGGTCGGTCGGCGATGGCGAACGAGATGTAACCGGCGAGCGCGGGTACCAAGAACATGAATGCCAGCTGTCCCAACGTGAACAGCACCGCTCCCAGATACTGGGTCAGGCCTCCGGCCGGCAGGTCGGTCAGCGTGTTGGCGATGGCGATGTGGTTGCCGAGAGCGTTCATCCCGAAGGACAACGGCTTTGGATCCCCCGCAGGGGTATTGGCGATGTCGTAGCCGCCGAACAGGAAGCCGAGCGCGATCAGCAGGCCGCCCGCCGCGACGAACGGGATCATGTAGCTCACGCCGGTGAGCAGGATCTGGCGGAGGCGAGTGCCCCAGCCGACACCTCCCGCGGGTGCCGTTGCGGTCTGCGCGCTCGCGTCGCCCTGCACGCGGGCGGCGTCGGGATCGGCTGCGGCGGCAAGCGCTTCGGCCACCATCTTGTCGGGTTCGTTGATGGCGCGTTTGACGCCGGATGCGACGACTGGCTTGCCCGCGAACCGCTGCTTGTCCCTGACACCGACGTCGGTGGCGAAGATGACCGCGTCGGCGTCGGCGATGGTCTGCGCCGACAGCGGTGTGCTGCCCGACGAACCTTGCGTCTCCACATGCAGCGTCACGCCCGCCTTCTTCGCCGCGGCGACCAGTGAGTCGGCGGCCATGTAGGTGTGCGCGATGCCGGTTGGGCATGCGGTGATCGCGACCAACGTCTTGGGGTTTGCCTCGGTCGGTGCGGATGCGGGCTTTGGCTTGGGCTTGTCAGGCGTCGCGTTGAGAACGCCGTCGACCAACTCGACGACCTCGCTCGACGAAGTCGCGTTGCGCAGCGCCTCGACGAAGTCCTTTCGTACAAGGGCCCTTGCGAGGCTGGACAGCAGCTTCATGTGCTCGGCGCCGCCTGCTTCCGGCGCCGCGATCAGAAACGCCAGATCCGCGGGCCCGTCGGGTGCGCCGAAGTCGACGGCCGGGTTCAGCCTGGCGAATGCGATCGAGGCGGTGTCGACGTAGGGCGAACGGCAGTGCGGGATCGCGATGCCGCCGGGCAGCCCGGTGGCCGACTGCTCTTCGCGTGCCATGGCGGCAGCAGTCAGGCCCTCGGCATCGGCGGTGCGCCCGGCGTCGGCGAGGCCGTTGACAAGCCGGCCGATGACTGTGCGCTTGTCGCCCCCTGCGTTTACGTCGAGCAGGACCAGATCGGTGTTGATGATCGGCTGTGAGGCCGCGGTGCTTGTCATGGCGATACTTTCGTGTTGGTGGTTGGCGAGATTGGGGCGATCGGGCTGACCTGAACGGCGTCGAGGTCGACCTGGGCGGGCGTGGGCAGCGCGGATCCTGGCAGCGCGGCGGCGGCGCTGCCGTACGCGACGGCCATCTGCAGGCGCTGGGGAGGAACGGCTCCGCCCACATCCGCGCGGAGGTAGCCGGCCAGTGAGGCGTCGCCTGCGCCGACCGTGCTGCGGGCGACGATGGTCGGCGGTGTCGCCAGCCAGCTGCCGGTCTCGTCGACCAGCACCGCCCCCGCCGGGCCGAGGGTGGCGAGCACCGCGCGCACCCCGCGGTCAACCAGCTGACGGGCGGCCGACACGACGGGCTCTGGATCTCCCTGGGCGACTGCAGCTTCCAGCGCTTGGGGCGAATAGCCGAGCACGCTTGCCAGCTCCTCGGCGTTCGGCTTGATCAAATCGGGGGCGGCGCGGTCGAAGGATGCGACGAGTGCTGCGAGCGGACCATCGGAGGTGTCGATCGCGACCCGGCACGGATACGGTTCGAGCAGCGCGACCACGTCCGCGTACCAGTGGTCCGGCACACCGGGCGGCAGCGACCCGGACAGCACAACCCACGCGGCCGACTCTGCGCTCGCGGCCACGGAACGGGTCAGTGCGTCCAGCGTTGCGGCATCAAGGGCCGCGCCGGGCTCGTTGAGTTTCGTTGTGGTGCCGTCATGTTCGGTGATGGCGAAGTTGGTGCGTACCGCGCCTGCGGCCGGCACACACCTGAACGGTACGGCCGCGGCTGTGAGCGCGGTCAGCAGCGGATCGTTGGCGGGTGCGGGCAGCACCGCGACGGCGTCAAGCCCGGCCAACGTCAACGCGCGTGCGACGTTGACACCCTTGCCACCTGGCTCCGAGGTCACCGACGAAACCCGGTGCACCGCACCGCGGGTGAGCGGCGCGCTCAGCTCAACTGTCCGGTCGATGCTGGGGTTGGGGGTGACGGTGACGATCATGCGACCACCACCTCGACACCACTGGCGGTCAACTGCTCGCGGTCGGCGGAGCTGATCTCGGAGTCGGTGATCAGGGTGTCGACACTGGAGATCGGCGCGAAGCTGACGAAGTCCTCGCGGCCGATCTTCGACGAGTCGGCGGCCACCACAACGTAATTGGCGGCCTGGACCATGGCACGTTTGACGGCGGCCTCGTCGCTGTCCGGTGTGGAAAGGCCGTGGCGAACGCTGATCGCGTTGGTGCCGATGAACGCGATGTCGACCCGCAGCGTTTCGAGCACCTGCAAGGCTTGCTCGCCGACCGCCGCCTGGGTGACCCCGCGGACACGGCCGCCGAGCAATTGCAGCGAAACCAATGGCATGGCCGCCAGCCGGGCGGCGACCGGTACCGAGTTGGTCACCACGACCAGCTCGCGGTCGGCGGGCAACTGGGCCGCGATGCGCGCAGTGGTGGTGCCCGCGTCCAGCAGCACGCTGGCGCCGCCGAGAGGAAAGAACTCGGTGGCGGCCGCGGCGATGGCGTCCTTGTGTTCGGCGCGGGTGGTCTCGCGCTCACCGACGCCAGGCTCGACCAGGTGCAGCGCACGGACCGGCACGGCGCCGCCGTGTACCCGCCGTACGACACCCGCCTTGTCCAGGACGGCGAGATCGCGCCGCACTGTCTCGGTGGTGACGTCGTAGGCCTGCGCCAGCTCGGCCACGGAGGCGCGGCCCTTGGAGATCACCAGCGAGGCGATTGCTTGCTGACGCTCTTCGGCATACATGAGACTCCGTTTGTGTGGGTATCGGCCCGTATTAATGTTGATATCGTTGGTTTTACTCCTGTTCGTGTTGACTTGTCAAGAAATCCTTGTAATCTGCTTCACATGACCGCTTCATCTCCGCCCACGTCACCTCCACAGAGCAGCGCCCTCGCAGGCCCTCCGGCGGGCACCGTGCTGCGCGGTGTCCCTGTGGTCGCCGGTGTCCGGTATGCGCCGGTGATCCGGCCGGGTCGGCTCCCCGTCATCGACGTCGGCGCGGGGGAGGCATCGATCGACGAATCGGTCCGCCCTGCCGAGGCCGAACGGTTCGTCGCAGCCGCCGCCGCGGTGGCCACCCGGCTGCGCGACCGCGCCGCGCATGCGACCGGCGCGGCGTCGGAGGTTCTCGCCGCCACCGCCACGCTGGCGCAGGACCGCGCTTGGCTCGGGGCCGCTGAGAAGCGCATCAAGGACGGGACACCCGTCGTGCAGGCGGTGGTGCAGGCGGTCGAGCAGTTCGTCGCCATGTTCACGCAACTCGGCGGGCTGATGGCCGAGCGCGTCGCCGATCTGCAGGACATCCGCGACCGTGTTGTTGCCGAACTCAGCGGCCTGCCGGAGCCTGGCGTGCCGCTGCCTGACATTCCCTCGATACTGTGCGCCGAGGATCTCGCACCCGCCGACACCGCCGGACTGGATCCGAAACTCGTTGTCGCACTGGCCACCACGCTGGGCGGGCCCACCAGCCACACCGCGATCATCGCCAGGCAGCTCGGCATTCCGTGCGTCGTCGCCGTCGCCGGGCTCGATGTCGTCGAGGTCGAAACGATGGTGCTCGTCGACGGCACCCTTGGCACCGTCACGGTGTCGCCCGACCCCGCCGTCGCAGGCGAGGCTGTCGCCGCCGCGCAGCGGGAGGCCGAGCGCGCGGCACACTGGTCGGGCCCCGGCGCCACCGCCGACGGGCATGCGGTGTCGATCTTCGCCAACGTCCAGGACGGCGCTGCGGCCCGCGCCGCCCGCGAAACCCCGGCCGAGGGTGTCGGGTTGTTCCGCACCGAACTGTGCTTCCTCAATCGCGACACCGAGCCCACCGTCGATGAGCAGACCGACATCTATGCCGAAGTGCTCGAGGCATTTTCGGGTGCCAAGGTGGTGATCAGGACGCTGGACGCGGGGTCCGACAAGCCGCTGAAGTTCGCAGGACATCCTGATGAGGCCAACCCCGCGCTCGGGGTGCGCGGCATCCGCATCGCCGAGGGCAACCCCGGGCTGCTGGACCGGCAGCTGCAGGCCATCGCCGCCGCGGCGAAGCGCACGGGTACTGAGCCGTGGGTGATGGCGCCGATGATCGCCACCGCAGAAGAAGCGGAAAGCTTTGCCACGCAGGCTCGTTCACACGGGCTGATCGCTGGCGTGATGATCGAGGTACCCGCGGCCGCACTGCTGGCCGACCGGATCCTCGAACACGTCGACTTCCTTTCGATCGGCACCAACGATCTGGCCCAGTACACGATGGCCGCCGACCGGATGTCTGCCGAGCTCGCCGCACTGACCGACCCGTGGCAGCCCGCTGTCCTCGCGTTGGTCGCGATGGCGGTGCGGGCAGGCGCGGCGGCGGGTAAGCCCGTCGGCGTGTGCGGTGAAGCCGCCGCCGACCCGCTTCTGGCGTGCGTGCTGACCGGCCTCGGCGTGACGTCGCTGTCCGCTGCCGCTGCCGCGATCCAGGGTGTCGGCGCAAAGCTCGCCCAGGTCACGCTGCAGCAGTGCCAGGCCGCGGCGGACGCCGTGCTTGGCGCCGCAACCGCGGCAGACGCCCGCGCTGCGGCGCTGGCCGCGCTAGGGAATTAATCGGACTGCGGTCCGGTTAGCTATTGCATGCCAGCTATTACTGCAGACACCCTGACGCTTCCCCGAATCGCCGCACCTACGCCGTCCGACACCGAACGGCCGGTCCGGTCCATCACCACCGGCCCGCAGGGCTACGAGGGCGAAGGGTTTCCCGTCGTGCGCGCGTTCGCCGGAGTCAGCTCCGCCGACCTCGACCCGTTCGTCCACATGGACCAGATGGGCGAAGTCGAATATCAGCCGGGCGAGCCGAGGGGCACCGACTGGCATCCGCACCGCGGGTTCGAAACCGTCACCTACATGATCGACGGCCGTTTCGCGCATCAGGATTCGCACGGGGGAGGCGGCCTCATCACCGACGGCGCCACCCAGTGGATGACGGCAGGCTCGGGGATACTGCACATCGAGACCCCGCCCGCTGAGCTGGTGGAGAGTGGCGGCACGTTCCACGGCATCCAGCTGTGGGTGAACCTGCCGCGCAAGGACAAGTTCGCGGCACCGAAGTATCAGGCAATCGAGGGCAACCAAGTCGGGCTGCTGTCGTCGGACGACGGCGGCGCGCTGGTCCGCGTCATCGCAGGCGAGGTCGACGGACATCAGGGGCCTGGAGCGACGTACACGCCAATCACCCTGGCGCATTCGACTATTGAGCCCGGCGCCCGTCTGAACCTGCCCTGGAACCGCGACTTCAACGCGTTGGTCTACGTACTGTCGGGCCGCGGGTCGATCGGCCCAGTGGGGCAGCCGATTCACCAGGGGCAGCTGGCCGTGCTCGGGCCGGGCGACCGGATCAGCGTGGCGGCCGCGCAGACGCAAGAGTCGCGGCGGCCGGCGCTCGAGGTTCTGATCCTGGGCGGCAAGCCAATTCACGAGCCGGTGTTTCAATACGGCCCGTTCGTGATGAACTCCAAGTCCGACCTGATCCAGGCGGTCGAGGACTTCGAGGCGGGCAAGTTCGGTACCGTTCCGCCGAACGCGCTGATGCCGCATCGCCCCTTCGGCGGGTAGCGCTCATTCGAGCGTCACTGATCGAGTAGCTTCTCGGCGGGATGCGGGTAGAGCAGCTCCAGCTCGCCGAGGTTGGCCGCTGCGGTGGTGAGCGGGAGCGCTGCGGACACCGCCAGATCATCTCCAGTGGTGTCGGCGCGCAACGCGAGCACGAAGTCGTCACTGATCGACTCGAGCTCGCGGCCGGGATCGCCGATCAGCCGCCCGCAGATCGCCTCGGTGTGCGACTCCAGCACCTCGCGGGTCTGTGGATACACCCCCAGCGGCGGCGGCACGACGTCGGCGATCAACTCCGCCGCGGCGCGCAACCGGATCGCGCGGTTGGCGGCCCGTACCACAGGTGCGCGCAACTCCGTCGTCCCACCGCTCTCCGAAAGATACTGCCGGACAGCGTCATCCACTGTCCGCGAGGTCCGCAGGGCCTCATGGCTGAGCGCGATGACGCGGTCGGTGGCGTCCTCGGAGGCGCCGCGCGTCACCCGCAGCACCGCCGCCTTCAAGAATTTGGCTCCGACCACGCGGGCTTCGTCGATTGCCTCGGACACCGCTGCCGTCGCACCCCGCGGCCACAGCAGGACCGACACCACGATGCCCACCATGGCTCCTACCACGACGTCCTCGACGCGAATCAACCCCACCTGCCAGCCGGTCGGCACGATCAGGTTGAAGTTGATCAACACCATCATCGTGAACGCGGCCTGGCCGGCGATGAACGACCCAACCTCGGGCACATACGCCGAACCGAAGGCCACGATCGGTAGAAGTATCCACAGCACAGCGGGATCCACGCCAAGCACCTCGATGACCACCGCACCTAAGACGAAACCCACTGTGGTCCCCGCCACCGCCCGCAGCACCCGGGTTCCGGTGGTCAGCGCACTGCTGCGCAACACCGACATCGCACCGAGCACCACCCAGAACCCATGCTCGACGGGAAAGATATGCGTGACGGCGACCGCGAGCGCCAGCCCGAGTCCCGTCCGCAAGCTGTTGCGCAGCACCACCGCCCTGGTGGCAAGGAAGCCCTTGGTGATGGCTGCGACCGCGACGGTTTCCGGCATCACCCAATCGGCTGCCCCGGTGTCGGGCAACCGGCGGCCCAACACCCGCGCCCACACCGGCCGCGCGTCCGCGGCGGCGGCGTTGCGGATGATCCTGCCGGTTACCGCGATCGTCGCCGCGATGGTGCGGACGTTCAACAGCTCGCGCCCCACCGCCACCGCCGCCTCATCGTTGGATTCGCCGAGCAGCTCGGTGATGTCGTCGCGGTAGCGGGCCTGCGCCACGGACCGCAGCTCGGCAAGTGCATCGCGGAGGTCTCCGCTGCGCACCGCTCGCTCGCCAACGGTGGGCAGCCGCAGTACCGCCGCCGAGTCACGCAACACCCGCAGTGCCGGATCCCGCATTGCCCCGAGCAACCGCCCGGTGTCGTCGGTGATCTGATCGGACAGCCAGCCGAGGTCATCGACCACGCGGACCAGCGCGCGGCTTCCGGCCGTCAACCCGACCGGCCGGTAGTCGGCGCCGAGGAACGTGTCGTACAGCGCGTTCATCGCCTTGGTGGCGGCACGCTCCGAGCCCGCGGCGCCCTCCAGTCGGTCGGCCAGCCGGTTGCACACGCGTGCCGCGTGCGCGCGCAGCGCGTCGTGATGACGCGGCGCAAGGAGGAACAACGCGGCGGGCACGCATAACGCCAACGCGATCAGCCAGCCAAGCAGCCGCTCTTGGACCGGGCCGACGGGTGTGCAGGCGGGCAGCACGAACATCAGCAGCGTGGCGCGCTGACCCGCGGCGACGATCTCGCTGAGCACGCCGGCGAAGGTGACCACCACCCCGAGCACGAACATCAGCGCGACGCTCAACCACGGGTGCGGTGCGACGAACGTGCCGACCGTGATGAGGACCGCGCCGTTCAGTCCGAGCCCGCAATACGCCAGCGCACGCGCGGGGCGGTTGCCGGGAAAGTCGACCATGATGAGCAGCGCCACCGATCCGAAGATCGTGTACAGCGGTGTCTGCGAGCCGCCACCGACGGCGAAGCTGACGGCCGCCGAAATGGGCAGCACAATGCCCGCCCGCAATGCGCGGCGCAGCGCGTCATATTGGGGGTCGCGCGCACGCATCCGGTCAAGCACATGGCGAAGTACCGCAGCGGTCTCAGTGGGCAAGGATCTTGACCAAGACGGGTTTCGTGGCTTTAGCGGCCGCGCTAGTCACCGTCTGGCACCGTGGCGAACCGGCCCGAGTCGAGCGCGTCGAGCAGCTGACCCGCGATCCACTCCAACGCGTCGCTGTCGCGTGCCAGCATGGCCTGCTCGTAGCCGACCAATACGTAGACGCCCCACGCCGCGAACGTCTGCGCCTGCCGCTTGTTGTGCAGGATCTCGAACGCCGACTCGTACATGATGTCGAAACGTTGTTGGTCCACCGTGGCCTGCACCGGGTGGACCTGCGGGTCGACTGAGCTCCACACCCGGATCGCGGCCTCGGCGCCGTGGGGAAGCGTCAACCCGACCTGGATGAGCGTGTCGATGCGCTTCCGAGGGTCTGGCTCGGCACGTACGGCGTCCACCACCTTCATGGTGCGGACCTCCATCCAGTGCGCGACGAGTTCGGAGGTGTAGGACCGCCAGCTGGGGAAGTAGTGATAGAAGGACCCGGTTGTGATGCCAAGACGGTTGCAGACCTCGGCCAGCTTCAGTCCTCCGTAGCCCAGATCTGACAGCACGTCGAGGCCGGCCTCGAAATAAGACTCCCGCGATGCGACGCCCGCCATGGCAGCACCCTACGGCGACTGCACCCCGTCGTCGGAGGACTATCGCCAACACACGCGGAGGACATGGGCTCAGCAAGTTCTCAGGAATTTGCTGATCGACCCGCAAATGTGGCCAGTTTCGACACTCGCCTCGCTAGGGAAGTGACCTGTGGCACAATTTGACTGTGCCGCAACATACGGCGAGCCGAGGACCCGGTCGCCCACCCGCAGCGAAGGCTGCTGAAACGCGTGAGCGCATCGTACAAGCGGCTCGCGAAGTCTTCAGCGAACTCGGCTACGACGCCGCCACCTTCCAGGCGATCGCGATCCGCGCCGATCTGACGCGTCCCGCCATTAACCATTACTTCGCGAGCAAGCGGGTGCTGTGGAGCGAAGTTGTCGAGCAAACGAATGCGCTGGTAGTTAGCGCAGGTATGGAGAAGGCTAAGGGACAGACCGGTCTACTGCCCCGGCTGTCGACGTTCTTCGCAGTAGCGATGCAGGCGGACGCCGAAGACCGTTCTGCGGCAGCATTTCTCGTCACCTCGGTGCTCGAGTCGCAGCGGCATCCGGAACTGAGCGGTGACGACCACGACTCGCTTACCGCCTCCCGCGAATTCATGTCATGGGCGGTCAACGACGCGATCAAACGCGGTGAGCTCACCACCGAAACCGACGTCCACCACCTGGTCGAGATGCTGGTGGCGGTGATGTGGGGAATGGGCTTCTACGCAGGTTTCGTCGGAAACCACGACGACCTCGGGTCGGTGGTGCACAAATTCGAGCTGCTGATGGCCAACAGGCTCTGGCATCTGCACGGATAGCGATCTAGCTGCGGTGATGTAGCCCACATTTCGTGTAGCTCTGCTAAGTTTTTAGATAGCATTGCAAACGAAATGACTGATTTGAGTGAGGTGCGGCTGGTCCGCACGGACGGCGACAGCTGGGACATCACCGAGAGTGTCGGCGCGACGGCGTTGGGCGTCGCTGCCGCGCGAGCCGCAGAGACCGCTCGACCCGACGCATTGATCCGCGACGAGTACGCATATTTACTGACCGCCTCGGCAGGCCCGGCGTGGGCACAGATGGCCAGCGGCGACGACGAGTGGCTCGGCGAGGACGAGGACGGCCTGCGGCTGCACGAAATGGCCCGCGATTACCAGGCCGTGCGCACCCACTACTTCGACGGCTATTTCAACGCCGCGGTCCGCACCGGTATCCGCCAGGTCGTCATCCTGGCCGCCGGGCTGGACTCGCGCGCCTACCGCCTCAACTGGCCCGCAGCTACCACCGTGTTCGAGATCGACCAGCCGAAGGTGCTCACCTACAAGACGTCGACCCTGGACGCCCACGGTGCCACGCCCACGGCGCGCCGTGTCCCGGTGGCCGTCGACCTGCGCGATGACTGGCCCGCGGCGCTGATCGCAGCAGGTTTCGATGCCGCGCAACCGACCGCCTGGCTGGCCGAAGGCCTGCTGCCGTATCTCCCCGGCGATGCCCAGGACCGGCTGTTCGACGTGGTCACCGCGCACAGCGCGGCGGGCAGCCAGATCGCGGTAGAGGCGTTCAACCTGCACCCGTCGCAATACTCGCAGGAGAAGCGGGCGGCCCGCAGGGATCGGACCGCCCAGCTCCGCGAGCGCCTTGGGCTGGACCTCGACGTGGACACCTTGATGTACACCGACGACACCCGTGCCGACGCGGCGGAATGGCTGGCCGAGCACGGTTGGCACGTCGATGCCGTACCTAGCGCCGAGGAGATGGCGCGGCTCGGCCGACAGGCCACCGAAGACCTGGTCGAAGAAGCGATGGACAGCGTGTTTGTGCACGCCTGGCTTGAAGGAGACGCCCGATGAGCTCGCAACGGACCGACGACGACACCTGGGACATCGCAACCAGCGTTGGCGCCACGGCGGTGATGGTCGCCGCGGCCCGCGCCGCGGAGACCGACAAGGACAACCCACTCATCCGCGACCCGTACGCCAAGGTGCTCGTCGCAGGGGCGGGCACAGGCATCTGGGAATTCATGCTCGACGACGAGTTCGTCGCCAAGGTCGGCGTCCACGATCCCGAGATCGCCGCGATCGTCGAGCACATGGGCAGCTACCAAGCTGTCCGCACCCACTTCTTTGACGACTTCTTCGCCTCGGCCTCGGCCGCGGGTATCCGGCAGGTCGTCATCCTCGCTTCTGGCCTGGACTCACGCGCCTACCGACTGCAGTGGCCCGCGGGCACCACGGTGTACGAACTGGACCAGCCCAAGGTGCTCGAGTACAAGGCGGACACGCTGGATCAGCACGGCGCCACCGCTGTCGCGGAGCGCCGCGAGGTGCCCATCGATCTGCGCTTCGACTGGCCGCAGGCGTTGCGCGACGCGGGTTTTGACGCCACCGTGCCCACCGCGTGGCTCGCTGAAGGGTTGCTGATGTACCTGCCTGCCGACGCGCAGGACCTGCTCTTCGAGAGGGTCACCGAGCTGTCCGCAGCTGGCAGCCGCATCGCCGCGGAGACGGTCGGCCTGCATTCGGCTGAACGCCGCGACCAGATGCGGGAGAGGTTCGGACGAATCGCCGCCGAACTCGGCGTCGACGACACCCTCGACATCGGCGAGCTGACCTACGAGGATCCCGACCGCGCTGACGTCGCGCAGTGGCTCGACGCGCATGGCTGGCGATCAGCGGCCGTCACGTCGCAGGACGAGATGCGTCGTCTTGGCAGGGCGGTGGAGCTGGCGGATACCGACGGTGACTCGTTCTCCACGTTCGTGACGGGCGAGAAGCGCTAGCCTCTTCACGCGCTGCCCCAAGAAGTGGGCCTTCTTGCGACCCAACCGGTTGGTTAGGATCGGGTATTCCTCCTCGGGTCAGGAAGGACACCGACCATGACCACTGAATTCATCGCCCCTCCGGAACAAGCCACCCAATCGGACATTCCTGCCGTCGTCCGCCGACTGCGGGAAACCTTCGCGTCGGGCCGCACCCGCAGCGTGGAATGGCGCAAGCAACAGCTGCTCGCGCTCGAGAAGATGATGACCGACAACGAGGGCGCCGTCATGGAGGCCCTCGAAAAGGACCTCGGCCGCAGCCCCTTCGAGGCGTGGCTGGCCGACATCGCCAGCACCGCGGGCGAGGCGAAGGACGCCGCGAAGAACGTCAAGAAGTGGATGCGCCGCAAGTACCGGCTGCTGGAGATGTCGCAGTTGCCCGGACGCGGGTGGGTCGAACACGAGCCCTACGGCACCGTTCTGGTGATCGGTGCGTGGAACTTCCCGTTCGTGTTGACGCTCGGACCCGCTATCGGGGCGATCGCCGCGGGCAACACCGTCCTGCTCAAGCCCTCCGAGGTGTGTCCGGCGTCGTCGGCGCTGATGGCCGAATTGGTGCCGAAGTATCTCGACAAAGACGCCGTCGTGGTGATCGAGGGCGACGGATCCGTCAGTCAGGAGCTCATCGCCCAGGGCTTCGACCACATCTGCTTCACGGGCGGCACCGAGATCGGTCGGAAGGTCTACGAAGGCGCCGCACCGCACCTGACGCCGGTCACCCTGGAACTCGGCGGCAAGAGCCCGGTGATCGTGGCCGCGGACGCCGACCTCGACGTGGCGGCGAAGCGTATCGCCTGGACCAAGCTGATCAACTCCGGTCAGATCTGTATCGCGCCCGACTACGTGCTCGCCGACGCGAAGATCCGCGACCAACTCGTCGACAAGATCAAGGACGCGGTGAAGACCTTTGAGTCCGAGAACCCCGGCGGTAAGCGCATAGTCAACCAGCGTCACTTCGACCGGCTGACCGCATCGCTGGCCGCGACCAAGGGCGACGTCGTCATCGGCGGCGCGTCAGACTCGTCGACTATCAGCATCCAGCCGACGGTCGTCGTCGACCCCGATCCGGCCGAGCCGCTGATGACCGACGAGATCTTTGGCCCGATCCTGCCGGTGATGACCGTGCAATCCCTCGATGACGCAATCAATTTCGTCAATTCGCGGCCAAAGCCGTTGGCGGCCTACCTGTTCACCAAGACCAAGAGCATTCGCGAGCGGGTGATCAAAGAGGTGTCTGCGGGCGGGATGGTCATCAATCACCTGTTGTTCCAGTTCTCGACGAACAAGCTGCCGTTCGGTGGGGTCGGACCGTCGGGCATGGGTGCCTACCACGGCAGGTTCGGCTTTGAGCAGTTCAGCCACAAGAAGACGGTGATGACCAAATCAACCCGACCCGATGTCGGCGCCTTCATCTACCCCCCGTATACAGAGAAGGCTTTCAAGCTCGCCAAACGGCTTTTCTAGAAGGGAACCTCATGCCAGGAGTGCAGGACCGCGTCATCGTCGTCACCGGGGCCGGAGGTGGACTTGGACGCGAATATGCGTTGACGCTCGCCAAGGAGGGCGCAAGCGTCGTCGTCAACGACCTCGGCGGTTCGCGTGACGGCACCGGCGCTGGACATTCGATGGCCGACGACGTGGTCAAGGAGATCAAGGACGCCGGCGGTCGTGCGGTGGCCAACTATGACTCGGTCGCCGAGTCCGAGGGTGCCGAGAACATCATCAAGACCGCGATTGACGAGTTCGGCAAGGTCGACGGCGTGGTGAGCAACGCGGGCATCCTGCGCGACGGCACGTTCCACAAGATGCCGTTCGAGAATTGGGACTCCGTCCTCAAGGTGCACCTGTACGGGGGCTACAACGTCATCCGCGCCGCCTGGCCGCACTTCCGCGAGCAGAGCTACGGCCGCATCGTGGTCGCCACCTCGACCAGTGGCCTGTTCGGCAACTTCGGTCAGGCCAACTACAGCGCCGCCAAGCTGGGCCTCGTCGGCCTGATCAACACGCTGGCGCAGGAGGGCGCGAAGTACAACATCAAGGCGAACGCCCTTGCGCCGATCGCCGCCACCCGGATGACGGAGGACATCCTTCCGCCGGAGGTCTTCAAGAAGCTCACACCCGAGTACGTCGCTCCGGTCGTCGCCTACCTCTGCACCGAAGAGCTGCCGGAGACGGCGTCCGTGTTCATCGTCGGCGGCGGCAAGGTACAGCGTGCCGCGTTGTTCCAGAACGATGGCGTCACGTTCACCGACGTGCCGTCTGTCGACGACGTCGCGGCGAAGTGGGGCGAGATCAGCGACTTGTCGGCGGCCCAGCGGGCCAATTTCAGCCTCGGCTGAGAATCGGATGAAAGCGCTTGTCGCGCGGGAGCTTTCAGGACCATCCGGGCTGGTATATACGGACATAGAAGATCCAGCCGACGTGGTCGATCAAAATTCTGTCGTCATCGACGTCGGCGCGGCCGGGGTGAGTTTTCCCGACCTGCTGCTCCTGCGCGGCGAGTATCAGCTGCGGCTCGAGCCGCCGTTCATCCCCGGCATGGAGGTCGCCGGCGTGGTGCGGTCGGCGCCCGACGAGTCGGAATTCACGCCGGGACAACGGGTAACGGCCCTTTCGATGCTCGGCGGCTGGGCGGAGCAAGTGGTGGTGCAGCCCGAAGGCATCCGCCCCACCCCCGACGGCCTCGATGATGCCGAGGCCGTCGCGCTGCTTGGCAACTACCAGACGATGTATTTCGCACTGGCCAAGCGCGGGGCGCTGCGGGCGGGCGAGACGGTGCTTGTGCTCGGCTCGGCGGGGGGCGTCGGCACAGCCGCCATTCAGATCGCCAAGGCGTTGGGCGCCAAGGTGATCGCGATGGTGCACCGGCCGCATGCAACGGAGTTCGTCGAGTCGCTGGGCGCCGACGTCGTGCTGCCGCTGACCGAGGGCTGGCTCGAAGCGGTGAAGGACGCGACCGGTGGCCAGGGCGTCGACATGGTGGTCGACCCGATCGGCGGCGAGGCGTTCGACGACGCGATCCGAGTGCTTGCGACCGAAGGCAGGCTGCTCGTCATCGGCTTTGCGGCGGGCGGGATTCCGACGGTCAAGGTCAACCGGCTGCTGTTGCGCAACGTCGCGGTCATCGGTGTCGGATACGGCGAGTACGTCAACCGCAAGCCGGGCTCGCAGGCTCTGTTCGAGTTCGGGGTCGCCGAATTGGTCAAGGCCGGACTGCGGCCACCGCCGCCGATGCGGTTCCCGCTGTCGAAGGGCGAAGAAGCGTTGCAGAGCCTGGCCGATGGCGGCGTGCTCGGCAAGGTCGTCCTGGAACCGTGATGAGCGCTTGCGCGAAGAACATCGGACTATGACGCCGACAGCGCTCGCGTTCGACGTGTTCGGCACGGTGGTCGACTGGCGATCCAGCATCGTCCGCGAGCTTGAAGACTTCGGGCGACGCTATGAGCTGCAACAGGATTGGCCGAGTTTCGCTGATAATTGGCGCGCCGGTTATGCGCCTGCGATGGATCGAGTGCGCCGCGGCGACCTGCCGTGGACCAGAATCGACGATCTACACCGGACGATCCTCGAGGAGCTCCTCGGCGCGGCTGGTATCACGTCGATCTGCGTTGAGGACGTCGACGAACTCAACCGGGCCTGGCACCGTCTCGACCCATGGCCGGATACCGTATCGGGGTTGACCCGGTTGAAGGAAAAGTTCACCATCACAACGCTTTCCAATGGCAACATGTCGCTGTTGACCAACATGGCCAAGCGGGCCGTACTGCCGTGGGACTGTGTAATTTCCGCCGAACTGTTCCACCACTACAAGCCGGACCCGCAGGCCTACCTCGGCTGTGCCGATCTGCTCGGCGTGCCGCCGGATCGACTCATGCTCGTCGCCGCACATCCCAGCGACCTCAGGGCGGCACGCAGCGCGGGACTGATGACGGCTTACGTTGCCCGCCCGCTGGAATTCGGCCCTGGCAGCACGCCATATGTGGTCGCAGATGACGAGTTCGACTTCACTGCAACTGACTTTCCCGACCTTGCCCAGCAGCTCGGTGCGTAGTTCTCGGTGGCCAGCCACCGATTAGGGTCGAGCCGTGAGCACAGTCGGCATCGTCCTTGTTGCGCTTGCCATTGCCGTCGGTCTGGTTGGCATCGTGGTGCCGCTGTTGCCGGGCACGCTGCTGGTGTTCGGGGCGATCGCCGTGTGGGCCGTCATCGAGAACGACGTAACGGGATGGGTGACGCTCGGTGTTGTGGCCGTGCTGTTGGCCGTGTCGACGTTGATCAAGTACCTGTGGCCGATGCGGCGGATGCGGGCGGCCGACGTGAGCACGTGGAGCCTGGTTGCCGGCGCGATGCTTGGCGTCGTCGGCTTCTTTGTTGTTCCGGTGCTGGGCCTTGTGATCGGCTTCGTGCTCGGCGTTTACCTGGCCGAACTCGCGAACCGCCGCGATCAGCGGCTTGCGTGGACATCGACCAAGCACGCGGTGAAGGGTGTGGCCCTATCGGTTGGCGTGGAGCTGACGGGCGCGCTGCTCGCGACCGTGGCGTGGGTGACGGGCGTGTACCTGACCCAGTAGAGGCGAGAACCGGTTCGAAGGAGATGCAGGCGACGGCGACTCATGATCTTGCTGCGTTGTGGGATGCGCACTGTAGGTACGAGTTTGAGACGCGCGATGTCGACGCAACCATGGTCACCATGGTTGCCGAGCCCTACGTCAACCACATTCCGACCATGACCGGTGGTGTCGGCTTCGACAAGTTGCGCGATTTCTACGCAAACCATTTCGTCGGTGTGAACCCACCCGACTTCGAACTGGTGCCCGTCAGCCGCACCGTCGGAGAGAGTTCCGTTGTCGACGAGCTCGTCGCGCGGTTCACTCACACCACATACATTGATTGGATGCCGCCCGGCATCGAACCGACCGGGCGCACCGTGGAGATTCCCTTGGTCGCGATCGTGAAATTCGAGGGCGACAAGCTTGTGCATGAACACATCTACTGGACCAAGCCAGCGTGCTCGTGTAGCTGGGCCTGCTCGAAGCCGGTCCTTCCGGGGGATTGCCCATCGCCGGCGCCGAAACCGCGCACAAGGTGCTCGATCCCTCCCTGCCAAGCAACACATTGATGGAATCAGCCCGCTGAAACGTCGATCGGCTGCCTAACATCAGCTCATGCGCGGCTCGAAGATTCTGATCACGGGTCCGACCGGCCAGGTCGCGACACCCATCGCCAAGGCCCTTGCCCCCGACAACGAGGTGTGGGGCATTGCCCGGTTCACGGACGCCACGGCCCGTGAGGGCCTTGAGAAGGCCGGGGTGCGATGCGTGACGGTCAACCTGGCCGCCGGCGACTTCAGCGCGATCCCGAGGGACTTCGACTACGTCATCAACCTCGCGGTGGCCAAGAGCGGCAGATGGGACAAGGACCTCGCGGCCAACGCGGAGTCGGTCGGTCTCCTGATGGCCCACTGCCCGGACGCCCAGGCCTTTCTGCAGTGCTCCTCGGCGGCCGTGTACGACCCGCCGGACGACGAGCCGCGGACCGAAGCCACCGCTCTTGGCGACAACCACAAGACGATGTTCCCGACCTACTCCATCTCCAAGATCGCAGGCGAAGTCGTCGCACGAACGATGGCGCGCGCGCTGGGCGTGCCCACCGTCATCGCCCGGCTCAACGTGCCGTACGGCGACAACGGTGGGTGGCCGTTCTATCACATGGAGATGCTGCTGGCCGGGATCCCCATCCCGGTCCCGCCCGGTGGGCCTGCCCGCTACAACCCGATCCACGAAGACGACTTCATCGCGACACTGCCGAGGCTGCTCGATGTGGCTTCGGTGCCTGCGACCACGGTCAACTGGTGTGGCGAGCAGACCGTCAGTCTGCAGGAATGGTGCGGCTACCTCGGCTCGCTGGTGGGCACGGAACCCGTCTTCGAAGAGAGCGCGCAGGCGCTGCGTGGCGGCCCCACCGACGCGACCCGGATGCGGGAGTTGCTCGGCGGCACAAAGGTCGACTGGCGCGACGGGATGCGGCGGATGGCAGCCAAGTTCCACCCGGACCTGGTCGGTGCGTGAACAAGAACCGCTATCCGAGGAGCGCGGCGCGCACCTTCGCTATCTCGTCGGTCGTCACACCCACTGCCTCGAGATAGCCCGCTAGCCCGCCGTAGTTCTCGTCGATGGTGCGGCGTGCGGCGTCAAGGTATTCCGGTTGTACGCCAAGCACCGCGTCGGTCAGTCGCGCCTCGGCGAAGGTGAGTTCTTCGTCCGTTTCGGTGCGCTCGCGGACAGACTTCAGGATCTGTTCCCGCAGCCGCCCCACCGCCTCGTTGCTGCGCAGGAAATCAGCGAGCACTACGTCGCGGTCAACGCTGATGGCATCGAGGACCGTGGCGACCGTGAAACCGGTTCTGTCCTTGCCGGCAAAACAGTGCGCGATCACTGGACGACGCGCTCCGAGCAGCGAAATAACCTGTCGCACAGCGCGTTGCGCGCCGCCGAGCGTCGGGAAGCGCTGATACTCCTCGGTCATGAACCGCCGGGCCGCGACTGCGACGTTCTCGTCATCGGACTTCTCGGTCATCATTTTCTGGAAGGCCGTCTCATGCGGCGCCTCACCATCCACCGCCGTCACCTCGTGAAAGTGAAGATGGTGCACCTCCACGCCCGCGGGCACCGCGCCCTCTCCGTGCCGCTCTACTTCGGCCGACGACCGCAGGTCGGCGACGTCCGTGATGCCGAAGCCGAGCAGTGCCGTCCGACCCGAGTCGTCGAGCCCGTTCAATTCACTGGACCGAAAGAACCGGCCCGGCCGGATACCGGTCTCCTCGGCGACGTCGCGGAAGTTCCACGCCCCTGACAGGGCGTCAGGGTTCGGGGTCACTACTTGGTCACCGCCGCCGCGAACGCAGACTTCTCACGGCCAAGCTCGGCGCGCGCGATGGTCCGCATGTGCACCTCGTCCGGGCCGTCGAACAGCCGCATCGCCCGATGCCAGCCGTAGAGCCGGGCCAGCACGGTGTCGTCGCTGATGCCAGCGGCACCGTGCACCTGGATCGCCCGGTCGATGACGTTGCACGCCATCTGCGGCGCCACCGCCTTGATCATCGCGACCAGTTGCTGCGCTTCCTTGCTCCTGTTGCCGTGCTGGTCGATGACCCACGCCGCTTTGTGACACAGCATGCGGGACTGTTCAATCTCGTTGCGGGACTGGGCAACCTGTTGCTGAACCACCCCCTGGTCGGCCAACGGCTTACCGAACGCGATGCGCGTGTTGACCCGGTCGATCATCAACGCCATCGCACGCTCGGCCACCCCGATGGCGCGCATGCAATGGTGGATGCGGCCGGGGCCAAGACGGGCCTGCGCGATCGCGAAACCACCGCCCTCCTCGCCGAGGAGGTTCGACACAGGCACGCGCACGTTCTCGAAGGTGATCTCGCAGTGGCCGTGCTGGTCCTGCCAGCCGAAAACTGGCAGTGACCGAAGGACGGTTACCCCTTCTGTTTCGATGGGGACCAGGATCATCGACTGCTGCTGATGGCTGGCGGCGTCGGGGTTGGTGCGGCCCATCACGATGAGGATCTTGCAGCGCGGGTCGGCGGCACCGGAGATCCACCATTTGCGGCCGTTGATGACGTAGTCGCTGCCGTCGCGCAGCATCGTCGTCTGGATGTTGCGCGCATCGCTCGATGCGACCGCGGGTTCGGTCATCGCGAACGCGCTGCGGATCTCCCCCTTCAGAAGGGGCTCCAGCCATTTCTTGCTCTGATCCTCGTTGGCGAACAGGTGCAGGGTCTCCATGTTGCCGGTGTCCGGGGCAGCGCAGTTGGTAACCTCGGGGGCGATCTCCATGCTCCAACCGGTCAGCTCGGCCAGCGGCGCGTACTCGAGGTTCGTCAGGCCGGACTCGGCGGGCAGGAACAGATTCCACAGCCCGCGGTCCTTGGCCAGCTTCTTGAGCTCCTCGATGACTGGCGGAACGGTGTGGTCGTCGCGCCCCTTCTCGTGCCGGTACGCGTCGTAGTCCTTCTCGGCGGGGAACACGAATTCCGTCATGAAGTCGGTGAGCCGCTCGTGGTAGTCCTGTGCCTTGGCCGACAACGCGAAGTCCATGCCGCCACGATATGACACGCGCAAAACGGCGGAACAACACCGTCGCGTCGAGCGTAAGAATGGGTATGACTGAGAGCCGCCCTCCGTTTCCGCCCTTCACGCTCGAGACCGCGAGACAGAAGGTCCAGGCCGCCGAGGATGCCTGGAACACCCGAGACCCCGAACGCGTCAGCCTGGCCTACACCGTCGACTCCCAGTGGCGAAACCGCGACGAGCATGTTGTCGGACGCGAGGCGATCGTCGCGTTTCTCACCGGCAAATGGCAGCGCGAACTCGACTACGTACTGCGAAAGAGCCTGTGGGGCTTCCGGGAGAACCGGATGGCGGTGCGTTTCCAGTACGAGTGCCGCGACGCCGCCGGGCAGTGGTACCGCAGCTACGGCAACGAGCTATGGGAGTTCACGCCGGAGGGCCTGATGGCGCGGCGGGAAGCCAGCATCAACGACGTGAAGATCGACGAATCGGAGCGGCGCTACTTCGGCCCGCGGCCGGAGTCGGAGTACGGGACCGACATCCCGCTCTGGTGACACGAGGAGGCCCTCCCCAGGAATACGCCGCCCAGGGAGGGCCTCAGGAGGGTGGTCTTTCGGCTATTCGCCTGCGGGCATCTCGAAGCCGAAGCCGAAGCCGTGGTGCCGGTGCCACTGGCCGCCGGGCATGACCACGATGGGCGGCCGGGCGATCGTGTTCGGGGTGGCGACGATGCCGGGGCGAGGTGTCGGCTCGTAGGAGTAGGTGCCTGCGTTGGCCGTCCCTGCCAGGCCGATGGCGGCGCCGCCGATGATGCCTGCCGAGACTGCAGGCAGTGCGATGTAGCGGGCGAAGCGGCGGGTGATTGTGGTGTTCGTCATTTCTGAATCCTTCTGTGGTGGTTGGATTTTCGGTTGTCTCGCCGGTTTCTCCGGCGTTGAGATAACTCTCTCGCATCGCGTTGGCGAAGTCTGTCGGGTGATCGGCCGTTGGAACGGTGGAATTCCGTGTCCCCCAATCGGTGGATAGCCGAGATATAAAGAAACCCTCCCCGGGGTCGCGGGGAGGGTTCCGTCTTGGGGGAATCAGCGGGTGTAAGCCGGCTGAAGGTCGCCGAGGTGATGGACTTCGTGGTGCCAGCGCCAGCCCGGCATGGCGGCGGGGGCCGGGTGTGCCTTGACGTGGGGCGTCGCGACGATGCTCGGCTGTTGGACGTCAGTGCTTGCCGCGTAGGACGCACTGGCCAGGCCGAGGGCGGCTGCGACGAGGATACCGGCCGAGATTAGCAGGACGAGGTAGCGGGCGAAGGGACACATCTGAGTTCCTTTGTCTTCGTTGACTTTTGGTGTGTTGCGCCGAGGTGTTCCGGCGATGACTCAAGAGTGCTGCAGCGAAGACGCTTTGTATGTCCGGCGATCGGAGGTTGGACAGGATGAACCGGCTGTCCCCCGATCAGGGGATGTCGCGCTTGGTGGGCCGTTATGGCCAGGCGTTAGACGCGAATGTCGTCGGCGACGGCCGCAAGCGCGGCCAGGTGCTCATCGACCGTGCGCAGGCCCGCGCCCATCGTGTTCACCGATACATGGGTGGCGCCTGCGGCGGTCCACTGGGCAAGCTCATCGGCGGCCTGCTGCCGGTCACCCCGCCAGGTCACCCGGCCTTCCATCCCGAGCGCCGACGGATCCCTGCCCGCCGCGATCGCCGAGCGCGCCACAATCTCGCGCGCTTCGTCGAGCTTTGGCCCCGGCGACATCATCGGGAACCATCCGTCGGCCAACCGGCCCGCCCGCTCCAGGGCAGGCCGCGATGCGGCACCGATCCACACCGGTATCGGCCGATTCACGGGAAGCGGCGCCAGCCCCGCACCCGTGACGCGATGGTGTGCGCCGTCGAACGTCACCGTCTGTTCGGTCCACAACCGCCGCATCAGCTCGACCTGCTCGCCCAACCGCTTGCCGCGGTTGGTGAAGTTCTCGCCGAGGGCCTCGTACTCGACGGCGTTCCAGCCGAGCCCGACACCGAGGCGCAGACGCCCCTCGCTGAGTAGGTCGACCTCGGCGGCTTGCTTGGCGACAAGCACCGCCTGCCGTTGCGGCAGGATGATGATCCCGGTCACCAGCTCCAGCGTGGTGGTGACGGCCGCCAGGTACCCGAACATCACAAGCGGTTCGTGGAACGTGGTGTGCACGTCGTACGGACCGGCCCAGCCGGCGTGGACCGCAGGGTCGGCGCCGACGACGTGGTCGTACGCAAGGAGGTGGCTGAACCCCAGCTCCTCGACGCGCTGGCCGTAGGTACGGACGGCTGACGCGTCACCACCTAGCTCTGTCTGAGGGAACACCACGCCGATTCGCATACTGTGCCCCAACGTATCGAGGCCCTCCCCCAATTCCTGATGGGGGAGGGCCTCGGTGGCGGTTATCAGCGGGTGTAGCGCCGACGACCCGTTGTATGTCCGGCGATCAGACGGGGACACGGATGAATCACGTGTCCCGCAATCGGAGGAAGAACGGGCCGATGCTGTGCGACGCTGGCTTCATGACCAGCGAAGACGACTGCGAGTGAGGATCGCAGCGAGGGACGAGCGAGGACCGGAGCGAGCGGGAGTCGAGCCATGACAAGCGAAAAGGTGCGTGTGGTGGTGGGCGATGACCATCCGCTGTTTCGCGATGGGGTGGTCCGTGCTCTGACGTCGAGCGGGTCGATCGAGGTGGTGGCGGAAGCCGACGACGGAATATCGGCGCTCGAAGCCATCAGGACGCATTCACCGCAGGTCGCCCTGCTGGACTACCGGATGCCTGGCATGGACGGCGCAGAGGTGGCGGCCGCCGTGCAACGCGACGAGCTGCCGACCCGGGTGCTGCTTGTGTCGGCGCACGACGAACCTGCCATCGTGTTCCGCGCGCTGCAGGAAGGTGCTGCCGGATTCCTGCCGAAGGAGTCGAGCAGGAGCGAACTGGTGAACGCGGTGCTCGACTGCGCGAAGGGGCGCGACATCGTGGCGCCGAGCCTGGCCGCGGGCCTGGCAGGCGAGATCCGTAAGCGCGCCGAACCCGAAGGCCCCGTGCTGTCCCCACGCGAGCGCGAGGTGCTGAAGATGATTGCCTCGGGCAGCAGCATTCCCGCGATGGCCAGAGAACTGTTCCTTGCGCCGTCGACCGTCAAGACCCACGTGCAGCGGCTCTACGAGAAGCTCGGCGTCAGTGACCGGGCCGCCGCGGTCGCCGAGGCGATGCGCCGCAAGCTCCTGGAGTAGCGTGGCGCGCCCCGTCCAACAAATAGTCGACTACTTCGCCGCTGAGCCGGTACGTGTCTCGGCGATGCTGCGGCTGCCGCTGATCGGGCTGATCGCCGTGTTGGTCTGGATATGGGAGGTCGACCACTGGCTGCCTGAGCTGTACGCGGTGATCCTCGGGGTGTACGCCGTCGTGGCGCTGTTGTGGTGGGTGGCTGTGCTTCGGGGACCGGTGCCGCGGTGGGCCGATTACGCGTCGACAGCCGTCGACCTGACAGTGATCATCACGCTGTGCCTTGTGTCGGGTGGGGCGACCGCTGCGCTGCTGCCGGTCTTCTTCCTGCTGCCGATCTCGGTGGCGTTCCAGGACCGGCCCATATGGACGGCGGTCATCGGAACCATAACGGCGGTGGGCTATCTGGCGGTGTGGATCTTCTATTCCAAACGCGACGACAAGGTGGGGTTGCCGAACATGGTGTACACCCACTTCGGCTTCCTGCTCTGGCTTGCGGTCGCGGTGACCGCGCTGTGCTTCGTGCTGGCACGACGATCGGCCCGGGTGAGAGCGCTGCAGGAGATGCGTCGCCAGCTGGTCTCGGAGGCCATGCAGTCAGACGAGCGTCACAACCGCGAAGTCGCCGAGCACCTCCACGACGGTCCGCTGCAGACATTGCTGGCCGCGCGGCTCGAACTGGACGAGGCACGTGAACGAAATCCCGACCCTGCGCTCGACATGGTCTACTCGGCGCTGCAGGAAACCGCAATCGGATTGCGCTCCACCGTCACCGAGCTGCACCCCCAGGTGCTTGCGCAGCTCGGCCTCACCCCGGCGGTGCGAGAACTGTTGAAGCAATTCGAGTCTCGCACCGACATTGCCGTTGAGGCCGAGCTCGACGATGTGGGTAAGCCGGAGTCGCAGGCCCTGCTGTACCGGGCAGCACGCGAGCTGCTCACCAACATCGGTAAGCATGCGAAGGCGAACACCGTCACGGTTGAGCTGACGCGCAAGGGCGATCGCATCGTCTTGACGATCGCCGACGATGGAACCGGCTTCGACCCCGCGATCGTGGCGCAATACGTCGCCGAGGGCCACATCGGGCTCGGCTCGCTGCTGGCGCGGTTCGACGCGATGGGCGGTGCAATGGACATCGACTCGCGGAGCGGTCGCGGCACCCGGGTGACCGCGACGTCACCGTCGGAGCCGGCTATCCCGTCGTCAGTCCCCGCGCGATGACGAGCCGCTGAATCTGGTTGGTGCCCTCGAAAATCTGGGTGATCTTCGCCTCGCGCATGTAGCGCTCGACGCGGAAGTCGCGGGTGTAGCCGACGCCGCCGAACACCTGCACCGCGTCTGTGGTGACCTTCATCGCAGCGTCGGTGGCGACCAGCTTGGCGACGCTGGCCTGTTGTGAATACGGCCGGCCCAGGTCGCGCCTGCGCGCGGCATCGACATAGGTCGCGCGGGCGCTGGCCACCGCCGCAGCCATGTCGGCCAGCAGGAAGCCAAGCCCCTGATGGTCAATGATCTTGCGGCCGAAGGTCGTTCGCTCGTTCGCATATCGCGTCGCCTCGTCCAGCGCCGCCTGCGCCACCCCGACGGCGACCGCCGCGATGCCCAGCCGGCCCGAATCCAATGCGGAGAACGCGATTTGCAGGCCCTGGCCCTCTGCACCGATCAATCGGTCGGCCTCGATGCGGGCCTGGTCGTAGAACGCCGATGTGGTCGGGACCGCGTGCAGGCCCATTTTCTCCTCGGGCTTGCCGAAACTCAGCCCGGCAAGATCACCGGGAACCAGGAAGCACGAGATACCGCGCGAGCCTTCACCGGTGCGCGCGAACAACGTGTAGAAATCCGCCCGGCCGCCGTGGGTGATCCACGACTTGGACCCGTTGAGCACATAGCCGTCGTCCGACTTCGTCGCTTTGCATTGCAGCGCCGCGGCGTCTGAACCTGCCTGCGGCTCCGACAGGCTGTACGCGCCGATCTGCTCACCCGACAACATCCCCGGCAGCCACCGTTGCTTCTGCTCGTCGGTGCCGAACGCCAGCAGCGGATGCGACGACAGACTGTGCACGCTGACCGCGACGGCCACTGCAGCCCACCGCGCCGCGATCTCCTCGAGCACCTGCAGATAGACCTCGTAGGGCTGGCCGCCGCCACCCCACTCCTCTGGCTGCGGCAGGCTCAGCAGACCCGCGGCGCCCAATTGGGCGAACACGCCCGCGGGGTAGGTCTCCGCCTTTTCGTGCTCGTCGACGATCGGTTCGAGCACTTTGTCCGCGATGTCGCGGGTCAGTGCGACCAGGTCAACGGCGTCGTCGGAGGGCAGTAGGCGGTCTACTGGCATGTGCGGCCGTCAGACCTTTTCAGGCACCGTCAGCGCCGAGTTGATCGCGTCCACCCGGTCTTTGGCGTCACCGAACAGCATCTGGGTGTTCTGCCGAAAGAACAGCGGGTTCTGCACGCCGGCATAACCCGAGGCCATGGACCGCTTGAACACGATGACATTGTTGGCGTTCCACACCGTGAGCACCGGCATACCGGCGATCGGGCTGCTCGGGTCCTCTGAGGCCGCCGGGTTGACGGTGTCGTTGGCGCCGATGACCAGCACGACGTCGGTGTCGTCGAAGTCGTCGTTGATCTCGTCCATCTCCAGCACGATGTCGTAGGGCACCTTGGCCTCGGCCAGCAACACGTTCATGTGGCCGGGCAGTCGTCCCGCGACGGGGTGGATGCCGAACCGGACGTTGACGCCGCGGTCGCGCAGCTTGCGGGTCAGGTCGGCGACGCCGTACTGGGCTTGGGCGACGGCCATGCCGTAGCCCGGCGTGATGATGACCGAACTGGCCGCTTCGAGCAGTTCGGCGGCGCCCTCGGCGTTGATCTCGCGGTGCTCGCCGTAATCCTTGTCTTCAGCCGGCCCGGCCTCGATCCCGAAGCCGCCGGCGATCACCGAGATGAACGACCGGTTCATCGCCCTGCACATGATGTAGGACAGGTATGCACCCGAGGAGCCGACGAGCGCGCCGGTGACGATGAGCAGGTCGTTGGAGAGCAGGAAGCCCGAGGCCGCCGCGGCCCAGCCGGAATAGCTGTTGAGCATCGACACCACGACAGGCATGTCGCCGCCGCCGATCGAGGCGACCAGGTGCCAGCCGAGCAGCAGCGCCAGCACGGTGACCACCGCCAGCAGCCACAGCTTCGGGTCGATCACGAACCAGACGGTCAGCGCGATGAAGACGACGAGCGCGCCGACGTTGAGGAAGTTCTTGCCGGGCAGCATCATCGGCGCGGACTTGATGCGGGCCGAGAGCTTCAGGTTGGCGACGATCGAACCGGTGAACGTCACGGCGCCGATGAAGACGCCGATGACGACCTCGGCCGAGTGGATGCCGAGCATGCCCTCCTGGTGTAGCAGCGCGGCCTCGGATCCGGCGAGATCACGTTCGACGTGCAGATAGCCGTTCCAACCGACCAGCACGGCTGCAAGGCCGACGAACGAGTGCAGCAGCGCGATCAGCTCGGGCATGCCGGTCATCTCGACGACCTTGGCGCGCCACAGACCGATGGCCGCACCGATGGCCATGGCGCCGACCAGCAACGCCGCACCCAGCGGCTCGATGTGGCGGGCGAATGCCAGCGCGATGGTCGCGATCAGGGCGACGGCCATTCCCGTGATGCCGAAAGTATTACCCGCCCTGGATGTTTCATGCTTGGACAGCCCGGCCAACGCCAGGATGAATAGCAAAGCCGCGACTACGTACGCCGCGGTTGCGGTGGTTTCAGTGTCTATTATGTGGGACATGTTCTAGCTCCTCGAGAACATCGCGAGCATGCGGCGGGTGACGGCGAAACCGCCGAAGACGTTGATGCTGGCGAGCAGGATCGCCAGGGTGGCCAGCGCGGTGATGACAACATCGCCATGCCCGATCTGCAGCAGCGCGCCGACGACGATGATCCCGGAGATCGCGTTGGTCACCGACATCAGCGGGGTGTGCAGCGCATGGTGCACGTTGCCGATCACGTAGTAGCCGATCACGATGGCCAACGCGAACACCGTCAGGTGCACCTGCAGCGCGGCAGGCGAGAGTGCGATGAGCGCGAAGAGCACCGCCGCGGCGGCGAAGGTCAACCCCAGCCGGCGCGCGGTAGTCATGTGTTCCTTGGCCGGCTTGGCCTCGACCGGAGCCGCTGTGGCAACCGGCGCGGCCGACACCTGGACGGGCGGCGGCGGCCAGGTGATCTCGCCGTCTCGCACCACCGTCACCGAGCGCTGAACCACATCCTCGAAGTCGAGGATAAGCTTTCCGTCTTTGTCCGGGGTGAGCAGCTTGAGCAGGTTGACCAGATTGGTGCCGTACAGCTGGGAGGCCGTTGCGGGCAGCCGGCCCGCCAGATCGGTGTAGCCGATGATCGTCACACCGTTGTCGGTGACGATCGCCTGGTCCTTGACGGTGCCCTCGACGTTGCCGCCGTTGGCCGCAGCCATGTCGACGAGGACGCTGCCGGACTTCATCGAGGCCACCATGTCGGCGGTGATGATGCGCGGTGCCGGCTTACCCGGGATCAAGGCAGTGGTGATGATGATGTCGACGTCCTTGGACTGTTCGGCATAAAGCTGCGCCTCACGGGCCTTGTAGTCGTCGCCCATCTCCTTTGCGTAGCCCGTGGCCGATACTTCAGCCTCCGGTGACTCGATCGAAAGGTATTCTCCACCAAGAGATTTGACCTGGTCTGCGACCTCGGGCCGGGGATCGGTGGCGCGCACGATGGCCCCGAGGCTGCCCGCCGCACCGACAGCCGCCAGACCGGCCACGCCCGCGCCTACGACCAGCACCTTGGCCGGCGGCACCTTGCCCGCCGCGGTCACCTGCCCGGTGAAGAACCGGCCGAACTTGTTGGCGGCCTCGATGACGGCGCGGTAGCCCGCGATGTTCGCCATCGATGACAGCACGTCCAGCGACTGGGCCCGGGAAATACGCGGAACAGCGTCCATGGCCAGCACGGTGATCGGCCGAGTGGCCAGCTGATCGACGAGTTCCGGCTTGAGCGCGGGGGAGATCAGGCCGATCAGGGTGGCGCCGTCGCGCACGGCGGCGATCTCCGCGTTGTCCGGCGCGTTCACCTTGAGCACCACGTCGGCCGCCCAGACTTGCTCGGCGGACCCGACTCCTGCGCCAGCCTCCGTGAACGCCGCATCGGAGAAGCTCGAGGCGGCGCCCGCGCCGGCCTCGACGACTACCTCGTAGCCCAGCTTGATGAGTTGGCCAACCGTCTGCGGCGTCGCGGCTACGCGCGTTTCGCCAGGCAGCGACTCTCTCGGGATCCCGATGATCATCGATTTCGATCCGATCTAGGTTTCTGTCACGGTCCGGTCGGGGCGCGTGAAGGCCCCCCGACGCAGCTCGTCGTGGGACGAGTGGAATACGTCAGTCTAAGAGTTGACAGAAATCGACCACGTGTCCTGTCGGTCACATGCCCGAGATGCCGGTGGGCGGAACTGCGCGCCGAAGTGGGGCGCGCGGTGAGAGCAGCAGTTGTCTAGGGCTTAAACCGGGGGATAGGCCGGTGGCGGGTACACGCCGCGCAGGATCCAGGCGAACCAGTTGGCGCCGTATTCGACCTCGTCGCTCGCGTCATAGTCCGGGTTCGGATCCACGTCATCACCTCTCGCGTAGCGGCTGATTCTCGCTGAAGTCTAGACCCGCTTCCTGAACCGCGACAGCTCGACGAACTAAACTGGCCAACCAGTTGATTGATGCCCCGATACCGTCAGGGCCTGCATAGAGTGAGTCGCCATGCCTCCCACGTCTCCGGAAGCCACCACCAACGGGATGTCCCGACGCGAAGAACTGTTGGCCGTCGCCTGCAAGCTTTTCGCCGCGCGGGGCTATCACGGCACCCGGATGGACGACGTGGCCGACGCGGTCGGGCTGAACAAGGCGACGGTGTATCACTACTACGCCAGCAAGTCCCTGATCCTGTACGACATCTACAAAGGCGCCGCGGACTTCACGGTCGACGCGCTGCACGACGATCCGACGGCGTCGGCCCGCGAAACCATCTACCACTTCACTCGGCGACTGCTGGTCGGCATCGCAAGCGACATCGAGCGGGCGGCGGTGTACTTCCAGGAGGGCCCCTACATCACCGAGTGGTTCACCGAGGACCAGGTCGCCTATATCCGCGAGAAGGAAACCCAGGTCTACGAGCATGTCCGCGACCTCATCGACCGTGGCATCGCCAGCGGCGAGTTCTACGACTGCGATTCGCATGTGCTTGCGCTCGGCTACATCGGGATGACGCTTGGCTCCTACCGCTGGCTGCGGCCGCACGGCAGACGCACCGCGCAGGAGATCGCCGAGGAGTTCAGCACGGCGCTTTTACGTGGCCTGATCCGCGACGAAACCGTGCGGGCCGAGTCACCCCTCGGCGTTGATGTAGTTCGGTCGACCTAGCTGTACTCCCAGTCTCGGCGAAGGTGAACTTATGAAATCCACCCTGCTCTCGCGGCGCGATCTCGACTTTCTGCTCTACGAATGGCTACGCGTCGACGAGCTGACGAAACGCGAGCGGTTCGCCGAGCACTCCCGCGAAACCTTTGACGGCGTTCTCGATCTGTGCGAGCAACTGGCCACCCGGTACTTCGCGCCGCACAACAAGAAGAGCGACGCGAACGAACCGAGCTTCGACGGGGAGACGGTCACCGTCATCGGTGAGGTCAAGGAGGCATGGGACGCGTTTGCCCAGGCCGACCTGATCGGCATGGCGATGGGCCAGGCCCTCGGCGGCGCGCAATTGCCGACCGCCGTCGCCGAAGCGGGGTTCGCCTGGTTCTCCGCTGCCAACGTCAGTACCACCGGATACCTCATGCTGACGATGGCGAACGCGAACCTGCTTGCCAAGTTCGGCACCGACGAACAGGTCGATGCGTTCGTGAAACCGATGTTGGCAGGGCGGTTCTCCGGGACGATGGCGCTTTCTGAGACCCAGGCCGGGTCGTCGCTGGCCGACATCCTCACCCGCGCCGAGCCGCAGGACGACGGCACCTATCGGCTCTTCGGATCCAAGATGTGGATCTCGGGCGCTGAGCACGAAATGACCGACAACATCGTCAATCTGGTGCTCGCGAAGATCCCCGGCGGACCGGAGGGGACGAAGGGCATCTCGCTGTTCATCGTGCCGAAATTCCTTGTCAACGCGGACGGCGCCATCGGTGAGCGCAACGACGTCGTGCTGGCCGGGCTGAACCACAAGATGGGCCAACGCGGCATCACCAACACCGTGCTGAACTTCGGCGAGGGGAAGTTCTCGCCTGCCGGCAAGCCCGGCGCGGTGGGCTATTTGGTCGGCGAGCCACACCGCGGTCTTGTCTACATGTTCACGATGATGAACGAGGCACGGCTCGGGGTCGGGATGGGTGCGGTGTCGCTGGGCTACACCGGCTACCTCAAGTCACTGGAATACGCCCGCGAACGGCCGCAGGGCCGTCCGGTGATGGCAAAGGACCCGTCGGCCCCGCAGATCCCCATCATCGAGCACGCCGATGTCAGGCGAATGCTGCTGGCGCAGAAGGCGTACGTCGAAGGCGGAATGGCATTGCTGCTGTACTGCGGGAAGCTCGTCGACCTGGCGCACAGCGCCGAGTCTGACGAGGAGCGAGATTCGCTCGGCCTGCTGCTCGACATCCTGACGCCGGTCGGCAAGAGCTGGCCGTCGCAGTGGTGTCTGGAAGCCAACAACCTCGCCATTCAGGTGCACGGCGGATACGGCTACACCCGTGAGTACGACGTCGAACAGCACTACCGCGACAACCGGCTCAACCCGATTCACGAGGGCACGCATGGGATCCAGAGCCTGGACCTGTTGGGCCGTAAGGTAACCCAACGCGGTGGCGCGAGCCTGGCCGCGCTGGGCGCGGCGGTGGCCGAGACGATTGCGGCCGCCAACGCCGCAGGCGGGCAGCCCGCCGAGCTGGCCGCGCAGCTCGAATCGGCGTGGCAGCGGCTCGTCGGCGTCACCACGGCGATGTTCGGCTCCGGCGACGTCGAGGCCGCGCTCGCCAACAGCGTGGCCTACCTCGAAGCCTTCGGGCACATCGTCGTCGCGTGGATATGGCTGGAACAACTGCTGGCCGTCAACGGTCGGTCCGGTGACTTCTACGACGGCAAACGACAGGCCGCCCAGTACTTCTTCCGGTACGAATTGCCAAAGACCGCACCGCAACTGGATCTGCTAGAAAGCCTGGACCGCACCACGCTCGAAATGCGGGATCCCTGGTTCTAGTCGAAGCCGATGAGCTGACGGACGGCGTGCCCGTCGGCCAACTGATCCATGCCGCTGTTGATTTCGTCGAGTGTGATCGTCGCGGAGACGAGTGATTCGACTGGCAGCCGGCCCGCCCGCCACAGCCCGATGAAGTGCGGGATGTCGTGAGACGGCACGGCCGAGCCTAGGTAACTGCCGATCAGCGACCTGCCCTCGGCGACAAAACCCAACGGCGACACACTGATTCGCGCGTCGGGACGTGGCAGGCCGACGGTGACCGTTCGGCCGCCGGGTGCGGTGAGGTCGATCGCGGTTTCCAGCGCGAGGGGGTGGCCGACGGCCTCGATGACCACCGCGGCCTTGACGCCGCGTTCGCGCGCCTCGTCGGGCGTGTACGCCTCGTGCGCGCCCATGGACCGCGCAAGGTCGAGTTTGTCGGCGACCTGGTCGACGCCGATGACCGTGACGTCGTGGTGCGCCAGCGCGGTGATCACCGCCGCCATCCCGACGCCGCCGAGCCCAACGACGACGACGGTCTGGCCCGGCTGCGGCCGTCCGGCGTTGATGACGGCGCCGCCACCGGTGAGCACCGCGCATCCGAGCAGCGACGCGACCACCGGTGGCACGTCGGCGGGCACCGGCACCACCGAACGGCGGTCGACGACGGCGTGCGTGGCGAAGCCGGACACGCCGAGGTGGTGGTTGACGGGTTGGCCGTCGCGCGACAGCCGCCGCTCGCCTGCCATCAGGGTGCCTGCGGCGTTGGCGGCGCTGCCCGGTTCGCACGGTGTCAGGCCGTTGGTGGCGCAGGCCGGACAGTGGCCGCACCTGGGCAGAAACGTCATTACTATGCGCTGCCCGACGGGCATATCCGGCACGTCGGCGCCTGCCTGTTCGACGATCGCCGCCGCCTCGTGTCCGAGCAGCATCGGCACGGGTCGCACGCGATTGCCGTCGACGACGGACAGGTCGGAATGGCACAACCCGGCGACCTCGATGCGGACAAGGAGTTCCGTGTCGCCGGGCGGGCCGAGGTCGAGTTCACCTACCGACAGCGGTCTCGAATCGGCGTACGGCCGGGGTAGACCGATCTGTTCGAGCACGGCGCCACGGATCCTCATGACCACCAGACTGCCGTGACTGCGAGACTGCTGCCATGAGCAGTACCGAGGAGTCGCGTTCAAGCGGTGACTTTTCCGTGCACTGGCCGGTCCTGACCCGGTGGACGGACAACGATATGTTCGGCCACCTCAACAACGCGGTGTACTACGAGTTGTTCGACACGGCGATCAACGCGTGGATCAATACCAATTGCGATGTCGACCCATTGAACGTGCCCTGGCTGGGCGTCGTCGCGGAGTCGGGCTGCCGGTACTTCGCGGAGCTGAAGTTCCCCGATCCGCTGGTCGTCGGGCTGGCCGTCGTTCGGCTCGGCAACAGCAGCGTCACCTACCGGCTCGGCATATTCACGCCGGACGGACCAGTCGCCGCCGTCGGGCACTGGGTGCATGTCTACGTGGACAGGACGAGTCGTCGCCCCGTGCCGATCCCCGACACCATCCGCGCGCTGCTGGAAACGGCGCGCGTGTCGTAGTCGATGTGCCGGGCGTCGATATGCTCGGCCAATGCCGCTCGTGAGCAAGACCGTCGAGGTTGCGGCCTCCGCCGAGGCGATCATGGCGATCGTCGCCGACTTCGAGTCGTATCCGTTGTGGAACGACGAGATCAAGGGCTGCTGGGTGCTCGCCCGATACGGCGACGGCAGGCCCAGCCAGTTGCGCCTGGACGTCCTGGTCCAGGGCCAGGCGGGCACTTTCATCTCCGCGGTCTACTACCCCGGCGAGAATCAGATCTACACCGTGTTGCAGCAGGGGGATCACTTCGAGAAGCAGGAGCAGAAGTTCTCGGTGGTGGCCATCGGCGCGACATCTCTGTTGACCGTCGACCTGGACGTCGAGACCAAGCTGCCCTTCCCCAAACCGATGGTGAAGAAGGCGATCGGCGACACACTGGACTACCTGGCGGACAACCTCAAGTCCCGCGCAGAGCAGCTGGCCGCGACGTAGTTGGTCACGCGAAAAGCGCGTCCCAGAACGAGTCGGCGTTCTGGGACGCCATCACCGCGGCTTCGGAACGAAGCGCAAGAACGCGTTGGTGGATCCGATACTCCGTGGCGCGAGGCATCTCGCCTGGGCCGTAGCGCCCTCGTTTGAGCCGTAACACCCTGCCGTGGTCGATCTCTCGGCGTAAGGCATCGGACACGACTTTAGATGGCCGTCCGGGGATGTCGAAGCCCTGGTATTCGAGCGCCTCGACGAGCTCGGCGACGGTCGTCGGACCGTGCTGGAACAGATAGAGAGTGAGTGCGTAGCGAAGCTCGACGCCCCGAAGTTGGCGTTTGTGAGTCATGGGCAGACGGTGCCAGGGGCGGCCGACATCTTGGCGCCGTCCGGAGTGGCAATGCGGTGTGCCCGCCTCGTGGCGACAAAGTCGGCACTGGCGACAAAGTCGCCCAGAGGTGGGCACCGAGAGAAGTGATGGGCGGAGCGGGTTCAGCCGACGCGTCAGGTCCACAAACCGATCTCGTCGAGCCGGTCGACCAATCGCTGCGCGGCGTCGGTGAACTCGCCGCTGGTGAGCCGGACGACGGTGTCGACATCGCGGCGGCGCAACGCTGCGATGACCTCGCGGTGCGTGGCCACCGCCGAGGGACCCCACGTCGCGTCGCTGGCGTAGATCTGTCCAGGCAAATAGCGCGCAACATGTAAGAGGAACCAGGCCAGCTTGATGCGGCCGGTCGCCCGGTTGAGTGCGCGATGGAACAGGAACTCCGCCCCAACGACGTCTTCGGTTTTGCCGCGATCGATGGCCGCCGCCAGCCCGTCGTTGAGCCGTTCCAGCTCGTCGATCTCCACGTCGGTGATCCGCTCGGCCGCCGTCGCGGCCAGCTCTTTGGCGATGGTGGCCTGCAGCCAGAAGATGTCCTCGATATCGCCGCGTGTCAGCGGCACCACCACATGCCCGCGATGCGGCTCGAGCTGCACCATGCCCTCACCTCGCAAGGTGCGCAGGGCCTCGCGCACCGGCGTGATGCTGACGCCAAGGGCGGCCGCCGTCTCATCGAGTCGGATGAACGTCCCCGGTCGCAGCGTGCCGGTCATGATGTCGGCGCGTAGACGGGCGGCGACCTCGTCCGAGAGCTGCTCGCGCCGCACCGCCCTGCGCCCCTGCGGGCGGGGCTTGGCTGGCGCGTTCATCGCTCTCTCCGGTCTGTATGGCGTGGGGTTGTCCCCGAGCCGCCGAGGCCATAGTGTGACCGGGGCAACACAATGTTTGATCAAATATCAACGCCGCGCAACCCGTCCGATGGAGCATTATCCGTTGACCGAGCTGTCAGCCACCGAGCAGCCTTATCTGGCGCGTCGGCAGAACTGGTGCAACCAGCTCACAAGGCACGCGTTGATGCAGCCAGAGGCGACGGCCCTGCAGTTCCTCGGGCAGACGACGACATGGGGTGAGCTCGACCGGCGGGCTACCGCACTGGCAGGCGCGCTGTGCAGGCGCGGAGTCGGTTTCGGTGACCGTGTGCTGATCCTGATGCTCAACCGCACCGAGTTCATCGAATCGTTCCTCGCGGCCAACAAGCTGGGCGCCATCGCCGTGCCGGTCAACTTCCGCATGACCCCACCGGAGATCGCGTTCCTGGTGAGCGACTGCCAGGCCCGCGTAGTGATCACCGAAGCCGTGCTGGCGAACGTGGCGACCGCGGTGCGTGGCGTCGACCCGACCCTCAAGACCGTCGTCGTCGCAGGTAGTGGTACCGATGACGAGGTCATCGGCTACGACGACCTGCTCTCGGAGCGAGGAGCCGCGCCGCAACCGGTGGATATCCCCAACGATTCGCCTGCCCTGATCATGTACACCTCCGGCACCACAGGCAGGCCCAAGGGAGCGGTACTCACCCACAACAACATCGCAGGGCAGGCGATGACGAATCTCTTCACGGTCAGCCCCGATATCAACCACGACGTCGGCTTCATCGGGGTTCCGCTGTTCCACATCGCAGGCATCGGCAACACGATCAGCGGCCTGCTACTCGGCCTGCCCACCGTGCTCTACCCGCTGGGCGCATTCGACCCTGGCGCGCTGCTCGATGTGCTCGCCGCCGAGAAGGTGACGTCGATGTTCTTGGTCCCCGCCCAGTGGCAGGCGGTGTGCGCGGCCCAGCGGGCCAATCCACGGGAGCTTCAGTTGCGGGTGTTGTCATGGGGCGCCGCCCCAGCGTCGGACACCTTGCTGCGCGACATGTCCGAGTTGTTCCCAGGCACTCAGATCTACGCGGCGTTCGGCCAGACGGAGATGTCTCCGGTCACTTGTATGTTGTTGGCGCAGGACGCAATTCGCAAACTCGGGTCCGTTGGCAAAGTCATCCCAACGGTGGCCGCGCGAGTGGTCGACGACAACATGAACGACGTCGCGGTCGGCCAGGTCGGCGAGATCGTCTATCGGGCGCCCACCCTGATGGCCGGCTACTGGAACAACCCGAAGGCCACCGCCGAGGCGTTCGCAGGGGGTTGGTTTCACTCAGGCGACCTCGTCCGTCAGGACGACGAGGGCTACGTGTGGGTCGTCGACCGCAAGAAGGACATGATCATCTCCGGCGGCGAGAACATCTACTGCGCCGAGGTGGAGAACGTTTTGGCCGGTCATCCCGCCATCGTCGAGGTGGCGGTGATCGGACGCCCCGACGAGAGGTGGGGCGAAGTCCCCGTCGCGGTCGCCGCTGTACGCACTGATCTTGACCTCGGTGATCTTGACCAATTCCTCACCGAACGGATCGCGAGGTACAAGCATCCGAAGGCGCTGAAGATCGTCGACGCGCTGCCGCGCAACCCGGCTGGCAAGGTCCTGAAAACGGAACTGAGAGCGAGGTTCGGCGTAGCGAACGAGATTGACGCTGGCGAAGGTTCCACTCCGCCAACGGTTTCTGCTGGGGCACAAGACAATTAACGGCGGGTGGTGGGTTTGCTAACGGTTACGGATTCAATCCTGCCGATGCGGTGCACTACGGGGATCGCATCGGGTACAGTCCTGTGGTCCGGCTTACTACCCGCGAGTAGGGAGACGGCGGTCACACATACGGGGTTGGGGCAAGGAGGGGGCGTGCGACACGGGCTGCCGCTGCGCCGCGACACTCAGCGTCGCGCCGTGGGAGTGAACCGGTGACGGCGTCGACCGGCTTGGTCGGTTACGTCCGCGACCAGACCAGGCCTGCCCTCACCGCAGCAGGCGGCTTCGTCCGCATGTGCGTGCTCACCGGCAAAGGGCTGTTCCGGCCGCCGTTTCAATGGCGTGAGTTCATCCTTCAGTCCTGGTTCCTGATGCGGGTGGCGTTTCTGCCCACCCTTGCGGTCTCGATCCCACTGACCGTGCTCCTGATCTTCACGCTGAACATCCTCCTGGCCGAGTTCGGCGCCGCCGACATCTCGGGGTCGGGCGCGGCGATCGGCGCCGTCACCCAGCTGGGACCGTTGGTGACCGTGCTTGTGGTGGCCGGCGCGGGGTCGACGGCCATCTGCGCCGACCTCGGTGCACGCACCATCCGCGAGGAGATCGACGCGCTGGAGGTGCTCGGCATCGACCCGATCCACCGGCTGGTCGTGCCCCGAGTGGTCGCTTCGACGTTCGTTGCGGTGCTACTCAACGGCGCGGTCATCACCATCGGACTCGTCGGCGGCTTCATCTTCGGCGTGTATCTACAGAATGTCTCCGCGGGCGCTTACGTCTCGACGCTCACCCTGATCACCGGGCTCCCCGAGGTGCTGATCTCGATCATCAAGGCCGGAACCTTCGGTCTGATCGCCGGTTTGGTTGGTTGTTATCGCGGGCTCACGGTGTCCGGCGGCGCGAAGGGCGTCGGCACCGCGGTCAACGAGACACTGGTGCTCTGCGTGATCGCACTGTTCGCGGTCAACGTGGTGCTGACCACGATCGGCGTCCGGTTCGGAACGGGGAGCAGCTGACGTGTCGACGACCCAGGTCCTGAGTTCTCGGTTCCCGCGGGCATTCGCCCGCGGGACCGGTTTAGTATCCGCCCCTGCCCGCGGATTGGACAGCATCGGACACGTCGCGTGGTTCGTCGTCACCGTTGTCGGGTCTATCGGCCACGCGCTGCGCTACTACCGCAAGGAGACACTGCGTCTGATCGCCGAGATCGGCATGGGGACAGGCGCGATGGCGGTGATCGGCGGCACGGTCGCGATCGTCGGTTTCGTCACACTGTCCGGTTCGTCGCTCGTTGCGATTCAGGGCTTCGCGTCGCTCGGCAACATCGGGGTCGAGGCGTTCACCGGGTTCTTCGCCGCACTGATCAACGTTCGCATTGCCGCGCCCGTGGTGGCGGGCGTGGCCTTGGCGGCCACGGTCGGTGCCGGCGCCACCGCCGAGTTGGGCGCCATGCGCATCAGCGAGGAGATCGACGCGCTCGAGGTGATGGGCATCAAGTCCATCTCGTATCTGGTGTCCACTCGGATCATGGCCGGCTTCATCGTCATCATCCCGCTGTACGCGATGGCGATCATCCTGTCGTTCCTGTCCGCACAGGTCACCACTACCTTCTTCTACGGTCAGTCCTTCGGCACCTACGAGCACTACTTCAGGACCTTCCTGCGTCCCGAGGACGTGATGTGGTCGTTCGTGCAGGCGGTGATCATCTCGGTGATCGTGATGATCAACCATTGCTATTTCGGCTATTTCGCAAGCGGCGGCCCCGTCGGGGTCGGCGAGGCCGTTGGCCGGTCGATGCGCACGTCATTGGTGGCGATCGTCTGTGTGGTCCTGTTCGCATCGTTGGCGCTCTACGGCGTCAACCCGAACTTCAACCTGACGGTGTAGCCAATGACCGCGCCGCTGAACACTCCTCGCAAACCGCCATACAAGTTGGCCGGATTGGTCTTGTCGCTGCTGACCATCGCCGCGATCGTGCTCGTCTACTTCCAGTTCCGCGGTGACTTCCTGCAACGCGACCAGCTGACCATGATGTCGGCGCGTGCGGGCCTTTCGATGGATCCCGGTGCGAAGGTCACTTACAACGGTGTGGAAATCGGCAGGGTCGGTAAAGTCCAGGCGGTCAACGTCGGCGATCAGCAACAGGCGAAGATCACCCTGGAGGTTGACCCCAAGTACCTCCACCTGATTCCGAAGAACGTCGAAGCCGACATCAGCGCGACAACGGTGTTCGGCAACAAGTACATCTCGTTCAAGTCGCCGAAAGACCCGACACCGCAACGCATCTCGACTTCCGATGTGATCGACGTGACGTCGGTGACCACCGAGTTCAACACCTTGTTCGAGACGGTCGTCGATGTGTCGCAGCAGGTCGACCCGATCAAGCTGAACCAGACCCTCAGCGCGACCGCAGAAGCGCTCGGCGGGCTCGGCGATCGGTTCGGCCAGTCGATCGTCCAAGGCAACGACATCCTCGCCGACATCAATCCGCAGATGGCAGACATTCGTCGACTCAACCAAGGTCTCGCGAATCTCGGCGACGTGTACGCCAACGCGGCGCCGGACCTGTTCGACGGACTGGAACACGCGGTGACCACCGCGCGCACCCTCAACGAGCAGCGGGGCAACATCGACCAGGCCCTGATGGCCGCAGTCGGGTTCGGCAACACCGGCGGCGACATCTTCGAGCGCGGCGGCCCCTACCTGGTGCGCGGCACGCAGGACCTGATCCCCACCTCAGAACTGCTCGACACGTACAGCCCGGCGTTGGCGTGCACGATCCGCAACTTCCACGACGTGGAGCCCAAGGTCGCCGCATCGCTTGGCGGCAACGGTTATTCGCTGAGAACGCTCAGCGAGATCATGGGTGCAGGCAACCCGTATGTGTATCCGGACAATCTGCCGCGCGTGAACGCACGCGGCGGCCCCGAGGGCAGACCGGGTTGTTGGCAGCCCATCACACATGATCTGTGGCCCGCGCCGTACCTGGTAATGGACACGGGTGCCTCCATCGCGCCGTACAACCACTTCGGACTCGGTCAGCCGATCCTGATCGAGTACGTGTGGGGACGCCAGATCGGGGAGAACACGATCAACCCATGAAAATGACCGGAACAGTCGTCAAGCTCGGCATCTTCACAATGGTGCTGCTGCTCTTCACCGCGATCATCATCGTGGTGTTCGGTCAGATGCGGTTCGACCGCACCACCGGCTACTCGGCGATCTTCTCCTCCGCGAGCGGGCTGCGGTCCGGCCAGTTCGTCCGGGCTTCCGGCGTCGAGGTCGGCAAGGTCTCCAACGTCGAATTGATCAACGGTGGATCGCAGGTGAAGGTCGACTTCGACGTCGAACGCACGCTGCCGCTTTTCGACGGGACCACCGCGTCCATCCGGTATCTGAACCTGATCGGCGACCGGTACATGGAGCTCAAGCGCGGCGACAGCGACAAGCGCCTCGCGGGCGGCGGGACCATCCCGATCGAACACACCGAACCGGCGCTAGACCTCGACGCGCTGATCGGCGGCTTCCGGCCGGTGTTCAGGGCCCTCGACCCCGACAAGGTCAACAGCATCGCCCAGTCGATCATCACGATCTTCCAGGGCCAGGGGGGCACGATCAACGACATCCTGGATCAGACCGCGTCGCTGACGTCGGCGCTGGCCGATCGTGACCAGGCCATCGGCGAGGTGATCAAGAACCTCAACACCGTGCTCGACACCACGGTCAAGCATCAGCAGCAGTTCGACGAGACGGTGGTCGACTTCGAGAAGCTCATCACCGGACTGAAGAACCGTGAAGACCCGATCGCAACTTCGGTCGCAGGTATCAGCGATGCGGCAGGCACCATCGGTGACCTGCTTGCCGACAACCGCCCGCTGCTGCAGAGCACCGTCACCAATCTCGAGGGCATCCAGCAGCCGCTGGTGGATCAGAAGGCTCAACTGAACGACATCCTGGTCAAGCTTCCAACGGCGTTCAACATCATCGGCAGGGCCGGTGGCATCTACGGCGACTTCTTCAACTTCTACGCCTGCGATATCTCGTTGAAGCTCTTTGGTTTGCAGCCAGGCGGTCCGGTGCGAACCGTCAAGCTCACGTCGCAGCCCTCGGGTAGGTGCACGCCGCAATGAGGACACTCGAGGGCTCGAACAGGGTTCGAAACGGGATGATGGGCATCATCCTGCTGGTCATCGCCATCGGCGTTGGCCAGAGCTTCGCCAGCGTGCCAATGCTTTTCGCGAAGCCGACGTATTACGCTCAGTTCTCCGACACCGGTGGCCTCAACAGGGGTGACAGGGTGCGCATCGCAGGCGTGGACGTCGGCAAGGTGCGAACGATGACTATCGACGGCGACAAGGTCGTCATCGGCTACTCGCTCGACGGCACGCAGATCGGCAAGGAGACGCGCGCGTCCATCCGCACCGACACCATCCTCGGCAGGCGCAACATCGAACTCGAGCCTCGGGGATCAGACCCGTTGCGCCCCAACGGTGTTCTGCCGCTGGGCCAGACCACCACGCCGTATCAGATCTACGACGCGTTCTTCGACGTGACGAAGGCGGCGTCCGGCTGGGACACCCAGACGGTGAAGAAGTCGCTGAATGTGTTGTCGGAGACCATCGACCAGACTTATCCGCATCTGTCCGCCGCGCTCGACGGGGTGGCCCGGTTCTCCGACACCATCGGCAAGCGCGACGACCAGATCAAGCAACTGCTTACCAACGCCAACAAGATCGCTGGCATCCTTGGCAACCGCAGTGCCCAGGTCAACCAACTGCTGGTCAATGCCCAATCGCTGCTCGGCGCCATCAACGAACGCAACTACGCGGTCAGCCTGCTGCTCGAGCGGGTGAGCCAGTTCTCCGAACAGGTGAAGGGCTTCATCGACGACAACCCGAACCTCAACCGCGTGCTCGAGCAGCTGCGCACCATCAGCGACGTGCTAAAGGATCGCCGCGGCGATTTGATGCAGACGCTGACTACGGTGGCGAAATTCGTTGCGTCGCTTGGTGAGGCGGTCGCTTCTGGCCCCTACTTCAAAGTTATGTTGGTGAACCTGGTGCCTTACCAGATCCTGCAGCCGTTCGTCGACGCCGCATTCAAGAAGCGCGGCATCGATCCCGAGAAGTTCTGGGGCGACGCGGGACTGCCGCAGTACCAGTTCCCCGACCCGAACGGGCAGAGGTTCAGCAACGGTGCGCCTGCACCTGCGCCGACGGTCTTGGAAGGCACGCCGGACCATCCCGGACCGGCTGTGTTGCATGGCTCGCCCTGTTCGTACACGCCGCCGCCCGACCTATTGCCAAGACCCGGCGACCCGCTGCCGTGTTCGCGCTTGACGACCGGTCCGTTCGGCGGCCCCGAATACCCCGCACCCGATGTCGTCACGTCGCCGCCGAACCCGAACGGCCCTGGATTCACGCCTGGCGTGCCCAGCGCTGCCATCCCGGGCGAGATGCCGCCGGATATGCCAGGCGCACCCGTGCCGTTGCCGCCTGCGCCTCCTAATGCACGCACCGTGCCCGTGGGTCCGTTGCCCCCCGAGGGGCCGGACTTCACGCCGGGCATCGCACCGCTGCCGCCTGCGCTGACGGGTCCGCCGCCACCGCAGGGGCCTGGCCCTAATGCGGGCCCGGCGGGCGTGCCGCCGCTGCCAGGCAACCCGCCGTACCTTCCGCCCGGATCGCAGGGGGGCTGATAGATGTCGACAATCTTCAATGTCCGAAACATCAAGCTGCCGGCCGGGATATCCCGCGCCGCGGTCATCACCGGCACGCTTGTCGTGATCCTGGCGCTGGTGGCAGGCGTCGTCGGCTGGAACCTGTACAGCAGGCTGACCACCAACACCGTCGTCGCCTACTTCCCTGACACGTTGGCGCTGTACGCAGGCGACAAGGTGCAGATCATGGGCGTCAAGGTCGGCCAGATCGACACGATCGAGCCGGCCGGCGACAAGATGAAGGTGACGTTCCACTACGACAACAAGTACAAGGTGCCGGCCAACGCCACCGCCTCGATCCTGAACCCCAGCCTGGTTGCGTCGCGCAATATCCAGCTCTCGCCGCCGTACACCGGCGGACCCGTGATGGAGGACAACGCGACCATTCCGATCGACCGCACTCAGGTGCCGGTCGAGTACGACGAACTGCGCGACTCGCTCAACAGGATCCTGACTGACCTCGGCCCGACCAAAGAACAGCCAAAGGGCCCGTTCGGCGACATCATCGAATCCGCCGCAAACGGGTTCGCAGGCAAGGGCGAGCAGCTCAACAAGACACTGACCGGTCTGTCCGAGGCGCTCTACACCCTCAACGAGGGGCGCGGCGACTTCTTCGGAGTGATCAAGAGTTTGGCGCTCTTCGTCAACGCTCTCTACCAGAGTGATCAGCAGTTCGTCGCTCTCAACAAAGACCTCAAGACGTTCACCAACGCGTTCACCAACACCAACAATGAGGTGGCCAACGCGCTGCAGGACCTCAACCAGCTGTTGACGACAACGCGGCAGTTCATCGGCAAGAACGGTGAAGTGCTGAGCCACGACATCAACAACCTGGCCGACGTGACCAACGCGATCCTGCAGCCAGATCCGCTGAACGGCTTGGAAACTGCCCTGCACGTGTTCCCGACGCTTGGCGCGAACCTGATGAACATCGTGTCACCCAACACCGGCGGCGTCATGGGCCTGCTCTCCGTCACCAACTTCGCCAACCCGCTGCAGTTCATCTGCAGCGCGATTCAGGCAGGCAGCCGGCTTGGCTACCAGGAGTCAGCGGAGATGTGCGCTCAGTACCTTGCGCCGATCCTCGATGCGATCAAGTTCAACTACCCGCCGTTCGGGGTGAACCAGTTCACCAGTGCGATGACGCTTCCCAAGCAGATCGCATACTCCGAACCTCGGCTGCAGCCGGCGCCGGGCTACAAGGACACCACCGTGCCGGGCATCTGGTCACGTGACACCCTGTTCTCGTTCGGCAACCATGAGCCGGGCTGGGTCACTGCGCCGGGAATGCAGGGCGTCGATGTGCAGCCGTTCACCGCGAACATGCTCACGCCGGAGTCGCTCTCCGAGTTGATGGGTGGCCCCGACGCGCCGATTCCGGACGCGCCGCCCGCGTACGGCACCATCCGCGGCGGAAACCTGCCGGGACCGCCGGACGCGTTCGATCAGAACAACCCGTTGCCGCCGCCGTGGTACCCGCAGCCGGGACCGCCGCCTGGTCCCGCACCGGGCGTGATACCGGGCGATCCGGGTGGTTCACCACTGTCTGGGCCTGCCCCGGCCGGACCCGCGCTACCCGCTGAGGCAGGTGGATAAGCATGCGTAAATGGAGCAGAATCGCCAGCCGGTCGTTGGCGCTCGTCATGGTCGCGTTGGTGCTGAGCTCGTGCGGGTCGTGGAAGGGCATCGCGAACGTGCCGCTGCCCGGCGGGCCCGGCACCGGATCGAACGCGATGACGATCTATGTGCAGATGCCGGATACGTTGGCGCTCAACGTCAATAGCCGGGTGCGGGTGGCCGACGTGTATGTCGGCCGGGTGCGGGCGATCGAGCTGAAGAACTGGGTCGCGACGCTGACACTTGATCTGCAGTCCGGACTCAAGCTGCCGGAGAACACGCTGGCCAAGATCGGGCAGACCAGCCTGCTCGGCAGTCAGCACGTGCAGCTGGACTCTCCCCCGAATCCTTCGCCGCAGCTGCTGAAGAACGGCGACACCATCCCGCTGAAGAACAGCTCGGCGTTCCCAAGCACCGAACGCGTGCTCGCGAGCATCGCGACGATTCTGCGCGGCGGCGGCATCTCGAACCTGGAAACCATCCAGACCGAGATCTTCAACGTTCTCAACGGCCGTGGCGATCAGATCCGGGAGTTCCTCAACCGGTTGGACACCTTCACCGATCAGCTGAACCAGCAGCGCAACGACATCACCCACGCCATCGACTCGACCAATCGGCTGCTGACAGTCGTTGCTCAGCGCAACGACACGCTCGACCGGGTGCTGACCGAGTTCCCGCCGCTGATAAAGCATTTCGCGGACACCCGTGATCTGTTCGCCGATGCGATCACCGCGCTCGGCCGAATCAGTGTGGCCGCCGACAACGCGTTGGGTCCGTCGAGCGCGAACCTGCACACCAACCTGCAGAACCTGCAGCGGCCGCTCAAGCAGCTCGGCCGGGCTTCGCCGTATCTGGTCGGTGCGCTGAAGCTGATGCTGACGGCACCGTTCTCGATCGAGAATGTGCCGAAGGTGGTTCGCGGCGATTACCTCAACGTGTCGCTGATGGTCGACCTGACACTGTCTGCGATCGACAACGGGGTCCTGTCCGGCACAGGTGTCTCGGGCATGCTGCGCGCGCTCGAGCAGGCCTGGGGACGTGATCCGGCGACGATGATTCCCGATGTGCGGTTCACGCCGAATCCGCACGACGCACCGGGCGGACCGCTTGTCGAGAGGGGTGAGTGAGCAGTGCTGACCCGTTTCATCAAGTTCCAGTTGGTGCTGTTCAGCATCCTGACGATCATCGCGCTCGTCGTGCTGGGCTGGTACTACCTGCGAGTGCCCAGTCTGGCCGGGATCGGCACATACGACCTACATGCCAATCTGCCCCGCTCCGGCGGCCTGTACGGCACTGCCAACGTGACGTATCGCGGCACGCAGATCGGCAAGGTCACCGAGGTCAGTCCGACCGAGAACGGCGCCGAGGCAACGCTGAGAATCGACAACCGCTACAAGATCCCGATCAATGCGGTTCCCAACGTGCACTCCGTCTCGGCCATCGGCGAGCAGTACCTGGACCTGGTGTCGGAGGGCAACCCTGGCCAGTACTACAAGAACGGCCAGACGATCACGGAGCTTGGCAAGGTGCCCAGTGAGGTCGGCCCCGCACTGGACTCCGCGAACCAGGGCCTTTCCGTGCTGCCCAAGGAGAAGATCGACGGGCTACTCACCGAAACGGCGAATGCGGTGGGCGGACTGGGCCCCGCGCTGCAACGGCTCGTCGATTCGACGACCAACATCGCGCAGGGATTCAAAGACAATCTGCCGCAGGTCAATGACATCATCGCGCATTCGCCGCCGATCATAGACAGCCAGGTCAACTCCGGTGACAACATCGAGCGGTGGGCTCGCAACCTGAACGTCATCGCCTCGCAGGCGGCCGCACAGGACGCGGCGCTGCGCAACGGCCTGCAGCAGGCTGCACCGACGCTGGATCAAACGTCGGAACTGTTCAGCAACGTGCGCGACGCGCTGCCGCAGACGTTGGCGAACCTGTCGGTGGTCATCGACATGCTCAAGCGCTACCACAAGGGCTTGGAGCAGACGTTGGTGATCCTGCCGCAGGGCGCGGCGGTCGCGCAGGCAGGCACGCTCTTCGACAACGTAGGCCAGCTGCCATTGGCGCTCTCGATCAACCAGCCGCCGCCGTGTTTCACCGGGTTCCTGCCCGCCTCGGAGTGGCGGTCGCCTGCCGACACCAGCATGAAGCCGCTGCCGACGGGCACCTACTGCAAGATTCCAAAGGACTACCAGGGCAACGTGGTTCGCGGCGCGCGCAACTATCCCTGCGTGGATGTTCCTGGTAAGCGGGCGGCGACGCCCAAGGAGTGCCGCGACAACCAGCCGTATGTGCCGCTCGGCAGCAACCCTTGGTACGGCGATCCGAACCAGATGCTGTCCTGCCCCGCGCCGGGCGCGAGATGCGACCAGGGGGTGAACCCCGGGCGTAGCGTCATTCCGGCTCCGTCGGTCAACAATGGAATGAATCCGCTGCCTGCGGACCAACTGCCGCCACCTGCGCGGGCGTCGGCGCCGACCAGCGATCCGCTAAGCCCCCCTGGCCTGGGATCGGTTCAGTGCAGTGGACAGCAGCCCAACCCGTGCACGTACACTCCGGCACCAGGGCCACCTGGCGCGACGGCGATCTACAGCCCGACCAGTGGTGAGGTGGTCGGACCTGACGGCGTCAGGTACAACGTCAGCAACTCGAGTAACCCAGGAGACGACGGATGGAAGGCAATGCTGGCACCCGCCGGCTGAACCCCACCGATGCTGATGAAACGCCAGATGAGTCGTTAGCAGTATCTGAAGAAGACCAGACCGAACAAGCCACCGAACTCCAATCGCCAGAGCCAACCGACGCCGACGGCGTCTGGGACGGCAGGCGCCCGTCGCGCCTCGGCGTCGGCTGGGTGGCGACCGTCTGTGCGGCGCTGCTGGTACTGGCCGCGGGCGCGGGCGCGGGCGGATATCTCGCGTTGCGGTCCCACCACGACAGCGAGGCAATCGCGCGCGCCGACGCCGCGGCGTTGGCGGCGGCGAAGGATTGCGTGGCGGCTACGAACGCACCGGACACCGCCGCGATGACGGCCGCGCAGACGAAGATCATCGAATGCTCGACCGGTGACTTCGGCGCCCAGGCCGCCCTGTACAGCAGCGTGCTGGTGGACGCGTATCAGGCGGCGAACGTCAAGGTCGCCGTTTCCGACATGCGGGCAGCAGTGGAGCGGCACAACGCCGACGGATCCGTCGACGTGCTGGTGGCCGTGCGCGTCAAGGTGACCAACTCGGAGACAGCCGACCAGGAGCAGGGTTACCGGCTGCGGGTGAAGATGGCGCCAGACTCGGGCACCTACAAGATCGCTCGGCTGGATCAGGTTAGTACGTGACGGCTGTGCTCGACCTGAAGCCCGAAACGGCCGCCGACGGATCGGTGCCCGAACTGCCGACCGCATCCTGGTCGGCACGGGCGGGCGCGTTCTCGCTGGACGTGCTGTTGGGCTTCGCGGTGATTGCGACGATGGCGCTGCTGACGTTGTCCGCGCCGCAGCGCAGTTGGCTGTGGTGGGTGTTCACCGGTGTGGCCGTTCTGGTCTTCCTTCTGATGGCGGTCAATCGGTTGCTGCTGCCGACGATCACGGGGTGGTCGCTTGGGCGCGCCCTGTTCGGCATCGCGGTTTGCAAGAAGGACGGTTCGCCTGTCGGCATCACACGGCTTGCCGCCCGTGATCTGGCACATCTGCTCGATACTGCCGGGCTGTTCATCGGATGGCTGTGGCCGTTGTGGGACCGCCGTCGACGTACGTTCGCCGACCTGCTGCTGCGCACCGAGGTGCGCGCGGTCGACCGCCCGCAGCGCAACGTGCGCAGGCAGGCCGCGGTGGCGCTCGTCGCCGCGACGCTGCTGTGCGCAGCGGGTGCGGGCCTGAGCTACGTCGTTGTGTATCGCCACGACCGGGCGGTCGACGCGGCCCGCGCGCAGATTACGGAGGAGGGGCCGCGCATCGTCGAGCAGATGCTGAGCTATGACGTCGACACGTTGCAGCAGGACTTCTCGCACGCGCAGTCGCTGACGACCGACGCGTACCGGCCACAGCTGATCGCCCAGCAGCAGGCGGTGCAGAAGGCGGGTGCGACCAAGAACGAGTATTGGGCGGTGAGCAGCGCGGTGCTGTCGACGCCTCAGGAGACCGCCAACCACATGTCGATGCTGATGGCGATGCAGGGCCAGCGCGGCGCGAATGCCAAGGATCTGAAGTTCATCACCGCTACGGTGCGAGTGGACTTCGACAAGTCGGCCGACGGAAAGTGGCGTGTCTCGAATCTCGTCGTGCTGAAGAAGCCGCAGATGAATCAGGCAGGCCAGTGAGCCCGCGGCGCAAGGTCGAGTCCGACGAGCAGGACTTCTTCGACGTGACCCCCGAGCCGCCGCGGCGGTGGGGTCTACCGATCATTGTGACGCTGGCGGCGCTGTTGATCGCCGCGGCTATCACTGCAAGCGGGCTGATGCTCAACGCCTACAACAAGGACCACGCCTCGTCGACCAAGGAAGCCGCCGCGGTGGGCTATGTGCGGGAGTTCATGACGACATACACAACGCTGGATCCCTTCCACGCCAACGACTACGCCAATCGGATCGTTGCGCAGGGCACCGGCGATTTCGCGAAGATGTTCAAAGAGAAAGAGAACGAGATCCTGGTACAGGTCGCCCGCGCCGAGCCCACGACGGGCACGGTGGTCGAGGCGGGCGTGCAGCGGTGGAACGACAACGGCAGCGCCGACGTCCTGGTTGCGACGAAGATCTCAACGAAGTCGCCCGACGGCAAGTCCACGATTGAGAGTGGAAATCGTTGGGTTGCAACGACTATCAAGGAAGGACAGCAGTGGAAGATCAGCAACCTGATTCAGGTGATCTGACCACCGACGCTGAATCGCCGGACCAGCCCGCGGATGCCGGCAAGACGCCGACCGGTAAGGCCGCGCGGCACCGCCATCGGATGCCGCTGCGCAAAGACCTCACGGAGAGCCGCGAGGGCGGCGACGAGGCTGCTGCCGACGAGCAGCCCGAACTGGAAGTCGCCGCGGTCAGCGAGGTGGCGCCTGCCGAAGCAGAGGCACCGACGCGGCGCAGGGGGCTGTTCCGTCGACGCACGAAAGCGCCTGAGCCCGAGACGGTTTCCGCGCCGACAGGCGAGGGGGCCGAGTCGGAAGAACCAGCGGTGCCTACCGATACGGACACGGACGGGACGACAGAGGCTGCCGAAGCTGTGGCCGCGCCGCAGGAAGCGCCCGTCCTGGTTCCGCACCGACCGGCGGGCAAGCGGTTGACGATCGCCGCGGCAGCCGCAGGCGTCGTCTTCGTCGGCGCCGCCGCATTCGCGGGTGCGACGCTGGAGCCCTACCTCGCCGACCGGGCGCTGGTCCACACCAAGCTGGACATCGCAAAGACCGCAGCCAACGCGATCACCGCGTTGTGGACCTATAACCCCGACAATATGGAGGCGTTGCCGGACCGGGCTGCCGGGTATCTCGGCGGCGACTTCGCGAACGAGTACCGAAAATACATCGACGCGATCGTCGCCCCCAACAAGCAGGCGCAGGTCACCAACACCACCGAGGTGATGGGCGCGGCCGTGGAATCCGTGACACCGACCGAGGCCACTGCGCTTGTGTACACCAACTCGGTGGCTACCAGCCCTGCGTCGAAGAACATCCCTTCACTGCGGTACCTGTCCTACCGGTTGACGCTGCAGCGCCACGACGCGAAATGGCTGATCACAAAGATGTCGACAGTGACGTCCTTCGATCTGACCCCGCAGCTGTAGCCGACAGACCCCGGCATGCCCGTCGTCTCTCCGGCCTCCGAACGGACGACGATCGTGTGCCTTTTGCTGCTGACGTTCTCGACGGGCATCGTCGACGCGATCAGCGTGCTGGTGCTCGGCCATGTGTTCGTCGCCAACATGACCGGCAACGTCATCTTCCTCGGATTCTGGTTCGCACCGCACACCGTCGTCGACATGACCGCCGCCCTCGTCGCATTCGTCAGCTTCGTCACGGGCGCGGTACTCGGCGGACGGCTCGCGCGGCACCTCGACGGCGATGTCCGTCGTTGGCTCACAGTCGCGCTCGGTATCGAGGTGGTGATGCTTGTGACGCTGTCGGTCCTGAGCGGGACAGGCGTGCTCGATTACCACGACAACACCAAGCTGATTCTGATTGCCGGACTGGCCGTGACGTTCGGCGTCCAGGCCGCGACCGCGCGCCAGTTCGGCATCCAGGAGCTGTCCACCACCGTGCTGACCACGACGATCGTCGGCATCGGTTTCGACAGTCGCCTCGCAGGGGGCTCTGGGCAACGCGAAAGGCTGCGCTACGGCGTCGTGCTCACGATGTGCGCGGGGGCGTTAGTCGGGGCGACCCTGACCCGGTGGTTCGTCGCCCCTGTGATCGCGATCTCCGCAGTTGTGGTGACCGCTGCCGCCTGTGTCTTTCGGTTCGGCCCATCCAGTCGCGACAGCGCCGCCGACTAGTCTCGACCTATGCCATCAGTACTCGTCACCGGTGCAGGCCGTGGAATCGGCAAGTCGATCGTCGAGCACCTGGCCTCCCGCGGCTGGGACGTGGTCGCCGGGGTCCGCAGCGAACGCGACGCAGGCGTCGTAACCGCGCTGTATCCGCAGCGCATCTCCTCGGTCATCCTCGACGTCACGGACGCGGGGCACATCGCCAAGTTGGACGCATCCCTGCCAGAGCGGCTGGACGCGGTCGTCAACAACGCGGGCATTGTCGTCAGTGGGCCGATGGAGACCGTAAGCCCCGACGATTGGCGAGAGCAGTTGGAGATCAACGTGATCGGCCAGCTTGCCGTGACCCAGGCGGTGCTGCCGCGGCTACGCAGGTCGCGGGGACGAGTGGTGTTCATCTCCAGCGTCAACGGGCGCCTGGCGATGTCGATGATCGGCGCCTACTGCGCCAGCAAGTTCGCCCTGGAAGCGGCCGCCGACGCGATGCGAATGGAGCTGCGGCCGTGGCACATCGGTGTCGCGATCGTGGAACCCGCGCAGACCGACACGGACATGTGGCTGACCGCCAACGACATGATCGAACAGACCGAAGCCTCGCTGACTCCCGCGCAACGCGACCTGTACGCCAAACACATCGCGGGGATGAAGAAGACGATCCCGCTCTCCCACAAGCTGGCCGTTCCCGCCGAGAAGGTGTCCGCCGTCGTCGAGGAGGCGCTGACCGCTCGCAGGCCCCGTGCGCGCTACGTCGTTGGAGCAGGGCCCAAGTTGCAGGTCGCCTTGATGACGAACCTGCCCGCGTGGGCCCGTGACAGGGTGCTGCGACGGGTGGCCGGCCAACCCTAGTGTTCGTCAAGCGCAGCGCAGGGGCCCCTAAAGCCTTCTTCGCCTGCGAAGCCGCTGGGCTGCAATGGCTTTCGACAGCCGACGGCGGTGTGCCCTGCGCAAGGGTGCTCGCTCACGACGGCACCAGCCTGACGCTGGAACGGTTGGACGGCGCGGCACCAACCCGCGCAGCTGCAGTCGAGTTTGGTCAGCGACTGGCCCGAACGCATGATGCGGGCGCCGAGGCATTTGGTGCGCCACCCGACGGCTGGGCGGGCCCCGGCTTCTTCGGACCGTTGCAGCAGCCGCTACCGATGTCGTACTCCGCCATCGATCGGTGGGGACGCTTCTACGCCAACGAGCGACTGGCGCCGATGGCGGATCTCGCCGCGTCACGCCTTGACTCGGCGACGCGCGACGCAGTCGCCGCTGTGATGGCGCGTTGTGACGCAGGCGATTTCGACGATGGCGATCCGCCTGCCCGCTTGCACGGCGATTTGTGGAGCGGCAACGTGATGTGGACGTCCGCCGGCGCGGTGCTGATCGACCCCGCAGCCCACGGCGGCCATCGCGAGACGGACCTGGCGATGCTGGCGCTGTTCGGCTGCCCGCACTTCGACGCGGTGATCGAGGGTTATCAGGGACAGTGGCTGCTCCGCGACGGCTGGCGGGACCGTGTCGGACTGCACCAGATCTATCCGCTGTTGGCGCACGTGGTGATCTTCGGCGGCGGATACGCCGGCCAGACATTAGCCGCCGCAACGGGTGTGCTGCGTCGACGCGGCGTGATCTAGTTGAACGCGAGCCAGCTGGGCAGGGCGCGCTCGCGGGAGTCGCACAGCACCTGTCGGGTGTCGCAGTTTCCGTCAGGTACGCCTGCGCCCGCCCACATGCCGCCGGTGTCGCGCCGGAGCACGATGGCCGACGATCCTCCGCCGTCGAGCAGGATCGCGGTGTCGCTGCCAAGGCCTCGGAACAGATCCTGGATCTGATCCGGTGTGTAGCTGCCGCCCTGGAACACGTACATCTCGTCCTTGCCCTTGGAGTAGGCGAGCGCGGTGCGGGCGGCACTGGGGCCGCCGTCGTTGAGCTCCCCGGTGTCGCCAGGTGCCAGCAGCCCGATGCCACTCACCGCGACGAACCGGCTGCCGCGGTCGACCAGGCCCTGAATCACAGGCGACGCGGAGTCGTAGTCCTGAGTGTTCTTCGGCGGCACCACATATGGTGCACCGCCGACCGGCAGGATCATCGTGCTCAGCGCGCTCCAGTTCTCACCTCCGCCGGACAGGCCCTGCTTACCGGCGTAGGCGACCGTGCCCGTCACCGCCGCGTTGGCGCGGCCCTGGCCGTTGGTGTTGTCGACGTAGGCGCCGAGCGGTGAACTGCATCCCGTCGACTTCCACGAGCCCCCCTTCTGTCCCCGCACATCGAAGAAGTTGGCGTTGATCGCGATCGTCGGCTGCCCGAGCGCCTGCCACGCCTGAAGGGGGGTGTAGATCTCCGAGGCCTGCCACAACCCCTCGCCGGTGCGCGCGCGTGGATCTCGTTCGCAGCGGGCCTGATAGCCGGAGTGGGAGTCGACGAGCAGTCGCGGCGTCAGCCGTTGCGACGCGGACTTGATGATCATCAGGTGTCCGCCGTTGTTCATCTCGTACCAGCCGCCGTCGGCGTTCTGCATAGGCGCGGGTGCGCCCCCGCCGAAGTTGTACACGAGGTAGGAGCCGCGGGTGTTGGCGATGGCGCCTGCGAGCAACTCGCGGCCATCTGCGGCACGCGCGGTCGGGGCGCCCGCCGTCGTCGCCACCATCGCAGCGCACACAAGCGCCGCGGCGCAGGCCGCGAATCGCCGGAAGTTCGCGCGTGGAGTTGGCACGGTTGCCCCTTTGCCGAGATAGCTAAAACAACACAACAATAATCACAGAAGACACACAGTCAACTTGGGTAACAGCCCGGTATCGGTTGGGCACCGGGTCGGTCGCATCCTTAGCTGACGGAGCGAAGCCGCGGTGTCGGTCGTCAGCGACCGGGCGGCGCCAACCGGTAGACGGCGTCGGCGTAGTCGTCGGTGATGTACACCGCACCGTCGGGTCCCGTCACCGCGGCGACAGGGCGGCCCCACCGCGTGCCGTCTTCGGCCTGGAAGCCGCCGATGAGAGTCTGCTGGTTGCCGAGACCGCCGTTCTGCCAAGGAAAGAACGCGACCTCGGGCGCCCGCGGGGATTGGCGGTTCCACGACCCGTGCACGCCGACGAGCGCGCCCGCGGCGTATGGGGCTGGCAGCACATTCTCGGTGAAGCTCATACCCAGGGGAGCGGCGTGCGCGCCAAGGCTCTGCTCGACAGGAGATAGCTTGGCGCAGTCGAGCTTGCTGCCGTCGGCGTTGGTCTGCACGTCGCGGATGAACGGCAGGTTCGCCGGGCCGCCATCGGGATTGCAGAAGGGCCAACCCAATTCGCGTCCGGGTGTAAGCCGGGCGAGGGCCTCGGGCGGATGGTCGTTGACGTAGTCGGGACTGGCCTCACGAGTCTGCGGGTTCGCGACGTCGTCGCGGTTGTTGACCGCCGTCCACACCGAACCGTCGGGCCCGATCGCCAGACCCGTTCCGTTGCGCACGCCGGTCGCGAACGGCGCAGCGGGACCGCCGCCCGGTGGGATCCGCATGATGGTGGCGCGCGGCGGATTTGCGCTGCGGTCGTCGGCGGTGATGTTGCCCGTCGATCCGATGGAAAAGTACACCGCGCCATCTCGGCCGACGGCAACACTTTTCAGTGTGTGTGAATACGCACTGCGCAGGTCGGGACTCTTGGCGTCGGGCAAACCTGCCGCGATGGCGCGGCCATTGGTCGCTTTGCCGTCGGCGTAGTCGTATGCATCGATCTGGTTGCTTTCGGCGACGTAGAGGGTGCTGCCCGAGAACGCCAGACCGTGCGGCTGATCCAACCCTTCGAGCGGCACCGTCGGCCGAGCACCGGCCCCGTTCGGCTGGATGCGGACCACCTGACCACTGCTCGGCACGGAAACCAGCATGCTTCCGTCCGGGGCCCATGCGGCCAGCCGCGCCTTCGGGATCCGCGCCCAGACGGACATCGTCCATCCTGCGGGCACCATCACCTGGCGCGGCTCGTCGAACGGTGCCTGGGCCAGATCCGGATCGACCTGCACGGTGACCGCGACCAGGCCGGCGGTGGGTGCAGGGGATGGCGTCGAGCAGGCCGCGACCAACACAATGCCGGCCAGCGCGGCCCCAATTCGCTTACGCCGCAGACAATCCCGCATGCATCTCCCAGACGAGAATCTCCGCGGGCTCGGTGGCGGTGACGCGCTGACCGCCGGATGCGGTGAACCGCACCGCATCACCTTCATGCAGCGGCCCTGCGCCCTCGAGCGTGACTTCACCACGGGCAACGAACAGGTGCAGATAGGGAGCCTGTGGCAGTTCGACGCTGTCTCCAGGCTCCATGCGTGCGCCGTGCAGCGCCGCGTGCCGATTACGGATCGTGATGGCGGTGTCGTCGCCGTGTTCGGGCATACCCGACGCGATCGTGACGAGACCGCCGCGCAACAACTCGTCGTCGATCTCGAGTTGCTGGTAGCCGGGTGTGATGCCCGATTCGTCGGGGACCACCCACATCTGCACGAAATGTACGGGCTCGCTGTGGGATTGTTCGCCGGTGAGGGTCCACGAGTCGTTCTTCTCCGAGTGCAGGATTCCGCGACCGGCCGACATCCTCTGGGCCAGGCCGGGATAGATCACCCCGGAGTGCCCGGTCGAGTCCTGGTGCACAAGCGAGCCGCGCAGCACCCATGTCACGATCTCCATGTCGCGGTGGGGATGGGTATCAAAACCTGTGCCCGGGTTGACGATGTCGTCGTTGTTGACCAGCAGCAGACCGTGGTGGGTGTTGTCGGGGTCGTAGTTGTCGCCGAAGGAGAACGAGTGCTTGGAGTCCAGCCAGGAGATCTTCGTCTTCGCACGGTCGTCGGCACGCCGGACGCCGACGGCGGGTGCATTCATGTCATCACCTCTCGATGGGCCAGCCTAAGCGGGCGGTGTTGACTCCGACAACATAGATGATGTGTCATGTATTCCGTGTGGCTGACAGCGGAGCAACAGCAGATCTGGCGTGGATACCTGACGATGGTGAGCCATATGCAGACGGCGATGCACCGGCAGCTGCAGCAGGACTGTGAACTCTCGCTGTCAGACTACGACGTGCTGGTGGCCCTGTCTGAGCGGGGGCCGCAGCGGATCAACGAACTCGGCGAGGCTCTGGCGTGGGAGCAGAGCCGGCTGTCGCATCAGTTGCGGCGGATGCGCGGCCGCGGATTGGTGGACCGCCACGGGAGCGGCGACGACCGCCGTGGCGCGACGGTCGAGCTCACCGACGGCGGACGCGCAGCGCTGGACGCCGCTGCACCTGGGCACGTCGACTTGGTGCGTTCCGTCGTATTCGACGGGTTGCCCGCCGCCCAGCAGCGGGCGTTCGGCGCAGTGATCGAGTCGGTGGTGACTCGGCTTACCAGTCAGATTCAGTGAACTTGATGACGCCGCGGATGTTCTTGCCCTCCAGCATGTCCGCATATCCGTCGTTGATGTTCTCCAACGAGTAGGTGGTGGTGACCATCTCGTCGATCTTCAGCTGGCCGGACTTGTAAAGGCCAACGAGCTTCGGGGTCTCGACGTGTGAGCTGCCGCCGCCGAAGATGTTGCCCTTCAACGTCTTCTGCAACATGGTGAACAAAAACAGGTTGAGCTTGACATCGACGTCCATCATCGAGCCCATGCCCGTCACCACGCAGGTGCCGGTCTTGGCGGTCAGGATCATCGCCTCTTCGATGTAGGAGCCCTTCATGTCGCCGACCGCGATGATGGTCTTGTCCGCCATCAGGCCATAGGTGACGTCGATCATCGGAGCGATGGCCTCGGCCATCGACGGGTAGACGTGCGTCGCGCCGAACTTGATGGCCTGCTCACGCTTCCACTCGTTCGGGTCGATCGCGATGACGTGCCTGGCGCCGGAGATCACCGCGCCCTGCAGCGCGCTCATGCCGATGCCGCCGACGCCGACGATCACCACGGTCTCGCCCGGCTGCACTTGTGCGACGTTGGTGGCCGAACCGTAACCGGTCGGCACCGCGCAGCCCATGATGGCGGCGGTCTCGAACGGGATGTCCTTGTCAATCTTGACGACCGAGTCCTTGTGCACAGTCATGTACGGGGCGAACGTGCCGAGCAGGTTCATCGGCGACACCTCGGTGGTGCCTGCGTGCACCCGGCTTGTGCCGTCTGCGATGGCCTTGCCGCCGAGGAGCACCGCGCCGCGATCACACAGCGACCGGTAGCCCTTCAGACACGGGGGGCACGCACCGCACGCGGGGATGAACGCGAGGATGACGTGGTCGCCCTCCTCGATGCCGGTGACGTTGCGGCCGACTTTGGTCACGACACCCGCGCCCTCGTGGCCGCCGAGTGCCGGGAGTCCGATTGGGGTGGCTCCGGTGGTCAGGTGGTAGTCCGAATGGCACATGCCTGCGGCGTGCACCCGGATCTGCACCTCATCGTCGACGGGGTCGCCGATCTCGATCTCGTCGACGCGAAACGGTGAGTTGAGCTCCCACAGCAGAGCCCCTTTGGTCTTCATGACAGGCGATCATAGAACACGTTACAGAACACGTGTCAAGAAGACTGTCTACCAGGCCTTATATGGTGCCAGAGCGAGTTGTGTGCGGAAACGAGCGCTCGGCGCAACAAAGTGCACACAAGATGTCAAAGCGAAGCGGGCAGACCGAACGTCTCGAACGACGACATGTGGAAGGCAACGACGTGCGAGATGCCGTCCGGGCGGACGCTCATCACGTGCATCTGGAGCGGCTCGTGCACACCGGTTTCCCGATTGATGATGTACAACGCCGCGGCAGGCTGACCGTTGGCCGTGGTGCGGATGAAGCGCATGTCCCCGGCGCGCTCGGCCGGGCAGTGCGTCTTCGACAGCAGGACGATGTTCTCCGGCCCCTGGTACCAGCCGTCGAACGGAGGCATCTCCCAGACGGCGTCCGCGGTGAACAACTCGACGAGCTTGTCAATGTCATAGCTCTCGAACGCGGCGATGTAGCGCGTCAGCAGATCCTGCGCCTCCGGCGAGTCCGGCGGCTGCAGCTGGTCGTCCTGGCTTGGGCCTGCAGCGTCGAGCTGCGCCCGCGCGCGCTGCAGCAGGCTGTTGACCGCGGCCGTCGAGGAACCGATCGCGTCGGCCACCTCGGCCGCCTTCCACTGCAGCACCTCGCGCAGCACAAGCACTGCGCGTTGCCGCGGCGACAGATGCTGCAGCGCTGCGACGAAGGCCAGCCGCACCGACTCGCGGGAAGCGACGATGGTCGAGGGATCAGTGGGGTCGTCGTATTGATCCGGGAGGGGCTCCAGCCACGGCACCTCGTCACGCGCGGTGATGTCGTCGACGGGATCAGAGCTCGGCGCTCCCAATCCCGTCGGCAACGGGCGGCGCTGACGTGAGTCGAGCGCCGTCAGGCACGTGTTGGTGGCGATCCGGTACAGCCATGTCCGCAGTGAGGACTGACCCTTGAACCCGCCGTAGGCCTTCCACGCGCGCAGGTAGGTTTCCTGGACCAGGTCCTCGGCATCGTGCAACGAGCCGGTCATCCGGTAGCAGTGAGCCAGCAGCTCACGCCGGTGCGGCTCGGCCTTGAGCAGGAACTCGTCGTCGGTTTCGTGCGCGAGGACGGTCACCTGGCCGAGCTTACGCAGACCCCCCGACAACTACTCGTTACTCTCCCCTGATGGCCACCACCCGGACCGAACGCAGCTTCGACGGTGTCGGGGGCGTGCGCATCGTCTATGACGTGTGGACGCCCGATACCGACCCGCGCGGGGTCGTCGTGCTCGCGCATGGGCTTGGCGAGCATGCCCGCCGCTACGACCACGTCGCGCAGCGGTTAGGCGAATCCGGGCTCATCACCTACGCCCTGGACCATCGAGGCCACGGCCGTTCCGGCGGCAAGCGGGTCTATCTGCGGGACATCTCCGAGTACACCGGCGACTTCCACACGCTGGTCGGAATCGCGGCCGATGACCACCCTGGGCTCAAACTCGTCGTGCTTGGCCACAGCATGGGTGGGGCCATCGTGTTCACCTACGGCGTCGAGCATCCCGATGACTACACCGCCATGGTGCTGTCCGGCCCCGTGGTCGCTGCCCAGGACGCGGTGTCGTCGGTGAAGATGTTCGTCGCCAAGATGCTCGGCAAAATCGCGCCGGGCCTGCCCGTCGAAGAGCTGCCCGCCGATGCGGTGTCCCGTGACCCCGAAGTCGTGGCCGCATACATCGCCGACCCGTTGGTCCACCACGGCAAGATTCCTGCCGGCATCGCCCGCGCATTCCTCGGAATCGCTGAGACCATGCCCCAGCGCGCGGGCGCGCTGACCGCGCCGCTGCTCGTCGTGCACGGCGAGCAGGACAAGCTGGTCCCCGCCGCAGGCAGCCGCCACCTGGTCGAGTGCGTGGGATCCACCGATGTGCACCTGAAGGTTTACCCGGAGCTCTACCACGAGGTGTTCAATGAGCCAGAACGCGACGTGGTGCTCGACGACGTAGCATCCTGGATCGAGGTTCGCCTTTGAAACGCGTTGTTGTGCTGGCTATTTCGCTGGTGCTGGTGCTGGCGCTGGCCGGCTGCTCGTCGCAGGATCATCGCTGGGTCGACGACGAGGTCACCTTCGACGCCGACGGCCTGACCATCCACGGCACCTACCGGCACCAGCAGGGCGCCGGTCCCGGACCTGCGGCGCTGCTGATCTCCGAGAGCGGGCCGACGGACCGCAACGGCGACAACGCGGTCGTCGGTCCCATCGGCAACATGCGCCAACTGGCCGAGCACCTCTCGGACCGCGGCATCGCCAGTCTGCGCTACGACAAGGTCGGTACCGGCAAGACCGGCATCGGTTCATACCGGAGCCACCCCAACGACGTCGTCAGCGCCGTCTACACAAAGGGTGCCGAGGCCGCCGTTCGCTACCTCGCTGATCAGCCAGGCACCGACAAGGCGCAGATCTCGGTATACGGACACGGTGAGGGCGCCATCCATGCGTTGACGCTTGCGGCCGACACCACGCCCGGCGCGCCGAAGATCCACTCGCTGGGCCTGTTTCAGCCGCTGCCCGGCCGTTACCTCGACATCATCACCAACCGGGTGCGGGGCGACGCGAGCCCCGAGACGCTGTCGGCGTGGCTGGCGGCCGTCGATGAGATCCGGGCCAAGGGCACCGTGCCCGCCAAGCTGCCGGAGGGGTTGAACGCCATCATCAACCCGGGCAATGTGAAGGCGGTAGTCGAGACGGACAAGATCGACCCGCTGGAGCTTGCCGCGAAGGTGCCCGCAGGCACTCCGGTCTTGTTGACATGCTCGGACACCGACAGCCAAGCCAAATGCGACACCGAGAAGCCCATGATCGATGCGCTGCAACACACCCAGCTGAAGGTTGTCGAACTCAAGGGTGTCAACCATGTGCTGCACGACGATCCCAGCGACAGCATCGCGAACCTCACCAAGCCGGCGCCGCTTTCTCCACAGGTGGTCACGGCGCTCGACGTCTTTGTCGGCCAAAAGTCCTAATCTGGCGCAATGACTGACGACAAGATGCTGGCGCGGATCGCCGCGCTGCTTCGCCAGGCCGAGGGCACCGACAACCAGCATGAGGCCGACGCGTTCATGTCCGCCGCACAACGGCTGGCCACCGCGACGTCCATCGACCTTGCGGTCGCGCGCACACATTCGGACAAGCGCACGAAAGCGCAGACGCCCGTGCAGCGCACCATCACCATCGGCAACGCTGGCGCCCGCGGGTTACGCACCTACGTGCAGCTTTTCACGGTGATCGCGCACGCTAACGACGTGAAGTGCGACGTCGCGTCCAACTCGACCTTCGTCTACGCGTACGGCTTCGCCGAGGACATCGACGCAAGCCATGCGCTGTACGCCAGCCTGGTGATGCAGATGGTGAAGGCGTCGCAGTCCTACATATCCTCCGGTGCGCACCGGCCGACACCGACCATCACCGCGCGGCTCAACTTCCAGCTGGCGTTCGGGGCCCGCGTCGGCAGCCGACTGTCGGAGGCACGTGAGCAGGCGCAGCGCGAAGCCACCAATGGCCGTGACAGCCGCCCGGGAACCGCTATCGCGTTACGGAACAAGGATCTTGAGCTCAAGGACTTCTACCGCGAGACCTCCCCAGCCCGCGGCACGTGGCGGGCCACCACGGCGACGGCGGGCTATTCGTCGGCGGCCAGGCGCGCTGGGGACAAAGCAGGCAGGCGAGCACGGCTGGGCAACAGCGCCGAACTGGCCGGTGCCCGTTCGGCATTGGATAAGTGACGCCGCGCGACACGCAGCGGGCAAAGGTATACGCCGCCGAGGAATTCGTGCGGACGCTGTTCGACCGCGCGGCCGAGCACGGCAACCGCGTCGTCGACTTTTTCGGCACGCAACTGACGCTGCCGCCCGAAGCGCGGTTCGCGTCGGCACCATCGGCTCAGCGCTACGTCGACGAGGTGCTGGCACACCCCGCTGTCCGCGCGCGCTGGCCTTCCGTCGGCGCGCTTACGGTGCGGGCCCGCCGCGGGGCGGCCGCCGCACACTATGAGCGCTCCGACGAGGATGGCGCGACCGTCGCCGTGCCCGACCGTCGCTCCACGTGGGCGTTGCGTGAACTCGTCGTGCTACACGAGATCGCCCATCACCTGAGCGACGCCGAACCGGCGCACGGGCCGCAGTTCGTCGCGACGCTCTGCGGGCTGGCAGAGGTGGTGATGGGGCCGGAGGTCGCCCACGTGTTGCGGGTCGTGTACGCCAAAGAAGGTGTGCGGTAGCGTTTGTCGTGTGACAGAGCCGGACCCGAAGGCACTCGACGAGCTGTTCAACCGCGTGTTGCGAAGCGAGGACGACGCGCTGATCGCTGCGCGAGAGGCGGGTGCGGCCGCCGGGATGCCCGCGATCGAGGTGTCGGCCCAGCACGGGAAGCTCTTGTTCCTGTTGGCGACGGCCACGCACGCCACCCGGGTACTGGAGATCGGCACGCTCGCGGGATACAGCACCATCGAACTGGCCCGCGGCGTCGGTGCAGGCGGCCGGGTGGTCACGCTCGAGTACGAACCCAGGCATGCCGAGGTGGCGCGTCAGAACCTGGCGCGCGCCGGGGTCGACGACCGTGTCGAGGTGATCGTCGGCGCGGCACTGGACACGCTGTCGACACTCGTCGGGCGTGAGGAACCGTTCGACCTGATCTTCATCGACGCCGACAAGGAGAACAACGTCGCCTACGTCGAGTGGGCGATCAAACTCGGCGCGCCGGGTTCAATCATCGTGGTGGACAACATCGCTCGCTCCGGGCGCGTGCTCGATCCGGCTCCCGACGACCTGCAGGCCCGCGCCGTACGCGACATGCTGGAGATGATGGGCGAAAATCCCCGCCTCGATGCGGCGGCGATCCAGACTGTCGGCACCAAGGGCTGGGACGGCTTCGCGGTCGCGATCATCAAATAGCCGGGGTAGTAACCCTCAGCGCGACAGGCTGCCGAGTTCGCGGCGTTCCGCAGCGCTGCGACAATCCGCTGGACTTGCGTAAAAGAGCGTAATCTTGATGGTGATGAATGGGTATTGCAGGCCCCAAAACGTTTGCCGGATAACAGAAAGGAAACGAAATGACAACAGCCCATACATCAATCGATCAACATCCTGACATATTGGCTCTTCGCGCGAGCTACGACCGCGCAGCCGAGTCGATGACCGCGCAGGCCACCTTCGGCCTGACGTTGCTGACGGCGATATACGTTGCCCTGTCACCGCATATCGTCGGCTTCGACACCTTCACGCGGCTACCTGCCAGCGATCTGATTGTAGGAATCACCGTTGCTGTCCTGGCGATGTGCTTCGGCTCGGCACTCGACCGTACCCACGGCATGACGTGGACGCTGCCGGTCTTCGGTGTGTGGATCTTCTTCTCACCGTGGATCTTCGTCGCGTCACCGACCGCGAGCATGATCTGGTCACACATGATCTGCGGTCTGCTGATCACCGTGTGCGGCCTATACGCCGTGTATTTCGGAATGCGCGTTCGCGGTTCCGAGCACTAGACAGGCACAACAAGACCGGCCGGGGTGACCCCGGCCGGCCGCCCTGGCCGCCGACCGCGCCGCCGGTGGTTTCCTCCCGCGCTCGTCTCCGATTCGCCAACAAGTGACCGCGTGGGTGTGTTATGGCAGTGGCATGTCAAGTACTCTGCCGATAGCCGTTTTTGCCGCGTGTGCCGCGCTGATCGCCTCGCCCATCGCTCACGCGGACCGAGCTGAACCACCGCCGCTGTACGGGTCCTACGACGTGTTCATCGACTTCTCGAAGCAGACGTTCAACGGTATGCCGACACCGATGGCTCCGATAACGGTGCCTGTCGAATTCACCACCCATTGTGATGTGAACGGTTGCGTCATGCGCATGGACAACAAGGACGACCATGCCCGCAATCCAGGCGCTCCCTTGGCCTACGAGTACAGATGGAACAACGACCGTTGGGAAACGAGCGGTGAGTATCCCTACTTCTGCGATCGCAACAACCCCAAGAGCGCCGTGAAGGCCCAACGCTCGGACTACTGGATCCCGAACCCTGACGGTAGCTTCTTCGGAGAGCGGACGCTCATCACGGATGGTGCCGGATGCCCAGGTGAGGGACCAGGCACCCATTTGGTGCCGATATCACTGACCCCCGTCGACCCGCCTCCGCGGTAGCGACGGTTGAGGCCTAGCCGCAGACCGCGCCGCCCGCCGCCGAGCCGACCAGCTTGACGTACTTGGCCAGCACGCCGGTGGTGTAGGTCGGCGGCAACGGCTCGAAATTGGCTTTGCGCGACTCGAATTCGGCCGGGTCGACCAGCACATCCAGCGTGCCGTTCGCGACGTCGAGGCGGATGCGGTCGCCATCCTGTAGGAACGCGATCGGCCCGCCGTCGACCGCCTCGGGGGCAACGTGGCCGACGCACAGTCCCGTGGTGCCACCGGAGAACCGGCCGTCGGTCATCAGCAGCACGTCCTTGCCAAGCCCCGCGCCTTTGATCGCGCCGGTGATCGCGAGCATCTCCCGCATTCCCGGGCCGCCCTTGGGTCCTTCGTAGCGGATCACAACTACGTCGCCCGCGGTGATGGTGCCGTCCTCGAGGGCGTCCAGCGCGGCCCGCTCACGTTCGAAAACCCTCGCGGTGCCCTCGAACACGTCGGAATCAAAGCCGGCCGACTTCACCACCGCACCCTCCGGGGCAAGTGATCCGCCCAGAATCGTGATGCCGCCCGTCGGGTGGATCGGATTGTCTAGCGCACGCAGCACCTTGCCGTCGGGATCGGGCGGCGCGATGTGAGCCAGGTTCTGGGCCATCGTCTGCCCCGTGACGGTAAGGCAATCACCATGCAGCAGACCGGCATCCAGCAACGCCTTCATCACAACGGGCACACCGCCGATGCGGTCGACGTCGGTCATCACGTGCTGGCCGAACGGCTTGACGTTGGCGAGATGCGGCACCTTCGAGCCGACACGAGTGAAGTCCTCGAGCGTCAGCTTGACGTTGGCCTCGTGGGCGATCGCCAGCAGGTGCAGCACCGCGTTGGTCGAGCCGCCGAACGCCATCACCACCGCAATCGCGTTCTCGAACGCCTCCTTGGTCATGATGTCGCGCGTGGTGATGCCGCGACGCAGCAGTTCGACGACGGCCTGGCCGCTGCGGCGCGCGAACCCGTCGCGCCGGCGGTCGGTGGCGGGCGGCGCTGCGCTGCCAGGCAACGACATCCCCATTGCCTCTGCGGCGCTGGCCATCGTGTTGGCGGTGTACATGCCGCCGCATGCGCCCTCGCCGGGACAGATCGCGCGTTCGATCGCGTCGACGTCCTCGCGTGGCATCAGCCCGCGCGTACAGGCGCCGACGGCCTCGAACGCGTCGATGATCGTCACCTCACGCTCGGTGCCGTCTGACATCTTGGCGATGCCGGGCAGGATCGAGCCGGCGTAGAGGAACACGTTGGCCAGGTCGAGACGCGCGGCGGCCATCAGCATGCCCGGCAGCGACTTGTCGCAGCCGGCCAGCAGGACCGATCCGTCCAGGCGCTCGGCCTGCATGACGACCTCGACGCTGTCGGCGATCACCTCTCGCGACACCAGCGAGAAGTGCATGCCCTCGTGTCCCATGGAGATGCCGTCGGACACCGAGATCGTGCCGAACTCCATCGGGAAGCCGCCCGCGGCGAATACCCCGTCCTTGACGGCCTTCGCCAGCCGGTCCAACGACAGGTTGCACGGGGTGATCTCGTTCCACGACGAGCCGACACCGATCTGCGGCTTGGCGAAGTCTTCGTCGCCCATGCCTACTGCCCGCAGCATCCCGCGGGCGGCGGCCTTCTCCAGGCCGTCGGTGACGTCGCGGCTGCGGGGCTTCATATCGGGGGTATCGGTGGGCAGTGAGGGCATGGGTCTCAGTATGCCGCCGGTGTTTCGACCGGCCAAACCGTTATCCATACCCCCACGGGGTACCCTGGGTGCATGACGTCTGTGACTCACCGAGTAGCCGCAGCGCTGGCCGCCGTGGCCGCGGCTCTGCTTCTGTCGTCGTGCAGCACCCCGGCGTCGGATGGACACACGGGTCATGAGCACGCTGACGAGCCCGCCATCACCGGGCAGCCGGCAGGCTACAACGCCGACGATGTCGCGTTCGCCACCAACATGATTCCGCACCACAAACAGGCTGTCGACCTGTCGGCGATGGTGCCCGAACGTTCCACCAACGCCGGGCTCGTCGCGCTGGCCCAGCAGATCTCGGCCGCGCAGCAACCGGAGATCAACGTCATGAAGGTGTTCCTGGTGCAGTGGAACGAGAATCCCGACAGCAATTCCGGGCACAGCGGCCACGGGAACGCGATGCAGGGCATGGTCGATGCGGCCACCATGACCAAGTTGGAGTCGCTGACCGGCGCGGAGTTCGACAAACTGTGGCTGGAGTCGATGATCAGCCACCACCAGGGCGCGATCGAGATGGCCAAGGCCGAGATCGCCAACGGCGACAACGTGGACGCCAAGAACTTGGCCAAGAACATCGTCACAACGCAGGAAGCCGAGGTCGGCCAGATGAAGCAGATGGTGGGAGGCTGAAATGACTGCCGCACATGGTTATTCGCAGCAGAAAGAGAACTACGCCAAGCGACTGCGCCGAATCGAGGGCCAGGTACGCGGTGTCGCGAAGATGATCGACGAGGACAAGTACTGCATCGACATCCTCACCCAGATCAGCGCCGTCAACAGCGCACTGCAGTCGGTGGCGCTCGGCCTTCTCGACGAGCACCTCGGCCATTGCGTCACGCAGGCCGTCGCCGAAGGCGGCGACGAGGCCGACGCCAAGCTGGCCGAGGCCTCGGCCGCGATCGCCCGGCTGGTGCGCTCCTAGCCCACGCCTACTGCTTGGTGTAGCCGGTCGGACGCACGACGAGGATCACCCGGTCGGCCTTGTCGGGCGGCGGCTCCGTCAGCGGGCCGCTGTAGCGGTCGTTGAGGTGTAGGTAGAACGCACCGGTGGGATCGGGCACGATCTCCTCCACCACGCCACGCACCTCCACGAACCGGTACGGGTTGTCCGGATCGCAGATCGACATCGCCACATGCGGGTTCGCCGAGATGTTGCGGTACTTCTGCCGCTTGCTGGTGTGGGTGAACCGCAGCAGCTCCCCGTCCCAGTCGAACCACATCGGATTCACCTGCGCGTTGCCGTCGGGTCTGGTCGTGGCCAGGTGCCCGTACAGAGGGCGCTCCAACAGCGACTCGTACCCCTGGGGAATATCGACCATCACAATCCTCTCTCGATTCGGCGGCGATCCGCTACCACCTGACAACTTGCTCTAGCGCAATTCCCATCCCGAGTCGATACCGTGGTCCTTCCGCTATGACCGTCGATACCCGCGCACGGCCTGCCTACACGTGGACGCCGCGCGTCACTGTGCAGCTGGCGGTGCTGGCGGCCGCCGCGTTCGTCTATGTGACCGCCGAGATGGTGCCGGTGGGTGCGCTGCCTGCGATCGCAGCCGATCTTCGGGTCAGCGAGGCGTTGGTGGGGACGCTGCTGGCAAGTTATGCGCTCGTCGCCGCGCTAACCACCGTTCCGCTGGTGCGGCTCACCGCGCTGTGGCCGCGCCGCACCACCCTGGTGGTCACGCTGGCGTGTTTGACTGTGTCACAACTGATTTCGGCTCTGGCACCGACCTTCACCGTGCTGACCGGTGGCCGGGTGTTGTGCGCGCTCACCCACGGGTTGATGTGGTCGGTGATTGCGCCCATCGGCGCCCGGTTGGTGCCGGCGACACATGCGGGCCGCGCCACTACTGCGGTGTATGTCGGTACTGCCCTCGCGCTCGTGGTCGGCAATCCGTTGACGGCGGCCATGAGCGAACTGTGGGGCTGGCGGCTGGCGGTCGTGCTCGTCGCGGCCGCGGCCGCTGCGGTCACGGTGCTCGCATGGGCCCTGCTCCCACCGATGGTGATGCCACGTGACGGGACGCAGCCCGTGCGGCGCGGCGGGCACCGCCGTAACCGCCGACTGTTCACATTGACTGTGCTGACCCTGATCGGAGTCACCGGGCACTTCATCTCCTACACATTCATCGTCGTGATCATCCGCGACGTCGTCGGGGTGCACGGCGCCCGGCTGGCCTGGCTGTTGGTCGCGTTCGGCATCGCAGGCCTTGTCTCGATGGGGGTGATGGCCAGGCCGCTGGATCGATGGCCGCAGGCCTCGGTGGTTGGTTGCCTCGCGGCGCTCGCGACGGCATTCGCGGTGTTGACGTCGTTGGCGTTCGACCGCGGTACCGGACTGGTAGCCCTCGTCGTCGGCGGGGGTGCGATCGTGCTGTGGGGCGCGGCCTCCACCGCATTGCCGCCAATGCTGCAGGCCGCAGCCATGCGCACCGAGCCCGACGATCCGGACGGCGCGTCGGGGTTGTACGTCGCCGGGTTCCAGGTCGGCATCATGGCCGGTTCGCTGGCGGGCGGACTGATCTATCAGCACACAGGGCTGGCCCTGATGATCGGTGCGTCGACGGCTTTGGTGATGGTCGCTCTGACGTGTGTGACCGCCACCCGCGGGCTCTTCGAGGTTCACCAGGCAACCGACAGGAAGTAACATCGTCCCGCCGCGCGGCGATCAATATTGCAGGTCAACGGCGTGAGCCCGTCGGTCGCTCAGGATTGCACAGCTTCCTCGTGGCGTTAGCCGGTGGTTTCCCTGTGCCACACTGGATGAAGTTTGTGTGACTGGAGGTGACGTATGCGGATGCGGACGAGGGGGAGGCTAGTCACCGCGATATTCGCGGTTGGACTGGTCGGTGGAATGGCGCTGGGCAACCCATCTGCGCTGGCTGACCCCGAATTTCCACCGCCTGCGCCCATCGATCCTGCCGCTGCACCCGCGCCGCCGCCGGATCCGTTCGCGCCGCCGCCTCCGGCAGATCCGCTGGCGGTCCCGCCCGCCAACCCATTCGCGCCGCCTGCCGACCCGCTGGCCGCTCCGACCGTGATCCCGCAAGGCACACCGGCAGGCCAAAACCCGACGCCCTATACCGGGCAGCCGGTGTTCGCGCCGCCGACGTTCAACCCGACGAACGGCTCCAAGGCCGGAGCCGCCAAGCCGATCTACATCAACTTCCAGCGGCCGATCGCCGACCGGGCGTTGGCTGAGCAGGCGATCCACATCTCGTCGGTCCCGCCAGTGCCCGGCCGCTTCTACTGGACAAACGACAGCCAGGTGCGTTGGCGGCCGCAGGACTTCTGGCCCGCGGGCACCGTCGTCAACATCGACGCCGGCGGTACCAAGTCGAGCTTCACCGTTCCCGAGCAGCTGGTGGCGACCGTGGATGACGCGACGCACCAGATGACGGTCATGCGTAATGGAGTGCTGGAGAAGACCATCCCGGTGTCGATGGGTATGGCGGCTGGCGGCCATACGACCCCGAATGGCACGTATTACGTGCTCGAGAAGTTCCCGACCATCGTCATGGACTCCTCGACGTACGGCGTGCCTGTCGACTCGGCCAACGGCTACAAGGTGAATGTGCAGCTCGCCGTCCGGATCGACAACAGCGGGAACTTCGTTCACAGCGCGCCGTGGTCGGTCAGCGACCAGGGCAAGAGGAACGTGAGCCACGGCTGCATCAACATCAGCCCTGAAAATGCGAAGTGGTTCTACGACAACTTCGGCAGCGGCGATCCGGTCGTGATCAAGAACTCGAAGGGCCTCTACAACCAGCCTGACGGTGCGTCGGACTGGCAGATGTTCTAGCGCTCCTTACGCCCAAACCGAAAAACGGGCGCGAAAGTGCGAGTGGATAGCGCCATTTCGTCGATCTCGAAGCGTCTTACGGCTAGTTCCAGATCCGGACCCGCCGCTGCGGGTGAAGGTACAGCTCGTCCGCCTCGCTGACGTCGAACGCCTCATAGAACGCGTCCATATTGCGGATGACGCCGTTGCACCGGAACTCCGGCGGTGAGTGCGGGTCGATCGCCAGCCGCCGGATAGCTTCGGCGTCACGGGATTTCGTGCGCCACACCTGGGCCCAGCCATAGAAGACTCGTTGTACACCGGTCAGCCCGTCGATCACAGGCGCGTCTGCGCCCTTCAGGGACAGCCGATAGGCCAGCAAGCCGATCGACAGTCCGCCGAGGTCGCCGATGTTCTCGCCGACGGTGAACGCGCCGTTCACGTGGTGGCCGTTTTCAAGCGCGCGGGGCACGAACTCGTCGTACTGATCGATCAACGCCTTTGTCCTTGCGCCGAATTCGGCGCGGTCCTTGTCGGTCCACCAGTCCACCAAGTTGCCGTCGCCGTCGTACTTGGCGCCCTGGTCGTCGAATCCATGACCGATCTCATGGCCGATGACCGCGCCGATGCCTCCATAGTTGGCGGCGTCGTCGGCCTCGGAGTCGAAGAACGGCGGCTGCAGAATTGCTGCGGGAAAGACGATTTCGTTCATACCGGGGTTGTAGTAGGCGTTGACGGTCTGCGGTGTCATGAACCACTCGTCGCGGTCCACCGGTGCGCCCAGCTTGGCCAACTCGCGGTCGGAGCCGACGACATTGCCTCTGAGGACGTTGCCGTAAAGGTCGTCGCGCTCGATCACCAGCGTCGAGTAGTCCCGCCACTTGGCCGGATAGCCGATCTTCGGGGTGAACTTGTCCAGTTTGGCTAGCGCCCTGTCACGGGTCTGCGGCGTCATCCATTCCAGGTCGTTGATGCTGACGCGGTACGCCTCGCGCACGTTGGCCACCAACTCGTCCATGCGGGCCTTGGCATCGGGTGGGAAATGGCGCTCCACGTAGAGCTTGCCGACGGCATCTCCCATCAGGTTCTCCACCACCGAAACGGCGCGCTTCCAACGGTCGCGGATCTCCTCGGTGCCCGACAGCCTGCGGCCGTAGAACGCGAAGTCCTCGGCCACCAGGTCGTCGGTCAACAGAGATGCGCGGGCGTGGATCAGCCGCCAGCGGGCCCAGTTCTTCCAGTCCTCGAGGTCGGAGCCCGACACACCAGACCACTCAGCGGCAAACGCCGTCAGGTAATCAGGCTGGCGCACAACGAGTTCCGAGACGGCCTCGGGCGTAGCGCCCAGTGCGGCAACCCAGCCAGCCCAGTCGAACCCAGGGGCCTCGGCGGGCAGATCGGCAAACGTGCGCAAGTTGTAGGTCAGGTCGGCGTCGCGGCGCTTGACGACGTCCCAGTGTGCAGCGGCCAGTTTGGTTTCCAGCGCGACGATCCGCGCGGCCGTCTCGGTGTGGTCGCCGCCGTATACAAGGGCGAACATCGCGGCGATGTGCTGCGGATAGGCGGCCAGAATCTCGGCGTGTTGCTCGTCGCGGTAGTAGGACTCGTCGGGCAGGCCCAATCCGGACTGGCTCAGGTGCAGCAGATACCGCGTCGAGTCCTTGGAGTCGGTGTCCACATACGCGCCTGCGCCGCCACCGACCCCGGTCCGTTGCAGCTGGCCCATCACCGCGGCAAGGGCTTCGGGAGTCTCGGCGCCGTCGATCGCTGTCAGTTCGTCGAGGAGTGGCTGCACACCGAGCTCAGAGACCGTCGCCTCGTCGATGAAGCTGGCGTACAGATCGCCGATGCGTTGCTCATCGGTGTTCTTCTCCGCGCGTGCCGCGGCGGCTCCGGTGATCAGGTCGCGGACCTGCTCCTCGGCGCGGTCGTAGAGCGACCGGAACGCACCGTCGGTCGCGCGGTCGGCAGGGATCTTGTACTCGACCAACCAGCGGCCGTTGACGTGGCCGAACAGATCGTCTTGGGGGCGGGCATCAGAGTCGACGTGGCTCAGGTCAATACCGGAGCGAATGGCTTCTACCGTCACCCCAACATCCTTCCAGAAGGCTCGAGGGTGGGCTGTTCGCCGACTGGGCACTAGGTATTTCTGAAATCAAACAAGTACGGGCAGCCGGGGCTGACTTTGGCCGCCGGGTACCCTCTCGGCTGTGCCCGACGAGCCCACTGACGACCGCGGAGACGGCGACGGTCGCGTCTTCACCGGCTTCGGCATCGGCTCGACGGTGCTCGGCGTCCTGGCGGTCGCCGCGATTGTGCTCGGGGCGCTGATCTGGACGCAGCACCGCAGCGACGTCGACGAACTCCACTACCGCACCCGCGTCATGCAAGCGGCCGCGGACTGGACCAGCGTGCTGATCAACATGAACAAGGACAGCGTCGAGGCCAGCCTGCACCAGCTGCACGAGGGCACGGTCGGCCAGCTCAACGCGGACTTCGACGCGACCGTCGAGCCGTACCGCAAGCTGGTGCAGACCCTGCAGGCGCGCACCACAGGACAGATCGACTCGGTGGCAGTCGAGTCGATCCACCACGCGAAGCCCGGCCCGAGCGGCGCGCCGCCGCCCCAACAGCAGCCCGAACTGTCGGCGTCGGCATCACGCACCGACACGGTGATGGTGGTGGCGACGTCGGTCAGTGAGAACGCCGGGGCGGCCAAGCCGCAGACCGTGCGATGGACGCTTCGGCTCGATGTCTCCGACGTCGAAGGCAAGCTGCTCATCTCGCGGCTGGAGCCGATTCGATGAGAAACCGTTGGCGTGTACTGGCTTTCGATATTCTGGCGCCGATCGCCGCCATCGTCGCACTGGTCTTCATCGGCATCGCGTTGGCGTGGCCGCTGTGGTGGGTGTCGGTGTGTTCGGTGCTGTGCCTGCTGATCGTCGAGGGCGTCACCGTCAACTTCGTGCTCGCGCGCCGCGACAGGGTGACCGTTGGCACCGATGACGACGGCCCCGGATTGCGGCTGGCTGTCGTCGCCGTGGCGGCCGTCGCGCTGATCGCAGGTGTGCTCGTCGGCTACACCCGGTGGACCGTTCCCGATCGCACGCTGCATGACGACAGCGCCGAGGTCGTCGGCATCGCCAGCAGCATCTCCGAAGCATCCGCGACGTTCACGCCGCAGACTCCCACCGCGTCGATCGACCGCGCAACGGCGATGATGTCGCCCAAGAGCGCCGAGGCGTTCAAGAACGAATTCGCCGATGTGGCAAAGGATTTGACGAGCAAGAACATCTCGGCCCAGGCAAGCACGGTCTCGGCGGGCATCGAGGCGATCGGCCCTGACGCCGCAAGCGTCGCGGTGATCCTTCACGCAACGCAGAACGCACCCGGCAAGCCACCCGATACCGCCGTGATCGCGCTCCGGGTCGCGCTGACCAAGACCGACGGGCACTGGCTGGTCGACGACGTATCACCGATTCACTCGCGCTAGGCGAACAACCGCGCGTATTCGACCTTCAGGCAGCGATCCATGACCACCTGCAGGCCGGCTGCTTCTCCGTCGCGGGCGACCTGCTCATGCCACAGACCTGATTGCAGCCACAGGGTTTTAGCCCCGACCGCGATGGTGTCGTCGAGCACAGACTGCAGGAACTCGTGGCGGCGGAACACGTCGACGAGATCAGGCACCACCGGCACGTCGGCCAGGCTTGGGTACACCGGTGTGCCCTCGATCTCGCCGATGGTCGGGTTGACGAGATAGAGCGTGAAGTCGCTGTGCGACCTCAGATACGTCCACACCTCATGACTGGCGCGAGCGACGTTGGCTGATGCGCCGACGATCGCCACAGTGCTCGTGTCGCGCAGGATATGCTCGATGTCCATCGGTTCATTCGACGGGACGTTGATCACGCATCTTGGCGAACCGGTCGGACAGCCGGCGCATCCGGATCATCAGCGATGCAGGTGGGCTTGCCTCTCCGCTGAGATACGCAGCGAAATCCCTGCCTGGAACCCCGATGCGGGACGCGAATTCGTCTGGGCCGAGACCCGATCGCTCCAGCAGCGACTGCACATGGCGGCCCACTTCGGCGCGCTCGTTGGCCTCCAGGTGTTCGCGGGTGCGGGTGAGCACCTCCGCGAGCGCCTTGGAAACCCCGTATGGGCGTGCCGTTTCCAATACTTCCTCGACCTGACGCGCGGTCCTGCCGTACGGATCACGCTTGATCGCAACGACGATGCGCTGCCAGACCGTAAGGTCGTCCGTCTCCAGTGCCGCACGAATCGCGGCGGTCGGCCAGAACTCCACCGGCCGGTCGTCGACCGGCGCCCGGCGGCCCTGTGTGGGCGCCGCGGGTCGGTTGGCTCCGGAGACAGCGTCTTGGCGCGTGTCCCGACCGGGGGCCAACGTCACCTCGCCTCCTCCAGCATCGCTACCGCCACCGATAGGCAGCGCTCCCTGACCTTCGCCCAATCGGCCTCTGCCTCAGGGCCCGACATCCTGGTGTCGTGCTCGTCGGACGGTTGTGGATCGGCCAGGCGGCGTACCAATTGGGTAGCGACCCATTGTTTCCTCGAACGGTCTCCACAGTAATACCGGTCCATTGACGCCAGCACCACTGCAGCTGTGTGAGTTTCCATCGAGTCGACCAATTCGGCAAACTCAGCGAAATCCCTGGACGTGTTTCGGCACATGATCAGGTAACTCTTCAGCCGCAGCGTCTCCGCGCCGGTCGGGATCTGCAGCCGGTCGCCCGTCGGCAACTGGACGTTGGTGGTTTCCATCGGGCTGCGACGCTCCACCGGTGCCCGGTTCGGGTCGGCCTCGGTCTCCAGTGCGTCGAGCGCGACCGACAGCCTGCCGCCCCACATGATCACCGGATGGACCCCCGGCGGGCAGGGCACCGCGCGCTTACCCGCGCCGTTGGTAGCACCATTCGATGTGCCGTTGCGGAGCGCAAGACCGTTGCTGTGGCCGTTCACCAGTGCGGGTGCCGGCTCGGGCGGTGGCAGGCAGCCGCTCAGCGCGAGCGGATCGGCGACGGAAATCGTATCGGGCGCAAGGGTTTTCAACCGGGCCGCGGACTTGACCACCATGCGCAGAGCCGAGCCCGACGGGCCAAGCGACGAGAGGTCGTCGGGGATGATGACCAGGTCGGGAATGTCGACCTTCGGCAGCGGTTTCTCGAAGTCCACCGACGGCAGGATGCGGGCCAGCCAGCGCGGCAGCCACCAGTTCCATTCGTCGAACATCGCCATCAGCGCAGGCACCAGCACCAGCCGCACCACAGTCGCGTCGACCGCGATCGCGACCGCGCACGCGACACCCAACTGGGCGACCAACGGCATGCCAGCGAAGGCAAACCCGATGAACACCGCAATCATGATCAGCGCGGCACTGGTGATCGTGCGGGCGCTGGTGCTCACCCCGTAGGCGACGGCGTCGCGGGTGTTCCTGGTCTGGAGGAACCGCTCCCGGATGCGGGTCAGCAGGAAGATCTCGTAGTCCATCGACAGGCCGAACGTCATCGCCAGCACCAACGGCGGGATCGTGCTGTCCAGCGACGAGATCGGCTTGAAGCCCAGATCTTCCAGCCAGCCCCACTGGAAGACGGCGACAAGACTGCCGTAGGCCGCCGCCACCGACAGGACCGTCATCAGAACGCCCTTGAAGGCCAGGAACACCGACCGGATCGAGATCAGCAGCATGACGAAGGCGATCAGCGCGACGAAACCGAACACCGCTGGTTGCGTCACCGACACCCGGTCGTCGAAGTCCTTGATCAGCGCCGTCGGTCCGCCGACGTCGATGCGTGCGTTCCCTCCGGGAACTGTCGGCAGTTCTTTGCGCATCCAGTCGACGGTCACGCGGGCGCCCATGTCTTCCGGATCCACCGACAGCACGGCCGACAGCAGCGCACGCCGGTAGTCGTCGCCGAACACGGGCGGCGAAACCGACACGACGTTGGGCCCCTGCGCCATCTTCTGGCGCACCGCATCCAGGGCAGGCGCCTTCGCCTCCGCCGATGCAGGGTTGCCGTCTGGGAACGTCACAAGCACCCGCACCGGCCCCAGCGCTCCTGGGCCGAGGGCAACGGCAGCGGCGTTGACGCCGCCGCGGATCTCGTGGGTCGGCTCGAATTGGCGCTGCATGCTGTTGCCAAGGACCATCGAGAACGCGGGGGTAGCGAGTGTCAGCAGGAACGCCGACGCCGCCAGCGCCGACAGCCACGGCCGTCGCATCACCCAACCGGTCCACCGGCTCCAGAACCGCGACTGGGTGGTTTCGGCCCTACGTGACCAGTGCAGGTACGACGAACGCTTGGCTGCCGCCTTGCCGAACGTCGCAAGCACGGCGGGCGTCAGCGTCGTCGATGTCAGCACGGCGATGGCCACCGCCAGGATCGCGCCGGTGGCCATCGACTGTAGAACCGGGGTGTTGATCAGATATATCCCGGTGACAGACGCGATCACGGTCAGGCCGGACAACACCACCGCAAGGCCGGAGGTGGCCATCGCCGCATCGGCGGCCTGCTCGGGATCACGGCCTGCGCGCAGTTCCTCACGGAACCGCATGAGAATAAATAGTGAATAGTCGATCGCCAGTGCGATACCGAACATGGACACCGTCGACGTGACGAACACGGACATCGTCGTATACGTCGACAGCAGATAGACCAGCCCCATGGTCACCACGACGGTGCAGATGCCCAATACAAGTGGCATCGCTGCCGCGGCCAACGACCCGAACACCGCGAGCAAAACAATCAGGACGATCGGAAGGTTCCACTGTTCGGCCTGCGCGATGTCGTGCTTGGTGGCCAGCGTCGCCGCCGCCCCCAACGCGCCCTGGCCGATGACGTAGAGCTTGACCTTGCCGTTCTGGATCTCACCGGGCTGATCGCCCGTGATGCCGACCTTCTGCCGAAGCTGTTTGGCGACGTCGACCGCACCCGTGTTGTTGAAGTCCAACTGCAGGGTGACGACATACGGGCGGTCCGGCTGGGGCGGCGGCTGCTGTGGGTTCGGCATCACCTTCACGCTCGGCACCTCGGCGGCGATGCGTTCGAGCCGGGTGACCGCCGCGGCCATGTCGTCGAAGGACGCATCGGCGCGTGGAGCCGCGACCAGGGCCAGCGGGGAGGCACCCTGGTCGGGAAAGTGCTGCTCGAGCTCTCGCTGAACGTGCAGCGACTGGGAACCCTCGACTTCGAACCCGCCGCCGGTGAGGTTGCCGGACTGATGCATCGCCAGATAGATCGAGGGAACCAGTAGGAGTAGCCACGCCGCGAACACCGCCCAGCGATATCTGCGCAGGGTGCTGCTCAAGCGCATCATGAACTGCTGGATAGCGAACTCCCCGCTTTCTGCCCGGCGTTTCCTAGCGTGAGGGTACAACAGCGTGAGGTAGGGTGCCGCGCCCTCAGCAACGCCCTAACCGTGCTCTAACCCTTCTCGCTAATACGGTGCTCAGCGTTACGCGATGCTGCGGAGTTCCTGTTGTTCACCTGCACGTTCGTTCGCTGAATTGGCAGGTGTATCGGCGTGGATGGCAGGATGTGCCGAGGACTCCAGGGTCGGGGAACCCAATTCGTCCGATCGTGATGTGTTTGCGACAACGTCAACTGCGTCGCAAACCGTAAGGAGTAGGTCCATGGGAACGACCAATAGAGCGCTGCGCCATATCCTGTGCGCGGTGTTCGCTGCGTCGGCCGTCGGCGGTACAGCAGTTGCAGCGCTGGCGGTTCCCTCAGCAACCGCGGCGACCGATCCCTGCGCGGCGAGCGAGGTGGCCAGGACCATCGGCTCGGTGGCCATGTCGATGGGCACCTACCTCGACTCGCACCCCGAGACCAATCAGGCGCTGACGACCATCTCCCAGCAGCAGGCAGGGCCGCAGTCGTTGGGATCGGTCAAAACCTATTTCGACGCCAACCCACAAGTCGCCAAGGACATGCAGCAACTGCAGCAGCCGCTGGTCACCATGAGCGCCCGCTGCAAGCTGCCGGTCAGCCTGCCGCAGCTGATGGGCCTGATGCAGGCCGCGCAGCAGCAGGGCGGCAGCCTGCCGGGAAGTTTGCCGGGAGCACTGCAGACCGCACAGACGATGGGTGTGCCCACCGCGAGCGTGCCCGGCTTGCCGTCGCCTGGGTCGGCGGCGACGCAGGGTGTCGGGCCACTTCCCGGACCTGCGACAGCCACCGCCCGCTAGCGGTGGGTGCTGCGGGCAGCGTCGCAGGTGGGGCCACTGAGCTGCGGATTCAGACTTTCTCGCGATCGGTTGAGCGCAAGGCAAGAAAGTCGGGACCCTTTCTGCTTAGCTCTATAATTGTCGGAACCGCCAACGGTTACGGCCTCTCCACTTCGTCTGAAGGAGCCTGTCCATGTTGCTCTCGGCCCGTACCGCGCGGCGCGCGGTAGCTGGCGCGGTCGGCACCAGCGCGATCGCCGGTGCGATGTTGTTTGGCGCACTGCCCTCGGCGATGGCCGACGACCCGGCGAATAACCCGCCCAACTGCACTGCTGCTGACCTGGCCGGCGTGGCATCGGGTGTCTCGGCGTCGACGTCCGCGTATCTCTTCTCGCACCCGGATGTGAACGGGTTCTTCACCAGCCTCGAAGGCAAGAAGCGCGAGGAAATCCGCGGCGACGTCAAGACGTACCTGGATGCGAATCCTCAGGTCAAGGCCGACCTGACCGGCATCCGTCAACCGATGGTCGACCTGAAGAACCGCTGCGGTACAGCACCGGCACCTTCCATTCCGTAGCCCGCGTGCGGGTCGGCGAACCGCCCGCGCAGGAGAGCGCGAGCCGTACGGTTCTGATGGTTGACGATGACCCGGACGTCAGAACCTCCGTCGCGCGCGGATTGCGGCATTCGGGATTCGACGTTCGGGTTGCGGCGAACGGTAAAGAGGCGCTGCGGCTGCTGTCCACCGAATCGCACGACGCGTTGGTTCTGGACGTGCAGATGCCAGAACTCGACGGCGTCGCCGTGGTGACCGCATTGCGGGCGTTGGGCAATGACATCCCGATTTGTGTCCTGTCCGCACGCGACACCGTCAACGATCGGATCGCGGGCCTCGAGGCAGGGGCGGACGACTACCTGACCAAGCCCTTCGATCTTGGCGAGCTGGTGGCCCGGTTGCACGCGCTGCTGCGGCGTGCGAGCCATTCGGACCAACCATCCGACACGATGACGGTCGGTCCGTTGACCATCGACACCGCCCGCCGGCTGGTGTTCGTCGACGGCGAGCGTGTCGACCTGACCAAGCGGGAATTCGACCTGCTGGCGGTGCTGGCGGAGAACGCGGGTGTGGTGTTGTCGCGCCAGCGGCTGCTCGAACTGGTGTGGGGCTACGACTTCGACGTCGACACAAACGTCGCCGACGTGTTCATCTCGTATCTGCGACGCAAGCTTGAACGCGACAGCTTGCCGAGGGTGATCCACACGGTTCGCGGGATCGGGTACGTGTTGCGGGACGAGCCGTAAATGCGCTGGCCGCGGTTCCTGCGGTCCGCCTCGCTGCGTACCAGGGTGGCGATCGCCGCCGCCGCCGCCGCGGCTGCGGTGGTCGCGGCGTTCACGATCCTCACCTCGGTGGTACTCGCGAATAATGATGCCGCGCAACTGGATCGCCGACTCGATTCCATCGTCGACGCCAGTATCAATCCCGGCGAAGTGCAGGACCCGCGCCGCGGCGTGCTCACCACCGGGCGGTCCGAGTCCAGCGGTCAGGTGATGTTCCAGCGCGGCTTCCAATTGCCACCGTTGCCGCTTGGTACCGCGACGGTCGACGTAAACGGTGTCGAGTACCGGGTCCGCACCATCACCGTTGATCAGCAGGGCGGCGTGCGGATGTCTGTCGGGATCCGCGCGGACAGCATCTTGTTGAACCGGGCCAGGATTCCGGCCTACTCGGCCGTCGGCGTCGTGACCGTGCTGATCGCAGGCGGGCTTGGCTGGCTGTTGGCCGGGCCCGCGATCCGGCCGCTGCGCAAACTGACCGAACACACCAAAAGGCTGGGCAAGGACACCGAGAGCATGCCCGAGGTGCGCGGTGTCCGCGAGGCCGAGGATCTGTCCGAGGCGATGACCGCGATGTTGAGCAGACTTGCCGCCGCTCAGCAGGCCACCACCAATTCCCTTCAGGCCGCACAGGATTTCGCCGCCAACGCCGCGCACGAACTGCGTACCCCACTGACGGCGATGCGCGCCGACCTCGACACCCTGCGGATCCACGACCTGCCAGACGACGAGAGAGCCGAAGTGGTGCAGGACCTTGCGCGTGCTCAGCGCCGGGTGGAGGCGATCATCACCGCGCTCGGGCAGCTCGCGTCGGGGCAACTTGCGCAGGCCGAGGACCGTGAACTCATCGACGTCACGGACTTGCTCGACCGCGTCGCGCGGGAGAACATGCGCACCGGCGGCGAGGTGCAGATCGTGGTCGAGGCCGCCGATGACCTCGGGGTCATCTGGGGCTGGCCAGGTGGGCTGCGCCTCGCGGTCGACAACTTGGTGCGCAACGCGGTGACGCACGGGCAAGCGACGCGAATTGTGTTGGCGGCTAGCCGATATGACCACACGATGACTATCGTCGTCGATGACGACGGCCCAGGCCTGCCAGAGGAGGAGCACCAATCGGTGCTCGGCCGATTCTCCCGTGGCCGCAACGCGGCGCCGGGCGGCTCCGGTCTGGGCCTGGCGCTGGTGGCCCAACAGGCGGCGCTGCACGGCGGACGCATCGAGTTGTCCAACGGACCGCTCGGCGGATTGCGTGCGACGTTGACTATCTCGACTTCGCCTGAGCCGCCTGTGAATCCCGAATAGCGTCAGCCGCGTCGCACAAGCGCGGCCGCACCGCGCCAACCCAGCAGGAGCACGGCCGTCGACACCGATGCCACTACGACAAAGCTCGTTGCCACACCCGCGGATGTCAGCTTGCGCAACACCATTCCCACCGCGACCGTGCATAACCACACGACCACCCCGACGGGGATGACACTGAATGGCCTGCGCCACCCGCGGATCACCAGCCAGCCGACGCCGGTGCCCGCCAGAAACGGCCATGCGGTCTGCGCGATCCCGGCCACCGTCAGCCCCTCGGCATGACTTCGGCGCCCGATCGCGCAGAACACGATCACGCAGACGACGTCGGCGAGCAGCGCGATCAGCGACCACCGGCCACTCCCGCGCTCGCTATCGACCTGCATAGGTCATCACGTCCAAAACCAGCGGGCTGACCGCGGATTCATCGCGCGGGCTGAAGTTGGGCTGCATCGGTGCCGGCTTGCCCGCTTCGATGGAGTCCTCGGCATCCATTGACGCGATACGTCCGTCCAGTTTGAACGACGACAACACGAAAGGCAGCCCATTGGACCGCAGTGGGTCGGGAGTGCTCATGACGTGGAAATGGAGGTGTGGGCCATCGGTGTTACCGGAGTTTCCGAGCGACGCGATCACCTGACCCGAGCTCACCCGCTCACCGACCTCGACTTTGATGCTGCCGGTCTTCAAGTGCGCGTACAGCGCGTAGCTGCCGTCTCCGAGGGCCTGAACGATGTGATTGCCCGCGTACTGGTCGAGCGGAAGGCCGCTGGGGTTCGTGCCGGGAACCTGCTCGGGCAATCCGTCGACGACCGCGACGACCTGTCCATCGGAAACTGCGTGGATGTCAGCCCCAAAGCCTGGGTAGCTTTCCGGTTTGGTCTTGTCGCCGTTGAACAGTCGGCCATCCGGAAGCAGCTGAACGTAGTCGATGGCGAACCGTTCGGCCGCCCAGAGTTGCCCGTTGAGTGGATTCAGTGCCATCCGGTGCGGCGTCATGTCGCAACAACTGTTGGCGTCCACCCAGTTCGTCCCGACCAGCGGAGGGGCGATCACCGGCGGTGTGCGGGTCTGCACGGTGACGGGCGCCACGGTCTCGGTCATCGTCGCGGGAAACAACGGTGGCTGCGGATCAGGTAACGAAACCCCGATCGCGTGCACCAGCTCTGCGGGAACCGGGGTGCCCTTGTCAAGTGCAACGTCCAGCCATACCGCCGCGGATTGGGCCGGCCCGAGTTTCGTTGTCGGTGTGTGGTTTCCGAAGACCCGCATCCAGTAGGCGAGCCGGTCGCCTGCCAGGCTCAGCAGAGTGGTATCGGAGGCACGCACGTCCAATGATGTCAGTGTCAACTCTTGGCTGAGCACGTTGGTCAAGAACAGTTCGTAGGCCAGGTGGACCTTGCCGTCGGTGGCGGGCACAGGGATCGGCGGCGCGATGACACTGGCCAACAAAGGGGTCACCACCGAGGGACCGCTATCTGGGGCCGCGGAGGTTGTGGTGGAAGTCATTGGCGCCGAAGGGGTTTCGGTCGGCGGCACGCATGCGACCGTCAACGCGGCAATCCCCACGAGCACGGCGAAGATCCGACAACGACGGCCCATGCTCACCCTACTGCTCAGGTTCGGGTTCGTGCCGCGCCTCTGGGTCGGGGCTGAACTGCGGCGGCTGCTCGACGTCGTCGTCGACTGTGGCGTCGGGGTCGATGTCCTTCTCGGTGCGGAACATGAAGAAGAACACCACCCAGCCGATCGCCGAGATGAAGATCCAGCTGATCAACCGGTAGATGAGCATTGCGGAAATGGCGGAGGCCAGAGTCATGCCCGACGACACAAGGCCCGGCACCAACACCGCCTCGACCACCAGCAGCCCGCCCGGCATCAGCGGGATCGCCCCGACAGCGCGTGCCGCCGCGTACGCGACCGTCACGCCCGCCAGCGAAGGATGCCCTCCGGTGGCAAAGCACGCGAACAGCAGACACGCCACGTCGGCGATCCAGTTGAACAGCGACCAGCCGAACGCCTCACCGAGTGCACGCCGCGACAGGCTGACCGATTCCAACTGGGACAGCGTCTCGCGCCACTTGTGTAGGCCGGCGTCAGCGGGCTTGCCGCGCAGCGAGTTGACCCACGACACAAGGCGCACCCCGATGCCGTCGATGAGTTCCGGGCGGGTCGCCACTGCCTGAGCCAGCAGAATCAGCGCGATAAAGCCGCCGAGCGAAAAGATAAGCGACAGTGGGTTTTTGCTCGCGCCCAGCATGAAAGCGCCGGTCAAACCGAGCAGCGCCAGCCCGACCACCTGGAGCGCGCCCGACATCACCAGCTGCCACGACGCCACCACCGGTGACGCGCCCCAGATCCGCTGTTGGCGGTAGATGAACGTGGCCGAAAGCACCGGGCCACCGGGCAGCGTCGTGGATAGCGCGTTGCCCGCATAGAAGGCGGACTCTGAACGCCACTGCTTGACCGTGACACCTGCCGACCTCAGCAGGGTGCGCTGAATCTGCGCGAAGCTGTGCATCGACGACATCGCCGCGACGGTGGCCGCCAGCACCCACCACCATTTCGCCGAGTAGAGGCTCTTCCAGGCTTTGGCCAATTGATCCCACACCAGGGCGAGCTCGACCGTGAGAACAACGGCCGCGACGCCGACGATCACCCACCGCAGCCACCAGTATTTGCCCCTGGCAGGCCGTTCCTGGGCGCGAGCGTCGCTCGCCGGTGCGTCGTGGGACACGCCATTAGGGTAGCGGTGCAGGTAGTCCGGATATTGTCGCTCACGCAGGCGCGCCGAAGCCGATTCTCGAGATTCACAGCGACGCTGCGGCCTGCCGTTACGCTACCGGCATGCCAGCTGGCCCATCCGTTGATTCCGTCGCCGACGAGTCGGTCACTCCATTGGTCCGCAAGACGGCTGCGTGGGCGTGGCGGCTGCTGGTGATATTCGCGGCGCTCGTCGCGCTGCTGTGGGTGGTCCAAAAGATCGAGGTCATCGTGGTGCCCGTCGCGTTGGCGACGATGCTGGCCGCGCTGCTGCTGCCCATCGTCGACTTCCTCGATCGCCGCGGCGCTCCGCGTGGCGGAGCGGTAGCGCTGGTCCTGCTCGGCGGCATCGCGGTGGTCGGCGGAATCCTCACCTTCGTGGTCAGTCAATTCATCGAGGGCGCACCGGCTCTCGTTCAGCAGGTCAGCACCAGCATCAAAGGGGTTGGCGACTGGCTGACCAGCGGCCCACTCCATCTCGACCAGGCGCAGATCGACGGGGCCCGCAAGTCTGCCGTCGAGGCGTTGCAGAACAACCAGGAGAAGCTGACTAGCGGCGCTCTTTCCACGGCGGGCACGGTGACCGAGATCGTCACCGGCGCGCTGCTGGTGCTTTTCACGCTGATCTTCGTGCTGCACGGCGGCCGCAACATCTATGGCTATGTCACCAGGATCTTCCCCGAGAACGTGCGGGAGCGGGTGCGCGACGCAGGTCGCGCGGGCTTCCGGTCGCTGATCGGCTACGTGCGCGCGACGTTCCTGGTGGCCCTCGTCGATGCGGTCGGCATCGGCACCGGCTTGGCCATCATGGGTATCCCGCTGGCTCTGCCGCTGGCGTCGCTGGTGTTCCTCGGCGCGTTCATCCCCCTCGTCGGTGCGGTGATCGCCGGTTTCCTCGCGGTGGTAGTCGCACTGATCGCCAAGGGCTGGATCTTCGCGCTGATCACCCTTGGCCTGATCATCGCAGTGCAGCAACTGGAGGGCCATGTCCTACAGCCGCTCGTGATGGGTCGCGCGGTGTCGATCCATCCGTTGGCCATCGTGCTGGCGATCGCGGGCGGCGCTGTGTTGGCGAGCATCGTCGGCGCGCTCCTGGCAGTGCCGACGCTGGCGTTCGTCAACAGTGCGATGCGCGTGCTGCTGGCAAGTGACCCCGCGGCCGAAGAAGTCGAGTTAGAGGCCCAGGGCGGACCGATCGTCAGGGCCGACGCCGACGACATGCAATGACGGGGCGACGTCTTCCGATCAACCCTTAAAGCCGGCCCTCGCGGCGCAGTAGATCCTGCGCGCTCAACCCACCGCCGCGGCGCTTGGGCTCGTCTTCGTCGCGGGTGTTGATCTTCTCGGTCGCTTCCGGATCCTGTTTCCGCGGCGTCGGAATGGCCGTCGTCGCGTCGTCGTTCTGCGGCCCTGGACGCTGCGCGGGAATCGCGGTCGTCGGCTCATTGCCCGGTTGCGGGCGAGGCTGCCTCGGGCGCTGCTCGGGCATGGCCCGGGTGGCGTCAGCAGACGGCCGTGCAGGAGGCGGCGCAGGCTGTCCGCCCGCAGGCGCTGTGCCACGCAATTCACCAAGCCACGACTCGATTTCGCGTTCCTCACGCGGTGCAGCAGGCGGGGGAGCCGGTCGCTGGGTGGTGCCCGTCGCGTTGCTCACCGCGTTGCGAACGGCGTTCTTGGCCATCGAAAGCCGCGTGGTCTGCGGCTCATCAGGGGACGCAGGCTGCGGGCGTGCGGTCGGGATTCGCGTCGTGCCCGCGCCCGATGGGGCGTTGGCTCGCGACGGCGTCGCGAGCCGCGTTGTCGCACCCGGCCGCGAAGCGCCGTCGGCGGCCGGATGGGTCGGGTCGTGAGGCGGCCTCGGCCGCGGCGCCGATCCGCTCGCGCCGACCAACGCTTCCTCATGCTCGCGCACCGCAGGACGCTTGCGCTCGTCGGGCAGCTCGGTCTCGCCGAGGCCTAGGCGTTCCTGTATCCGCTTCATCCACCGCGGCGCCCACCAGCAGTCGTCGCCCAGCAGCTTCATCACTGCGGGCACCAGGAACATCCGGACGACGGTCGCGTCCAGCAGCAGGGCGATGAGCAGGCCGAAGGCCAGGTATTTCATCATGACCAGGTCGGAGAACACGAAGGCACCCGCGACGACCGCGAGGACCAACGCGGCACCGGTGATCAGTCGGCCGGTGGTGGCGGTGCCGATGCGGATGGCCTCGGCCGTCGACATACCGCGCTCGCGGGCCTCCACCATGCGGGACACCAGGAACACCTCGTAGTCGGTCGACAGGCCCCAGATCACCGCGATGATGAGGCCGATCATCGGTGCCATCAGCGGCTGCGGGGTGTAGTTCATCAGCCCGGAGCCATGCCCGTCGACGAACATCCACGTGAGCACGCCCATGGTCGAGCCCAGCGTGAGCGCGCTCATCACTGCTGCCTTGATCGGCAGCACCACCGATCCGAACGCCAAGAACATCAGGATCGTGGTGGTAGTTATCAGCAGCACCACAAACAGCGGCAGCTTGTCGTACAGGCTGTGGATGCTGTCCTGTTCAAGTGCGGGGGTACCGCCGACCGACACCGTGATTCCGCGTGGCGGTGTCAGTGCTCGCAACTCCGCGATCTTCTTCGGTGCGTCATTGCGGGTCACCAGTCCGTTCTGGATCACTCGCACCGCCGGATCCTTCGACGCGCCGTCGAGATACGAGCGTTCTTGCCACATCTTGGACGGGTCGTTGTTGGCATCGATGAAGCCGGTGACGCTCATCGCCTTGTTCCGGACCTCGGCGATCTGCTGGTCGCTGACGGGCTGCCCGTTGTCGCTCTGTATCACCAGCGTTATGGGCTCGGTGCGGAAACCGGGGAAGATCTTGTCGAACTCCTCCTGCGCCTGGCGGACGGAGTTGTTGGGCGGCAGGTACTTCTCGCTGATGCCGCCGAGTGCGAGCTGTCCCAACGGGATGATCAGCAGGATCATCCCGATGACGATGGGAACGGCGAATGCGGCCGGCCGCTTCATCACTCGGTTGACCAGCTTGCCCCAGAACCCCTGCTCGACTTCCGCGCGTGTCTTCGTCTTTTGCGTCTTGTCGGCCAGCCAGGTCAGGTAGACCCGCATCGGCTTCCAGTTACGGAAGAACGGCACCCGCAGCAGCGTGCGCACGCCGAGTGCGTCGACGTTGGGGCCCAGGATGGCCAGCGCGGCGGCCAGCACGGTGATCGACAGGACCGCCGCAAGCATGACCGAGGCGATGATCGCGTAGGTGATGGACTTCAGGAACCCCTGCGGGAACAAGAGCAGCGGCACCGACGACGCCACCAGGATCACCGCGGAGAACATGATCGTGCGGCCCGAGGTCATCATGGTTCTTCGGACGGCGGCCTCGGTGTCGTAACCCTCGGCGATCTCCTCGCGGAACCGGCTGACCATGAACAGGCCGTAGTCGACGGCGATGCCGAGCCCCATCAGAGTCACCACCGGTTGGGCAAAGAAGTGCACAGGGGCGAACTCGGCGACCAAACGCATGATGCCGAGCGCGCCTGCGATGGTCAGGCCGCCGATGATTCCAGGGAGGGCGGCCGCGACGACGCCGCCGAACACGAAGAACAACACCACGCAGACCAGTGGGATGGCAGCCACCTCGGCGCGTTTCTGATCGTCGCCGATGGTTCCGGTCAGCTCGGCGGCCAGCGGTTGCAGACCGGCGAGTTTCACGTTGACGCCGTCGTCGCGCACCTTGAGCAGGTCGTCCTTGACCGCCTTGAAGTTGTTCAGGATCGCGTCGTCGTTATCGCCCTTGAGCTGGATCGACATGAACCCGTGCTGCTTGTCCGCATCGGCCATGTTCTTGAGCACATCGGGACTCTTGAAGTAGCCGATCGAGCGCAGGATTTGGTCAGGGTGGTCCTTTTCGACCTGGGCGAGGTTGTCGAGGATCTTCTTCTTGAAGTCAGGGTCGTCAATGGTCTTGCCGCCGGGCGCGGTGTAGATCCCGATGATGTGGCCCGAGGTGTCGCGGCCGTAGGTCTGGTCGGCGATCAGAGACGCGTGCACCGATTGGCTGCCGTCGTCGTAGAACCCACTCTGTGTGACGTGGCTGCCGAGGCTGATGCCGAACACGCCCCCACCCAGGCACAGTGCGACCATGACACCGATCACTATGTATCGGTACTGGTACACCGTTCGACCCCACCAGGCGAACACCTAAGCTCCTTACTAAGTCTTCTGCGACCCACGCATTTCAGTTATTGAATGCGCGAGGTCAGTAGCGAGGACAGCGGCCGGAACGGCTGCAGCCAAGCTCCCTGCTCGGGCAGCGAATCTAGGCCGATTCGCGGTAACGGTTCCCGGAAAACACCAGGAATGTCCTCCAGGTCGACAAACTCCAAGGTATCCGACGCTAACGCCCAACTGGCATGTTCGCGAAATCCCAGCACCTGGACTGGCACACCGTTCCTGGCGATTTCCTCCAGAGGTTGTTTGAATGCCTGCCCATCGGCGGAGGCGACGAGCACGCCTGCCAGTCCCTCGCTGCTTCGCAGCGCGATGTGGTCGAGCATGTCGCTGTCGACGTCGCTGTCGTCATCGATCTTCGGTTTCGCGAAAACCGCGAAGCCCACGTTACGTAATGCCTCCACCCAAGGTCGAACGACGTCGGCGCTACCTGGGGCGATGTTGGTGAAGACGGTCGCCTCGGGTTCCAGCGTGACGTCCGGGCGGACCTCGGAAAGTTCGGCCGTACGCGACAACAGCCATCGGCCAAGCGCGTCGAATCGGGGCCGGTGCGCGGCGGTTGGCCGCCCGCCGAGGATCGAACCCAGTCCCATGTCCAGGTTTGGGGCGTCCCACACCAGCAGCACTTTGGCCGTCGCCTCGGACGGCGCCACCGGCGGTGGGGCTACATCTTCTATATGCCGGATGTCTTCGGTGAGGCTCATGGTCGTTTCTCCCAGAGCAATTCGGCAACGGTGCTGCCCGCGTGCTGGGCCTTGCCTTCGTACTTCGTGACGGGCCGCTGCACGGAGATCGGAAGCGTGTCCGACGCGTCGACCCGGCGCAGCCGCGGCTCGGCGTCGCCGACTTCGGCGATCTGCTCGGCGTACCCGGCGTGATCGGTCGCGGCGTGCAGGACTCCACCTGGCCGGAGCCGGTTGGCGATCAACGCGACGGTCGCCGGTTGCAGAAGCCTGCGCTTGTGGTGTCGGGCCTTCGGCCACGGGTCGGGGAAGAAGACCCGCACGCCGGTCAGCGAGGCCGGTCCGAACATGTGCTCGAGCACGTCAACGCCGTCGCCTCGGACCAGCCGGATGTTGGTGACGTCTTCGCGGCCGATGGCGCTGAGGAGCTGTGCCAGTCCGCGCCGGTACACCTCGACTGCGACCACATCCAGGTCGGGCTCGGCCTGCGCCATCGCCAAGGTCGAGATCCCGGTGCCGCTGCCGATCTCCAGCACCACCGGAGCCGAGCGGCCGAACCAGGATTCGGTGTCCAGCCGCGGAGCGGGCCCGTCCGCGTCGCGTGCGTGCATGCCCATCTCGGGCCACAGCCGCTCCCACGCCGCGTGTTGCCCCCCGGAAAGCGTCGAGCGCCGCGTCCGGAAGCTGGTAATCCGGCGATGCAAATCCGGCCCGGCGACATCTGTCCCCGGATCCGGACGGCCGTCGACATCCGGCCTGGGCATTTGCATCCGTCCATGGTCGCTCATGAAGGCCTGAGTACCCGCATCGTGGTGCATATTGATACCCAACAGTTGCCTTCGGCTGGTACTGGGGACAACCGTTCGCGATGTGCCCCTGGAGGTGCCAACATGGGCGCCGAGGACCGGTTCAACCGGGTGGGCACAAAGGAAGGCCACCAGATTTTCGTCGCTGGGCTGACACACTTCGCTGAGCAGAATCGCAATGCACGGTTGACACCGATCATCGGGCGTATCGGCGCCCCGCTCCGAGTTGCGGTGCTGGGGCGTGACGGGGTGGGGCGCGACACCGTGAGGGCGGCCCTGACGCGAGCGGGTGTGACGGTGACGCCGGACGCCACCGCCGCCGACGTTCACGCCCTGGTGATCGCCGAGGCGTTGAAGCCGGAGGACCGTGGTCAGCTCGCGGCCGCCGATCGGCCGATCGTGACGGTGCTGAACAAGGCCGACCTGGCGGGTCTCGGTGACGGCGGCCCGTTGGCGCAGGCCCATCGCCGCGCAGCCGACTGCCGGGCGCTGACCGGAGTGGCTACCGTGCCGATGGTCGCCTTGCTGGCCGTCGTTGAGCTGGACGACGAGTTGGTGTCGGCGCTGCGTGTGCTGGTCACCGAGCCCGCGGATCTGACGTCGACGGACGCGTTTCTGGACACCGGCCATTCGGTGTGGCCCGAGCTTCGTCGACGTCTGCTCGCCGCGTTGGACCGGTTCGGCATCGCCCGTGCCGTTCTGGCGCTCGGCGACGGTGCGGACGCTGCGACGGTGTCCGAGGTGCTGCGGCGGGCCAGCCAGATCGACAGGGTCGTCGAACACATTGAGGCGGCCGGAGCCCCGGTGCGCTATCGGCGGATACGGTCGGCGATCGCCGAATTGAACTCTCTCGCAGTGCAATCCGGCAACGAGCGACTAGCTGCGTTCCTGTCGACCGATGAGACCGTCCTCTCGGTCATGGCCGCTGCGGTCGATGTCGTCGAAGCCGCGGGAGCGACGGTGGACCGCGGCGACGATGCGGCCGCGCACCTGCGTCGGGCCGTGCACTGGCGGCGCTACAGCCGAGGTCCGGTCGATGCGCTGCACCGCAGCTGCGGCGCCGACATCGCCAGGGGCTCACTGCGTCTGCTCGGACCGGCCCGATGACCGATCCGATCGCCGCGGCGGACGCCGTGGTGGCGGCCGTTGATCCGGCGCTGAGTACACCTGGTGTGGAGAGCCGCGACGTGGTGCTCGTGACAGGACCATGGCTTGCAGGCGCCACCAGCCTTATCGATGCGCTCCGGGAACAAATGCCCGAGCAGGCCTTTGTCGAGGCCGACGACCTGAGCCCGGCCGACGCGCCCGTCGCGGTGGTTTTCGTGGTGTCGGCCATCGCCTCGCTGACGGAATCCGATTGTGCGCTGGTCGATCTCGCGGCCAACTACACCGATCTGATCATCGGGGTGGTTGCGAAGATCGATGCGCACCGCAACTGGCGCGACGCACTGGCCACCAACCGGTCCCGGCTCGCCGCACGCGCGCCGCGCTATCGCCATGTGCAATGGGTGGGGGCCGCGGCCGCACCGGATCTGGGCGAGCCCAGGCTCGACGAACTGGTGGGTCTGTTGCGGCAGCGGCTGGCCGATCCCGATGTGCAGCGCCGAAACCGGTTGCGCGCGTGGGAAGTGCGGCTGTCCACCGCGATCGACCGCTACCAGATCGCCGGGGCCGGATCGGACCGGCAGGCGCGGGTGAGCGCATTGCGCAAGAACCGCGACGACATTCTGCGTGGGCGCCGGCTGTCGAAGTCCGAACGCACCATCGCGCTGCGCAGCCAGATCCAGCAGGCGCGGGTGCAGCTGACCTATTTCGCCCGCAACCGCTGCACGTCGGTGCGTGCGGAACTGCAAGAAGACGCCTCGAATATGAGCCGCCGCCGGGTCGGTGAATTCGAGTCATATGTGCGGACGCGTGCGGGCGATGTCGTCGATGAGGTGGACGAGGGCATCACCAAACACCTCGGCGACGTTGCGACCGAACTCGGTCTGTCGGCGCTGCCGACGCCACCGGCGCCGCCGACTCCCGAGGTGTCGCAGCCGCCGCTGAAGTCGCGGCGCCTGGAGAGGCAGCTGGTGATGATCCTCGGCGCAGGCTTCGGGTTCGGGGTCGCGCTCGCGGTGACCCGTCTGTTCGCGGGGCTCGCGCCGGGTCTGACCATCGCGGGCCTGATCGCAGGCGGCGTGGTGGGCCTGCTTCTCACGGTAGGGGTGGTCGGTATCCGTGCGCTGTTGCACGATCGCGCGGTGCTGGACCGCTGGGTCGGCGACGTCACCGCCGCGTTGCGGTCCGTGGTCGAGGAGAGGGTGGCGACCCGGGTGCTCGCCGCCGAAAGGGCGCTCACCACTGACCTGGCCGCCCACGACGAGGTGGAGAGCGCCACGGCCACCGATCGCGTCGCCGACATCGACGCCGAACTGCGTGAGCACGCGGTCGCCACCGCCAAGGCCGCGGCGGTCCGGGACCGCAGGCTGCCGCCGCTGCAACAGGCGCTCGACGCCGTGTCCGCCGAGCTGTACGGCTCGGGGTCCGTCGATGCGACCAACGGCTCGGATGCGGCGCTGTCGTCGGACAGCCGCGCCGAATAGCTGTTTGCCGGCCGGGCGGCGGCAACGGGGGTCGAATAGCCGAGCCGCTATCTCGGACAGATATCGGGTCGAGGGACGGATATCGGAGGAATTGGGCGAATTGGGGCGAATCTGAATCGGTAAAACCGCCAAGAACGTCTATCTGAATCGTTCCTGTGGGCGATCGGACATGCTCCCGATTCCCCGTGGGTATGTCACCCACGTTAACCTCTAAACAGGGACGACCGACGACGCTGCCATTCAGGCTTGGCAGGCGCTATCGGGGCCTGCGTCCTGGCAGATACCTACGCAGGAGAGTTTTGATGACAGCAGCGACCATTCCAGGTCTTGACACCGCACCGACTAAGCACAAGGGACTCCTCGCCTGGGTCTCCGAGGTCGCGGAGCTGACTCAGCCGGACCGGGTGGTGTTCGCCAACGGCTCAGAGGAAGAGGCCGCCGAGCTCACTCGGCAACTGGTCGAGGCGGGCACCTTCAAGAAGCTCGACGACAAGAAGAAGCCCAACTCCTACCTTGCGCTGTCTGATCCCTCCGACGTGGCGCGTGTCGAGTCCCGCACCTACATCTGCAGTGAGCGTGAGGTCGACGCGGGCCCGACCAACAACTGGATGGACCCTGCCGAGATGCGCGGCATCATGACCGGCCTGTACCGGGGCTGTATGCGCGGCCGCACCATGTATGTGGTGCCCTTCTGCATGGGTCCGCTCGGCGCGGATGATCCCAAGCTCGGTGTTGAGCTCACCGACTCGGAGTACGTGGTCCTCTCGATGCGCACGATGACCCGGATGGGCAAGGCCGCGCTGGACAAGATGGGCGACGACGGCTTTTTCGTGAAGTGTCTGCACTCGGTCGGCGCGCCGCGCGAGGCCGGCCAGGCCGATGTGCCGTGGCCGTGCAACGACACGAAGTACATCACCCACTTCCCCGAGACCCGTGAGATCTGGAGCTACGGCTCGGGCTACGGCGGCAACGCGCTGCTTGGCAAGAAGTGCTACTCGTTGCGTATCGCGTCGGCGATGGCCCACGACGAGGGCTGGCTCGCCGAGCACATGCTGATCCTCAAGCTGATCTCGCCGGAGAACAAGGCGTACTACATCGCCGCCGCGTTCCCGTCGGCGTGCGGCAAGACCAACCTCGCCATGCTGCAGCCGACCATTCCGGGCTGGCGTGCCGAGACTGTCGGCGATGACATCGCGTGGATGCGGTTCGGCAAGGACGGCCGGCTCTACGCGGTCAACCCCGAGTTCGGCTTCTTCGGCGTCGCGCCAGGCACCAACTGGGACTCGAACCCGAACGCGATGAAGACGATCGAAGAGGGCAACACCGTCTTCACCAACGTCGCCCTAACCGACGACAACGACGTGTGGTGGGAAGGCCTCGAGGGCGACCCGCAGCACCTGATCGACTGGAAGGGCAACGAGTGGACTCCGGGCTCTGACGTCAAGGCCGCACACCCGAACTCGCGCTACTGCACCCCAATCTCGCAGTGCCCGACGCTGGCGCCTGAGTGGGACGACCCGCAGGGCGTTCCGATCTCGGCGATCCTGTTCGGCGGCCGCCGCAAGACGACGGTGCCGCTGATCACCGAGGCCCGCGACTGGCAGCACGGTGTGTTCATCGGCGCCACACTCGGATCGGAGCAGACCGCGGCCGCCGAGGGCAAGGTCGGCACCGTGCGCCGCGACCCGATGGCGATGCTGCCGTTCCTCGGCTACAACGTCGGTGACTATTTCCAGCACTGGATCAACATCGGCAAGAACGCCGACGAGTCCAAGATGCCGAAGGTGTTCTTCGTCAACTGGTTCCGCCGCGGCGACGACGGCCGGTTCCTGTGGCCAGGCTTCGGTGAGAACAGCCGCGTGCTCAAGTGGGCCATCGAGCGCATCGAGCACAAGGCCGACGGCAAGACCACGCCGATCGGCATCGTTCCGGCCGCCGCGGACATGGACCTCGACGGCCTCGATGTGGACGCCGCTGACGTCGACGAGGCGCTGGCCGTGAACGCCGATGAGTGGCGCGAAGAGGTGCCGCTGATCGAGGAGTGGTTCGAGTTCGTCGGCGAGAAGCTGCCGACCGGCATCAAGGACGAGTTCGACGCGCTGAAGCACCGCCTGGCCGAAGCCGACTAGTTTCGCCGAGCAGACGTAAAAGCCCCCGAATGTTACCGATTTCGGGGGCTTTTGCGTCTGCTCGCCAAGAACCGCGACCCTCTTGACACCTGTCAAGTTGGGCCGTCGTAAAGTCGGCTCATGCAGATTCGCGAGCATGCCGCCGCCAATCCCGACAAGCCCGCCATCATCCTCCATCCGGCAGGCACGGTGCTGACCTTCGCCGAGCTGGAGGCGCGCGCAAACCGGCTCGCCCATTTCTTCCGCAAGCACGGTCTGCGCGAGGGCGACGCCGTCGCCATCCTGATGGAGAACAACGAGCACTTCCACGCCGTCGCGTGGGCGGCGCGCCGCTGCGGGCTGTACTACGTCCCAATCAACACCCACCTGACCGCGGCCGAGGCGGCCTACATCATCGACAACAGCAATGCCAAGGCCGTCGTCGGCTCCGCGGCTTTGCGAAAGACTCTTGAGGGCCTCGCCGAGCACACACAGCCTGACGTCCGAATCATCGCCGACGACGATCTGGACGGCTGGCATCGCTACCCGGAATGTGTTGCAGATCAACCCGATACGCCGATCGACGATGAGATCGAAGGTGACCTACTCCAGTACTCGTCAGGCACGACGGGCAGGCCGAAGGGCATCAAACGCGAGCTTCTGCACCTCCCGCCCGCCGAGGTGCCCGGGTTGATGTCGGCGTTGGTCAGCTTCTGGCTGGATCCCGAGGCCGTGTACATCAGTCCTGCCCCGCTGTACCACACGGCGCCGTCGGTGTGGTCGATGCAGATTCAGAGCGCAGGCATCACCACGGTGGTGTTGGAGAAGTTCGACGCCGAGGGCTGCCTCGATGCCATCCAGCGCCACCGTGTCACCCACGGCCAGTTCGTCCCCGTGATGTTCACCCGGATGCTGAAACTGCCCGAATCCGTGCGTAGCTCGTATGACCTGTCGAGCCTCAAACGCGCGATGCATGCCGCGGCGCCGTGCCCGGTCGAGATCAAGAAGCAGATGATGGATTGGTGGGGGCCGATCATCGACGAGTACTACGCCTCCTCCGAGGCCATCGGGTCGACGTTGATCACCGCTGACGATTGGCTGGCACACCCCGGGTCGGTCGGCAAGCCGATGATGGGCGCGCTGCACATCCTCGACGAGGACGGCAACGAACTGCCCCCTGGTGAGGCTGGCGAGATCTACTTCGAAGGCGGCCTCGACTTCGAATACCTCAACGACGCGGAGAAGACCGCCAAGTCACGCGATACGCACGGCTGGAAAACCGTCGGCGACATCGGGTATCTCGACGAGGAGGGATACCTCTATCTGACGGACCGGCGCCACCACATGATCATCTCCGGCGGGGTGAACATCTACCCGCAGGAAGCGGAGAACATCCTCGTCACCCATCCAAAGGTGATGGACGCCGCGGTGTTCGGCATCCCTGATGACGAGATGGGCCAGAGCGTCAAGAGCGTCGTGCAGACGGTGGAGCCCGCCGACGCCACCGCCGAGTTCGGTGAAGAGCTGCTTGGCTGGCTGCGAGAGCGGTTGGCGCACTACAAGTGTCCGCGGTCGATCTCGTTCGAGGCGCAGTTGCCGCGCACCGATACCGGCAAGCTGTACAAGCAGGAGCTGATAAACAGGTATTCATGACACGCGTCGAGCTCGCCGGGGGCGTCGTCGTAGCGGTCGGATCGCCCTCCGACGACGCGACTTTCACGTTGACCGAAGCGCCGTCCGATGACCGTCGCGCCATCACCGTGCCGTCGGTATCCGACGCACTCGCCGAACTCACCGAGCGCTGCCAACGCTGGCCGCAGGCCGCGGCCGTCTGCGACGACGTGCTGCGCTCGATCGACCCCGCCGGACCGACTCGCGCCGGAGTCATCACCGAATCGCTGGCGTACTCGACGTTGCAGTCGGGACCGGAGTTCGCGCGTTGGCTGGTCGAACGCGGCCCTGCCGCCGTTCCCACCATCCCCGATCCGGTGCACGCCGACCGCGACGGCGATCGACTGCGCATCCGCTTCAACCGCCCGCGTCGGCACAACGCGTTCTCGACCGACATGCGCGCCGCGCTTCTCGAGGCGCTCGAGGTCGCGCGACTCGACCCGTCGGTAACGGGGGTGGTGCTGACCGGCAACGGCCCGTCGTTCTGCAGCGGTGGAGATCTTGACGAGTTCGGCACCTTTGCCGACCCCGCAGCCGCCCACCTCGCCCGGACCCGCCACAGCCCTGCGCTGGTGCTCGACGAGGTCACCAACCGTCTGGGCCGCAGATGCCGTGCCGTGGTGCACGGACAGGTGCTGGGCAGCGGGCTGGAAATGGCTGCCTATTGCGGATGGGTGCAGGCGCATCCCGACGCCGTGCTGGGGCTGCCTGAGCTGGGCCTCGGCTTGATTCCCGGCGCGGGCGGCACCGTCAGCATCACCCGGCGTATTGGCCGGTGGCGAACCGCCTACTTGGTGTTGTCCGGCCGGACGATCGACCCGCCGACGGCCTTGCGGTGGGGACTCATCGACGAAATCAGCGACTTCGGCGTGTTTGGTAGCGCTGAGCGCGACTAACCACGCCGAAATCGCATAAGTGGCAGGCTGGCAAGCATGGGGTTGCCCAGCATGCGACCCACCGGCTGGTTTCAGGTGGCATGGAGCGCCGACCTCGACGTCGGCGACGTCATGGCGCTGCATTACTTCGGTGAAGACCTGGTCGCGTTCCGGGATCTCGGCGGCGTGGTCCGTGTACTCGACGCGCATTGCAGGCACCTCGGCGCCGACCTGTCCCACGGCGGCTGCGTCGTCGAGGGAGGCATCCAATGTCCGCTGCACGGCTGGGTGTGGGGCGGCGACGGCCGCAACGTTCACATTCCCTACGAACAGTGCCCCGTCGACGACCGCTCGGTGCGGACCTGGGCCGCCACCGAGCTCAACGAATGCATCTACATCTGGCACGGGACCAAGCAGCCAGACCCGCTCTGGCCGGTGCCGGACATGTACCGAGAGCTCAACGGCCCGGTCACACGGCACTACTTCCGGCCGGTCGGGCCCGATGAGAAACAGTTCTTCGGTGGGATAGCGGTACCTCCGCAGTTGGTCGTCGAGAACACCGTGGACGTGCAGCACTATCGTTTCGTACATCGCGTCCCACTGAGCCCGACCGTGATTGCCGCGGCCTCGAACGCATCGACGTGGCACGCCAAGTTGGCATTCGGTGGAGGCGATCCTGTCGAAGTGTGGTGGTACGGCGTCGGTTTGGGCTTCAAATGTGAGGACCACGGCGACGGACGGCAGATCGTGTCCGTCTGCCCTACCCCCGTTGACGACAGCACCATCGACGTCTTCGCCACATACTGGGTATCCGAGGACGTCGACTACGACGATAGGTTGGCCGCGGTCAAACGCCTACTGGCCGACGACATCCCGATCTGGGCACATCAGCGTTACCAGGACGACCCTGTGCTTGCGCCGTCGGAGGCCGAAGACTTCAGGCATCTGCGCGAATGGGCGAGCGGCTTCTACCCGTCGGCTCAGCCCGATCTGCGCAGCGTAACCCTGTAGGTGTACTGCTCGGGCAGGAAGTGGCTCACCGACAGTTCGACGGGTCTACTACTGGCGTCCGAGTACAGCCGGTCGACCCGCAGCATCGGATGTCCCGCCACGCACCCCACCGCGTCGGCCACGCCGTCATCAGCGGGCGCGACCGTAATCGACTGCGCCGCTTCGGTGATCGGCTCTGAAAGATGCGGTTCAAGCAACCCGATGACGGTGTGCGTGCCGACGGCTCCTTCGGCCAGCGCCTGCGATGCCAGCACCGGCTGCGCCACCGACGGCACCAGATGCACTGTGGTCAAGACGAACGGCACACCGTCGTGCAGCCGCCGAAACACCACCGTGTAGACGACGTCGTCGTCCAGCCGCAGTCGGCTGGCGGCGTCGACGTCGACCCGGCGCTGCAGCCCGGCCCGCACCTCCATCGTGGTGTCGTCTGACAGGCTCATCAAGTCTTCGATCGACCCGAGCTGACGCAGATAGCGTCGGCCAGTTTCGCTGGCATAGGTGCCACGGCCCGGCACCCGATACACCATGCCCTCGGAGACCAGGTCCTGAAACGCCCGCCGCACCGTCTGCCGCGACAAGCCGTGCCGTTCAACAAGTTCCGACTCGGTGGGCAACCGGGTGCCGTCGCGGTAGTGCCCAGCGGCGATCTCGCCGCGAAGCCGGTCGCGCAGCGTCTGATACGCCGGCGCGGTGCGCATCATGTGCTCCTCACGTCCGCTCGCAACTAGATCCCGCCGCGGGCGACGAGTTGCCCGGCGATCACGTTGCGCTGGATTTCGTTGGTGCCCTCGCCGACGATCATCAGCGGCGCATCCCGGAAGTAGCGCTCGACGTCGAATTCGGTGGAGTAGCCGTAGCCGCCGTGGATTCGGACTGCGTTCAGCGCGATCTCCATAGCAACCTCGGAGGCGAACAGCTTGGCCATCCCGGCTTCCATGTCGGCGCGCTCGCCGGCGTCGTAGCGGTCGGCCGCATACAGCGTGAGCTGGCGAGCGGCGGTCAGCTTGGTGGCCATGTCGGCCAGATAATGGCCGACCGCTTGGTGCTTCCAGATCGGTTGGCCGAAGCTCTCCCGCTCCTGGGCATACCGGAGCGCGTCCTCCAGCGCGGCCGTCGCCACCCCCAGCGCGCGGGAGGCCACCTGAATGCGGCCCGTCTCAAGGCCTTTCATCATTTGCGCGAAGCCCTTCCCCGGCTCACCGCCAAGGATCGCCGACCCGGGCACTCGGCAGTCGTCGAATGTCAGCTCACAGGTCTCGACGCCCTTGTAGCCCAGCTTGGGCAGATCCCGCGACACCGTCAGGCCGGGCCCGTGCTCGGCGAGCACCACCGAGATGCCTTTGTGAGCGGGCTTGGCAGCAGGATCGGTCTTGCACAGCAGCGCGATCAGACCGGACCGGCGGGCGTTGCTGATCCACGTCTTGGACCCGTTGATCACCAGCTCGTCGCCTTCCGCGACGGCGGTCGTCTTCATGTTCTGCAGATCCGAGCCGCCGCCCGGCTCCGTAAGCGCCATGGTGGCCCGCAGTTCGCCGGTGGCCATTGCGGGCAGGTACGTGCGCTTCTGTTCCTCGGTGCCGAACAGGTCCAGCAGCTTGGCGACGACGGTGTGCCCGCCCATCGCGCCTGCAAGGCTCATCCAGCCCCGTGACAGCTCCTGGGTGACCAGCACATAGCACCGCGTCGACACCGGCGAGCCGCCGTAGGACTCCGGGATCGCCAGCCCGTAGATCCCGATGCGCTTCATCTGCTCGATCCACGCCTCCGGGTACTCGTTGGCGTGCTCGACGTCGCGGACGGTCGGTTTCACATCCCGGTCGATGAATGCCCGCACGGTCTCGACCAGCATGGTTTCTTCGTCAGTCATATGTACGGCCATATTGACACTTTGTGCGACCAAATGGCAACATCTGCGGCTGTGAGCGGCCCATACTTCGACGACCTGGAGGTCGGTCAGGTCTTCGACTCTGCACCCTCGATGACACTGACCGCGGGCGCTGCGGCCGCGCACCAGTCGATCATCGGCGATCGCCTTCGGCTCGCGCTGGACACCCACCTCACGTACGCGGTGACCGGGGCGACGACGGCGCTGGCACATCCCGCTCTGGTCTGCGATGTGGCGATCGGGCAGAGCACGCTGGTCACCCAGCGGGTCAAGGCCAACCTGTTCTATCGCGGCCTGACATTCCACCGGTTCCCGGTCATCGGCGACAGCCTCTTCACCAGGACCGAAGTGGTCGGGCTGAAGCAGAACTCGGCCAAACCCGGTCGCGCGCCGACCGGCCTGGCGGCGCTGCGGATGACCGCCGTCGACCACATCGGCAGGCTGGTGCTCGACTTCTACCGCTGTGCGATGCTTCCGCTGAGCACCGACATCGAGACCGGCCGCACAGACGATCTGTCCGACATCGGCGCGGATCTTGCGTCGCCGCCCGACCCGACCGCCGAATGGGACGCCGCCGCATACCGCGAGAAGGTGCCTGGTGCGCATTTCGACCCCGGCCTCGCAGGTGCGGTGCTGCGCAGCACCGGCGACGTGGTCAGCAGCGCACCGGAGCTAGCGCGGCTGACGCTGAACATCGCAGCGACACACCATGATTCGCGCGTCGGTGGCCAGCGCCTCGTCTATGGCGGGCACACCATCGGGTTGGCCGTGGCGCAGGCGACGCGGCTGCTGCCCGATCTCGTCACCGTGCTTGGCTGGGAATCCTGCGATCACACCGGGCCTGTACACGAGGGCGACACGCTGTACAGCGAGCTGCACGTCGACGGTGCAGTGCCTCGGCCGGACGGTCGCGGCGGTGTGCTCAAGCTGCGGTCGCTGGTCTACGCAGTGGGCGACCCCGATCGGCAAGTACTGGACTATCGGTTCACCGCGCTGCAGTTCTGAGCACAATGAGCGGATGACGTCGTCGGTCATCCCTACCGCCGTGCTATCACGGGCACAGCGCGGCGCCGACGCGTTTCGCCAGCTCACGGGCGTCGATGTCGACGCCGCAGAACTCCTCACGGGTCGCGCGGGGCTGCTTGGGCTGACGCCGCAAGGCCGGATCTCGGCGGGTGGAGCCACCCGGCTGATGCGCAGCGGCGACGGTTGGTGCGCACTGACGTTGTCGCGACAAGTCGACGTCGACGCTGTACCCGCGCTGCTCGAGTCCGACGCGATCGGCGACGATCCGTGGCCTGCTGTGCAGTACTGGGTGGCTGGCAACGCCTCCGCCGACGTCACCGCGCGGGCCCGCCTGCTCGGCCTACCCGTCGCCGCACTCGGTGAAGCGCGCGCCGCGGCTCCGCGGATCACGACGTTGGGCGCCGTGGCCCCGCCGCGCAAGCCGACCGGCCTTCTGGTCGCCGACCTGTCCTCGATGTGGGCGGGCCCGCTGTGCGGACAACTGCTCGCGCAGGCAGGCGCCATCGTCGTCAAGGTCGAAACCGCAGGGCGGCCCGACGGCACCCGCTTCGGGCAGTCGGCGTTCTTCGACTGGATGAACAGCGGAAAGCTTTCGTATGTCGTCGATTTCGACGAGCCGTCCCGCCTACAGCACCTGTTGGAGGCCGCCGACGTCGTCATCGAATCGTCACGGCCCGCGGCACTCGCGCACCGGGGCCTCGGTCCGACCGACATCACGTCTCGCGACGGCCGGGTCTGGCTGCGGATCACTGGTCACGGTGCCATCGGCGAGCAGGCGGGCTGGGTTGCCTTCGGCGACGACGCCGCGGTGTCCGGCGGTTTGGTCGACGGCACCGACAGCGACCCGGCGTTCTGCGGCGACGCGATCGCCGACCCTTTGACTGGGCTGCGCGCCGCGCTTTCAGGCGTGGAATCGCTGAGCCGCGGGGGAGGTGAGCTGATCGAACTGTCGATGGCCGCCGTCGCCGCGACCTATGCCGCGGATGACCGTGTAGCCGAAACTCGTTGCACCGCAATGCCGACGCTGCCTCCAGCGGCGTCGGAGCTTGGCGCTGACAACGCACTTGTCGAGCGCATGCTGGCCGAAAGACGCTTGGCATCATGCTGATTCAGCGAGCAGTGTTGCTGGACGGCACCGAGGCCGACATCCGCACCGGCGAGCGGATCGTCGAAGTCGGTAATCTGGCGCCGAACAAGGGCGAGGACGTCCTCGACGCTGCGGGCGGAACCGTCATCCCAGGCCTTCACGACCATCATGTCCACTTGCGCTCGGCCGCAGCGGCTCTGACCTCCGCCCGGGTTGGGCCTGCGGAGGTGCGGGGTCGAAACGATCTGGCCCGTGCGCTTGCCGACGCCGCTGTTGGCAGCGACGGCTGGATCAGGGCTGTCGGCTACCACGAGGCGGTCGCGGGACCGCTGGACCGCGAGGTGCTCGACGAGGTGTCGCCGCAGGTTCCGGTCCGCGTTCAGCACCGCAGTGGCGTGCTGTGGACGCTGAACTCGGCGGGGCTGGCCAGGGTGGGACTCACCGACCATCCCGATGGGCGCCTTCGCAGCGCCGATCGAAGTTGGTCGGATACGTTGCAGCGCAGTGAAGACGGACTTGCGGAGGTCAGCAGCAGACTTAGCGCCTACGGAGTCACCGGGGTCACCGACGCGACACCCGACTTCGAAGTCAGCGACATCGTGAAGCTGATGCAGGCACATCGGCACGGCGAGTTGCGTCAGCGCGTGCACTGCCTGGCGCCTGGCAAGCGCATCCTCCACGACGTCGACCTGGACCACGATGAACTGGTTGCGTGGATCGCCGAACGCCACGCCGCCGATGCCCCCGTCGCGGTGCACTGCGTGACCGCCGCCCAGCTTGTGATGACACTGTCGGCGTTGCGCGAGGCCGGGACGCACCCGCAGGACCGGATTGAACACGCGGCCGTGGTACCCGACGACAGCATCGCGGAACTGACCGACCTAAACGTCACGGTCGTGACCCAGCCCAACTTCGTCGCCGAGCGCGGTGATCAGTATCTGGCCGACATCCCCGACGCCGAACACCACGAGTTGTGGCGGGTTGCCTCACTGCGCAGCGCAGGGGTGAAGGTCGCGCTGTCCACCGACATGCCGTTCGGCGATGGCGATCCGTGGGCGAGCATGCGGGCCGCGGTGCGCCGCAACACCGCAGCCGGCGCGGTCCTCGGTGCCGACGAGTGTGTCTCGGCGCGTGAGGCTTTGACGATGTTCTTCGGCACATCGAACCGGCCCGCCGACGCGCGGACTGTTGCGCCGGGCCAACCCGGCGACCTGTGCGTGCTCGCGGTGCCACCCGCCGAGGTGCTCAGTGAACTCGACTCCCGAATGGTGACAGCCACCGTCGTCGCAGGCGCAATGGCCTTCGAGCGGGGCTAGGCGGCCGCGGGCTCGAGCGCGCGAAGCAGCATCGCGCACTGACTCTTGAAAAACGACTGCGACACTTCGGCTTTCGCCGCCACCGCATCGAAGCCGTGGAACGCGCCAGCGACGACCTCGACCTCGCATGGCACACCCGCGGCATTGAGTCGCTCGGCGTAGGCGAGGTCTTCGTCATGGAACAGGTCCAGCGTTCCGACACCCACCCATGCTGGCGGCAGCCCGCGGAGGTCCTCGCGCCGTGCCGGCACAGCCACGTTGCGGTCGGCGTCGCCGAGGTATGCGTCCCAGCCGAACCGATTGCTGGACAGGCTCCACAGCCGATGGCCGCTGTCGTCCACATCTGTTCGGATTGCCGAGCGGTCATCGAGCATCGGATACACCAGCAGCTGCGCGGCTACCGGCACCTCACCGCGGTCGCGGGCCACGAAGGCGAGTGCGGCGGCCAGTCCGCCGCCCGCACTGGCGCCACCGATCGCCACCCGCTTCGGGTCGACCGCGGGCAACCGAGCCAGCCACGTCAGCGCGGAATAGCAGTCCTCGACCGGTGTGGGATAGGGATGCTCCGGCGCCAGCCGGTACTCCACCGACGCCACCGTCGCGCCAAGAGCGCGGGCGAACCTGCGGCACAGCGCGTCGTCCTGCACAGCGCGGCCGATGACGTAGCCGCCGCCGTGGATCCACAGCAGCGCAGGGCCGGGGCCCTGGGCATTGGCAGGCCGGTAGAGCCGTACCCCGACACCGGATGCCAGGGTGAGAACCTCGACGTCGTCAGGAGCCCGAAGTTCCTGCAGACGCGACAGCGCACGAATCACCGGAAATGTCCGTGACGAGACGGGCTGTCGGGGCGCGAAGCGGGCGATGCGGCGCAGTTCGGGATGGAAGTCGCTGGACACCCGACCAGTATTCGCGATCATTTGAGGAGCGGATCGCGAGGCAGGCCGAGGATGCGTTCGGCGATCGTATTCCTGGTGATCTCCGACGTGCCGCCCGCGATGGTCATGGCCCGGTTTCCCAGGTAGCTGCGCAGCAGCTTCGGCGCCTGTCCGACCACGGGTGCCGAACCGGCCAACTCCATGCCCAGTTCGGTGATCCGCTGACCAGCCTCGGCAACCAGCAGCTTGGTCACATTGCCTTCCGGCCCCGGCTCCGCCCCCGCGATGGCCCTGCTGGCCCTGCGCAGGTTCAGCAGCCGCAATGTATGCGTTTCGGCAATGGACTCGCCCGCCCTCCGCACGTAGTTAGCCCCGTTCGGAGCGGCGTCAAGCAGCTTGACGAGGTCGTCAGGGCTGAACCCGGTCGCACCGCCCGAACCCCCACCGATGGAGACTCTCTCGTTGCCCAGTGTCGCGCGGGCGACCAGCCACCCGCGGTTGACGTCGCCCACCACGTCGGCGTCGGGGACGAACACGTCGTCGAAGAAGACCTCGTTGAAGTGAGAATCGCCGGTGATGCCGCGCAGCGGATTGACCGTCACGCCAGGGGATTTCATATCGATCGCCATCATGGTGACGCCGGCGTGCTTGGGCGCGTCGGGGTCGGTGCGCACGGTGGCCATCCCCCACTGGCAATGCTGTGCAAGGCTGGTCCACACCTTCTGGCCGGTGACACGCCAGCCGCCGTCGACCTTCTTGGCTGCGGTGCGCACCGCGGCCGCGTCCGAACCCGCGCCGGGTTCGGAGAACAACTGGCACCACATCACCTGACCGCGCAGCACCGGTTCGACGAAGCGCTCCCGCTGGTCGTCGTTGCCTGCTTGGGCGATGGTCAGTGCCACCCAGCCGGTGATGCCCATATCGGGCCGGTCGACGCCGCTGAACTCCTCCTCGATGACCAGCTGCTCGAGCACATCGGCGGCCCTGCCCCACGGCTTGGGCCAGTGCGGCACCAGATAGCCGGAGTCGACGAGGAAGTCGCGCTGTTTGTCTTCGGGCAGCGCGCGCACGCTCGCGACGGCCTCACGGGCCTGGCTGCGATAGGCCTCTGCCTCGGGCGGCAGCGTGAACGACGCGCCGTGCGCCTGCCCACTGCGCTGGCCCTCGACGATGTCCAGCAGCGGGTCGGCGCCGTCGGCCATGATCGCCGCCAGGGTGCGTGCGCGCCGTAGGTAAAGGTGAGCGTCGTGCTCCCACGTGTACGCGATGCCGCCGTGTAGCTGAATGTTGTACTGCGCGTTGAACACCTGAGTCCGGATCGCGTGCGAGGCGGCCACCGCAGCGGCGAACCACGCGCTGTCGAGGTCGTCGGCGCGCGCAGCGTCCCAGGAGGCCGCCGTGGTCTCCTCGGCGTTGACGAGCATGTTGGCGGCATGGTGCTTGACGGCCTGGAAGGTGCCGATGGTCCGGCCGAACTGCTCGCGCACCTTGGCGTACTCGACGGCCATCTCGAGCGTCGCCCAGCTGACCCCGACCGCCTCGGCGGACGCGAGGATCCGGAACACCGTCCATGCCTTGCGTGCCGCGCCGCGAAGCACGCGGTCATCGGCGACCGTCACACCGCGCAGCGCGACCGAGCCGACGCTGCGGGTGGTGTCCAGCGAGTCAAGTGCCGTGACCGTCACACCTTCGGCCGCCGCGTCGACAATGACGACGTCCTCACCTGCGGCGATCACCAGCACATCGGCGTCAGGCGCCCCGAGCACGGCAGGGCTTTCACCCGTCACGACCAGATCTGAACCGATCGCCACGCTGCCCGACAGGGCAAGCGCGCCGACCGTGCTGCCGTCGGCAAGTCCCGGAAGTAGTTGCGCACGAACGGAGTCCGGCGCGCAGCGGTCGATAACCACTGCCGCAGCCACACTCGGCAAGAACGGGCCAGGGCACAGCTCGCGGCCCTGTGCCTCCAGCACCACCGCCAGTTCGGCAAGGCCTGCGCCCGAGCCGCCGTGCTCCTCGGCGATCGCCAGCCCGTTCCACCCGACCTCGGCGCCCGCAGACCAGATGCCGGCGGGATGGGACGACCCGTCCTCGAGCGTGGCGCGGGCGGCTGCGCGGCTGTTGAGCCGGCTCAGCTGTCCGTTGGCGGCGTCGGCAAGGTCGGTGTGGTCCTCGGTGATGGCGAGAGCTGACTTACTCACGATGGAAGTCCTGTCGAAAACGGCGAATGTTGACGGTTGTCAAATGAAGCTAACGCGCCCGCCCGCCGCCCAGCAGAGACGGTGATGCAGGTCACAAGTGATCTTGAAAGTGTCATGAGTAGACATGTTCCGAATGTTGTCGATTACCGCCCTACGTGCGGGGTACGCTCGCGCAATGACGGTACGACCGGACCCCGGTCCGACCTTTTGGTCACGCGCCCGGTGGTTGCTGAAGGCCGGCCCGGCCGACTACATGCTCGCGATGAGTGTCGCAAGCGCCTCCCTGCCCGTTGTCGGGAAACACCTTGAGCCACTGGGTGCCGCGACGGCGATGGGCGTTTGGGGCTACCGCCACCTGCCCGATTTTCTCGGCGCGACGGCGAAGTCCTTACTTAGCCCGGGTAACGCCGAGCTAAAGAAGCAGGAGCGGGACAGCACCAACTCCGTCACCGAAGCCGCGCTGCGCGGCATCGTGCCTGCCAAGGACCTGGCGATCGAATGGCCCGCGCCGGAGCGCACGCCGCCCCTGTGGAAGCTGCGCGAGCAGCGCCGCAGCGTGTACCGGACATCGGTGCGCTACGGCCCCCGCCCGTCCCAGCTGCTTGACGTGTGGCGGCGCGAGGATCTGCCCGCCGAACCCGCGCCGGTGCTGCTGTTCGTGCCCGGCGGCGCGTGGGTTCACGGCGGCCGTCTGCTCCAGGGCTACGCGTTGATGTCGCATCTGGCCGAGATGGGCTGGGTGTGCCTGTCGATCGACTACCGGGTGGCGCCTCACCACAAATGGCCCGCGCACATCGCCGACGTCAAGACCGCGATCGCATGGGCGCGCGCGAACGTCGACAAGTTCGGCGGCGACCGCAATTTCGTTGCGGTAGGGGGATGTTCGGCGGGCGGACACCTTTCGGCGTTGGCCGGGCTGACCGCAAACGACCCCGAGATGCAGTGCGAATTGCCGGACGGCTCGGACACCTCCGTCGACGCGGTGGTGGGCATCTACGGCCGCTACGACTGGGAAGACCGATCCACCGCGGAACGCGACCGGTTCGTCGACTTCCTCGAGCGAGTCGTTGTCGGCCGGAAGATCGCCAAGCACCCAGACATCTTCCGCGATGCATCGCCTATCGCCAGAGTGCACGCCGACGCACCGCCGTTCCTGGTCATCCACGGCACCGGCGACAGCGTGATCCCGGTCGAGCAGGCCCGCAGCTTCGTCGCGCGGCTCCGAGCGGCATCGCATTCGGTGGTGAGCTACGTCGAGCTGCCAGGCGCGGGTCACGCGTTCGACATGATCGACGGCGCCCGCACCGGATCGATGACGACGGCAATCGGCCTGTTCCTCAATCAGATTCACCGCAACCGTTCGCTGATCAAGGCAAAGAAGGTTATATAAGCTGCCCCGTGTGGGAGGTAGCTCTTGAAGAGGCTTAGCGGGTGGGACGCTGTGCTGTTGTACAGCGAGACTCCGACGGTGCACATGCACACCCTCAAGCTCGCGGTGATCGACATCTCCGAGCTGAAGGGCAGGCAGTTCGGCATCGACGAGTTCCGTGAGGTCATCCACAGCCGGCTCTACAAGCTCGATCCCTTCCGCTACGAACTCGTCGACATTCCGTTCAAATTCCACCACCCGATGTGGCGGGAGAACTGCGAAGTCGACCTCACCTACCACGTCCGTTCGTGCCGGGTGGACAGCCCCGGCGGCCGTCGCCAGCTCGACGAAGCGGTCGGCCGGATCGCCAGCACGCCGTTGGACCGCACCAAGCCGCTGTGGGAGATGTACTTCATCGAAGGCCTGGCCAACCGCAGAATCGCGGTGCTTGGCAAGATCCATCACGCTCTCGCCGACGGCGTCGCGTCCGCGAATCTGCTCGCACGGGGGATGGACCCGCATACGGGCCCGGAGGCCGATCGCGACTCTTACGCAACCGATCCCGCGCCGGGCCGCTCGGAGTTGGTTCGCACCGCGTTCGCCGACCACATCCGCCAGATCGGCCGGTTGCCCGGCGTGCTGCGGTACACCGCCCAGGGCGTGCAGCGGGTACGCAAGAGCCCGAAGAAGCTGTCTCCCGAGCTGACCCGACCGTTCACTCCGCCTCCGTCGTTCATGAACCACCGCGTAGACGCGCAGCGCAAGTTCGCCACCGCCACGCTCGCCCTTGCCGACGTGAAGGAAACTGGCAAGCATCTCGGCGTCACGATCAACGACATGGTGCTGGCGATCTCGGCAGGCGCGTTGCGTCAGCTGTCGCTCAAGTACGACGGCCACGCCGACCATCCGCTATTGGCTTCCGTCCCAGTCAGTTTCGACTTCTCACGGGAACGAATCTCAGGCAATCGCTTTTCCGGAGTGATGATGGTGGTGCCCATCGAACTTGACGATCCACTCGCGCGGGTGCAGGCCGTGCACGACGCCGCGGTGGACGCCAAGGAGACGCACCACCTCATGGGCCCGGAGCTGGTCAGCAGGTGGTCGGCCTACTTCCCGCCCGCACCGGCGGAGCGGCTGTTCCACTGGCTCGCGGAGAAGGACGGCCAGAACAAGGTGCTGAACATTCCGATCTCGAATGTGCCAGGCCCACGGGAGCCAGGTCGCGTCGGCGGGGCGCTTGTGACAGAGATCTACTCCGTCGGTCCGCTCACGACGGGCAGCGGTCTGAACATCACGGTCTGGAGCTACGTCGACCAGCTCAACATCTCGGTTCTTTCCGATGGCGCGACGTTGCTGGATCCGCACGAGCTGACTGACGCGATGATCAACGCCATCATCGAAATCCGGCGGGCCGCAGGGCTTCCCGAAGAGCTGACGGTCGTCGAGTCCGCTATGGCGCCGTAGTCTGCCGGGTGGCGTGTACCCAGGACAGGAACGTCTCAACCGCTTGAGCGGTGTAATGCGCACGCGGCGACCCGTAGTAGAAGTCGAATGCGTGCTGGGCGTGCGGGATCTCGGCATAGGCCACGGTCGATGTCGAGACACCCCGTAGCGCTTCGGCGAACTCGCGGCCCTCGCGGACGGGGATGATCGAGTCGTCTTGGCCGTGCAAGATGAAAAACGGTGGCGCATCGGGGCGTATCCGCCTGATCGATGACGCGTCTTCGTACACCTGCCTGTGCTCAGCGAACGGCTTCTTGACCACGAACTTCTGCAGGAACGCGATGAACTCCTTGCGTCCTGAGCCTTTGGAGTTGAACCAGTCGTAGCGACCGTAGATCGGCACCGCCGCCATCACCGACGTGTCGGCGTCCTCGAAACCCGGTTGCCACTGCGGGTCGTTCGGGGTCAACGCCGCGAGCGAGGATAGGTGACCGCCCGCCGAGCCGCCCGTGATCGCGACGAAGTCCGGATCACCGCCGTAGTCGGCGATGTTGTCCTTGATCCAGGCAAGCGCGCGCTTGACGTCGACGATGTGGTCGGGCCAGGTGTGCCTGGGGCTGACGCGGTAGTCGATCGACACGCACACCCAGCCGCGGTCGGCGAGATGGCTCAGCAGCGGGTAACTCTGTGGGCGCCGCATGCCGATCGCCCATGCGCCGCCGGGCACCTGCAGCAGCACCGGCGCCTTGCCGTCGCGGGGCAGGTCGCCACGCCGCCAGATGTCGGCGAAGTTCACCCGCGGATGCGGACCGTACTGCACGATGTCCGCCTTTTCGACGTACCGGCGACGGACCAAGTCGGTGGGCCACACGCCGATCATTCTGCGGCGCCGTGCCAGCCGCGACTGCGCGGCGACGTTCTCGTAGTCGTCGCCCAGCGCCTCGCGCAGCGGCTCGTCGAAATGCCGCTTCGATGCCACGTTGCGGCGTTGGATCAGCCACAGCAGCGCCCAGGCGATGGCGGTGAGCAGCAAGGCGATTCGGCCTCGGAGCCCGCGGAAGTCGCCGCGCAGACCGCGGCGCACCGCGTCTAGTACCGACCCGCTGAGGTACAACATCGACATCTCGGTGGTGGGCCAGCCGAACGCGAACACGGGCAAGGTGATGTAACCCTCGCGGCCCAGTGGGCGCACGCCGTTGGCAGCGTTGAGCAGCTCTGCTGACGCGCGCAGCAGCGGAAAGCGCCTACGCACGGCCGGCGCGGTCCTGCAATTCGCGGCGCACGATCTTGCCGGTGCTGCTGCGAGGTAGTTCGTCGAGGATCGTGATATCGCGGGGCACTTTGTAATTCGCCAAATTCTCTCGGACGTGTTGCTTCAGTAGGTCCGGGGTAGCCGATGCGCCGTCGTTCAAAACCACGAATGCGGCAAGCCGCTGTCCGTACTGTTCGTCGTCAACGCCGATCACCGATGCCTCCGCTATGTCCGGGTGCGCTGTCAGCGTCTTCTCCACTTCGATCGGATAGACGTTCTCACCTCCGGACACGATCATCTCGTCGTCGCGGCCGACCACGAACAGCCGCCCGGCATCGTCGAAGTATCCAACGTCGCCCGACGACATGAAGCCCTCGTGAAAGTCCTTGGTCTTGCCGGAGGTGTAGCCGTCGAACTGGGTGGAGTTGCGCACATAGATGCCACCGACTTCGCCGGTCGGCAACTCGGTGAAATCCTGGTCCAGAATGCGGATTTCGGTGCCGCCTGCCGGCTTGCCCGCGGTGTCGGGCGCGGCCCGCAGATCTTGCGGAGTCGCGGTGGCGATCATGCCCGCCTCGGTGGCGTTGTAGTTGTTATAGATCACGTCGCCGAACTGATCCATGAAGCCGGTCACGACGTCGGGGCGCATGCGTGAGCCCGACGCGGCGGCGAACCGCAGCGACTGGCCGCTGTATGTGGCCCGCACCTCGTCGGGTAGATCCATGATTCGGTCGAACATTACGGGCACAACGCAGAGTCCGGTGGCGCGGTGCCGGTCGATCAAACCGAGCGTGGCCTCGGGGTCGAACTTGCGGCGGGTGATGACCGTACACGCCATCGACGCCGCGAAGATGAGCTGCGAGAAGCCCCACGCATGGAACATCGGTGCCGCGACGACGACCGACTCCTCCGCGTGCCAAGGTGTGCGGTCAAGGATGGCCTTGAGGATTCCCGGTCCGCCGTCAGTGCCGCCGGAGTGCTTGGCGCCCTTGGGACTTCCTGTGGTGCCGGACGTGAGCAGAATGACCTTACTTTTTCTGCGCGCCTTGGCGCCATCCCGCTGCGGTTGCCGCCCGGCGTATTCGCCGACCATCTTTTCGACGGTCAGGCCACCCTGCGGCCCGTCGGTCCATGCGACGATCCGCGTTGCGTCCGGCTTGTCGGCCAGTGCGCGGTCGACGGTGGCGGTGAACTCCTCGTCGTAGATGACGGCATCTACGCCTTCGCGCGCAACGACCTCGGCCAAGGCGGGCCCGGCGAACGACGTATTAAGCAGTAGCACGTCGGCACCGATCCGGTTGGCGGCGACCAGCGCCTCGACGAACCCGCGGTGGTTGCGTGCCATGAGGCCAATCACCTTGGCGGGCTGCCCCAGGTCTTGCAATGCGGCGGCGAACGCATCAGCGCGCTGGTCGATTTCGCGGAACGTCAGCGTGCCTAGCTCGTCGACGAGGCCGGGGCGGTCGGGGCAGCGCTGCGCCGCGGCGGCGAATCCCGATGTGATGCCCATGTTCTCGCGCTGCATCGCGGCTGCGATGCGGATGTACTTGTCGGGGCGCATCGGGGCGATGACCCCGGCGCGACGCATCGTCGCGACTATGCCGAGTGTGTCGGCAATGCGATCGGTAAACGCCACAATGGCTATCCCAGCACGGGCAGCCGTCGCTGCGAGGCCAGTTTGTCGAGTGCCCGCTGCATGACATGTCGGACGTGAGCATCTACCTCGTCGATGTCAGGGTCTTCGCCGAACTCGGCGATGATGTCGATCGGAGGCAGCACCTCCATGACGATCTTGGCGGGCAGCGGAAGGTTGGGTGGGACCACCAGGCTCAGACCGAACGGGAATCCGAACGAAATCGGCACGATCTTCGTGCGGGCCAGGCGTGCGATCGGGCCGAGACGCTCGGCCAGCCACGTGCCGCGGGACAGGAAAATCTGGGTCTCCTGGCCGCCGATGCCGACCGTAGGAACGATCGGCACCCCGGCATTCAGTGCGGCCTTGATGTAACCCGTGCGGCCGCCGAAGTCGATGACGTTCTCTGAAAGCGTGGGCCGGTAGACGTCGTAGTCGCCTCCGGGGAACACCACCACCAGACCGCCGGACCGCAGCGCCGCGTCGGCGTTCTCGTGGTTGGCACTGATATAGCCGATCTTCTTGAAGAAGTCTCCCGTCGGCCCGACCGAGAGCATGTCGTGGCTCAGCGTGTAGAGCGGCCGTCCGTAGCCGTGCTCGTGGTAGTACTCGGCCGCCAGGATCGGAACATCCATCGGCAGCATGCCGCCGGAATGGTTGGACACCACCAGCGCGCCCCCTGGCGGCATGTTCTGCAGCCCGCGCACCTCCGCGCGGAAGTACCGCTTGAGGAACGGCCTGGTTATCCCCATCACGCGTTCGGTGAGGCCCGGATCCCACTTCGTGAGTTCCGACGGCTCGATAGCGGTCGAGGCCATGCGGTCTCCCCCTAAAATTAGAACGTGTTCTAGTTATGGTACCTGAGCCAGGTGGTTACGATCACCGCGTGACAGATAACAGCGAAAATGTAGTCCTGGTCGAACAGCGCGACCGCATCCTGATCATCACCATTAACCGGCCAGAGGCCAAGAACGCAGTAAATGCCGCGGTGAGCCAAGGGATGGCTGACGCGGTGGACCGACTCGACGGCGACCCCGGCCTTTCGGTCGGCATCCTGACCGGCGCAGGCGGCTCGTTCTGCGCGGGCATGGACCTCAAGGCGTTCGCGCGGGGTGAGAACGTCGTGGTCGAGGGCCGCGGTATGGGTTTCACCCAGCGTCCGCCCGTCAAGCCACTGATCGCGGCGGTGGAGGGGTATTGCCTTGCGGGCGGGTGCGAACTCGCGCTGGCTACCGATCTGATCGTGGCCTCCAAGGAGTCGGCGTTCGGCATCCCCGAGACCAAGCGCGGTCTGGTCGCCGGTGGCGGCGGGCTGCTGCGACTGCCGCAGCGCATCCCGTATGCGGTCGCAATGGAACTCGCCCTGACCGGTGAGCGGCTGTCCGCGCAGCGGGCCTACGAACTCGGCCTGGTCAATGCCCTCGCCGAACCCGGGAAGGTACTGGACGCGGCGATCGAGCTGGCCGAGAAGATCACCGCGAACGGGCCGCTGGCCGTCGCTGCGACGAAGCGCATCATCGTCGAGTCACGCGAATGGTCGGAAGACGAGATGTGGGACAAGCAGACGAAGATCCTCGCTCCGGTGTTCATGTCGAACGACGCCAAGGAAGGCGCCATCGCGTTCGCGGAGAAGCGACCGCCGAAGTGGACGGGCAGCTGACGGTCGCGGAGGGGACATCTTCGACGAATGGCGAAGGGGCGGAACAGAACTTCGCTGGCGGTCTTCGACCGCTGCCAACGGGGGCAGCGAAGTCACGGTCTTTAGTTGTCCACAGCTTCCCAACGTCGAGGCGGTTTACGCGTAGAATACGGGTGGAATACGCCGGGGATACACGTTTGCTTGGCACGATGCGGGCGCGAAAGATGTTGTGGAGCAATGGGACTCGAAAAGGACGGTGAAGTCCCGACGGCGCGCCGCCGGCTGAGCGCGGAGGCGATGATAGCCAGTGATGTCGAGGTCGCCAACCTGCGGGAGCAGGGTGTGCCGTTTCGGGCGATAGCGGCGCGGCGGGCGTGGGCGGTAGACAGGCATGATGCGGCGGGCGGTGCTGTGGGCCGGGGTAGCGGCGGCGACTGTGGTCGCCGTTGTGGCGGCGGTGGTGTGGTTTTCCTCGGGCGCTTCCGTGGACGAACCGCAGCGGGGTTTTGCCGGAGGCTCCGTTCCGGTCTTAAACGCCGATGTGAGCG
>NZ_QJJU01000020.1 GCF_003201655.1 Mycolicibacterium moriokaense
GCTGAACTCAACGGACGACCACGCCAAACACTGGACTGGAAGACGCCGGCCGAAGCGCTCAACGAACTACTGTCAAACCCACCAGCTGTTGCATCCATCCCTTGAAACCGCCAATGTAATTGGCGATCTGTCCGCAGTTTCGCTGCGCGTGCTATTCGGAGTCGACGGTGGTCGGCTCGATGGATCTCTGCCCGCCACTATGGGAGACGTCGATCTTGCGCGGCTTCGCGCGTTCGGCCAACGGGATGGTCACCGTGAGCACACCGTTCTCGTAGGTTGCCGAGATCGCCGACACGTCAATGCCTTCGCCCAGCGACAGTTGCCTGCGGTAGGTGCCGAAGAATCTCTCATTGGTCAGCCATTGCACGGCATCCTCAGACCTCGCTGTGCGATGCGCCGAGATGGTTAGGTTGCCGTTGTCGACATCAACATCGACGGATCCTGGGTCGACGCCGGGTAAGTCGGCCGTCAGCACGTAATGGTCATCGATCTTGCAGAGATCCATCGGCATGAATCGGGGGGTGCGATTCGAACCGGTCTGATTGGTTAGCAAGCCCCGGGTCAAAACATCAAGGTCACTGAACGGATCAAAACGAAGCACAGCAATCCACCTCCTTGTCCACCTCAGAGCCCGCCACCCTGGCGGGCAGCCCAATCACTGTGCAATTGGCAGATCAGCACTCTCATCCATAGAGTGCCAGCCCCCTTTTCGGGCTCTGGAGTGCGACGATGGCGATATGTCAGTCACGACGGGAGACCTGCTCGACGTCGTCCGGCGACTGTGCATGCACCGCCCGAGGTGACCGAGGGGCTGACGCACAGTGGGACGACTAGACGACGGCGACCTGTGCTCCGGCGAGCGGCTCGGCGCACTGATCGCACGCCAGCACGGCGTCAAATCGCCCGCCGCAGCTTGTATGGGTCAAGATCACCGCACCCCCCTCGGGCGCCACGAACCAGCGCTGCGCCCACTGCAGCGCTGTGACGAGCACACCGAACAGCGCCCGGCCCTTCTCGGTAAGCCGGTATCGGTTGTCTGCGGAGACAAGCACGCCGTTGGCTGTGAAGATCGACAGCCGATCCGCGATCGAACCGGGCGGAGCGCCGAGCTGACTCTGAAAGTCGGTGAATCGGGTCAGGCCGACGAACGCCGCGACCAGCAGCGCGAAACCCCAACGGTTGCCCATCACACTCATGGTCTGCGGGAAGAGGCGGGCCGTCTGGTCACCCTCGGAGCGGCGACGGGTCGCGACCGCGGGCACGGACCTCGGCCACGATCCGCTTGGACCCCATTGCGCTACAACGTCTTTGTCGCTGGCGCCCTCTCCGCACGAATGACAGATGACCACTGGCGCGAAGTCGGAGCCGCAGGCCTCGTGCCGCATCCCAGGCAACCCCTCGGCATGCTCGGGCACCCAGTGGCGTTCCCATTCCCAGATCGACAGCAGCACCGGCCATAGGGATCGGCTGCGCGGGGTTACCACATATTCGGATCGGGTCGGATTCGTCTGGTAGACGCTGCGTTCGAGCAAGCCATCACGCGTCAGCGATTGCAGGCGGCTGGTGAGCACCGAGTTCGAGATCGGCAGCCGTACCTTGAATTCGGCGAACCGCGTCGCGCCCAGCAGGGCCTGTTGCACGACGAGCAGCGTCCATTCGTCGCCGAGTAGCCCGAGCATCCGGGCGACGGCATTGGGCTCCGGTTGCTCCACCTACAGTCCGGCTGCTGTTGCCGCGGAGTCGGCATCATTCCAGCGCCGCAGTTGTGAACCGGGTGCCCACGTCGAGTGGGTTCCACTCGAGACCCGTTCCGGCAGGGCTAGTTTGCACACCGGCCCGTCGGCCACCCTTGCGGCGTCGAACACCAGGCAGTATGAGGCGTCGTCGTTCATGTCGGTGGTCAGCGTCACCAGGTAGCCGTCGTCCTCGGCTGCGCTCCCGACGCGCGGTGCCACTGCGGCTTCGCTGCCGTAGACACCATCCTCGAACGCGAACCGTTCCTCGGCGCCGGTTTGCAGGTCATGTTTGACCAGCCCGTCGAAGAGGAACCAGGACGGCTTGCCGGTCGCGGCATAGGTGTAGCGATACTTTCCGCCGGCATAGCCGGCGTTGATCATGCCGAATTCGGTTGTGCTGTCCGACAATTGCTCCTCTCGCGCCTCGCCGGTGGCGAGGTTGAACCGCCAGCGGTGCAGCCGGGACTGCAGCCGGTCCAGCGCCAGGAACCGGAACGCTTTCTCCCACTTGTCACCGGTGAGCGAGTCAACCGGGTTGGGCTCGCCCTCGAAGAACCCGTCGAGAACGATCTCGTCGCCGTCCTCGTAGGCGTTGGTGAAGTGCAGCACGAACGTCGGATCGGCCTCGAACCACCGGATGTCCCCGGTTCCTCCGCGACGAGGGATCACGGCGAACCGCGACGGCATGTCGCGGTGGAACCCCGGCAGGTGAACGTCGGCCTTCAACAGCTTGGGATCCCAGAACAGGGGAAAGTCGTTGAGAATGACGTAGTTTCGAGTGAACGCCATATCGTGTGGCAGCCGCGGGCCCGGCAGCGGCACGTCGATGTAGTGCACGAGGTCGTTATTCTCGTCGACGACGCCGTAGTGCATGTATGGCGCGTCCTTGCTGTAGTTGAAGAACAGGAGTTCTCCGGTCGCGTCGTCGACCTTGGGGTGCGCGGACACGCCCCAGTCGAAGGGGAACGCGCCGCCCCAATCGGCCTTGCCAAGGGTGTCGCCGGAGTACGGGTCCACCCGGTAGAGGTCGCCGCACTGGTAGAAGCTCGTCAACGCGGTGCCGCGGTGCACAATCACGTCGGTGCTCGAGGCGTCCTTCATCAACGTCCGTGCGCCCCAGCCCTTATCGCGCTTCGCGATCTGCACCGGTTCTGCCAGTCCAGGCCACAGCGGGCCGCCCGCCTCGTTCTCCTCGGCGAACCCGTCGGTGCGGATGAACCTGTTGCGGTAGAACGCTTTCCCGTCGCGGAACCCGACGACGTGCACCATGCCGTCACCGTCGAAGGGGTGGTAGAACTTCAGCGCCGGATGCAGCGGGTTCTCGGTGTTGCGAAGGTACACACCGTCGAGGTCGCGGGGAATCTCACCCTCGACAACGGTCAAGTCATCGGCGTCCCACTCGGTGGTCTGTGGGCGCCACGGGCCGGTCCGGTAGGGATGGTCGTCGTCCTCGGGAAGGGTCGACAGGAACTTGCCTACAATCTCGACATCCATCTCAGTCCCCGCTCACAACAAAGCTGACCGTGGTTGAGGTGCTTCCGCCGAAGTTGAGCGTGCCGAACGTCTGCGCGCCCTCGACCTGGTAGTCACCGGCCGCTCCGTTGACCTGTTTGGCGGCGTCGACGAGCATCCGTACGCCGGACGCGCCGACGGGATGACCGCCGCCGATCAGCCCGCCGCTGGGGTTGATCGGCAGCCGCCCGCCGATCTCGATCTCGTCGTTTTCGATCGCCTTCCACGATTCGCCGGGCCCGGTCAGCCCGATGTGGTCGATGGCGAGGTACTCGCTGGGGGTGAAGCAGTCGTGCACCTCGAAGCCGTCGACATCATCGAGGGTGACGTGGGCGCGGTTGAAGGCGTCGAGCACCGCCGCACGTACGTGGGGGAGTACGTACGGGTCGTCGGCGGCGCGGTCGAGCTTCTGCTGCAGCCCAAGCCCGACCGTGCGGTGCCCCCAGCCGTCGATGCGGCCGATCGGGTGCGCGTCCGGGTGGTCGCGCAGGTACTCGTCGGTGACCAGCACGATGCCCGCGCCGCCGTCGGTCATCTGGCTGCAGTCGAACCGGCGCAGCCGGCCTTCGACAAGCGGGTTGGCGTCGTCTGCGGCGAGCGGATCGGGCACCGTCCAACCGCGGGTCTGCGCGTTCGGATTGGCGCGGGCGTTGGCGAAGTTCAGTTGTGCGATGGCCCGCAGATGGGCCTCGTCGAGGCCGTAGCGGCGGTCGTATTCGTTGGCCACTTGGTCGAACATGTACGGCCACATGAACTTTGCGTCGGCGCCCTCGTGGTCGGTCCAGGCCGCGGCGCCGAGGTGCTGCGCGGCGGTGTCGCCCGGCACCGTCTTCTCCAGTTCGACGCCGACGACGAGGGCAGTGCGGTATGCGCCAGAGCGCAGATCCGCGATAGCCGCCAGTGTCGCGACGCTTCCCGATGCGCATGCGGCTTCGTGGCGGGATGCAGGGGTGTCCCACAGCCCGTCGTTGACGCTGGCGGGCATCGCGCCGAGGTGGCCCTGGCGGGCGAACATTTCACCGAAAGCGTTGGCCACGTGCACCACTTCGATGTCGCGGGCGTCAATTCTGGCCTCCGCGAGTGAATTCGCCACTACTTCGCCGGTCAGGTCGGCGAAGTCATGGCCTTCGCGGGTGAAGTTGCGCGCGAAATCGCTTTGATAGCCGCCAAGGATCCAGACGTTGGGAATGCCCATGAATGGGACGGTACTACAACTAAGAGAGTGACTCGGGCGATTCGACAAACGAGAGGCGGCCCCGCCGGCTCGATGTCTGAACCGACGAGACCTCAGCGAGCACCACGGTCGACCATTGCGCCCGCCTCATGGGGCATTCCCGCTGTGTCGAAAGACAAACGTCTGCATGGAGCCGGTTCACAATGGGAAGCTTCTTTGCATGACGCCGCCGCGTAACTACGACCTGGCTCAGCGAATGGCCGAGCTAGCGCGGGCTTCTGCGGCGCCGCGAAGCGTCGAGCAGGTGCTGTTGGATGTGACCTCGGCGGCGATGGAGCTGATACCCGGAGCCGACACGGCAGGCGTGCTGCTCATCGGCAAGGGCGGAAAGTGGGATTCCGTCGCCAACACGTCTGACCTGTCACATCGACTCGATGAGCTTCAGATGCTGTTCAACGAGGGGCCGTGCGTTGAGGCAGCGCTCGATGAACTGATCGTGCGGACCGACGATTTTCGCTCCGAAGACCGCTGGCCTCAGTACTCGCCCGCAGTCGTCGACATCGGCGTATTGAGCGGGTTGTCGTTCAAGCTCTACACAGCCGACCGCACCGCGGGCGCGTTGAACCTGTTCTCCTTCAAACCCAATGCCTTTGACGCAGAGGACGAGACCATCGGCGTCGTCCTCGCGGCGCACGCGGCGGCGGCGATCCTGGCCAGCCGTCACGGTGAGCAGCTGCAGTCGGCGATTTCGACCAGGGACCGCATCGGCCAGGCCAAGGGCATCATCATGGAGCGTTTCGGCGTCAACGATGTGCAAGCCTTCGAGATGCTGCGCAAGCTGTCGCAGGACAGCAACACCCGGCTGATCGACGTCGCGCAACGGGTCATCGACACCCGCGGAGACTGATCAACGTGACCGCGTAGTGACGCGCCACGTGTCGCTGGACCCTGTTGCACATGCCCCACGATTCAAGATCAAAATGGTGGGACTTCGGGGTGAGATGCCAACGCTGTGACTATCGCCAAATAGGGGCTTGACCTGCATGCCAGTTTGGAGTACAACATTTACTGCTCCGTAGATCCTTGCAGAGCGGAAGCCCGGGCCGCGAGCGGTTTTCGCGCCGAGTTTTGATGCTGGTGAGGGTTGCCGAGCGCACAAACTGGCACAGGGGATTCCGCACAAGGGGTATTGCTATGCAGCAACATCCGGGAAAAGAGGATCGGTTCGCCGTTGTGAATTCCAGCGGCGATGGCAAGGCAGTCATCGACGGGGCCGGTGCCCCGCAGCGGGTCGGCTGGTTCCGCTTCTACTTCGACGACGACCGCTGGGAGTGGTCCCCGCAGGTAGAAAGGATGCACGGATACTTGCCGGGCTCGGTCACCCCGACGACCGAGATGGTCCTCGCCCACAAACACCCCGACGACTACCGCCAGATCGCAGACACCCTTGATCTGATCCGCCAAAGCCGTCAACCCTTCAGCAGCCGGCACCGCATCATCGACGTACAAGGCCGAGTCCATCACGTTGTTGTCGTCGCGGATCTTCTGCGTGAGCTCGACGGGACGGTGATGGCCACTCAGGGCTATTACGTTGACGTCACGCCGTTGGAGCGGGAGCGCCAGGACGAGGTGACCGCCGCCGTCACGGTTATTGCCGAGACCCGAGCAGAAATCGAGCGGGCCAAGGGCATGTTGATGCTCATCTACGGGATGGACGAGGCGGCGGCCTTCGAGCTGCTCAAGTGGCGATCCCAGGAGACCAACGTCAAGTTGAGGCTGCTTGCGGCACAGGTAGTCAAAGACTTCGTCGCCCTTGCCGCCGGCGAACACTTCCCACCTCGGTCCGCCTGCGACAAACTCCTTTTGAGCGCACACCTCCGGCTAAATGCGGAAACCAAGTCGAGGGACGACACCGTCCTACAGCCATCAGAGGACACGGGATAGACGTGGCTGATTACGCGTCTGCCAGTACGGCGTTGCCGTACCAGTGACAGAGAAGCAACGCGATTTCGACGTCGAGACGGCCGTCGCTGATCGGTCGCCCACGTCGGTCGATCGCCCGTTGCACGCGATATTTGATGGAGTTGGTGTGCAGGTGCAATTCCTCGGCTGCGGCCTTGAAGCTGCCCCCGGCGCGCAGAAAGACACCCAGGGTTTCACGTAGTCGCTCGTCGTTTTCCGTGCAGGATGCGAGCGGACCGAGCACCTCGGCGACCCACACCCTCGCCGCGCCGAGGTTGCTGTTCAGCAGCGCCGCGGCCGACAGGCCGTGATCGCTTGAAGCGGTGACCCGCTGAGCATTCGAGCCGGCGGCGATCGCAACCGCATGGGCTTCTTGTGCCTGCTCATGCGAACGCCGAAACCCCTCGACACCCGGCAACGGATCACCGGCGGCGATCCACGGCGCATCAGGTCGTGCCTCGGCGCACGCACGTATACGAGTGACCGCTGTCGGCGTAGCCTCGGCCTGCACTGGGATCCAGGCCCATCCAGTCAGGCGGTCCACCGAGATGTGCAACGAGCTCTCGCGGGCGCCGGCCGAGTCGGCGAGTTGATCGACGAACCGCTCCATCGACGCGAGGTCGTCGCCGCCGTCGTCCTCGTCACGCCACGCCACAATCGCTATATGAGTCCGCCGCAGCGGGTAGCGAATTGAGGTTGCCACTTCGTCGATGTCGAGGTCGGCCCCGTCGAGGAGCTCCCGGACCCGCATCGCGCGCAGGCTGTTCCGATTCTCCATCCAGCGGTCATGCTCGTCTTGATAGGTGCTCACCACCTGTTGCGTGATCCAGTCGATGTAGCCGAACGTGACTTCCGAGATCTGGCGAAACACGGCGAGGCTCAGCTGCGGGTCCAGGTCCGACAAGCCGATCTCGACCAGCACAGCGTCGAGCAACGCCTTGTGGCCGAGGCGGTAGGCGCGCACCAACGCGTTGACCGTCGTTCCCCGCTGCGCGAGGCGCCGTGCGTGTTCGACTGCGGCGGTGGGCAATTCGACTTTCTCGATCGGAATCCCGTGCCGGATCGCGGAGAAGACGGTGGCGACGTTCCCGTCGATGCTGTCACGCAACAGCTGCAGTAGTTGCGCATCGCCGCGCAGCTCGGCGATCTCCGTGACCAACATCTGATGCATCGCGCCGGTCAGTTCGGCCATTCGCAGGTCCAGGCGGCCGACGATCTCCGCCGCGCACCGACCGACGACCGCGGTATCGGCATGGCCAGCTTTCGCCATGACCAGACCATAAACCTCCAGCTATCCGAACCGAGGGGTTCGCTGCGACCTCGTTTGGCCTCGCAGGCCAATAGACGGCCAAAACTTCGGCGTCTGGGGACGTCGCGGCAACCTATCCGGCTCAACGATCCTTATCGCAATCAGAACCAAAGTTCCGCTTCGCGAAGAAAGTGAGTCCACAAATGAGCTCCTATTTCAGCGCCATCGCCGTTTTCCTGCTGGTCCTGTCCCCGCTGTTTGTTCCGATCGCCATCACGGTGGCCCCTCTGGCGCCCTCGGGTATCCGTCGGGTCGCCCGCGCCCTCGGCATCTACCGCGCGGCGCCCCGGTTCGCCTGATGCCCATCGAATTCACCACTCTGCAGCGGCAGACGATGACGGCGATCGTCGACACCTTCGTCGCATCCGTCCCACGCGAGGACGACCCGGACGGGTTCTACGCGGCCAAGGGCAGCGACGTCGGGGCCGATGCGGCAGCCGAGCAGTACCTGCTCACGCACCTACCCGAGGCGCAGCGCGCAGGCATGCTGCAGCTGATCGACGGCGTCGGACTCTTCGAATTCAAGGATCAGCCCCAGGCCGCGCGCGAGGAAATCCTCGCCAACGTCGCGGCCATCTCACCCGAGGCGGCGGGCGGGATCGCCGCGCTGAATCAGCTCTCGGTGTTGTTCGCCTACAGCCTTCCGGGCCCGGATGGCCACAATCCGCTGTGGGCCGGCATGGGGTATCCGGGCCCGGTCCAAAATCCGCCGCAGGACGCCCGCAAGACGCTGGAGGTCATCACCGTCTCCGGTGAGACGACGCTCGAGGCGGACGTCGTCGTGGTCGGCTCCGGCAGCGGCGGCGGAGTGGCCGCGGCAGCGCTCGCGGAGGCAGGCAAGCGCGTGATCATCCTCGAAGCCGGCAGCTATTGCAACGAATCCGACTTCGTGCAGTCGGAGGTGGCTGCGTATCAGAATCTGTTCCTGCGCGGCGGGTTCTTCCCCTCCGCCGACGGCATGGTCAGCATCGCCGCGGGCAGCACCGTGGGCGGCGGCAGCACCGTTAACTGGTCGAACTCGTTGCTCACCCCGGACACCGTCCGCGCCTGCTGGGCCAACGCCGGACTTGAGGACGTCGACACCCCGGCGTTCGACGAACACCTACAGGCGGTGTTCGAGCGCATTCAGTGCAACGACAAGGTCGCGACCCAGAACGGCCCGCATGAGCGGTTGTCGGACGGCGCGTCCAAACTCGGTTACTCCTACCGGGTCGCCACACTCAACATCGATCCGGAGCGCTACGACCCCAACTTGATCGGCTACAGCGGGATGGGTGATCAGACCGGTGCCAAGCAGGGCACGTTGCGCACCTATCTTCAAGACGCTTCCGATGCAGGAGCGAAACTGCTGCCGAACGTTTGGGTCAACCGGATCCTCACGCACGACGGCGCCGCCGTCGGGGTCGAGGCGACGTACACGGATCCAGAGACGCAACAGACTTCCCACGTCGTGATCCACGCACCGTCCGTCGTGGCAGCCGCGGGCAGCCTGGAGACCCCTGGACTATTGCTTCGGTCGGGCATCGGTGGGCCGGCTGTCGGCGCCGAACTGCGACTGCACCCCGCCAGCCTCGTCAGCGGGGTCTACGACGAACCGCAAGACCCGTGGTACGGGCCCGCGATGGCCGGAGTCATGAACGAGTTCGCGGAATGTAATAAGGGCTACGGGTACCTGATCGAATGCGTCCAACACCTGCCCGGCCTGTTCACCACGGTCGTCCCGTGGCTTGACGGCGCTTCGCACAAGGAACTCACGCGCAAGTATCGGTACCGGGCCGATTGGGTGTTCATCGTCAAGGACCGCGGCGCCGGAACCGTCACGATCGACGAGAACGGTCAATCGACGTTCTGGTATCCGTTCACCGACGATCTCGACCGTCATCATTTCCGCGAAGCCGCGGCGACGTCGATCCGCATGCACGAGGCCGCGGGTGCGCAACAGATCTTTCTCGCAGGCCAGCCGTTCGCGCCTTGGCAGCGCGGCGACGACCTCGAGGCGTTCATCTCAACGGTGGATCAGCTCCCCATCGGTCCTGGCGGAACCCCGGTGTTCAGTGCCCACCAGATGTGCAGCGCGAAGTTGGGTAGCGACCCGCAGACGTCGGTCGCCAAGCCGAACGGTGAGCTGCATGACGTCACGGGTGTGTGGATAGCCGACGCCAGCGGAATGCCCAGCTGCTCAGGGGTCAACCCGATGGTCTCCACGATGGCGCTCGCACGCCGCACAGCGATGAATATGCTTGCCCCAGAAGGGACCTGAGCAAGGGGCTACAGCCTCATCGCCACTATCACGAGTGCCATGACACCGAGCACGGCGATCAAACCGGCCATGATTGCGGATATTGAGTAGGGCAGTGTTCCGGCCTCGGCCTTTAGCGCCTTCATCTGCTGACGATGCTGAATCCAGGCCAATGCCAGGCCGGTGAGACCGATGAGGATCATTGCCATCCCAACGACCCAGGGACTGACGATCGTGTGGCGATGCTCCTGCGTCGCCAGGTACTGGAAGAACTTGAATATGGTGAAGCCGAAAGCGATCAAGGAAGTACTGGTGCGAATCCACGCCATCAGCGTTCGTTCGTTGGCCAGCCGTGTGCGTTCCACGGCAAGTCGAGTGGACGCATCAAGCGGGTGATCGGCCATGTCTTCATCTTTCCTTCTTGCGACCGTTCGGAGCGTGGGTCCGACGACATGAACGGTTCACCCTTCAACTCACCCCGAAGCGGGGTGACGCCGCCGTCAAAAGGACTACGGTTAGGTCAAGTGTGCCCGTAGCAGCGGTTATCGCATGCTCTTGAAGGGCACGAATCATGACTTTCGACCTACTAGAACCGTTGGCCAGGCTGATATCTACAGCGGAGGCGATCGAGGGACTACGAGATCTCTTCGCCGCCGAGGAGCCGTTGGACGATATAGCGGCACGGGTCGCGGAGACGGCAGTCGCCGCAATCCCGTATGCCGACGCCGTCAGCATCAGTGTGCTGTCGTGGCCTGATGCCCGTACCGCGGCCTCCACACATGAGCGGGCGCTGGAACTCGATCAGCATCAGTACGCGTCAGGGCGGGGTCCGTGCCTTGAAGCCGCGTTGCAGCGAACCCATGTGTGCGCGGTACTCGGCGAAGAACATCAACGGTGGCCGGAGTTCGTTGACGCCGCCCAGAGACTCGGGATCCGAGCGAGTTTATTCGGTGCCCCTGCTGATTGACCGCCCTGCTGAAGAGCAGGAGCTTGTCGGCTCTCTCAACATCTACAGCGAGACGGCATCTGCGTTCGACCCGTTCGACGCGCAACTCATGCGCCTGTACACCGCTGCTGCCGGTCAAGCGATCAGCAACGCCGGCCGCTGGCAGCACTCCCGTGAAACCGTCACCCAGCTCGAGAGGGCACTTCTCTCGCGTTCAGACATCGATATGGCCAAAGGAGCTCTAATCGCGCTGCACGGCTGTGAGCCGGGCGAGGCTTTCGCAAAAATGGTTGACGAATCTCAACGACGCAACATCAAAGTGCGAGACGTCGCCCTCGAAATGCTTGAGCGGATGAAAATCCCTGAGGACCCGCTGCCGCGTGACGCGGGGCTCTCCACAGCCGGTTAATTCACTATCTGAAAGATATTGCTATGGTCGGGGATCGGCGCCTGGCGCGGGCCAGGTAGTCGCGAAAATCAACGTGGATCAGTCCGTCCAACAGGGTGGGTTCGGTAACCCTGCAACCGCATACGCCGACAACACTTTCCAAAAGAGCGTCACGATTAATTGACGGTTCGGCTTCTTTGGCCAATGCGCTGCCAGGCGTAGGATTGTGCTGCGACGAGAACGCTGCTTAGAGCGTTACCGCGCAACCATTTTCGACGTGGGTCGCGGAACTGGCGGAGGGGCGATGGATTGAGCAGCGTGTTGATCCCGATTCCCGATCGCGATTTCGATCCGTCGGAGGTCGCCGTCAGCTGGCAAGTCCTGACCAACCACGGTCGCAGCGTTGTATTCGCCACTGAAAACGGCTCACCCGCGACGGCGGATGACATCATGCTGACGGGCCGTGGTCTCGACATATGGTCTGCAGTACCACTTTTGGGCCGCGCGGCGTTCATCGGCCGGTTTCTGCGCGCCAACCGCGACGCCCGCGATGCCTACGCACGGATGTCGCGGTCACCCGAGTATCAACATCCGCTGCGGTGGACGGCGGCAACGCTCGATGACGTCGATGCGCTGCTCCTGCCGGGTGGCCACCGCGCCAGGGGGATGCGCGGCTACATCGACAGCGAAACCCTGCACCGGTTGGTCGTCGAAGCGTTCAGCCGCGGGTTGGTCGTGGCGGCGATCTGCCACGGCGTGCTGTTGGCCGCGCGAACCGTCGATCCGGCGACCGGCCGCTCTGTGCTTCACGGCCGCAAGACGACTGCGCTCACCTGGGCATTCGAGCGACGCGCCTGGCAGCTCACCCGATTCACCCGCTTCGGGGACCGCGATTACTACCGCACCTACACCGAAGAACCGGGCCAACCGGCCGGCTACATGTCGGTGCAGTCCGAGGTCACCCGCGCGTTGGCCAGTCCGTCCGACTTTTGCGATGTCGTTCCAGGTTCACCGGATTGGCGGACGAAAACATCGGGATTGGCCCGCGACAGCGTGACTGACTCACGACCGGCGTTCGTTGTCGACGACGGCAACTACTTGTCGGCGCGCTGGCCTGGCGACACACACACCTTCGCGGCGAAGCTGTCCGAGAAACTGAACGGGTAGCGCGGTATCAGAGACCCGCGCTTGTGCTGAGGGCCTCGACGGCCGCATCGATGTTCGGAATGATCGCTGTGCCCCATGCGGCGACAGCCTGGCTGAGTGCGCGCGCAAGGTGTGGGCCGACGGCGTCGGCCGCGAGGGTGTCCTCGGCGAGCACTATTCCATTCACGAGATGCGCAGCCAGCAGACGACCGTCCTTGGTGACTTCGTAGCGCCAGTCGCCAATCTGGACGCGCTCGGGCTGGGATCGGAACATCCCTTGCTTCGCGGGTGTGTGCGCGACACCCGGAATACGCGCAAACACGTTGACCACCAGGGCAACTCCACCGGGGCCCGTTAGAGCAGCCGACACTGTACGGCTCACGCGCTCTGCGTCGAAACCTTCCATCAGCCGCTCATGGGTAGGACGAACGACGGGACGATGGTCTCGGCGCTACCACCGTGCCGGACGGCCGTACCCGCGGTATAGAACTCCACCGTGTGGTGTCCCCATGCGTAGTTGGAGATCTCGAACTGCACGCCGACTACGCCGGTCCCGCCGTCACGCTCGGCCTCGGCCTGCATGCGTGACATCGCCAGCTCACGCGCCTGGTAGTTACCCTGCGTCCACTGCGGCATCTCGGCGTTGCGCCCCACCTGGCCCAGGGTCTTCAGGAAGCCTTGCACGGCAACGTGAAACACGCAGTTGCCCATGACAAACGCCACCGGAGCGTAGCCCGACCGCAACAGTGTGACCATGTCCTGGCCGGACAGATGGCTGGTGAATGCCTGCCCGTTCGGGCGTCGGTACGCCCCTGGTTTCGCGGTGTAGCGCACCGCGGTCCCGACGGCGATGAATTCGAGATGCTCGCCCTCACCTTGGTGTCGCCATTCGAGTCGGACGCCGACGACACCGTCGGCACCGAGCGAATCTGCTTCTGCCTGCATGCGCGACATCGCATTCCAGCGTGCACGATAGGTCGCCTCGGTCAGGACGGGCAGCTCGGATTGTTGCTTGATCCCGGTGAACTGGTAGCCGACGTGGTAGACGGACACGCCCATCACCAGCTCGATTGGTTCAAACCCCGCGCCATGCAGGAGCGCGAACTCGTTGATCGAAAGGTCTGAGGTGAAGACCTTTCCAGCGTGGGACAGCCGTTCGGTGGCGACGGGATCGAGCGCGTTCGGTTGCATATCGGCGGACACCCTTCTGTGGTTGCGCACAGCGTACGTCGCGCGGGTTCGCCGAGGGTCAATCACGTTGGCAGCCAGAAACTTATGGTTGACTGTGAGAATACTGTGCGGCCTCGTTAAAGATAACGGTGACAACAACACTGAGGTGCGCAGTGCAGGGAGCTATCTAAGCCCGGCGCCTATTTGGCTCTGAGGCGGTAGTCGCTAGCTGACCTGGAAAGCGATCATCGAGGGCTTCCACCATCCGGTCGATTAACTGCAGTTCCCGTTCTATGGTGCGGATGTGCCGGCGAATGTCACTCATCGGCCGCATATTGCCCGCGGTGATGCACCGCGTCAGGTTCTTCGTGTGCTTGCCCAGCATTTCGACGAGGTCGGAGCGTTCCTGAAGCAAGTGCAATCGGAAGTAGGCGGCCTGCGCAGAGTCGGCGATAGCCTGCACGTGCTCGGACATCGGCTCAAGCTAGTCGACGTTGCCCGTTTACACATGGCTTCTGCTATGTAACGGCCCCGACAATATCGACTGACCAGGTGGGGAGGGTCTTCATTGACTCCACCGGATACCGGTATGTCGTAGTCGGTCGGGTTGTCTACGGGTCTGGGGTCTCCCCGCTCTGAGTCTCGGACCGGCCTTGATGGAACACTTCCGACATGGCCAAGACGCGATTCCGGATCACATTCACCGATGGGCAGACTCGGGAGTACGAGGACCCCATAATATTCGACTTTCCCGGCACCGCCCTCAAGGTCTTCAACGGCAGAGAGCGAACCGGAGTCGGCACTGTCTACTACTCCCCGGCAGAGTGGAAGACCCTCGAACTCATCAAATGAGTCAGTCCGCGCGCTTGCTGACCTGTTGGACCGGCAAAAATAGCGCCTGACGTGCCCTGTTCAGAGTCGGTTGATGGTTGACGGATCTGTTTCGGTTGATCCTTGACACTCGTGTGTTGTGGTTAGGTCTGTCCGCTGGTGCGGAGGGCCTGTTTGTTTCTTACCTCGCCGCGGCTGGTGCGGGCGGCGGTCTTGACCAGATCGTCGCCGATCCAGAACCGCAACAGCTCACCGTCGACATGGACATCGCAGCGTTCGCCGGCGTAGTGGCGGCCGATGCTGACCTGCTGCCAGGACACACAGACGATGCCGTTGGCACAGACTCGTCGACTGACCCAGCCGGCACCAGTGCGGTCATGGTGGGTTGTTTTCGATGTCGACGGCGAAGTCGTCGGCGCCGCAGCAGTGCACCGGTCGGCCGGTGTGAGCATGTGTAGCGATTGATGCGGCCGACTGGTGTTGTAGTAGCCGACCCATTCATCAAGGGCCTGCTGGGCAGTCTTGAGACTGGTGAAAGCGGGCCTGTTGCTGAGGAATTCGGCGCGCAGACTGCGGTGGAACCGCTCGATCTTGCCCGTCGTCGTGGGACTGCGGGGCTGGGTCAACAGATGATCGATGCCGTGTTCGCGGCAGATCGCGTCAAAGAGCACCTCCACCGGTGGATGGTTGAACCGGCCAGTGAACACCTTGCCGTTATCGGTCAGAATCTGCACCGGCGCCCCATAAGTCGCCAACGCTGCGCGTAGTGCGTCGCAGACCGCGCGGGTGCGCTCTCGGGCCATCAACGTCGCACACACGCACATCCGGGAGTGGTCATCGATTCCGGTCAACGCTTTGGCGCTGGTGCCATCAGCCAACGCAAACCCGCCCACGATGTCCATCTGCCACAGCTCCATCGGGGCACCGCGCTCCCAGCGTTTCCACTTGCGCGAGCGCCGATCCCGCACCGTCGGGTCGATCATCCCCGCCCGCACCAGGGCCCGATAGACCGACGACTCCGAGGGCACCGGGGCCACCCGGCGTTTAGCCAACTCGAACACCAGCCGCCGCGGCCCCCAATACGGCCTCGAGCGCCGCAACTCCAACAGCGCGGCCTCCACCTCAGCCGACATCTGATGCGGACAACTCACCGGCCGATGCGACCGATCCCTAAGCCCGTCGAGGCCTTCAGCCTCATAGCGGACCAACCAGGAATGCAGCGTCTGCCGCGACACCCCCACCTTCGAAGCGACCTGGCAGATCGACAACCCGTCGCTGATCACCGCTAACACGGCCTGATACCGCTGCTCAGCCACGCTCAACTCCCTCATCTAGGGAGTGTCAAGGATCAACCGAAGTAGGTGTAAACCATCAGCCGAAACACTGTCAGCCATCAACCGAAGTAGAAATGTCAACAATCAGCCGAGGTAATACAGGGCCTGACGTGCCCCCGGCAGGATTCGAACCTGCGACACCGGCTTTAGGAGAGCCGTGCTCTATCCCCTGAGCTACGAGGGCGGGACGGCTCGCAGCTTACCGAAGTTCGGCGATGACCTTTGCGAACGGCTCCGCGTGCATCTGCTGCACGGTGATGTAGGTGACGCCGTATGTGTCGCGGTAGCCGCGGATGGTGTCGGCGATCTCCTTCGTCGACCCAGACAGCACGGTCGGGGTCCCTAGCATCTCGTCTTCGGACAGGCCGGGTAGGGACCGGCGCGCGATCGACAGGTCAGGCACCCCCGAATCGTCCGTCGGCATCGCGATGACGGAGATGTTCAGTTCGAGTTCGTCGAAGCGATCGCCCGCCGCGTCACGGACGAAAGCGATGCGGTCGGCAAGCGGATCGGAGTCCGCGGTGGCCGGGGCGCCGCCGGTCAGGCCGATGATGTGGGCACGTTGCGCGGCGAGGGTGAGCACCTTGTCGCCGTTGCCCGCGATGAGGATCGGGACGTCAGGCACGTTCTCGTTCATGTGCTCGGTCACGTGGCGCAGCCAAGCGACGCGTTCACCGGCCGTCGGATAAGGCAATTCGGCCTGCTCGAACTCTTCCCTGGCGTAGCCGGCGCCGAGCCCCAGCTCGAAGCGTGCGCCTGACAGGTCGCGCAGCGACGTGACGTCGCGGGCCAACAGTGCAGGCCGGTAGAAGCCCGCATTCAGCACGAATGTGCCGACGTGCAGCCTCTCGGTCGCCATCGCGACGGCGGTCAGCATCGGGAACGGGGCCGTCGTATAGAGATGATCGGCCATGTGCAGGACGTCGTATCCCATGTCCTCGGCGCTGCGCGCCAAGTCCTGCAGTGTGCGTCGCCGACGCGCGGCCGTCAGGCCGACTCCGAACCGGAAGTCCTTAACCATTCCCCGATCGTAGGCACACCGAAATGTTTGGCTGTCACCGCCGGTGACGGGCCGGATCAATATGTCCATCCCGGCAGCGTCAACAAATGATGACGGCTGCGGAAAGACAGGTGCCTAGGCCAAGGACAGCTTCGCGAACGGCGCGCTTGTGGGCTGCGCCGAACCGCCTGGGGGTTCCACCGTGAATGCCAACGTCTGCGAGTCGCCGAGATCGGGTAGCACCGCAGTGGTCGACGGCGCAACCGCCTTGGCGTCCATCATCCCCGCCGACTCCGGTCCCTTATCGCCGATCAGCCACATCTGATACACCGTGCCCGGCGCCGGTGGGGCGACGTTGTTCATCACGAGCACGGCCGCGTTCTTGTCGCGGGAGAACATCACGGTCGCGGTACCGCCTGTCGGAATCTGGCCGGAAACGGTCCGCACGTCGGGCGCGGCGAACACCTGCTCGGCCATCGACGGGCTGGGCGCGGGCCGCAACGCCATCCCGACACCGAGTGCGCCGAGACCGATCACCAGGGCGGCTGCGGCCGCCAACACCACGGTCTGCCAACGCTTGATCCCCGGCCGCACCGCCCTCAACGGCCGCACCGGATCGCTGCTCACCTCGGTGAGCAGCCGATCCCGCAGCTGGTCCGGCGGCTCGACGGCGGTGGCCGCCGACACCACAGCCATCGTTTCCCGGACCGCGCGAACTTCTTCGTCGAAGGCCTGCGCGACCTCGGGCGGCGCCGCGGCGACACGTCGTTCGATGTCGGCGAGCTCGGACTCGGGCACCGCATGCAACGCGTATGGCGTCGCGAGGGCGATCAGATCGGGATCCAGTGGCTCGGTCATGAGATCCCCAGACACCGGCGCAGGCCGCGGATGGCGTCGCGCATCCGTGACTTGATCGTAGCCAGATTCGCCGACAACCGTTCCGACACTTGGGCATACGTCAACCCGTCGTAGTAGGCGAGCTGGATGGCCTCGCGCTGCGCATCGGTGAGCGAGCCCAGGCAGTCGGCCACCTGGCGCCGCTCGTCGCGCAGGATCACGGAGTCGGCCACCAGATCCGCAGGCACGTCGACGTTGGCGGCGCCGTAGCGCGACTCACGCTGGCTGGCCGCCTGCTCCGAGCGCACCCGATCGACCGCGCGCCGGTGCGCCAACGTCATCAACCACGCCAGCGGCGAACCCGCCGCAGGGTCGTAGCTGTCCGCCGTGCGCCACACCTGCAGGTAGACGTCCTGTGTGGTCTCCTCGCTGTAGCCGGGATCCCGCAAAACCCGGGTGACCAGGCCGAACACCCTGGCCCGGGTGCGGTCGTAGAACGTGGCGAACGCATCGACGTCGCGGCGGGCCACCTGGCGCAACAACGCGTCGAGTTCGGTGGTCACGAGCGGTAGCCTAGCCATCGCCGTCAATACCGTCACGGTAATCGCGATCTGGGCGGCATCGGGACGAAAAACGATGTACGCGAACGATATTCGTCGAATCCAGGCCGATTGCGCATGTACCTCTCGGTGAGCTTCGCGCCAGTGGCGTATACCAGGAAATACGTCATCAGCACCGGTGAGAGCACCGTGAGCAGCGATACCCACGAAGCGACGCTGGCCAGCCACAGCCCCCACCACACGCACGCGTCGCCAAAATAGTTGGGATGCCTTGTCCACGCCCATAGGCCGCGGTCCATGATGACGCCCCTGTTGGCGGGGTCGGCCTTGAAACCGCGCAACTGGTGGTCGCCTAGGGCCTCGAACAGCACGCCGACGATCCACAGCACCACGCCCGCGATGAGCACCGGCCTCAACAGCGCAGGCGTCGGACCCAGCACCGCCGAAACCTGCAGCGGCAGTGAGACAAACCAGGTGGCGGCAGCTTGAACGACGAACACCTTGCGCAATACATGTCCGGCGGAGAAGTCGCCGCGCAGCAGATCGCGGTAGCGCGGGTCCTCGCCCCTGCCTGCGGACTTGACGATCATGTGCCAGGCCAGGCGAAGACCCCACACCGCGACGAGACCGAGCAGCAAGACTCGCCGGAACAGATCACCGGACCCCAAGACCAAGGCGACGGCCGCCACGGCGACGAACCCGATGCCCCACGTTGTGTCGACGACGTTGTACCGGCCGATCCGGCGGCCGATGAGGAAGGTGGTGCCGTGCACCACCACCAGGATCGCCAGCGACGCAGCAGAGACTCCACCAAAGTTCTGGTAATTCATCGGCCACTTCCCGTGGGTGCGAAGGTCCATTGGTACACATCGAGATAACCGGAGGAGAAACCCGCCTCGGAGTATGCCAGGTACAGCTGCCACATCCGCCGGAAAACCTCGTCGAAACCCAACGCCGCCACCGTATCCCGGCGTTCGACGAACCGCTCCCTCCACAGCCGCAGTGTCTCGGCGTAGTGCGGTCGCAGCGAGAACATGTCCACGGTGCGCAATCGGGTGTGCCGTTCGGTGATGCCAAGGATCGCCTCCGTCGACGGCAGCAAGCCGCCGGGGAAGATGTACTTCTGGATCCAGGTATAGGTGTTGCGGGTGGCCAGCATTCGGTCGTGCGGCATGGTGATGGCCTGAATTGCGACGCGCCCGCCCGACATTACCAACCGGTCCAGGGTCTGAAAGTACGTTGGCCAGAACCGATAGCCGACGGCCTCAACCATCTCCACCGACAGCACGGCGTCGTAGCGCCCGTACACGTCGCGGTAGTCGCACAGCTCGATGTCGACCCGGTCCGACAGGCTGGCAGCCGCCACCCGGTGCCTGGCCAGGCGCTGCTGCTCAGCCGACAGCGTGATCGAGTGGACGTGGACGTGGGCGCCCCGCGCCGCGGCGCGCAGGCACAGTTCACCCCACCCGGTGCCGATCTCCAAGACCCGGCTGCCTGGGCCGACGTGCGCCGTGTCCAGCAGGCGGTCGATCTTGCGTCGCTGCGCGTCGGGTAGGTCGGCATGGGAGGCGGGCATCGTGTTGAACAGTGCGCTCGAGTACGCCATCGTTTCGTCGAGGAACTCGGCGAACAGGTCGTTGGACAGGTCGTAGTGCTCGGCGACGTTGCGGCGCGCCTGCGCTCGGCTGTTATGCTGCGAACGCGGGTGACTGACCGCCGCGAGCGGTCGAAAACGTTGCAGCGCAGGAGGTATCAGTTCAGCCAGTCGCTTCGCGAACTCGGTGAGAACACCAGCGAGATCTGTGGAGGTCCATTCGCCTGCCATGTAGGACTCGCCGAAGCCGATGAGCCCGTAGCGGCCGACCCGGCGAACCATCGCCTCGGGTCGGTGGACGACCATGGTCGGCAGCGTCGGGTCGGCGGCGCCGACAACGGTGCCGTCGGGATACACCACTCGCACCGGTAGCCGCGCCGCGGCACGGCGGAACAGCCGGTCGGCGATCGTCGGACTCAGCCATCCACGAGGTACTCGCGCCACGTCGGGCCACCGGTCGGAATCAATCTCCGTCGCAACGGTTTCCGCGATCTCAATGGTCACAGCTGGTCGACCCTTTCCTTCTCGGTTGATTCGGAGCGCGGCACGACGCGGACGCGCCGTAGCCACAAGGTGATGCCCTGGACGCGGATTCCGATGGCGCCCATCAGCGGAGCCAGCGGCGCGACGATCTGCAGCTTGAGCAGCTCGCCGATGGTGGCCCTTCGCCGGGTGCCGCGCACGGTCGCGACGAACGCCGGCTGATTGTCGCGGTGTAGCGAGATCCGCACGTCCAGTTCGGCGTCCGGCAGGGGAGCGTGAACGAGGTAGTAGCCGTCGACGTCGTTGAACGGTGACACGTAAAGCTTCTTGCGCACCATCGCAGGGTGGTCACCGTGGGGTGGCAGCAGGTATGCATGCCTGCCTCCGTAGGTGTTGTGCACTTCGGCGACGATGTGGCGCACGACGCCCTGGCTGTCGTGGCACCAGTAGAGCGTCAACGGGTTGAACACGTAGCCCAGCACCCTTGCCTGCGTCAGCGCGGTGATGCGGCAACCCTGTAGGTCGATGTCACGCCCGGCGAGGAATGCGTCGATGCGTTGCCGCAATGAATCGTTCGGCCCGCCCTCAAGGTGGTCGGCGGCGTCAAACCTTGCGAACGGCCGCAGCCAGCGCGGCAGCTGCGGCAGCCGGTCGATGTCGATGTACCAGCTGTAGCCGCGGTGTTCGAAGTAGTGGTGCACCGGAGCGCGGCGCAGGTGCGTGATCCGCGTCCGGTACAACGCTGAGGTCAACATGCCACTGCCTCGGCTTTGCGTGTTGCCGGCCATTGTGCGCCGAGGCGGCGTGCAGCCCGCAGGCCGGATGCGGCGCCGTCCTCATGAAATCCCCAACCGTGGTAGGCGCCTGCGAACGCTATCCGCTCGTCGTCAAGGGACGGCAGAAGTTGTTGGGCGGCAACCGACTCCGGGGTGTACATCGGGTGGCTGTACGCCATCTCGGCCAGCACGCTCGCCGGGTCCACGTGGTCGCGGCCGCCCAGTGTGACTAGGAACCGGCGCGGGCCGTCGAGGCGCATCAGGCGGGTGACGTCATACGTGACCAGAACGCTGTCGTCGTTCGGGGTGACGAGGTAGTTCCACGAGGCCCTGGCGCGGCGACGGCGTGGCAAGACCGATTCGTCGGTGTGCAGCTGCGCATGGTTGGTGCAGTAGGGGATGGCGCCGAGCACACTCCGTTCGGCCGCGGTTGGTTCCGCGAGCATCAGAAGTGCCTGATCGGGATGCGTGGCAATCACTGTGGCATCGAAAATCTGTGTGGCACAGGCAGTTACCGCGACTCCGTCGGCGACTCGTCGCACCGAGGTCACCGGTACAGCTGCGCGCACCTCGTCGATGCGGGTCAGGATCGCCTCGACGTAGCTTGCGGATCCTCCGACGACCGTCCGCCACGCCGGCGACCCGAATACTGACAGCATGCCGTGGTGTTCGAGGAATACGAACAGATAGCGCGCCGGGTAGCGCAGCGCGTCTCCCGGCGGGCACGACCACACCGCCGCGACGAGCGGTGTCATGAAATGGTCGACGAAGTAGCGCGAGAAGCCGTGCCGGTCTACGAATGCGCGGAGCGTTTCGCCGTCGGCGTCGCCCTGCAGCAGTCGGGTCGCCGCCGCGTGGAAGCGTTTGATCTCGGCCAGCATCAGCAGGTACCTCGGCCGGGCGAGCGTCGACCACGACGGGAACAGCCCGCCGAGGCCGCGTGCCCCCGCGTACTCCAGGCCGCTCGCGTCATCGCGCACCGACATCGACATGTCGGTGTCCTGGGTGGCGATGCCCAGCTCGTCGAACAGCCTGCACAGCGTCGGGTAGGTGGGGTCGTTGTGCACCAGGAAGGCCGAGTCGACGCCAACGGTGTAGCCGTCGCCCCGATCGACGTAGTGGGTGTGGGCGTGCCCACCTATGCGGGTGTCGGCTTCGAACAGGGTGACCCGGTCGCGCGCCGACAGTGCGTAGGCGGCGACCAGGCCTGATACGCCGCTTCCGATGACGGCGACTGAGCGTTCGTGCGGGTGTATGTTCACATCGAGGTATTCGGAGCCGTGCGGCCGACGGATGGGTGTCGTACCGTCTCGGGGTGCCTTCGACGTTTTTCGCCGGTGGGACCGTCTGGACCGGTGTCAACGGCCAGACCACCGATGCGCTGTTGGTGGTCGACGGCGCGGTGCAGGCGGCCGGTGAGCAGGCGCGGTCGCTTGCCGCGGGTGCCGAACAGGTCGACCTAGGCGGCGGTTTCCTGATGCCTTCGTTCGGCGACGGACACGCCCACCCGCTTCCCGGCGGCCTCGAGGCGGTCGGGCCGCAGGTGCGGCGGTGCAAGTCCGTCGACGAGATCGTCGACGAGGTAGGGAGATTCGCCGCCGAGCATCCCGACGACGAGTGGATTGTCGGCGCCTCCTACGACAGCAGCATGGCTCCTGACGGCCTGTTCGATGCCCGTTGGCTCGACGCCGCGGTCCCCGACCGGCCGGTCGTGCTGCGCGCGTGGGACTACCACACCGTGTGGTGCAACACCGTTGCGCTCGAGCGGGCGGGGATCACCGCCGACACCCCGGACCCGGTGCTTGGCGCCATTCCACACCGCGCCGACGGCTCAGTGCTTGGCACGCTGCGGGAGTGGGGAGCCGTCGACCTGGTACACAACGTCGTGCCGGAGCGGGATCCGAAGGTGCGCGTCGATGCCCTTCGCACGGCCGCCGATTACTACCTGGCCCGCGGCGTGACCTGGGTGCAGGACGCCTGGGTCGAGCCCGGCGACGTCGACACCTATGTCGACGCGGCCCGCCAGGACAAGCTGGCGGTGCGGTTCAACCTTGGCTTGTATGCAGACCCTCGTTACTTCGATTCACAACTCGAGCAGTTCGCCGACGCGCGTCGCCGAGTACAGGACATCGCGTCGCCCCTACTGACCGCGAACACCGTGAAGTTCTTCGCCGACGGGGTCATCGAGAACGAGACCGGCGCGCTGCTGGCGCCGTACTGCGGATCGCTGCACGACCACGGCATGCAGGTGTGGGACAACCTCGCCGACGCGGCACGGGCCGTCGATGCGCTCGGGTTCCAGATCCACATCCACGCGATCGGCGATGCGGCGGCTCGTCAGGCGCTCGATGCGATCGAGCATGTCGTCGCCACCAACGGGCCGCGTGATCGGCGGCCTGTGATCGCGCATGCGCAACTCGTCGACGACGCGGACATCGACCGTTTCGCGGCATTGGGCGTGATACCCAACATGCAGCCGCTATGGGCGCAGCTCGATCCGTTGATGGTGGAGCTGACGATTCCGCGGCTCGGCGATCAACGCGGCGCCCAGCAGTACCGGATGCACAGCCTCGACGAATCCGGCGCGCCGCTGGCGTTCGGCTCGGACTGGCCGGTGTCGTCGGGCAGGCCGCTGAAGGGGATCGCGGTTGCGGTGTCCCGCGGCGGCTGGACGCCACACGAGATCATGTCCGTCGAACGAGCGCTGAGCGCCTACACGGCAGGCGTCGCTCGGCAGGCCTTCGCCGAAAAGCAGTGGGGCACAATCGAACCCGGATCCGAGGCAGACTTCGTGTGGCTCGACCGCGATCCGCGGTACACGCCCGACCTGGATGCCGTGCGCGTCGTCGGAACCTATCTGCGAGGTGACCGCGTCTACGCCGCGCAGTAGACCGCTATCCCGCGAAACCTGCTGAAGGCACGCTCTGCTCAATGACCACACCGTAGGGCGTCATTCCGTTGTCTCGCTTCGAGCCGTCTCGTTCTTCTTGGCTTGAGCCCTCTTGGCCTGAGCCGCCTTCGCCGTGTCCGTGGTGGTGACCGCCTTCACCGCCTTCGGAGGCACCGAGTATGAAGCCGCTCCAGAAGATCACTGCAATGATGAACACGATGCCTGCGAGCGCTACGACAAAGGCGGCGATCCGGAACGGCCGCCCACCGCGCCGATGAGTTTTGTCCCCGTCCTGTTGCTTCGCGGGTTCGGCGGCCGCGGTTGTCTCGCGGGGTTGTTCGGGCGTTGTTTCCGTCATGACAACCATCGTTACGCCCCTTACCTTTGCTTTCGCTGAGAGAAACTCCGTGGGGCATGACGGTTCGCCGCCCAGGCAGGATGGCCAGCCGACAATTCCTGCCGGGAACAACGCCTACCTAGGGCTACTCAGAACTGAAGGTGTCCCCAAATAAAGCCGATCTCATTGCCGGGTGTGCCGGGTTGTACGGGCACGGTGGCGACATGGCACCTGCGCTTTCCGAGGGCGAACATAACCCGTTCGTCCCTCAGTGCGGGCCCGGCGCTGGTTGCCACGAGCGGGCGGTCGCGACGAGGCCCCGCACCAACGCCGACGTCGCCGGGGTGAGTCCGTCGTCGCCAGGCAGCCCGCTTCGTGGGCTGATGCCACGCACACGCGGCGTCAGCTCGAGCTGGGTGCCGCCGCCGCGCACGCGGTTGACGGGGTTGTCGGGGTGCAGGCCGCGTAGCTCGCGTGGGATCGCGTCGAGGTCGGTAACGACCTGGTACCCGGGCACGTTGACGTGGTGCGAGAGGTGTTCGGCCAGTGCGCGATTGCGGCCGCCTGCCAGCAACTGGGTGCTGCGTCCGATGCGGCCGTATCCGTGCAGCGACACCGCGACCTCGACGTGGTCGAGGAATTCGGCCAGCCGTTCGGATTCTTGCCCGCGGTACAGCGCTGAGGAGAGATGGTGCGGATAGTTGTCGGGATGGCGAAGCACGTACACCGACGCGCCTGCTGCTTCGGCGGCGCGTTCGGCGATGACGTCGGTCATCTGCTCTAGCCCGCCGCCGTGGATTGCCAGGAAGCCAAACCGCGACCGCAGCGTGAAGTCCTCGATGACTGTCGGATCGGCGAGAAGCTCCGAAAGTGACCGTGGCGCAGGCGAACTCGATCTGTTGACATGCATGGGCCAGTGCGCGGGATCCCAGCGCCGCAGGAACTCGATCCAGCGGTGGGGCAGGCCGTGGTGCACGGCGCCGTCGACGATGCGTTCTAAGTAGCCGGGTCGCGGAGGGCCGGGATCCACGCGATGGTCGATGTAGACCCACGCTTCGGACGGGCCGTCGTCGGTTTGTACTGTCAGCCGGTCGCGGCGATACCGGACTGGAACGCCTTCGGCGCTGTCCAGTGTCGCTAGGTCGCGGTCGGTCACCTGCCACACCACGCCGTGCACCTCGGAGCCGTCGAACGGCTCGACAGTGGCCACCCCGCGCTCGTTGATCAGCCAGTCGTGATCGGCGAGTTTCGCGGGCCGCGGATCGACCGCGCCGGGGCATCGCCGCGCCATCTGCCGCACACACAGGTTGGACCCGTACGCGAAGTAGCTGTGACGCGGATGCATTAAGACCATGATCGCAGACGCGAGCATCGGCCCCACGACGCTGCGGCGGTTTGCGGCCGCAAAGGCAGGGACTGCCTCTCAACGCGCTTGGCGCAGGAAGTCGACGACCAGGTCTGTCGTCGCCTGCGGCTGCTCTTCGGTGATCCAGTGCCCGCAGTCCGGGATGATCACCTCTTCGACGTTGTCGGCGACACACGTGATGACGGCGCCGATCAGCGGGCCGAATGTAGCTTCGCCACCGATGGCCAAGACCGGCATCTGAAGTTTGCCCTGCGCAAGGAACGTCTTGTTGTCGGCCGCATCCTGGCTGAACGCCAGGAACTGGGCAAAGCTCGCTCGCATCGCGCCGGGTTGCGCATAGAGCGCCGCATAATGCTGACGCTTCGCTTCATCAAACCGCGTCTCGTCCCGGGAAAGTTCGTTCCAGAAGCGGTCGAGATAGATGCGCTCGCGGCCGGCGACCAGGCGCTCCATGTCCTGACCACCAAAGCCGAAGTGCCACATGGCCGGATCCTGAGTGATCTGATCCCAGGGTCCGACGCCGGGCAGCGGCGCATCGATCGCCACCCATCGGCTCACGCGCTCGGGGTGAGTGGCGGCAACTGCGAAGCCGACCATAATGCCGATGTCGTGCGTCACCAATTCGGCCGTAGGCACACCCAGGGCGTCCAGGACGCCCACCACGTCCGCCGCCTGATTCTTCTTGTCGTAGCCGCCATCAGGCTTCGACGAGAGGCCCAACCCACGCAGGTCGGGCGCGATAACCGTGTGGTCTTCGATGAGTGCGCTCGCCAGATGACCCCACATGTCGCCCGTAGTGCCGAAGCCGTGCAGCATGACGACCGCTGGACCATGCCCGCCGACGCGTACGTGGATCTCGCCGCCGTTGGTTTCGATCTCACGCGATTGCATGCCGGCCGGGAAGGGGTAGATGCCATCCTGAAATCTGTTGTCGCTCACCGGGTCACCTTGCGCTCCCGGGCGGGGCCGCTGCCACGACCAGCTTCCTCTCTGCTGGTAGGCCCTTCCTCCCATCGCAGGTCAGCGGTGGGTGGCGCTAGCCCCTGACGGTCAGGTAGATCAGCACCACATTCAGCACACTGATCAACGCGGCGACCATCCACCCGAGGGCCGTGGTCACGCGGTGGTTCGTGTCTTCGCCCATCAGGCTGCGGTTACTGGTGAGCCGTACCAAGGGGATCAACGCGAACGGAATCCCGAAGGACAGCACGACCTGGGACAACACCAGTGCGCGGCTGGGGTCGACACCGATCGCCAGGATCGCGAGTGCCGGGATCAGGGTGACGAGCCGCCGCAGCAGCAACGGGTACGAACGGCGCAGCAGCCCGCCCATGATCATCGCCCCCGCGTAGGCGCCGACCGATGTCGAGGCCAGGCCGGAGGCCAGCAACCCGATCGCGAACAGCAGCGCGACCGTCGGGCCGAGGGTGTCGCGGACCGCGGCATGCGCACCTTCGATGGAGTCGGTGTTGTCGCGGCCCTGCAGGTTGGTGGCGGCCACCAGGAGCATCGCCAGGTTCACCGCGCCCGCGACGAGCATTGCCAGCCCGACGTCCAGCCGCGTCACCTTGAGCAACCAGCGCCGTTGCCTGCCCGCTGGGGGGTGACCGTGGCGGTCGCGGGCCAGGCCGGAGTGCAGGTACACCGCGTGCGGCATCACCGTCGCACCGAGCATCGCGGTGGCAAGCAGCACGCTCTCGGAGCCCTCGAATCGCGGAATCAGACCCGCGGCCACATCGCTTGCCGAAGGGGGTTCGACGAACAGGCTTGTCAGGAATCCGATCGCGATGACGAGCAGCAGGCCGCTGATGACCCGCTCGAAAGTGCGTTGGCCGCGCCGGTTCTGGATCGCCAGCAGCAGAAGCGACACCGCTCCGGTGATCACGCCGCCGACGAGAAGGGGCAAGTCGAACAGCAGGTGCAGTGCAATGGCGCCACCGACGACCTCGGCGAGATCGGTTGCCATGGCGACCAATTCGGCCTGCAGCCAGTAGGCGATGCGGGTAGAGGTGCGGGTGTGATCGGCGACGGCTTCGGGTAGCGAGCGTCCGGTGACCAGGCCGAGCTTGGCCGACAGGTATTGCACCAGTCCCGCCATGGCGTTGGCCACGACGATGACCCAGACCAGTAGGAAGCCGTACTGCGCGCCGGCGCTGACATTGGCTGCGACGTTGCCGGGATCGACGTATGCGATGGCGGCGACGAACGCCGGCCCAAGCAACAGCCAGCTTGGCCGCAGCCGCGGCTCGGTGTCCTGGATCAACTAACCCACTCTCTATCCGGTAATGCGAATAGAAAAGTTAGGTTAGACGAAACCTTCGGCAGAGGCTAGCGAGGGCGGGCTACCAGCCCCTACCGCCGAGGCCGATGACGATGCCGCCACCACCCCACCACGGCCAGCCGCCCCAGTTGTTGTTCTGCTGGGGTGAGGTGACGATCTGAGTGCTTCCGTTGGTCTGGCACTGCGTGGTGTTGGGAGCGGTCGTCGTGCATTGCGGCGTGGCCGTGGCGACCGGCGCCATCGCGATTGCGGCGCAGCCGCCTGCCGCCGCGAAAAACGTTGTGAGAGAGCGAAGCCTGGTTCGCATTGTTGGCCTCCTTAATGGGCCATGAATAATCTGTTTAGCGGCCGCCGTGGCCGCCGCCACCATCACCGCCACCCATGATCAACGCGGGACCGTAGAACTCGTCATCCCACGGATAGACGTAGTCCGGTTCGGGCGGGGTGGCATTGAGCTGGACGTTGCCGGGCGTGGCGCATTCGGTCGTCCCAGCGCCCATATCGGTTACGCCGCCGACGCTGGTGCAGTTCGGCAGTGTGGTGTCGGAGGCGGCGACGGGCGATAAGAAGATTGCCGCCGCAGCGCCTGCCGCAACGACCATCGGGGTGAAGTAGAGCGGGTGCCGCATAGGCGAGTCCTTCATGTTCAAGCCCCCGAGCTATTAGCCAGCGTACAACCCTTTTCCAGTGATCAGGGGCAAGTCCAGCGTCGTCGTGATGCCGGGCGCAGCCGCGATCACCGCGGGAATCGCGTTGACGACACGAGCCGCCGTGGCCACCAGACCGGCGTGGTTGTGGTCGCCGTTGGGGCTGCTCAGACACAGGTCCACCGCATACGACGGTTCGCCGGTGATCTCGATGCGATAGGAGCCGCCCTCCTGCGCGGGCTGGGGCCAGTCCGGGTGCAGGTCGTTGCGCAAGCGCGTGACGTGTTCGAGCACCACGGCGGCCTTGCCGCCCTTCATGCCACGCACCTCGAACCGCAGCGCCGCGGCGGTGCCCTTCGCGATGTGGCCCGACGCGATGTCGAAGTCCTCTGGTGCGGGTTCGCGGATGTAGGTCTCGTTGACCTCGTCGAGTTCGACGCCGAGGCCCGCGGCCAGCTGCCGGACCACCGAACCCCACGCGAAGCTCAACACGCCAGGCTGCAGCAGCAACGGGATGTCGTCGAGCGCCTTGCCGAAGCCCATCACGTCGAACATCACTGCTGCGCTGTCGTACGTGTCGTAGTTGATGATCTCCATGCACCGGATCTGCTCGATGCTCTGACAGGTTCCGGCCAGGGCGAGCGGAAGCAGGTCGTTGGCGAAACCGGGATCGATGCCGTTCACGAACAGGCTGGACTTGCCCGACTGCGCGGCCTCCTCGATCGGTTTGAGCAGCTCATCGGGCAGCACGTGCCACGGGTACTGGAAGAACACGGCGCTGCTGCCGACGACGTTGATGCCTGCCGCCAGGATGCGGCGGTAGTCCTCGAGCGCATCGGGGAGCCGGTTGTCGGCTAACGCGGTGTAAACCGCGCACTCGGGCTTCAGTGCCAGCACCGCATCGAGATCATTCGTGGCGGCGACGCCCGTCGAAATATCAAGGCCCGCAAGCTCTCCGGCGTCCTTGCCGGCCTTGGCGTCCGAGGACACCCACACCGCGACGAGCTCGAATTGCGGATCGACGATGAGCTGCTTGAGCGCGTGTATGCCCACGTTGCCGGTGCCGATGGCGGCGACTCTGATAGCGATGGCTAGCTCCTCACAGATCGGGGACGGGCAGGTCGAGGTTGGGGAACGTGAGGCCGCCGTCGACCTCGAGTGTCTTACCGGTCAGAAAGCTGCCTGCTGGGGACGCGAGATAGACGGCGGCAGCGGCGATGTCCTCCGGATCGCCGAGCCGGCGCATCGGCGTCACCTTTTCCATAGGGGTGCGCAGTTCGTCGTTGGACGCGACGATGTCGAGCGCGGAGGTGAGGATCGAACCGGGCGCGATCGCGTTAACGCGGATTCGCGGGCAGAGATCCAGCGCGGCCAGCCTGGTGTAGTGCGCGAGCGCGGCTTTGGCGGTGCCGTATGCGGCGAAACCCCGGCCGGCGAGCCGTCCCATCGTCGACGTGATGTTGATGATGCTGCCTCCGCCCGAGTGCTCGAGCATCAGTGGAACCGCGGCAGTGGTGAGCGCGTGCGCGGTCGCGACGTTGAAGGTGAACGCGTCCTTGAGATCCTTCGTCGACGTGGTCAACAGGGTGTTCGGCATGGTGCCGCCGACGTTGTTCACGACGATGTCTAGTTTGCCGAATGCCTCGACGGCCCTGGCGGCGAGTTTGGCGGTGTCCTCGGGATGAGCCAGGTCGGCGACGACGATCTCGGCGCGCCGTCCTGTGGCCTTGACCTGCTCGGCCACTTCCTCGAGTTGGGACTGTGTCCGGGACGCAATCACCACGTCTGCACCGGCTTCCGCGAATGCCAGCGCCATCGCGGCGCCCAGCCCGCGGCCCGCTCCAGTCACTACCGCGACCTGGTCGTCCAGCCGAAACCTGTCAAGAATCACTTGTGTCTTCCTTCCGTCGCCGGGCGAACCGTAGCAGGGGTTGCCATCGCGTGGGACATGTTTTTGAAACACGTTCTAGTTTTCTCAGGAAGGGGAGTGTCTCGTCCCGGAACCGTCATCAAATGTTGACGGCGCCGAGTGGACTACTTCTTCGCAGGCGGCCGTCCCGCGATGTTGGGATCGGTAGCAGTGCCAGCAGTGTCCACTTGGACCGGCAAGAAATAGGCAAATACCCGACGTCCAAGTCGCCCGCCAGGCGCAAACTACGCATTAGGGCCTTGGGAGGCCGCAATGAGCAAAGGAAACAACATGAACGCCACCCGCACCCTAAGACGAGGAATCGTCGGGTTGACTACGGCTGTGTTGGTGTCTGGCGGTTTGGGTCTGGCCGGCTTGGGGCTAGCGGGTACCGCCCAGGCCCGGCCCACCTGGTGCCCAGGGGATAACAAGCCGGCTGAGCCGCCGTGGCCAGACTTTCAGTGGAATTCCTGCTACGAGTACAGCGGAGCAGGAGGAAACTACGGTTGGATCGACTTGGGCACCGGAGTCTTTCACCCCATGCCCCTCGACATTCCGGCTACGCCGCCGCCTCCCAATCCGCCGGAATGCATAGGCCTCTTTCCGCTCCCCGGGGTGGACCCGTCGCACTGCGTGATCTAAGTGCGGCTGCTGAAGTGTTCTCTAGCCAGTCGGTGACATCATCTCCGTAGCGGCTTTCAACGCCCCAGCGGCGATGTGACGGGAGACGACCATGAAGCGCTGCATCGTCGGAGGATCGGTTGCATTGCTGATGGCCGCGGAGCTGATCGCCTCAGCGTCGCCGGCCAGCGCCGGCTGTCAGTACGGAGGACCCTATATCAGCAAGTGCGATGGACCCGTCCAGCCTGACGGCACCTGGCAACGTTGCGTGGCAGTTCCCCAATTGATTCCTCAGGGTGCCAGTTCCTACCTAGTGCCCGTCAAGCACTGCGATTTGATGGGTACTGACCAGCACCCCTGGGACCTCGCCTTCGCCGACCCGCCGACGCACATCGACGACTGACCAAATTCATTGCTCCACTGACGGTTTTCGGGCGCACAATTGGGGTGTAACTCCGAAATCTGGGGAGCCGCGATGAGCGAGCAACGGTACGACTTCTTCGGTGAGATCTTCCACCGGTACTTCGGAGTCGCCGTCGGTGCTTATCCGCAAATGGGTGGAGCACTCGTCGAGAGGCTGCTCGCACTCACGGACGACGTCTCAGATCGATTGTCCGAGCCTCGGCGCGCCGCGATGGCGTGGTGCAAAGTCGAGACCCCGAACGCCAGGACAGCTTCGGAACTCTTCGTGATCACCCAACATGGGTTGATGTATGCCGCCAGGTTGAACGAGCCGCACCGGGCGTTGTATTACTTGGCCACGCCGCCCGGCTTGTTCGATCCGTTCGTCGATCAGATCGACAGCGCCGAACTACGTGACGGCGAGGTTGTCGTGGTTGACAGCGGGTTCGGCCGTGACCTCGCATCGGCTCATCCGATGGACGCCGCGCTGCGCCGGATACTCGAAGAGCACCTAGCGCTGCGGGTGGATCTGCCCGCGTAGTTACTCGTCAACCGGTGACCATGCCGGCGATTAGATTGATCGCAGTCGCCAGAATGCCGGTGCCAAATAGGTATGACAGCAGACAGTGCCGCAATACGACGGCGCGAATGATCGCGAATGATGGGGTCCGACACGCTCGTATCTGACACCTGGTAGGTCATGCCCAGGTTGTAGCCGAAGTACAAGAAGTCGCGAAATTCCGGTCGGTAGTTGGGCTTATTGAAGTCGATTCCGCCAGCTGTCGGGGTGTAGTGGAGGTACGCATATCGGACGAGTAGCACGACGATGCTGACCAGTCCACCAAGCGCCGCGGCAACGACTACCAACTCATCGCCCACCGGATTGAATGCCACACGGTGCGCGTTGTGGTGTGTGGCGTCGGCATCCATGGGCTACAACAGGATCCAACCGGCAACGACGAAGATTGCCCCCGCCGTAGAGATCCCGACGAGTATGCCCATTGGCGCATCTTTCAGCGCGCCGATACCCACGCCGATCGCGGCGCCGATGAGGACCGACCCTGCCAGCCGGGCCACAGCCGACCGAGGAATTGCAGCGCTGATGAGCGCTACTGCGCGGCGACTCGAGCTGTCCACGTCGCTACTACTTCGCCGCGGCCTTCTTTGCGGGTGCCTTCTTGGCCGGCGCCTTCTTCGCAGCCGTCTTCTTCGCGGCCTTCTTTGCAGGCGCCTTCTTCGCAGGCTTGTCGCCGTCATCGGAACCGCCGGCCCGTCGCGCCTTCACGCTGGCTTCCAGTTTGGCGAGCAGATCGGACACGTCCTCGGTCTCGTCGAGCTCCTTCGGCTCTTCCTCGGTGGTGAACGCCTCGCCGCCTTCGAGTTTCGCCTGGATCAGCTCATGGAGCTGTTCCTGATAGTCGTCGTGGTAGCGGTCCGGGTTGAAGTCGTCGGTCATCGACTCGACAACCTGCTCCGCCATCTTCAGCTCGGCGGGCTTGATCTCGACTTTCTTGTCCAGCTCAGGGAAGTCGGGATCGCGAATCTCGTCGGGCCACAACAATGTCTGGATGACCATGACGTCGCGCTTTCCAAAATCCCTCACCCGCAACGCCGCAAGCCGAGTCTTGTTGCGCAGCGCGAAGTGCACAATCGCAACCCGGTCGGATTCCATCAGCGTCTTGGCCAGCAGCACGTACGACTTCGACGACTTCCCTTCCGGTTCCAGGAAATAGGCGCGGTCGTACATCATCGGGTCGATATCGCCGGCGGGCACGAACTCCAGCACCTCGATCTCGCGGCTGCGTTCCTCAGGCAGAGTGGCGATGTCGTCGTCGGTGATCACCACCGTCTGCCCGTCGTCGGATTCGAAGGCCTTCGCGATGTCGCGGTATTCGACGACCTCGCCGCACACCTCGCAGACCCGCTTGTAGCGGATGCGTCCGTTGTCCTTCGCGTGGACCTGGTGGAACTTGATGTCGTGGTCTTCGGTCGCGCTGTAGACCTTGACCGGGACGTTCACCAGGCCGAAGGCGATGGAACCTTTCCATATGGAACGCATAAGGCCAGGCTAGCCGGGTTGGGGCAGCAGCGGGCCTGACCCGGCCGCTGCGGCGTCCCGAGTCGCCCGATCGGGCAGGTCAGCGCCCGCCCGCGCCACCGTCAACGCCGAGGACAGCGCCGCCGTCTGCACCACCGCGGTCAGCGCGTCGACGCCGATCCGGGCCAGTTGCGGACGACGCTCGGCGCCGAGCACACCCAGCGACCACAACGCATCGATCAGCCCGGTCATGAACGCGTCGCCTGCCCCGACGGTGTCCACGACGTTCACCCGAAGGGCCTGCACCCGCACGGTCCCGGCCGCGCACATCGCGAATGCTCCTTGGTCGCCCATCGTCACCGCGACGATCGACGGCCCCAGGTCCAGCCACGTCCTGGCGATCTGCTCGGGGGAGTGGTTCGGGTCGATCCACCGCATGTCCTCATCGCTGGCCTTGACCACGTCGCAGCGTTCGATCCAGCGCTCGATGCGACCGCGCGCGATGTCGGCGTCCTCGATCAGTGCCGCGCGAACATTCGGGTCGAACGTGACGGTGGCCGACGGGTGATACGCGTCGAGCAGCGCGGCGGTGGCCCGGCACCCCGGTTCCAGCACCGCCGCGATCGACCCCGTGTGCGCCACTATCGGCGGCGCCACCTCCGGTGTCCCGGCCAGCTGCCAGTCGATGTCGAACACATATTGCGCCGAGCCATTGGCGTCCAGCGTGGCCAGCGCCGTCGGTGTGCGGGGGGCGGTCATGCTTCCTGAAACCAATTGCACGCCAGATTGTTTGATGTAGTCGACGATGCGGCGGCCGCGCGGATCGTCGCCGATGTGGGTGAGGAAGTCGACGCCGCGACCCAGCCGTGAAAGTCCGACCGCGACATTCAATGGGCTGCCGCCGACGTGCTCGCCGGTTACCTTGCCGTCCCGTTCGACGATGTCGATAAGCGCCTCGCCGATCACCAGCGCGCGAGTCATGGTGTCTCCTTGCGCAATAGGGTTTCTAAAGTGGCGCGGGCCCCGTCGCGATGCAGTGAGTCCAGCGCCCATCGGTAGGCCTCGACGAACCGCGGCTGCGACGCGAGATCTCCGAATACCTCGGTGTTTTCGATGAAGGCGGTCGGGTTTTCGTGCTGAGAACGGGCGAGCGGCACCAGCGTGTCGGCGAGCTGGTCCTGGACGTCGAACTTTTCGCCCTGCTCGTTGACGCCCTCTGCGTACCGCGCCCAGCTGGCGACCGTCGCTGCCGACAGCCGGACCGGACCGCCCGCCGCGAGATTCGCCCGGATGACAGGCAGCAGCCATTTCGGTATGCGGTCCGACGAGCCGAAGCACAGCCGCACGATGGTGTCCTTGACGCCGGGGTTGGCGAATCGCTCGATCAGCGCGCGCTTGTAGTCGGGCAGATCGATCCCCGGCACCGGCTTCAACGTCGGCGTGCCCTCCGAATCCATGTACTCGCGGAGGAATTCGGCGAACAGCGGATCGCCTGCCGCGTCGTGCACCAACCGGTAGCCGGCCAGGTAGGCGAAATAGCACAGGCACTGATGGCTGGCGTTGAGCAGCCGTAGCTTCATCAACTCGTACGGCGTGACGTCCTCGACAAGCAGGACGCCGGCCTCCTCGAAAGGCGGTTGGCCGTCGGAGAAGTCGTCCTCGAGCACCCACGATGTGAACGGCTCGGCCGCCACCGGCCACTGGTCCTCCACACCGAAGTCGTTGTCCAGCACGGCGATGACGTCGGGGGTGGTGACCGGAGTGATGCGGTCCACCATCGAGTTCGGGAACCGAGTATGCGTGCTCATCCACTCGCCAAGGCCAGGGTGTGCGCGTTCGGCGTATGTGGTGAACGCCTGCGCCGCGACGTCGCCGTTGCCTTCGATGTTGTCGCACGACACGATCGTCGGCGAGGCGATGCCTCGGTCCCGCCGTAGCGCCAACGCATCGGCGACCAGACCGAACACGGTGACGCCACCACCGAGGTTGTCGATGTTGTAGCCGCCTTCGGTGATGGTCAGCGAGATGATCCGGGTGCTGGGCGCGGCGAGCAGTTCGATGACCGCCTCCGGATCGTCGGGCGCGTAGCGATAGTCGACGATCGACCCGATCACCCGCGGCTCGCGGCTACCGTCCGGGTTCTCCAGCAGCAGGGTGTACAGACCGTCCTGGGCGGCCATCACGTCGGCCATCTTGCGGTCTGAGGGCAGCACGCCGATGCCGCAGATGCCCCATTCTTTGGCGAGACCCATCTCCAGCAGCCGGTCGACGTACATCGCCTGGTGCGCACGGTGGAAGCCGCCGACCCCGAAATGCGCTATGCCGATGCCGATCTCGTCGCGGTTGTAGCCCGGCTTGTCGATCGGGATCTCGGCCAGCGTGGAGTTGTTCAGCTTCATGACACCGCCACCACGGACTTGACGCTACCCGGCGTGCGGTCGGAGTCGAGTGCCTCTGCGGCCTTCTCCAGCGGGAAGTGCGCGGTCACCATCGCGTCGAGGTCCACGCGACCGGACTCGATGAGCGCGATCGCCGTCGGCCACGTGTTGGCGTAGCGGAACACGCCGGTGAGCACCAGCTCCCTGTTCTGGATCAGTTGCGTCGGCAGCTCCATCGATTCGGCGCCCGAGCCGACGAGCACCACGGTGCCCGCGGGCCGTACCGCGCGGATGCCGTCGACGACAGCCGCAGGCGCACCCGATGCGTCGATGAACGCATCGACACCCAGATCCTTGATCGGCTCGACGGTCGGGTCGAGAACCTGGGTCGCGCCGAACGCGGTCGCCTGTTCGCGGCGGGCCTCGTCGGGATCGCTGACCACGATGTCGGTGGCGCCGTACGCCCTGGCGACTTGGGCCACCATGATTCCGATCGGTCCCGCGCCGGTGATCAGCACACGCGAACCACCGTCGACGCCGGCCTTGCGGACCGCGGCGATGCCGACCGATAGCGGCTCACATAGTGCGGCGGCATCGTCGGACACCGAGTCGGGCACCCGATGGGCGTACCCCGCACCGATGGTGACGTAGTCGCAGAGCGCGCCGTCCACAGGCGGGGTGGCGAAGAACCGCATGTGCGGGCACAGGTTGTAATGGCCGCTGCGGGTTTCCTCACTATCGGGGTCTGGGCGCTGTGGCTCGATCGACACACGTTCTCCGATGCGCTTCGGGTCCACGGATTCACCGACGCCGACGATCGTGCCCGCCGCCTCATGACCGAGCACCAGTGGGGCCTCGACGACGAAACTGCCAACCCTGCCGTGCCGGTAGTAGTGCGTGTCCGACCCGCAAACCCCCACCGACGACACCCGTATCAGCACGTCAGCGGGTCCCGGCGTGGGCATCGGCCGCTGTTCCATCTCGATCCGACCTGGCTCGACGAGTACCGCGGCCCGCATGTGGGTATCCGGTGAAAGTGTTGTGTGCGTCACATTCTCCATGCTAGCGTGATGAGCATCTACTCGCACCCGCGAGCAAATGCTCACGGGTCTGAAAGGAATTGTGGTGGGATCGGTGGCCATTTCGACGTCGAACGGCGAGGTCGCCGGGACGATCGGAGGTCAGGCCGTGTCGACGCCCCAAGACCGCGCATCCACTCCGGAAGACCTGCGGCTCGCATTGCGGGCCGCGACGCTCTATTACCTCGACGGCCTCACCCAGGCTGAGATCGCGTCCCGGCTTGGCGTCTCCCGCCCGACAGCAGGGCGGCTGGTCGCTCGGGCCAAGGCCAAGGGCCTAGTCCGCATCGAGGTCGTCGTCCCACCCGACATGAGCGACGACCTGCACGCCGACGAGGAACGCGAACTGGAGCAGCGCTACGGCCTGACCGAAGCGGTGGTCGCGGGCCACGGTGTCGATGTCGGCGCCCCCGGCCGGCCCGCCGCGTTCGCCAGCGTGGGACGTGCCGCCGCTGCGCTGCTGATGCGCCGGCTGTCGCCGAGCGATGTCCTCGGATTCACCTGGGGCCCTGAACAAGCCGCTGTGGCTTCCGCCCTCTCGCCTGGCATCGCGAGCTGCCGGACGGTGGTCCAACTCGACGGCGCGATGTCGACCGCCGCGTATCAGACGGGCACCGAGTTCATCCTCGGCCGTTGCGCGGATATGCTGCGCGCCCAGACAATCCGGCTGCCCGCGCCGTTGTACGCAGACCCCTCCACCGTGGTCTCGATGCGCAGCGACTCGCTGATCTCCCGCACGCTCGAGGCGGGCAGGCGAGCCGACGTGATGCTATTCGGTGTAGGCGCCGTTTCGACATCGACCACGCTGTTCGAAGGCAGCTTCCTGGACACCCGAATGCTCGACGAGCTCATCTCGCTCGGCGCGGTGGGCGAGATCGGTGGCCGGTTCTTCAACGCCGACGGCGCGCCCGTCGACACCGAACTCCAGCAACGGGCGGTCTCGGTTCCGCTCGAAGACATCCGCACCTGCGAGAAGACCATCCTGATCTCCAGCGGCGCCGCCAAGCACCATGCCACCCTCGGCGCGTTGCGTGGCAAGCTCGCCAGGCTGCTGGTCTGTGACATCGATTGTGCCCGTTGGCTATTGGCACACTGAAAGGTGAAATCAAGGTGAAAGCGCTACGAAGATTGGCATCGTGTGTAGCAGCGGTCGGGCTGGTGGCTACCTCCGGCTGCGCGGGCGCGGGCAGCCTGGGAGCCTCTGAGAACGAGGTGACGATCGCCCTGGTATCCAACTCGCAGATGACGGACGCCCAAAAGTTGTCATCCGAGTTCGAGAAGGAGAATCCCGGCACCAAGCTGAAGTTCATCTCTCTGTCGGAGAACCAGGCGCGGGCGAAGATCACCATGTCGAGCGCGATGGGGGGCAGCGAGTTCGACGTCGTGATGATCAGCAACTTCGAGACCCCGCAGTGGGCCAAGGACGGTTGGCTCCTCAACCTCTCGGACTTCGCGAAGAAGACACCGGGTTACGACGAGAACGACTTCATCCCGTCGCTGCGGGATTCGTTGTCTTACGAGGGCAACATGTACTCGGTCCCGTTCTACGGTGAGTCGTCGTTCCTGATGTACCGCAAGGACCTCTTCGAACAGGCCGGCATCAAAGTCAACCAGGATCCGAACTACCAGCCCACCTGGCAGGAAGTCGCGGACTGGGCGGCCAAGGTGAAGACGGACGAAAGGGCCGGTATTTGCCTGCGGGGCAAGCCGGGTTGGGGTGAGGTGCTCGCGCCACTGGACACCGTGATCAACACCTTCGGTGGACGCTGGTTCGACGAGAAGTGGAACGCGCAGCTCAATAGCCCCGAAGTCAAGAAAGCGGTGAACTTCTACGTCGACCTCATCAACAAGTCCGGCGAGTTGGGCGCGTCGTCAACCGGATTCCAGGAGTGTGCCAACCTGTTCGGTCAGGGTCAGACGGCGATGTGGTACGACGCGACGTCGGCGGTCTCTGTTCTCGAGGATCCCAAAACCTATCCGGACCTCGTCGGCAAGATCGGCTACCTGCCGGCCCCGATCGTCGAGAAGCCCAACTCCGGTTGGTTGTACACCTGGGCGTTGGGGATTCCCAAGCACGCCAAGAATCCCGAGGGCGCATGGAAGTTCATCTCGTGGATGACGAGCAAGGACTACATGAAGTTAGTCGGCGAAAAGCTGGGCTGGGCCCGCGTCCCACCGGGTAGTCGGACGTCGACCTATACCGAACTGCCGCAGTACGAGGCGATTTCGAAGTCGTACGGCCCGCTGACTCTGCAGTCGATCACCAATGCGACACCGAACAAGCCTACGGTTCAACCGGTTCCGTATACAGGTGTGCAGTTCGTCGGGATTCCCGAGTTCCAGGATCTGGGGACGCGGGTGAGCCAGCAGATCAGTGCAGCGATCGCCGGGCAGAAGTCGGTGGACGCCGCACTGGAACAAGCACAGCAATACGCCGAGGTCGTCGGCAAGACATATCAGGAGAAGTGATGACTCTTACCGCTGAAACCGAGTCAGACGCCAGTCAGCAGGCGGTGGCGGAACGGGTTCGCAAGATCCGGGAAGCACAGGACACGGGCGTTAGTCGCGCCGAAGGATGGCGCAGGCGCGCACCACTCCTGCCCGCGCTGATCTTCATGATCGTTGTCACGCAGATCCCGTTCCTGTTCACGCTGTACTACTCGACGTTGTCCTGGAACCTGGTTCGTCCAGGGTCGCGGCAATTCGTGGGGCTGAACAACTACATCGCAGTGGTTCAGGACAGCCAGTTCTGGCGGGTGGCGCTGAATACCGTCGTCCTGATTGTCGTCGTCGTGCTCGTCTCGGCGTTCCTCGGCTTATTGTTTGCATTGCTGTTGGATCGGGCGTTCCTGGGACGCGGGGTGGTGCGAACGCTACTCATCACGCCATTCCTGATCACACCCGTTGCGGGGGCGTTGATTTGGAAGACCACGATTCTCGATCCGACCAACGGCATCCTGAATTGGGTGCTGTCTCTGGTGGGGATCAGCCCAGTGGACTGGATCGGGCAGTTCCCGCTGACGATGGTGATGGTCGAGCTGATCTGGCAGTGGACGCCATTCATGATGTTGCTGATCCTCGCCGGCCTCCAGTCGATGCCTCGCGACATCCTGGAGGCCGGTCGAGTCGACGGTGCGGGCGCGGTTCAACTCTTCCGAGAGTTGACCCTGCCCCACCTTCGGCGCTTCATCGAGCTGGGTGTCGTGCTCGGCGCGGTGTATCTGGTCAACACGTTCGACGCCATCTTCATGATGACGCAGGGCGGACCGGGCATCGCCAGCGCGAACCTGCCGTTCTATATCTACCAGCGCGCGTTCCTCGGCTTTGACATGGGCCAGGCTGCGGCCATGGGCGTGGTGGTTGTCATCTTCACGATGTTCATCGCCAGCTTCGCGCTCCGGTTGATTTTCAAATCATTCTCCGGCAAGGAAGAGGCAGTCTGATGACCACCACTGTCGAGAAAAGCGCGGCCACAACGGATACGGCCGTCTCGTCGAAGAAGAAGAGCCGCAAGTTCAGTCCGTGGGGAGTTGTGGCGTGGCTCGTAGGCCTCGGGTTCTTCTTCCCGGTGTTCTGGATGGTCCTGACCGCGTTCAAGAAGGAGAGCGATGCGGCGACCAGTCCGCCGAAGCTGTTCTTCACCCCGACGCTGGATCAGTTCAAGGCGGTCTTCGACCAGGGCATCGGGCCGGCGATGCTGAACTCCATCTTCGCTACCGGCATGTCGACGATTCTGGTCCTGCTACTCGGTGTACCCGCGGCGTTCGCGTTGTCGCTGCGACCCGTCCGCAAGACACAGGATTCGTTGTTCTTCTTCATGAGCACAAAGATGCTGCCCGTCGTGGCGGCCATCCTCCCGCTCTATGTCATCGTGTCCAACATCGGCCTGCTGGACAACATCTGGGCACTGGTCATCCTCTACACCTCGATGAACCTGCCGATCGCCGTGTGGATGATGAGGTCGTTCTTTCTTGAGGTACCCGGTGAGCTGCTCGAGGCGGCCAGCCTCGACGGCGCCAGCCTGTGGCGATCCGTGCGTGAGGTGATCTTGCCGCTGGTGTCGCCCGGCATCGCTGCGACCGCGCTGATCTGCGTGATCTTCGCGTGGAACGAGTTCTTCTTCGCGGTGAACCTCACCGCGGTGAACGCTCAGACCATGCCCGTTTATCTCGTCGGATTCATCGCAGGCGAGGGACAGTACTGGGCCGTGTTGTCGGCGGCCGCAACGATGTCGGCGCTTCCCGTGATCCTGTGCGGGTGGTTCGCCCAAAACAAGCTCGTTCGTGGTCTTTCCTTCGGCGCCATCAAATAATTCAGACAACAACAGGAGCATCTTTCTCATGGCTGCAATCACGTACAAAAACGCCTCGTGCATCTACGAGGGTTCGGACAAGCTCGCGGTTGACTCGCTCAGCCTCGACATCCAGGACGGCGAATTCATCGTCCTTGTCGGCCCGTCCGGCTCGGGCAAGAGCACCGCACTGCGCATGCTCGCCGGACTCGAGGACATCGATGAGGGTGCCATCGAGATCGGCGGCAAGAACATGACCGGTGTGCCGTCCAAAGACCGCGACATCGCGATGGTGTTCCAGAACTATGCGCTGTATCCGAACAAAACGGTCGCCGAGAACATGGGCTTCGCGCTGAAGTTGCGCGGCGTGTCAGCCGATGAGCGACGCAAGAAGGTCGAGGATGCGGCCAAGATCCTTGACCTCACCGAGTTCCTGGACCGCAAGCCGGCCAAGCTATCCGGCGGTCAACGGCAGCGCGTCGCGATGGGCCGCGCCATCGTGCGCGAGCCGCAAGTGTTCTGCATGGACGAGCCACTGTCGAATCTGGACGCGAAACTACGCGTGCAGACCCGTACCCAGATTGCCGCGCTACAACGTCGGCTCGGCACCACCACCGTCTACGTCACCCACGACCAGGTCGAGGCCATGACGATGGGTGACCGGGTGGCCGTGCTGCGGTTCGGGAAGCTGCAGCAGTTCGCCTCGCCCAACGAGTTGTACGACCGGCCTGCCAACGCGTTCGTCGCCGGTTTCATCGGGTCGCCCGCGATGAACCTGGTGAAGCTTCCGGTCACGTCTGACGGCGTGAAAATCGGTGACTCGACGCTCGAACTCGAACGCGACAATCTGACGAAGCTGAGTGATGCGGGCCTGTCGGAGGTCATGTTCGGAATCCGGCCCGAGCAACTCGAACTCGCCGATTCGGGCGGCGTTGAGGTCGTCGTCGACCTGGTCGAAGATCTCGGCAGCGAGGCGTATGTGTACACGCATGCGGGTTCCGGTATCGAGTTAGTGGCACGGTGCAACCCACGCACGGCGCCGAAGTTGGCCGACTCGGTGCGGTTGCGCAGGAATCCCGAAGGTGTTGTGCACCTGTTCCATCCGGACACCGGCGAGCGCATCAACTGACAATGCGTGCACCGGAGTTCCGGCTTCGGACACCAACTCCCGGACTCCTCGGGTTGCCGTGGGACCGACCGTTGTCGGAGTGGGTAGTCCCCGACGTTCCGCTGCGCGACATCGCCGTGGGACCCAGCCGTCACCTCGTGAAGTTTGTCGAGGCCGACGATCTGCTGTGGGCGGTCAAGGACATGCCTCCGCGGGTCGCCGCCAAGGAGTACGACGTGCTGCGCAAGCTCGAAGAGATGGGCCTTCCTGCAGTACGTCCCGCCGGTCTCGTGCTCCAACCCGAGTTCGACACCGCGATCCTGGTCACCCGCTACCTCGAGGGGTCCTGGCAGTACCGCCGCCTGTTCATGCGGCTGCCGCCGGACCAGCCGAAGCACCGTGAGCGGTTGTTGGATGCGATGGCAGGCTTGATGGTGGAACTGCATCGCCACGGCGTTTTCTGGGGTGACTGCTCGCTGGCGAACACGCTGTTCTCCCGCGACGGCCAGATCCTGCAGGCGTGGCTCGTCGACGCCGAAACCTCCGAGGTGCACCCCACGCTCAGCCGGGGGCAACGCCAGTACGATCTCGACATCCTGGTGGAGAACGTCGCCATGGGAATGGTCGATCTGGCTGAGCGGCTCGGCAAGCCAGAAGCGTTGCAAGACACGTTGATCGGCGAAGCCCAACAAGTTCAGATCCGCTACGAACTGCTGTGGGAACTGCTCCACGCCGAACCCGTCTACGGCTTCAACGATCGCTACCGAGTCGAGGGGACCGTTCGTCGACTCAACGACCTCGGTTTCGCGGTCGAAGAAGTATCCCTGCAGCCGGTCAGCGAGGATCCGAGCCAACTCAAAATTCATGTCGCCGTTGGTGATCGGCGCTACCACGCGCAACGTCTTCGGGAACTCACCGGCTTGGACGTCGGCGAGGGGCAAGCCCGCATCCTGCTGGGCGACCTGCAAGCGTATCGGGCGCAGCTGTGCCGGGAAGCGGGCCACGACGTCGACGAGTCCACTGCCGCCCGGCTGTGGGTGATCGAGGTGGTCACACCCACCGAGCATCTGGCGCACGCCGCACTGCGCCACTCGGGTACCGCGATTCAGGCGTACTGCGATCTACTCGAAGTGCGGTGGCTGCTCAGCGAGCAGGCCGGCCGTGACGTTGGCACCAACGTCGCACTGGCAGCACTCAGCGGTGACGTGATACCCAACGACTCCGCCGCGAAGATGGCCGTCGCCGAGGTGCCGACGGCGCCCTTCGCGGTCTTGCAGAGCGACGATGACCCCTAACCGCCGCCCCCGACCACAGGTGCGTTGCCGGGATCAAGACCGGACGGCAGGTGTGGGCTGGCGCCCGTGCCGTCCTCGGTGAAGACCTGACCCGGCATCGGACGGCAGTTGTTGTCCGTCGGAGTCTGGTCGGCCGAACAGTAGGGCACGTGGTCCTCTGGGTCCGCAGCCGCTTGCGGCGCCGCGATCAGGGCCGCTGCCGCGACCAGGCACGCCGCGAAGACTCGCGTCATAGTCCAACGCTACAGCTGGTAATACGGTGAGGTGGTGGATCACTACGGCCGGGTGAAGCTGACTAACCCGGACAAAGTGCTGTACCCGGCGACCGGAACCACCAAGGCCCAGGTATTCGACTACTACATCAGCATCGCCGAGGTCATGCTGCCGCACATCGCGGGCCGCCCGGTGACCCGCAAGCGGTGGCCCAACGGCGTCGACGAGACATCGTTCTTCGAAAAGCAGCTCGCCAGCTCCGCTCCCGACTGGCTCAACCGCGCCAGCATCACGCATCGGTCGGGCACCACCACCTATCCGATCATCGACACCGTCGAGGCGCTGGCCTGGATCGCGCAGCAGGCCGCACTTGAAGTGCACGTCCCACAGTGGCGGTTCGTTGGCGAACAACTGGGGCCTGCGACCCGGTTGGTCTTCGACCTTGACCCCGGCGATGGCGTCACGATGAAGCAGCTGTGCAAGGTGGCGCAGGCCGTCAAGGAGTTGATGGATGACATCGGGCTGACGACGTATCCGCTTACCAGCGGCAGCAAGGGCCTGCATCTGTACGCCCCGCTCGAGGAGCCGGTCAGCTCGCGGGGAGCGGTGGTACTGGCCAAACGCGTTGCGCAGCAATTGGAACAGGCCATGCCTAAGCTCGTCACGTCGACGATGACGAAGAGCCTGCGGGCGGGCAAAGTCTTCCTGGATTGGAGCCAGAACAACGGGTCGAAGACAACCATCGCGCCGTATTCGCTTCGCGGCCGCGAACATCCGACGGTCGCGGCGCCGCGCACATGGGACGAGATCGCCGATTCGAAGCTGCGGCATCTGCGCTTCGACGAGGTGCTCGACCGCGTGGTAGATATGGGCGATCTCCTTGCACCGCTTGACGAGACTGTCCCGACCGAAGACCGCCTTACGAAGTACCGCGGCATGCGCGACGCGTCGAAAACGCCGGAGCCAGTGCCAAAAAAAGCGCCAAAGGCGGGCAATAACAACCTGTTCGCCATTCAGGAGCACCACGCCCGGCGACTGCACTACGACCTGCGACTGGAACGCGACGGCGTGCTGGTGAGTTGGGCGGTGCCAAAGAATCTGCCCGACACCCCGTCCGTCAACCACTTGGCCGTGCACACCGAGGACCATCCGCTGGAGTACCTCACCTTCGAGGCCACGATCCCGCGTGGGGAGTACGGCGCAGGCAAGATGATCGTCTGGGACACCGGAACATACGAGACCGAGAAGTTCAGGGACCATTCTCCCGACGGGCCCGAAAAGGGGGGCGAGGTCATCGTCACGCTGCACGGCAAGAAGATCGACGGCCGGTACGCGCTGATTCAGACCGACGGTAAGAACTGGCTCGCGCACCGGATGAAGGAGCAACAGCGTCCGCAGGCAGGAGACCTCGCGCCGATGCTGGCGACCGAGGGCTCGATCGACAAGCTGAAGTCGACGCAGTGGGCGTTCGAAGGCAAGTGGGACGGCTACCGGGTACTGGTCGACGCGAATCATGGCCAGCTCAACTTGCGTTCGCGAAGCGGCCGCGACGTCACCGACGAGTATCTCCAATTCGAGTCGCTGGCAGCCGATCTCGCCGACCATCACGTGATCCTCGACGGCGAAGCGGTGGCGCTCGACGCGTCCGGCGTGCCCAGCTTCGGCGAGATGCAGAACAGGGCGCGGTCCACCCGCCTGGAGTTCTGGGCCTTCGACATCCTGCATCTCGACGGCCGATCGTTGTTGCGCGCCAAGTACTCTGACCGCCGCCGCTTGCTCGAAGCCTTGGCCGAAGCCAACGGCCTGATCGTCCCCGATCAGCTGTCCGGCGACGGACCGGAGGCCATGGAATACGCCCGTAAACATCGCTGGGAAGGTGTGGTGGCCAAGAAGCGGGACTCCACATATCAAGCAGGCAGACGGTCGTCGTCGTGGATCAAGGACAAGATCTGGAACACTCAGGAAGCGGTGATCGGGGGATGGCGGCAAGGCGAGGGTGGCCGGTCCAGCGGTATCGGAGCGCTGATGCTCGGCATCCCCGAGGCCGGCGGCCTGCACTTCGCCGGTCGCGTCGGCACCGGGTTCACCGAGAAGGAGCTGAGCAAGCTCAAGGAGATGCTCAAGCCGCTGGAGACCGACGAGTCACCCTTCAACACACGGCTTTCCAATCTGGACGCTAAGGGTGTGACGTTCGTCAGGCCCGAGTTGGTCGGCGAGGTGCGCTATAGCGAACGGACTTCCGACGGCCGACTGCGTCAACCGAGTTGGCGAGGATTACGGCCCGACAAGACACCGTCCGAAGTGCGGTGGGAAGGCTAGCCCGCGACCCGTCCGGTGTAGGGGCATATGCGAAATTGCCCGCGTATCGAGCGACAACAGACCAACCCTCACTGCGCTGCGGGTGTTGTCGCTCTGTACGCGGGCAAATTCAGAAGTGTGTTTGCGAGTTTTCTGCGAGGACGGGAAGTAGGTCAGCCGGAAGCGTCGATCGCTTCTTGCATACCCCGGGTGGCCAGTTCGTCGGCCAGTTCGTTGTCGGCGACGCCCGCGTGTCCCTTCACCCAGAACCACTCGACTTGGTGCCGCGCGCAGGCCATCTGGAGCCGCTGCCAGAGGTCGACGTTTTTCACCGGCTGCTTCGCGGCGGTCTTCCATCCGTTGCGTTCCCAGCCGAGCACCCATTTGGTGATGCCGTTCCGGACGTAAGTGCTGTCGGTGTACAGGTGCACCACGACGGGTCTGGTGAGCGCTTCCAGCGCCATGATCGGCGCGGTCAACTCCATTCGGTTGTTACTCGTCTCGCCTGGCTCGCCACCGCACATCTCGCGGACGTGCTCACGCAGGCGAAGTACCGCCCCCCAGCCGCCGGGGCCGGGGTTGGGTCGGCACCCGCCGTCGGTGTGGATGACCACGACCTCCTCGCCCATGCGCCGAGAATAGGCAGTGCATCGGGCAGTCGGCTCAGCGACGCGCGGGCGGCGAGATCATCGCCGTCCGGACGGACATCCCGAGCTTGTGATGCAGAAGCGTGGTGATCCGGCGGCCGGGCTGCACGGCCTGCTTGACCGGTCCTGTGCGGTCGCCGAAGAACGAGGCGGTCGCGTCGATGTCCGCAACGACGTAGGTGATCCCCCAGAGAGTGGATGGACCCTCGTTCGTTGTCTCTGGCGAACCGACGACCTCGAGTATCACCTCGCCTAGCCGGAAGAAGATCTGCCGGATCGATCGTCCGCCGAGTTCGCCGTCGCGTTCCCTGCGCGGGTCCACCCCGAGAGCGGCCAGCGATTCGGCTGTCCGACCCAGGTCAGGTGACAGCAGCACGACGTGGTCGATCGCGGTCACGCCGTTCGCGTGCGTGGCAGGCGCCGCCGTGACCGCGCGCGACCTCGCCGTCGGGACGCCGTCGAGGTCATCGAGCGAGCTGTCCGACGGCAAGCCGCTCAACGACCACCCCACAATGCCGGTGCCGCGGTCACGCCCGACCAGTCGGATGCGAACGCCGCCGATCCGGCAGACCGCATCGGAGTCGACGCAGAACCCTGCTCGCGTCCAGGCGTCCATCGGGTCAGCGACCTCGAACTCGTCGACTGTGACGGCCATGGGTGCGGTGTTCCCAACCTCAGGGCTATTGGTGCGGCTCAGAATACTTTGTAGTAGCGGGTTTCACGAAATGATCTCCACTGCAGGTCATTTGGCCTCCGCCAGTGGTCTGGGAGTAGGGCTTTCGTCGAAATCGACGGTTTGCATACGTCTACTCGCACTTTTCCTGCAAAACGTGGATCTCGCGACCTGGACCGCCGATTCGGCGACGAAACGTGAATCCAGCGCCTCTGATGTCTTTGCTCGGTACCTTTGGAGCGAAGTATCAGCATTTCACCGGAGGACGAGGGCACTATGACGGGCGGAATGGCGTCTGAGCTGGCAGCCGCCGGGTTCGACGACGCCGTCGAAGTGGGCCGGGGCGGCGGTGGAGTTGTCTACCGCTGCCACCAGAAGTCTCTCGGGCGAAGCGTCGCGATCAAGGTGCTTGCGTCTGATCTCGAAGAAGACGACCGGGAACGCTTTATGCGTGAGGGCTTCGCGATGGGAGCGCTTTCCGGCCACCCGAACATCGTCAACATCCTGCAGGTCGGAGTAACCGAAGGTCACCGGCCGTTCATCGTGATGCCTTTCCACGCAGCGGGTTCCCTCGCGGAGCGGGTACACCGGGAGGGCCGGATCGCGTGGCCCGAGGCACTGCACATCGGAGTGAAGTTGTGCGGCGCGCTGGAAACCGCGCATCGGACAGGAACACTGCACCGCGATATCAAGCCCGCCAATGTCCTTTTCAACGATTACGGCGAACCGCAACTGAGTGACTTCGGGACTGCGCGCATCGCCGGTGGATACAAAACGGTGACTGGGTTCTTCACCGGCACCCTCTCCTACACTGCGCCCGAGGTGCTCTCCGGCAATCCGCCGACGGTCGCGGCCGACGTGTACTCCCTCGGCGCCACGTTTTTCGCGCTGATCGCCGGGAACCCGCCGCACGAGCGCAAGTCCGACGAGGATCTGATCGCGCACTACCTGCGGATCACTTCCACGCCGATTCCGGACCTGCGGCCCGCGGGAATCCCGAGCGATGTATGCGCTGCGCTCGAGAAGGCGATGTCGCAGGAGCCGGGCGCACGACACGCGTCCGCGGCGGATTTCGGCCACGCATTGCAGTTAGCCCAGCGGCACAACGGGTTGACAGCGGATCCCATGGCGCTCACCGAGCCCGGCGGCCACCCCGAGCCGACGGGCGGCACACAAGCGTTGCCGTTGTCCGGGGTTTCGGGTCTGCCCGGCCCACCTGGAGGGGGTTCCGTCCCGCAGGGCGGGGCCACCGCGGCAACGCCCCCGCCGGACCCGCGCATGTTCGCGCACACCGCGTCGATCAGCCAATCAAACCTGCCCTGGCAAGTCCCGCCAGGCCTGCAAGGCCCGCCGTCCGGTCCCGTGCCCGCGGTGCCGCCGCCAAACGGGAATCGCAAGCGAATCCTGATCGCATCCGCGGCCGCTGCGGCGGTGGTCCTGTTGGTGATCGCTGGTGTCTTCGTTGTCAGTTCATCGCGCGAGACCCGCGGTGGCCAAGCCACCGCCCCCCCGAGTCGACCAACCGCTGAAGTGCAAGCTGATTGGCGGCCGATCGCGGATGCCCGCATTGCCCGCGATGCGGTGGCGGTCACCGAGGCCGATGGCACTATCTGGGTTTTCGGCGGCATGGGGGCGGACAACCGCGTCAGCGAAGCCCACGAGGGCTACGACCCCGCCATCGACAGCTGGAAGAGCGGCGAAGCCCTACCCGTTCCCGTGCAGCATGCGATGGCGGTGACGTGGCAGGACACCCCGGTCGTACTCGGCGGTTGGCGCACCGATGCCGCCAATCCGAAGGTTGCAACGGATCGCGTGTGGCGGATTGTCAACAGTCGCTGGACGGACCTGCCGCCTCTGTTGCAGCCCCGGGTGGCAGCGGCGGCTGCCGTGGTGGCCGATCGCATCATCGTCACCGGTGGCGTTGGCGCCGACGGCAAGCTGTTGAACACCACGGAGATCTTCGACGGCACCTCCTGGAAGCTCGCCGCTCCCATCCCCACTCCACGCCAGATGTCGGGCGTGGAATCAGACGGCAAACTGGTGTACGTCCTCGGCGGGTCGAACGGGACCTCCGACCTGGCGGCGGTCGAGGCGTATGACCCGACATCGGACACGTGGACGACCCTGCCCGAGATTCCGGGCCGACGTAGCGATCTCGGCGTGGCATTCGCCGACGGCCGACTGGTGGTGGTGGGAGGCCTATCTGCGGGCCAAGTCCTCAAGAGCGTGGTCGCATTCGATCTCGCGTCCCGTTCGTGGAATGGGTTGCCGGACTTGGCAACTGCGCGCCACGGCATGGCGGTGGCGGGAGTCGGCAAAACCGTCTACGCGATCGGCGGGTCGACCGGTGCCGGCGATGATCAAGTGACGTCGACGGCGGAAGCGCTGAAGCTGGCACCGCGGAAACCGCAACCCGCACCGGAATGGCGGTCCCTGCCCGATGCACCGACCGCGAGGTTGATGACGGCGTGGACCGTGCTCGGCGACGAGATCTGGGTCGCAGGCGGTATGCGCCACGGCGAGACGTTGCAAACGGTGCAGAGCTACAACGCGCAGACCGGAGCATGGCAGGAGCAGCCTCCGCTGCCGATTCCCTTGAATCACGCGACGGCGGCAACCTACCGCGGTGAGATGGTCGTCATCGGCGGCGCCACCGACGCCCTCGCCGACGCATCGAACAAGGTTTTCGCATTCCGCGGAGGTAAGTGGGTAGACCTGCCGCCCCTGCAACATGCCCGCGCGGCGGCAGCAGCAGCGGTCGTCGGTGACAAGCTCGTGGTCGTCGGTGGGCAGAACGCTAAGCGGCTCGTTCCGCAGACCGAAGTTTTCGACGGGCAGTCCTGGACGCAGGCGGCCGACCTGCCAACCCCGCGCGAACACCTCGCCGCGGTGTCCGACGGCGTCTATGTGTACACAGTGGGCGGACGGAATCTATCCGCCGACGAGAACTCGGCGGCCTTCCAGCGGTTCGACCCGGTATCCGGAAACTGGGACAAGCTCGCGGACATGCCGACTCGTCGTGGGAGCTACGGCGCCGCGTTCATCGATGGCCGGATCGTCGCCGTCGGTGGCGAGGAACCGACGCGCGTGCTGGCGACGGTCGAGATGTACGACATCTCCAACGGGAAGTGGTCCACGGCGGCACCGATCAACACTCCGGTTCACGGCGAGGTCGTAGCCGCAGTCGGCCAGACTGTGTACTGCATCGGGGGCGCAGACCGGCCCACACATGAAAGTGCAGTTGCGACGGTCGAGGCCCTCGACTTCACGTAGCGCCGGTGTCGCGTAGCTGGGCGATAGTGACGGCTCCGCGCCGAAGCGCCTCATTGGCAAGACGGACCCGGCGGTCTCCCTCTGTCGGGATAGCGAACTTGTCGTACATGTTTTGCAGATGCTGTTTGACGGCTGCCTCAGTAACGAACAGCTCGGTCGCCATCCGCTTTACGGATGCAGGCTCGGGAAACGGGTCGTCGGACACCAAGGGGCGGCACAGGACCACGAGCACGTCGAATTCGCGACGAGTCAGCCGCGGCGGGAGCTGGGCGGCGTCGGGAACGATCGTTGCTTCATAAGCCGGTTCGTCGGCTTGCCTCACCTCGTGGTAGACCAACCGACACTTGCCGAGCCGCAACTCGTCCCCGGACCGCAAAACCCGTTCCGCGTCGATCTTTTCTCCGTTGACGTACGTGCCATTGCGACTACCGACGTCGCGTATCGACCAGGCAGACCCGTGGTTTTCCAAGATGGCGTGCAAGCGAGAGACGGTTGGGTCGTGCTCGAGCGACACCACATTGGTAGAGGCCTTGCCGAGGGTCACTCGTTGGCCGCTCAGTGGGATCAGCTCCCGTCCCGATGGCTTCGAGACTTCCAGGTGGGAAGACATGTAGACCTCCTGTCGTGGCAATTTTGACCCAGCGGACGCCCTCAGGGCGACAGGCGTGCCGCCGCGGGTCGTCGGAGAAGTCTCGACGACCCGCGGCTCGCCCGCCCGCTAAGGCGAACTGGTGACTTTCCTCGAGAACCGAATGGCCCGCTTGACCAGCGCCGATTCCGTCAACGGCGGCCAAGGCCATTCGCTGCGTCCCTTGCCACGTGGTGCCTTCAGGATGGCGAGCCCGAGAGAAAGGCCGAAGATCAGATGCCCGACCAATGTGATCACGACCGTGGCCACGTTCAGCGGGAACATCCTCTCCTCGCCATGCGGAGCGAGCGCGACGGTTGCCATCAGCCCTGCCCAGGTGGGAAAGATTGCGAAACCCACCGCGGACAGCACCGCGTAGACGTTCTTCCACCGGTCGCTGCCCAGCGCGAACGCGACGACGAAGAACGCGACACCATGTCCGCTGGCATCGCCGATGTACCGGTACACGTAGCCGACCGCTGCACTGCCCGCCGTGTCCGGCTCACCGGTGACGAACGAACCCATCACGGGGATGAAGTCGCCCATCAGTCCCAGCCACGTGCACGGCAAACGGCCGGGGTCCGTCATAGACGATGCAGGCCACCATTCCGGCGATGAGGGGGAGGGAAGGTTTTCCTATCCGCCAGGCAAGAGTTCATCGGCGACAGACACCGCTAGCCGCGGTTTCGCGTCGTCGCCGGATTGCCCGACACGGTCCCAGATCGCGTCGACCATCGGCTGCAGGAGCAGTTCGCCCATCTGCCGGACGAGCACCGCGACGACCTGAGTGGATTCGCGCCGCGTCGTGGAGGCGCGGCCCGATTTGCGCAACGATCCGACCTCGCGACGGGTCAGGTCCACCAATACGTCCAGAAGGTGGAAGCGGTCTTGCGACGGTTCCAGGATGGCGCGGCGCACGTAATTCACGACAGGTGGGTTGTCGCGCAGCATTTGACGAACGGCTTCGTCGCGCGCCGCCACGATCTCCGCAGGGCTGCCGTCTGCCCCGACAGCGGCAAGGGTCGACGAGAAGTAATCCACCACCAGCTGGTCGACCGCATCGCGCAGCCCAGCCTTGGTTTTGAAGTGATGCTGGACCAGGCCGAGGGTGACACCCGCCTCCGCAGCGATCGCGCGCAGTGAGACCCGATCTTCGCCATATCGAGAGAACAGATCCAGCGCCGTGTTTCGGATCCGCGCCTTGGCGGTCAGGTCGTCGTCCGTCGCCCGCGGATTCTCCATCACCACATGGTAGGTGACTAATAAACGATACAACTGTATCGTAACGAGCATGTCTGAATTGTTCCCCACCTACCGCGCCACCTGGGAGACCGACCAGCACCGCGAACTGCGCAGGCACACCGCGGAGTTCCTTCGCAAGGAGTCGACCCCAAATCAGGAACGCTGGGCGAAGAACCACCAGGTCGACCGGGAGTTCTGGAACAAGATGGGTGACGCCGGGCTTCTTGGACTCGATCTGCCAGAAGAATTCGGCGGCACCGGCGGCGACTTCGGCTACTCAGCCATCGTCGGTGAGGAGCTTGCGCTGGCGCACGATTCCGCATCGGGCTGGCCAGTGCACTCGCCGATCGTCGCGCACTACATCAATACCTACGGAAACGACGAACAAAAGCAACGGTGGATGCCGAAGATCATCAGCGGCGAGGCGGTGCTGGCGATCGCGATGACCGAACCCGGTACCGGCTCAGACCTTCAGGCTGTCCGCACCACAGCGATTCGCCAGGGTGACGAGTACGTCGTCAACGGGTCGAAGACGTTCATCTCCAACGGAACTCACTGCGACCTTCTGGTGATCGTCGCCAAGACCGACCCGGCCGAGGGTGCCGCGGGCATCTCGCTGATCGTCGCCGAAACCAACGATGACCTAACGGGCTTCGAGCGGGGCCGCGTCCTGGAGAAGGTCGGCCAGCACGGCCAAGACACCCGTGAACTGTTCTTCTCGGACATGCGGGTGCCTGTGGCGAACCTCCTTGGCGACAAGGAAGGCATGGGCTTTTACCAACTGATGGAACAGCTGGCGCGGGAGCGGCTCATCATCGCTTCGCTGTGTGCCGGGATGGCCGAAGCCGCAGTGCTCGAGGCGATCAAGTACACAAAGGAACGCGAGGCATTCGGCAAGCCGCTGATCAAGTTCCAGCACAACAGGTTCGAGCTGGCCGAGCTGAAGGCCGAGGTGCTGTCGATCAAGACCACTGTGGACTATTGCGTTCAGCAGTACATCGACGGTAACAACGATCCGGCCACGGCGTCCATGGGCAAGCTGATCGCCGCGGATAAGGGTTGCGATGTCGTCGACCGGTGCGTGCAGTTCTTCGGCGGGTACGGGTACATGATGGAGTACCCGATCGCCCGCGCGTATGCGGCGGCACGCGTCAACAAGATCTACGGCGGCACAAGTGAAATCATGAAGGAGATCATCAGCCGCTCGCTATAGCGGGCGATCAGGTGATCGTCACACCGCCGTCGACGACGATCGTCTGCCCGGTGACGAATCCGCCTGCATCCGAGGCCAGCCAGACCAGCGTTGCGGCAAGCTCGACCGGATTGCCCATGCGGCCCAAGAGAACTCGCGGTTTGAGGCTCTCGATGTAGCCGGGCGCGTAGGCGTCGGTCATCTCGGACTCGAAGAAACCCGGTGCGATCGCGTTGACGCGGATGCCCTTGCGGGAACCCCACTGCTGAGCCAGGTCCCGGGTGAGCCCCGAGATCCCGGCCTTGCTCGCGCTGTAGGCCGCTTGTGGCAGTGCGGCAGTAGTGATGCCGAGCACGCTGGAGATGTTCACGATGGAGCTACCCGGCTGCATCACCTTGGCGCACGCCTGCGCGGCCCAGTACGAGCCATTCAGGTTGATGTCGACGACGGCGCGGAACTCGTCGGGCGTCTCGCGGGTGGCGGGCACCGCGGTACCCACCCCGGCGTTGTTCACCAGCACATCGACGCGGCCGAACTCGCTCATCGCGGCGTCCACCATCGCCTGGCACTGCGCCGGATCGGTGACGTCTGTCGCGACCGCCAACGCCCGCCGGCCTGCTGCCTCGACGAGTCGCGCTGTGGCATAGAGCTTGTCGACACGCCTGGCGGCGAGCACCACGTCGGCGCCTGCCTCGGCGCAAGCCTGCGCGAAGGAGACGCCAAGACCGGACGATGCGCCGGTGACGATGACGACCTTGTCGTCGAGTCGGAACTTGTCGAGTACGGACATCCGGTCAGACTAGCGACCGGCGATTACAGCTTGGCGATGACCTTCTCCCCGTACTTCTCGATGGCGCGCAGCTTGTTCTCCAGCGGCTCGGGATCGGGGCCGACGCTGTAGGGCATCCGGAAGCCCACCATGATGTCGGTGACGCCGCGGTCCTCGAGACGTTTGATGCCGTCGGGCTTGTATGCGTCGAGCGACATGGCGTGGATCTCGAAGGGACCGGTGCGACCCTCCTCTTCGCGAAGCTCGTTGAGGCGCTTGATGTATCGGTCGAGCGCCTCCGGCTCGCCGAGGTCACCGCCGCCGTGCATCCAGCCGTCGTTGCGGGCCGCGCGCCTCAGCGCCACCTCGGCGTGGCCGCCGATGAGGATCGGGATCGGCTGGGTCGGCGCAGGCGACATCTTGGTCTTCGGGATGTCGTAGAACTCGCCGTGGAACTCGAAGTACTCGCCGGTGGTCAGGCCCTTCACGATCTCGATGCACTCGTCCATTCGTTTGCCGCGCCTGGCGAAGGGCACGTCCATCAGCTCGTAGTCCTCTGGCCACGGGCTGGTGCCGACGCCGAGGCCGAGCCTGTTATCGAACAGCGCGGCCAGCGACCCGGCCTGCTTGGCGACCAGCGCTGGCGGGCGGATTGGCAGCTTCAACACGAACATGTTGAACTTCAGGGTCGTCGTCGCGGCGCACAAGGCGCTGGTCAGAACGAACGCCTCGATGATCTCCTTGCCGTCGAGGAATTCCCGGTTGCCGTCCTCGGTGTACGGGTATTTCGAGTCCGACTCGTACGGGTAGGCGATGCTGTCGGCGATGGTCATGCCGTGGAAACCCGCCGCCTCTGCGGCCTGGGCCAGGGGAATGTAGAACTTCGGGTTGGTCAATGATTCCGCATAGGTGAAGCGCACCCCGCAATACTAGAACGTGTTCTAGTGCTGTGTTCTCAGGATGGCCCCGGCATCATGGCGTAGGTGCGCACCTGGCTCACCCACAACGTCAAGGTGCTCTCTGCCGTCTCGTTTCTCCAGGACACTGCCAGCGAGCTGCTCTATCCACTGCTGCCGATCTACCTGACCTCGGTGCTGGGCGCTCCGGCTGCCGTTGTCGGCGCCATCGAGGGCGCGGCAGAGGGAGCAGCCTCGCTGACGAAGCTGGCTGCCGGGCCACTGGGAGATCGCTTCGCGCGACGGCCGTTGATCGCGACGGGCTACGGCATGGCGGCGCTGGGCAAGTTGATGGTCGCGGCCGCCTCCGCATGGTCCGGGGTGCTGGCGGGCCGCGTTGTCGACCGCCTCGGCAAGGGGATGCGCGGCGCACCGCGTGATGCGCTGCTAGTCGTCGATATCGACGATGCCGCCAGGGGGCGGGTGTTCGGATTCCACCGCGCGATGGACACGTTGGGCGCCGTTGTGGGTCCGCTGCTGGGCTTGGCGGGATACGAGCTACTCGATCACCAGATCGCGCCGCTGTTGTGGGTGGCCGTCGTGCCCGCCGTGTTGAGTGTCGCGTTGGTGTTCCTGGTTCGCGAGACCCGCCGGATAGAGCCGGCGCGCAAGAAGATCTTCGCCGCCGTGGGGGAGCTGCCCGGGCGGTATTGGCGCGTGACGATCGCTCTTGTGGCGTTCGGTGTGGTGAACTTTCCCGACGCTCTTCTGTTGTTGCGGCTCAACGAGATCGGCTTCTCGGTGGTCGAGGTGATACTGGCCTACGTCACGTACAACGCGGTGTACGCGGTGTCGAGTTATCCGGCGGGGCTGCTCGCCGACCGCATCCCTCGCCCGGCGGTATTCGGGATCGGCCTGGTGTTCTTCGCGATCGGTTACGTGGGCCTGGGATTGACGACCGATGCCGTGGTGGCGTGGCTGCTGATCGGTGTGTACGGGTTGTTCACCGGATGCACGGACGGTGTTGGGAAGGCCTGGATTTCGTCGCTGGTCGGCGCGGATCAGCAGGGCAGCGCGCAGGGAGTGTTCCAGGGCGCCAGTGGTTTCGCGGTGCTGGCGGCGGGATTGTGGGCCGGGTTCCTGTGGGGTGCCGACGGGCGGCTGCCGCTGCTGATATCCGGGATCGCAGGCGGCGTGTTCGCGGTCGTGCTGCTGGCATCGGCGGTCTACGACAGGACCGGCAGGGTGAACTCGATCTCGTCGAGTGTGAACGGCGGCTCGCCGACGCCGACGACTGAGTAGCTGCCCCACGGCGTGCGCTCCGCGACGCGGGCCTCGGCGGTGCGGTCGCCGACCGCCAGCCTCACCCGCTGCGGAGGGTTTTCGTCGGGCAGGGTATCGAAAACCGTTCCCCGCCAGTGGTAGCGGCCGTCGATCGGATCGAGGTGCCCGGTCAATCGAACCCGGACGTCATGAATATCGTCGCCGATCTGCACTGCGGCTGGGCCGTCGTACACCTGGTCCTCGATACCGACGAGCGAGCTGAGGTCGAAGGCCGATCGGATCTTCCTGCGCACGCGCCGCCAGTTGACCGGGCTGTCGGGCCGGTACCTGACCGTGTAGGTGCGTTGGGTGCTGTGACGCACTTCCATCCGCGTACTTTCCGTGCGGGCCATGGCATTCAGGCACTGTGCAATGTATTGCTGCTGTCCGCTGACGTCGGGTCCGGTGACGAAGAACCTGTTCGGCAGCCCGTGCACCGCGACCCCGAGGTACGGCACCATGCCCACGGGCGACGGCGCTTCACCCCAGGAGATCACGACGCTCGCGTCGTAGATGTCGCCCGCGCGCGTCGCGAGCCTCCAGGTGTGGACGGACTCGTCGAACTCCGAGCTGACGATGTCTTCGGGCCGCAGCAGCATCACCTTGCTCAGCGTCAGGCCGACGGATACGCCGCCGATCACTATGGCGTCGAACGCTTTTGCGTTCATCGGGGCAGGAATCCGCTGCGTCTCCACATCCGTCGCGCGATCGGACCCATCAGCCCGACCTCTTCGAGGAACGCCGCCAGCGGCGCGAAACCGGCCACCTGAACGTCGCGACGGTGCCCGCTGTTGCGGGCCATTCGACGTGCCTTGCGGCCGTCGAGTCCACTGCGGCGGTACGGGATTGGATTGCTGAACAGGTAGCGGAAGAAGTACCCGCCGACGCCATTGACATTGGCGACGAACAACCTGGGGATCAGGTGCATGTTCGGGGACCGCTTGCGCAGGCCGTCGCGGGCGAACTGGATGTGGCGAGCCTCCTCGGCGACGTGAATGCGCATGAGCCGCTGGATCATTGGCTGCAACTCGGGATCGTCCATCATCTGCCGCTGCAGCGAATCGAAGATCTCCTCGCCGATGAGCGCGGCGACCCAAAGTATCGATCCCCTGAACCCAAACGGCAACGCGTTGATGGCGATCCGCTGATACAGCCTGGGCCGCACGGGCTTTGCGCCTGCCCGCTCGATCGCCATGCCGAACATGATCATGTGTCGGGTTTCGTCGCCCAGTTCGGTCAGTTCGTAGTGTGTCGCGCGTGCCGTGGGATCCTGGTGCATCATCTTGCGCAGCAAGGCCTGGTTGAGGATGTTCTCGAACCAGATGCCCGCCGAGAGGGTGTTGACGAGCTCCTGCCGCGACAGTTCGATCTGCTGCGCCCGGGTCATCTCGTCCCACAGTGGCGTGCCGTACAGCGAGACCGACTTGGCAGGCAGGAAGAACTTGTCAGGGTCGAGTGGAGCGTCCCAGTCGATGTCGACGATCGGGGCGTACGACTTCTTTACCGAACCCTTGAGCAACCGCTCCGAGAATTCCTCACGAGTGGGTGCAGTCATCGTCGACCTCCCTGTCGTCCCTCACGGGTGTTGGTGCCCAAGGTAAATGCGGCGTCTCAGTTAGTCAATACCCCGGGTACCGCATACTTTGGGTAACCGCAGGTCATGGCATACTCGGCCGCGTGACTCGGCGGATCCACGTCATCGGCATCGGTGCGGGCGACCCCGACTACGTGACGGCTCAGGCGGTCGAGGCGCTCAACGACACCCAGGTGTTCTTCGCGATGGACAAAGGGGACACCAAGGACGACCTGGTCGCGTTGCGCCGTCATATCTGCGAACGGTTCATCCGCGAGCCTGGTTACCGATTCGTCGAACTGCCCGACCCCCCGAGGGCCAAAGACGGCGACTATCGGCAGGCCGTCGCCGACTGGCACGCCGCCCGTGCCGCGATCTGGGCCGAGGCATTCGAATCCGAACTTGCACCTGACGGCGTTGGCGCCTTTCTGGCGTGGGGTGACCCGTCGCTCTACGACAGCACGCTGCGAATCCTGGACACCGTCGCGGGCAGTGTGGACATCGACTACGACGTCATCCCTGGCATCACAGCGATCCAGGCGCTGACGGCGCGACATCGCATCCCGCTCAACGATGTCGGCGAGCCGGTCCTGATCACCACCGGCAGGCAGCTGCGCGACAACGGCTTGTCCGGCAGCGCCGTGGTGATGCTCGACGCCGACTGTTCATTTCGGGCATGCCCACCGCAGACCAGGATCTGGTGGGGCGCTTACCTGGGCACGCCGGACGAACTTCTGGCGTCGGGCACGGTCGGGGAGATCGGCGAACAGATCGCCGAGATGCGCGCCGACGCGCGCGGCCGCCACGGCTGGATCATGGACACGTACCTCTTGCGTTCGGCAGACTCGTAGGTCACGCGACCCTTGTTACGTGTTCTGCGGAGTCACCTATCGTGGCCTCGCTGTCACCGATCATGGTGTGCAGCAAGGTTTCTTGCTCGCGCTGGCCGCGGGCGACCGCACGTTGCATCCCGCTGGGAAGAGTCAGCGCCGCGACGCTGCGGGTCACGTTCACCGGAATCCGCAACAGCGGATACCACGGCGGCACATAGGCCAGGCCTAGGGTGCGCATTGCGCGCGGCCCCAGGAACCCGCTGGTCACCGACAGGTGCTGGGCCCTAGCGATGCGACGGCGCAGGCCCGGCAAGTACCGGTAATGCCATGCAAGCGGATCGTCGGCCATCGGGACGGCCAGCTGCTTGGTGGACTCGTCGGGCGCCGCGAGCGCAGTGAGCGTGTTGTAGAGGATGCGTACTCCGTCACGGAAGCTGTGGGGCAGCCACTCGTCCTGCACGCCGATCAGCCAGCCGGCGTAGCGGGTCAGGTGCGCGATGCCGTCGAGCTCGGCAGGCGAGAACAGGAATCCCATCCCGACCGACCCCGCGGGCGGGGCGATGATCGCGCCGACCAGTGTGGCGGCCATATCGGTCTGGTTTACCGGCACTCCCCACTCGTCGTTGCGCCAGTCCGGCATCGCCGCCACGTGCCGACGCACGAACGCGTGGATCAGCCGCACACGAATCGTGGACCGGTAACCCGCCCCGAGGGGATCAAGGCCGCCTTCCGAAATCACGTCCATGGCCCACTGCATCGTCTCGGCGAAACGCTTGTTCGAGCCCTTCTCCAGAGCGCCAGTTCGCACGAGGGTCTTGTTGAAACCGGAGAATTGATACCCACCAAGAAGTGAAACGTCGCGCGCGATGTACATCCCGTCGGCGCCACCTCTGCGTAGCGCCCGCGCCCCCCGGCGCAGCTTGTCGGGGTCGACCCAGTCCGGCACCGTCTCGATCTGAACGAAGAACTCGCGCAACGGGTCCGGTGCATCAGGCATGTTGGCGATGCCTTCGGTGAGTGCCCGGTCGAACAGTGGCCGCGTCTGCTCCATCCCCGCGGCGGACATCCACTCGACGAGGCGGTCCATCGGCTCGTCGCCGACGGTCAGCCGCTCGCCAAGCCTGCGCCACTGCTCGGGCGTGGGATTGCCGATGCCCAACAGCAGTGCGAACAACCGAACAAGCGCCGGAACGGCGCGGGGCTGCTCGGGATGCCTGGTCGGAATTGGCATGTTCACTCGCGCTCTCCTTTGAGCCGGGCGATTTGGACAACGCCTGTGTTCCAAATGTAAGGCGGCGGGTATCGTGCTGTCAATGAAACGCGCGGAAGTGGTGCGCGACTACGGCGGCATCAGCGCCTCAGACCGCCGCGCCGAACGGCGACGAAAACTGCTCGCCGCCGGGCGCCAGATCTGGGGCGAAGCCGGAATCACCGAAGTGACGGTCCGGGGCGTGTGCAGCGCCGCAGGCTTGACGCCGCGCTACTTCTACGAGCAGTTCCCGAACCGGGAAGCGCTGGTGTTCGCCGTCGCCGACGGCGCCCGCGATGAGACGCTTCAGGCGCTGGTCGCCGCCGGCCTCGGCGAACCCGGCAGTCTCGCCGACAAAGTGCGGTCAGGGATAAAAGCGTTCCTCGACATCATTGCCGCCGACCCACACATCCACCGCATCGCTACCAGCGACCTGACCACCGTTCCTGGCCTGACCGAACACCGCGCACAAGTACTCGACATCATCACCGACCTGGTCATCCAATACGCACCAGACATCCTCGGCCCCGACACGCCCAATCCCATCGAGCTGCGCCGGACTGCACTGTTCATGGTCGGCGGCGCGAACCAGATCATCGAACGCTGGCTGGCCGACCCCAAAGAAACCACCGCCGAGCTGGCGGTCGTCTGCGCCGAACTCTGTGTCGGAGTCATCCGCGGCGTCATGGTTAAGGCGCGCGACTAACCGCCACTCCCGTGGCAGGATCTCAACGCATGGGGTCCTTCTTCTTGCGCGCAGCGCTGACCGGGCTTGCGCTGTGGCTGGTCACCCTGTTCGTTCCAGGGATCAGCTTTGTCGGCGGGGATACGACGCTGGCGAGGGCCGGCATCATCTTCGTCGTTGCGGTGATTTTCGGGCTGGTCAACGCCATCATCAAGCCGATCGTGCAGATCATCTCGATTCCGCTGTACATCCTCACGCTCGGTTTGATCCACGTCGTCATCAATGCGTTGATGTTGTGGATCACGTCGTGGATCACCGAGCACACCACCCACTGGGGTCTCTACATCGAGGACTTCTGGTGGACCGCGATCTGGGCCGCGATCGTGCTGTCGATCGTGAGCTGGGTGCTGTCGTTGCTTACCCGCGACGCCGGGCGCCGCGTGCGGGATTGATATGCCCGAACTACCCGAGATCGAGGCGCTGGCCGATCATTTGCGGCGTCATGCCGTCGGGCTGACGATCGGGCGCATCGACGTATCGGCGCTTTCGGTGCTCAAGACATTCGATCCGCCGATCACCGTGCTGCACGGTCAGACCGTCACCGGCGCCAACCGGTGGGCCAAGTACCTCGGCTTGCAGGTGGGTGAGCTGCACCTCATCACGCACCTGTCGCGGGCGGGCTGGCTGCGATGGTCGGACAAGCTGTCTGCTGCGCCGCTGAAGCCGGGCAAGGGTCCGATCGCGTTGCGGGTGCACCTCGGAAAGCCAGGGGAAGCACCGGGTTTCGACCTCACCGAGGCAGGCACACAGAAGCGGCTGGCGGTCTGGTTGGTCGACGATCCGGCCAAGGTGCCGGGTATCGCGGCGCTGGGGCCGGACGCGTTGTCGTTGAGCCCGGAGGACCTGGCGGGCGTCCTGGCAGGCAACAGTGGACGGATCAAGACCGTCATCACCGACCAGAAGGTGATTGCAGGCATCGGCAACGCCTACAGCGACGAGATCTTGCACGTTGCCAAGCTGTCACCGTTCGCAACCGCGGGCAAGCTGACCGATGCGCAGTTGGCGTCGCTGCACGACGCGATGATCTCGGTGCTGACCGACGCCGTCGAACGCTCCGTCGGTCAGGGGGCCGCGACGCTCAAGGGGGAGAAGCGTTCGGGCTTAAGGGTGCACGCCCGCACCGGTTTGCCATGCCCGGTGTGCGGCGACACCGTGCGCGAGGTGTCGTTCGCCGACAAGTCGTTCCAGTACTGCCCGACCTGTCAGACCGGCGGCAAGGTGCTGGCCGACCGACGGATGTCGAAGCTGCTCAAATGATTTCGGTGCGCCGTCGACCGGCATTTCCACCCGATCGCCCCCGATCGCCCACCGCGCCTGGCGGTTTGCTGTGGAGATTATGCCGGGCCGTCGGCCGTGTTCGAGGATGTTCGGATAGATAGGCTTGCGCCGTGACTCGGCAGAAGATCCTGATCACCGGTGCGTCGTCGGGCCTTGGAGCGGGCATGGCCCGCGCGTTCGCTGCGAAGGGCCGTGACCTGGCGCTGTGCGCCCGCCGCACCGACCGGCTCGACGAGCTGAAGGCCGAACTGCTCGAGCGTCACTCCGGCATCACCGTCGCGGTCGCCGCACTGGACGTCAACGACCACGAGCAGGTGCCGAAGGTGTTCGCGGCTCTCTCCGATGAACTCGGCCGCATCGACCGCATCATCGTCAACGCCGGGATCGGCAAGGGTGCGCCGCTTGGGTCGGGCAAGCTGTGGGCCAACAAGGCCACCATCGAGACGAATCTCGTTGCGGCACTAGTTCAAATCGAGACCGCGATCGAGATGTTCAAGGCAGCAGGCGGCGGACATCTGGTGCTCATCTCGTCGGTGCTCGCCAACAAGGGCGTACCTGGCGTGCGGGCCGCCTACGCCGCCAGCAAGGCCGGGGTGTCGTCGTTGGGTGAGTCGCTGCGTGCCGAGTACGCCAAGGGGCCGATCAAGGTGACTGTGATCGAGCCGGGCTATATCGAATCCGAGATGACCGCCAGCGCCGAGACCACAACCCTGATGGTCGACAACAAGACCGGCACTAAGGCGATGGTCGACGCGATCGAGCGCGAACGGGGCCGGGCCGCGGTGCCGGCGTGGCCGTGGGCGCCGTTGGTGCAGGTGCTGCGGCTGCTGCCGCCGCGAATCGCGGCCCGCTTCGCGTAACGCCTGCCCCCTTTCAAACTTCCCGTGAACGCGCGCGACACTCAGCCAAATTGTGTGCAACAGCGCACGCTCGACGCCCGCGACCGCGCGCGATATGTACGCAGGCAGCGGCGTGTCGACGTGCAGACACGCACGCTCGCGGCCTGGCAGCTAGGCGCGCTATGTGTTTAGCGGTCCCGCGATGGTGGTAGCCGTCTTACATGATCGCAAAACTGACGAAGATGACGTCCATATTGTTCGCGGGCGCTGCGGCAGCTGCGATTGCCGCTGCGCCGATCGCAATCGCCGACGAGCCGGCTCCGCCGCCATGCTTCAACCCTGATGGGACGCCATGCACGCCCGCAGCCGGTCCTCAGGGCGCGGGTGCCGAGGTTCCGGGTGGACCAGGTGCGGTAGCGGGCTCCAACGGCGACGTGTGGGCCGGTGTTCCCAATGGCCCGTGGGCCCAGGCCGGACCCGGCGGCGGCATCGCCTGTATTCCTGGCGGGCCGTGCAGAACAATCGACCTGCCGGGCTAATCGCTAAGCGCTGCGGCCGCGTTCGGTGCGGTAGCGGCGCACCAGCGCGTCGGTCGACGAGTCCGACTGCTTGGCAGGCGACGCGTCGGTCGTGATGACCGGCAGCAGCGCCTTGGCCTGAGTCTTGCCCAGCTCGACGCCCCACTGGTCGAACGAGTCGATGCCCCAGATGACGCCCTCGGTGAACACCTGATGCTCGTAGAGGGCGATCAGTTGACCGACTATCGAAGGCGTCAGCTTGGTGCCGAGGATCGACGTGGTCGGCCGGTTGCCCGGCATCACCTTGTGCGGCACCACTTCTGGCGGCGTGCCCTCGGCGGCGATCTCCTCGGCGGTCTTGCCGAACGCGAGCACCTGCGTCTGGGCGAAGAAGTTGCTCATCAGAAGGTCGTGCATGCTGCCGGTGCCGTCGGCCGTGGCCAGGTCGTCGGTGGGCTGGGAGAACCCGATGAAGTCGGCAGGAATCAGCCGGGTGCCCTGGTGGATCAGTTGGTAGAACGCGTGCTGGCCATTGGTTCCCGGTTCGCCCCAAAAGATTTCGCCGGTGCTGGTGGTCACAGGTGTGCCGTCGGCGCGCACCGACTTGCCGTTGGACTCCATCGTCAGCTGCTGCAGGTAGGCGGCGAACCGCGACATGTCGTTGGAATACGGCAACACCGCGCGTGTCTGCGCGTCGAAGAAGTTGTTGTACCACAAGCCAATTAGCCCCAGCAGCGCAGGCGCGTTGGACTCCAGCGGCGTGTACTTGAAGTGCTCGTCGATCAGGTGGAACCCGGCCAGGAAGTCGGCGAATCGCTCGCGGCCGATGGCAGCCATCACCGAGAGGCCGATCGCACTGTCCACCGAATAGCGTCCGCCGACCCAGTCCCAGAAGCCGAACATGTTGTCGGTGTTGATGCCGAAGTCGTCGACCAGCTTCTTGTTCGTCGACACGGCGACGAAGTGCTTGGACACCGCGGCGTCGCCAAGGGCATCGGTCAGCCAGCGGCGTGCTGCGGTCGCGTTGGTAAGCGTCTCCAACGTGGAGAAGGTCTTCGACGCGACGATGAAAAGCGTTGTGGCAGGGTCGAGCCCATCGAGTTTGGCCACCAGGTCGGCTGGGTCGACGTTGGAGACGAAGCGCGCCGTGATGCCTGCGTCGGCGTAGTGGCGCAGCGCGTCGTAGACCATCACGGGGCCCAGGTCCGAACCGCCGATGCCGATGTTGACGACCGTCTTGATGCGCTCCCCGGTGGCGCCGGTCCACTCGCCGCTGCGCAGCCGGTCGGTGAAGTCGCCCATCTTGTCCAACACTTCGTGCACGTCCTCGACGACGTTCTGGCCGTCCACGACGAGCTCCTCGCCGCGCGGCAGTCTTAGCGCGATGTGCAGGACCGCGCGGTTCTCCGAGGTGTTGATGTGCACGCCGGAGAACATCGCGTCCCTGCGCTGCTCCAGTCCGGCGGTGCGGGCCAGGTCGATGAGCAGCTTGAGCGTCTCTCGCGTGACCCTGTGCTTGCTGTAGTCGATGTACAGATCGCCGACCGAGAGCGCCAGCTCGGTGCCGCGCCCGGGATCGTCGGCGAAGAACTCGTGAAGGTCTTTCTCGCCGATCTCGTCGTGATGCCGTTGCAGGGCGCTCCATGCGGGAGTGGCGACGATATCGAGGATCTGGTGCGTATCGGCGGTCATGTTTTCGACCCTAGTGCGGGCTTCACTTCGAAGGTGTAAATGATGGATGTATGGACACCACCGCGCTGTTGAAGTCAGTCCCCACCGGTCTCTGGATCGGCGGCGAGGAACGCGAAGGAAAGTCGACATTCAACGTTCTTGACCCGTCCGACGACCAGGTCTTGACAGCCGTCGCCGACGCCACGCCCGCCGACGCGATCGCCGCGCTGGACGCCGCCTCCGCCGTGCAGGCCGAGTGGGCCGCCACCCCGCCACGCGAGCGCGGCGAAATCCTGCGCGCTGTCTTCGAGAAGATCACCGAACGCGCCGAGGACGTCGCCACCCTGATGACCCTGGAAATGGGCAAGGTCGTCGCCGAGAGCATGGGCGAGGTCAAGTACGGCGCGGAGTTCTTCCGCTGGTTCGCCGAGGAGGCTGTGCGCATCGGCGGCCGGTACACCCCGAAACCAGCTGGCGACGGCCGCATCATCGTCACCAAGGGACCGGTCGGCCCGTGCTACGCGATCACGCCGTGGAATTTCCCGCTGGCCATGGGCACCCGCAAGATCGGCCCGGCGTTCGCGGCGGGCTGCACGATGATCGTCAAGCCAGCACAGGAGACGCCGCTGACCATGCTGCTGCTCGCCAAGCTGATGGACGAGGCCGGCCTGCCGAAGGGCGTGCTTTCGGTCCTGCCGACCAGCAGCCCAGGACCAGTCACCGAAGCATTGATCGGCGACGGCAGGCTGCGCAAGCTGACGTTCACCGGCTCCACCGGCGTTGGCAAGGCGCTGGCCAAGCAGGGCTCGGACAAGCTGCTGCGGCTGTCGATGGAGCTCGGCGGAAACGCGCCGTTCGTGGTTTTCGACGACGCCGACGTCGACGCCGCGGTCGACGGCGCCATCCTGGCCAAGATGCGCAACGGCGGAGAGGCCTGTACCGCGGCCAACCGCTTCCACGTCGCCAACTCCGTGCGCGAGGAGTTCACCGAGAAGCTGGTCAAGCGGATGAGCGAGTTCACGCTCGGCAAGGGCCTTGACTCGTCGTCGACGCTTGGCCCACTGATCAACACCAAGCAGGTGGCCACTGTCGAGGACCTGGTGTCAGACGCGGTGTCGCGCGGCGCGACAGTCGCCGTCGGCGGTGTTGCGCCCGGCGGGCCCGGCAACTTCTACCCGGCAACGGTGCTGGCCGACGTGCCCGCCGACGCCCGCATCCTCAAGGAGGAGGTGTTCGGGCCCGTCGCACCCATCACCGGCTTCGACACCGAGGAAGAGGGCGTCGCCGCGGCCAACGACACCGAATACGGGCTGGCGGCCTACATCTACACCCAGTCGCTGGACCGGGCGCTGCGGGTGGCCGAGGGCATCGAGGCCGGCATGGTCGGCGTCAACCGCGGCGTGATCTCCGATCCAGCCGCACCATTCGGTGGCGTCAAGCAGTCCGGCTTCGGCCGTGAAGGCGGCTTCGAGGGCATCGAGGAGTACCTCGACACGAAATACATCGCGCTGACGAAGTAGCCGTTCTTTCGCGAGCGGCGGGAAAAGTCCCTCCACCTCGGCGTGTCGAGGACTTTTGGGTCTGCTTGCGCGGGCAAAATCTCGGCAGTGACAGCGGATCGCCACCGCGGGATTCCCGCATTGGACGGCATCCGCGCCGTGGCGGTCGCACTCGTCCTCGCCGATCACGGCGGCATACCCGGACTGTCCGGCGGGTTCCTCGGTGTCGACGTCTTCTTCGTGCTCAGCGGATTCCTGATCACCTCGCTGTTGCTCCACGAACACTCTCACACTGGCCGAATCGGCTTGCGCGACTTCTGGATCCGACGTGCCCGTCGCCTGTTGCCAGCGCTACTCGTGCTGGTTCTGGCTGTGGTGGCGGCCCGTCAATTCTTTTCGCCAGAGTCCGTGGCCTCCCTGCGTGATGACGCCGTGAGCGCATTCTTCTGGGTGTCCAATTGGGCCTTCGTCGCCCAGCACACCGACTACTTCTCCCAAGGGGGGCCTGCGTCGCCGCTGCAGCACACGTGGTCGCTCGGTGTCGAGGAGCAGTACTACCTGTTGTGGCCGCTGTTGTTGATCGCCGTCGCGGCCTTCTTCTGGGCTCAGATGCGAATGGCCGTTTTCATCCTTGCCGCCGTCGGTGCGCTCGCGTCAGCATCGGCGACGATCGTGTTGACCACCGACGACTCTCTGAACCGGATCTACTTCGGCAGCGACACCAGGGTGCAGGCGCTTCTGGTGGGCGCCGCGGCGGCCGCGTTGCTGGTGAGGGATTGGTCGGTGCTGAACGACGGCGGCTCGCTGATCCGCACGCGGTGGGGCCACGTGGTCGCCCGCATCCTGCCGTTGGTCGGGCTGGCGGTGCTGGGGGCCGCGGCGCACTATGCGACGGGAAGCGTGCGCGATTTCCGCAGCGGGCTGCTGGTCATCGTGGCGATCGCGGCTGTGCTCGTCATCGCACCAGTCGCCATGGAACAGGGTGGACCCGTCGCGCGTGTCCTTGCGTGGCGTCCGCTGGTGTGGCTTGGCGCGATCTCATATGGCGTCTACCTGTGGCACTGGCCGATCTTCTTGGCGCTCAACGGGGAACGCACCGGCTGGTCCGGTTGGCCGCTGTTCGCGGTCCGGTGTGCGGCGACGGTCGCGGTGGCTGCGGCGTCGTGGTGGCTGCTGGAGCAGCCCATCCGCCGATGGCGGCCGGTGATCGTTCCGATGCTGCCGTTGGCGGGTGCGATGGCCGCGACGGCGGCGGCGGTGACGATGTTCGTGTTACCCGTCGGTGCCAAACCCGCCGACATGCCCGTCGGCCCCGACGTCGACTCCGCGGCCCTGATCTCACGCGAGGTGCCCGTCGAGGTGAAATCGCCGTCGGGTCAACTCGCGCCAGGGACCAAGCGTGTTGCGGTGTTCGGCGATTCTGTCGCGTGGACGATGATGCGGTATCTGCCACCGACACCGGGGCTGAGCTTCACCAACTACACCACCATCGGATGTGGCATCGCCCGCGGCGGGCCCTATCGGTACTTCGGCGAGACGCTCGCTCAGAAGCCCGAATGCGATTCATGGCCGGCGCGGTGGTCGCAGCGGATCAGCCATGACCGACCCGACGTCGTGCTGCTGATCGTTGGCCGCTGGGAGATCGTGGACCGGGTCAATGAGGGGAACTGGACGCACATCGGCGACGACGCGTACGACGCGTATCTCCGTGGTGAGTTGCAGCGCGCGCTGGACGTCCTCACCTCGACAGGTGCCCGTGTGGTGGTGACGACCGAGCCGTACAACCGCCGCGGCGAGAGGCCCGACGGCAGCCTGTATCCGGAGGATCAGCCGAAGCGTGCCGACCGTTGGAACGCGTTGTTGCGCAGTGTCATCGGTAAACGTCCCGACGTCAGCGTGCTCGACCTCAACGAGAAGCTGTGTCCGGACGGCTACTACACCAACAAGGTCGACGGCATCAAGATGCGCATGGACGGGGTGCACCCCACGCCGGAGGCGGTCAAGTGGCTGACGCCGTGGCTGGCCGACGCGCTCACGCACTAGCCGAGATCGACGAAATGGCGCGATCTACTCGCACTTTTGCGCCCGTTTGTCCGTTTGGGCGTCAGTGGCCGAGGCGGCCGCGGCCAAGGCGCAGCAACAGCATCGCCAGGTCCTTGCCGTCGCTGCCGAGCTCGCTGTAGCGCTCGATGACCTTCATCTCGCGGCTGTGCACCAGGCGCGTGCCGCCGGAGGCCATTCTCGCCTTGCCGATGAGCTTGGACACCTCGGTGCGCCGCTTGACGGCTTCCAGGATCGTCGCGTCGAGCTGGTCGATCTCTTGGCGCAGGTCATCAATGTCGGGCATGGGTTCTGTTTCGATAGTCATGGGGGGCTCCTCATTGTGTGGGGGTTGTGGTCTCATCCGGTTACGGGCCTCACACAAGAGACGAGCCCCGGATCCGGAAGCGGACCGCGGGGCTCTTGGAAGCAGCTAGACCACGGGCACCGCTGGCGGGTACCCGTAAAAAAATCGACGCTGCTTAATAAGCACGTCAATCAGTGTGCCACCTGATGCCGTGGCTGCGCAAAGAGTGTCCCCTCCCGGCGGTAAGTTGGGTCAGACATGAGTTTGCACGTGACCGATCTGAATTCCGACGCAGAAGCCCTCCTCGACGGCCTGAACCCGCAACAGCGCGAGGCGGTGCTGCATGAGGGAACGCCACTGCTGATCGTCGCGGGCGCCGGGTCCGGCAAGACGGCGGTGCTGACGCGGCGGATCGCATACCTGCTGGCCGCCCGCGACGTCGGCGTGGGCCAGGTGCTGGCCATCACCTTCACCAACAAGGCCGCCGCCGAGATGCGCGAGCGCGTGGTTGCGCTGATCGGCACGCGAGCTAGATCCATGTGGGTGTCGACGTTCCATTCCACCTGCGTGCGGATCCTGCGCAACCAGGCCTCGCTGCTGCCGGGGCTGAACTCCAACTTCTCGATCTATGACGCCGACGACTCGCGCCGGTTGCTGCTGATGATCGGCAAGGACATGGGCCTGGACACGAAGCGGTTCTCGCCGCGGTTGCTTGCGAACGGCATCTCCAACCTCAAGAACGAGCTGATCGGGCCTGAGCAGGCAGCGGCAGAGGCCTCCGAGGCGGGGGAGGAACTGCCACGCATCATCGCCGAGGCCTACTCCGAGTATCAGCGACGGCTGCGGGCGGCCAACGCATTGGACTTCGACGACCTCATCGGCGAGACAGTCGCTGTGCTGCAGGCCTTTCCGCAGATCGCCCAGTATTACCGGCGGCGGTTCCGCCACATCTTGGTCGACGAATATCAGGACACCAACCACGCACAATACGTGTTGGTTCGCGAACTCGTCGGACGCGAAACCGAGGACGGCGTGGCGCCAGCGGAGCTGTGTGTGGTTGGTGACGCCGACCAGTCGATCTACGCATTCCGCGGCGCGACGATCCGCAACATCGAGGACTTCGAACGCGACTTCCCCAATGCCACAACGATTTTGCTCGAGCAGAACTACCGGTCGACGCAGAACATCTTGACCGCGGCGAACTCGGTGATCTCCCGCAACGCCGGACGCCGCGAGAAGCGGCTGTGGACCGACGCCGGGGAGGGCGAGCTCATCGTCGGCTACGTCGCCGACAACGAGCATGACGAGGCGCGCTTCGTCGCCGAGGAGATCGACGCGCTGGCCGACAATGGCGACATCACCTATAACGACGTCGCGGTGTTCTACCGCACCAACAACTCGTCGCGCGCCTTGGAGGAAGTCTTCATCCGCGCGGGCATCCCGTACAAAGTTGTTGGCGGCGTTCGGTTTTACGAGCGCAGGGAGATCCGCGACATCGTCGCCTATCTGCGGGTGCTCGACAATCCCGGCGACTCGGTGAGCATGCGTCGCATCCTGAACACGCCGCGCCGCGGCATCGGTGACCGTGCCGAAGCCTGCGTGGCGGTGTATGCCGAGAACACCGGCGCGTCATTCAACGACGCTTTGCAGGCCGCCGCCGATGGCAAGGTGCCGATGCTGAACACCCGCTCTGAGAAGTGCATCTCGGGTTTCGTTGAGCTGCTTGATGATCTGCGTGGCCGCCTCGACGGTGAGTTGGGCGAGCTCGTTGATGCCGTGTTGGACCGCACTGGCTACCGCACCGAGCTGGAATCGTCCAGCGATCCACAGGATCTGGCACGGCTGGACAACCTCAACGAATTGGTCAGCGTCGCACACGAATTCAGCACCGATCTGGCGAATGCTGAGGCGCTGGGTGAGCCGGAGGACGAGGACATTCCCGACACCGGTGTGCTGGCGAAGTTTCTCGAGCGGGTGTCACTGGTAGCCGACGCCGACGAACTGCCGGAGCACGGCGCCGGTGTGGTGACGATGATGACCCTGCACACCGCCAAGGGGCTGGAGTTCCCCGTCGTGTTCGTGACGGGCTGGGAGGACGGCATGTTCCCGCACATGCGGGCGCTTGGCGATCCGACTGAGCTGTCCGAGGAGCGGAGGCTGGCCTATGTCGGCATCACCAGGGCCCGGCAGCGGCTCTACCTCAGCCGGGCCAGGGTCCGCTCGTCGTGGGGCCAGCCGATGCTCAACCCCGAATCCCGGTTTCTGCGCGAGATTCCGCAGGAGCTCATCGATTGGCGGCGCACAGAGCCGCCACCGTCGCTTTCGGCTCCGGTCACGGGCGCAGGCCGATTCGGAACTCCACGCCCGTCGCCCGCGCGCTCAGCGGCGGGGAAACGCCCGCTGGTCGTGCTGCAGCCGGGCGATCGAGTCAGCCACGACAAGTACGGCCTCGGACGCGTCGAGGAGGTGTCAGGCATCGGTGAGTCGGCGATGTCGCTCATCGACTTCGGCAGCGCCGGGCGGGTCAAGCTGATGCACAACCACGCGCCCGTGCAGAAGCTCTAGGGTCTGGCCCACCGTCGGGTGGCCGGAAGCAGCGCCAGCACGACGCTGGCCACCGGCAGCACGGGGATCGCGTAGACCACCGGTGACACTTTCGCGCCCGCGACGAACAGGCCCGCGAAGATGAGCAGCGCCACGGCCGCACCCACCACGATCAGCAGCCTGCCCATCCGCCTGCGCAGCAGCAGCACGATCAGCCCGCCGATGAGCGCCGCCGCAGACACGGCGGTGAGAAAGCCGATGGCCACACAGAACAGCCGATCGGACCGCCACCAGCCGGTGATCAGATCCGTCGCGATGACCGCGGTGGACCAGCCCGTCAGGATGCTTGTAACGGCCGTGGCGATCGCAGCCGCCGGGTTGGCCTGCGCCGAGCGCGGCGTGCCGACGACGGTCGGCCTGGCCCGCGGAATGTAGCTCGTCTGCGGTTCGGCGCCCGCCTGGCGCCCGAGGATGCTGGTCTGTGGTTCGGGTGCCGCGGGAAACTCGCCGGTCGGATGGCGCCTGATGATGCTGGTCTGCGGCTCGGATTGCGCCGCGAACGGCGTCGACGGCGTCGTGCCGTCGGATTGCCGCCGGATGCGCGGTAGATCGGGAAGGGGTTGTTCGGACGAACCGTCACTCACAACTAGCCAACGTAGTTGCCGGGACTGAGTCCCCGCTGCGCCAACCACGGGACCGGGTCGATCCGGTCGGTGCCGTTGAGCAGAACTTCAAAGTGGCAGTGCGGGCCTGTGGAGTTGCCGCGGTTGCCGATTGTCGCGATCTGATCGCCCGCCATCACGCGGTCGCCCTTGTTGACCGTCCATGTGTTGACGTGGCCGTACAGGGTGACGGTGCCGTCGGCGTGGCGGAGCTTGACCCATGCGCCATATCCCGCCGTGGGGCCGACGTCGATCACGACGCCGTCCGCGACAGCCACGATCGGCGTGCCGATCGCGTTGGCGACGTCGATGCCGCCGTGCAGCACGCCCCAGCGATAGCCGAACCCGGAGGTAAAGACGCCCTTCGTGTACATCACGAACTGCGGCCGGTTCATCCGCGCTTCGCGGTCGGCACGCTCCTGTGCGAACGCGGCGGCCTTGGTGATCTCCTCGGCGTGCACCGTGGCATTGGCCGCGGGCGTGACGGAGACGATCTGCATGCCGTCCACTGAGCCGGTGACGAGCCCGCCACCCATCGTGGTCTGGTCGGCGGCGAGGACGGTCTGCGCGGGCGCCTTGTCGGAGGCGTTCGCCATCGAATAGGCGCCTGCCGCGGTCGCGCCGACGGCCATTGCGGCGACCATCAGCCGGCCCTTAACGGGCACCTCCTGCTTGCGGTGCAGGCCGCGGCGGCCGGAGATGTCGATGATGTCGGTGGCCGCCACACCGTCACTGGTGTCGGTGTGGCTCTCGCGGTATGCGTGCGATGCGTGACGCACTTCGCGCGGATCCGAGCGGAATTCCGACGGCACGGCCAGCCGCAGCGGGATCAGATCGTCGGTGTCGTGCAGGTCGTCGAGCTCGGGTGCGTGGATGACCTGCGATTCGCGGTCGAACGCACTGTTCTCGCGAAACTCCAGGTCAGCGAGGCCGCCAAACTCGTTGAACGGAATGATGTCGGTGATTTCCGAGGCGTCCACGCCGGCTTCGGATACTTGCCAGGCGTGCCGAGCGTTCGTCGAAACTCCATCAGGAGATCGGGGCGAACGGTGCTGTGCCAACCTGGAATATCCCTCTAGTCGTGACCAAAGCGTTATCTAGACCAGAGGCACGTTAACCAAATTCCAATGTTGGTGGCAACCCGAGAGGAAATTCCGTTGGGGATTGTGACCTGTATCACGCAGCACCCGGCGGTGAGATCTGCCACATGAGCGGTAGGCGGTGCCGAAGGCGTTGGCCCGTGTGGATAAAGTTCCCCCTGGCCCATCGGGCGCCAACCTTCGAAGTCAACGCACAAAGACAGTGAGTCCATGGATCTCTTCGAATACCAAGCGAAAGAGCTGTTCGCCAAGCACAACGTGCCCACAACGCCCGGTCGGGTGACCGACACCGCGGAGGGCGCCAAGGCCATCGCCGAGGAAATCGGTAAGCCCGTCATGGTCAAGGCTCAGGTCAAGGCCGGCGGCCGCGGCAAGGCAGGCGGCGTGAAGTACGCGGCCACCCCCGACGACGCGTTCACCCACGCGCAGAACATCCTCGGCCTGGACATCAAGGGCCACATCGTGAAGAAGCTGCTGGTCGCGGAGGCCAGCGACATCGCCGAGGAGTACTACATCTCCTTCCTTCTCGACCGTTCCAACCGCACCTACCTGGCCATGTGCTCGGTCGAAGGCGGCATGGAGATCGAAGAGGTTGCGGCGACCAAGCCCGAGCGGCTGGCCAAGGTGCCCGTCAACGCCGTCAAGGGTGTGGACCTGGCGTTCGCCCGGTCGATCGCCGAGCAGGGTCATCTGCCCGCCGAGGTGCTCGACGCGGCGGCCGTGACGATCCAGAAGCTGTGGGAGGTCTTCGTCGCCGAGGACGCCACGCTGGTCGAAGTGAACCCGTTGGTGCGCACGCCCGACGATCGGATTCTCGCGCTGGACGGCAAGGTCACGCTGGACGCCAACGCCGACTTCCGTCAGCCCGGCCACGTGGAGTTCGAGGACCGCGACGCCACCGACCCGCTCGAGCTCAAGGCCAAGGAGAACGACCTCAACTACGTCAAGCTCGACGGCGAGGTCGGCATCATCGGCAACGGCGCGGGCCTGGTTATGTCCACGCTCGACGTCGTCGCTTACGCCGGCGAGAAGCACGGCGGGGTCAAGCCTGCCAACTTCCTCGACATCGGCGGCGGCGCCTCGGCTGCGGTGATGGCCGCGGGCCTCGACGTCATCCTGGGCGACAGCCAGGTCAAGAGCGTGTTCGTCAACGTGTTCGGCGGCATCACGGCGTGCGACGCCGTCGCCAACGGCATCGTCCAGGCGCTGGAGATCCTCGGCGACGAGGCCAACAAGCCGTTGGTGGTCCGCCTCGACGGCAACAACGTCGAGGAGGGCCGTCGCATCCTCGCCGACGCCAACCACCCGCTGGTTGTCCAGGCCGAGACCATGGACGCTGGTGCCGACAAGGCCGCCGAGCTGGCCAACAAGTAAGGGAGCCAACAACTATGTCTATCTTCCTGAACAAGGACAGCAAGGTCATCGTCCAGGGCATCACCGGCGGCGAGGCCACCACGCACACCGCCCGGATGCTCAAGGCCGGGACTCAGATCCTCGGCGGCGTCAACGCTCGCAAGGCGGGAACGACGGTGTCGCACAAGGACAAAGACGACAACGACATCGAGTTGCCGGTGTTCGGTTCGGTCGTCGAGGCGATCAAGGAGACCGGCGCCGACGTGTCGATCATCTTCGTGCCGCCGAAGTTCGCCAAGGACGCGATCGTCGAGGCGATCGACGCGGAGATCCCGCTGCTGGTGGTCATCACCGAGGGAATTCCGGTGCAGGACAGCGCATATGCGTGGGCCTACAACGTCGACAAGGGCAACAAGACCCGCATCATCGGTCCGAACTGCCCCGGCATCATCACGCCGGGCCAGTCGCTGGTCGGCATCACTCCTGCCAACATCAGTGGACCCGGCCCGATCGGGCTGGTGTCCAAGTCGGGCACGCTGACCTACCAGATGATGTTCGAGCTGCGTGATTTCGGCTTCACGACGTCCATCGGTATCGGCGGTGACCCGGTCATCGGCACCACCCATATCGACGCGATCGAGGCGTTCGAGAAGGATCCCGAGACCAAGGTCATCGTGATGATCGGCGAGATCGGCGGCGACGCCGAGGAACGCGCCGCCGACTACATCAAGGCCAACGTGTCCAAGCCGGTCGTCGGCTACGTCGCAGGCTTCACCGCGCCAGAAGGCAAGACTATGGGCCACGCAGGCGCCATCGTGTCGGGTTCGTCGGGCACCGCCCAGGCCAAGAAGGAAGCGCTTGAAGCCGCGGGCGTGAAGGTCGGCAAGACTCCTTCGGAGACCGCTCGTCTCGCCAGGGAGATCCTGCAGAGCCTCTAAGCGCGAGCACACGCAAAGGTCCCCGCACGCCCGGCGTGTCGGGGGCTTTTGCGTCTGTTCGGCAAATTTGGTTAGTCTCTCGAATTAACACTCGTCAGGAGGTCTGTAAATGGTCGATCCGCGGACCCCGGTGCTCGTCGGCGTCGGCCAGTTCACCGAGCGCATCGACGACGCGGACTATCGCGGGATGTCGGCTGTAGACCTGGCCGCCGAAGCCGCGCGCACGGCCCTGGCCGATACCGGCGTCAACGTGGCCAACGTCGCCAAGGCTGTTGACACGGTGTTCGGCCTGCGTCAGTTCGAGATCTCCGGACCGATGCCCGCCGCCTTCGGCAAGTCCAACAACTACCCGCGCTCTGTGATGAATCGACTGGGCGGCGATCCAGCCCGAGTGGTGCTTGAGCCGGTCGGCGGCCAGAGTCCGCAGAAGCTCGTCACCGAGGCGGGCAACGCAATTGTCGCAGGCGACGCCGACGTCGTGATGATCATGGGTTCCGAGCCGGGATCGACGGCTCGGTACTTCGCCAAGCGGGATGACAAGCCCGACTTCACCGAGCATGTCGATGGGCAGCTCGAGGATCGTGGACACCAGATCTACAGCTACATCGACGAATACACCATCCAGCACGGCCTCACGGGTGCGCCCGTGCAATACGGGCTGTTGGAGAATGCGCGCCGGTCCCGGTTGGGCCTCAGCGTGGCGGAATACCGGCTGAAGATGGCCGAACTGTTCGCGCCGTTCTCGAAAGTGGCTGCCAAGAACCAGTTTTCGTCGTCCCCGGTCGAGCGGTCGGTCGATGAGATCGTCACCGTCACCGACGACAACCGGATGATCTGCGACCCGTACCCGCGGCTGCTCGTGGCGCGCGACACCGTGAACCAGGGCGCGGCAGCCGTGCTGATGTCGGTCGAGGCGGCCCGCAGAATTGGTGTGCCCGAGGACAAGTGGGTGTACCTGCACGGGCACGCCGACATGATCGAGCAGGCGATGCTCGACCGCGTCGATCTCGGCGCCGGTCCCGCGTCTGTGATGGCCGCCAACGAGGCGTTGCGGGTTGCCGGGATCGGAGTCGACGACGTGGCGACTTTCGACCTCTACAGCTGCTTCCCGTTCCCGGTATTCGTCATCTGCGAGGCGATCGGACTGTCGGGTGACGATCCCCGCGGGCTGACGCTGACCGGCGGTCTGCCGTACTTCGGCGGCCCCGGAAACAGCTACTCACTGCATGGTATCGCGGAGACTGTCATCCAGATGCGGGACAGGCCAGGGCAATTCGGCTTTGTCGGGGCAAACGGCGGCATCATGAGCAAGTACTCCGTCGGCATCTACTCCACCGATCCGGTGGAGTGGCGCACCGATCGCAGCGACGAACTCAAGGAACAGATCGCCGCGCTACCGAAGATCGAGGTGACCAAGCAGCCCGACGGCGCTGCCACCATCGAGACGTACTCGGTGCGCTACGACTGGCCGATTCGCACCGGAATCATCGTGGGGCGGCTGGCTTCCGGCGGTTCGCGGTTCATGGCGACCACGGACGACGACGACCTGGTGGCGCTGATGTCCGACGGCGATCCGCTCGACGCTGCGATCAGCGTGTGGCCGACGGAGAACGGCAACCGCGCCGCGCTTCTATAAGGCTGCGCTACACGAGCGCGGCGAGCTTACCCGCGAGCCGTTCCACGTACGAAGCGACCTCGGCGTCAGACTTGTCTGGCAGGCCGAACAACACCTCCGTCACGCCGAGGTCGGCCCAGCGGGCCAGCTTGTCGGCATCCGGCTTGAAGTCCAGCGCGACGATCTGGGGTGCCCCGTCGCGGCCTGCCGCGGCCCAGGTGTCCTGCAGCAGCTTGACCGGCTCGTCGATGTCGAAGTCGCGCGGGGTGGTGATCCAGCCGTCGGCGCTGCGGGAGATCCACTTGAAGTTCTTCTCGGTTCCAGCCGCGCCGACGAGGATCGGGATATGCGACTGGATCGGCTTGGGCCATGCCCAGCTCGGGCCGAAATTCACGAACTCGCCGTCGTAGGACGCTTCCTCCTCCGTCCACAGCACGCGCATGGCCTCCAGATACTCGCGAAGCATGGTGCGCCGCTTCCCCGGCGGCACATTGTGGTCGGCGAGTTCGTCTGTGTTCCAACCGAATCCGACCCCGACGCTGACCCGGCCGCCCGACAGATGGTCAAGCGTCGCGATCGATTTCGCCAGCGTGATCGGGTCGTGTTCGACCGGTAGCGCGACCGCCGTCGACAACCGCACGCGCGACGTGACCGCCGCTGCGGTCCCGAGGCTGACCCACGGGTCAAGGGTGCGCATGTAGCGGTCGTCGGGCAGCGTCTCGTCGCCGGTGGTGGGGTGGGCGGCCTCGCGCTTGATCGGAATGTGGGTGTGTTCGGGCACGTAGAACGTGGAAAAGCCGTGGTCATCGGCGAGCTTGGCGGCTGCCGCCGGGGTGATACCGCGGTCACTGGTGAAAAGCACGAGCCCGTAGTCCATGCCAAGAATTAGAACGTGTTCCAGTCTGGGACCGCAAGGCGGGGTCCTCGTGCCGACTTTCTTTCACCGCGAGCGTTACCCGCGACGGCCGCCCACCCCGGTTGGTGTGATGGCAAATATGACGACTGAACGCATCGCCGACCACGTCAAGTTTGCCTACTGGGTGCCCAATGTCAGCGGCGGCCTGGTCACCAGCGATATCGAGCAGCGCACCGACTGGAACTTCGAATACAACGCCAAACTCGCGCAGACCGCGGAGAACAACGGCTTCGAGTACGCGCTGTCACAGGTCCGATACGAGGCCAGCTACGGCGCCGAGTACCAGCACGAGTCCACCAGCTTCTCGCTGGCTCTGCTGCTAGCCACCCAAAGGCTCAAGGTGATCGCCGCCGTCCACCCGGGCCTTTGGCAGCCCGGCGTGCTGGCCAAGCTTGGCGCCACCGCGGACCATCTGAGCAATGGCCGATTCGCCGTCAACGTCGTGTCGGGCTGGTTCAAAGACGAGTTCACCCACCTGGGTGAGCCGTGGCTGGAACACGACGAGCGCTACCGCCGTAGCGCGGAGTTCCTGCAGGTGCTGCGCAAGATCTGGACGACGGACAGCGTTGATTTCCGCGGCGATTTCTACCGCATCCACGACTTCACCCTCAAGCCCAAGCCGCTGAACACCCCCGAGCGACCCAACCCGGAGATCTTCCAGGGCGGCAACTCCACCGCGGCGCGACGCAACGGCGGGCGCTACTCCGACTGGCACTTCTCCAACGGCAAGGATTTCGACGGGGTCACCGAACAGATCGTCGAGGTGCGCGACCACGCCCGCGATGTCGGTCGCGAGGTCCGCTTCGGGCTCAACGGTTTCATCATCGCCCGCGACACCGAAAAGGAAGCGAAGGACGTCCTCAGAGAAATCATCGACAAGGCCAACCGTCCTGCGGTCGACGGATTCCGCTCCGCTGTGCAACAGGCCGGCAACTCGACGTCCGACAAGCGCGGCATGTGGGCCGATTCCACCTTTGAGGACTTGGTGCAGTACAACGACGGGTTCCGCACGCAATTGATCGGCACTCCCGAGCAGATAGCGGAACGCGTTGCGGCGTACCGCAAACGCGGTGTGGACCTGATCCTCGGCGGCTTCCTACACTTCCAGGAGGAGATCGAGTACTTCGGGTCGCGGGTGCTGCCGCTGGTGCGGGAAATCGAAGATTCCGAACGGGATTCGGCCGATTCGCCGGTGCTGGTGTCCGCCTGAGGTCAGATGACCGCCGCCTTCACATGAGGGTGCGCTAGCGTGGGTGAACGAATCGCTCAGGCGTCCAGCACAGGAGAGGTCATGACCTACCCGCCCGGTAGCCCCGGATATCCACCCGCACAACAACCGACCACTCAGTTCGCAGCGCCCACCCAGCAATTCGGCAAGCTGCCGGATGTTGCCCCGGCCGCGGAAGGCCCGAGCAAGCTGCCGGTGTATCTGACCGCCGCCGTGGCCGCGCTTGGCATCGCCGTGTACCTGTCGAGCTACGGCCCGCTTCTCTCAACGGGCGCCGACTCCTTCTCACCCCCGCTGCTCGACCTCGGCGTGGTGGCGGCGCTGCTCGGGGCGTTGATCGCCGGTGTCAGCCTGGTGCCCAAGCAGAAGGCGGCGCCCGCGCTGGTGGCGGTGCTGTCGGTACTTGGCTTCCTGCTGGTGATCAACATCGTGCTCGGCTCGCCCAAAGGCGTGGATATCAAGTGGGGTCTCTACCTGATCATTGGGTTCAGCGTGCTGCAGGCGATCGTCGCCGTCGCCGTGTTGCTGTTCGACGCCGGTGTCATCACCCCGCCCGCGCCGCGGCCCCGCTACGAGCAGCAGCAGCAGTACGGCCAGTACGGGGCTCCCGGGCCGTATTACGGACAGCCTCATCAGCCCGGCCCACCGCACCAACAGGGTCAGCAGCTGCGTCCTGGCTATCCGTCGCCGTACCCCGGTGGCTACCCGGGTGGCCCGCCGACGGGCGGATTCTCCGGGGGTCCGCAGAGTGGCCCCCCGACGCCGCCCAGCGGATTCCCCGCCTACGGCCAGCCGCCGTCGAGCAACGCGCCGACGACACAGGTTCCGGTACAACAGGCGTCTTCCGCGCAGTCCGGCCCTCCGCCGTCGTAATCTGGGCCGCGCGTGCGTCAACTTCGTGCGCGTGAGCCTTCGGGGGGAGCGGCCCAAATAGTGGACAACCGGCCAGTCGGCACACGCCAGGCGCGTGGGCTGCTTCGGGTCGCTTTCGGGCCGTCCGTCGTCGCGCTGGTCGTCATCGCGGCGGTGACGCTCCTGCAACTGCTCATCGCCAACAGCGACATGACCGGCGCGCCGGGCGCGATCGCCAGTATGTGGCTGGGCGTGCACCAGGTGCCGGTGTCGATCGGCGGTCGCGAGCTCGGCGCGATGCCGCTGTTGCCGGTGCTGGCAATGGTGTGGGGCACTGCGCGCACCACCGCGGCGGCCACCTCGCCCCAGTCGTCGTGGTTCGTCACCCGCTGGGTGGTTGCTTCTGCGCTTGGCGGGCCTCTGCTGGTCGCCGCGATCTCACTGGCGGTCATCCACGACGCGTCTTCGGTGCTGACCGAATTGCAGACGCCGAACGCGCTGCGGGCGTTCGGCGGGGTGCTGGCCGTGCATGCGATCGGCGCGGGGATCGGCGTCGGGTCGCGCATCGGCCGCCGGATGTTGACAGCGTCCCCGCTGCCCAAATGGCTGCCTGACGCGTTCCGCGCGGCAGCCGCCGGGGTGCTGGCACTGGTCGGCCTTTCCGGCGTCGTGATGGTCTGCTCGCTGGTCGTGCACTGGTCGACGATGCACGACCTGTACGCGATCACCGACTCGGTGTTCGGGCAGCTCAGCCTGACCCTGCTGTCGGTGCTGTATGCGCCGAACGTGATGATCGGCACGGCCGCGGTCGCGGTCGGGTCGAGCGCGCATGTCGGGCTCGCCACGTTCAGCTCGTTCATGGTGTTCGGTGGCGACATCCCTGCGCTGCCTGTCCTGGCGGCGGTGCCGTCACCGCCACTCGGCGCCGTATGGGTGGCGCTGCTGATCGTTGCGGCGGCGTCCGCGGTCGCGGTCGGGCAGCAATGCGCGCGGCGGCCGCTGCCGCTGTTGCCCGCTCTGGGCAAGCTGTTCGTCGCCGCTGCCACCGCAGCGCTGGCGATGGCGCTGCTCGGGTTCGCCGGTGGCGGCAGGCTGGGCAACTTCGGTGATGTCGGCGTCGACCAGGTCACGTTCGCGCCCGCCGTATTCCTGTGGTTCGTCGGCATCGGTGCGCTGACGCTGGCGATGTCGGGAGGTATTGCTCGACGGCCCAAGCGGGCAAAACCGGTGGCCGGCCCCGAACTCGAGCCCGAAATATTCGAGGAAGAGCCCGAGCCCGAGGCCGTCGACGACGAAGCCGAACTCGACAGCGAGATGCCCGCCGCCAACGCTGACGAACCTGCAGAGGGGGAGCATCCGGACGTCGCTGGGGACCTTGCTGACCCCGAGGAACATTTCGTTGCTGACGGCGACGCCACCCCGGACGACAAGGGTGAAGCCGCCGACTAGGCACCCACTATTGTCTGAGGCGTGCAGCAGCCCCTCCGTGTGCCCCCGAGCGCACCGGCGCGGGTCGTGGTGCTGGCTTCGGGGACCGGTTCTCTGCTGCGATCTCTTCTCGACGCCACGGAAGGCGATTTTCCGGCCGCGATCGTCGCGGTAGGAGTGGATCGTGACTGCCCGGCGGTTGAGATCGCGGCAGCCGCGTCGGTGCCGACGTTCACCGAACGGCTACCCGACTACCCGGATCGCCATGCCTGGGACGCTGCCATCACCAAAGCCACCGCCTCGTATCAGCCCGATCTGATCGTGTCCGCCGGATTCATGAAAATCCTTGGTCCGCAGTTTCTTTCCCGGTTCATGGGCCGCATTCTCAACACGCATCCGGCGCTACTGCCGGCGTTCCCGGGTGCGCACGCGGTTCCTGATGCGCTGGAATACGGTGTCAAGGTGACTGGATGCAGCGTGCACCTCGTCGACGCAGGCACCGACACGGGGCCGATCCTCGCGCAAGAGGCGGTGCCCGTCCTCGACGACGACGACGTCGCCACCCTGCACGAGCGGATCAAGGTGGTCGAAAGACAGTTACTGGTAGACGTTTTGGCGGCGGTGGCCACCCGCGGCGTGACCTGGACCGGACGAAAGGCGACCATAGGATGACAGAAGAGGGGCGCAGGCCGATCCGCCGTGCATTGATCAGTGTCTACGACAAAACCGGTCTCGCTGAACTCGCCCGCGGCCTGCACGACGCTGGAGTCGACATCGTGTCGACCGGTTCGACGGCTAAAACCATTGCAGGCGCCGGTGTTCCGGTAACTCCCGTCGAGGAGGTCACCGGCTTTCCCGAGGTGCTTGACGGTCGGGTCAAGACCCTGCACCCGCATGTGCATGCCGGCCTGCTTGCCGATCAGCGCAAACCAGAGCATGTTTCGGCGCTGGCGGACCTCGGCATCGCCGCATTCGAGCTCGTGGTCGTCAACTTGTACCCGTTCACCGAGACCGTCGACTCCGGCGCAAGCATCGACGAGTGCGTCGAGCAGATCGACATCGGCGGGCCATCCATGGTGCGCGCCGCCGCGAAGAACCATCCCAGCGTGGCGGTGGTCGTCGACCCGTTCGGATACGACGGCGTGCTCGCCGCGGTACGCGCGGGCGGGTTCACGCTCGATGAGCGGAAGAGGCTGGCGTCGTTGGCTTTCCGGCATACCGCCGAGTACGACGTGGCGGTGGCGTCATGGATGGGTTCGGTGCTTGCGCCCCAGGAAGACACTGCGCCCGTGTCCTTACCCCAGTGGGTCGGGGCGACCTGGCGTCGTGAAGCGGTGCTGCGGTACGGCGAAAACCCGCACCAGCAGGCCGCGCTTTACCGCGACGACGCCGTGTGGCCCGGCTTGGCTCAGGCCGAGCAGCTGCACGGAAAAGAGATGTCCTACAACAACTACACGGATGCCGACGCCGCCTGGCGGGCCGCGTTCGACCACGAAGAGATCTGCGTGGCGATCATCAAGCACGCCAACCCGTGCGGCATCGCGATCTCCGAGGTATCGGTCGCCGACGCCCATCGTAAGGCCCACGAATGCGACCCGCTCTCCGCGTTCGGCGGTGTGATCGCGGCGAATACGACGGTCAGCGTCGAGATGGCCGAAACCGTGGCCGACATCTTCACCGAGGTCATCATCGCGCCCGCGTATGAACCTGGTGCAGTGGAAGTGCTTGCGCGCAAAAAGAATATCCGCGTGCTCGTCGCGTCAGAGCCGCAGCAGGGCGGCGCCGAGTTCCGTCAGATCAGTGGCGGCCTGCTGCTGCAGCAGCGCGATGCGATCGACGCGCAGGGCGATGACCCGGTGAACTGGACGCTGGCCACCGGTTCACCCGCTGACCCCGCGACGCTTGCCGACCTGAAGTTCGCGTGGCGGACGTGCAGGGCGGTCAAGTCCAACGCGATCGTCGTTGCCAAGGACGGGGCCACCGTCGGCGTCGGCATGGGTCAGGTGAACCGCGTTGACGCCGCCCGGCTGGCCGTCGAGCGGGGTGGGGAAAGGGTCGTCGGCGCGGTCGCGGCGTCCGACGCGTTCTTCCCGTTCCCCGACGGGCTCGAGACGCTGACCGACGCCGGCGTGAAGGCCGTCGTGCATCCGGGCGGGTCGATGCGCGACGACGTCGTCACCGAGGCGGCGGCCAAGGCCGGCATCACGCTCTACCTGACCGGGGCCCGCCACTTCGCGCACTGACAGTCGCGCGCGAGCGTGCGCAAAGTGCCAACTTTGCGCGGTGTGTTGGGTGCAGACACGCACGCTCGCGGAGACCGTCGTAGCGTGGAGCGGGTGACCTCACCTAACAATCTGCCCCGGACCGTCGGCGAGCTGCGGGCCTCCGGCCATCGCGAGCGGGGCGTGAAGGCCGAAATCCGGGAAAACTTGCTGGCCGCGTTGGCCGAGGGCCGCGACGCGTGGCCGGGCATCCTGGGCTTCGAGGACACCGTGCTCCCGCAGCTGGAGCGGGCCCTGATCGCCGGGCACGACGTGGTGCTGCTGGGGGAACGCGGACAGGGCAAGACGCGGCTGCTACGCGCATTGACCGGGCTTCTCGACGAGTGGACGCCTGTGATCGCAGGGTCCGAACTGGGCGAGCATCCGTACACCCCGATCACGCCTGAGTCGATCCGCCGCGCCGCGGATTCGGGTGACGACCTGCCGGTCGAGTGGCGGCACCGCGGCGAGCGGTACTTCGAGAAGCTGGCCACCCCGGACACCAGCGTGGCCGACCTGGTCGGCGACATCGACCCGATCAAGGTGGCCGAGGGCCGCAGCCTCGGCGATCCTGAGACCATCGCCTACGGCCTGATCCCGCGGGCGCACCGCGGCATCGTCGCCATCAACGAACTGCCCGACCTGGCCGAGCGGATCCAGGTGTCGATGCTGAACGTGATGGAGGAGCGCGACATTCAGGTGCGCGGCTACACGCTGCGGCTGCCGCTCGACGTGGTCGTCGTCGCCAGCGCCAACCCCGAGGACTACACCAACCGCGGCCGCATCATCACCCCGCTCAAGGACCGGTTCGGCGCCGAGATCCGCACCCACTACCCGCGGGAACTCGAGGCGGAGGTGGGTGTCATCAAGCAGGAGTCGCATCTGGCCGCCGAAGTGCCCGAGTATCTGCTGCAGGTGCTTGCCAGATTCGCCAGACACCTTCGCGAGTCGCATTCGATCGACCAACGGTCGGGTGTCTCGGCGCGGTTCGCGATCGCAGCCGCGGAGACTGTCGCGGCCGCCGCTACGCACCGGTCCGCCGTGCTCGGTGAGCAGGATCCGGTGGCCAGGGTGTGCGACCTCGACACAGTGATCGACGTGCTGCGCGGCAAGCTGGAGTTCGAATCCGGCGAGGAGGGGCGCGAACAGGCGGTGCTCGAGCACCTGCTGCGACGGGCCACCGCGGACACCGCGCAGAGGCTGCTTGGCGGCATCGACGTCGGACCGCTGGTGACTGCGATCGAGGGCGGTTCGGCCGTAACCACCGGTGAGCGGGTGTCGGCGCGGGCCGTGCTGGATGCGGTGCCCGAAGTGCCCGCGATCGCCCAGGTTCAGCAGCGCCTTGGCGCAAAGTCCGACGGTCAGCGCGCGGCCGCGGTCGAATTGGCGCTGGAGGCGTTGTATCTGGCCAAACGCATCGACAAGGTGACCGGAGAAGGCGAAACGGTATATGGCTAAACACACTTCGCGCTATTCGCGATATACCGGCGGGCCCGACCCGCTGGCGCCGCCCGTCGACCTGCGCGAGGCGCTGGAGCAGATCGGCCAGGACGTCATGGAGGGCAGCTCGCCGCGGCGGGCGCTGTCGGAGCTGATGCGTCGCGGCACCCAGAACATGCGCGGCGCCGACAAGCTGGCCGCCGAGGCGAACCGCAGGCGCCGGGAACTGTTGCAGCGCAACAACATCGACGGCACGTTGCAGGAAGTCAAGAAGCTGCTCGACGAGGCGGTGCTTGCTGAGCGCAAGGAACTGGCACGCGCGCTTGACGACGACGCCAGGTTCAACGAGCTGCGTATCGAATCCCTGCCGTCGTCGCCCGCGAAGGCCGTTCAGGAGCTGTCCGACTACGACTGGCGCAGCAACGAGGCGCGCGAAAAGTATGAGCAGATCAAGGATCTGCTCGGTCGCGAGATGCTCGACCAACGGTTCGCGGGGATGAAGGATGCCCTGGAGAACGCCACGGACGAAGATCGTCAGCGCGTCAACGAGATGCTCGACGATCTGAATGACTTGCTGGACAAGCATTCCCGCGACGAGGACACCGAGCAGGACTTCAAAGACTTCATGGACAAGCACGGCGAGTTCTTTCCGGAGAACCCACAGAACGTCGACGAATTGCTGGATTCGTTGGCTCAGCGCGCCGCCGCCGCGCAGCGGTTCCGCAACAGCCTCTCGCCTGACCAGCGCGCCGAGCTGGATGCGTTGGCGCAGCAGGCTTTCGGCTCTCCGTCGCTGATGAATGCGCTCAACCGGCTCGATGGACACTTGCAGGCCGCCCGGCCGGGGGAGGACTGGTCAGGCTCGTCGAGGTTCTCCGGCGACAATCCGATGGGCATGGGGGAGGGCACCCAGGCGCTTGCCGATATCGCCGAGCTCGAGCAGCTCGCAGAGGCGCTCTCGCAAAGCTACGCAGGCGCGACGATGGACGACGTCGACCTCGAGATGCTGGCCCGCCAACTGGGCGACGATGCGGCGGTCGACGCCAAGACATTGGCCGAGCTGGAGCGCGCGCTGATGGACCAGGGCTTCCTTGACCGTGGCTCCGACGGCCAGTGGCGGCTGTCGCCGAAGGCGATGCGCCAGCTGGGTCAGACGGCGCTGCGCGATGTGGCGCAACAGCTTTCGGGTCGGCACGGTGAACGTGACACCCGTCGCGCCGGGGCGGCAGGCGAGTTGACGGGCGCAACGCGACCGTGGCAGTTCGGCGACACCGAGCCGTGGAACGTCACCAGGACGCTGACAAACGCGGTGCTACGGCAGGCAGGCACCGGTGTGGCGGAGATGCCCATGAAGATCACCGTCGACGACGTCGAGATCTCCGAAACGGAGACCCGCACCCAGGCCGTGGTGGCGCTGCTGGTGGACACGTCGTTCTCGATGGTGATGGAGAACCGGTGGCTGCCGATGAAGCGCACGGCGTTGGCCCTCAACCATCTGGTCAGCACCCGGTTCCGCTCGGATGCGTTGCAGATCATCGCTTTCGGCCGCTACGCCCGCACAGTATCGGCCGCCGAGCTGACCGGGCTGGAGGGCGTCTACGAGCAGGGCACCAATCTGCATCACGCCCTGGCATTGGCGGGGCGCCACTTGCGCCGTCACCCCAATGCGCAGCCGGTGGTGCTCGTCGTCACCGACGGTGAACCGACTGCGCACCTCGAGGACGTCGACGGCGAAGGCACGTCTGTTTTCTTCGACTACCCGCCGCACCCGCGGACAATTGCCCACACCGTCAAGGGATTCGACGACATCGCCCGGCTTGGCGCGCAGGTGACGATCTTCCGCCTCGGCACTGATCCGGGTCTGGCGCGGTTCATCGATCAGGTCGCCAGGCGTGTCGAGGGCAGAGTGGTGGTACCGGACCTCGACGGGTTGGGCGCCGCCGTCGTCGGCGACTATCTCCGCTCGCGCAGGAGGCGCTAGCCGGCCTTGCGCTTCTTGCGCTTGACGCCGACGCTGCCCCACAGCGAAAAACCGCGGATTCGCACGTGTGGCGCTCCTGGGGAACCTTCGCCATTGATGGTGTGGTCGAAGGTGCCCATCACGCCGAACCCGTGCAGGTCGACGTTCACTTCCGGCGGCACCAGGATGGTCTGGCCGCCCATGATCGAATACGAGCGAATGTCGACCTCAGGTGACGTGAAGTCGGCGTACCGCAAATCCACCACGCCGCCGCCGAACAGAGCGAAGGTCGTCATCCGCCTCGGCACGTTCCAGCGGCCGCGGCGCTCGAAGCCGCTCATGATGGCCAACAACAGTGTCGATGGCGCCGGCCTGCAGGGAACGCCGTTGCGTGCCATGGTGACGGAGCCGGGCAGGTCAGCGCTGATCCGGTCGAGTTCGTCGTACGTTTGCGCGGCATACGCCCTGGTCAGGCGATCCTCATATTCGCTCATCGGTAGCCGGCCCTGAGCAGCGGCATCGGCGAGCAACTGCGCCACCTGTATTCGATCGGTGTCGGCAGCACGCATCGGACTGTTCCGCGACGCTGGAGTGCTCATCAATGTCGAGCCTACGACGATCGCTGGCACATGCAAGGCCGTTGGCCAAACTGTGCTCTCACCGATCCCGGCGAATCAGATAGATGAGCAAACTTTATTCGGTTTCGGCGAGGTATGCCGCGAAACCGATGGTGCCCACCGCGTTGTCAGGCACTAGGTTCGCCCCCGTTCGGATGGCGGCGCCGCTGCGCCCCGGCACGGGCATTTGGAGGACGGGTCGACGGCCGCCGCGGGCCGCGAGGTACATGCGCGCGAGCTCGGCGTGTGTGTGCACGGAGGGACCGCCGATATCGGCGACTCGCCCGGCGGGTTCGCGATCGATGAGTTCGACGAGGCGCGTTGTGACGTCGCGTGTGTCGATGGGCTGGAAGCGCACACCGCGCAGCGTCCACAGCACGGGGGAGAACCTCTGTATCGAGAAGATCACCTTGATCAGGTCGTGGAACTGGGTGGCGCGCAACACGGTATGCCCGACGTCGGACGATTCCAGCGCGTGCTCGACGCGCAGCTTGGTCGTGTAGTAGCCCAGCGGGATTTGGTCGATTCCGACAATCGAGACGTAGACGATGTGAGCGACGCCTGCCCTGCGCGCCGCTGTGATGAGATTCTCGGTCGAGGTGATGTCCTTGTCGCCGGTGCCCTGAGTGGCGCAGTGCACGATCACGTCAATGCCCTCGACGGCGGCGTCGACGCCTGTGTTGGCGAGCAGGTCGCCCTGTGCCCAGTGCACGCCCGTATAGCCGACATGACTGCGCCGACTCATAGCGCGCACATGATGACCGGCAGCGGTGGCTGCGCCGACCAGCTTCCGGCCCAGCGTGCCGGTCGCGCCTGTGATCAGAATTCCGCGTGGCACCATGTGAGGCTAGACGCCGTCAGGCGATAACCGACTGCGAGGGTTATGCGATGAGTTCACAGGAGGGCGGAGAACGCCGTCGCATAGCCATTGGTCAGTTGTCCACGCTTCAGCAAAGGTTCGAAGAGTCCCGTACCGGCCAGGTGCTGATCAGTTGCCTAGTCGCCGCATTATTGTTTGTCGGTGTCGTGTGGAATCTGCCCGAGTCGCCCATCAAGCGCAGCCTTGTCCCCTTTGTCAAGCCGACGGCGGTCGTGAATCTCAACCAGAGTTGGGCCGTATACGCGCCGAGTCCAATAGATAGGTTTAATACGGTCGAGGTACAAGTCACGATGGCCGACGGTTCAAGCCGGGTGTGGACGCACGAGCCGGGTACTCGGATGGATCGCTTATTCGCCTCGAGCCACTGGGAAAAGCTCTTCGAATATGTGCTGCTCGACGCAAGAGCTCGGCCGGGCGTTGCCCGATGGGTCGCCCGGAAACTGACGGGGCCCTCAGAGCGTGCCGTTGGCGTCGTAATGCTCCTCCGGACCAACAGCCTGTCGCCGCCGGGCGAGGCGGCCAGCACTGCCATCGCCACCAAGGTTCTCTACCAGGAAGACCTGACGGGGGCGCCGCGATGATGGAGTCGGAGCGTCCCGTGCAATCGCGATTCGCCGCCGCCCTGAACCGATGGCGCGGGTTCTGGTTTGCGCCCGAACCGGTGTATACGCTCGGACTTGTCCGGATGGCCTTCGGTGCGCTGGCGGTGTTGTGGACACTGTCGTTGTTCCCGGACCTGCACGAATTGTTCGGGGTAAACGGACCCGTGCCGCAGCATCCCACGCTTGATTACCGATGGGGCATCTTTCAAGTATGGTCTGGCGACACGGCGATATCGATCGGTTGGGTCGTGCTCCTATTGTCGGCGATCGCAATGGCCGTCGGCTGGCGCAGTCGGCTAGCTGCGATCCTTGTGTTCGTCCTGCTGTCGTCGTTTATGCGACGAGTTCCATGGATCTTCACCGCTGGCGACGGGGTGATCAGCGTCACTGCCCTCTACCTGGCGCTCTCCTCATGTGGAGCGGCGCTGTCACTCGATCAGCGCCGCCGTACCGGATCGTTCTGGACCGCGCAATGCCGCGCGCCGTGGCCCATCCGCCTGCTGCAGGTCCAGTTGACGTTGATCTATCTGGTATCGGTACAAGCCAAACTAAGCGGGAAGCCGTGGGTAGAAGGATTCGCGGTGGCCTACGCCTGGCGAACCGATTACAAGTGGGCGATTTTGCCTGCACCGCAATGGATGTCAGAGAACGCTATCATCGTCAACGTCGCGACGTGGGGCACGCTGGCAATCGAACTGGCTATCGCCACCCTGGTCTGGAATCGACGGCTACGGCCATGGGTGCTGGGGGCCGGTGTGCTGCTGCATCTGATGATCCTGCTCAACCTCAACGTCGGGTTCTTCAGCGCCGCGATGTTCGTGCTCTACCTCGCGTTCGTCCCTTGGCAGACCGTGCAGCGGATGCCGACCCTGATAACCAGAGCGTGGTCCCGATTCCGACGGCGTGGAGGTGACGGGTCGGACGAAGGACCGGTCAGCTTCGCCAGCGTGGTGGCCGCTTCTGCAGAAACGCCATCATGCCTTCGCGGGCCTCCTCTGAGACGAACAGCCGCGCGGACTGCTCGGACAACTCGTCGGCCTTGAGGTCGAACGCTTCAAGAATGCCAGCGGTGGTCAAGGCTTTCGAGGCGGCAAGGCCCTGCGGCGAACCCTTCCCGATTTCTGCCGTCAGCTCCGCCACGGTCGCCTTGACGTCGTCGGCGGCGATGGTGATCAGACCGATCTCGGCGGCTTCGGCGGCTCCGAACTTCTCGCCCGTGAGGAAGTAGCGACCCGCAGAGCGGGCGGTCATCTTCGGCAGCAGCGTCAGCGAAATGATCGAAGGGGCAACGCCGATGCGCGCCTCGGTTAGTGCGAACGTGCTCGCGTGCCCCGCTACGGCGATGTCGCAGGCTCCGACCAGGCCGAGACCGCCCGCGCGTACGTGCCCGTCGACGGCGGCGATCACTGGCATCGGCAGCTTGAGGATCCGGCGCAGTAGGCGGGTCAGTTCGTGGGCCCGGTCGACGGCAATGTCGCCGGGGTCGCGCCCCGCTGCTTCCGCGAGATCGGCACCTGCGCAGAATGTTCCGCCGGTGTGGTCGAGCACGACGGCCCGCACCCCGTGCTCCTCGGTGGCGTCGGTGAGGCCCTGGTGCAGCTGGTTGACCAGCGCGGTGGACAACGCGTTGCGGTTGTCCGGCGAATCCAGCGTGAGCCGGGCGACGCTTCCCTCGACGGAGTAGTGGACGAGTGTGGCCATCAGTACGAGCGTGGCAGACCGAGCGAGGTCTGCGCTACGAAATTGAGAACCATCTCACGGCTCACGGGGGCGATGCGGGCCAGCTTCGACGCGGTCACCGCCGCCGCGATGCCGTACTCCTTGGTCAGCCCGTTGCCTCCCAACGACTGCACGGCCTGGTCGACGGCGCGCACAGACGCCTCACCCGCCGCGTACTTGGCCATGTTCGCCGCCTCAGCCGCGCCCGCGTCGTCGCCTGCGTCGTACAGCGACGCAGCCTTCTGCATCATCAGCTTGGCCAGCTCGATCTCAATGTGGTTCTGCGCCAACGGGTGCGATAGTCCCTGATGCGAACCGATCGGCGTCTTCCACACCTGCCGGGTCTTGACGTAGTCGACGGCCTTGTTGATCGCGAACCGGCCCATGCCCACCGCGCTGGCCGAACCCATGATGCGCTCTGGATTCAGTCCGGCGAACAGCTGCGCGATGGCGGCGTCCTCGGACCCCACCAGGGCGTCGGCCGGCAGCCGCACCTCGTCGAGGAACACCTGGAACTGACTTTCCGGCATGGACAGCTCCATGTCGATCTTCGTCCAGCTCAAGCCGGGTGTGTCGGTGGGCACGACGAACAGAGCGGGTTTGAGGTTGCCCGTCTTGTGGTCCTCGGTGCGGCCCACCATAAGCACGGCCTGCGCCTGGTCGATGCCAGAGATGAACACCTTCTGGCCCGACAGGATCCAGTCGCCTCCGTCGCGGCGCGCTGTGGTGGTGATCCGGTGGCTGTTCGATCCGGCGTCGGGCTCGGTGATCGCGAACGCCATGGTGATCGAGCCGTCGGCGATGCCGGGCAGCCAGCGCTTCTTCTGATCCTCCGTGCCGAACTTGCTGATGATCGTGCCGTTGATCGCGGGGGAGACCACCATCATCAGAAGCGGCGAGCCCGCGGCAGACATCTCCTCCATCACCAGCGACAGCTCGTACATGCCCGCGCCGCCGCCGCCGTACTCCTCGGGCAGGTTCACCCCGATGAACCCGAGTTTGCCTGCCTCGCTCCACAATTCGTCGGTGTGCCCACCTGTGCGGGCCTTCTCCAGGTAGTAGTCCTGACCGTAGTTGGCGGCCATCGCGGCGACGGCCTCGCGCAGCGCCTGCTGTTCGTCGGTTTCAGTGAAGCTGGTCATTGGTGGGCTTCTCCTTCGGTATCCACTCGAGCAAGTACTGCGCCGACGTCGACCTGCTGGCCGGCTTCGACGTTGAGTTCGGCGAGTACACCGTCGCTGGGCGCAGTCACGGTGTGCTCCATCTTCATTGCCTCCAGCCAGATCAGTGGCTTCCCGGCTGTGACGGTGTCGCCCACTGATGCGCCGACGCGCAGCACCGAGCCCGGCATCGGGGCCAATAGCGAGCCCTGTGCCACCGCCGCATCCGGGTCCGGAAAGCGCGACAGCGCAACGAGTTGCACGGGACCTAGCGGCGAGTCGACGAATACCTGCTCGCCGTAGTGGGCCACATCGAACCCACGCTCCACTCCGTCAATGGCCAGCACCACCCGCTCGGGTGCGGCCGCGACCATCGTCACGCCGTCGTACCCTGGCAACTCCACGCCGCTGCGGGTGAATCGGTACTGCACCGCGTGTGTTTCACCAGCCATGTCGCTGAATTGCTTGGTCTGGTATCCCGAGGCGAGATTGCGCCAGCCGCTGGGCGCCGCGGTGAATACCGTTGCGGTTAGGCGATTCTGCGCGGCGTCGGCGAGCGCGCCGGCAAGCGCCGAAAGTTCGACCGCCTGCTCGTCGGCCAGCGATGCGGCCAATGCGGCCAATCCATGGGTGTCGAAGAACGCGGTGTCGGTGGCACCGTCGAGGAAGGCCGGATGCCGCAGCACATTCACCAGCAGGTCGCGATTGGTGCGCACACCGTGGATGCGGGTACGCGCCAGTGCGTCGGCCAGCACCCCCGCGGCCTGGCGACGGCTGGGGGCGTATGAGATGACCTTGGCGATCATCGGGTCGTAGAACACCGAAACGACCGAGCCGTCGACGATGCCGGTGTCGAGGCGAACATTCTCGGGCACCTCGAAGTGGTGGACGGTGCCCGCCTGCGGCTGCCAGCCCTTCGCCGGATCCTCCGCGTACAGCCGAGCCTCGATCGAATAACCGCGCGACGGTGGGGGATCCGGGTCGAGGTGGCCACCGTCGGCGACTGTCAGCTGCAACTCGACGAGGTCCAACCCGGTGGTCTCCTCGGTGACCGGGTGCTCGACCTGTAGCCGGGTGTTCATCTCGAGGAAGAAGAAGGAGCCGCCCTCCGGCCCGTCTGGTGAAGCCATGAACTCGACGGTGCCTGCGCCGGTGTAGCCGATCGAGGCCGCCGCGAGCCGGGCCGCGTCGAACAACTTGGCGCGCATCCCCGGCGTGCGTTCGACCAGTGGCGACGGCGCCTCTTCGATGATCTTCTGGTGGCGCCGCTGGATGGAGCATTCGCGTTCTCCAACGGCCCATACCGTGCCGTGCTCGTCGGCGAGCACCTGGACCTCGACGTGATGGCCGGTTGCCAGGTAGCGCTCGCAGAACACCGTCGGATCGCCGAACGCCGACTGCGCCTCGCGGCGGGCCGCCTCGACTTGCTCGGGCAGCTCGGACAATTCGCGGACCACCCGCATACCGCGACCACCGCCGCCTGCCGAGGCCTTGATGAGAACGGGCAACTGATCCACGTTGACGGTTTCGGGATCGAGTTCGTCGAGGACCGGCACTCCCGCGGCGGCCATCATCTTCTTGGCCTCGATCTTGGAGCCCATCGCCGCTACAGCGGCGGTCGGAGGGCCGATCCATGTCAGGCCCGCGTCCAGCACGGCGGCGGCGAATTCGGGGTTCTCCGAGAGGAATCCGTAGCCGGGGTGGATCGCGTCCGCACCCGCCGCGCGGGCCGCGGCGATCAGCTGCTTGGCATCCATGTACCCGTTGCGACCCTCGAGACGCACCCGCGCGTCAGCCTCCGCGACATGCGGCGATTCCGCGTCGGGGTCGGTGTAGACGGCGACGGTGCCGATGCCGATGCGCCTGCAGGTGGCGAACACCCGGCGGGCGATCTCGCCACGGTTGGCGACCAGAACCTTAGTGATCACGTGGCGCCTCCAAGGCGTCGAGTCTGAGCTTGTGCAGGAGAAACCCCGGGGATCTCCTGCATAACTTCAGTTTCGGCCACTGATGTCATGAGACTCACATCCGGAAGACGCCGAAGTTCGACGTCCCCTCGATCGGGCCATTGGCGATGGCGGACAGGCACATTCCCAGCACAGTGCGGGTGTCGCGCGGATCGATGACCCCGTCGTCGTAGAGCCGGCCCGAGAGGAACATCGGCAGCGACTCGGCCTCGATCTGCGCCTCGACCGCCGCCTTCAACGCGGCATCGGCATCCTCGTCGACCTGCTGACCTCGGGCCGCCGCGGCGGCGCGGCTGACGATCGACAGCACGCCCGCCAGTTGGGTGCCGCCCATCACTGCGGACTTCGCGCTCGGCCAGGCGAACAGGAATCGTGGATCGTACGCGCGCCCGCACATGCCGTAATGGCCCGCGCCGTAGGAGGCGCCGATGAGCAGCGAGATGTGCGGGACGGTCGAGTTCGAGACGGCGTTGATCATCATCGAGCCGTGCTTGATCATCCCGCCTTCCTCGTATTGCTTACCGACCATGTAGCCGGTCGTGTTGTGCAGGAACAACAGTGGCGTGTCGGAGCGGTTGGCCAGCTGGATGAACTGGGTGGCCTTCTGCGACTCCTCGGAGAACAACACGCCGCGATGATTGGCAAGGATGCCGATCGGATAGCCGTACAGCGTCGCCCATCCGGTCACCAGCGACGAGCCGTAGAGCGCCTTGAATTCGTCGAACTCCGAGCCGTCGACGATGCGGGCGATCACGTCGCGCGGATCGAACGGCACCCGCAGATCGGGCGGCACGATGCCGAGAAGTTCCTCGGCGTCGAACAACGGGTCAACCACCGGGCCGGGGGTGGGTCCGTGCTTGCGCCAGTTCAGCCGGGCGACGACGCGGCGCCCGATACGGATGGCGTCGAGTTCGTCGACGGCGAAGTAGTCCGCCAAACCCGAAGTGCGGGCGTGCATTTCAGCCCCGCCCAGCGACTCGTCGTCGGACTCTTCGCCGGTGGCCATCTTCACCAGCGGCGGGCCAGCCAGGAACACCTTCGAGCGTTCCTTGATCATCACGACGTGGTCGGACATGCCGGGAATGTAGGCGCCGCCGGCGGTGGAGTTTCCGAACACCAGCGCGATGGTCGGGATGCCCGCAGCCGACAGCCGGGTCAGATCCCGGAACATCTGGCCGCCGGGGATGAAGATCTCCTTCTGCGTCGGCAGGTCGGCGCCCCCGGATTCGACCAGCGAGATCACGGGCAGCCGGTTCTCAAGGGCGATCTGGTTGGCCCGCAGAATCTTTCGCAGCGTCCACGGATTGCTGGTGCCACCCTTGACGGTCGGGTCGTTGGCGACCAGCATGCATTCGACCCCGCTGACGGCGCCGATGCCGACGACCAAGCTGGCGCCGACGGTGAAGTCGGTTCCCCACGCCGCGAGCGGACTGAGCTCGAGGAACGGTGCGTCAGGGTCGACCAATGCCTCTATGCGTTCGCGCGGAGTCATCTTCCCGCGGTCGTGGTGACGTGCGACGTACTTCTCGCCGCCGCCGGCCAATGCCTTGGCGTGCTCGGCATCGAGCTCTGCGAGCTTGGCCTGCATCACCTCGGCGGCCTCGGTGTATGCGGGCGATGCCACGTCCAGTGTGGACCGCAGTGCCGTCACGACTGGTACCCCAACACTTTCGCGGCAAGGGAGGTGAGGATCTCGGTGGTGCCGCCGCCGATACCGATGATGCGCATGTCGCGGTACTGCCGCTCGACCTCGGACTCGGCCATGTACCCCATACCGCCGAACAGCTGTACGGCCTGGTTGGCCACCCATTCACCCGCCTCGACCGCGGTGTTCTTGGCGAAGCACACCTCGGCGATCAGGTTTGTCTCACCATCGAGCTGGCGTTCGACGACAGTGCGCGTGTACACCCTGGCGACGTCGATACGTCGCGCCATCTCCGCCAGTGTGTTCTGCACGGATTGCCTTGAGATCAACGGCTTGCCGAAGGTTTCGCGGTTGCGGCACCACTCCAGGGTCAGGTCGAGGCAGCGCTGCGCACTCGCGTACGCCTGAGCGGCCATGCCGACGCGTTCGGACACGAACGCCGCAGCGATCTGCGCGAAACCCGAGTTCTCGCTGCCGATCAGGTTGGCCGCGGGCACCCGCACGTCGGTGTACGACAGCTCGGCGGTATCCGATGAGCGCCAGCCCATCTTGTCCAGCTTGCGGGTGACCTCAAACCCCGGTGTGCCCTTGTCGACGACGATCAGCGAAACACCCGCGGCGCCAGGGCCGCCGGTTCGTGACGCGGTGACGACGTAGTCGGCGCGTACCCCTGAGGTGATGTAGGTTTTGGCGCCGTTGATGATGTAGTCGCCATTTCCTGAGCCGTCGCGAACCGCGCGTGTGGTGAGGTGCCCGACGTCGGAGCCCCCGCCGGGTTCGGTGATGGCCAGGCTCCCGATCAGCTCGCCTTGCAGGGTGGGCCGCACGTAGGTGTCGATCAACCGCTGATCGCCGGAGGCGATCATGTGGGGTACCGAGATTCCACAGGTGAACAGTGAGGCCCAGACTCCGCCGGGCGTACCGGCGTAGTGCATCTCCTCGCAGATGACCACCGCGTCGGCGCCGTCGCCGCCACCACCGCCGACCGCCTCGGGCAAGCCGGCGCCCAGCAGGCCGGCTTGGCCGGCCTTGCGGTGCAGCTCGCGCGGAAGGTCGCAGATGCGCTCCCACTCGTCGACGTTCGGCAGCACTTCGCGTTCTGCGAATGTGCGCACCGTCTTTCGCAGTTGTTCGCGCTCCGGTGTGTGCCAGATGTTCACGAAAGGAACTCCTCCGGTATGTCGATGGTCCGGCTGCGCAACCACTCGCCCAGCCCCTTGGCCTGCGGGTCGAACCGCGCCTGATACGCGACGCCCTGCCCGAGGATGCCGTCGATGACGAAGTTGACGGCCCGCAGGTTGGCCAATACATGGCGGGTGACCGGCAAATCGGCTGTCTCGGGCAGCAATTCGCGCAGCTTGTCGACCGTCAGTGTGTGCGCAAGCCAGCGCCAATGGACGTCGCTGCGCACCCAGACCCCGACGTTCGCGGCGCCACCCTTGTCGCCGCTGCGCGCGCCCGCGATCACGCCCAGTGGCACTCGTCGGGTCTCACCGAACGGCAACGGCTCTGGCAGTGCGAAGGGCGGAACGGGCGCCAACTCCAGGGTCTGGGCCGCAGTTGGGATCTCGGTCCGGCGGCCATCGGCGTGCACGGCGACATGCGGCACCTTGGTGGCGTCGACGTAGCCCGGCGCGAAAACGCCGTACACCTGGCCGTCGGCGGGTGGCGCGGTGCTTGTGAAGCCGGGATAGCTGGCCAGTGCGAGTTCGACTGCGGCGGAGGAGAATTTGCGGCCGACGTTGGCGGGGTCGGGATCGCGTACGACGCATCGGAGCAGCGCGCTGGCGGCTTCCTCGGTGTCGGCGTCGGCATGGTCGGTGCGCGCCAGCGTCCACTCCATCTCCGCGGGCTTGACGGTCAGGCTGGTCTCGAGTTGCCGTCGCACCAGCTCGGCCTTCGCCTCGATGTCCAGACCAGTCAGCACCAGGGCCATCTCGTTGCGGAAGCCGCCGATGCTGTTCAGCGACACCTTCAACGTCGGCGGCGGCGGCTCGCCCTTGACGCCGCTGATCCGCACCCGGTCGGGCCCGTCGTCCGACAGCTCAACGGTGTCGACCCGCAGCGTGACGTCTGGATTCGCGTAGCGCGCGCCGCTGATCTCATAGAGCAGCTGGGCGGTGACGGTGTCGATAGTGACCGCGCCGCCCGTGCCCGGGTGCTTGGTGATCACCGTCGACCCGTCGGAGTGGATCTCGGCGAGCGGGAAGCCGGGATGCGTCAGGTCGGCGATCTCGGTGAAGAACGCGTAGTTCCCGCCGGTCGCCTGCGCACCGCACTCGATTACGTGGCCTGCGGCCACCGCACCCGCGAGCGCGTCGTAGTTCGTGGGTTCCCAGCCGAAGTGGGCCGCAGCGGGGCCGACGATCACCGACGCGTCGGTGACGCGACCCGTCACCACCACGTCGGCGCCGCCGCGCAGGCAGTCGGCGATACCCCACGCGCCCAGGTACGCGTTGGCCGCCAACGGTGCACCGAAACCCAACTCCTCGGCCCGCCCGATCAGGTCGTCGCCCTCGACGTGGGCGACGTTGACCGAAAGACCGAGCCGGTCGGCAAGCGCCCGGACCGCACTGGCCAGCCCGGCGGGGTTCAGCCCGCCCGCGTTGGCGACGATTCGAACGCCGCGATCCAAGGCGGTGCCCAAGCACTCCTCGAGCTGGGCCAGGAAGGTCTTGGCGTAGCCGCGGTCGGGCGACTTGGCGCGGTCGCGGGCCAGGATCAGCATGGTCAGCTCGGCGAGGTAGTCGCCGGTCAGATAGTCCAGATCGCCGCCGGTCAGCATCTCCCGCATCGCCGCGAGCCGGTCTCCGTAAAAGCCCGAGCAGTTGCCGATGCGGACTGGACCAGGTGATCCAGGGGAAGAAGTCACGCGGACCTCACAATCTCCACTCGCCGAGCCAACCAACCAACCGGTAGGTTAGCGGTTACCGGCGGTATCGCGTCAAGGCCATCCCTTGTTTTGGAGGCTACGCACGTCAGCGGCTATCCTGAAGCGCAATTGCCGACGCCCGACTATGCGCGGCGTGCACTTCAGTACCCCTATAGAGGAGACGCTCGATCATGGCCGTGCCCAAGCGCAGGATGTCGCGCTCGAACACCCGTAGCCGGCGCGCGCAGTGGAAAGCCAAGCGCCCCGAACTCGTGGGTGTGACCGTCGCCGGTCAGCAGCACAAGGTGCCGCGGCGCCTTCTCAAGGCCGCTCGTCTCGGCCTTATTGATCTCGACCGCCGCTAAGAACGGCCGCGCCTGCCGGTCGCGGCCCCGGCGAGCCTCTCAGGCCAGTCTCAGGTGATAGATAGACACTGTGGCTGTGCGCATTCTTGTCGTTGACGACGACCGCGCTGTGCGCGAATCCCTGCGCCGGTCGCTCTCCTTCAACGGTTATTCGGTCGAGTTGGCGCAGGACGGCCGCGAAGCTCTCGACGTGATCGCCAACGACCGGCCCGACGCCCTTGTGCTCGACGTGATGATGCCCAGGCTGGACGGTCTCGAAGTGTGCCGTTTCCTGCGCAGCACCGGCGACGACCTGCCCATCCTGGTTCTCACCGCCCGCGACTCGGTGTCCGAGCGGGTCGCCGGCCTGGACGCGGGCGCCGACGACTACCTGCCCAAACCGTTCGCCCTTGAGGAGCTGCTGGCGCGAATGCGGGCGCTGCTGCGCCGCCGCACTGCGCCCGACGACGGTGCCGAGTCGCATGCGCTGACGTTCTCCGATCTATCCCTGGATCCCGTGACCCGCGAAGTCACGCGCGGCGAACGCAGGATCAGCCTCACCCGCACCGAGTTCTCGCTGCTGGAGATGCTGATCGCCAACCCGCGGCGAGTGCTCACCCGCAGCCGCATCCTCGAAGAGGTCTGGGGGTTCGACTTCCCGACGTCGGGCAATGCGCTCGAGGTCTATGTGGGTTACCTGCGCCGCAAGACCGAAGCCGAAGGAGAGCCGCGACTGATCCACACCGTCCGCGGGGTGGGTTATGTGTTGCGTGAGACACCGCCCTGATGTCAGCCCAGAAGTTCGGGTTCGGGCCGCGGGGAAAGTCGCGGTCGTCTCTCACCACGGCCAGCTCACTGTCGCTGCGATGGCGCGTGATGCTGCTCGCCATGTCGATGGTGGCGATGGTCGTGGTGCTGATGGCCGTTGCGGTTTATGCGGTGGTGTCGCGGGCGCTCTACGACGACATCGACAACCAGTTGCACAGCCGGGCCCGGTTGCTCATCGAGAGTGGGTCGCTAGCCGCCGATCCCGGCAAGGCCATCGAGGGCACCGCCTATTCGGACGTCAACGCGATGCTCGTCAATCCTGGCCGGTCCATCTACACCGCCAACCAAGAGGGGCAGACGCTGCCGCTCGGCGAGCCGGAAAAGGATGTGGTGCAGGGCGAGTTGCTGATGTCATTGCGCACCGCCAACCACCAGCGGGTGCTGGCCGTGCACCTCACCAACGGCAGCTCGCTGCTGATCTCGAAGAGTCTGGCGCCCACGAGTCAGGTGCTCAAGCGACTTGGCACCGTGCTGCTCATCGTCGGCGGGCTCGGTGTGGCGGTGGCCGCTATCGCCGGTGGTGCAGTCGCGCGCGCGGGCCTGCGGCCGGTGGCCCGACTCACCGAAGCGGCCGAACGGGTCGCGCGCACCGACGACCTGAGACCCATCCCTGTGTTCGGCAGCGACGAACTCGCACGTCTCACTGAGGCTTTCAACATGATGCTGCGCGCGCTGGCCGAATCGCGTGAACGCCAGGCGCGGCTGGTCACCGACGCGGGCCACGAATTGCGCACCCCGCTGACGTCGCTGCGCACCAACGTCGAGCTGCTGATGGCGTCGATGGCGCCAGGCGCACCGCGGCTGCCCGAGGACGACCTGGCCGAGCTACGGACCGATGTGATCGCACAAATCGAGGAATTGTCCACGCTGGTGGGCGATCTGGTGGATCTGACCCGCGACGAAGCAGGCGGAGTCATCCATGAACCAGTCGACTTGTCCGAGGTGGTGGATCGCTCGCTGGAGCGGGTTCGCAGGCGCCGCAACGACATTGAGTTCGACGTCTCGGTCTCCGGATGGCAGGTCTATGGTGACGGCGGCGGGTTGGCGCGCGCGGTGCTCAACCTGCTCGACAACGCGGCGAAATGGAGCCCGCCAGGCGGGCGCGTCGGTGTGCGATTGACTCAGGTCGACCCGTCGCACGCCGAGCTGGTGGTGTCCGACCGCGGTCCTGGCATTCCGCCGGAGGAACGGCGGTTGGTGTTCGAGCGGTTTTTCCGTTCGACGTCGGCGCGTGCCATGCCCGGTTCGGGGTTGGGCCTGGCGATCGTCAAGCAGGTTGTGGTCAAACACGGTGGAACGCTGCGCGTCGAAGACACCGTCCCAGGCGGGCAACCACCCGGAACGTCGATGCATGTGGTGCTGCCCGGCCGTCCACTTCCGTCGACACGCTCCGTTGGAATGGACGCTGCCGTGGTCAGCGCCGACAATGGTTGATTGGGGAGTTCGTTCACGGGGGAGAAGTCTGGGGATGTCCCGAAAGTTCTCTAAGTGGATTCTCAGCCCGGATGGGCACCCTGAGCTTGCACCCGTCGTTGTTACAGATGTCGGAACCTACTCCAGGAAGAGCATCGCAGCGTCATGACGAACCACCCGAGGTACTCCCCGCCGCCACCACCGCAGCAGGGCCCCCGGCCCGGCGGCCATCCGCAGCAAGCGGTGCCCGGATACCCCGGTGCGCAGCGTCCTGGTCCGTATCAACAGCAGCCGACGCCGCAGCAGCAATACGACTGGCGCTACGCGACCCAGCAGCAGACGCAGCAGTTCCGTACGCCCTACGATCCGTACCGCGGCGCTCCCCAGCCGGGCATGCCAGCTCCGCTGGTACCCCAAAAACGTTCCCGCGCGGGTGCTTTGACCGCCGGTGCCGTCGCAGTGGCGATCGTCTCGGCGGGCATCGGCGGCGGAGTCGCGGTACTCGTGCAGTCCGAAAGGCCTTCGGCCAGTTCGAGCGCGACCGGTTTGGCGCCCAGTGTGCCCGCCGCCAGCCTGCCTGCAGGCACGGTTGAGCAGGTCGCGGCAAAGGTGGTGCCCAGCGTGGTCAAGCTGGAGGTCGACCTTGGCAAGCAGTCCGAAGAGGGCTCCGGAATCATCCTGTCCTCCGACGGCCTGATCTTGACGAACAACCACGTCGTGGCCGCGTCCAAGGACGCGCCGGCTGGACCGGGCGGCGCCCAGACGAAGGTGACATTCGCCGACGGTCGCACGACGACATTCACCGTCGTCGGCACCGATCCGAGTAGCGATATCGCGGTGGTCCGCGCGAAGGACGCGTCGGGCCTGACCCCGATCACGGTGGGCTCCTCGGGCAACCTGCGGGTGGGCCAGGATGTGGTCGCCGTCGGGTCACCGCTGGGCCTGGAAGGGACCGTCACAACGGGCATCATCAGCGCGCTGAACCGGCCCGTCGCCGCGGGAGGCGACGCGCAGAACCAGAACACCGTGCTCGACGCCATTCAGACCGACGCGGCCATCAACCCAGGCAACTCGGGCGGCGCGCTGGTCAACATGAGCGGCGAATTGGTGGGAGTGAACTCGGCCATCGCGACACTGGGCGGCGACGCGGGTCCGGCGGCGCAGAGCGGCTCCATCGGACTGGGATTCGCGATCCCAGTCGATCAGGCCAAGCGGATCGCCGACGAGCTCATTCAGAACGGCAGCGCGTCGCACGCCTCGCTCGGCGTCCAGGTCGGCAACGACGCCAGCGTCGACGGCGCGAAGATCGTCGAGGTCACAGGCGGCGGCGCCGCGGCGGCCGCCGGACTGCCCAGCGGTGTCGTGGTGACCAAGGTCGACGACCGGGTGATCGGCAGCGCCGACGCACTGGTGGCCGCTGTTCGGTCAAAGGCCCCAGGAGAGAAGGTGACCCTGACGTATCTGGATGCGGCGGGTAAGCCGCAGACCGTGCAGGTCACCCTCGGCAAGGCACAGCAGTGACCATGACCCCTGGCACGACCACACTGAGAGTGGCCGCGCCGCTGTCCGTGCCCAGATATACGGTTGCACTCATGGAACAGCCAGGGGAGTTGGTGGGCCGCGCGCTCGTCGTCGTCGTCGATGACCGCACCGCTCATGGCGAGGAAGACCACAGCGGTCCGTTGGTCACCGAACTGCTCGGTGAGGCGGGGTTCGTCGTCGACGGCGTTGTGGTGGTCTCCGCCGACGAGGTGGAGATCCGCAATGCGCTGAACACGGCGGTGATCGGGGGCGTGGACCTCGTCGTGTCGGTCGGCGGAACGGGTGTCACACCGCGCGATGTCACCCCCGAGGCGACCCGCGACATCCTTGACCGTGAACTGCTCGGCATCTCAGAGGCGCTGCGCGCGTCAGGGCTATCGGCCGGAATCGTGGAGGCGGGCGTGTCCCGTGGACTAGCCGGGATTTCCGGCAGCACGCTCGTAGTTAATCTCGCAGGCTCACGAGGCGCCGTCCGCGACGGCATGGCTACGCTGAACCCGCTGGCGGTCCAGATCATCGGCCAGCTATCCAGCTTGGAGATCTAAGCAGATTTGGACTTCGTGGGCTTCCGCTTCTGCGACGCAGACATGGCGTCGCAGTCCATCGCGGAGCGCCGCGTGCAATTCGCGCCAACGTCCCTTCGGTTACACGGAGGTAAACGGCTATCTTCCAGGAATGTGATCTTCGTCACACCCGGAGTGGACTGTGAACGATAAGCCGAAGCGCACCCGGGATGCAGTTAACAAGATTTTCGGGGATCCGTTGCGCGAGTTACCGGTTGACGAGCCTGACAGTTTTTCGCCGGACGACACCACCGATCACGACCGGTGGTTGCGGGACAACATCCCGCCTCACCATGATTGACCTGTGATTTCGCGTTAAGCGCGGAAAACGCCGGATGGTCGCTCGGCGTCAGAATCTGCCACCGATGTGCGAAGCGAAAGCCCCCGAGTTACCTGGCGGTGGCAACGCATTTGGCCCCGCGACGCGTGCGCGACCCCGCTACATTAGTTCCAGCAAACTCCCAGTATCAGATGGCGGATTCGGTGGCGATGACGCCCACGCGTTGCCGGGGAGATGCCTCCCCGTTATGTTCCTCGTGTCAACGATGAGCAAAACGTAAGAGCAGCATGTGAGGTCTCTCATTTCCGTCACATCATGCTCACGCGTCGTGTGTGGTTTAGCGGCAGCGCCAGACACGGACAACAACACGGTGAGCCGACTGGCCCACCGTCGACATAGCTAGGGAGAACATGAAGGCATTCAGTCGGGTGCTGCTTGCGATGGTGGCGGCGATCGCCGCGTTGTTCGTGGGTACTGGCACCTCTCACGCAGGTCTGGATAACGAGCTGAGTCTGGTTGATGGCCAGGATCGGACGATGACGATCCAGCAGTGGGACACCTTCCTCAATGGTGTGTTCCCCCTGGACCGCAACCGGCTGACCCGTGAGTGGTTCCACTCGGGTAGCGCGGTGTACAACGTGGCCGGCGCGGGTGCCGATGCGTTCGCAGGCACCCTGGAGCTGGGTTACCAGATCGGTTTCCCGTGGTCGTTGGGTGTGGGCATTAACTTCTCCTACACCACGCCGAACATCCTGATCGACGACGGCAACGCCGGCAATGCCTTCGCGCAGTTCATCACCCCGAACCTGTTCCCGGGTGTGTCGATCAGCGCTGACCTGGGTAACGGCCCGGGTATTCAGGAGGTGGCGACGTTCTCGGTGGATGTTTCAGGTCCGCACGGCAAGGTGGCGGTCTCCAACGCGCATGGCACCGTGACCGGTGCTGCCGGTGGTGTGCTGCTGCGTCCGTTCGCCCGCCTGATCTCCAAGGCCGGTGACAGCGTCACCACCTACGGCGAACCCTGGAACATGAACTAGCCAGGTGGGGAGGGCGGTCAGACCTGTTGGCGGCCGACGGTCGGTCGGCGCCATGTCGAACGAGCCGAAATCCGCATATGTCGAGGCGCGGTGACGGTCCGCCTGACAGACGTGTTGGGTTCGTCCATCGTTGACAGTTTATGTAGACCAGTCTATTGTTTCGAGCATGGGTAGGAAAGGTGCGGCGACGAGGAGCGCGCTGGTCGACTCGACGCAGATGCTGATTGAGTCGCATGGCTACTTCGGCACCGGTCTCAACCAGGTGCTCGCCGATAGCGGCGCGCCACGTGGGTCGCTGTATTTCCATTTCCCCGGCGGTAAGGACGAGCTGGTCGGTGAAGCGATTCGTCGCGCCGGGGAGAGTATCGACGCGCTCATCGACGGCATAGAAGCCGCCGATACCAGCGAACTCATGACAGTCCTGCTCAGTGCACTCGGGCAGCGCCTCGAGCAGTCGAACTGGACCCAGGGCTGTCCTGTCGCCACCGTTGCATTGGAAATCTCGGCGACCAACGACGCCATTCAGCGGGCATGCTCGACCGCGTACACCGACTGGCATAAGAGGCTTCGCGACAAACTCGAAGCCGATGGGCGCGCCGACGCTGACGACATGGCGACGTTCCTGCTTTCCGTGCTGGAAGGGGCGATGCTGCTGGCCCGCACGCATCGAAGTACCGAGCCGCTCGCGGCGGCAAGCCGGGTCATCAACAGCGTTCTCTGAGTGGGCGTCATGCCGAAGGGGGCAGGAAGCTCCCGTGAAAATAGGTAGATCGATCTACCGAAATGAGAAGACGAGATGATGCGTGTGCACCACCTGAATTGTGGCAGTAGCGAACCGCTCGGCGGCCGCTTGATGGGAGGTGAGGGCCATCCGCTTCGGAAAGCCCGCGGCGTGTGCCATTGCCTGCTTGTCGAGACTGATCGGGCGCTCGTGCTGGTGGATTCCGGGCTCGGGATGGGTGACATCGAACGCCCGGTGGAGCGATTGGGCAAAACTTTCGTGCGGCTCGCGCGGCCGGTCCTCGATCCGGACGAGACGGCGATCCGCCAGATTCATTCGTTGGGCTATGACCCCGCAGACCTCAGCGACATCGTGCTTACGCACTTGGACCCCGATCACGCCGGCGGTCTGTCGGATTTTCCGCACGCGAGAGTTCACCTGCTGGCCGACGAGCACCAGGCGGCGACCGAGCCCCCTGGCGGAACCAAGGTCAACCCCACCCGGGTCAACCGGAAGCAGTGGGCGCACGGCCCACGCTGGCAGACATATCAACTCGGTGCCGGGGAGCGCTGGTTCGGGTTCGATGCGGTGCGAGCCTTGCGTGGGCTACCGCCGGAGATCCTGCTGGTGCCATTGCCGGGCCACACCCACGGCCATACCGGGGTCGCGATCCAGCTCGACTCGTCCGTCGGCGCACAGGACCGATGGCTGCTGCACGCCGGCGACGCCTACTTCGCCCACACCGAGCTCGACCGCGACAATCCGCGCGCACCGGCCGGGGTAGCGATGTTCGAGAAGCGCCAACAAGTCGACGGCACTGCACGCACCACGAACCAGGCACGCCTGCGCGCGTTGGTCAACGCCCACCCCGACCAGGTCGAAGTGATCTCGTCACATGATCCTTCCGAACTCGACGCCTACCAACTGAATGCGGCCATCGCGCGGTGAGCCCCGCGATCTGCACCCAAATCGAAAGGAATACAGCATGCCGCTCGTCTATGTCACCCTCGCGCAGGGGACCACATCGCCGGATCAGCGCGCGCAGATCGGGGACGGGATTTACCGAGCACTGACCGAGGTTGCCAATGTGCCGACCGATGACCGGTTCCAGGTGATCAACGAAATCGCGTCGGGGAACCTGATTTACAGCCCCGACTACCTGGGATATGACCGTAGTCCGTCGGTTGTGTTCGTTCAGATCTTCTTCAACGCGGGTCGATCCGTGGACGTCAAGCAGGCGCTGTATGCGCGCATCGCGGAAAATCTGGCTGCGGCCGGTGTGCGCGGAGACGACCTGGTCATCAACGTTGTCGAGGTGCCCAAGGAGAACTGGTCTTTCGGACGCGGCGATCTGAGCTACCCGCCGGACTCACCAAGTAGCACCCGATGAAGATCGCCAACCTGGCCGGCAGACTCACGATCGTCACCGACAGCAGGGCAGTCGATGTCGAGCATGCCAGCGATTTCAAATTCGACGCCGACCCGCAGGCAATCTACGACCGCTTCGACGAATTCATGGAATGGGCAGCGCAGACCGACCTGACCGGTTACGGGCGGGCGTATAGCCCAGACCGCCTGCGGGCGCCGGCGCCCAGGCCGAGCCAGATCTTCGCCGTCGGCTTTAACTATCGGTCGCACGCGCAGGAACTCGGCACGACTGTTGATGACGGGCTCCCGCCGGTGTTCACCAAGTTCGCCAGCGCCATCACCGGTCCCTTCGGTTCGGTCGCCCTGCCTGAGGGCAGCGTCGATTGGGAGGTCGAGTTAGTGGCCGTGATCGGCAGGCGGGCGTGGCGGGTCGATGACGTGCACGCCTGGCACCACATCGCCGGCCTGACTGTCGGACAGGACCTGTCCGAACGCCAAGCCCAGTTGCGTGGTAGCACACCGCAATTCAGCCTCGGCAAGTCCTATCCGGGCTTTGCCCCGATGGGTCCCTGGCTCGTCACACCCGATGAGTTCGACGATCCCGACGATCTTCGCCTCACCTGCACGCTCAACGCAGACATCGTGCAGGACGCACGAACCTCGCAGATGATCACGCCGATACCTGCCCTCGTGGCACGGCTGTCGCGGGTCGTGGCGCTGTCGCCGGGCGACATCATCTACACCGGGACACCGGCCGGCGTCGGCTTGAGCCGCCAGCCTGCGCGATTCCTCAACGCAGGCGATGAACTCGTCAGCCAGATCGACGGAATCGGCGCCATGCGCCACAACATGATCGTCGCCCACCCGACCTGATTGCCGCACAACGGATGTACGGCGTTCCCTCACCGAAGGAGTTGATGATGACAGGTTCTGTTGCATCTCGTCTTGTGCAAAGCGGGGTCACGTTGGGCCCGGCACCGGCCCCCGCCGGCGCCTACACAGCGACGCATACCGTGGGCGAACTGTTGTTTACTTCAGGACAAGTCGCTGTCGATGCCGAGCATGGTTTGGTGGCCCGCGGCGCGCTTGGAGCCGAGGTCGACCTTGAAACCGGTATCGCCTGTGCGCGCCAGTGCGCGATCAACATGCTGACCCAAGTGGCCGCAGCGCTCGGGGATCTCGATCGGGTGCGCCGTGTGGTCAAGCTGACGGTCTATGTTGCCAGTGCTCCTGGATTCACCGACCAGCCGCTTGTGGCCAACGGGGCATCGGAGTTGATCAACGATGCCTTCGGCGAACTCGGTAGTCATACCCGCTCGGCGGTTGGCGTGGCAGCCCTGCCCGGCGGCAGCCCGGTTGAGGTTGAAGCAATTCTGCAGATTGAAGGATCAAGCATATGAACTCCATCGAAGACACCAAAAACGATCTGATGTCCCCGCAGCGCAGCGGATGGTTGCTCGGGGTAGGGCAGTTACCGCTGTTCTACCGGACCTGGCAGCCCGCCACCGACGCTCGCGCCGCCGTCTTGATCACCCACGGCCTCGGAGATCACAGTGGCCGCTACGCCGACCTAGCGGAATCCCTTGTCGCAGAGGGCAACGCGGTTTATGCCCTCGACCAACGTGGCCATGGTCGCTCAGCAGGTCCGCGGACCGCCGGCCGGATCGTCGACTCCGTGGCCGACCTATCCGCAATGGTCGGGCTCATCAAACGAGACCTTCCCGGCCGCAAAGTATTTCTCGTCGGGCACAGTTGGGGCGGCCTCGTCACGTTGGCCTACGCGGTCAGGCACGCGCACGACGTTGACGGCTTGATACTGTCCGCCCCGGCCGCGCGGCCGAAGAACGCGTCGGCGGTCCAAATCCTGCTCGGCAAACTGCTCGCCAACATCGCACCCAACACCGGAGTCGCCACAATTCCCTACGACAAAGTCAGCAGCGACCGCAGCGTCGTCGACGCACAGCGCCAAGATCCGCTCACCTACCAAGGACCCATCCGCGCTCGCATGGCCAGCGACACCCTTAGGGCGATGAAAGACGTCGCGACCGGCTTACCTACCCTCACGCTTCCCGTCCTTCTGCTGCACGGCACCGACGATGTCATCGCCGACCCGTCAACGAGCCGCTTCGTCCACAACACGATCGGCTCACAGGACCGAACGCTCAAACTCTATGAAGGCCGATGGCACCAGGTTTTCAACGAACCCCAACGCGAATCCGTCTACGCCGACGTCAACACATGGCTCAACAGCCAACGAACGGCGAAACCCTAGGGGAGGTCAGCAGACCAGCCCCGGTCGGCCAATCCGGTCCCTGAAGGACCAGACATATCGTGACCAGCAGCCCATCTCGGCAGCAGCCAGGGGCGTACTGTTCCGGCTCACCCAGATCATGCGCGGCTGGTGAGCCTCCTTCGGGCACGCAGTCGCCGAACACGCCATGGGTTCCTTGGCAAACTTCGTGTCACACAGGGTGATCCGCTGGTGGACGAGACTAGCCCGTGGCGCTTCGCTGCGGCAATTCGTACCGCGTGCCAGAGCGGCTCCGGTAGTGCATTGTCCGGGGTGGGTATTGGCCTGCGGATGGGGGTCGGGGTGAGGCGGGCCATCCCGCGAAGCATCCACGGTGTGCGCCTGGCAAGCACCGCCATTGCGCGGTCCGACGGGCGCATCGCGGTCCGAGCGCCGGGGGTTGCGAGCTGGCGCATGAGACGTAAGGGAATTCGTCAATGGTCCGTACGTTGGCAAGTCGCACAAAGGTCAACAGCGCGGAAGTCGTCGACTTCCGCTTCACCGTCCAGCGGATTCGGTTGAGTGAGGACGTGGTCGACTTCCGCTTCAACGTGTAGAGATGTAGGTCAGAGGCAATTTTGGTGGCCTTACGCCATAGATGGCCGACAGAGTTCTGATGAAGTTGGGTGCTCACCCTCGCCTGGAAAGAGCCAGCTCTGCCCGTCCTCTCCAGGCATTGTGGCCTCCCCATCCTGTGTTAACTGAAGTTACCGGCCCTTGTTAACTTCACTTAACCATGTAAGTGAAGTTAAACTGAAACAATGACTTCACTTCGCCCCGTCACCTACCAGAACGTTCGTTGGGAACCGCAGGGGAAGAAGTACGCGAGCGCGGCGGTGCCCAAGTACGGCACCTACCACCTCACTGTGCCGGCTCGCATTGCTGACCTGGTCTTGGACTTGCCACCGTCAGTGTTCGCAGACGCCGAGTCCGCCAGCCACGAGATCACTCGTTTCGACGCCGAACTCGGAGGCGAAATCGCACCATTTGCCGCCGTGCTGCTGCGATCCGAGTCCGCTGCAAGCTCGCAGATCGAGAATTTGACCGCATCAGCCCGCGCTATTGCCGAGGCCGAGTTGCCCGGTGGTAAGGCCAAGCGCAACGCTGAGATGATCGTCGCCAACACCGCTGCGATGCAAGCAGCGGTCGCCCTGTCCGACACCATCAACGCCGACGCCATCCTGGCGATGCACCGCGCGTTGATGGTCAACGTGCCACGCCACACGCCAGGCGAATTCCGTACCGAGCCAGTGTGGATCGGCGGTGGCTCCACCCCTATCGGCGCGACATTCGTCGGACCGCGCCACGAGACGGTCCCCGGCGCGATCGGCGACCTGATCGCCTACGCGCAACGCGCCGACGTTCCCGCGCTGCCGCAGATCGCGGTTGGCCATGCACAGTTCGAGACAATTCACCCCTTCACCGACGGGAACGGGCGCACGGGCCGAGCACTGGTGCAAGCCATGCTGCGCAACAAAAGCCTGACGCGCCAAGTAACGGTGCCGGTCTCGGCAGGACTACTGGCCGACACGGACGGATACTTCGCCGCGTTGACTAGCTATCGCGAAGGTGACGCTGCGCCGATCGTCGAGCGCTTCTCGCAAGCCACCGTCCTGGCAATAGCAAACGGGCGGCAACTAGTCGCCGACCTTCGCGGTATCCGGGAGAGGTGGAACGATGTGATCACCGCGCGGTCCGACTCAGCGGTTTGGAAGGTTGCCGATTTGTTGACTCGTCGCGCGGTCGTAAACGCCGCACTGCTGGCGAAGGAGCTGGGTATCGACTCCACCAACGCTCATCGCTACCTCAACCCGCTCACCGAGGCGGGAATCCTTATCGAGACGACCAGTGGACCCCGCAACCGAGTGTGGCGTTCTCCTGAAGTGCTCGCCGCTCTCGACGCCTTCGCCGAACGCGCGGGGCGGCGAGGGTGACCGCTGCTTATCCATGAGCGGGCCGTCGACCCTCATATCCAGATTGCGGGTGTGTCTCATTTCTAACGTTCTCATCTTCTCTAATGCCGACTCAGAAGTGCGCCGCAGCTATACCAACGGGTGCGAGCATCGGGTCTTCGCGGCTTTCGCCGGCCAGGAAGTGATGGCGCGGCATCGTGACGAATGCCCGCCGCAGCGCCTTCGCCCGCGCGGCGGCGTCAGGCACCATCCACGTCATCACCGGATCGTCATAAAACGCATGACCCAGCACCACGGACAGCTCACGAACGTCCGCCCTCAGAGCTGGCCGCACATCGATGTGCCCCATTTCCTCACTGTCGCATGATTCTGTCGGCGACGCGTGAAAACTGACCCCGTGTCGACGCCTGAATTCTGACCCCCTTCGACCGACTCTCGGTGCATGAGCCGAGAGGAGAAGGGAGT
>NZ_QJJU01000021.1 GCF_003201655.1 Mycolicibacterium moriokaense
AACATCCACCCCTAAACGGGAAAAAGAGGTGAACAAAAACAACAACAAACAAAAACCACCAAACACACTATTGAGTTCTCAAACAACACACCCGCCCAGCCGCGCAAACCAACCCGCGGCTTTTGGCCACTGGTCAGTAGTACGGACGGTCAGGAACCCACCGAAGTGGGATTTCCCTCTGGGACGCCGTCGCGCTCAGCGGGCTAACCCGCGTCGCTGACGACGAGACAACAAGTTACGTGAGGGAAAACTCGGAGTCAAATGGGCTGGTGGGGCGTGTCTTTCAGTTCAGCTCCCACGGTGCGCACGCAAGCGTGCGTCGTCTCCGACAAGTCATCCAACGCGCTCGATCCCGGCAATATTCCGCTTGCCGCGACGAAGCACCAACCAGTGGCCGTGCAGGAAGTCCGCGGGCTGCGGCGCCCACTCCTCGCTGTCGACCCGGACGTTGTTGACGTAGGCGCCGCCCTCCCCGATAGTCCGCCGCGCAGCACCCTTGCTGTCAGACAATCCGCTGGCCACCAGCAGGTCGACGATGGTGTCGGGTCCGCCAGGTTTGAGTTCGGCCACCGCCGCCTCCCGCAGTGCCGCCGCCAACGTCGGCTCGTCGAGCTGGGATAACTCCCCTCGGCCGAACAGCGCCTGGCTGGCATGTTCAACGGCAGCCGTCGCGGCCTCGCCGTGCACCAGCGTGGTCAGCTCGCGGGCCAGCCGGCGCTGCCCCGCTCGCTCGTGCGGGCGCTCCGTTGTCGCTTGCTCGAGTTCGGCCAGCTCCTCGCGCGACAGGAAGGTGAACCACCGCAGATATCGGACGACGTCGGCATCGGCGGTGTTCACGAAGTACTGGTACCAGGCATACGGGGTCGTCATGTCCGGGTCGAGCCAGAGACTGCCGCCGCCGGTCGACTTGCCGAATTTCTTGCCTTCCGAGTCCGTCACCAGTGGCGTCGTCAGCGCGTGCACAGTCGCGCCCGCCATCTGGCGCACCAGCCGGACCCCGGCGATGATGTTTCCCCACTGATCCGACCCGCCGATCTGCAGCGCACACCCGTACCGCCGATTTAGTTCCACGTAGTCGTTCGCCTGCAACAGCATGTAGCTGAATTCCGTGTAGGAAATGCCGTCGCCCTCCAATCGGCGCCGGACCGTATCGCGATCGAGCATGACGTTGACCGAGAAGTGCTTACCGACGTCGCGAAGGAACTCGATCGCAGAAAGCTCGCTGGTCCACGACAGGTTGTTCTGCACGACGGCGCCCCTCGGCGAGTCGTCGAAATCAACGAACCGCTCGAGCTGCCCACGAATCCGATCGGCCCAGTCTGCGACCGTGTCCGCCGTGTTGAGGGTCCGCTCGCCGGTGTCTCGAGGGTCGCCGATCATGCCGGTGGCACCGCCTGCCAAGACGATCGGCCGGTGCCCGGCCTCTTGGAAGCGGCGCAGCGTTAGCAGCGGGATGAGGTGCCCAGCGTGCAGGCTCGGCGCGGTGGGGTCGAAGCCCGAATAGACGGTGATGGGTCCGGAGTCCAGCTCGGCCGCCAGCGCATCACGATCGGTGGACTGCGCAACCAGCCCTCGCCATTCCAATTCGTCGAGGATCTTCGGCGTACCCATAGGAGTCGATCTTCCCCTACCGTCGATGCCGATGTTGTTGCAGATCCGGGGTCATCACCTGCCGGGCCGGGCGTGGCGGTCACCCGACGAGCAGTTCGACAACGTGCACGTCGGCATTCAGGTCGGCAAGGAGCCACGCGAACTTGTGCGCGGCGACGCGGACACGTCGTCGTGGACGATCCCGATCGAGGATGTCTCCCGGGATGACGAACTGGACTTCCGGGGTGCGGCGGTGCAGGGCAGGCGTGGCTCCCGGTTCGTCTATCTCACCTGGGGCGACCTTGCTGAGGACGGCTCATTCACGATGTTCCGGCGGGCCAAACTGACGCTCGCCGACCTCGCGCCGCTGATCACCGGCGACACGGGCCAGACGATAGTCGCGACTGTCGACCTGACCGATGACTGTGGCGGACCCCGCTGCGCGCGGTTGCGGGCACCGGCGCTGCGGCTCGCCTAGTCGCTCTCACCGGGCGCGGGTGCCCGCGGGCTGCGGCGATACGACGACACCTCCGGCCGGTCCGCCAGCCAGAACCGCCAAGGCCGGTCCGCAGCCTTGCTGACACCCACCCGTGGGCCTTCGGCACCGTCGCGCTCGTCGCCAAGTGTCAACCGAACCGAACTCCTGGGGTCGAACAGATCAATTCCGTTGTCGTCCATGGTGATTCCGAGGGCCGAGCACAGATTGCCGGGTCCACGTGCCAATGCGGCCTGGCGCGTCGAGTCTCCGCGACGAGCCTGGGCGACGTCGATGCCCGTCGCCACCGCGGCAGCGCGCAACAACACCGCCCCCGCCACTTCCTCCGTCGCGCACACGACGTTCGCACACACGTGGATGCCGTGACTGCGGTACGTGTAGAGCCGCCCGGCGGGGCCGAACATCACCCAATTGCGTCCCCCGAACCCGCGAAACGAGTGCGATGCGGCGTCTGGCCAGGGGCCGTCGAGCGGGCCGCCGTAGGCCTCCACCTCCACGATCGTCGCGCTCACACCACGACCCTGCAGCGCCGCACCAAGCAGTCGCCGGGCCGCGGTTAGCGGATCCACGGACAGCACCTCGGAACTCACCCGAGCGATTCTGCCCGCGGTCCTTGACACACCTACCAGCGGGGAGGACTATTCATCGCATGATGAGTTCATCGAGTGATGAATTACTCCGCAATGGGGTCGAACCGGCCATCGACGTGCAGAACCTGCGGGTGATTCGTGGGAAACGGGTCGCGTTGGAGAACATCTCGGTCCAGATCGCGCGGGGCACCATCACCGGCCTGCTCGGCCCGTCGGGCTGCGGGAAGACGACGCTGATGCGCAGCATCGTCGGCACGCAGATCATCGCCGAAGGCACCGTGACCGTGCTGGGCCGCCCGGCAGGTTCGGCCGAGCTCCGCCACCGGGTCGGATATGTCACGCAGGACCCCACCATTTACAACGACCTGCGGATCATCGACAACGTGCGCTACTTTGCCGCGTTGTACGGCACGGACTCGAACGCTGCCGATCAGGCGGTATCCGACGTCGGGCTCGAAGACCATCGAACAGCATTGTGCGGCAACCTATCCGGCGGTCAACGCACTCGGGTGTCGTTGGCCTGCGCATTGGTGGCCCATCCCGATCTGCTGGTGCTTGACGAGCCCACCGTCGGCCTTGACCCCGTGCTGCGCGTCGACCTTTGGGAGCAGTTCCACCAACTCGCCAGGCGCGGAACGACTCTGGTCGTATCAAGTCACGTGATGGACGAGGCCGACCACTGCGGCGACCTGCTTCTCATGCGCGAAGGCCACGTGCTCGCCCACACCACCCCCAGCAAGCTACGAAAGGACACAGGATGTCAGTCACTGGAGGAAGCGTTTCTGTCCGTCATCCGGCACAGCACCGCAACCGCAACCGGCTGAGCCCGCAGGCATACCTCGCCACCACCGCGCGGATCCTGCGCCAGCTCGCCGCCGATCATCGCAGTGTCGCGATGATCCTCGTGGTGCCCAGCCTGATCATCACGCTGATGTACTTCATGTTTCAGGATGCGCCCCATCGGCCCGGCACCCCGCCGCCGTTCAACAACGCGTGCCTGATCATGTTGGGCGTGTTCCCGCTCATCGTGATGTTCTTGATCACGTCGATAACTATGCAACGAGAACGGGTTTCGGGAACATTGGAGCGCATCCTGACGACGCCGTTGCGCCGGCTCGACCTGCTTGCGGCGTACGGCACCGCGTTCTCGATCGCGGCTGCCGCGCAGGCCACGCTGGCGTGCCTCGTGTCGTACGTCTTCCTCGGCCTCGACACCAAGGGCAGCCCGATTCTGGTGTTCATCATCGCGATCATCAACGCCGTGCTTGGCGTGGGGCTGGGATTGCTATGTAGTGCGTTCGCCCGCACCGAATTTCAGGCGGTGCAGTTCATGCCTGTGGTGATCGCCCCGCAGTTGCTGTTGTGCGGCATCATCGTGCCGCGCGAGCTACTGCCGGACTGGCTGCAGTGGATCAGCAATGTGTTGCCGGCCAGCTACGCTTTGGAGGCGCTGCAACAGGTCGGCGCGTACTCGGAGCCGACGGCCATCGCCGTGCGCGACATCGCCGTCGTAGTTGGCTTCGCGGTAGTCGCGCTGGGCCTGGCCGCGGCGACGCTTCGACGAAGGACACCGTAACCGCATTGACCACGAACATCGAACGCAAGCGTCCCGGGCGCCCGCCCGGAACGTCGGACACCCGCGAACGCATCCTGGAGAGTGCGCGTAACTTATTTGCCCGCAATGGGATTGACAAGACGTCGATACGCGCTATCGCCAAGGATGCGAGCGTCGACCCCGCGTTGGTGCACCACTACTTCGGCACCAAGACCCAGCTGTTCGCCGCGGCTATCCACATTCCGATCGACCCCATGGAGGTCATCGGTCCGCTGCGGGAAGTACCTGTCGAGCGAATCGGCCACGTGCTGCCGTCGATCCTGTTGACCCTGTGGGACTCCGAAATGGGGAAGGGATTCATCGCGACCCTGCGATCGATCCTGGCGGGCGGCGAAGTCTCGCTCATTCGGTCCTTCCTTCAGGAAGTCGTCACCGCCGAGGTCGGGTCCCGCGTTGACGATCCGCCAGGCAGCGGACGCATCCGCGTTCAGTTCGTCGCCTCGCAGTTGGTTGGCGTCGTGATGGCCCGCTACATCCTGGAATTGGATCCGTTCAAGTCGCTGCCGATCGAGCAGATCGCCGAAACCATCGCACCCAACCTGCAGCGCTACCTCACCGGCGAACTACCCGGGTTCAACTGACGCTCGGTCCAGCATCTTCTGATGCTCGGCATCGTCGGTCACCGCGAGCGCTTCGTCGACGAGCAGGACCGGGATGCCGTCCTCGATGCGGTACGCGCGGCGAAGCCGAGGGTTGTAGAGGAACTCGGGATGGCTGGGGTCAACCAACAGCATCGGCCCGCGGTCTTGCGGGCAGACCAGGATGCTCAGCAGTTTTTCGTCGAGCACAACGGCAGGCTAGCCGACACCGATGAAGACGCCCGGGCTCGTGCCGGGATCAGCAGGCACCCCCGGCGGCAGCGCCGGACCCATGCCCGGCGGCGGCTGGCCGACGCCGAGGTTGTATCCGGGCTGCTGGTTCGGGTTGACCTGGTTCTGCGTCAGAGCCTGCAGCTTCCGCTGGTATGCCAGTGTTTCTTTCAACGCCTCGATGAGCGGCGCCTGATTGGGTCGGTAGTCAAGGGCCTTGGTGATGGCATCCTTGTTCGCGTTCGAGGGTTTGAAGCCCAAGGCACGAAGTTTTAGTACGTCGTGGATCAGACTCGAGAGCTGACCGCCGCCGGCACCAATGTCATAGTCCTTGTCGATGATGGCGAGGGCTTCGTCGGCAGTCATCGCAGACGGGGTGTCGGTGGGCGTGGTCGGCGTCGCGGGGTCGGCCAGCGCGGTCGGCGCACCGAAACCCACCATGACGCCGGCGGCGACTGCGCCGCCTGCCACCACACCCGTTACGGCGCGCCGCAGATTACCGGTCTGCAATGTCATCAATCCTCCTGCCGCGGGAGCCTAACAGCGAGCGAGCCGTGGGGCACGGCTCACTGCTGGGCGCCGGCGATCTCGGTGCGTACCGCAACGGTCAAGCGCTTGTATCGATTCGTATCGGGATCCAGATACCAGGCGTTACGCGACGGTTTGGGGAGGCCCTCGGCCCGCAATGGGCTGAGCAGCGGGCGATAGGACGCGCTGAGCTTCATCTCCGGCACCACGTGCACGATGTCGGGGGGATTGCCGACGGGCAAATCGGCCAGCGCCTCGCTCAGATCAGCCGACGGAATGCTGCCGCCAGGGCGCAGGGCCAGCGCCGTGACGGCCAGTTCGTGCCCGCCCACGTCCACCCCGTAGGTCACGGCAAGGTCCACCGCCCCGAGCCGCCCGACGGCATCGTTAACGGGCGAGGCGAAGACGGGGCCGCGTGCCGTGTGGACAACCACCCCACGGTTGTCGACCAGCCAGTAGTCGCCGTCCTCGTCGCGGCGGAACAGGTATTCGGTCGACACCCACGTGTCGGCGGCGGCGAACACGCCGCGTTTGACCGACGCCGTTGGATCCACGGGACCCCGTGGGTGGGCCAGAAGCACGCCAACCTCGTTGGTGTCGGCCCTCCTGACGAATCCGCGGTCGTCCTCGAGGATCAGGTCGTCCTCGGCGTCGTAGGCGGCCAGTTCCACGTCGCCGCCGCCCGGCAACGCCCTGCCTTTGCTGCCCAGCTTGGCGCCCGAGACGTTGGCCAGCACGGCCTGCCCGTCGGTGGTGGCGAAGAACTCCACCACATGTGCCGGCTTGAACACGTCGATGACGCGCTTCCACAGGCCGGTCGGCATGCCGGAACCGATGAACAGCCGCACGGGGTGGCTGCCGGTCAACGAGAACGCCGGATCGTCGATGACCTCACGCAGCATCGCCCAGGTGTAGGACACCACCGTCACGCCGTACTGGCGGATCTCCTGGAGAAAGCGGTCCGGCCGCAGCTCCCGCGACAGCGCGATGCGCGACCCGCCGACAACCGCACCGCCCAGGCTCACCAGGAGCCCGGACTGATGATGCAGCGGCGTGAGGCAGTAGACGGTGTCGGCACGGCCGAGGTTGGCGGCCGAGGCGGTGCCGAACGCCGAAAGCGCCCACCGGTAGTTGGTGATCTGGCGGGCGACGAGGTCCCCGCCGATGGAGCTGAAACCGACGAAAGCGAGGTCGCGGGCGAGGCCAGGGTTCGGCCGGTACCAGCCGGGCAGGTCAACGACATCGGGGTCGATCTTCTCCATGTCGGTGACGCCGGCATCGTCCGACAGGTGCAACTCGCGCGATTCGCCGCCGCCGAGCACCAGCACCCGCGTTTCGAGACGCTGCGCTGCCTCCAGGTTGCTGGGGTCGGCGATGATCTCCGACACCCCGCCCAGCCGTGCCGCAGCGGCCAAGTCCACGTCGGGCGGCATCAACACCGCAACCGCGCCAAGCCGCGACAGCGCGGCGATCGCGACGAGCGCACTGGGGCGAGTCTCCATCAACACGCCGACGTGGGCGCCCTGTCGCACGCCGACCTCGATGAGGCCGCGGACCACATTGTTGATCCGGCGGTCCACTGCCTCGTAGGTGTGGACGCGACCGTCGAACAGCAGGCACTCCCCTTCGGGTACGTCGCGCGCTTGCTCGGACATGATGCGGCCAAGCGAGATCCGGGTGTGGTCGTTGATCTGCCCGAGACGCGCCAGCCTTGGCAAGGTGCGATACGTCTCGACGGCCAGCGTCCGCGCGGATTTGTTGGCGGCCATGATGGCGTCCCCGGCGGTCCGCGCCAAGCTGAACGCCAGCTCCGTCGCCGCGGCGCCGGTGTGCGCCACGCGTGAGGCGAACGAGACACCGCTTTCGGTGTGCTCGGCGGGTTGCAGCGGCATGGGGTTTACGCCGTCGGGTATATCGCCGGTGCCGTCGATCCACGTCACCCACTGCGCGACGGTCGGCCAGGTCTGGCTGGCCGCCTTCGAGCCCACGACAAGGCCGAAATGCCCAGCGCGGATGAGGAATTCGTAAACGTCAGCCTGCGGCGCGGCCCGCTTGATCCCGCGCACCGAGGCCGGCTGACCAATGTCGTCGACCTCGCCGATGACGGCCAGCACCGGGCAGCTGATGTCCGACAGTGTGACCAGGTCGCCGTGGATCGAGAAGCCGCCGCTCATCATGCGGTTGTGCGCGATGAACTGCTTGAGCAACTCGGCGATAGCGGGTCCCGACCATGCGATCCAGCCTTCGGATGCCAGGAATCGCCGCTGCTGCTCGCGTGGCAACAGCGCCTCGCGATCGTGCAGTTGGCGCAGGAATGCGAGCCGCGACTGCGCGGTCTTGATGGGGTCCAGCATCTGGAACCCGGTGCGTGCCAGCCAGCCGGGAATGTCGATGCGGCTGAACACGTGGTCGGCCATGAAGTCCGCGGCCGCAGGCGCCAGGCTGGCAGGCATGTTCATCGGCAACGCGGCCAAGGTGTCGACCGGCGAGCCGAACGCGACGATGCTGGCGAGGTCCTTCGACTGGCGGTAGGCCGCTGTCTGATAGGCGAACATGCCGCCCTGCGAGTAACCGGCGAGGTGGACGTCGCGACCGGTGACCTCTTTGATGGTGTCGATCGCCTCACTCAGCGCGACGACATGGTCGGCGAGGTTGCGGTCCATGCCGCCCTCGACCTTGTCGGGTGAGCCGAAGTCGATGACCCACGGGTCGATGCCGGCTTTGTGCAGGATGCCGACGGCTCCGTCGTCGCGTGTGACGTCCCACATGTCTGCCGACATCATCATCGGGTGGACCATCAGAACCGGCGGTCCGGGCCGCTTGGCCCCTGGCCGGGCGTCGGGCGGGAAATAGCGGCGCAACCGGTACATCGGAACGCTTTGGATGATCTGGAACGGCGACGGCACGGCGCCGGTTTCAAGGCCGCCGTAGCGCAGCACTTCCAGCCCGTTCTGCGCGGTGGCAACCAGCCGTCCCACTGGCCCGGTTATTGCCGATAGGTCCACCACGACCCACTCCCCTTGTGCGATGTCAGTCCCCCGACTGCCGTCGTCATCATGGCACGCGTGCCACATATCATCGGCGTCACATGGCGAATCTGATCAACGTCGAGCGGGCGACCGTCGGCTATGGCACCCGCACGCTGTTGGACGCGGTCAGCATGGGCGTCGACGACGGCGACGCGATCGGCGTCGTCGGACGAAACGGCGACGGCAAGACCACGCTGCTCCAGGTGCTGACCGAGACCCGGCAGCCCGATTCCGGCCGGGTCACCCATACCTCCGGCCTGTCTGTGGGCTACTTGCGGCAGGCCGACGACTTCGCCGCAGGCGCCAGCGTGCGGGAGGTCATCGTCGACGGCAGGCCGGATCACATCTGGGCTGCCGAACCGGATACCCGCGCCGTCGTCTCGCATCTGTTGTCCGGGGTCGAACTGGACGCGGGTGTGGGGCGACTCTCGGGTGGTGAGCGTCGCCGGGTGGCGTTGGCCGAGGTGCTGCTGGCCGGACACGACGTGCTGGTGCTCGACGAGCCGACGAACCATCTCGACGTCGAGGTGATCGGCTGGCTGGCCGAGCACCTCAACGGCAGGCCGGCCAGGGCGCTGGTGGTGGTCAGCCACGATCGCTGGTTTCTGGACGCGGTGTGCACCAGGACGTGGGAGGTGCACGACGGCGAGGTCGACGCATACGACGGCGGATACGCGGCCTATGTCCTCGCCCGTGCCGAGCGGATGCGGCTGGCGGCGGGAACGGAGGCGCGGCGGCGCAACCTCATGCGCAAGGAGTTGGCGTGGCTTCGGCGCGGCCCCCCGGCACGCACGTCGAAACCCAAGTTCCGGATCCAGGCCGCCAACGAGCTGATCGCCAACGAACCGCCGCCGCGCGATTCGCTTGTGCTGCAACGCTTTGCGACGACCCGACTGGGCAAGGACGTGTTCGACCTGCACCGGGTGCTGCTGGAAGTGGCCGATCGGGTGATCTTGGATCGTGTCGACTGGTCGATCGGGCCTGGCGCCCGCATCGGACTTGTCGGCGTCAACGGCACCGGCAAGACATCGGTGCTGCGGCTGCTGATCGGTGAACTGCAGCCTGCCGCAGGCACGATCAAGCGCGGCGCCACGCTGAAGATCGGCCACCTCAGCCAGGCGCTGGCCGAAATCGACGGCACCGACCGCGTTCTGGATGCCGTCGAAAACCGGCGGCGCGTGACGCAACTGGCAGGGGGCGGCGAAATCAGCGCCGACACGCTGCTCAAGGACTTCGGCTTCATCGGCGACAAATTGACCGCGCGGGTTGCCGACCTGTCCGGCGGCGAGCGGCGACGGCTTCAATTCCTGCGGCTGTTGCTCGACGAGCCGAACGTGCTTCTGCTCGACGAGCCGACCAACGACCTGGACATCGACACGCTGACGGTGATCGAGGACTACCTGGACGGCTGGCCGGGAACGCTGATCGTCGTCACGCACGACCGGTACTTCTTGGAACGCGTCAGCGACGTCACGTACGCGCTCAGCGGAGACGGTCGCTGCGACATGCTGCCCGGCGGCATCGAGCAATACCTCGCGAACAGGGCGGCGGCCTCATCCTCGGTTTCCCAGCCGGAACCGTCACGGGCCTCGGAGTCGGAGTCGGCGCGCGAGCGTCGCGCAGGCAAGGAGATGGCGCGCATCGAGGGTCAGCTGTCCAAGCTGGACGATCTGATCGCCGCGGTGCACGAGGCGATGGCGCAGGCCGCGTCCGATCACGTCCGGGCCGGCGAGCTCAACGCCGAACTGGGCGAGCTGCTGGCGCGCAAGGAATCTCTCGAAGAAGCCTGGCTGGCCGCCGCGGAGGACTAGCGACGGAGCCGCAGCCGCAGCTTGTCGCCGGTGTCACGGACGACGCCGAGCTGCTTGGCGACCTGGATCGGGGCGGTTCCTCCCCGCGCGTCGCGGGAGTTGACCGATCCGTCGATGGTGAGCACCTCGCGCACCTGCCCCGTCAGCTCAGGATGGATGTCGGCAAGCTCTGCGTCTTCGAGGTCTTCAAGGCCGACACCGCGCGCCTCAGCGGCGCGCACCGCCGCGCCTGCCGCCTCGTGCGCGACCCGGAACGGAACTCCCCTGCGCACCAGCCATTCCGCGACGTCGGTGGCAAGCGTGTAGCCCAGCGGGGCCAGTTCGGCCATCCGGTCGACGTCGAAGCGCAGCGTGCCGACCAGCCCGGCCATGGCGGGCAGCAGCAGCTCGAGTTGAGCGACCGAATCGAACACCGGTTCTTTGTCCTCTTGCAGGTCGCGGTTGTAGGCAAGCGGCTGCGCCTTTAGTGTGGCCAGCAGGCCGGTCAGATTGCCGATCAGCCTGCCTGATTTGCCCCTGGCCAGCTCTGCGATATCGGGGTTTTTCTTCTGCGGCATGATCGAGCTGCCCGTCGACCACGAGTCGTGCAGCGTGACATAGCCGAATTCGGTTGTGCTCCACAGGATGATGTCCTCGGAAAGCCGGGACAGGTTGACGCCGATCATGGACATCACGAAGGCCGCCTCTGCGGCGAAGTCGCGAGCCGCGGTGGCATCGATCGAATTGTCAGCCGCCGCATCGAAACCGAGTTCCTCGGCGATCGCATCGGGGTCAAGGCCCAGTGACGAACCCGCCAGCGCTCCCGAGCCGTACGGGGATATCGCGGCCCGCTTGTCGAAGTCCGCGAGGCGGTCGACATCGCGCAGCAACGGGTGCGCATGCGCCAGCAGATGATGCGCAAGCAGGATCGGCTGCGCAGACTGCATATGGGTTTTACCCGGCATGATCGCGGTCGGGTGCGCTGCGGCCTGGGTGGCCAACGCACCGACCACGTCGAGCACCCCGTCGGCGACCCGGCGCACCGCATCGCGCAGCCACATCCGAAACAGCGTGGCCACCTGGTCATTTCGCGACCGGCCCGCTCGCAGCCTGCCGCCCAGCTCCTCGCCTACCCGGTCGATCAGGCCGCGTTCAAGCGCGCCGTGCACGTCCTCGTCGGTGACCAGCGGCCCGAAGCTGCCGTCAGCGACATCCTCGCCAAGGCTCTCCAGCCCGACGAGCAGACCGTCGCGCTGCTCCTCGGTCAGCAGCCCGGCCCGAAACAGGACCTGCGCGTGGGCCTTTGATGCGGTCACGTCGTAGGGCGCAAGCACCCAGTCGAAGTGCGTCGACTTGCTGAGAGCGGCCAACGCGTCAGACGGACCGTCGGCGAACCGGCCACCCCACAGAGAACCCTCGTTGGTGCTCACTGGCCTGCGAGATCCCGTCGCGCCGAGATCTTCGACGACAGGCCGTGCACGTGCACGAAGCCCTTCGCCGCGGACTGGTCGAACGTGTCGCCCTCGTCGTAGGTGGCGAGGTTGAAGTCGTATAGCGACTCGGCGCTGCGCCTGCCGTTGACCGCGATGTGCCCGCCGTGCAAGACCATCCGGATCTCGCCCGACACGTGTTCCTGCGTCTTGGCGACGAACGACTCCAGCGCGGTCTTCAGCGGCGAGTACCACAAGCCGTCGTAAACCAGCTCGCCCCACTTCCGGTCGGTGTTGCGCTTGAACCGGCCGAGTTCGCGCTCCAGCGTGACGTGTTCAAGTTCGGTGTGTGCGGTGATGAGCACCATCGCGCCTGGGGCCTCGTAGATCTCGCGGCTCTTGATGCCGACCAGCCGGTCCTCGACCACGTCGAGCCTGCCGACTCCCTGCGAACCGGCGCGCTCGTTGAGTTCCTCGATGGCTTGCAGGACGGACGTCGAACGCCCATCAATTGATACCGGCACCCCCTTGTCGAATCCGACGATGACCTCGTCGGGGCTGCTCCAGTTCACGGTCGGGTCTTCGGTGTAGTCGTAGACGTCCTTGGTTGGCGCGTTCCACAGGTGCTCGAGGAAGCCGGTTTCCACCGCCCTGCCCCACACGTTCTGGTCGATCGAGAACGGTGAGCGCTTGGTGACGTTGATCGGGATGGCGTTTTCCTCGGCGAACGCGATGGCCTTTTCCCGCGTCCACGCGTAGTCGCGGACCGGAGCCAACACCTCGAGATCCGGTGCCAGCGAAGCGAATCCGACCTCGAAGCGAACCTGGTCGTTGCCCTTTCCTGTGCAGCCGTGCGCAACGATGCCGCCGCCGTGCTCGCGCGCAGCGGCCACCAGGTGCTTGACGATCAACGGCCTGCTCAGCGCTGACACCAGCGGGTAGCGGTCCATGTAGAGGGCGTTGCACTGGATCGCGGGAAGGCAGTACTCGTCGGCGAACTCGTCCTTGGCGTCGACGACGACGGCCTCGACCGCGCCGCAGTCCAGCGCGCGTTTGCGGACGACCTCCATGTCCTCGCCGCCCTGACCGAGGTCGATGGCGACGGCGACGACCTCATGCCCGGTCTCCTTGCCGATCCAGCTGATCGCCACCGAGGTGTCCAGCCCGCCGGAGTACGCCAGGATGACGCGTTCGGACATTAACCAATCTCCTTTTGTTGGATGCTTTCGAACTTGGTGGCCAGCTCCACGCCGGTCATCGGGTCACGCGCCACGACAAGGATGGTGTCGTCCCCTGCGACGGTGCCGACCACGTATGGCAATGCAGAGCGGTCGATTGCACTGGCCAGATAATGGGCTGCGCCCGGCGGCGTACGGAGTACCGCAAGATTGCCGCTGGCGTCGGTGGACACCAACAGCTCGGCGAGTAGCCGTGACATTCGTTCGGTGCCCCCGGATACGCCGCGCACGGGGCTGCCGTCCTCGGGAACGACGTACACAGGGACGCCGCCATCGGCGCCCCGCAGTTTGACGGCGCCGAGCTCATCGAGATCGCGCGACAGCGTTGCCTGGGTGACGTCGATGCCCTCGTCGGCGAGCATGGTGGCCAGCTCACTCTGGCTGTGCACGGATGTCGAGGACAGGATCGTAACGATGCGGGCCTGTCGCCCTGCCCTTGTGGCCGCTGAAGTCATGTCGATCGCTCCAGTAGCCACACCAGCAGCGCCTTCTGGGCGTGCAGCCGGTTCTCCGCCTCGTCCCACACCGCGCTCTGCGGTCCGTCGATCACTTCGTCGGTGATTTCGTGTCCGCGGTGCGCCGGAAGACAATGCAGCACAATCGCATTCCGCTGCGCCCTGGCAAGTAACGCCGTGTTGATCTGGAACGGCCGGAACGGTCCCACCCGATCCAGCCCGTCGTCTTCCTGGCCCATCGACGTCCAGGTGTCGGTGACCAGCACATCGGCGCCGTCAGCGGCCGCCTGCGGATCCGCCGTCAAAGTCACCGAGGCGCCGGTATCGGCGGCGCGTTTGTCGGCTGCCGCGACAAACTGCGGGTCGGGCTCGAAACCCGCGGGGGCGGCGACGGTGACGTGTATGCCTGCGGTAACCCCGCCGAGCATCAACGAGTGCGCCATGTTGTTCGCGCCGTCGCCGAAGTACGAGAGCCGCAGTCCGTTCAACGTGCCAAGGCGTTCATCCAGCGTCTGCAGGTCGGCGAGCACCTGGCACGGGTGGAATTCGTTGGACAGCGCGTTGACCACTGGCACGTTCGACCCGGACGCCATGGCAGTGAGACGTTCCTGCCCGAAGGTGCGCCACACGATCGCTTCGACATAGCGGGACAACACCTTTCCGGTGTCCTCGAGCGTCTCCTCGCGCCCGAGCTGGGTGTTGCGGCCGTCCACCACGACCGCGTGACCGCCGAGTTGGGCGATGCCGACCTCGAAGGAGAATCGGGTGCGGGTGGAGTTCTTGTCGAAGATGACCGCCACGCCGCGGGGCCCTTCGAGCGGACGGGCGCTGAATGGATTCGTCTTGAGCTCGCGGGCCAGCGCCAGCACCTCGGCCTGCTCATCGGGTGTGAGGTCGTCGTCGCGCAGGAAATGCCGTGTCATACAGACGACCCCGTGGCGGCTTCGAAAATCTCGGGCAGCGCGGTCAGAAAATCGTCGACCTGGCCCTCGGTGATGACCAACGGCGGGGCCAGCCGGATCACATCGGGCGCGGCGGCGTTGACCAGGAACCCTGCATCGCGGGCCGCCGCCTCAACGGGTTTGGCCGCTTCGGCGCTGAGCACGACACCCTGCAGCAGTCCGCGGCCGCGGACGTGGTCGACGAGTGGATGCCCGAGCGATTCGATGCCGTGGGACAGCGTCTTGCCGAGCACATCGGCGCGGCCGATCAGGTCGTCGTCGGCAAGCACTTTGAGCACCGCGAGCGCCGCAGCGGTGCAGACCGGGTTGCCGCCGAACGTGCTGCCGTGCAGGCCCGGGGTCAGCAGATCCGCGGTCTTGCCGACCGCGAGGCACGCACCGATCGGCAGCCCGCCGCCCAGCCCCTTGGCCATGGTGACGATGTCGGGCGTGATGCCGTCGTGTTGGTGCGCGAAAAACGCTCCGGTGCGGCCCATCCCGGTCTGAACTTCGTCGAGCACCAGCAGCGCCCCGTGCTTGGCGGTGATATCGCGTGCGGCCACCAGGTAGCCCGCGGGCGGGACGACCACGCCGCCCTCCCCCATGATCGGCTCGAGGAACACGGCCGCGGTCGTGTCGTCGACGGCGGCGGCCAGCGCCTCGGTGTCGCCATACGGGAGGTGCACGACATCGCCTGGTAGCGGCGCGAACGGCTCCTGCTTCGACGGCTGCCCCGTCAGCGCGAGCGAACCCATCGTCCGGCCGTGAAACGCACCTTGGGCCGCAACGAGTTTCGTACGGCCGGTGAGCCGGGTGATCTTGAAGGCCACCTCGTTCGCCTCGGTGCCCGAGTTGCAGAAGAACGCCCGCGCGTCCGCGCCAAGAAGCCCGACCAGCACCTCGGCCAATGCGACGCCAGGTTCGGTGGCATACAGGTTCGACGTGTGCCCGAGCGTGTTGAGTTGGCGGGTGACGGCCTCGATGACGGCCGGGTGGCGGTGCCCGAGAATGTTGACGGCGATGCCACCGAGCAGATCGACATACGACTTGCCGTCGACGTCCGTCACCACGGCACCGTCACCGCTGGCAAGCGCGAGCGGCGGCGTGCCGTAGTTGTTCATCATCACGCCCGACCAGCGCTGCAGGAGTGTGCTCATGCACTCACCACCTTGGTGCCCGTCCCTTCGTCGGTGAACATCTCGACCAGAACGCAGTGTTCGACGCGGCCGTCAATGACGTGTGCGCTTGGCACACCTCCCGATACGGCGCGCAAGCATGCCTCGATCTTGGGCACCATGCCTGCCTCCAACCTCGGCAGCAGTTGCGTCAATGCCGCCGTGTCGATCTCGCTGACCAACGAATCCCGATCGGGCCAACTGGTGTAGAGGCCTTCGACGTCGGTGAGCATGACCAGCTTCTCGGCGCCGAGCGCCTCGGCCAGCGCGGCAGCGGCGGTGTCAGCGTTGATGTTGTGCACGACGCCGTCGGCGTCGGGCGCGATCGTCGAGATCACTGGGATACGGCCTGCGGCAATCAGATCCAGCAGGGAGTCTGCGTCGACATGCTCGACATCGCCGACAAGACCGATATCGGTCGCAACGCCGTCGACGTTGACGCTGCGGCGTACGGCGGTGAACAGATGCGCGTCCTCGCCAGTGACCCCGACGGCGTAGGGGCCGTGCGCGTTGATGAGGCCGACCAGCTCACGGCCGACCTGTCCGAACAGCACCATCCGGGCGACATCAAGCACCTCGGGCGTCGTCACCCGGAAGCCACCCTTGAAATCGCCCTCGATGCCAAGGCGTTTGAGCATCGCGCTGATCTGTGGACCGCCGCCGTGCACGACGACCGGGTGGATGCCGCAGTTACGCAGGAACACCATGTCGGCGGCGAACGCCGTCTTCAACGTGTCGTCCGTCATGGCGTTGCCGCCGTATTTGACCACGACGATCTTGTCGTGCAACTTCTTGAGCCACGGCAGGGCGGCGGCGAGCACCTGCGCCTTCGTCTGGGTCGCGGTCGTCACGAGCTGTACGCCGAGTTCTCTTCGACGTATCCATGGGACAGGTCGGTGGTGCGGATGCTCGCCCGTTCCGCCCCGACACCGAGGTCGATGGTCACGTCGATGTCGGCGCCGGACAGGTCGACGTCGCGGGCTCCTGGTGCGCCGGTGCCGTCGACGCACACCGGAGAACCGTTGAACGACACGCTGATCCGTTCCGCATCGAGCGTCACCGGGGCCATACCGACCGCGGCCAGCACCCGGCCCCAGTTCGCATCGGAGCCGAACAACGCCGTCTTCACCAGACTGTCGCGGGCCACCACACGCGCGGCGGTCAGCGCGTCGGCTTCGGATGCGGCGCCCGTGACCGTGACGACGATGCGTTTGGTCACCCCTTCGGCGTCTGCCTGAAGCTGCGCGCACAGGTCGTCGCACACCCGCAACACCGCGTCGTCCAATTCGGTTTGGCTTGGCACGATCTCACTGGCGCCGGAGGCCAGCAGCAGCACAGTGTCGTTGGTGGAGCAGCTGCCGTCGACGTCGAGGCGATCGAAGGTGAGCGCCGCCGCGTTCCGCAGGGCATTGTCCAGGGCGGCGGCATCGGCGACGGCATCGGTGGTGATCACGGTGAGCATGGTCGCCAGTGACGGCGCCAGCATGCCCGCACCCTTGGCCATGCCACCGACGGTCCATTTGTCACTGTGGTGCAGCGCAACCTGTTTCGGCACGGTGTCGGTGGTCATGATGGCGCGGGCGGCCTCCTCACCACCGGTCAGTCCGCCTGCCAACTCGTGGACGATCGCAGTGACGCCGGCCAGCACCTTGTCCATCGGCAGCCGGTCGCCGATCAGCCCAGTCGAGCAGACCGCGACCTCGATGGCCCCGGTGTCAGTGCCCCAGTCGGACAGCGCGGCGGCGACGGCCTCGGCGGTGGAGTGGGTGTCCTGGAACCCCTGCGGGCCTGTGCACGCGTTGGCGCCGCCGGAGTTCAGGATGACGGCGCGCAGCCGCCCGGTGGTGAGCACCTGCTGCGACCACAACACCGGAGCGGCCTTGACCTTGTTGCGGGTGAAGACTCCCGCGGCGCCGTAGTCGGGTCCCTCGTTGAACACCAGAGCCAGGTCGAGTGCTCCGGATGCCTTGATGCCTGCCGCAATTCCGGTGGCGCGGAAGCCCGCCGGCGCGGTGACACCCTGCGTGCGGACGAGCCGCGTCGATTCAGTTAGGTCCGTCATGGCGCCACTCCCACTATCGACAACCCTTCGGTCTCCGGCCAGCCCAGCGCAAGATTCATCGACTGCACAGCCGCCCCACCGGTGCCCTTGACGAGGTTGTCGATGGCGACGATAGCGATGAACGTTGCGGCACGTTCGTCAAGGGCGACCGCCAGCTGCGCAGCGTTGCTCCCGATAACCGAGCCGGTCTTCGGCAACTGGCCCTCCGGCAGCAGATGCACGAACGGCTCACCGTCATAGGCCTTTTCATAGGCGGCACGCAGCTGTGACAGCGGCGCGGTGCTGCGGGCGGTACAGGTCGCAAGGATGCCGCGTGATGTCGGGATCAATACCGGGGTGAACGACACAGTGACGTCCTTGTCGGTGACGACCTTCAGCCCCTGCGCGATCTCCGGGGTGTGCCGATGCTTCCCGCCGATGTTGTATGCCCGCGCCGACCCGATGACCTCCGAGCCGAGCAGATCGGTCTTTGCGGCCCGGCCCGCCCCGGAGGTGCCGCTGACAGCGACGACCGTGACCGCGGGCTCGACGAGGTCCTCGGCGATCGCGGGCCACAGCGCCAGCAGCGCCGCGGTCGGATAGCAGCCGGGAACGGCGATCCGCTTCGCACCACGGAGTCGGTCCCGCGCGCCGGGCAGCTCGGGCAGTCCGTAGGGCCAGCTCCCGGCGTGCGCGGAGCCGTAGAACTTCTCCCATGCAGCCGAATCGGTGAGCCGGAAGTCGGCGCCACAATCGATGACCACCGTGTCGGGGCCGAGTTGCTCGGCCAGTGCGGCGGAGTGCCCGTGAGGCAGCCCAAGGAACACCACGTCGTGGCCGGCCAGCAGGTCGACGTCGGTGTCGTCGAGCACCCGGCTTGCCAGCGGAAGCAGGTGCGGATGGTGTTCACTGACGGTCGTCCCTGCGCTGGCCGCGGCGGTCAGCGCGCCGATGGTCAGCCGCCCGTCGGCGTATGCGGGATGGCCGAGGAGCAGCCGCAGGATCTCTCCACCGGCATACCCGCTGGCACCGGCGACCGCGACAGACGTCATACAAGCGATTCTGCATGGTTATGCAGACTGTTGCAAATTGATTTACATACCAGGCATCGAGGGCAGCCGCGCGGTGGAGGAGGCCGCAGCCCCGCCCGGCTCGCCGTCAGTGCCGATACAGCGGCCTAGCTTCTAGCAACCGATCAGGCGCGCTGAACCGCGCCCACGCGGTCGGCAGCTGTCTTGACTGCGGCATCGCGGGCGGCGCTCGCCTCGTCCTCGGTCAACGTCCGATCGGCGGCGCGGAATCGCAGCGCCAGTGTCACCGACTTGTGGCCGTCACCGATCTGGGGGCCCGTGTACACGTCGAACAGCCGAACGTCCTCGAGCAACTCGCCCGCGCCGTCGCGCACCGCATCGACGACCGTCTGGGCGGCGACGTCCTCGCCCACGACCAAGCTGACGTCCTGGAACACCGCAGGAAACGGTGACACCGCAGGCGCTGGCATGGCCTCGGTGATCGGAATGGCGTCCAGATCCAATTCGGCCGCGCAGGTGCCCCTGGGCAGGCCGGACCGCTCCACGACGGCGGGATGCAGTTGGCCCGCGTGGCCCACAACCGTGTCACCGATCACTACCTCGGCGCAGCGGCCGGGATGCCAAGGCAGGTATTGCGCGGCCCGCAGCGTCATCTCGACGCCCGCGGCGCGGCCAATGACGCGCACCGCCTCGAACGCATCCCCTGCTTCAACCGGACGGCCAGGCCCCCACGGGCCCGCAGGTTCCCGCAGTCCTGTCAGCACAACGGCGACGTGCTGTGGCTGCCGCGGCAGCGACCCGTCGAGCATGTCAATCTCCTCGTCGGTGGGCCGACGGTCATTCGGAATACGTTCGACTGCACGGGTTCCCGCATTCGACTCGACAACCTGGGCGATCGCGAATAGCGCGACATCGACCGCACCGCGGGACACGTTGCGCCCCAAGGCTTCCAGCAGTCCCGGGAGCAGCGTCGTCGCCAGCTGCGGGCGGTCTGCTTCCAACGGGTTGAGCACCTGTGTCGCGTCGCGGCGCGGATCGTCGGCAGGCAGCCCCCACTGGTCGAACACTGCGGGGGGCAGGAACGGCGTCGGCAGTATCTCCACATAGCCGTTGAGTGCCAGGGATTTTCCGATGCTGCGGTGGCGCTTCTGGACCGGGGTGAGGCCGCGCCCGGCAGGCGCCTGTGGAATCACGGAGGGGATGGACTCGAGGCCCTCCAGCCGCAGTACCTCTTCGACGAGGTCGGCGGGCTGGCGCAGGTCGGGCCGCCAGCTCGGCGGAGTCGCCGTCACCCGGTCACCGTCGGTCACGACTTCGGCACCGATTTGGCTCAGCCTTCGTTGCGTGGTGCCGTCGGCGTAGTCGACGCCTGCGGTGCGGGCCGGCAGGTCGGCAGCCATGCTGACGGGAGGGTGCGACCAGTCTTCGCGCGGCGGGTCACCACGCCAGTCGGTCAGCTTGGGTTCGATTGTGCCGCCTGCGATATCGGCCAACAGCCCGGCGCAACGGTCGAGCGCGGCAACCGAGACCGCCGGATCGACAAAGCGTTCGTAGCGTCGACCCGCCTCGCTGTAGAGGTGCAGGCGTCGCTGAGTGCGCGATACCGCGGCGGGATCCCACACCGCTGCCTCCAGCAGTACGTCGGTGGTGGTGTCGCGCACCTCTGTGGTGCCCGCACCCATCACACCGCCGATCGCCGCGGTCGCGATGTCGTCGACGATCAGCACGTCGCCAGGGTCGAGCTTGCGCTCGACGTCGTCGAGCGTGACGACCGTCTCCCCCGGCTCGGCGAAGCGAACCTTGAAGCCGCCCGTGATCAGGCTGCGGTCGTGGGCGTGCATCGGGTGACCCAACTCGAGCATCACGTAGTTCGTGACATCCACGGCAGGCGAGATCGCCCGAATGCCGCTCAGCAGCAGCCGTCGCTGTAACCACCACGGCGACACCGCTGTCGGGTCGATGCCAGCGACCGGCCGAAGTCCGAACCTCAGCACACCCGTGCCCGGCTCGATGGTTACCGGAAGGGCGTCGCCATCGGCGGGCAACGCTGGTACGTCGGCGGGATCGACGTAGTCGAGGTCATAGGCGTTGGCGATCTCGCGAGCCATGCCGCGCACCGAAAGGCAGTAGCCGCGGTCCGGCGTGATCGCCAGATGGAACACCACGTCGTCGAGCCCGAGCAGGTCGGCGGCCGGTGTTCCCGGATCCGCGGTGCCTGGCGGAAGCACCAGGATGCCGGAATGATCTGTGCCCAAGTTGAGTTCGGCCGTCGAGCAGATCATCCCGTCGGATGTGCGGCCGTACGTCTTGCGGGTCGCGATCTTGAAATCGCCCGGAAGGACAGCGCCGGGAAGTGCCACCACAACCAGGTCGTCGACAGCGAAGTTCGTTGCCCCGCAGACGATATCGCGGGGCTCAGCTTCTCCGACGTCGACCTTGACGGCGCGAATCGGCTTCTTGAACTCAGAGAGTTCCTCGATCTCGGTGACGCGTCCGACGGTCAACGGCCCGGTGACCGGCCCGACCGGGATGATCTCCTCGACCTCGTGGCCGATGCGGATCAGCGTCTGCTCCAGCTCGTCGGCCGACACGTCCCAGGAAGGAGCGCCTGCCTGAACAACCTCCCGCAGCCAGCTGTACGGAAGCCGCATCAGGCTCCCACCCCGAACGGCAGCGAGAACCGGACGTCGCCCTCGACCATGTCACGCATATCGGGAATGCCATTGCGGAACTGCAGCGTCCGCTCCAGCCCCATGCCGAACGCGAACCCGGAGTACACCTCGGGGTCGATACCGCAGGCGCGCAACACATTCGGATTTACCATGCCGCAGCCGCCCCATTCCACGAAGCCGGGCCCACCCTTCTTGTTCTCGAACCAGACGTCGACCTCGGCCGACGGCTCGGTGAACGGGAAGAAGTGAGGGCGGAATCGGATGCGCCCCTCCTGCCCGAATTCCGAGCGGGCGAATGCGTCGAGCGTGCCGCGCAGGTGGGCCATCGTCAGGCCCTTGTCCACTGCGAGGCCTTCCACCTGATAGAAGACCGGAGTGTGGGTGGAGTCGAGTTCGTCGGTGCGGAATGTTCGGCCGATGGAGATGATGTAGACAGGCAGGTCGCGTTCGAGCAGCGCGCGGATCTGCACCGGCGAGGTGTGGGTGCGCAACACCTGGCGTGAGCCATCGGGCGCGACATAGAAGGTGTCCTGCTCGCTGCGCGCAGGGTGGTCGGGCGGGAAGTTCAGCGCGTCGAAGTTGAACTGCTCGGTCTCGACCTCAGGTCCTTCGGCCAGCTCCCAGCCCATCGCGACGAACGTATCGGCGATGTGCTCGGCCAGGATGGTGATCGGATGGCGGGCACCGATCGGCTGGCGGGTCGACGGCAGGGTGACGTCGATGCTTTCTGCGACCAGCACCGCGGCGTCGCGCTCGGCACGCAGGGCGTCCAACCGTTCGTCGTACGCGCGCTGCGCCTCGGCTCGCGCGACGTTGACCCGCTTGCCAGCGTCGGCGCGGTCAGTCTTGGCCAGCGAACCGAGCGCCTGGCGCGCCAACGCGATCGGCGACCGGTCGCCGAGGTGCTCGGTCTTGGCGCGGGCCAATTCATCCAGATCGGCAGCCAGATCGAAGGCATGGCGAGCCGCGCTGACGGCTTTGGTCAGCGCTTCTTCTGACAGGTCTAAGGGCTGCTCAGCCACCGGCCGATCATAGGCGATGCCCTGATCAAGCTTCGACGGCATTACGTTGCGGCGCGGCAGCCGTAACGTCGACCTCAGGCTCGGATCTGCGCCGCACGCGTGCCCTGTATGCACACTCAGCGACCGCAGCACCTGCCAGCCCGGCGGCAGTCGCGACGACCATGTCGGTGCTCGCCAACACCAAGTACCCGAAAGCTGCCGCTACCCCGAGCATTGCAAACCGCACCGGCGTCCAATGCGCCGGCCGGCCGAACCGCGTCGACACCAACATGCCCAGCGCCAGCGCCACCGCATGCCCGACGTCGGTGAAGTCACGGCCGACGGCCACAACGCCAACCCCGGCGGCGAGCAACCAGCCGATCCACACGGCCCGCCAGCGCCGCGGTAGCGCCGCGGTAAGCGAGCCCAGTGCCGCCGTGGCCCCATAGCTCATGCCGACATCCGTCGCGCGGCTTACCGACACCGGCAGCCAACCCAGTTCCACCGCGGCGGTCAGGCCGGCGGCGACCAGAATGGTGGCTCCGATATGCCCGACCGCAAAGGCCACCGTCAACCGGATGCCGCCCCAGATCAACTCGGCAATCGCGAGAAGACAAACCAGCCCGGGTAGCCACACATACATCGGCCCGTCATCGACGACGAACGCGCTGTCGAGCAGCGTCCTGATGTGCCCATGGCTGAGGTTGTGCAGATTGGTGCTGACATGACTGATCACCCGGTCATGCACCTGAGGACCGAGGACGTAGAGAGCTACGGTGACGCATGTCACGATTACCGCGTATGCCGCGGTGACGCGAACCAGGGCCAACCGAGCGAGCAGTCGGAGCAACATCTGGAGAACCACTATGCGCTGGCTGTGCCTCCGTCTTCCTCATCGCCGCCTGGCAACTGCCTGCGAGTTTTCAAGCGGTACATGGCGAGATCGGCAGGCACACCGTCCTGTTTCGCGGTAAAGACTTGTCTGCGAAGCTGTTTGGCTGTCACGCCCAGTGTTTCGAAGTCTTCTTTGGAAATCTGTTCCAGTGTGGGCGCGGACACCACGAGTTCGCCCTTGGTGGCCCGCTCCATCACCCGTGCGGCGATGTTGACGTCCACTCCGAGCCAGTCAGAACCGATCCGCTGCGGACGGCCGGTATGGATACCGACCCGCATCCGCGGCGTATAGCCGTCCACCTCAACGCCTTTCACCGCATCACGCGCAGCGATCGCGGCGCGCACCGCGGTGACGGGTTGGGCGAACACCGCCATGATGCCGTCGCCCATCCGCTTGACGATGTGGCCGCCCGCTTCCAATAGCGGCGGCTCGACCACCTGAGAAACGCGGCGCAACAATTTCAACATCGCATCGTCACCCGCGCTCAACGACCACGATGAGAAGCCGACAAGGTCCGTGAAGACCAGCGTCACCTCACGATTGGCAGGCTTACCCGACACCCGCTCCGTCAGCGCCTGCCACACCTGCAGCGCTCCAAGGCTCACTTCGCGTGAGGCGGCCTCACGCTCCAGCAGCCGATCTGCTGCCCTGGCGGCGGCGCGTGGACCCCCAACACCGTCCGCCGACAACGGGTCTCCGAAATCGGGGTCCCCCGGCAGCGCCCGACGGGCACGGCGCAGGAAAGCGACGACTGCCGGGCTGTGGTTGGTGTCCTTCAGCCACATCCTCGCCCCGGATGACCGTCGGGACTCGATCGGACGATCCGGTACCTCGTCGATTTCTCCGATATCGCCGGATCGTTCGTCGAACGACTCGACATTCACAGCGCAAGAGTATGTGGCGCTTCTCGCGATCGGCAATCGAGCGACGAACGGGCTGGTCACAAGCGTGTGGCGCGTCGGTAGCCGGTACGTAACAGTCCGCCGCCACACGCAGGCAAATGATAGACAACGTGCGTTGTCAAGTTTATCGTTGACCCGTGCGTTCAACGACGACCGCCAGCGCCGGCGGGCCACTGGGCCCCGACTCACTGACGTGGAAGTACTTCGGTGACCTGCGCACCGGAATGCTCGGCGTGTGGATCGGTGCGATTCAGAACATGTATCCCGAACTCGGTGCCGGCGTCGAGGACCACTCCATCCTGCTGCGCGAGCCGCTGCAGCGAGTCGCACGCTCGGTGTATCCGATCATGGGCGTGGTCTACGACGGCGACCGCGCCGCGCAGACCGGACATCAGATCAAGAGCTACCACAAGACGATCAAAGGCATCGACGGCGAGGGTCGTCGCTATCACGCGCTGAATCCCGAGACCTTCTACTGGGCGCACGCCACCTTCTTCATGCTGATCATCAAGACCGCTGAGTACTTCTGCGGTGGCCTGACCGAGGCCGAGAAGCGCCAGCTGTTCGACGAGCACGTGCAGTGGTACGAGATGTACGGGATGAGCATGCGGCCGGTGCCCGACACGTGGGAGGAATTCCAGGCGTACTGGGATCGCAAGTGCAGCGAAGAACTCGAGATAAACAAGGCCACCCTGGACATCTTCACCATCCGCATCCCCAAACCGTGGTTCGTGCTGATGCCGACACCGATCTGGGATCAGTTATTCAGGCCGATGGTCAGCGCGCAGCGCTGGATCGCGGCCGGGCTGTTCGACGACGCGGTGCGCGAGAAGGCGGGCATGCGGTGGACACCCGGCGACGAGGTGCTGCTGCGGATATTCGGCAAGCTCGTCGAGATGGCGTTCGTCGTGGTGCCAGACGAGATCCGGCTTCATCCGCGCGCGCTGGCCGCCTACCGCCGCGCAAGCGGCCACATGCCTGAGGACGCGCCGCTGGTCGAGGCACCCGCGTTCATGTCGCCGCCGCGCGACCGGCGTGACATGCCCATGCATTACGTCCCGCCGCGCAAGACACTGCTCGATCGGGCCGGCTCCCTGGTGCACACCACGTTCTCTTTGGCGGGGCTGCGGCCGGCGCGTGGACGCGGTAAGGCAGCCTGAACGCATGCTGGAATGGTCTGACGTCGACATCGCTGTGCGCGACGCCGTTCGCGAGTTCATCGACAAGGAGATTCGCCCCCATGTCGACGAGCTGGAAAGCGGCGACATGGAGCCCTACCCGATCATCCGCAAGCTGTTCGCGACGTTCGGCATCGCCGATATGGCGCGCGATTCGCTCAACAAACGGCTCGCCCGGTTGCGCGAGGGCGGTGAATCCTCCGGCAAGGCGTCTTCCGGCGGCATGTTCGGCGACGGCTCCGGGGGTGGCATGGGCTTCGTGGTGGTCAGCGAGCTCTGCCGGGTGTCGATGGGCATCGTCACGGGAATGGGTGTCTCCCTGGGTCTGACAGTGCCAACCATCCAGGGCCGCGGCACGCTCGCGCAGCAAGAGCGTTGGCTGCCAGACCTGGTCACCTATGACAAGGTCGGCGCGTGGGCGATCACCGAACCGGACTCCGGCTCGGACGCGTTCGGCGGGATGAAGTCCTACGTGGTGCGCGACGGCGACAACTACATCCTCAACGGGCAGAAGACCTTCATCACCAACGGTCCCGACGCCGACGTGGTGGTGGTGTACGCAAAGCTCGATGAACTCGGCGTCGACAAGCGCGACCGCAAGGTGCTGACGTTCGTGCTCGACCGCGGCATGGAGGGCTTCGTCCAGTCAAAGCCGTTCCGCAAGATGGGCATTCACAGCTCACGCACCGGCGAGTTGTTCTTCAGCAACGTGCGGCTGGGTCGCGACCGGCTGCTCGGTGAAACCGAGGACAACGCCGCGGGTGATGGACGGGCCAGCGCTCGGTCGAGCTTCTCGACCGAGCGCATCGGGGTCGCGGCGATGGCGCTCGGCGTCATCGAGGAGTGCCTGCGGCTGTGTGTCGACTACGCCAAGAGCCGCAGGCTGTGGGGCCAGGAGATCGGGCAGTTCCAACTCATCCAGCTCAAGCTGGCCAATATGGAAGTTGCCCGAATGAACGTCCGCAACATACTGTTTCGGGTGATCGAGTCGGCCCAGGCTGGTAAGCCGATCTCGCTGCCCGAGGCGTCGGCGATCAAGTGGTACTGCTCGCAGGCTGCCACCGACGTCGCGATGGACGCGGTGCAGTTGTTCGGCGGCAACGGATATATGACGGAGTATCGGGTGGAGCAGCTGGCCCGCGACGCCAAGTCGCTGATGATCTACGCGGGCAGCAACGAGGTGCAGATCACGCACGTCGCCAGGGGGTTGCTCAGTTAGCGCCAGCAGACGTAAAGGCCCCCGACACGCCGGAAAACGGGTGCTTTTGCGTCTGCTCGCGCTATGAAAGTCGGTGCGCGCGTGCGCTTTGGTAGAGGCAGATCGAGGCGGCGGACGCCACATTGAGGCTCTCGGCGCTGCCTGGCATCGGTATAGAAACCCGATGCGTCGCCATTTTCGCCAATTCACTTGGCAGACCGTGTGATTCCGGTCCGAACAGCCATGCCATCGGCTGGGACAACTCGACGTCGTCCAGCGACACTTCGCCGTCGACCGTCGTCGCCAGCACACGCAGGCCCGAGTCCACCAGTGCCGCAACCGCGCTGAGGGCGTCGGCCTCAGCCACCACCGGGATCGAGAAGATGCTGCCCGCCGACGCCCGTAGACATTTTCCGTTGTAGGGGTCGACGCTGTGCCCGGCCAACACCACGGCGTCGGCACCCATCGCGTCGGCGATGCGGATCAGCGTGCCCGCATTGCCAGGTTCGGAGATCTCCACCGCAACGGCCACCAGCCGCGGCGACGCGGCGAGCACATCATCGAGACCAGTCTCAGGCACCGAACACACTGCCACCAGTCCGACCGGAGTCACCGTGTCCGACAACGCCTTTGCGGCGCGCTCGGTCACCAGGTGAACCGGGGCATCGGTCAGCATGCCGCCGAAGCGGGCCATCGCGGCTTCGGTCACGAAAACCTCAGATACCAGTCCGCGCCGCAACGCTGCCTCGACGAGATTGGGTCCCTCGGCGAGAAAGCGGGCGGCGCGGCGTCGTCCGACGTGGCGGTGCAGCTTAACCGCCGCCGCCACCCGGTCAGAGCGCTCGGTGAGCGTCAGGCAGCCTCGCCCGACGGCGCGTTGACATCCTCGGGCAGCGCGCCCTTGGCGACCTCCACCAGCGCGGTGAAGGCGGCGGGGTCGCTTACGGCGATCTCGGCGAGGTTCTTGCGGTCCACCTCGACGCCTGCGGCCTTCAGGCCCTGGATGAGCCGGTTGTACGTGATGTCGTTGGCGCGGGCCGCGGCGTTGATCCGGGAGATCCACAGCTTGCGGAACTCGCCCTTACGGGCACGCCGGTCCCGGTAGGCATAGGTCAATGAATGCAGCTGCTGCTCTTTAGCTTTGCGATACAGCCGCGACCGCTGACCGCGGTATCCCTTGGATGCCTTGAGTACTGTGCGCCGCTTCTTCTGAGCGTTGACTGCGCGCTTTACGCGTGCCATGAGAGTGTTCCTATTCGTTCTGGTCGTACGGGCTTAGGGCTGCTCAGCCGTTCAGGAGCTTGTTGACGCGCTTGCGGTCGTTGGCCGCCACCTCGGTGCGACCGTCGAGCCGCCGGGTGCGCTTGGTCGGCTTGTGCTCAAGCAGGTGCCGACGGTTGGCCTTCTGGCGCACGATCTTGCCGGTTCCGGTGCGTCGGAACCGCTTCGAAGCGCCACTATGGGTCTTCGCCTTTGGCATTGATGTCCTCTAGTTCTGTGATGTATCGGTCTGCGATACGTCTTGGTCTTCGGTTGCCGCCGCCGTCGCCGTCGCGGGGGCCGGGGCGGGTTCTACCCGCCGAGCCGGCGGTGCATCGGCGTCGTGCGCGGCCTTGGCGCGAGTCTTCGCGCCGCGGTGCGGTGCCAGCACCATCGTCATGTTGCGGCCGTCCTGCTTGGCGGACGTCTCGATGAAGCCGTAGTCGGCGACATCGGCGCCAAGCCGTTGCAGGAGCCGGTAGCCCAACTCGGGCCTCGACTGCTCGCGTCCGCGGAACATGATCGTCACCTTGACCTTCGACCCCGCCTCGAGGAAGCGGACGACGTGACCCTTCTTGGTCTCGTAGTCGTGCGGGTCGATCTTGGGTCGCAGCTTCTGTTCCTTGACGACGGTCTGCTGCTGGTTTTTGCGAGACTCGCGGGCCTTCTGCGCCGCCTCGTACTTGTACTTGCCGTAGTCCATGATCTTGCAAACCGGCGGTTTGGCGTCTGGAGCTACTTCTACAAGGTCGAGATCGGCGTCCGCGGCCACGCGGAGGGCGTCTTCGATGCGCACAATGCCTACTTGCTCACCACCTGGTCCGATCAGGCGGACTTCGGGTACGCGGATGCGCTCGTTGACGCGGGTCTCAGTGCTGATGGGGCCTCCTATGTTGTCCTCGAGGAACCCCAAACCATCAGCGCTCTGCTCAAACGAACAGAAAAGCCCTGCTCAAAGCAGGGCCCATAGCCGACCAGGACAGGCATCGGATGCCTGTGACCGGACCGCTGTACCGGTATGGTCAGCGGTGGGAGTGGGACTCCACTTGCTGTCCCTGGCGTACGCCGGGACGGTCGCGCATGCGAGTCTAGCAGGCATGACCGAGCTTCCTGACATCCGTGAGCTGGCCGATGTTCCCGCGGTGGAGGTGATCACCCGGTCGGCCGTGATGCTGATGAGCGCCGCCGCGGAGAAGCTGGGGCTCTCGGCCGAGGACCCCGACGAAAGCCGGCATCGCGATCTCGACGAGGCGCGCAGACTGATCACCGCGCTGGCCGGGTTGGTCACCGCCTCTGCCGAGTACCTGGGACCGCATGCGGGTCCGGTTCGCGACGGGCTGAAGACACTGCAATTGGCATTCCGCGAATCCAGCGCGGCACCTGACGAACCCGGGCAGGGCCCAGGCGAGAAGTTCACTGGGCCCGTCTGGTAGCCAGTCACAACCATTTCCAGGATTAAGCGAATATCCTCGCGGCCTATGACCGTCACCTTGACCCGTCGGACATCCCGGTATTGGTGGGTGCCTGCGGCGGCCGGCTGGACGGTCGGCGTCATCGCCACGCTGTCTCTGATCGCGAGCGTCTCGCCGGCCATCCGGTGGCTCATCAAGGAGCCTCGCGAGTTCGTCAACGACTACATTTTCAACTTCCCCGACACCAGCTTCGCCTGGGCGTTCGTGTTGGCGCTGCTGGCGGCGGCGCTCGCGGCCCGCAAGCGCATCGCCTGGTGGATCCTGGTCGGCTACATGATCGCGTCGGCCGTATGGAACGTCGGCGGCCTCGTCACGAGCCCCAAGTCGGTGATGGACGACGTCGGCGAAGTGGTCGGCATCGTCTTCCACGTCGCGGCGATCCTGGTTCTCCTATTGGCCCGCAAGCAGTTCTGGGCGAAGGTGCGCCGCGCAGCGCTGGTCAAGGCGGTGGCCACGCTGATCGCAAGCATGGCGGTCGGCACGCTGATCGGGTGGGCGCTGCTCGAGTTGTTCCCCGGCACCCTTGCCAGGGAAGACCGATTTCTGTACGCGCTGAACCGGGTGAGCGCGTTCGCGGGCGCCGCATCGGATACGTTTTCCGGGCATCCGCACGTGTTCATCAACGCGCTGCTCGGCCTGTTCGGCGCCCTCGCACTGATGGTGACCGCGATCGTGCTCTTCCGATCGCAGCGCGCCGACAACGCGCTGACCGGCGAGGACGAATCCGCGATCCGCGGACTACTCGAGCTGTTCGGCAAGAACGACTCGCTCGGTTATTTCGCCACCCGTCGCGACAAGGCGGTGGTGTTCGCGCCAAACGGCCGGGCCGCGATCACCTACCGCGTCGAGGTCGGTGTGTGTTTGGCCAGCGGCGACCCCGTCGGCGATCCGAAGGCGTGGCAGCAGGCCATTGCGGCGTGGCTGGCGCTGTGCCAAACCTACGGCTGGGCGCCAGGGGTGATGGGCGCCAGCTCGACGGGGGCCGAGGCCTTCCGCCAGGCCGGCCTCAATGCTTTGCAACTGGGCGACGAGGCGATCCTGTATCCGGACACCTTCCGGCTGTCCGGACCCGATATGCGCGCGGTGCGGCAAGCGGTGACCCGGGCGAAGCGGGCAGGCGCAACCGTTCGGATCCGGCGACACCGCGACCTCGGCAGCGAGGAGATGGCCCAGGTGACGGCGCGGGCCGACGCCTGGCGGGACACCCAAACCGAGCGCGGTTTCTCGATGGCGCTTGGCAGGCTCGGCGACTCCGCGGACGGCGACTGCCTGCTGGTCGAGGCGGTGCAAAACGTCGCAGGCGAGGATCAAGTGGTCGCGATGCTGTCGCTGGTGCCGTGGGGCAACAACGGCGCTTCACTCGACCTGATGCGCCGTTCGCCCCAATCCCCCAACGGCTCAATCGAACTGATGGTCAGCGAGCTCTGCATGCAGTCCGAAGGCATTGGTGTGACTCGGATTTCGCTAAACTTCGCGATGTTCCGGACTGCTTTCGAGCACGGTGCACAGCTCGGCGCAAGCCCGGTCGCCCGGCTGTGGCGCGGCCTGCTGGTGTTCTTCTCACGCTGGTGGCAGCTGGAGACGCTGTACCGCTCGAACATGAAGTACCAGCCCGACTGGGTGCCACGGTATGCGTGCTACGAGGACGCCCGTCTCGTCCCGCGGGTCGGCGTCGCCTCGGTGATCGCCGAAGGCTTTCTGGTGCTGCCGTTTTCGCGACGGAATGAACAGCCGCATACCGGACATCGCATCGCGGCTCCCGAGAACTTGGTCGCAACGGGGTTGTTGCACCACGACGGCAGCGCACCCGATCTCGGCGAGCTGAAGGTCGACCTGCCAGAGGCCGATGAGCAGGCGCGCTTACCGGAGCAGGTGCGCGTGCGGATGGCCAAGCTGAAGGCGTTGCAGGACAGCGGCGTCGACGCCTATCCGGTCGGCGAGGCGCCGAGCCACACCATCGTGCAAGCCGTCGACGCGGGCGATGACGAGGACGTGACTGTGTCCGGGCGGGTAATGCGCATCCGCGACTACGGCGGCGTGCTGTTCGCGCAGCTGCGCGACTGGTCCGGCGAAGTCCAACTGCTGCTTGATAACTCGCAGCTCGATACGGGCACGACCGCGGATTTCACCAGTGCACTCGATCTTGGCGACCTGATCGAGGTGAGCGGCTCGATGGGTTACAGCAAGAAGGGCACGCGGTCGCTGATCGTGCGGGACTGGCGGTTGATCGGCAAGTGCCTGCGCCCGCTGCCCGACAAGTGGAAGGGCTTGACCGATCAGGAGGCGCGGGTGCGCGCCCGCTACGTCGACCTGGCGATCAACACCGAGGCCCGCGACCTGATCCGGGCCCGCAGTGCCGTGCTGCACTCGATCCGCGAAACCCTGGTCGGCAAGGGGTTCTTGGAGGTCGAGACGCCGATCCTGCAGCAGATCCACGGTGGCGCCAACGCCAGGCCGTTCCTGACCCACATCAATGCCTACGACCTCGACCTGTACCTGCGCATCGCTCCTGAGCTCTACCTCAAACGGCTCCTTGTCGGCGGTGTCGAGCGAGTATTCGAGCTGGGCAGGGCATTTCGCAACGAGGGAGTCGACTTCAGCCACAACCCCGAGTTCACGCTGCTGGAGGCCTACCAGGCGCACGCCGACTACAACGTGTGGATCGATGGCTGCCGTGAGCTGATTCAGAATGCTGCGCAGGCCGCCAACGGCGCGCAAGTGTTTTGCCGTCCCCGCCACGACGGCACCGTTGAGCCCGTCGACATCTCCGGTGAGTGGACCGTGAAGACCGTGCACGGCGCGGTGTCGGAGGCACTTGGCGACCAGATCGGCCCGGACACCGAGCTGGCAACGCTGCGAAAGCTGTGCGACGCGGCCGCAATCCCCTATCTGACCCACTGGGATGCCGGCGCGGTTGTGCTCGAACTCTACGAGCGGCTTGTCGAGGACCGCACCGAGCAGCCCACCTTCTACAAGGACTTCCCGACGTCGGTTTCGCCGCTGACCCGGCCGCACCGCAGCATTGCGGGGGTCGCCGAGCGCTGGGACCTGGTGGCGTGGGGCGTCGAGTTGGGCACTGCCTACAGCGAGCTGACGGATCCCGTTGAGCAGCGCAGGCGGCTGCAGGAGCAGTCGCTGCTGGCCTCCGGCGGCGATCCCGAGGCGATGGAACTCGACGAGGACTTCCTCCAGGCAATGGAGTACGCAATGCCGCCGACGGGCGGGCTCGGCATGGGCGTAGATCGCGTAGCAATGCTGATCACCGGACGCAGCATCCGCGAGACGCTGCCTTTCCCATTAGCCAAACCGCGTTAGCAGGTCGCTCACAGCTGCCGCTAAGGAATCGCGTCCACGATTGTTGCCGTGACGTTACTTGAGTGGTCACGCCACCATTTTTCGCTCATGCACGGCTGGATTCCGGTAACGGCGCAGGTCGTCGCATGCCTCCTGCTGGTCGCCGCAATCGGCTGGCGCAACTGGCGCTGGCGCCTGGTGTGGCTGCCGTGGGCCGCGCTGGTCGGCGTCGCGCTGGCGGTGGCCGCGTACTGGTACATCGCCTCTGAGGGGATGAGCGACGAAACCAACCCCGCCCCGCACTCAGTGTGGATCTGGATCGGGCTGTCCGGCGTCGCTGCCGGGGTGCTGATCGCGGGCTGGCGTGGCGCGCGCTGGAGGCGACGCGGCGCGGCGGTGCTCGCGCTGCCTGCGTGCCTGTTGTGTTCGGCGCTGGCCCTGAACCTATGGGTCGGCTACTTCCCTACTGTTCAGGTCGCGTGGAATCAGCTGACCGCGGGACCACTGCCCGACCAGACGGACACCGTCACGGTGACCGCGATGCAGAAACAGCACACGATTCCAGCCAAGGGCACCGTGGTGCCTGTCGACATTCCCAACGTGGCGTCGGGTTTCAAGCACCGCGGTGAGCTGGTCTACCTTCCGCCGGCTTGGTACGCCACTGATCCGCCACCGCCGCTGCCGACAGTGATGATGGTCGGCGGTGAGTTCAACACTCCCGCCGACTGGCTGCGGGCTGGCAACGCGGTGAAGACGATCGACGACTTCGCGGCGGCACATGGCGGCAATGCGCCGGTGTTCGTGTTCGTCGACTCGGGCGGAGCGTTCAACAACGACACCGAATGCGTCAATGGCGCGCGTGGCAACGCTGCCGACCATCTCACTAAAGACGTTGTGCCGTTCATGGTTTCGCAGTACGGCGTCTCACCGAATCGGGCCAATTGGGGCGTCGTCGGATGGTCGATGGGCGGCACATGCGCTGTCGACCTGACCGTGATGCATCCCGATATGTTCAGCGCATTTGAGGATATCGCAGGGGACCTGACGCCCAATTCGGGAAACAAGGCCCAGACCATCGCCCGCCTGTTCGGCGGCAACGCCGCGGCATATGCGGCCTTCGACCCGATGACGGTCATCACCCACCACGGCCCCTACGCGGGGGTGGCGGGCTGGTTCGCCATCAACGGCCCTGCACAGTCATCGCCCCCGCGACCGGTGGTGGTGGATGCGGCGGCTAACCCCAACGACCAAACCGCGGCGGCGAATTCGCTTTGCGCGACGGGCGGCGCCGACGGCATCACATGCGCGGTGGTGGCCCAGCCGGGCAAGCACGACTGGCCGTTCGCGGCTCGCGCGTTCGCCGCGGCGCTGCCGTGGATGGCCGGCCAGCTCGGCACACCGGGCGTGCAGGCATTTCCGCTGCCGACAGCTGAGTCGCCATTACAACTGCCGCCGCCCGCGCTGCCGCAGTCCGCACCTCGTCTGCAGGCGGCGGCGAAGTAGGCCGACGGAGGTACGGTGAGCGGCATGCCGGACGAATCCACTCCCGAACCGGAAACCGCCGCCGAGACCCCGCAGGCCGTACCCGTCGACACCGGCTACACACCCAGCGGTGTGCCGACGTTCGACTCGGTCCGCGAGAAGATCGAGACTCGCTACGGCACCGCGATCGGGCAGTCAGAATTGGCTGCTGAAACCCCCGAGGGTCGCACCGTCGAGGAGCAGTACGAGGAGCGTCAGCGCGCCGCCGCCGAACGACTCGACGAGATCCGCAAGTCGATGCACAAGGATGACAAGAACGAGGACGACGCTCAGTAGTCCGACTCGGCGGCAATAACCTCGGCCAGGAATGCGTCGGGGACAAGCCCTCGCAGGCGCGCCCGCGCGAAGTCGCGGATCCGCTCGCGCGTCTGCGGTGACTCCCGGACGTCGGCGCCGACGGTTACCGCTGCGGACCGCCAATCATGATCCCACGCAGCCGATTCGGTGACGGGCTGGTCGGCCGCGTCCACGAGCTGGAACTCGGCAACACCGTCGGCGTCGAGCGCGCCAGCGCCACCGATGGAGCCCGACCGCAGCCTCACCGCAATCCCTGAAGCCAGCCCCGGCCCCGGCCCCGGCCCCGACAATTCCACGCGCACAACGGCTTTCGTCACACCGTCGGCTGCCTCGACGCGCCACGCCACGGTGCGCTCGGCCGCGTCGAATATGCAGGGTGGAATCGCGCTCCAGTTGACCGAATCGGCTCCCGTGGCGATCGCACTCGCAAGGTTCCGGCCCGGATCCGGGCCGGCCGCGAGCGCATAGTCGTCGCGACGCAGCGGCACGCGGTCCGCCTCGCCGAACGCAACACCGACATCGTCGGCAAGCTCAGCGCAGGTCCGCACGAGTTCGATCACCCGCGGGTCACTGCTGTGCAGGTGCGCGTTCAGCGTGGCGGCGTGCGGGCGCAGCAGCTCAGCCACGTCGGAGTCGAAGGTGTCGTCGGTGAAGAAATCCTGGGCGTCAGCGGTGAGCACGGCGATCTCAGCGTCGAGGAGCGCGCCGTCGAGTGCGGCGATGCCGTCGCGCTGACTGGCCGGCCACCAACGCCCCAGCCAGTGCCCGAGTGCGAGCCGCCGCAGCGGTTCGAGCGACCCGGGGAGCACGTTGACGCCAGTGAGTTCGATGGCTGTCCCGGGCGGGCGGCCGTCCACCGCCGCGGCGAGCGCGCTGTGCCCCTGTTCGCCGAGTACGCGCCACAACCAGTCAGCACGGACCGGATCGGTGAACGTGATTTGGGCGGCAGCCGACGGGTCGTCGACGATCCAGGACAGCACTGCGCCGCTGACTTCCAGCACGGCCGTCAGCGGAGGATGTGCGAGGGATTGGCCCGTGCTCCACAAGCCGGAATCGGCGACCAGTCTCATCCGGCCACCTGCAGTTCGAGCATCGCCTTGATCCGCTGGCGGTGATCGAGGCTCACCGACCGCGCCACTCCCTCGAGCAGTGCACGGACATCGTCAATGTCCTTGCAGGGTTCCTGCCAGACGTCGCGCCCGTGCAGCCGGGCCCACAATCGGCTCAGGTACGGACGTGCGAACGCGGCGAGATCGTCGATCACCTGCTGCTGCCGCGGGTGCATGGTGCCGCCGTCGGCGAGATAGCGGCGCGCGTGCAGCACATAGGCTTCCTTGCGCAGCCGGGCCTGGATCTGGCCTGCCAACTCATAGCGCGTCGCCGCGGACTCGATCAGCGGGGCCAGGCCGACTGCGATCTCGATCCCGGCGACCAGTGTCGCCTGCTTGTCCTCCGCCAACAGGCCCCACGGCGCGCACGACCTGTCGACCTCTTCCGAGCACAGCGCCGGGATGTCTGGCAGTTCGTCGCGGGCCATGACCCGCCTCAGGGTGGCCCGCACCCGGTCGACGACGCTGCGATTCAGCGGACGTTCGCCGTCGGGCCCACCCGCGATCAACGGCGGCAGTTGCGGGGCAACGGAACTCAGCCCGATCTCGGTAATCGACCATGGCAGCTCGACCGCCGCGCTGTGCGCCTTGGCGCCGAGGTTATACGGCGTGGCGTCGGCGATCAGGGCTGACCAGACCCGCTGCCGAGCAGCCGCTGCGCTATGGCCATCCGCGGGCCCGAGCACAGTGGTGAGGCCCGCCAGGAACGGACCCGTGATTTCCGGGCCCGCGCGCACGTCGCTCCAGCTCTTGCCGACTTGATCGGTCAGCCCAGCTACCACCTGTGGATCGGCGGTGTATTGGTTGAGCACCTCGATGCCGGTGCGATCCCGGTCGGCGTGGACATTGAGCAGTGCTGCCTCGGCGGAACCGTCATCCTGTTGGGCCGGTGCGCCTTTCGTCACCGCGAGCTCGAAGCACACGGGGAAGTACAGCTCCTGGGCATTTCCCGAGGTGATGCGCAGCCGACGTCGCTCACGTTTGAGCATTTCGAACCACGCTGCGGCGGAGCGCAATTCAGCACCGTGCCCGACGATCACGTCATGCATCGCCATGGCCGTGTCGGCGTCGACGAACGGTGCCGAGAACTGCGTGTTCGCCCGCAGCCGTAGCACCAGCGGATCGATGATCCGCTTGACGGTGCGTCGGAGCGGGCCGCCGTCGCCGCCGCTGAGCACCTCGACCCCGGGTCCGATGTGACGCCATGCCCGGTCGATCACCGCGCGGCGGGGTTGGCTGACGGCAATCGCCGTCGGCACCTCGAAGCCCGCGCTCATCCGTCCAGCATAAAGTTGGGTTCGGTAGCCAGCGCGTCAGTAGACCCTAATGGCATGTTTACGCCGCTGTTGCTCGTATTCTTCTGCTTCTCCTGCTTCGTCGTCGCAGGCACCGCCGCCACGCTGTTCATTCCCAGCCGCACGATCGCCAGGGACGCTCCGGACCAGGACGAGGCAGGCGAACGGCTGGCCACGGCCACGGAGATGCTGGCCGTCCGCGCCGCGTTCGACGAGATGCTCGTCCGCAAGGGCCTGGTCACCGGTGACCAGCTCGACCTGATCCGGCACGGCACCAAATCACGCGGGGTGGTCACCGGCATGCGGACCACCGGCGCCTCGCGCGAGGACTATCGGGAGGTCGAACTCGACGTGATGGTGAGGAAGCCGGGAGGCGGCCAGTTCGCCGCCCATGAGATCGCGCTGATTCCGGCGTCATCGCTGGCCAAGGTCTCCCCCGGCAGCATTATCGACACGTACTACCGCCTTGGCCGCGAATCGGCTGTGGCGGTCTGCGTGTCGCCCAGCTGAGGTCAGCGTGCGCCGTCCACGGCGTAGGTGGTCAGCGCGGCCCAATACAGCGGACTGGCACTGGTGTCGCCGTCCCGCCATCGTCGCATCTGCTCGCGCTGCCAGCGGTTCACCGCGCGCCCCGCGTCCGGATCTTCGTGTGCGCGGTCGACTGCAATGATCGCCTCGGCCATCGGGTCGTGATCGTCGGCGGCGTGGGCGAACTGCCGGTACCCCGCAGTGGTCGGCAACGACCACAGCGTCGCGGTCACCAACTGCGCGCCGCCCAGGATCATCGCTGCCACCAGACCCGTCGCCTCGTCGAACTGGTAGTCGCCACCGGATGCGCAGGCCATCATGGCGATTCGCGGCGGCATCGGCAGCTTGGCCGACATCAGATCCGCGGCGGTCAACGCATGCTCGTCGGCGAGATGTAGTGCGGCCCGGTCGGCGTGGCCGATGTCGCCGTCGGCCGCTGTCGCGTGGCCGACGAACAGCAACCGGCTCGGTTGCCGGTCGAGCTGGCGCCCAAGCCACGCGCGGTCAGCGTCGGTGCGCCGGAACAGCTCGACCGCGCTGGAGACATCAGGCAGGATCGCACAGCGCCCCATCAGCTCCGTAAAGTGCTGCGCCAAAGGCGTTTCCGGGGCCGGCCTGCCAAGCACCGAGCCCAAGGCCGAGTCGGGCCGCTGGCCCGGCACCCGCGGATCGAGAATCAGAAGCGTCGGACCGTCCCGGCGATCGGCCCAATCCACCGATGTCCGCTCCGCGTGGACGATATTGGACGGCGCCGCCATCAGCACGTCCGCGAGTTCCATGACGCGGTAGCCGTCGTCGTTGGGCATTGCGAGCAGGCCCCACGGCACCCGGGCCAGCCGGGCACTTGGCGAGACGAAAAGCGCGGCGCGCGGCGATGCCACGCAGTCGGTCAGCACCTGCCACGCGGCAGGCGAAAGCAGTTGCGCCCCCAGGGAGCGAGCGATGGCCAGCTCGGTGTCGGGCGCCGCGAACGGGCCCGCGGCGATGGCGCGCTCGACGGCGTCACGCCGCGTCTCCGGTGCGCGCGGATCCGGCAGTGCGGTGGCCAGTTGGTCAAGCGCCGCTACAAGATCCGATTCCTGTACCGCCCAGGTGACCGTTTTTGCGGGGTGTCCGACCACCCGAAGGCTGGCGTAGGTGGCGATGCCGACGTCGGCGAAGCGCAGGACGAGGGTTACGGCCACGTCGACCAGGCGGCCTCGGCGGCGGTGACGTCACACCCGTACCGCTCGCACGCCAATGCGCGATATCGCCTCATGATCGGCGAGGTGGTCGGGTCCATCTGCAGCGGCGGCAGCGGCCCGAGGCGGGTCAGCGCACCACCTCCGGACGACGGCGACCCCGCGGCGACGAGAGCGAACTCGTCGACCTCGTCGGCGGGAACCGCTGCCGTTGCCGTCTCGGTCCAGTCAGAGATCTGACTTGCCGGCTCGGTGCTGAAACTTCCACGCGCACTGTGATATTCGACCAGTTCGCTGACGAGTTCGGTGTTCCCCCAGTCCCATGCGACGGCAAACGCGCCTGCCAGAATTCGGGCGGACACACTGGTGGCCCAGCGCATTCGCGCGTCGGCATCGGTCATCGCGTGGCGTACCGAGTCGACCGCAAGGGCGGCAGGGACCTTGAGCTCGGCCGCCCGCTCGAGTTTGGCCGCCGCGTTGGCGGGATCCGCCAACGCATCCGCCCGCCAGATGCTGCCGAGATGGTCGTCGAGGCGGGCGTATTGGAGCCAGCTGTGCCGTGGCCACGCGTCGAGCAGGTCTCGCGCCTCAGTCACCCGCGCGCGTGCGGCATCGAAATCGCCCCTGAAGATGTCGACCCAGCTGCGCTGCAACAGAATGCGGTGGATGTGCAGCGGCTTGTCGACCTCCCGCCAATGCCGCTCGGCATGCCCGAAACGTTCGTCGGCGTCGTCCAGTTTCTCGATCGACAACGCCAAGAGGCCGAGATAGAGCCAGCTACGTGAGACGTCATGTGCGCGATAGCCCTCGGCTATCGCCGGATAGGCCTCATGCACCAGGCGTTGGCACTCTGCCCGGTCACCGACGGCCCACCGCGCCGTGCCCCGCTCCAATTGCGTTCTCGCCGTTGCCAATTTCCATCCCCGCCGCTCGGCGCGGGCTCCACCGCGCTGAAGCCACGGCTCCGCTTCGGCCAGCCGCCCAGTCTCCACGCAGAACCGGCCGTACCCGGTGGCGCCCTGGACGAGTAGGAAATCGTCGAACTCGCTGCCGTCGGCCGTGCCGTCGATGGCGTCCATCACCTGCTCCCACAGCGGGACAGACCGCACGTACAAGTCGTCGTCGCAGAGCGCGGTCGCACACAGAATCCGCGCGTAGGTGATGAGAAACCCGTGTTCGGCCGCGAGGTCAGGAAAGGCCGTCGAGGTGTCCTCGGTCAGCACCAGCAGCGCGGCCTCCGCGGCGTCGTGGTCACCGTGCCCCGCAGCGGCCAGCCCCGTCCGCAGGAACTGCGCCCTGCGTGCGTACCGGCGGAGCATGTGGTCGACGTCGGCGTCGGCCCGGACCGCCTGATACTTGGCCATGCAGTCGGTGATGCGCTGCAGGCACATCTCGACACCGTCGTATGCCGTGCGGACCAGATAGATCTCGCCGAGCTGCGCGAAGACCTCCAGCAGCAGATCGTCTCGGTCCAATGCCTCGATCTGCTCCCCCAGCGACAGCAGCAGCTCCTTGGCGGCGATTTCGTCGGCAGCGAATATCAACCGACGAGCGCGCTCGAGGTCGCCGACGATCGTCATGCCTAAATCATAGAAAGCGGCGGGCGTGCCAGGCACGCCCGCCGCTTCGCAAGTGAGATCGATCAGCTGCAGGTCACCTTGACGGTGAACGGCTTGGTGATCATCCCTGCCATCGGGTTCTTGATGTCGGCGCCCGAGGCTTCACCGGTGATGGTGTAGGTGCTGCCGTCGACCTTGACGTCGGCCGAGCCGACCTTCGCGCCCATGGTGTTGGTGACCGCGAGGGCATTGCCGTCAACCGACATGCCCAGCGAGTCGACGGTCGGCGGGTTCGCGTCGGTCATCACAACGGCCAGGCCAGCCTGGCCGTTGACCGCGCCGCTGGCGACGTTGATCTTGCCGCCCTGCTTGACGCAGGTCACCGACTTCAGGTCCAGACCCGAGAGATCCTTGCCGTCGACCTTCACCTCGGTGGAACCGCCGGTGCTCACCTGCGAGCCGCTGCCCGAGCCCGTTGAAGACCCACCCTTGTTATCGGAACAACCCACCAGCACAGCTGCGGCGGCGGCCAATCCCACCACACCAACGACAACTCGATTCATGAAACTTCCCTTCGTCGTACGTCGCCCCGATGGCGTCCGTCGTGGGCTAAGTCAAGATCGGCCGAACCGCTACCGATCCCAAACTTTGTCGGGACCCGCAGGTACGGTTCGCAGGCGATGCGGTCATTCACGGTTGCCGAACGACGGGCGCGGCTGGCGCGACGGCACTTTCTGGCGGGGCACGCGGGCTCGATGGACGGTGTGGTGGCGGATCTCGTCGGGCTGCACGCGACAGACCCGGCCACCCCATATCTGACGCTGTGGGCGCGGCTGCCCGGCTTCGCCGTCGCCGACCTGGAGGCCGAACTCTACGAGCGCCGCACGCTGGTCAAGCACCTCGCGATGCGCCGCACGCTGTGGACGGTGCGTGCCGGGGACCTGCCGTTGATCCAATCGGGCGCCAGTGACCGGGTGGCCGACAACGAACGCCGCCGACTGGCGGCCGACGCCCAGAAGGCGGGCATCACCGAGGACGGTGACGCATGGCTGGAAACGGCGTGCGCGGCGGTGTTGGGGCACCTGGCCGAAAACGGCGCGGCCAGCGCCAAGGAGCTGCGTGAGGCGCTGCCCGAGCTGACAGGCAGGTACGACTATGCACCGGGTAAGCGATGGGGTGGTGAAACACCTTTAGCACCAAGGGTGTTGACCGTGCTTTCGGTGCGCGGCGACATCGTCCGCGGGCCAAACGACGGCAGATGGACGGTATCGCGTCCCCGCTGGACGCCGATGAACGACTGGCTGCAGGCCAGGCCTGGCACCGCGACACCTGAGGTGGCACGCACCGAACTGGTGCGCAGGTGGCTGCGCGCATTCGGGCCTGCGACCGTCACGGACATCAAGTGGTGGTTCGGCAACACGCTGACGTGGGCTCGGCAGGCATTGCGCGACATCGACGCGGTCGAGGTCGACCTGCACGGCAGTCCGGGATACGTGCTGCCCGACGATCTCGATATCGAGCCGGATACCGACCCGTGGTGCGCGCTGCTGCCGGGCCTCGACGTCACGACGATGGGTTGGTACGACCGCGACTGGTATGTCGGCGAGCACCGCGGCCAGGTGTTCGACACCAATGGCAACGGCGGCCCGACGGCGTGGTGGAACGGTCGGATCGTCGGCGCGTGGGGGCAAAACTCGAACGGCGAGGTCGAGGTGCGGCTGCTGGAGGACGTCGGCCGCGGGGCGCTCCTGGCATTGAAGCGGAGGGCGGACGAACTCAGCGAGTGGCTGGATGGCATCCGAGTGAGCCCGCGCTTTCCGTCTCCGCTCTCGAAAGCTTAGGCGCACAATCGACGAGTGACCGGGCTGCAGATCCGCGAGGCCAAAGCGGGCGACGCCGAAGTCCTTGGCCGCATTTTCTTCGACTCGTTTGAATCGCTCGCGACGCGGCACGCGTTCCCCGTCGAGCCCGGCACCCCGGAATTCACCGACTTTCAGATGAAGTCCATGCTGGCCGCCGACGGGATTTTCGGCGTGGTCGCCGAGCGTGACGGTGAGATCATCGGCAGCGGCTTTCAAGACGAACGCGGCGCCATCGTCGGTGTCGGACCAATTAGCGTCGACCCCTCGGCCATGGACGTCGGCGTCGGCCGTGCTCTGATGGAAGCGCTCCTGCAGCGATCCCGAGATCGTGCCGTCGCAGGGGTGCGATTGGTTCAGACGGCGTATCACTATCGGTCGTTGTCGTTGTACGCGAAGCTCGGATTCGCGGTACGTGAGCCGTTGTCAGCCTTTCAAGGTATTCCCAAAGCGGCAGCGGTCCCAGGGGCGAGTGTCCGCCCCGCGACCGTCGACGACATGCAGGCATGCGACGCCATCTGCCTGGCGGTGCATGGTCACGACCGTCACCGCGAGCTGCAGGACTGGGTCAGCGCCGGCACCGCCCGCGTGGTCGAACGTGGTGGTGCGATCACCGGGTACGCGACGGGGTTCGGCTACGGCTGGCATGCGGTCGGCAGGACGGACGACGACGTCGTCGCTCTGCTGCAGTCCGCAGAGATGTTCATTGCTTTGGGCATCCTCGTGCCGTCACGCAACACGGCGCTGATGGCGTGGTGTCTCGACTCCGGCCTGCGGCTCCTCCAGCAGTCGACGCTGATGTCCATCGGACTGTACAACGAGCCGCACGGGTCCTGGCTGCCGTCGATCGGTTACTAGGCGCTGACCTTGCGAGCCTTGCGGACCTTCGGCTTCGGCCGCGGCACATCCAGCGTCTCGGCCAGGAAGTGCCCGGTGTAGCTGTCGGGGTTGGCGGCCACATCCTCGGGTGTTCCCTTCGCGACCACGGTGCCGCCGCCTGCCCCACCCTCGGGACCCATGTCGACGATCCAGTCCGACGTCTTGATCACGTCCATGTTGTGTTCGATCACGATCACCGTATTGCCCTTGTCCACAAGGCCATTGATGACACCAAGCAGCTTGCGGATGTCCTCGAAGTGCAGCCCGGTCGTCGGTTCGTCGAGGATGTAGACGGTGCGACCGGTCGACCTCTTCTGCAGTTCGGACGACAGCTTCACGCGCTGCGCCTCACCGCCGGACAGCGTCGGCGCAGGCTGCCCGAGCCGAACATAGCCAAGGCCGACCTCGACCAGCGTCGCGAGGTACCGGTGGATCGAGGTGATCGGCTTGAAGAACTCGGCCGCGTCCTCGATCGACATGTCGAGCACCTCGGCGATGGTCTTGCCCTTGTAGTGCACCTCGAGGGTTTCCCGGTTGTACCTGGCTCCGTGGCACACCTCGCACGGCACATACACATCGGGCAGGAAGTTCATCTCGATCTTGATGGTGCCGTCGCCGGAGCACGCCTCGCACCGGCCGCCCTTGACGTTGAACGAGAATCGGCCGGGCTGATACCCGCGGACCTTCGCCTCGGTGGTGGCGGCGAACAGCGTGCGGATCTTGTCGAACACGCCCGTATAGGTCGCGGGGTTCGACCGTGGCGTGCGGCCGATCGGCGACTGGTCGACGCGGACCAGCTTGTCGACCTTGTCCAGGCCCGTCACTCGGGTATGCCGACCGGGCACCTGCCGGGCGCCGTTGAGCTTGTTGGCCAGCACCGACGCCAGGATGTCGTTGACCAGTGTCGACTTGCCGGAGCCCGAGACGCCCGTCACCGAGGTGAGCACGCCAAGGGGGAACGAGACGTCGATCTCACGAAGGTTGTGCTCTCGGGCGCCGACGACCGTCAACTGGCTGCGACGATCGACCGGACGCCTGATTGCGGGGACCTCGATGCTCTCCTTGCCCGAAAGATAGGCCCCGGTAAGCGAATCCGGGTTACGCAAGAGTTCGTCGTAGGACCCGCTGTGCACGATGCGGCCACCGTGCTCACCCGCGTACGGGCCGATGTCGACAATCCAGTCGGCATGGGCGATGGTATCAAGGTCGTGTTCGACGACGATCAGCGTGTTGCCCAAATCCCTTAGCCGGATCAGGGTTTCGATCAGTCGGCGGTTGTCGCGCTGATGCAGGCCGATGGACGGCTCGTCGAGCACATACAGCACCCCGACAAGTCCGGAGCCGATCTGCGTCGCCAGCCGGATGCGTTGCGCCTCACCGCCGGACAGTGTGGCCGCCGCCCGCGACAGCGAAAGGTACTCGAGCCCGACGTCGAGCAGGAACCCCAGCCGCGACTGGATCTCCTTGAGCACCTGCCCCGCAATGGCCTGCTCGCGCGTCCCGAGGGTCAGCGCGTTCAGGAACTCGGCGCAATCGGCGATCGACAGCTCGGCCACCTCGGCGATCGACTTCGCCCCGTGCTTACCTGCCGACAACGTGACGGCGAGGATCTCCGGCTTCAGCCGCGTGCCTTCGCATTCCGGGCACGGCACGTCGCGCATGAAGCCCTCGTAACGCTCCTTCATTTGCTCGGAGTCCGTCTGCTCCATCTTGCGCTGAAGGAACGCCATCACGCCTTCGAAATCGGCGTAGTACGAACGGGTTCGGCCGTAGCGGTTGCGGTAACGCACGTGCACCTGCTCGTCGCAGCCCTCGAGAATCGCCTTGCGCGCCTTGACGGGAAGCTTCTTCCACGGGGTGTCGACGTCGAAGCCCAGCTGATCCCCCAGCCCCGCCAGCATCCTGGTGAAGTACTCGGCCGTCTGCCCCATCGACCACGGCGCGATCGCACCCTCGGCCAGCGTCAGGTCCGAGTCGGGGACGACCAGTTCGGGGTCGACCTCTTTCTTGATGCCGAGCCCAAGGCACTCCGGGCAGGCGCCATACGGCGAGTTGAAAGAGAACGACCGCGGCTCCAGGTCGTCGACGGCAAGCGGGTGGCCGTTCGGGCAGGCCAGCTTCTCCGAGAAGCGCTGCTCGCGATGCGGGTGGTTGTCCTCGCGGTCGACGAACTCGAGCACCACGATCCCGTCGGCCAGGTTGAGCGCCGTTTCGACCGAATCGGTGAGCCTCTGCTTGGCCGTCGTCTTGACTGTCAGGCGGTCGACGACCACCTCGATGTCGTGCTTTTCCTGCTTCTTGAGCTTCGGCGGGTCGGTCAGCGAGTGCACTACGCCGTCGACCCGCACGCGGCTGTAGCCCTGGGAGTTGAGCTTGTCGAAGAGGTCGACGAACTCGCCCTTGCGGGTCCGCACCACCGGTGCCAGCACCTGGAACCGCAGGCCCTCGTCCATGGCCAGCACCTGGTCGACGATCTGCTGCGGGGTCTGGCGGGCGATCCGCTCACCGCACACCGGGCAGTGCGGGGTGCCGGCCCTGGCATACAGCAGACGCAGGTAGTCGTACACCTCGGTGATGGTGCCGACGGTCGACCGCGGATTGCGGTTGGTGGACTTCTGGTCGATGGACACCGCGGGCGAAAGGCCTTCGATGAAGTCGACGTCGGGTTTGTCCATCTGGCCGAGGAACTGCCGCGCGTATGCCGACAGCGATTCGACGTAACGTCGCTGCCCCTCGGCGAAGATCGTGTCGAATGCCAGCGACGACTTGCCCGACCCTGACAGACCGGTGAAGACGATCAGCGCATCGCGTGGCAACTCGAGGTCGATACTGCGCAGGTTGTGCTCGCGCGCACCCTTGATGATCAGGCGGTCAGCCACCCGGTTTCCTCCCGAAGAGATAGTTCACGACCATGCTAGGTGCCACCTACGACAAGCCCCAGCCGAGCCCGATACCGTGAGGGCCATGACAGTCGTCGACGACAACTACACCGGCCATGTGGAGCCTCAGACCGGGGCGCGCCGCAACCTCTCGGGCGCCTCAATCGTCAAGGTATCGGTGGGCCAGATGGACAACAACGCCTACCTGGTGACGTGTTCCCAGACAGGCGAGACGCTACTCATCGACGCCGCCAACGACGCGGAGATCCTCCTCGAGTTGATCGAGCGGTATGCCCCGAAGCTGTCGCTGATCGTCACCAGCCACCAGCATCCCGACCACTGGCTGGCGCTCGAGGCCGTGGCCAAGGCCACCGGGGTGCCGACCGCGGCTCATCAGCTCGATGCCGAGCCGCTGCCGGTCAAGCCGGACCGATATCTGGCCAACGGCGACACCATCAAGATCGGAGAGCTGTCGTTCGACGTCATACACCTGCAGGGTCACACCCCTGGGTCAGTCGCCCTAGCGCTGGTCGGCGCCGACGACGCGACCCACCTGTTCACCGGCGACTGCCTGTTTCCCGGCGGCGTTGGCAAGACATGGCAAGAGGGCGACTTCGAGAAGCTTCTTGGCGGCGTATCGAGCCGGGTCTTCGACGTATACGGGGATTCGACGGTGGTCTACCCCGGGCACGGAGACGACACCACCCTCGGGGTGGAACGCCCACACCTGGACGAGTGGAAACAGCGCGGCTGGTAGTCGCTCAGGTTGTCCAGGCGACGGGCAACCGTTTGATGCCGTGGATGAAGGCCGAGTGCAGGATTGCGGGCTCCTCGGTCGCGACGATGTCTGGTGTCTGCCGGTGCAGTTCTTCGAATAGCACCCGTATCTCGCGGCGGGCCAAATTCGCACCCAGGCAGAAATGTGCGCCACCGCCCCCATACCCCATGTGCGGGTTGGGATCCCGGGTCACGTCGAACAGCCACGGATTGGCGAACTTCGACTCGTCGCGGTCGGCAGAGTTGTACCACATAGAGATCTTGTCGCCGGCCTTCATCTTGATACCGCGCATCTCGATGTCCTCAGTCAGGTTGCGCCGCATGAAGATAACCGGGGACGCCCATCGCACGATCTCCTCGACGGCGGTGGTGGCTACACCATCGAAATCCGACCACCACTTCTCTCGTTCCTCGGGATAGCGGGTGAGTGCCACCATGCCGTGACTGATGGCATTGCGCGTTGTTTCGTTGCCCGCCGCCGATAGCAGGATGAAGAACGAAGCGATCTCCGCCGATGTCAGCCGCTCCCCGTCGACCTCGGCGTTCACCAAGTTCGTCGTCAAATCGTCCCCTGGCCGCGCGCGCCGTTCCTCGGCGAGCGCAACGCCGTACTCCGCGATTTCCATAACTGTCTTGATGACTTCATCGAACTCACCGGAGGCCTCGTTGTCGCCGACGCCGAGCATCACATTCGTCCAGTGGAATACCTTCTGCTCGTCCTCCTCTGGGATGCCCATCATGTCGCAAATGATCTGCAGCGGCAGTGAACCGGACACCTCGGCGACGAAGTCGGCATGCGCTTCGGGATGGTTGGCGATCATGTTCGTCACGATTTTGCGCGCCCGGTCTCGCACGCTGCCCTCGATGCGGGCCACCACCTTCGGCGTGAACGCTCTGTTGACGATTGTGCGTAGCCGAAGGTGACGCGGATCGTCCAGGCTGATCATCGAGCCACCGAATTCCGCGATCTCGGCAGGCACGTCGTTGAGAGCCGTACTGGTCGGGATCGAGCTGAAGACCTCGGGGTGACGGCTGGCGTGGTGCACATCGTCGTAGGCCACCAAGGCCCAGTGGCCCGCACCTGGCGCGAAACCGGCAACCTCTGGAACCTCGAAGAAGGTGATCGGCGACTCGCGTCGCAACGTGGCAAACGCTCCATCGCGCAGGTCGTCATCGCGCTCCCAGAACTCGAGAGACCCGAGGTCGACATCGGTGAGCGGTACGTCCGGAGGTGGAACGCCGTTTTCGCGGCGCGCGATACCAGGCCTGTGCATCGTTGTCGTCATAATTGACCCTCCCGCCATTGGAGTGTCGCACCCGCAGCCGGGATTGATCTGCATTTGAGAGAGGCAGCTGACGATCGGCTACCCGGGCAACGCTAGATTGCCTGTGAGCCTGACGAGGAAGAAAGGGCAGACATGAACACCGAACAGTTCAAGAAAGCCAAGAGCGGCGCCGGATTCATCGCCGCACTCGACCAGAGCGGCGGCAGCACGCCGAAGGCGCTGAAGCTGTACGGCATCGAGGAGAGCGCCTACAGCAACGACACCGAAATGTTCGACCTGGTGCACGAGATGCGCAGCCGCATCATCACCAGCCCGGCCTTCGACGGCGATCGGATCATGGGCGCGATCCTGTTCGAGATGACGATGGACCGCGAGATCGAGGGCCGCCCCACAGCCGACTACCTGTGGAACGTCAAGCACATCGTCCCGTTCCTCAAGGTCGACAAGGGCCTGGCCGATGAACAGGACGGGGCGCAGGTGATGAAGCCCATCGCCGGGCTCGACGACCTGCTCGCCAGGGCTCGCGACAACGGGGTGTTCGGCACGAAGATGCGCTCGGTCATCAAGCTCCCTGGCGCAGGCCTCGACGCGGTCGTCGAGCAGCAGTTCGAAATCGGCCGCCAAATCCTCGGCGCCGGCCTCGTTCCCATCATCGAGCCGGAGGTCGACATCCACAGCCCGCAGAAGGCGGAGGCCGAAGAACAGCTCAAGGCGGCGCTTTTGGCCGGTGTCAACGGCCTCGCAGACGATCAGGCCGTCATGCTGAAGCTGACGCTGCCGGACACCGACAACCTGTACAGCGAGCTGGTAAGCCACCCCAAGGTGGTTCGCGTGGTTGCGCTGTCCGGCGGCTACAGCCGTGATGAGGCGTGCGAGAAGCTCGCGCGCAACAACGGCGTCATCGCCAGCTTCTCGCGGGCACTGACTGAGGGTCTCACCGTGCAGCAGAGCGACCGGGAGTTCAACGCGACACTGGATGCGGCGATCGCCGAGATCGCCAAGGCGTCAGGTACCTGAGGCCTCAGGGCGTCGTGTGCACGATGAGCACGTCGGTCTGGGACCGGCGTGCGACGTTGGCAGGCACCGAACCGAGCAGCCGCCCGGCGATGGTGCTCAACCCGACGTTGCCCACCACGAGCAGATCCGCCTTCACTTCGATCGCGAGATCGACGAGCGCGTCAACGGGTGCGCCTACGATCGCCTTCTCCTCGACGTTCGTAGCCCCCGCCGCGGTTGCGCGGTCGCGGGCCTCACGCAGGATGGCGTAGATCGGCGCGTTGCCCGCCATCTTGTAGCCCTCGTCCTTGAGAACGTCGGCGGCACGCTGATCTTCGCTCTGGGGGAAATACGCCGTCGCGACGACAACCTTCGCGTCGGACCCGGCGGCGATCTGGCCGGCCTTGTCCACCGCGCGCAGCGACGAATCCGATCCATCCGTGCCGACCACGATGGTCGTATAGCCGCTCATCCAAGTCCTCCCAATGTCAGTTGCAACGCCACCCGAGACAGTATCCCGTTGCCTGTTGACCAGGGGCGCAATTCACGACACCCGATCGTAAAGGCCAGATACCCCGAAAGCGCACTTAGAGTGACCGAAACGACGCCACAGCCCATTCGGCGGCCCGCATCGCAGGGGCCCCTCCCGCGTGATCCAGATCAACAGCGGCACAGCGAAAATCCAGGGGTCGTTGGCGTCGTTGCGAACGTGCCCGGGCCCCAAGGGAAGTCGTCATATTCCCTACGACCGCGTCAAAATCGGCGATCAATACCGGTTTTCACCGAGCACGGCAAGTTTGCGCGGGTTACCGTTTTGCCGTCGTTGGAGGGGGTAAGGGTCGGCCAGGTGGATGTCACAACCAGAGCGCCGCGCCTTGCGCGCGTCCAAGAGCGGGAGTGGGTTCGGGCCGGACGCTTCGACACCGCGATCGTCGCAGTGTTCGCGATGGTTGTCAGCGCGGCAGGCGCCGCCAGGCCCTCACTGTGGTTCGACGAGGCCGCCACGATATCGGCGTCGACACGATCTGTGTCCGAACTCTGGCGGCTGCTTCACAACATCGATGCGGTGCACGGCCTGTACTACCTCGTCATGCACGGCTGGTTCACGATTTTCCCCGCGACCGAATTCTGGTCGCGGCTTTCCAGCTGTCTGGCCGTCGGGCTCGCCGCAGCGGGCGTTGTCGTTGTGGGCAAACAGTTTTCGACACGCACCGTCGCGGTCTGCGCAGGCATCGCCTTCGCGATACTGCCGCGCATCACGTGGGCCGGAATCGAGGCCAGGTCCTACGCGCTCACCACGGCGGCAGCGGTCTGGCTGACGGTGCTTGTGATCGCGGCGACCCGACGCAACACGGCAGCGCTGTGGTCGATGTACGGGTTGGCTCTGGTGCTGTCGACCCTGCTCAACGTCTTCGTGGTGCTGATGGTGTTGGTGCATGCGGTCGTGGTGCCTGTGGTCGCGAAGAGGCGGCCGAACGTGGTCTGGTGGGCCGTCACCTCGACGATGGCCGTGCTGGCCGTTTTGCCGTTCCTCGCCTTTTGCCGGACGCAAATCGCGCAGGTCAGATGGATTTCGCCCGTTCAGGCGGGGACGTTCGTCGAGATCGCGCAGGAACAGTACTTCGACCACAGCGTCCCGTTCGCGGTTCTGGCAGGCCTGGTGTTGGCAGCCGCGCTGACTGTGCGCTCGCCGTGGGAGACCGCAAACCGGCAACTCGCGGCAATCGCGGTGGCATGGATCGCGCTTCCCACGTTGGTCCTGGTACTGTATTCGGTTGTCCAGCAACCGATTTACTATCCGCGCTACCTCTGCTACACCTCGCCCGCAATGGCCCTGCTGCTGGCGGTCTGCATCGTTGCGCTGTTCCGAACCCGCGAACGCACGACGGCGGTGCTTGCGGCGTTCGCACTCGCGGCGACCCCGAACTACCTGCTCGGCCAGCGCGGTCCGTATGCCAAGGAGGGCATGGACTTCAGCCAGGTAGCCGACGTCATCACCGCGCACGCCTCCCCCGGTGACTGCCTAATCCTCGACAACACGACGGCGTGGAAGCCCGGCCCGATCAGGCCGCTGAGCGCGGCTCGGCCCGCGGCCTACGAGAAGCTCGTGGACCCCGGCCGCGGTATGCGCGCGCCGCAACGCAACCGGCTGTGGGACGCGCACCTCGGAATCTGGGGAGTCGCCGATCGGGTCCGACAGTGCACGGTGTTGTGGACCGTGTCGGCGCGCGACCCCGCGGTGCCGGAGCGCCAGAGCGGACCGGCGCTGGATCCTGGACCGCGGCTGAAGCGCGCGCCCGCGTACCAGGTGCCACAGCTGCTCGGCTTCCACATCGTCGAGCGCTGGCAGTTCAGCTTCGCGCAGGTGGTGCGGTCGACTCGATAGCATCATCCACAAGATGCAGATCGTCGTTGATCGTGTCGTCCGGCTGCGGGACGGACGATCGGTGGGTTATGCGCAATACGGCGCCCGCGACGGCTTTCCGGTCGTCAACGCCCACGGTGGTCTCGCGTGCCGCCTCGACGTCGCCGCCGCGGCGGCCGTCGCAACCGAGGCCGGTGTGCGGCTGATCTCCCCAGACCGGCCCGGCGTCGGGCTGTCGGATCCACAGCCGGGCCGTACCGTCCTCGACTGGGCGCGCGACGTCGCGGAACTGCTTGATCAGATCGACGTCGAGCGCTTCGCCGTGATGGGCTGGTCGATGGGCGGCCAGTATGCCGCCGCGGTGGGTCACGCACTGCGCCAACGGGTCTCACGGGTCGCGATCATCGGGGGCGCACTGCCGCTGACAGAACCGGGAGTGTTCGGCGAACTCCCTGCCATGGACCGGTCCCTGACCCGGATGTCCGTGCGGGCGCCATGGCTGGCTGCAAAGTGGTTCCGGGTGATGGGGTTGGCGGCATCGATCGCGCCGACGCTGTACGGGCGAATGGGAGCGCGTGAGCTGGGACCGGCCGACGGCGCGGTCATCCGTGACGAAGGGTTCGGCGCCTTCGCCAGGATGTCACGGGAGGCGATGAGGCAGCCGTCGGGTGCTGCCGAGGAGTATCGGGCCTGGATGCGACCGTGGGGGGTTACTCCCGAGGAACTCACAGTGCCTGTAGACGTGTGGGCGGGGAAAGGCGACAAACTCGTCAACCGTAGTTGGCCACATCGCCTGGCTACGCGAATCCCCAACGCCACCTTGAATATTCGCGACGGCGGTCACTTCATGGCACATCTGCACTACGGCGAGATCTTCGAAGGGCTGACGAGCTAGCTGTACAAGGCCTCGAAGCGCCCGATCGACCGTTCGATATCGCCCTTAACGGCCCGCGCGGCGGCCGCCCCGATCGGCCCGAACAGGGGCCTGCCACCGAGATCGATCTTGACCGTGAACTTGCAGCCGGACTTGGTCGGAGAAACCGTCATGCTCAGCGCGTACTTGGCGCCGCCTACACCGTCGCCCGTGAGTTCGAGGAGCCGCGGCGGGTCGAGCTCACGCACTTTCCATGTGACGCGGTTGCGCAACCCCTTGGCGCCGGCCACGCCGACGATGGTCACTCCTGCGGCCAGTTGTTCGGGGAGCTGCCCGCGCCACCCCTGATGCATCACCAACCAATCACCCAGTTCGGACAGGTTCGATGCGTGCGCCCACGCATCCTCGGGACTCATCGACAGGTCGCGTGATAGCTCAAGTTTGGCCACCCGCAGATGCTAACGCGGGCAAAAACAGGTAGTCGGCTACGCGGGTCAGATGCTCGCGACCGCCATAGCGTTTGTTCCACAGGCGCTAGGGCGGCGCCGGCAAGGGAGCGGCCCCCTTTACGGGAGGGGGCCGACTCCTGTCGTTACCCAAGCGGGTTTCTGGTAGACCAGCCAACGCATTTCCACGGGACATTCCTCACGCGGCAGATCGAATACATCGCGACCACTGACCCAGTCGGCGTACCAGCTGGTCGGCGGCCATGCACCCCTTGGCAGGTTCGCCATCTCGTACTCGTACACGGAGTCGTCAGAAACGAGCTGCAGGGGTAAACCGGACGCCGCAGCCGACACCTGTTCATGCGTGAAAATGGTTGTGTAGCACTGCTGTCCGAGTTCGAGCGCGGCACCGTCGGGTATGTACCCGGACTTCGGGAGGAAAATGTTGAACACCACACAACCCTCGGCGCCCAGGCACTGGGTAGCCAGCTCGAACACAGCGCGCAGCTGATGCGCCGATCGAAAGTCTGAGACCACCTCGGAGAGCAGGATCAGTCGGTAGTCCCGCCGCAGATCGTCGGAGGTGGAGAAGACGTCACGCTCGATGACGCGCACGTTGAGTGACTCTCGTTCGGCGTCGGCGCGGATGATGTCGGCGAACTTGGGGGTCATCTCCACCACATCGACCGGGTGGCCGCGCCGCGCCAGGGCCAAGGTGTTTCGTCCCGTTCCTCCGCCGATGTCGAGCACCGGATGCGCCGCGGCATCTGCTGTTTCAGTCGCCAAACTCCACACCCGGGCATCCGGTTCGGTCCCAAACAGTGGTGGCTTCCGTGTGCTGATCCAGTTCTCGTAGGCGCCCTCGACCGTCCACCATTCGGCCCTGACGTGGTAGTTGAGGACTGTGCCAACGGGGGCATCGAATGTGATCACGATGTTCGACCGCGGCGAGTTCGCGTAGGCCTCTGCCAGTTGGCCCTGCAGCACGTTGCGCACCTGGCCGAGCTGTTCGGCAGTGAACGCCCTACCGACGCCAGCGAACAGCGTCTCGCACATCGATACGTATTCATCGATCATGTCCGGCACGGCGGGCAGCGTGATCTCTCCCTTGACCAGCGACCGGCGATATAGCCGCCGGGCCAGTGCGTCGCGTTGAACCGTCACATCACCGGATCGCAGAGGCGGTTGCTCCATCGATTCCAAAGGTAAGCGATGCGAGCGAGTGACGGGATTCGAACCCGTGTAAACGGCTTTGCAGGCCGGTGCCTAGCCACTCAGCCACACCCGCATCGGGGTATGACAGTGCCAGAGCGGCAGGCAGCGCCCCAGCCTTTGGCTCGCCATGATCGCTACCCGTTCAGTGGCATTCCCGCTGCGACTCCACCCTGCGGCCAACCGGCAGGTGAGTCCTCCCACGGCTCCTGACGGCCATACGGCGTGAGGTCGAGGAATGGGTACCCAACCGCCGAATGGTCCAGACCGCGCGAGTAAGCGGAATAGGTGTGGAAAACCTCATCGCCGCGGCGCAGGAACACGCTGGCACCAGGAAAGTCGCCGCGCAGGTCGTCGTCGCTGAAGCCGACGGCGTGCAATTCATCGAGCGACATGTAGTTGTATTCGACCGGCGCCCGGTTCGGATCCAGCGTGACGTTGTAGTCGTAGGTGAAGTCGTTGTCGCGCGACGAGTACCACGGGAACGTCCAACCGTGCTGGTCGCGGTACCGCGCGATGCTGGCATACGGCGCACGCGAGACACAGGCGAAGGTCACGCCCTTGGCGTTCAGCAGCGCCCGGTCTTTCTGCGTAAACGTCATGTCCGCGGCGGCGGTGCAGCTCGGACAGCCCTTGTCGATCGCGTCGATCCACATGAAGTGGTGGATGTAGAGCTGCGGACGGCCCTCGAACATGTCACGCAGCCGGACCTCGCCCGTGGGCCCCTCGAACACGTAATCCTTCTCCACCTTCACCATTGGTAGCCGGCGCCGCTCCGCGTTCACAGCGTCGCGCAGGTGCGTGACCTCGCGTTCGCGTGCCAGCAGCTTCTTGCGGGCAGCGAGCCAGTCCTCGCGAGTGGCGATGTCGGGATGGGCGCTGGGAGGTGTGGGCATGGGTTTCTCCTAACGAATAGGCGTCAGATGTATGGACTTCGCGCCGCGCCGAAACTGATCGGTGGTTAATTTGTTGGCATGCAACTCTGGCTGGCCGATCCGCCGTTCTTCGGCGGCCCGGGGCAGGGCACGCGTCAAGTCATCGAGCTCTTCGCCGCCTTCGCCCTGACGTCGTTGATCGGCATGGAGCGCGAGATCCAGGGCAAGAGCGCCGGGGTTCGCACCCAAACCATCGTCGGCACGGCGGCCGCGCTCATCCTGCTCGTCAGCAAGTACGGCTTCACCGATGTGCTGCAGGACAACCTAGTCGTCGTCGACCCGTCCCGCGTTGCGGCTCAAATCGTCTCGGGTATCGGCTTTCTCGGCGCAGGCATCATCATATTCCGCCGCGGTTCGGTGCACGGGCTGACGACCGCGGCGGCGGTGTGGGAGTCTGCCGCCATCGGCATGGCGGCGGGGGCAGGCCTGCTGTTACTGGCCGTTGTCGTGACCGCGATGCACTTCCTCATCATCGTCGGCTTCTTCCCCCTGGCGAGACGACTGTCAGCCCGGTTGAGCGGGTCGGTGACCATGCACGTCACCTACGAAGAGGGCCGCGGTGTGATGAGTGGCCTCCTCCAGACCTGCGAGGGGCGCCAATGGCAGCTCGCCGACCTGGCCGCCGACGCCGCTTCAGAGCACATCGCCGCAGGAAGTTCCGGCGTGATGCTTACGCTGTCGGGCAGGGGCATTCTTGCCGCGCCGACGGTGCTGGCCGGCATCGAGGGCGTGACGGCAATCCATCAGCTCGACGACGAGCCCGACTAGTGACCATCGGGCTGATCTGCGCGATCCCTCAGGAACTCGCACACCTGCGCGCCGCGCTCGCCGACGCTCACAGCGAAGCGGCTGCGCACACGGTCTTCGACACCGGCACGATCGACGGCTACGACGTGGTGCTCGCCGGCTCTGGGATGGGCAAGGTCAATGCCGCGCTCGTCACCACACTGCTGGCCGACCGATTCGGCTGCCGCACAGTCGTTTTCTCCGGAGTGGCAGGCGGGCTGGACCCGAAACTGTCCATCGGCGACGTCGTGGTCGCCGACCTCGTGATTCAGCACGATGCAGGCGTGCTCGAGGACGAGCGCGTGCGGACTTATCAGCCTGGCCATGCCCCAATCATCAACCCAACAGATCGACTCGGATATCCGGCCGATCCCGAACTGCTCGCTCGCGTGAAGGAACGGCTGGCGGGGATCTCAGTCCCCGGTCAAATCGTCTACGGCACAGTGCTGTCCGGCGATCAGTACCTGAACTGCGAGACCACGCGCGAACGGCTGCGGCGTGAGTTGGGCGGGCAGGCGATCGAGATGGAAGGTGGTGCCGTCGCGCAGGTGTGCGAAGCGTTCGGTATCCCCTGGCTTGTCATCCGCGCATTGTCCGACCTCGCGGGCGGCAACGCACTCTTCGACTTCACGACTTTCGTCGATCAGGCCGCCGCGGCCTCGGCTACGATCCTGCGTCGCTTGCTGCCCGTGCTCTGAACGACGCGATGAAGCCCGCGGCCGCCAGCAGGGCGAAGACTGCGAACGCCCAGCGCGCGGGAGCCGCATCGCCCGTATCGGTCATGTTGACCACGACACCCGCCAGTCCCGCGCCGAAGGCGCCGCAGATCAGCTGGACAGTGTTGATGGCAGCGGCCGCCGCCGGACCCTCGGCTGGATCGTCCACACAACCCATCGCCCACGCCGAAAGGTGCGGCCACGCGATGCCCACCCCGGTACCGGTGATCAGCAGCGCCACCGCCCAGCCCGCGACGAGCCCGATCGATGCGTCGTCGAACTGGGTCAACGCCGCGATCGTCAGCCCGATGGCCATAACCAGCGGCGCGACGGCGACGGTCCAACCGATCACCCGACTGCTGCGCAGTGAGGCGCTGCCGATCTCGCCAACAGTCCAGCCGATCGCCAGCCCGGCGCCCAGAAACCCCGCCGCCACAGGCGTCAGGTGGGCCAGCCGCTGGCCGAACAGCGGAACGTACATGTCGACCATCGTTGCGGCCATCAGCACGCCGAGCGTGAGGTAGATCCACTTCAACGGGCCGGACCCGAATGTGCTGGGCGGCAGCACCGCCGCGGGCAGCCGTCGGTCGACGTACACGAACGCCGCGACCAGTACGGCGCCCAGCGCAAGCAACGCGCCCGTCCCTCGGACGTCGTGCGGGATGCCTGCCACGCTGACGGACAGCGCAGCCGCGCCAAGCAACAGCAGAGACCACACCGGGACCGATATGCGGACGGGATCGTTGCGCTCGGCGTCTCCCCTCGCGGGCAACACGATCGGCACCAGCAGGGCCATAGCGGCGGTCAGGATCACCAGCATACCGAATGCCCAACGCCACGAACCGAATTGGGAGAACAGGCCACCGGCAGCCGGGCCGAGCAGTGTACCGACTCCCCACATCGCCGACACCAATGCGGACGCCTTGGTCCACAAGGAGCTGGGCAGCGCTGTGTTGATGACTGCGTATCCCAAGCCTGCGAGAAGGCCGCCTGCCGCGCCCTGGACCGTGCGGCCCAACAACATGATCTCCATCGTTGGCGCCACCGCGCACGCCAGGCTACCCACCCCGAACACGCTCAGCCCCAACAGATATGACCACCGCGGCCCCAGCCGAGTCAACAGCGCGTGGACAGTGGTCGCAGCCACCACCGACGCGACCAGATACACCGTCGTCACCCACGCATAGAACCGCTGACCGCCGATGTCGGCGACGGCGCTGGGCATCAGGCTGATGGTGAGAAACTCGTTGGTCGCATACAGCGCCACACCGCCGGCCAGCACGGTGGAGGCCCCAAGATCCTTCGGGCCCAACAGCTCACGCCAGCTGCCCGTGGTTATCGCCGCGGTATCGGTCACGTCGTCACCGTACGAGCTCAACCTTTATTGAGGTCAAGCCCGGCGCGGTCACTTCAGACCCGCGGCGTCCATGCCGCGCAGTTCCTTCTTCAGGTCATGAATCTCGTCGCGGATCCGTGCCGCGAGCTCGAACTGGAGGTCGCGCGCGGCGGCCATCATCTGCTCAGTTAGATCTCTGATGAGATCGGCCAATTCGGCGCGCGGCATGTTGGTGGTGTCGCGGCCCTCGATGATGCCTGCGCTGACCGCACGTCCTGGCTCACCCTGAGCGCGACGGCCACGCGACGAGTTGCGGCCCGAACCGCCCACCTCGACATCGTCGGCTTCGCGATAGACCTGATCGAGAATGTCAGCGATTTTCTTGCGCAGCGGCTTCGGGTCGATGCCGTGCTCCAGGTTGTAGGCGACCTGCTTGGCGCGTCGGCGGTCGGTCTCATCGATGGCCTCGCGCATCGAGTCGGTGATCTTGTCGGCGTACATGTGCACTTCGCCGGACACGTTTCGGGCGGCGCGGCCGATGGTCTGGATGAGGCTTCGCGCTGACCGCAGAAAGCCCTCCTTGTCCGCATCCAGGATCGACACCAGCGACACCTCTGGCAGGTCGAGACCCTCCCGCAGCAGGTTGATTCCAACGAGCACGTCGTAATCGCCGAGCCGCAGTTGCCGCAGCAGTTCGACCCGGCGGAGCGTGTCAACCTCCGAATGCAGGTAGCGCACCCGGATACCCAGCTCGAGTAGGTAGTCGGTGAGGTCCTCGGCCATTTTCTTGGTCAGCGTGGTGACCAGGACCCGCTCGTTGAGTTCGGTTCGCTTGCGAATCTCGCCGATCAGATCGTCGATCTGGCCCTTGGTGGACTTGACGACGATCTGTGGATCGACCAGTCCGGTCGGGCGGATCACCTGCTCGACGAACTCCCCCGCGGTCTGGCTGAGCTCATAGGGTCCTGGTGTCGCCGAGAGGTACACCGTCTGCCCGATCCGGTCGGCGAACTCCTCCCACGTCAGCGGACGGTTATCGACAGCCGACGGCAGGCGGAAGCCGAAATCGACCAGGTTGCGCTTGCGCGACATATCGCCCTCGTACATGCCGCCGATCTGGGGCACCGTCACGTGCGACTCGTCGATGACGAGCAAGAAGTCTTCGGGGAAGTAGTCCAGCAGCGTCGCAGGCGCGGAGCCCGCCGGGCGGGCATCGATGTGCCGCGAGTAGTTCTCGATACCCGAGCAGAACCCGACCTGGCGCATCATCTCGACGTCGTAGTTGGTCCGCATCCGCAGCCGCTGCGCCTCCAGCAGCTTGCCCTGGCCTTCCAGCTCGGCCAGCCGCTCCTCGAGTTCCTGCTCGATGGTGGAGATCGCATGCGCCATGCGCTCCGGACCTGCGACGTAATGGGTGGCCGGGAAGACCCTTAGCGAGTCGACCTTGCGTACGACGTCGCCGGTCAGCGGGTGCATGTAGTAGAGCGCCTCGATCTCGTCGCCGAAGTACTCGATGCGGACCGCCAGTTCCTCGTATGACGGGATGATCTCGACGGTGTCGCCGCGGACCCGGAACGACCCGCGGGTGAATGCCATGTCGTTGCGGGTGTACTGCACATCGACCAGGAGCCGCAGCAGCCCGTCCCGCGGAACCTCGTCACCGACGTTGAGCTCTACCGAACGGTCCAGATAGGACTGCGGGGTGCCGAGGCCGTAGATGCAGGACACGGACGCGACCACAACCACGTCGCGGCGCGAGAGCAGGCTCGACGTCGCGGAGTGACGCAGCCGCTCCACGTCGTCGTTGATCGAGCTGTCCTTCTCGATGTAGGTGTCGGTCTGCGCGATATACGCCTCAGGCTGGTAGTAGTCGTAATACGACACGAAGTACTCAACGGCGTTGTGCGGCAACATCTCTCGCAGCTCGTTGGCGAGCTGGGCGGCCAGTGTCTTGTTGGGAGCCATCACCAATGTTGGCCGTTGCAGCCGCTCGATGAGCCACGCTGTAGTGGCCGACTTGCCGGTGCCGGTGGCGCCAAGCAGCACGATGTCGTGCTCCCCCGCCTGGATCCGTCGCTCCAGCTCCTCGATGGCTGCCGGCTGATCCCCGGCCGGCTCGTGCTCGCTGACCACCTCGAAGCGACCGCCAACCCGGACGATGTCGTCGACGGCGCGGTACTCCGAGTGCGCAAGCACGGGATGTTCGGTAGCGAAAGCCATATTCACCAGGGTAGAACCCGTCACCGACATGTTCTGTTCCAGCGCCACTATCCTTGAGCGCATCCACGCTCCGAAGCACGAAACGTTCGACCTGCTGGCCCGCACCAACACCGATCCGAAGGGCATCGTGCGGGCCGTGGACGTCTACACCGTCGAGCCGTGGGGCCTGTATATGGCGCGGCCGACACCCGGCAGGGCCCAATTCCACTACATGGAGTCGTGGCTGCTGCCATCGCTCGGGCTCCGGGCGACGGTGTTCCATTTCAACCCCGGCCACGAACTCGACCAGGACTACTACCTGGACGTCGGCCGGTATAGGCCGGGCGCGAAGGCATGGCACTCCGAGGACCACTACCTGGATCTCGTCGTGCGGACCGGTGCAGGCGTCGAGCTGTCCGATGTCGACGAGCTGCTGACCGCCGTACGCCACGGCCTGCTCACCCCGGAAGACGGCGAGCAAGCGGTGCAGACGGCCGTCGCCGCGATCGACGGCCTTTCTCGGCACGACTACGACCTCGACCGGTGGCTCGCGGGCAACGGCATGGCACTGAGCTGGCGCGTCGGGCGCCAACCGGCCTGACCAGCACCTCAGGTCGGGTAACGGTTGGCTTCGTTACGTCGATGATCTTGTGATGACAAATAACCGCAGGTCACTCGGCAACGATGTGCTTCCGACTCGGCGAGGGTTGTAATGTCGGCTGTCATGAGCTCGACCAAGCGTGGATGGCTTGCGATCGCTGCGTTTGCAGTGGTCGGAGCCACTGTGCAGTTAAGTCCGGCGACGGCACTTGCCGATCCGAATGCCGGACCGCAGACCGAGGTAGCGCCGCCGCCCGGCGATCAGCTGCAGCACAACGTCACCTATCGAGCACGCGCGGACGGCACATCCCGGGGAGCGGTGGTCGCGTACAAGATCGACGACACAAACGTCAACAGCGAACAGCCGACACTGCTGCCGGGAAGCACGTTCGAGGTGAACACGGTCCTCGCCGACCCCAAGCAGGCGGGCATGGAACTGTCCATCCAGTGGCCGTATGGATCGAACCTGCACTGCGAGATCCTCGTCGACGACCAGATCACGGCGCAGGCCGATCAGTTCATCGCCCCGCGGTTGCTTCACCCCAAGGATGACCCGCTCTACGGTGTCATCCAATGTGGCGCCCCGCTGGACACACCTATCGGCGGTGAAACCGCCGTACCTGCCAACCCGGCGGCAGCGACCCCGGCCGCTCCCGCGGCTCCTGCGCCGCCACCCGCTGCCTGACGGCTACGGCCGCCAGCCGGTCGTTTCGGCCCATTCCTGGGCGCGGCCGTACGCGTCGAGGAACCACGGTTCCTTGGCCTCGGCGTAGTCCTGCGCTGCCAGCGCGGCGCGTTTGGCCTTCAGATAGTCCTGCAGCACAACCGGATTGGCCCTCAACCAGTCCACGAACAACAGCGCGAACCGCTGGTTGGGCCATCCGTCCACGCGGATATGAACGTTCGCCGGCCGGCCCGGATCCGCGGCACCATGTAATCGCTTCTGCCACAGCGACGGATCGTCAGAATGCGGCACATCGCTCTTGATGTGCGGTCGACGAGGATAGCCGGCGTTGGCCAGCGACTCAGCGAGTTCGTCGGCGACGTCAAGGGAAGCGACCGTGATCTGGATGTCGATGACGTCCTTGGCGTCCATGCCCTCGACGGCGGTTGAGCCGATGTGGTCGACACGTAATGCCTTTGATCCACACGCGGTTTGGAGCCGCTTGATGATGCGTTGCGCATCGTCTGGCCAGTCCTGGTTGTACGGCACTAGCTCTGGCGTCGGCGAGACCGCCTGTCGGGTTCGGATGTTGTGCGCCAGCGGCAGCACCCGGTTGTACCAGAGGTCGCGTGCCTTCTCGACGAGCTCGCCCTGTGAGCCCGAATTGTCCAGCAGCACATCGGCTATCGCGCGACGTTGCTCCTCCGACGCCTGCGCCTTGATCCGCGCCCTGGCGTCGGCCTCGTCCATTCCCCGCTGCTGGACGAGCCGGGTTACTCGCATTTCGATGGGAGCGGTAACCACCACTACGAGCGGGAACATCGGGGCCATCCCGGTCTCAACGAGCAGCGGGATGTCCTCAACCACGACAGCGTCGTCGTGCACCGCGTCGATGATCTCCTGACGACGGTGCCCAACCAGCGGGTGCACGATCCCGTTCAGCGTGGCGCGTCGCTCGTCGTCGACGAAGGCCTTGGCGGCCAGCGCCGGGCGGTTCAGGGCCCCATCGGGCAGCAGGATGTCCTCGCCGAACGCCTGGACCAGCTGCGCGAGCCCCTCGGTGCCGGGTTCGACGACCTCGCGGGCTATCACGTCTCCGTCGACGATGATGCCGCCACATTCACTGAATGTGGCGGACACCGTCGACTTGCCGGCGCCGATACCGCCGGTCAGACCGATGCGCAGCATGCGCGTCGGCTAGGCGCTGCCGGCGAGCTTCTCCCGCAGGGCCGCGAGCTGGGCGTCGCTGGCCAGCGACCCACCGGCCGCGGGCTCCTCGGAGCGCGAAGCGCCGTTTGAGGGGGAAGACGGCCGCGCTGCTTCTTCGGCTTCCGCAGCGGCGAACTTCTCCATCTGCGTGGTGTGCATCTTGTGGCGACGCTCGGCCTCCGCGTAGCGGGACTCCCACTCTTCACGCTGCTTGTCGAAGCCTTCGAGCCACTCGTTGGTCTCGGAGTCGAAGCCCTCGGGGAAGATGTAGTTGCCCGCCTCGTCGTAGCTGTCGGCCATGCCGTACTTCGAGGGGTCGAACTCCTCGGTGTAGTCCTCGTTGGCCTGCTTGAGGCTCAGCGAGATACGGCGACGCTCCAGGTCGATGTCGATAACCTTGACCATCGCGTCGTCGCCGACCTGGACCACCTGGTCGGGGACCTCGACGTGGCGCTCCGAGAGCTCCGAGATGTGCACCAGACCCTCGATGCCCTCCTCGACGCGGACAAACGCGCCGAACGGCACCAGCTTGGTGACCTTGCCGGGGACGATCTGGCCGATCGCGTGGGTGCGGGCGAAATGGCGCCACGGATCTTCCTGAGTGGCCTTGAGCGACAACGAAACCCGCTCGCGATCCATGTCGACGTCGAGCACCTCGACGGTGACCTCGTCGCCCACGTTGACGACCTCCGACGGATGGTCGATGTGCTTCCAGGACAGCTCAGAGACATGCACCAGGCCGTCGACGCCGCCAAGATCGACGAACGCGCCGAAGTTGACGATCGACGAAACCACGCCCTTGCGGATGGCGCCCTTCGTGAGCTGGTTGAGGAACTCGCTGCGCACCTCGGACTGGGTCTGCTCCAGCCAGGCGCGGCGCGAAAGCACCACGTTGTTGCGGTTCTTGTCGAGCTCGATGATCTTGGCCTCGATCTCCTTGCCGATGTACGGCTGCAGATCGCGGACACGACGCATCTCGACCAGCGACGCGGGCAGGAAGCCGCGCAGGCCGATGTCGAGGATCAGGCCACCCTTGACGACCTCGATGACGGTGCCCTTTACGGCCTCGTCCTTTTCCTTGAGCTCTTCGATGGTGCCCCAGGCGCGCTCGTACTGAGCGCGCTTCTTGGACAGGATCAGGCGGCCTTCCTTGTCCTCCTTGGTGAGGACCAGGGCTTCGACCTCATCGCCGACGGAAACGACCTCGTTGGGGTCGACGTCGTGCTTGATGGAGAGCTCACGGGAAGGGATGACACCTTCGGTCTTGTAACCGATGTCGAGCAGGACTTCGTCACGGTCAACCTTGACGATCGTCCCTTCGACGATGTCGCCATCGTTGAAGTATTTGATGGTTTTGTCGATGGCGGCGAGAAAATCCTCGGCCGAGCCGATGTCGTTAAGGGCTACTTGCGGCGAGGTGACGGAGGGACTTGGCATGTGGTGGGTTGCTCCGGACAGGTTGGGTCGTAGGGACTAAGGGACACGAGTTATTGGCGCGGCGCGAGCGCCGACAAATGCTGCGCACCCGCGATCGTGCACAGACGGGTACCCGTTGAGGTTACTCGACTGTGTACATGCTGGACAAACTCGGTCTCCTCAGCTGGTCGATCATGATCAACCGCGCCGACGATTACCCTGCTTTCGTGACTTATCCCGGGCTGCCTCGGCGAATCCGCAAGGTTGGGGCGCCGATCGGCGTGATCATCGTGCTCGGCACCGTCACCGGCCTGATCGTGATCGGGCTGACCGCGGTGAACCCCGTCGGCACCGGCATCGGCTTCGCGCTGTCCAGCGTGGCGATGACGATCGTCGTGCTCGCCTACCTGTGGCTGGACAGGTGGGAGCCCGAGCCGCCCCGATTGCTTGTCCTCGCGTTCCTCTGGGGCGCATCCGTCGCGGTCGTGATCTCGACAATCCTGCAGCTGACCATCGAAGCGGAGATCAACCCCGGCCACTTGGACACCGTCAGCCCCTGGTCCGTCGCGCTCGGCGCACCTCTCACCGAGGAGGCCGCCAAGGGGCTGTTCCTGCTGCTCATGATGACGGGCCGGCGCCGCAACGAGTTGAACTCGCTGACCGACTGCCTGGTATACGCGGGGCTCGTCGGTGTGGGCTTCGCCTGGCTGGAGGACATCCTGTACATCGGCGGTGGCGCGTCGGTTTCCGAGTCTCTTGCGACCGCCGCGCTGCGGCTGATCATGGCGCCGTTTGCCCATTCGCTGTTCACCAGCATGACCGGCATCGGGGTGTACTTCGCGCTGAAGCAGCGAAACGCGCTCGCCAAGGCGCTCTGCATCCTGCTCGGTTATGTCGGCGCGGTGATCATGCACGGGCTGTGGAACGGCTCGTCGCTGCTGAGCGTCGAGGCGTACTTCCTGACCTACCTGTTCTGGATGGCGCCGATCTTCGTGCTGGTGATCGCGCTCGGCGTCTCAAGCAGGCGCAGTGAGCAGCGAGTCGTCGCCGAGAAGCTGCCAGGCATGGTGGCGGCAGGCCTGGTCGCCCCCAACGAGGCGACATGGCTGGGTTCGCTCCGCAGCCGGAAGTCAGCGATCCGGACCGCGAAACAGTTCGGAGGCAAGCCGGCCGCGAAATCGGTCAAGAACTTCGCGGCGCAGGTGGTCGAACTGGCCTTCGTGCGGGACCGAATCGACCGGGGGTTCGGCGACCAACGGGTTTACGCGCTGCAGCAGGAGGAAGTGAACGAGGTCGCCGCGGCTCGAGCGGCCGCGCCCGCTTTGCACCAGCTGGCGGGGTACCGCGCGCCCTAGTGTGCGGCCGAATCCCAGCTCCTGCCGTAGCCGACGCTGACCTCGAGCGCCACGTCCAGCGGGTATGCACCGCCCATCTTGTCGCGAACGACCGTCTCGAGGGCGTCGCGCTCCCCCGCCGCGACCTCGAACAACAGCTCGTCGTGTACCTGCAGCAGCATCCGTGACTTCAGCCCGGCGTCCTTGATCGCCTGGTCGACATTGATCATCGCGACCTTGATGATGTCGGCGGCGCTGCCCTGGATCGGGGCGTTCAGCGCGGCCCGTTCGGCGGCCTCGCGGACATTGCGATTGCTGCTGTCCAGTTCCGGCAGGTAGCGCCGCCTGCCGAGCACCGTCGAGGTGTAGCCGTCCTTGCGGGCTTGATCGACGACATCGCGCAGGTAGTCGCGCACGCCCCCGAACCGGTCGAAGTACTGCTCCATCTGCACCTTGGCTTCCTCGGTGGAGATCTTCAGCTGGGCGGCCAAGCCGTAGGCGGACAGCCCGTACGCCAGCCCGTAGGACATTGCCTTCACCCGCCTGCGCAGCTCCGGCGTGACCTCGTCGATCGGCACCGAGAATGCCCTCGACGCCACGAACGAGTGCAGGTCCTCGCCTGTGCGGAAGGCCTCTATCAGGCCGTCGTCCTTCGACAGGTGCGCCATGATGCGCATCTCGATCTGGCTGTAGTCGGCCGTCATCAACTCGTCGAAGTCACCCTGGCTGCCCTTGCCGACGACGAACGCGTCGCGGATCCGCCGCCCCGCATCGGTGCGAATGGGGATGTTCTGAAGGTTCGGCTCGGTAGACGACAGTCGGCCGGTGGCCGCAATGGTCTGGTTGAACGTGGTGTGGATCCGGCCGTCGGAGGCCACCGAATTCAGTAGCCCGTCGACTGTGACCTTGAGCCGGGTGGCGTCGCGGTGCGCCAGCATGTGCTGCAAGAACGGGTGGCCGGTCTTGTCGAACAAACCCTGCAGCGCGTCGGCGTCGGTGGTGTAGCCGGTCTTGGTGCGTTTCGTCTTCGGCATCTCCAGCTCGTCGAACAACACGACCTGCAGCTGTTTGGGTGAGCCAAGGTTGATCTGCTTGCCGATCACCGCATACGCGGCCTCGGCGGCGTCGCGGATCTGGCCGGCGAACTCGCTCTGAAGCTCCGACAGCAGCCCGAGGTCCACGGCGATGCCCGCGGTTTCCATCTCTGCTAGGGCCCGCTGCACCGGCAACTCCATGTCGCCCAACAGGGCCGACGAGTCGATGCGTGCCAGCTCCTCGTCGAGTGCGTCGGCCAGATCCATCACGGCGCTGGCGCGCAGAATCACCGTCTGCACCGCCTGATCGTCGACGCCCTCGCTGTCGTCGAGCAGCGAAAGCTGTTGTTGCTCAGGGTTATCCGCGCGGAGTTCGCGCTTCAGGTAACGCAGCGAGAGATCGTCAAGCGCGAAGCTGCGCTGCCCGGGACGCACCAGATAGGCGGCGAGTGCGGTGTCGGAGGTGACACCGGCCAGCGTCCAGCCGCGGCCTTCGAGGTCGTGCATGGCCAGCTTGGCCTCGTGCAGCGCCTTGGGCTGGCCGACGTCGGCCAGCCAGGACGCCAGCGCGGCTTCGTCGTCGGGATGCAGGCTTGCGGTATCGATGTAGCGGCCGTCGCCGTCGGCCGCCACGACGGCCAGCGCGGTGGCGTCGGCGTCGTACGCCAGGTGCGTGCCGACCACCGCGACCCCGAAGCGGCCGCCATTGCTGTGCTCGGCCAGCCAGGCGGCCAGCTCGCCCGACTCGAGCGCTCCACCCCGCACGTCGAAGCCCTGGTCGACCTCGGGATCCGCCGACGCCAGCGTGTCGAACAGCCGGTCCCTCAATACCCGGAACTCCAGGTCGTCGAAGAGCCGGTGGATGTGGTCGCGGTCCCAGGGTTGCATCCGCAGCGTGTCGGGTGTTTGGGCCAGCGGCACGTCCTTGACGAGGTCGGTGAGCTCGCGGTTCAACACCACGCTCGCCAGGTTGGCCCGCAGCGCGTCGCCGACCTTGCCCTTCACCGTGTCGACGCCCTCGACGAGCGCCTGCAGCGAGCCGTACTCAGCGATCCATTTGGTCGCCGTCTTCTCCCCAACGCCGGGGATACCGGGGAGGTTGTCGCTCGGGTCGCCGCGCAGCGCGGCGAAGTCCGGGTACTGCTGCGGCGTCAGCCCGTACTTCGCGACGACCGCGTCAGGAGTGAACCGGGTCAGCTCGCTGACCCCCTTTATCGGATACAGCACGGTGACGTCGTCGCTGACCAGCTGCAGGGAGTCGCGGTCGCCGGTGACGACAAGCACCCGGTATCCCGCATGCTCGGCCTGGGTGGCCAATGTGGCGATCACGTCGTCGGCCTCGAAGCCCGCCTCGGCGAGCACGGTGATGCCGAGCGCGCCGAGAACTTCCTTGGTGATGTCGATCTGGCCGCGGAACTCATCGGGCGTCGCGGATCGGCCCGCCTTGTACTCGGGATACTTCTCCAGCCGGAATGTCTGGCGCGAGACGTCGAACGCGGCCGCGATATGGCTCGGCTGTTCGTCGCGCAGCAGATTGATCAGCATCGCGGTGAAGCCGTACACGGCATTGGTGGTCAGCCCGCCCTGGGTCTTGAAGTTCTCGGCAGGCAGCGCATAGAACGCCCGGAACGCCAGCGAATTGCCGTCCAGCAGCATCAATGTCGGCTTCTCGGCCGTTGCGCTTGCGGTCACGGGCCTACTCTATGCATCCCCCCTGACACGGGGTACGCGCCAAGCCCGGGTGATCAGCGTCCGTCAGTAGCCGAGCAACTTGCGGAACTGCTGTCCGACGGCCATCGACTGGCCCATCCGCTGCGCCCAGCCGTCGAGCGCCGCCTTCGTGTCCGCCGGGTTCAACCCGCGCTCCTGCGCAATGGCGATCATGCCTGCCTCATCGGTCACGCCGCGGGCCTGCGCCTCACGGGCGATCTCGGCGTAGTCCTGCAGCGAGATGCCGTTGATGGGCTGCCAGATCGGGTCGTCCGCCGCCACCGCGCTGGTCGACGGCCCGCCGAACACGGACGGGTTGATCATGCCGCCGGCACCCTTGACGTGCACCATTCCGTCACCCTGCTGTCCGGCCTGCGGGGCGAGTGCCTGCTGCGCCTGCTGGGCTGCCTTCTTTGCCTTGTCGAGCAATCCCATTTCGGTCTCCGATCTTCGGGCCCGGACGCTGATGTCCGGGACGCTACTCCCGGCAGAAGTGCACACGGGCCGGTTCGCTACCGATCCCAACTCACGGCCACAAACTGGAACACGTTTCAGTTTCTTGGTCCGAGTCGGTACGCTGACCGCGTGTCAGCTGCATCCACTCAACCGGCGGTCGACGGGTGGTTCGCCACCGATCAGTCCGGGGCTCCGTACCTGCTCGGCGGCAAATGCCATCAGTGCGGTACCTACGTCTTCCCGCCGCGCGCCAACAACTGCCCGAATCCCGCCTGCGCCGGCGACGAGTTGGCGCAGGTGCCGCTGTCACGGCGCGGCACACTGTGGAGCTACACCGAAAACCGGTATGCGCCGCCGCCCCCCTATCCGTCACCGGATCCGTTCGAGCCCTTCGCCGTCGCGGCGGTGCAGCTGGCCGATGAGGGCATCATCGTGTTGGGCAAGGTCGTCGAGGGCACGCTCGCCGCTGACCTGAAGGTCGGCATGGAGATGGAGCTGACCACGATGCCGCTGTTCGTCGACGACGACGGCGTGGAGCGCATCGTGCACGCGTGGACGATCGCCTCATGAGTCCGGAACCGCTATACATCCTCGGTGCAGGCATGCACCCATGGGGCAAGTGGGGCAACGACTTTACGGAATACGGCGTTGCCGCCGCCAGGGCCGCACTTGCCGAGGCGGGGTTGGATTGGCGCCAGATCCAGCTGGTCGCCGGCGCAGACACCATCCGCAACGGCTATCCGGGATTCGTCGCAGGTGCCACGTTCGCCCAGAAACTGGGCTGGAACGGGGTGCCGGTGTCGTCGTCATATGCGGCGTGCGCCAGCGGATCTCAAGCATTGCAGAGCGCTCGCGCGCAGATCCTTGCCGGCTTCTGCGACGTCGCGCTCGTCATCGGCGCCGACACCACGCCCAAGGGGTTTTTCGCCCCCGTCGGCGGCGAACGACGCAATGACCCGGACTGGCAGCGGTTCCATCTGATCGGCGCGACCAACCCGGTGTACTTCGCGCTGCTGGCGCGTCGCCGGATGGATCTCTACGGCGCCACACTCGAGGACTTCGCGCAGGTGAAGGTCAAGAACGCCAAGCACGGCCTTGGGAATCCCAATGCGCGGTTCCGCAAGGAGACCTCGGTGGAGGACGTCCTCGCCAGCCCGGTGGTCTCGGATCCGCTTCGGCTGCTGGACATCTGCGCGACGTCCGACGGCGCGGCGGCATTGATCGTGGCCAGCAAAGCCTTCGCCGAGAAGCACCTCGGCTCGCTCGAAGGGGTGCCGTCGGTTCGCGCCGTGAGCACGGTGACACCGCGGTACCCGCAGCACCTGCCCGAATTACCCGACATCGCAACCGATTCCACCGCAGTGGTGGCCGCGCCGGATCGGGTGTTCAAGGATCAGATCCTGGACGCCGCATACGCCGAGGCTGGCATCGGGCCCGAGGATGTGAGCCTCGCAGAGGTGTACGACCTGTCCACCGCACTAGAGCTGGACTGGTACGAGCATCTGGGGCTGTGCGCCAAAGGCGAGGCCGAGCAGCTGTTGCGCAGTGGTGCGACGACGATCGGCGGCAAGATTCCGGTCAACCCGTCGGGCGGGCTTGCCTGCTTTGGCGAAGCCATCCCCGCGCAGGCAATCGCTCAAGTCTGCGAATTGACTTGGCAGCTCAAGGGTCAAGCCACCGGAAGGCAGGTCGAGGGCGCCACCGTCGGCGTCACCGCCAACCAAGGCCTGTTCGGCCACGGCTCGTCGGTCATTGTTGCTCGCTAGGCAGTTCACTGCCTACGGCCCATCGCACTGGGCCACCATCGCCGTGTTCGTCATCGGCGCCGGACTGCTCGTGTGGGTCGGACGCTGGCAGACCGAACAGCAGGCACGACGCCTTGGCCGCATTCTCGGTGCGGTGACCGCGCTCATCTACGCCGCGATCCTGATTTACATCCTCACCCCGCCGACGATCGACTCGGTGCCACTGCAATTGACCGATCTCGCGACCGTCACCGCCGCCTACGCTTTGTGGTCGCAGAAACACTGGGCGTACACACTGACCTATTACTGGGGACTGGTCCTCAGTACGCAGGCGTTGATATCGCCTGCGCTGCAGAGCCCCGATTTTCCGCACTATCAATTCCTGGCCTTCTGGGCCATTCACCTGCTCGTCGTGTGGGCGGCCATCTACCTCACCTGGGGTCGCGGCATGCGGCCCGATTGGCGCAGCTATCGGCTCGCCGTCGTCGTCACCGTGGTGTGGGCGGCAGTTACGTTCACGTTCAACAGGATTGCGGGAACCGACTACGGCTTCCTCAACCGGAAACCGTCCACCGCGTCGCTGCTGGACGTGTTGGGCCCGTGGCCGTGGTACGTATTCGTGGCGGCCACGCTGGTGGCCATTGTGTGGGCGTTGATGACCTGGCCGTGGCAGCGAAAGGGGTCGCCGCGGTGACCAACTACCGCGAGCGTGCGTGTTTGCACACCGACACGCCGCGAATCGTGAGCATTTTGCGCACGCTCGCCATTGAATGACCGTGCGCCTGACGTCGATGACTCGCATTTCAAGCCTCCACGGTCCTCGCGCTAGCCTGGTCTGATGGCGATCCCGGACGACTGGGCGCCCGACGCGTGCACGCTGCCGACGTCGGAACGTCCGCTGCGGGTTGCAGAGTTCGACGACTTGTTCGCCTTCGTCGTGCGCTCGGACCGCCCGCAACGGCTAAGGCTTGACGTCGTGCTGCGGCGCATCGTCGAGGAGGCCGCCCGCGATCTCGCCCGACGCGAGAGCGCATGCTGTTCGTTCTTCACATTCGAGTTCGACACGATGGGCGACGATGTCGTCATGCACATCGGGGTCCCACCGACTCAGGTCGACGTGCTCGACGCGCTCGAGGCACGAATCTCAGCCAAGTGATCGGGGCATTTTCCGCACGCTCGATGAGCGCGAGCGTGCGGAAAACGTACGCGTTTGACGGCGTGTCGGCGAGCAGACACGCGCGCTCGCGGTAGTTAGGCGACGCCCAGATACGCTGCGCGGATGCTGTCGTCGGCCAACAAGTCTTTCGCGTTGCCTTCCCTGGTTACCTCACCGGTCTCCAGAATGTAGGCGCGGTCAGAGCGGCTGAGCGCCTGCTGCGCGTTCTGCTCCACCAGCAGCACTGTGGTGCCCTGTGAGTTGATCTCGGCGATGATCTTGAAGATCTGCGAGATCACCATCGGCGCAAGGCCCATCGACGGTTCGTCGAGCAGCAGCACCTTCGGCCGGGCCATCAACGCCCGCCCGATAGCCAGCATTTGCTGCTCGCCGCCGGATAGCGTGCCGCCCACCTGGTTGCGACGTTCGGCCAGCCGCGGGAACGTCTCCAGCACCCAGTCCAGCTTCTGCTTGTGCTCGGCCTTGGATGCGAACTTCCGCCCGTAGCAACCCATTTCGATGTTCTCGGTCACCGTCATGCCTGGGAACACGCCACGGCCTTCCGGCGCCTGGATCAGGCCGTCGGTAACCCGCTTGTGAGCCTTGACGCGGGTGATCTCCTGACCGTCGAACCACACCGAGCCCGAGGTGAGCGGACGAAGTCCCGAAATCGCCCGCATCATCGTGGTTTTGCCCGCGCCATTGGCGCCGAGCAAGGTCACCAGCTCACCCTCGCGCACCACCACCGACACACCGTGCAGCGCCTCTATCCGTCCGTAGTGCACGACGACGTCGCGGGCCTCGAGCAGAACGGGGCGTTCGTCGGCGTCATTAGAGTTCGTCATCGGGCACTCCCAGGTAAGCGGCAATCACCTTCGGGTCTTCGCGGATCTCCGCGGGCAGGCCGTCGGCGATCTTGCGACCGAACTCCAGAACGACGATGCGGTCGGTGACACCCATGACCACTCGCATGTCGTGCTCGATGAGCAGCACGGTGTAGCCGTCGTCGCGGATCTTGCGGATCAACTCCATCAATGCGGCCTTCTCGCTCGGGTTGAACCCGGCGGCCGGCTCGTCGAGGCACAGCAGTTTGGGCTCGGTCGCCAAAGCGCGGGCGATCTCGAGTCGCCGCTGATCACCGTAGGGCAGGTTTTTGGCCTTCTCCTCGCCGCGGTGGGCGATGCCGACGAAATGCAGTAGCGCAGCGGCCCTCTCGATCGCCGTCTGCTCTTCCCTGCGATGACGCGGCGTGCGGACGAGCGCGCCTGGTACCGAAGTCTTGTGCCGCGCGTCGGTGGCGACGACCACATTCTCCAGCGCCGTCATCTCACCCCACAGCCGGATGTTCTGGAAGGTACGGGCGATGCCCTTGCGGGTGATCTGGTGGCGTTTGATCCGGCCCAGAGGCGCTCCGTCGAAGGTCACCGTGCCCGAGCTCGGCCGGTACACACCAGTGATCGCGTTGAAGCAGGTGGTCTTGCCCGCGCCATTCGGCCCGATCAGTCCGAGGATCTCCCCGCGACGGATGTTGAAGGTGACCGAGTCCAGCGCCACCAGCCCGCCGAACTTCATCGTCAAATCTTTTGTCTCCAAAAGGACTTCACCCTCCGCGACATGAATCTCGCGGTGGACGCCAGCCAGGTCCTCGATCGTCATGCCGCCGGCTCTTTCTCCACGGGCGGAGTTCGCAACCAGTTATGGGCGGCTCTGCCGTACGCCAGCAGTTGAGCGCGGGCCGGGAACAGCCCCTCTGGCCGGAAGATCATCATGACCACCAGGGCCAACCCGAAGAACAGGTACTTCAGGTCGCCGAGGTTGATGCCGAGGAAGTGCACGCCGAGCAACCGGTTCGGCAGATAGACGATGACGAATGCGCCGAAGATCACGCCGAGCTTGTTGCCCTGGCCACCGAGCACAACCGCGCACAGGAACAGCATCGAGTTGATGATGTTGAACGTCGGCGGCGCGACGTACTGCACCTGGCCCGCGTACAGCGCACCGGACAGTCCGCCGATCGCCGCGCCGATCACGAAAGCCCACAGCTTGAACCGGAAGGTGTTGACGCCCATCACTTCCGCGGCGTCCTCGTCCTCGCGAATGGCTACCCATGCCCGACCAACCCGGCTGCGCTCCAGGTTGCCGACGAACAGCAGCAGGATGACGATCAGCACCAAACCCAGCCAGAACCACCAGGTTCCATAGTTGGCGTGGCCCGACGCGTTTCCATTGGAGAACACACCTTCGGGAAGCTTCTCGCTCTCCCCCAGCCGCGGGAACGCCACCCGGCTCAGCCCCCGCGGACCGTTCGTGATGTCGGAGAGGTTGTCGGCCAGCAGTCGGATGATCTCGCCGAATCCCAGCGTGACGATCGCCAGGTAGTCACCGCGCAGACGCAATGTCGGAATGCCGAGGATCAGGCCCGCCAACGCAGTCATCGCCATCGCCAGCGGGACACACGACAACCACGCCCATGGCGCGCTGAAGAATCCGGTTGGGCTCAACTTGTTCCACGGGCTGTTGGGGCTGGTGAGCAGCGCCACGGTGTACGCGCCGACAGCGTAGAAACCGACATAGCCGAGGTCGAGCAGGCCGGCCTGGCCAACCACCACGTTGAGCCCGATTGCGATGATTGCGACCATCGCGAATTGGGCCATCGTGCCGCCGAAGCTGATGCCGGGGGTGTCCAGGAACGGCGGGGTGTACAAGGGCAGCAGCGCGAGCGCCCCGAACAGCACGACGCCGAACGCCCACTTCTGGACCCGCGGCAGACCGTCCCACCACTCCCTGAGGCGGTCACCCGGCGCGAGAACCTTGTCGGTGACGCTCATGCCTTTGCCTTCCCGAGGCTTTCACCGAGTATCCCGGTCGGCCGGACCAGCAGCACCAGAACGAGCAGCACGAACGCCACTACGTCGCGCCATTGGGTACCGAAGACGGCCTGCCCATAGTTCTCCATGATGCCCAGCAGCAGACCGCCGAGCAGTGCGCCGCGAAGGTTGCCGATGCCACCGAGCACGGCGGCGGAGAATGCCTTGATGCCCAACAGGAATCCGCCTGAGTAGATGATCCCCTGCGGAACCTTGAGGGTGTACAGGAGCGCGGCGGCGCCTGCGAGCAGCCCGCCGATCAGAAACGTCGTCACGATGATCCGCTCACGTGATACGCCCATCAGCGTGGCGGTCGTCGGATCCTGCGCGACGGCGCGGATACCACGGCCGAACTTCGTCCGATTGATCGCGTAGTCGGTCAGCACCGCGAAGACCAACGCCGCGACGATGATCACGATGGTGACGTTGGAGACCGTCGCGCTGAAGATGTGAAACTGCGTCTTCGGCTGCACCAGGATGATCGGCTGTTGCGCATTGCTGCCGCCATATCCCTTGAGCAGCTTGGGCAGAACGAAGTGCACGAACTCCTGCAGCACGAACGACATGCCGATCGCGGTGATCAGGAACGTCAACGAACGAGCACCGCGTCGTCGCAACGGCCGATATGCGACGAATTCCAGCCCGACCGCCGCCGAGCCCGACACCAACATCGCGAACAGCATCGCGATGGCCAGATACAGGATCGTCAACGCAATGCCCTTGTTGTAGGCATTGCCGCTCGGCGTGAACCCCATGATGATGTCGAGGGCAAAGTAGGCGCCGAACATGCCGAGCATGAAGATTTCGGAGTGGGCGAAGTTGATCAGCCGCAGTACGCCGAACACCAGCGTGTAGCCGACGGCCACAAGCGCATAGATGGCACCCCACGCGAGCCCGTCGATCGTCAACTGCCAGAAGCCGATTCGCAGGCCTTCTAGGTTGAAGTTGATGTTGGCGGCCAGGCAGGCGTATTGATCGACGCACTCGTGGATCATCCGGGGGCGGGCTCCTCGCGACGGTGTCTCTGACGAAAACGCACCTCTAGCGAAAACGCGTCCGAGCCTTTCGGTCTCGGACGCGCTTCGCTTGAGCGACTACTGAACCTTGAAGATCCAGATCAGGTTGGTGGTGAGCTCACCGGTGGGGGTCCACTGGTACTTACGCGCCACGCCCTGGCCGTTGTAGTTCTTGACGAAGTCCAGCAGCGCGGGGCGGGTGATGGCTCCTGAGTCGATGCCCTTCACCAGGATGGTGCCGAGGTCGTAGCCCTCGGCACTGTAGGTGCCCGCGTCGGCGTTGAACTTCTTCTTGTACTCATCGGCGAACGTCCCGGTGGCCGGGCCGCACGGGCAGGACAGAATGGCGCCCTTAGTCGCTTCGCCACCCTGCTTGACGTACTCGGGATCCTTGGTGCCGTCGGCCGATACGAAGGTTCCGGTGAAGCCGCCGTCCTTGAGCTGCTGGGTTAGGGGCGCCGCCTCGGAGTAGTAGCCGCCGTAGAACACCGCGTCCGGGCTGACTCCCTTGACCTGTGTCACCGCGGCGGAGAAGTCCTTATCGCCCTTCTTCACCGAGATGTTGCAACCTGAATCGGCGATCGGGCCCAGCGTCTCGCGCACCGCCGAGGCCAGGCCGAGGCCGTAGTCGGTGCTGTCGTCGATCACGCAGATCTTCTTGTAGCCCAACGTGTTCTTCAGATAGTTGGCGACCGCCGGGCCCTGCACCGCGTCGTTCGCCAGACCGCGGAAGAACGTCTTCCAGCCGTTCTCGGACAGCGTCGGGTTCGTCGCCGACGCGGTGGTGGAGACAAGGCCGGCCTGGTCGAACACCGTCCCGGTGGCCTTGGTCTCACCGGAGAACGCAGGGCCGACGAGACCGATCGTGTACTGATCGTCGACGATCTGCGGGGCGATCGCCGTCGCCTTCTGCGGATCACCCTCGGTGTCGAACGGCTTCAGCTGCACCTGACAGCCCGGGTTGGCGGCGTTGTGCTTGTCGATCGCGAGCTGCACGCCGTTCTTGATGTTGATGCCGAGCGCTGCATCCGGGCCGTTGAGCGCACCCGCCATCGCGATCGACACCGGCGGGCAGGTGGCCTTGCCGTCCCCGGCCGGATCGGTAGGCGCCGCAGCCTGGTCGGCCTTGACCTCCTTGCCCTGCTCGTCGATCTGCACCTGCTCGACGATCTTCAGCGGGGTCTGCGACGACTGTCCTTCAGGCTTGGACTGGTTGCAGCCGGCAATACCGAGCACAACCAAACCCGCACTACCGAGAGCAAATGCATTCCGTGCCACGCGTCCGCGCACACTTCACCTCCGGGTCAATGTTTTCATCGGCAACGACACACCAGCCCAGGTCGGGCGTGGCGGCGATGCTTCGGGACGACCATAGCCAACGGGGGCCCTTATCGCGTGATGTTGACCGACGCACACCCGTGACCGGCTGCGAAATCGCTGTCAACGGCGCGTCCGAAACGCACTGTTTACGCTTTCTCCGGAGCGTCGAGTGTTTCCAGGACCACCTCGGCGACGCGTTTCATCGTGGTCCGACGGTCCATCGCGGCGCGCTGGATCCACTTGAACGCCTCCGGCTCGGTCATCCCCTGCTTGGACTGCAGCAAACCCTTGGCGCGCTCGACCAGCTTCCGGGTCTCCAACCGGTCAGACAATGAGGCGACTTCATTCTCCAGCGCGGCGATCTCGCTGAACCGGCTCACCGCCACCTCGATCGCCGGAATCAGATCGGTGATGTTGAACGGCTTGACCAGGTAGGCCATGGCGCCCGCGTCGCGGGCCCGCTCCACCAGCTCGCGCTGGCTGAACGCGGTCAGGATGACGATTGGCGCGATCCGCTTGCCGGCGATCTCCGATGCGGCGTCGATGCCGTCGCGGCGCGGCATCTTGACGTCCATGATCACCAGATCCGGCCTGAGACTCTCGGCCAGATCGACCGCCTCTTGCCCGTCGCCGGCCTCGCCGACGACCTCGTAGCCCTCTTCGCGCAGCATCTCGGCCAAGTCCATCCGGATGAGTGCCTCGTCCTCGGCTACGAGAACGCGGTGCGGCTTGTCAGCGTCGGTCGGTGACCCGGTCATGGGTCACATTGTGGCGGTATCAGCTGCGATCAGCGACCGCGGGGCCATCCTCTATGGTGGGAGACCGCGAGAACGACCGAGAAGAACGAAGAACCAAGCCCTCGTATCCCAACTGGCAGAGGAAACGGATTCAAAACCCGTCCAGTGTGAGTTCGAATCTCACCGAGGGCACCAGATATATGCGGATCGGCCGTCGAGGTCGTGCACCAACACGGGTTGGTAGCTGTGTCACAGCGGGGCCATCTTCATTCGACAGGAAACTGCCAGCTGATCGGCGGTAATGCCGCAAGTCTTCGCGCGAACAGTAGTCACGTGAAGAAGATCATCGCAACGGTGGCCGCGTTTGCCGTCATTGCTCCCAACGCCTTGCTGGGTGCCCAGGTGGCACAGGCAGCCCCGGATGACCCCACCACCACGACAGTCGTGCCCGCCCCCGCAGGGGGTCACGATCCTGGTGACCGGCAGCAGGCCCCGGCCGCCACGCCCACCCCGCAGGCTCCGCCGGTCCCGCCCTCCCCGCCGCCTCCGGTCCCGGCCCCGCCGCCGGTGCAGACCCAGACCCCGACGGTTCCGCAGTCCCCGCCGACGGTGGTACCCACGACCACGAGCACGGTTGAGACTCCGCGCGTCGAGACCCCGACGGTGACGCCGACCCCAACGGCCCCCATCACGACCGGTCAGCCAACGACGTTGGGGGCGTCGACGCCGCTGCCCGCCCCCACCGGGCCGCCGACGATCTCGGCTTCGGCTTCCGCACCGGTCGCGACGACTCCGACGGGCACGCCGTCGAGCAGTCCTACCTCCGCGGGGTCGGCGTCGCCTGCCGAGTCCAGAGCGCTGAACACTCCGTTGACGTCGGCGGCCCCGCTGACGACAACGCTCAACCCGACGACCGTTGTCACCAACGGCACGACGGTCACCGAGGTAGCGCCCGCCATCGTCTCGGCCTCCACCTCGGTGTCGGTGCGCGTCGGGACGCCGGTGGTGCCCCAGCCCGCCGGGGTGCCGGTGAAGTCTGCCGAGGCGATCCAGGCTGCCAGGACGGCCCCGGCGGTCGTGGTCGACGCCGCCGCCCCGCCCCCGCCCCCGGTCAACGTCACCAACGTCACCAACATCGACACCCAGATCACGAACATCGAACAGGTCAACATTCACAACAACACCAACGTCACCGCCGACAACTGGCGACCCGCCCGCTGGGATTACGTGGACTACGACCAGTACCGCCGCCCGGTCTTGTACAACCCGAGCGGGGAGGACGTGCGCTACCGCTACTACTACGACGGGGACTACCGCGAGGCGTGGGTGCCCCCGGGCGAGCGCATCGTGCTCGACATCATCACCGCCGCGGTGTTCCCGTTCACCGCCGTGGGGTCCAGCTTCGTATCCAGCGGCTCCTTCAACGGTGGCGGCTGGACTCCGCCCAATGACGGCTACACCGGGCCACCGCCGCCGGACTGGCAGCCCTATACCCCTGTGACTTACGACAACGCCTACGTCAACGTGCCTGCGGCCAATCAATCCCTCTTCGTCAACCAGGTCACCGCGGTCGGACACGACGACACCCAGCCCGTGGGACAACAGGACTCCTTCATGCTCGATGGCGCCACGCTGGGGCGTGGGCAGATCAGTCCCGACGGCACGTCGATCACCCTGGCCACCGCGCAGAAGACACCCGGGGTGGGTCCGGTCACCAACGGAGTGGACCTAGTCAACATGGCCACGCCGCTCGCCCCCGCGCGCGACAACACGCCGTACTACGTGGGTGCGTTGTTGGCGGTCGCCGCCCTGATGGGTGGCGTCTTCTGGTGGGTCTGGCGCAGGCGGCCCAAAGTGATGCACGGCGCGGGCGGCTACGACCCGCCCACTGGCCCGATCACCTGACACCTTGGCAAACTCCTAGAGAGACCGGCGCCGTCGCTCACATACCGGTTGCCGACCGCGAAGTACCGAGAAACCCCAGGTCGGCACCCACGGCGTTACGCTTGGTGCGTGGTGGTCAAGGTACGACGCGTCTGCGTACCGGACGTGGCACTCGAAAGCCGAGTCACGGCCCGGACGCGACACCATGGCGAGACCGTGGCCCGCCACCTCCGGGTACTGACCGTCACGACCCGCATCGGCGCCGTCGTCAGCCTCGTCTTCGGCATCCAGGGCTTGATCGTGGGTCAGGACTTGGTCTGGATCGCCGCGGTCAACCTGCTCAGCGGCGTGATCTTCCTGATGATCCCGCTGTTGTACCGCTTCGGCGAAATGGTCCCTGCTCTGGTGTTTTTCACGGTCGCGTATATGTCGATCACTGTTCTGTGTTGGCACCTCGGTACAGGCTCGGGCCTGCAGTTCTACTACCTTGTCGCGGCGATAATCATGGTGCTGATCCTCGGTGTCGATCACCTTGTGGTCGCGTCGGTGATCGCCGCCATTCTCGCCGCGACCGTCATCGCGCTCAAGGTGACCGTTCCCTATAACACAGGCGTGCAACCGGATTGGGCGTTTGCGTTGGGCTACTTCCTCACGGTCATCTCCGCCTGGGGGATGGTCGTCGCGGTGGTCTGGTACGCGCTGCGCGAGATCCGTCGCGCCAGGACGGCGATGGAGGGCGAATACGAACGGTCCGAGACTCTGCTGGCCAACATCCTGCCCGCGAGCATCGCCGAACGGCTGAAAGACCCGTCGCGCAACATCATTGCCGACAAGTACGACGACGCCTCAATTCTGTTCGCTGACATCGCCGGCTACACGAAGCGGGCCAGTGACACCACTGCGAGCGATTTGGTGCGCTTCCTCGACCGCCTCTACACCGACCTGGACGCGCTGGTCGACCGGCACGGGCTGGAAAAGATCAAGACAAGCGGCGACTCGTACATGGTGGTCAGCGGCGTGCCTGAGCCCCGCGACGATCACATGGAGGCGCTGGCCTGCCTTGCCCTGGACATGGCCGACGCCGTCGCGGGCCTCAAAGATCCGCAGGGACGCGAGGTGCCGATACGGATCGGCCTTGCCGCAGGGCCTGTGGTCGCCGGAGTTGTCGGCGCGCGCAAGTTCTTCTACGACGTGTGGGGCGACGCGGTCAACGTCGCGGCGCGGATGGAAACCACTGACGTCGAGGGTCGTATTCAGGTGCCCCACGACGTCTACGAGCGCCTCAACCATGCATTCCTGCTGGAGGAGCGCGGCGAGGTCGACATCAAGGGCAAGGGCGTCATGCACACCTGGTATTTGGTTGGGCGCCGTGACGACCACGCCGTTCGTAGCGCCGTCGAGCACACCGCGACCGCGGGCGCTATGGCGGACTAGACCTTTCGGTTCTCCGACTTGATCAGCCATGCCAGCTTCTCGAGGCCGTCGATCAGCTGATGCAGGATGTCGGCGGTGCTTGGGTCCTCGGCGTCGACCGCATCATGCACGGCGCGAATGGTGTCCACGGCCGCGTACGCGCGGCCGGTGATCAGGTCGACCACCTCGGTGGTGTTGTGCTCGTAGGCCGGGAACTGCGGCAGCGTGGTGCTGCCTGCAACGGTGTCGGACCGTCCGTCCGGCACTGCGTCCAGCGCCCGCATCCGCTCGGCGACGGTGTCGCTTGCGTCGCGGGCGAAGTCGACGAGCTCGTCGAGTTGGAGGTGAAGGTCGCGGAAATTGGTTCCGACGACGTTCCAGTGCGCCTGCTTACCCTGCAGGTGAAGTTCGATCAGATCGATCAGTACCCGCTGCAGGTTTGCACTGAGTTCGGGCGATGCCTGAAACGCTTGTACTTCTGCTTCTGTGCGACGTGTTGTAGGTGCCATGTCTGAATCAACGCTCGGATATTCTGGAATCATTCCAAATTAGTAAGATCCTGCCGTTCGAGGATCCGCGCATAGCCGGCGCCCATGCCGAGCAGCACCAGCCCGACGACGATGAACACCACAACACGGAAAATGCCGTCGAGTGTGCCGAGGTCGAATAGGAACAGCTTGGCCATCGCCGCGCCGACCAGCGCCAACCCTCCACCGATCGGTAGTGACCGCTCGGTTTTCGCCAGCCGCGCCGCGTAGATGAACAGCGCGGCCGCCATGACGATCCAGCAGATCGTCGCCGCCATGTGACCGGCGAAGAAGCCGCCGCCCTCGCCGCCGACCAATACGCCTGCAGTCACGGTGAACGTGGTGACGGCGTAACCGATCACCACGGCCGAACAGGCCCACACGTTCGCCTCGCCCTTCAACGACCAGGCGATCGCCACCGCGCATGCCACCAACAGCAGGCTAGAAACCAGTGTGGAAATCCCGGCGGCTGCGTCTATCGGGGTCGCCTCGACCAACGAACCCGGCGGCGCATAGCTCAGGTAGAGCCCGCTGCCCGCGAACGCGAACCCGAGCGCCGACCATCTCGCGATGGCGTCGCGGCGGCCCGCCACCGCGACGACGACCGCCATCGCCAGCAGGACGGGGCCCGCGATATGGCCATCGAACGCAACAGTGACGGCGATCAGTGCCGAGATCGCTGACAACGCCGACCAGACCTGCCGCACCACGCCCGTCACGCCCGGCACCATGGCCAGGAATGCCGCAGCAAGGGCGGCAGCCATCAGCGCGGCCACCACCCGGTCGACGGCCAGCGACACGCATGGCACCGGCACCACACCCGCCACCGTCAGCAAGGCCATCGCAACCCGATTTCCGGTGCGCGGCAACAGGATTAGTGCTGCCGAGATGGCAAGCACGGCCGCGATACCGCACGCGCCGGCCAGCCACAGGTCGTACCCGTCATCGAAGTACACCGCGGCCAGCGCCACGAGGAGCGGAAGCGTTGGGGCCGCGATGCGCGCGGCATGCAGCCAAATCCAGTCCTTGCCGAGGTGCACCATCAGGGAAACCGCGGACAGCGCCAGCATGAAGCCGACGAGCAGAAGCGTGATGCCGCCGGTGATGACGGGCGCAAGCGCGATCAGCGGCACGAGCACCAGCAGGCCGAGGTGTTGCGAATCCCAGCGCCGTGCGAGCGTCAGGCCGCCGCCACCGATCACCGCCGCGATCGCGAGGCCGATGGGTGCGGGCGCCCATTCGTAGATTGTGGTGATGGCGATGACGTCCATATAGGCGGCGGCGATGCCCGTTGCGGCCAGCGCGATGGCACCGACCCGCCCGCCAGGCCGCGCGTAAAGCCAGCCCGCCGCGGCCACCAGCCCTGCGGCCAGCGCAGCACCCGCGCCGACGCGGATCTCAGGACGCAGGATGCCGGCCTGGGCGGCCAGCACCAGCAGCAGTACGACACCTATCAGCGTGACCGCGACGCCGGCGACGGCGAGCACCTTGCCGATCCAGCCCTCGGAGCGTTCCCGCGGCGGCCTGGGTGGGACCGGCGGTTGCGGTGTCACGGGCGGTCGCGACGGCACGGGCGGCTGGTATTGCGGTTGGTATTGCGGTTGGTATTGCGGCCAGTACGGCACCGCAGGCGGGGCGTACGCCTGCGGGTACCCCGCGGGACGCGCGGACAGCAGGCCGTCGAGCGCGGTGAGGTCTGTCGAGACCCTCGCCATGTACTGCGAAATCGCGGCGAAGTCCGCGGAAAGCCGGGCAATGACGGCATGATGCGGTTCGGTCATGCCGTCATGGTTTCAGCAACCCTGCGGTCTCCGGATGAGTAGGACTACTCGTCTAGACCGTGTTCGATCGCATATCGAGCCAGCTCAACGCGGTTGGCGACCTGAAGCTTGCGCAACGTCGCCTGCACGTGGTTCTCCACGGTGCGGTGGCTCAACGACAGCCTGGCGGCGATCTGCTTGGCGGTCAGTCCCTTCGCGACGTGACGCAGCACCTCGGTTTCACGTTCGGTCAGGCTGGGCACCGGAGTCCCTGCCGGGCCCGACCCGCCGGATTGCGCGATGCGCCGGTACTCCCCAAGTACCAGTCCGGCCAACCCCGGAGTGAACACCGCGCGCCCCTCGGCCGTCGCGCGCACGGCGTCACCCAGTTCCTGCTTCGACGCGCTCTTGACGAGATAGCCTGTGGCGCCTGCCTTTACCGCCTGCAGGACGTCGTCGCGCTCATCGGACGCCGACAGCACCAGAATGCGGGACGACGGCGACACCGCGAGCACCTCGGCGGTGGCCTGTGCGCCGTCGCCGTCGGACAGTCGCATGTCCATCAGCACGACGTCGGGCTGCACCACGGCGGCTCTGCGGCGGGCAGCCGCCATCCCGTCGGCCGTAGCGACAACGGAGAAGCCGTCCTCGGCAAGGTCGCGGGCCACCGCGTCCCGCCAGATCGGATGGTCGTCGACGACCATCACCGTCGGGGTACCGTCAGCTCCCATTCCGTCCCACATCCCGGCCCGGTAGTCAGCTTTGCGCTGCCACCCAGCCAATTCATCCGTCCTACAATCGATTTAGCCACTCCGACGCGGCCCTCGGCGACCGCTTCTTCGAGCCTGCCCTCGGCGATGCCGACGCCGTCGTCGCGGATGCTCACGGTGACCGAGTCGCCGAGGTCCTCCAGCAGCACATAGGCACGCGCGCCCGACCCTGCGTGCGACGCGACGTTGTCCAGTGCGTTGGCCGCCGCCGCATGCAACTCATCAGCGACGCCTGCGTCAAGCAGTACGGAGTCTGCGGGAACGCTGACAGATACCCGATCCGACGCCCGCCGTAGCAGCAGTGCGCCGACGTCGACCATCGCTCCTGTCGGCGGCTCGATGTCAGATGCGCTGACCAGCCGCCGCAACGCTCTCTCCTGCTCACCGGCCAGCTCGGCCAATTCCGCTGTCGCTCCCCCGATTTCGCGGCCGCGCCGGGACACCAGCGCAAGAACCTGGATTGCGCCGTCGTGCACCTGACGCGACAACCGGTCCCGTTCCTCAAGCGACGCCGCGAGCCGGGTCGCCCGTTCCAGTTCCGCGTGAGCGCGCCGAGCGGTTTGCGCGGCCATTCCGATCGCAAGCCCGACCGCGAGCTCGATGACGATCGTGGCGTTGCGGCCGAGGTCGTAGTTGAAGAAGCCCTTGACCACCGTGCTGGTGATCATCACCACCACTCCGGTCAGCATTCCTGGTATCGGGCCAAGCAGGATCGCCGCCGAGATCGTCGCGTTGGTCGCCCACAGCGTGGTCGGCCACGACTGGTTATCCAGTGCCCATTGGTCGGACGCGACGAACATGGTGGACAGCACAAGCGCCACCACCACAACGATTTCGGCGAGCACCCACGCGGTCCTGCGGCCGAACCCCTGCAGATAGCCGACACCGCACGCGACGCTCCATACGATCAGCACGGCGAACAACAGCCATCCGATCACGGGGTGGTCGAGCTCGTGGTTGATTGCGATCTGGAAGTACAGCGCGTAAATGCAACTCAGCAGCCGGAAAACCTGCGCGGCCCGCCACAGCGGCGCGGCAGGGTCGGGCTCACGCACTACAGCACCTTCGACAAAAACGCTTTCGTGCGTTCGTGTTGCGGGTTGCTCAGCACCTCACGCGGGTTGCCGCTCTCGACAACGACTCCGCCGTCCATGAACACCAGTTGGTTGGCAACCTCGCGGGCGAACCCCATCTCGTGAGTGACGACAACCATCGTCATGCCTTCGGCGGCAAGCTTTTTCATCACCTCCAGCACCTCGCCGACCAGCTCCGGATCGAGCGCCGAGGTGGGCTCGTCGAACAGCATCAGTTTGGGGCTCATCGCCAAGGCCCTCGCGATCGCCACCCGTTGTTGCTGACCGCCGGAAAGCTGCGCGGGGTAGGCGTCCGCCTTGTCCGACAATCCCACTTGGTGCAACAGATCCTTGCCACGCGCAACCGCTTCGTCTTTCTTGACGCGCTTGACGTGGACGGGTGCTTCGACGATGTTCTCCAGCGCAGTGCGATGTGGGAACAAATTGAAATGCTGGAACACCATGCCGATTTCGCGGCGCTGCTTAGCGGCGTCACGGGGCGACATCTCGTGCAGCTTGTTGCCGCGTTCGCGGTAGCCGATCAATTGGCCGTCGACGTATAGCCTGCCCGCGTTGACCTGTTCGAGGTGATTGATGCAACGAAGAAACGTCGACTTGCCGGACCCTGACGGCCCGACCATGCACAACACCTCGCCCCTGCCAATCTCCAGCGTGATGCCCTTGAGGACATGCAGGGCGCCGAAGCTCTTGCAGACCTGTTCGGCCTTCACCATCGGTGTCATACGTGCCCCGCCTCACCAATCTGCTGTGCCTTGGCCAACGCTTCTAGCTGTTTGGTGGTCAGCTTGCGCGACGCGCCACGTGAGAAGTAACGCTCCAGGTAGAACTGGCCGACCATCAGCACGCTGGTGACCACCAGGTACCAGAACGCAGCCACCATCAGCAACGGAACAGGCGCGAATTCCCGCGCGGCGATCTCACGAGAGGTGATTCCGAACAGATCCAGCGTGAATGGCACCGCGGTGACAAGCGAAGTGGTCTTCAGCATGCTGATGACCTCATTGCCGGTCGGCGGAATGATCACCCGCATCGCCTGCGGCAGCACGGTGCGCCACATCGTCATGCCCCAGGACATGCCAAGCGCCGTCGACGCCTCCGATTGCCCCTCAGGTACGGAACTGATTCCGGCGCGGATGATCTCGGCCATGTAGGCGGCCTCGTTGAGCGCAAGCCCGACGATCGCCAACAGAAACGGGATCGAAAGGGCCTGCAGATTGAGGTGGAAGAACGACGGCCCGAACGGGATACCGAGCTGGATGACCGCATAGATCGTCGGGATCAGCCCCCAGAACACCAGCTGCACATACACCGGGGTGCCGCGAAAGATCCACAGGTATACCCACGACACCGCCTTGAACACCGGGTTCGGTGACAGCCGCATCACCGCGAGGAGCACACCAAGCGCGATCGCCAGCACCATGGAGTAGACGGTCAGCTGCAAGGTATTGACCAGACCAATCGTCAATACCCGCTCGTTGAACAGGTACTCGAAGAACTTCGGCCAGCGAAAGGCCTCGTTTGTCGCCGCACCGTAGAGGAACAGCACCGCCAAGATGACGATGACGACCGCCGCCACCCACCGCCACGGATGACGCAGCGGAACGGCATCGATCGCGGCCGGGCCTGCGGGTGGCAACGTGTCGACATCAGTCATCTCGGTACTCCAGAACTAATTGATCGCGCCGTTGATGACTGGCTTGTCGATCATTCCCTTTTCGACGCCCCAGTTGGTCGCGATCTCCTTGTACTTGCCGGTCTCGATCAGGTGCTCGAGTGCCTGCTTCAGCGACTGCGCCAATGGCGAACCCTTGGCCACCGGCCAGCCGTACGGCGCGGCTTCCATGACGTCACCGGCCTGCGTCAGCTTGCTGTTGCTCTGCTTGATCGCGTACAGCGTCACCGGCGAATCCGCCGACATTGCGTCGACCTGACCGAGCATCACCGCGTTGGTGGCCGCATCCTGGCCGTCGAACGGCACGATCTGGATCGGTGGCTTACCGGCGTCCGTGCACGCCTTGCTCTTGGCAGGAAGCTCGTCGGTTTCCTCGGTCGTGGTGGCCTGCACCGAAACCTTCTTGCCGCAGGCGTTGTTGGGGTCGACGGGGTTGTCCGGACGCTGCGCCCACAGGATGCCTGCCGAGAAGTAGGTGACGAAGTCGACCGTCTTCTCGCGTTCCTTGGTGTCGGTGAACGACGACATGCCGACGTTGAAGGTGTTGCCCTGAATGGACGGGATGATCTTCGCGAAATCGGCTTCCCGGAAGTCGGCCGACAGGCCGAGCGTCCCTGCGATCGCGTTCATCAGGTCGACATCGAAACCGACGATCTTCCCGTTGGGGTCCTTGAATTCGTTGGGCGTGTACGGGATGTTGACGCCGACCACCAGCTTGCCGGACGACTTGATCGCCTCAGGGACGGTGTTCGCGATCGCATCGACCTTCGCGGCCGACCCTGCGCCGCTAGCGGTCGTCGTATTGCTTTTCGTGTCTGTGCCGCTCGCACAGCCCGACAGGACAAGCGCGCCAGTCGCAGCAAACACCGCTGCGATGCGCCAGAACTTCGTTGGTCCGCCTTGACATCCAGCTGACACGGTCGCCTCTACTTTCTGCTTCGTGGATCCGGCGCGCAGCACCGGTAACGGAACAGTAGTAGAGACCTAACGCGCTGGCAGGGGAACGGAACCCGCCGATCCAACCTGGGCGCTCGGACACCGAATCGCCGAGTTCGTCATCCTCGCTCGTCGTTTGCCCAGAGAATCGCACAACTGTGCTGAACGGCACCGTCCGTCTACTCGCCGTAGCCAACAATCGTCGCGTTACCGAAAACTCGATTACCGTGTGCCGCCCTGCGGGTTTGCGCTCCCGTTGAGTTGCCTTTGCGCTGACCGCGGCCATTCGCAAACGCGCATTATCGCCGAGTTGTTGTGCCACGCTTACCCCATGGAAAGCCCAGCTCCTCCCGCCATGTTGCAACATCTGTGGAAGTCCGCGCTGTTGTCCGGGATTCTCGCGGTGATTCTCGGCATACTTGTGTTGGCTTGGCCAGGCAAGACGATCATCGTTGCCGCGATCATCTTCGGCGCCTACTTGTTGGTCACCGGTATCTCGCAAGTGGTATTCGCGTTCAGCCTCCATGTGTCGGCGGGCGGGCGAGTTCTCCTGTTCATCAGTGGCGCCGCCTCGCTGATTCTCGCGGTGCTGTGCTTCCGGAGCCTTCAGAACTCGATCCTGTTGCTGGCCATCTGGATCGGTGTCGGGTTCATCTTCCGCGGCGTGGCGACGGCGGTGTCGGCGATCAGCGACCCGACGCTGCCCGGCAGGTGGTGGGAGATCTTCATCGGCGGAATCACTTTGCTGGCCGGTGTCATCGTGCTGGCTTCGCCATTCGAGTCCATCGCAACACTGACCCTCGTCGTCGGCATTTGGCTCATCGTCATCGGCGTCTTCGAGGCCGTCTCGGCATTCGGGATCCGCAGCGCCAGTAAAAGCCTGGCTTCACGCGTTGCAAAAGCCGAGGTGACCTAGCACATACTCGCCATCTACTACTCTCTGTCGTAGACTAGTGACACAGCCACGGAAGAGAGTCTGATGGACGCACTGGATGTGTCGCGGTGGCAGTTCGGCATCACCACCGTCTACCACTTCATCTTCGTCCCGCTGACCATCGGCCTCGCGCCGCTGATCGCGGTCACGCAGACCGTGTGGGTGGCCACCGGCAACACAGCGTGGTACCGGCTGACCCGGTTCTTCGGCAAGCTGTTCCTGATCAACTTCGCGCTCGGCGTCGCTACCGGCATCGTGCAGGAATTCCAGTTCGGCATGAACTGGAGCGAGTACTCGCGGTTCGTCGGCGACGTGTTCGGCGCGCCGCTGGCGATGGAAGGTCTCGCCGCGTTCTTCTTCGAGTCGACGTTCATCGGTCTCTGGATTTTCGGATGGACCCGAGTGCCGCGGTTGGTGCACCTCGCGTGTATCTGGATCGTGGCCATCGCGGTCAACATGTCGGCGTTCTTCATCATCGCCGCCAACTCGTTTATGCAGCACCCGGTCGGCGCCCACTACAACCCCGAAACCGGCCGCGCCGAACTGACGAGCATTGTCGCACTGTTCACCAACAACACTGCGATCGCGGCGTTCTCCCATGCGGTGGCGGGGGCCTTCCTCACCGCTGGCACGTTCGTGGCAGGCGTGTGCGCGTGGTGGATCGTACGGGCGCACTCGAAAGGTCAGGACACCGAGGCGCGCACGATGTATCGGCCCGCGGCCATCCTCGGCTGCCTTGTCACGCTGGTGGCGGCGGCGGGACTGTTCATCACCGGCGATTTCCAGGGCAAGCTGATGTTCAAGCAGCAGCCGATGAAGATGGCCTCGGCGGAATCGTTGTGCCACAGCGAAACCGACCCCGACTTCTCGTTCCTGACGATCGGCACCCACAACAACTGCGACAGCGTCACGCACGTCATCGAGGTTCCGTACGTCCTGCCCTTCCTTGCCGAGGGCAAGTTCAGCGGCGTCCGCCTCGACGGCGTCAAGGACCTTCAGAAGCAGTACGAAGAGAAGTTCGGGCCCGGCGACTACCGGCCGAACCTCTTCGTGACGTACTGGGCGTTCCGGGCGATGATCGGATTGCTAGTGTTCCCTTCGCTTTTCGCGGTCGTCACGTTGTGGCTGACCCGGCGCGGCCGAATCCCGCATCAGCGCTGGTTCTCCTGGCTCGCATTGCTGACGCTGCCCACCCCGTTCCTGGCCAACAGCGCAGGCTGGGTGTTCACCGAGATGGGCCGCCAGCCCTGGGTGGTGGTGCCGAATCCGACCGGCGACCAGTTGATTCGGCTGACCGTGGCCGACGGCGTGTCCGGTCATTCGGCCGCAATGGTGGTGACGTCGCTGGTCACCTTCACCGCGTTGTACGCGGCGCTGGCGGTCGTCTGGTTCTGGCTGATCCGGCGATACGTCGTCGAGGGGCCGCTGGAGCACGACTCCGAGCCCGCGCCACCGAGCCCACCGGGCGACGACGAAGTGGCGCCGCTGTCGTTCGCGTACTGAGAGGAGTGTTTGACGATGGGACTCCAAGAACTCTGGTTCGTGCTCCTTGCCGCGTTGTTTCTCGGGTTCTTCGTGCTCGAGGGGTTCGACTTCGGGGTCGGCATGCTGATGGGGTACTTCGGCCGCGTTGCCAAGGGCGACGGCGAGCAGCACCGCCGCGCGGCGCTGAACACCATCGGTCCGGTCTGGGACGGTAACGAGGTCTGGCTGATCACCGCGGGCGGCGCGATGTTCGCCGCCTTTCCCGGCATGTACGCCACCGTGTTCTCCGGGCTCTACCTTCCGCTGCTGGCCATTCTGGTCGGAATGATCGTCCGCGTCTGCGCAATCGAATGGCGCGGCAAGATTAACGACCCCGCGTGGCGATCGTGGGCGGACGTCGGCATCGCGCTGGGCTCGTGGCTGCCCGCGTTCTTGTGGGGCGCGGCGTTCGCCGCGCTGGTGCGCGGATTGCCTGTCGACGCCCACAAGCAGGTTCAGTTGACCTTCGGCGACCTGCTCAACGCGTTCACGCTGCTGGGCGGGTTGGCGATGACCGGCTTGTTCCTGTTCTACGGAGCGGTGTTCGTGGCACTGAAAACCGAAGGTGCGGTGCGTGATGACGCCGTTCGGTTCGCAGCGTTGTCCGGGCTTCCTGTGACGGCGTTGGTGGCCGCGTTCGGGTTATGGACGCAGGTGGCCCACGGCAACGACTTGACGTGGTTGGCGCTCGTGGTGGCGGCGATTGCACAGCTGTCGGCCGTCATGCTGGTGTGGAGTCGGGGCGGTGACGGCTGGGCGTTCGTGAGCACGATGACGGTGGTCGCCGCGGTTGTCGTCCTGCTTTTCGGATCGCTGTACCCGAATCTTGTGCCGTCGACCCTGAATCCGGAGTGGAGCCTGACGATTTACAACGCGTCGTCCAGCCCGTACACGCTGAAGATCATGACCTGGGCGGCGCTGATCTTCGCCCCGCTGGTGATGGCGTACCAGGGCTGGACGTATTGGGTATTCCGGCAACGGGTCTCGGCCGATCGGATCCCCGCGTCGGTCGGGCTGGCGAGGCGGTTGACGTGAATCTCTGGCACGCCTCTCGCGCGATGCGGCGGTTTCTTGCCGCATCGGTGGCCTCCGGCGTGGTCATCAGCGGCGCCACGATCGCATCGGCCGTAGTTCTGGCGCACATCGTCGCGGGCGTCGTCACCCAACCCGCGACACGCACCCTGGAACACTGGGCAGGCCCGCTGTGGATCCTTTTGGTGTTGTGGGTGATTCGCACGCTCGCGCACTGGCTTCAGGGCCGACTGTCCCAACGCGGCGCCACCGCGGTGATCGCCGAACTGGCCAACGACGTGCTGCGCTCGGTCACCGCACTGCCGCCGCGTCGGCTCGCCAAGCATCGCGATTCCGCCGCCGCGCTTATCACCAACGGCCTCGACGGGCTGCGACCGTACTTCACCGCGTATCTGCCGTCGCTGTTCCTGGCGGGCATACTGACTCCGGCCGCGGTCGTGGTGATCGGCATCTACGACGTGTATTCGGCCGTGGTCGTCCTGATCGCGCTACCGCTCATCCCGGTCTTCATGGTCCTCATCGGATTGTTGACCCGCGATCGGTCCGAGGCATCGCTGGATGCGATGGCCACCCTGCAGTCGCGCCTGCTCGACCTGGTGGCCGGCATTCCCACGCTTCGGGCACTTGGGCGTATCGGGGATTCGGCCAAGAGGATCGCTGAACTCGGTGCGGCCCATCGACGTTCGGCGATGGCGACTTTGCGGATCGCGTTCCTGTCCGCCTTGGTGTTGGAGCTGCTGGCCACACTCGGGGTAGCGCTGGTCGCCGTGGGTGTCGGGCTGCGCCTTGTCTTCGGCGAGGTGACGCTGTCGGCAGGGCTTACCGCACTGCTGCTGGCGCCGGAGGTGTTCTGGCCGCTACGCCGTGTCGGGGTCGAGTTTCACGCCGCGCAGGATGGAAAGAGTGCCTCCGACAAGGCTTTTCGCTTGCTCGACGCGGTCAATTCTCCCCAGTCCGAAACACGTACCGCGCTCGACGTCGACATCGAACCCGGTCTGGTGACTGTGCTGACCGGACCCAACGGCGTTGGCAAGACCACGCTGCTGCACACCATTCTGGGACTCGATTCGCCGCAGCCGCAGGCGTGGTGGGATCAGGTGGCTTGGCTTGCGCAGCGTCCCGCCCTTGTGCCGGGCAGCATCCGTGACAACCTCGAACTATTCGGACCGCTCGCCGACCTCGACAGCGCCTGCCGCGCGGCGGGTTTCGACGAGGTGCTTGCCGTGCTGCCTGACGGCTTGGAGACCGTCATCGGTCGCGGCGGGGTCGGGTTGTCGCTGGGCCAGCGGCAGCGACTTGGTCTTGCCAGGGTGTTCGGCTCGCGTGCGCAGGTGCTGCTGCTCGACGAGCCCACGTCACACCTGGACGCGCGGATGGAGACTCGTGTCCTGCAATCCATCGTTGCGCGGGCAAGGGAAGGGGCGGCGGTGCTGGTCGTCGGCCACCGGGAACCCGTGCTGGCAATAGGCGACCGAGTCCTTCGCATGGGAAGCCTTGTCGATGCGTGACCTGCTGCGCCCCCGATTGCCGCGGCTGCTGCTTGCCGTAGTGCTGGGGGTGCTGTCGCTCGGCAGCGCGCTGGCGCTGGCCGGTATCTCGGCATGGCTGATCACCCGGGCATGGCAGATGCCGCCGGTGCTGGACCTGGCGGTGGCGGTGGTTGCGGTGCGCGCCCTCGGCATCTCGCGAGGCGTCCTCGGCTACTGCCAGCGCTTGGCCTCGCACGACACCGCATTGAGAGCCGCCGCCGACACACGCGAGCGGCTTTACCGCAGCCTTGCCGACGGACCCGCCGAGAGCGCGATGCGGCTGCACAGCGGAGAATTGGTAGCCCGGATCGGCGACTCGGTCGACGAGCTGTCCGATGTGCTGGTGCGCGCCGTATTGCCGATCACGGTGGCCGCGATGCTTTCAGTGGCCGCCGTCGCGGCGATAGCCGTGATCTCCCCCGCCGCGGCCGTCGTGCTCGGCATCTGTCTGTTGATCGCCGGTGCCGCTGCGCCATGGCTGGCCGCGCGCGCCGCCTCTGCAGAGGAAGCAGTTGCGGTGCAGCATCATTCCGCACGCGACGTCGCAGTGATGCTCGCGCTGGAGCATGCGCCGGAACTGCGGGTCAGCGGCCGCCTCGACGCGGTCATCGCCGAATCGGAGCACAAGCACCGCGATTGGGGTCGCGCCACCGACCGGGCCGCGGCTCCCGCCGCGGTGGCCGCCGCCGCACCGACCGCTGCCGTCGGCATCAGCGTGCTCGGCGCCATCGTTGCCGCAATAGGGATCGCCGACTCGGTCGCACCGATGACCGCGGCGATACTGATGCTGTTGCCGCTGTCGGCGTTCGAGGCGACCTCCGCCCTTCCCGCCGCCGCGGTGCAGCTCACCCGCTCGCGGATCGCGGCGAGGCGGTTGCGCGAGTTCACCACACCGGACAGCGATATGCGGATGCGGCCACCGGCGCCTCCCGTCGAGCTCGAAGGCGCCCGGCTTGCGGTGACGGGACCCAGCGGTGCCGGCAAGACGACTCTTCTGATGGCGATGGCCGAAAAACCTTCGAAGGCAGTATTTTTCGCGGAGGATGCCCACTTGTTTGCCACCACGGTGCGCGACAACCTGCTGGTTGCCCGCGGTGACGCCACCGACGAGGAGTTGCGAAATGTGCTGCGGCGGGTCGGGCTTGGCGGTTGGCTCGAGGCGTTGCCCGACGGCCTTTCGACGATCCTCGCAGGAGGGGCGGCGGCCGTCTCCGCAGGGCAGCGTAGGCGGCTGCTGCTCGCCAGGGCGCTCATCTCAACGGCGCCGACCGTGTTGCTCGACGAACCAACCGAGCACCTCGACGCCGCCGACGGCAAACGGCTGCTGACCGAACTCCTCACCCCCGGCGCGCTTTTCCCTGCCGACCGCACCGTCGTCGTCGCCACCCACCACCTGCCCGACGACCTTGTCTGTCCCGTTCTCAACCTCACCGACCAGCGGGTAGCCTCACCGGCATGACCGGTTATCCACCGCCCTATCCGCCGCCGCCACCGCAGCCCTACTCGGGGTTCACACCTCCGCCGACCGGGCCCCGCAACGGGCTCGGCGTCACTGCGCTGATTCTCGCGATCATCGGGCTGGTCTTCTGCTGGACGGTGGCCGGCGGCGTCATCCTCGGTCTGTGCGCCATCATCATCGGGTTCGTCGCGCGGGGCCGGGTCAAACGCGGTGAGGCCACCAACGGCGGCATCGCGATCGCCGGAATCGTGCTGGGGTTCTTGGCGATCATCGTCTCCCTCGTTTTCATCCCGATCTGGATCGGCGTCTTCGGCGAGGTCGGCGGAACGGATTACGTCGACTGCCTGTCCAAGGCGGGGTCCGACCAGCAGGCGATCCAGCAGTGCGCCGACCAGTTCCGCAACCATGTCGAAACCCAGTTCTCGATCACGATCACGCCGACGCCCTAACCCAGGTGGCGCCGCCTCGGCACGAACTCCAACGACAGCAACACGACCAGCAAATGCGGTATCTGCGTCAGCGTTGCCATCACATAGCGGCGATCACGGAGCGCATGGAATTTGCGCAGGTAGCGATATAGCGATTCGAGCGCGATCAACGCATCGCCGAGGTGGATCGCGGTGTAGATCAGGCTCGAGATCTTGCCCCGGTTCTTGTCGTTGAAGATCTCAGGGAACGCCGCGAACGCCAACGACAGCCGCTGCGCCCCGTGGTCACGGGCCCACGCGATCATGTCCACCGACAGTCGCTCGTCGATGCCGTTGGGGGCTCCGCGGCGCCGCCACGGCACGTCGAGTGACACCTCGCTGCCGTGCCCTGCGGTGACGTACCGGTGAAAGCCCTGGACCCGTCCGAGTTTGTCGCGAGCGATGATCAACCGCACCCCGGGATATCGACCCTCGAGAGCGCCGTCGAGGCACATCGAGAACCCGCGTTCGGTGCGTGCTCCGCTCGGCGACGCCAGCAGAACGTCCGTCAACTCCGCGAGCACGCGCCCGTCGAGCCCCTGTTCAGAAACCACCTCGGTGGTGATGCCGAAGTTCTGCGTGCGCTGCACGGCCTGTCGCAGGTTGCGGTACTTGCGCCCGACCATGTCGAACGTCGCCACGTCGATGACGACGTCGCGCCCGATCGGCACCGCGCGCAGCCTCTGGCCGAGCACCGTCGCGTCGGCCCACAGTTCAAGCCGCCGCTGGCTGCAGCCCAGCACGACCAGGCGCCAGCCGCGGGTGTGGCACATGGCAGCGAAGTCGAAGACAAGTTCGGCGAAGTGGCCTTCGTCGCCGATCGGGTCGCCGCTGACCACCGCGTAGCCCATCCGGGTGCGGTAGGCGATGGCCGCGGTGCTGTCCGCGTTGAAGTGATAGCACTTCAGTTCCTGCATGGCGAACGGAGCGAGCGGGTCACCCTCTGTTGCCTTCACGAGGGCCCAAATCCGGTGCAGGTCAGCAGGATTCGGACGGGCGGAGGTCGGCCACATCAACACCGCGCCTGCCAGGGCGATCAGCAGATTGCCGGGCAGGTCGAATATCAGCACATGCCCGCCGAGGCCGGCCAGCATCGCCAACAGCGCCAGCCAGGCGTGCGCGGCCGTCAGGGGCCTGCCCAAGAAGATGCCACGGGCGATCAGCGCAATCGCGGTGAAAATCGTCAGCGACCACGCCAGCCGGCCCGCAGCCTGCCAGTCGCGATCATGCTCACGGGCCAGCAACAGGATCAGCCAGCAGAACAGGCTGAACACCGCCAGCGCGCCGACCCAGCGAGCAGCGGGCGAATCGACGTGAACGACCACCCGCTCGCGGGCCCGCAGCCGCGGCGCAAAATTGACGGGCGGTTCATTCACATTGAAAAGATTACGCCCGCTGCACCTTCGCGCCCGGGAAATACTTGACGATTCCCTCCTGGACCACAGTCGCCAGCAGCTGCCCGGATCGGTTGAAGAAGTGCCCGGTACCCAGGCCGCGCGAGTCCGTGGCAACGGGCGAGGAGGTTGAGTACAGCACCCATTCGTCGAACCGAACCGGACGGTGGAACCAGACCGAGTGGTTCATGGTCACCGCAAAGATGCGGTCGAAGCCCCACGACAGGCCGTGCGTGGTGATGATCGAGTCGAGCACCGTGGTGTCCGACGAATAGATCAGCGCCGCGGCGTTGATCACCGGATCGTCGGGCATGGCGCCCACTGCCTTCATCCAGACCCGGTTGTAGGCAAGGCGCTCGCCCTTGTCGCGCATCACCCAGCTCGGGTCGTTGGTGTAGCGCCAGTCGATGGGCCGCAGCGCGCTGACGAAATGTGGTACCACGTCTTCGAATCCGCGAAGCAGCTCGTCGACGGACGGCACCGACTCCGGGTCGGGCAACTCGGGGGGTTCGATGCCGTGCTCGATGCCGCTGCCACCGTTCATGTACGAGATCATCGCGGTGGTCAACAATTCGCCGTTCTGCATAACGTCGACGCGCCGGTTGGCGAAGCGGCGCTCGTCGCGCAGCCGCAGCACGTGGAATTCGAGGTCCTTCTCGGGGTCACCGCCAGCGATGAAATGCACGGAAAGCGCACTGGGGCGGAGCTTCTCCGCGACAGTACGGCTGCCTGCCACGAAGGCCTGCGCCATCATCTGGCCACCGAACGTCCGCACCGGATTGCGGCTCGGGTGCGAGCCGACGAACGTGTCGTCGTCGACGCGATCGAGGTCGAGAATCGCCAGCAGCTCTTCGAAGTCTGCCGTCGACACTCGAGCCTCCTCTAGACGTCTTCCTCTCCGATCCGGTGCACGTGGATCAGATTGGTGGAGCCTACTGTGCCTGGCGGCGCGCCTGCGACGATGACCACCAGCTCGCCGCGCTTGTAGCGGCCCAAACTCAGCAGCGACTTGTCCACCTGGCGGATCATCTCGTCCGTGCTTTGCATGTGCGGCACGATGAAGGTCTCAGTGCCCCAGGTCAGTGCCAGCTGACTGCGCACCTCGGGCAACGCGGTGAACGCCAGCACCGGCAGCGGGGTGTGCAGCCGGGCAAGCCGTTTGACGGTGTCACCCGACTGGGTGAACGCCACCAGCGCCTTGGCGTCCAGCCGCTCGCCGATGTCGCGGGCCGCATAGGAGATGACGCCACGTTTGGTGCGAGGCACGTGCGCAAGCGGTGGCGCTGCGACGGAGTTCTCCTCGACCGCGCAGACGATCCTGGCCATCGTCTTGACCGCCTCGAGGGGGTACTTGCCCACCGACGTTTCGCCCGAAAGCATCACCGCGTCGGCGCCGTCGAGGACCGCGTTGGCCACATCGGACGCCTCGGCCCGGGTCGGACGCGAGTTCTCGATCATCGACTCCAGCATCTGGGTGGCGACGATGACGGGTTTGGCGTTCTCCCTTGCCATTTGGATGGCGCGCTTCTGTACCAGCGGCACCTCTTCGAGCGGCAGCTCGACACCGAGGTCACCGCGGGCGACCATGATCGCGTCGAACGCAAGCACGATCGCCTCGAGGTTGTCGATGGCTTCTGGCTTTTCGAGCTTGGCGATGACCGGAACCCGACGCCCGACGCGGTCCATGATCTCGTGCACGAGCTCGATGTCGGCCGGTGAGCGCACGAACGACAGCGCGACGAGGTCCACACCGATCTTCAGCGCGAACTCCAGGTCCTGGATGTCCTTCTCCGACAGCGCGGGTGCTGAGACGTTCATGCCGGGCAACGACATGCCCTTGTTGTTGCTGACCGCGCCACCCTCGGTGACCGTGCAGACGACGTCGTTGCCGTCGATGCCCTCAACGGTGAGACCCACATTGCCGTCGTCGACAAGCACCCGATCTCCTGGCGTAGCGTCCTCGGCCAGCCGCTTGTAGGTGGTCGATACGCGGTCGTGGCTGCCTTCGCAGTCGTCGATGGTGATGCGGACGGTCTCGCCCTCCGCCCAATAGGTCGGGCCCTCGGCGAACCGGCCGAGCCGGATCTTGGGGCCCTGCAAATCGGCGAGGATGCCGACGGCGCGACCGGTCGTGTCGGAGGCGGCGCGGACCCGCTTGTAGTTGGCCTCATGGTCGGCGTACTCGCCGTGGCTGAAATTCAGTCGTGCGACGTCCATGCCCGACTCGACCAGCGCCTTAACGGCCTCGTCAGTGCCGGTGGCCGGGCCCAAAGTACAGACGATCTTTCCGCGTCTATTCACGTCTGGTGAGCATAGTCGTGAATCGGTTCAGACGACGGCCAGCGGAAGGGCCCCCGGCTGCACCGGTGCCGGCAGATCCGACTCTCCCATCAGGTACGCATCGACCGCGTGCGCGGCGCTGCGGCCCTCGGCGATCGCCCATACGATCAGCGAAGCGCCGCGGTGCGCGTCGCCGCAGACAAACACTCCAGGCGCAGCTGTCTGCCAGTCCGATCCGCAGGGCAAAGCGCCCCGACGGTTCAGTGTCAGCCCGAGGCCGTCCAGCAGCGGCATGTGTTCGACGCCATCGAACCCGATCGCCAGCAGCGCCAAGTCACAGGGAATTTCCAGCGATCCCCCGACCGGAGTGATGAGCCTGCGGCCGTCGGCGTCACGTTCAACCTTCACCTCGGCGATCTCGATGGCCCGCAGGTGGCCGTTCCCGTCGCCGAGGAAGCGCTGCACGGCGACCTCGTAGCGGCGTGCCCCACCCTCTGCATGCGCGGGCGACAGCCGGGTGCGCAGCACGATCGGCCACATCGGCCACGGCGAACGCGATTCATCGCGGTACTCGGGCGGCTCTGGGTTGTAGTCCAGCTGGGTGACCGACGTGGCGCCCTGACGGTGCGCGGTGCCAAGACAGTCGGCGCCGGTATCGCCACCGCCGATGATCACGACGTGCTTGTCCTTGGCGGAGATCGGGCTTGGCCCGTCGCCCTCGCACTCCTTGTTCGCGGGCACCAGATGGTCCATCGCCAGGTGCACACCGTCGAGGTGGCGGCCCTCGACGTCGGCGTCGCGGGCCCGCAGCGCGCCCACCGCGAGCACGACGGCGTCGTACTGGCGCTGAAGTTGTTCGACGGTTACGTCGATACCGACCTCGCATTCGGTGACGAAACGGGTTCCCTCCGCGCGCATTTGGGCCAGGCGCTGGTTCAGGGTGCCCTTCTCCAGCTTGTATTCAGGGATGCCGTAGCGCATCAGCCCGCCGATGCGGTCATCACGCTCGTAGACAGTGACGTCGTGGCCGGCTCGCGTGAGTTGTTGTGCGGCAGCAAGTCCCGCAGGCCCTGAGCCCACGACGGCGACGCGCTTACCGGTCGAGATGGCCGCGGGTTGCGGTTCGACCATTCCGTCCATCCAGGCCTGGTCGGCGATGGTCTGCTCGATGCGCTTGATCGTCACGCTGCCGCCGGTCTGCTCCTCGGCAATCGACAGCACGCACGCGATCTCGCACGGCGCGGGGCACAGCCGGCCGGTGAACTCCGGGAAGTTGTTTGTGGCGTGCAGGCGGTCGCTCGCTGCGTCCCAGCGACCGCGCCGAACCAGGTCGTTCCACTCGGGGATGAGGTTGCCCAATGGGCATCCGGCAGTTCCTGAGTGGCAGAACGGGATTCCGCAGTCCATGCAGCGGCCGGCCTGCTGCGACACCTCGCCTGCGCGTTCGTGAGGATCCTGGCGTTCGTAGACCTCGTGCCAATCGCCGACGCGCTCGTCGACAGGTCGCTTGGCGGCCTCGACCTTGGGGATCTTCAGAAAACCGGTTGGGTCAGCCACGGCTGGCCTCCATGATCGCGGTGTCGACGTCCCTGCCCTCGCGCTTGGCCACCAAGGTCGCCTCGAGGACGCGCTGGTAGTCGCGCGGCATGATTTTGGTGAATTGTGAGCTGCGCCTTGGCCAGTCGGATAGCACCGAGGTGGCCAGCGTGCTGCCGGTGTAGGCCGCGTGCTTGGTGATGACGTCGCGCAGCCAGGTCAGGTCCTCGGGCTCGAGGCGCTGCAGCTCGACCATCTCGGTGTTGACCTTGGCGGGGTCGAGGCCGAGTACGAATGCGATGCCGCCCGACATCCCCGCCGCCATGTTGCGGCCGGTCTTTCCGAGCACGACTACCCGGCCTCCGGTCATGTACTCGCAGGCGTGGTCGCCGACGCCCTCGACGACAGTCAACGCACCGGAGTTGCGTGCGGCGAACCGCTCCCCCACCCGGCCCCGCAGGTACACCTCGCCGGACGTCGCGCCGAACAGCAAGGTGTTGCCTGCGATCACGTTGTCTTCTGGCAGGAACAGCACGTCGTCCGGCGGCCTGACGATGATTCGGCCACCCGAAAGGCCCTTGCCGACATAGTCGTTGGCGTCGCCGATCAGATCGAGTGTTACACCCGGCGGCAGGAACGCGCCGATGGACTGGCCCGCCGAACCGGTGAGGGTGATGTGGACGGTGTCGTCGGGCAGGCCCTGTGCACCGTAGCGGCGGGTGACCTCGGAGCCGAGCAAGGTGCCGACGGTGCGGTTGACGTTGCGCACCGGCAGTTCGAGTCTCACTGGATGCGCGTCCTCGAGGGCGCCCTCGGCGAGCTGGATCAGCGTGCGATCAAGAGCCTGATCGAGGCCGTGGTCCTGGTCGCGGATCCGCCGCCGCTGGTCGTGGTTCGCGGGCACGGCGAATATCGGGCTCAGATCGAGGCCTTGGATCTTCCAGTGGGCGACGCCTTTGTCGGTGTCGAGCACCTCGGCGTGGCCGACGGCCTCGTCGATGCTGCGGAACCCGAGCTCGGCAAGGTAGTGCCGAATGTCTTCGGCGATGAACCGGAAGAAGTTCTCGACGAACTCCGGCTTGCCGTTGAATCTGGCGCGGAGTTCCGGGTTTTGGGTGGCGACGCCGACGGGGCAGGTGTCGAGGTGACAGACCCGCATCATGATGCAGCCGGCCACCACCAGGGGGGCGGTGGCGAACCCGTACTCCTCGGCACCGAGCAGGGCGGCGACGATCACGTCCCGGGCGGTGCGCATGCCGCCGTCGCACTGCACGGTGATGCGGTCCCGCAGACCGTTGAGCACCAGTGTCTGCTGGGTGTCGGCCAAGCCGATCTCCCATGGCACACCGGCATGTTTGAGGCTGGTCAGTGGCGCGGCGCCGGTGCCGCCGTCGTAGCCCGAAATGAGCACGACGTCGGCGTGCGCCTTGGACACGCCCGCCGCGACGGTGCCGACACCGACGGAGCTGACCAGCTTGACGTGGATGCGGGCGTCCTGGTTGGCGTTCTTCAGGTCGTGGATCAGCTGAGCGAGATCCTCGATCGAATAGATGTCGTGATGCGGCGGTGGGCTGATGAGACCGACGCCGGGTGTCGAGTGCCGGGTCTTGGCGATGTTCGGATACACCTTGAAGCCAGGAAGCTGGCCGCCCTCACCGGGTTTGGCGCCCTGAGCCATCTTGATCTGGATGTCGGTGGCGTTCACCAGGTAGTCGCTGGTGACACCGAAGCGGCCGGACGCGACCTGCTTGACGGCGCTGCGGCGCTGCGGATCGTAGAGCCGGTCGGTGTCTTCGCCTCCCTCACCGGAGTTGGACCGGCCGCCGATGTTGTTCATCGCGATGGCCATGGTCTCGTGGGCTTCGGCGGAGATGGAGCCGTAGCTCATCGCGCCGGTGTTGAATCGGGTAACGATGGAATCTACGGGCTCGACTTCCTCCAGTGGGACAGGAGGTCGCAGTTTCTTGAAGTCGAACAGTCCCCTTAACGTGCCGCCGTCTTTCGAGAGCCGGTTCACCTCGCCGGAGTACTGGTTGAAGACCTCGTGCCGTCCGGTGCGGGTCGAATGCTGCAGCAGGAAAACCACTTCCGGGGTGAACAGATGGAGCTCGCCTTCACGGCGGAACGCGTATTCGCCGCCGACCTCGAGGCGACGGTGCACGCGTTCGGTCGGGTTCTCCGGGTAGGCGCGGCGGTGGCGCAGCTTGACCTCCTCGGCGATCACGTCCAGCCCGGCACCGCCGAGCTGGGTTGGCGTGCCGGTGAAGTACTCGTCGATGACGTCTTTGTTGATGCCGACCGCCTCGAAGGCCTGCGCGGCGGTGTAGGAGGCGACGGTGGAGATGCCCATCTTGCTCATCACCTTCATCACGCCCTTGCCGAGCGCCTTGAGGTAGTTGCGCACTGCCGCCGACGGTTCGATGCCGGTGAGTTCGCCTTCGCGGATCAGGTCCTCGATGGACTCGAAGGCCAGGTAGGGGTTGACGGCCGCAGCGCCGAAGCCGATGAGCATCGCGATGTGGTGCACCTCGCGGGCGTCGCCCGACTCGACGACCAGCGCCACGGTGGTGCGCTGTTTGGTATTGACAAGGTGGTGATGCACAGCGGAGACGGCCAGCAGCGACGGGATCGGCGCTCTGGTGTGGTCGGAGTCCCTGTCCGAGATGACCAGTGTGCGTGCCCCTTTGGCGATCGCATCGCATGCGCGCTGACGAAGATCATCGAGAGCGTCTGCAAGGCCCTCGCCGCCGCGTTCGACGTCGTAGAGGGCTTTCAGCACGGCTGTCTTTAGGCCCGGGTGCTCACGGTCGTCGTTGATGTGGACGATCTTGTTGAGCTCGTCGTTGTCGAGGACGGGCCAGCGGAGCACGATCTGACGGCAGGAGGCGGCGGTCGGCTCGAGGAGATTGTGCTCGGGTCCCATTACGCGGGCCATCGAGGTGACGACTTCTTCGCGGATGGCGTCCAGCGGTGGGTTGGTCACCTGGGCGAAGAGTTCGACGAAGTAGTCGTATATGAGCCGGGACCGTTGGGAGAGAACAGCGGTCGGGGTGTCGGTACCCATCGAACCCAGTGGTTCGGCGCCCGATGCGGCCATCGGAGTGAGCAGGATGCGAAGGTCCTCCTCGGTATAGCCGAAGGAGACCTGGCGGCGTACGACGGACTCGTGGTTGGGCTGGACGCGGACGCGGTCGGGCAACGTCTTGAGATCGAGCAGGCCGGAGTGCAGCCATTCGGCGTATGGCGCCTGCTTGCTCAGGTCGTCCTTGATCTCGTCGTCGGAGACGATGCGGCCTTGCGCCGTGTCGATCAGCAATATCTTGCCGGGCTGTAGCCTGCCCTTGGCCACGATCTCGGCCGACGGCACGTCGAGCACACCGCTTTCGCTGGCAAGGATGACGCGATCGTCGATGGTGCGCCACCACCGGCCGGGCCGTAACCCGTTGCGATCCAACACCGCTCCGACGAGTGTGCCGTCCGTGAATGTCACACAAGCGGGACCGTCCCACGGTTCCATCAGCGACGCGTGGAACTGCCAGAACGCCCGTTCGGCGTGGTCCATGGTGGTGTTGTTCTCCCACGCCTCGGGGATCATCATGAGAACGGCGTGGGGCAGGCTGCGGCCGCCGAGGTGCAGCAATTCGAGCACTTCGTCGAAGGACGCCGAGTCGGAGGCCTCCGGGGTACAGATCGGCGAGAGACGGGACAGGTCGCCGGGGATCTGCGAGCCGGCGAGCATGGCCTCGCGGGCGTGCATTCGGTTGCGATTGCCGCGCACGGTGTTGATCTCACCGTTGTGCGCGACGAAGCGGAACGGATGGGCCAGCGGCCACGACGGGAATGTGTTGGTGGAGAACCGGCTGTGCACAATCGCGATGGCGCTCACACATCGTGCGTCCCGCAGATCCGGAAAGTATTGGGGCAACTGCATTGTCGTGAGCATGCCCTTGTAAACCATGGTGCGGCTGGACAGGGACGGGAAGTAGACGCCGTTGCGCTCGGAGCGCTTTCTCAGTGGGTAGACGCGCCTGTCGAGCTCGACGCCGCCAATGCCGTGGGGCCCGGCGACGAACAGCTGCGCCATGTGGGGCATGCAGCCGAGGGCCGTCATGCCGACCTCGGCGCCGTCGGGGTCGACGGGCACCGCGCGCCAGCCGAGGACTTGCAGCCCTTCCTCTGCGGCGATGGCTTCGACATCTTCGCAAGCGGCGGCGCGGGCGTCTGCTTCCTGCGGCAGGAAGCAGATGCCCGCGGCAAAGGTGTTGGAACCATCGGGCGCGGCCGGAGGTATGTCGAAGTCGACGACCTCTTTGAGGAGTTCAACGGGCAGCTGAATGAGGATTCCTGCGCCGTCACCGCTATTGGGCTCGGCGCCCGCGGCGCCGCGGTGTTCGAGGTGTTCCAGAGCGACGAGCCCGTCGGCGACGATGGCGTGCGAGCGGCGGCCCTGGATATCGGTGATCATGGCGACGCCACAGGAGTCCGACTCATTGTCTGGGTCGTACAAGCCCTGGCGGTCGGGCAATGCCGAAAACAGCATTGGAAGGTACCTCCGCAGTCCGGAAAATTTCGGTCAGGGACTGCAGCGGCCCGGATATCGATTGTATCAGCGCAGCTGCGGAACTACCCGCCAATAAGTGTCGGGACCAGCGGGAACCCGGGCAGATTTCGTACCACCGTCCAGGTGATCGCGGCGATGGCGATGACGAAGATCGCGGGCTTCGGCATCAACGGTTGCCCGCGGCGCCAGCGCACCAGGAGCCAGGCCGCCAGCATGGGCAGGCCGACGAGGAGGAAGACGTTGTCGACGACGGCGGCAGCGAGGTCTCCGTGCAGAATGTCGTGCGTCATCCGCAGGCCACCGCAGGCAGGACAGTTCCAGCCCGTCAGCGCCTTGAACGGGCAGACGGGAAACATGAAGTGCGGGTTGTGCGGATCGCCCAGACCGACGTAGGCGAGACTGCCGGCGAGAACGGCGCCGGTGCCGAGCGCGCCGTAAAGCCGTCCGTGGCTGGTGGTGCTAGGTGCCATCGCGGAGAGGACGCCCCTCCGGGTCGCGGACCTTGTCGGTGAGGATCAGGACGGCGTCGACGATCCCCCACACGATCGCGCCGATGCCGCACGTGATCAGCCCGACGACCAGTTGCGCGACTCCAAGCCCGGTGTAGCCCAGGTAGATGCGACCAATGCCTACGAGCCCGAACAGTCCGAGCAGCTGCAGCAGTCCCGCGACCACCTTCGACTTGTCGGACAGCGCCTCGCCGGTAAGCGGATGACGGCCGAAAGGCGCGGCGGGATCCATGTACGCCTGCGGGTATTGGCCAGCGGGCGGCGGGAACTGCCCAGGTGGCGGCCCATATTGGCCGGGCGGCGGCGGATACTGGCCAGGCGGCGGATACCCCGGCTGCTGCGGGGGCAGTGGATAGGGGTTTCCACTCTCATTGCCACTGAACTGGGGCTCGGTCATGTGTTCAGCATGCCAGAGTTCGACGCGGTCGTAAGTAAGGAAACCCGCCAAATGTGGCGCGGTTAAAGGGGCTGGCCGCTGAGGAGCCGGAGAGTGTCGATGAGCCCACTGACCGGTATGTCTGGATTGATCGAGCGAAGCAGACCGAGCCCGACGCCGAGCGCGAGCAAGACCGTGGCCGTTTCGCGGCCCGGCATCTTGAGGTCGGCATTTTCGGCTGATTCCATTGCGGCGGCGAGTATTTGGATGATGCCGTCCAAACGGCCGGCGAGCTCGGTGCGCAGTTGCTCGTTGGGACGCGCATGCGCTGCGAACTCGATCTCCAAAGTCGTCCAGCCTGGATCGCCGATGACGCGTTGCGCCCAGTCACGGATCGCATCGATCCGCGCGGGCGTGTCCGGCTTGGCGACGATGTCGAGAACCTCGCCGAGCCGTTCGGCACGGACCTCGTCGAGCACCGCGGTGCACAGTTCGTCCTTGTTGCGGAAGTTCGAGTACACCGCGCCCTTGGAGTAGCCGGCGGCGGCGGCGACCTTCTCGAGTGACGTCGGGCGGTAGCCGTCGTCGAAGAACAACTGCCTGGCGGTCTCGACCAGCTGTGCCCTGGTTTCCGCCTGGGTCTCTGTTCGCGTCTTCCTGGCCATGGGTGTGCATCTTAACTCGTTGACATACCAATAGACTCTAGATACCGTCGGTATTCGAATTCGATAGGAGACCGTGATGCCTTACCCCAAGATCGAACTCGACGGCGCAGTAGTGGTGGTCACCGGTGGTGCCCGCGGCATTGGCAAGGCCACCGCCGATCTCTTCACTGCCCGTGGAGCGACGGTGTGTGTCGGTGATCTCGACGGGGCTCCCTACCGGCTCGACGTGACCTCCCGGGACTCGTTCTTGGAGTTCACCGGCGCGGTACTGGACCGCTTCGGTCGGATCGACATTCTGGTGAACAACGCGGGCGTGATGCCGCTGGGTGGCTTCGTGTCGGAGGCCGACGCCGTCAGTGCAACGACACTCGGAGTCAACGTCTGGGGGTTGATCCACGGCATGCGCCTCGTGTTGCCGGACATGATCGAACGCGGCAGCGGTCACGTCGTCAACGTCGCTTCCATGGCGGGCAAGTTGGTCGTTCCAGGCATGGCGGTCTACAACGCCAGTAAGTTCGCCGCCGTGGGCCTGTCGGCGGCAGTGCGGGAGGAGTACCGCGATACGGGCGTGAGCGTGACCGCGGTGCTGCCGAGCGCTGTGCGCACCCGGCTGGCGTCCGGCGTTCCGCTCGGACATGGCATGCCAACCGTCGATCCTGTAGACGTCGCGAAGGCGATCGTCGGCAGTGTGGACAACCGACGCGCCGAGATCACCGTTCCGCGCTATCTGGCGGGATGGGATCTGCTGAACGCGGCAATACCGGAGCCGGTGATGCGGTTGGGCCGCAAGCTGATCGGTGACCGCCGGGCGTTGACGTCGGTCGAACACGATGTGCGCGCGGCTTACGAGGAGTCAATCCGCGCCCAGGCGCGGGAGGCGAAGTAGTGGCGCGGCAGCCGAGGATCGTCATCATCGGTGCGGGCGTTGCCGGCATCGCGACCGCAGTGACCTTACAGCGTGAGGGTTTTCACGACTTCACCATCCTCGAGAAGGGCACGGACGTCGGCGGCGTCTGGCATTGGAACCGCTACCCCGGCCTGACGTGTGACGTCCCTTCGCAGATCTACCAGTTCTCGTTCGCGCCGAAACCGGACTGGACGTCCGTGTTCGCGCCCGGCGATGAGATCCAGCGCTATCTGCGCGACGTCGTCGACCAGTTCGGTCTCGTTGATCACCTTCGGTTGAATGCCGAGGTCGTCTCGGCGGTGTTCGCTGAATCCGCGTGGCAGATAAGGACGGCTGACGGCGAGGAACTGGATGCGGACTTCGTGATCGCTGCGACGGGCGTGCTGCACCACCCCTTTACGCCGGACATTCCCGGGCTCGACACGTTCGGCGGCGATGTGGTCCACACAGCGCGCTGGGACGACGACATCGTGACCGAAGGGCGGCGGATCGCCGTAATCGGCACCGGTTCTACGGGCGTGCAGCTTGTGTCGGCGCTTCAACGCAAGGCCGCGCGCATCAGCCACTTCGTGCGGACACCGCAATGGGTGATGTGGGCGCCGATGGGGCTGTCCCAGCCTGCAGTGTTCGGCGCGGCGCTGCGCAGGCTGCCGGATTTTCACCGGTTCTTGTACGGAAAGCTGCTGTGGGCGTCGGGCATCTTGGCCGATGTCGCTACCCGGCCAAGCTGGCGTCGCCGGCTGGTGCAGGAGTGTGCGCGCTGGTCTCTGCGCGCACAGGTCCGCGATCCTGAGTTGCGGAGCCGGCTGACGCCCGCCTACCAACCACTGTGCAAACGCCAAGTCTTGTCAGCGTCGTACTACCGGGCGCTGCGAGCACGAAATGCGGAGCTCGTGACCTCCGCGATCGACCGCATCACGCCGTCGGGCATTCGGACAGCCGACGGTCGCCAGATCGACGCGGATTTGTTGGTGTTCGCCACGGGATTTCAGGCACACAACTACATGCGGCCGATGAAGTTGCGCGGCCGCGACGGGCTGTCCATCGACGACGCATGGGCGAAAGGCCCACGCGCATACCGGATGACGGCCATTCCGGGATTCCCCAACTTCTTCACCGTGTTGGGCCCGAACTCACCGACGGGCTCTATCTCGCTGCAGTACTCCGCGGAGCTCACAGCCCGATATATCACCCAATGGCTGCAGCGATTCCGCGATGGTGGGATCGAGACCGTCGAAGTCACCGAGGAAGCAACGACCACATTCAACGACGAGGTCGCCGCAGCCCTCGGCCCTACGGTGTGGAACACGGGCTGCAACTCGTGGTATCTCACTGACGAGGGCAATGTCGACCTGTGGCCCTACGACCGCAGGACGATGACCGCCATGCTCGCGCGGCCCGACGATCGCGATTTCCACGTCACCCGGGCCGTCGTCGCCACCTAGAAGGGTGGTGGTTTGTTGCGTTCGGCGATGTAGTCGTCGTTGAGTTTGCGTTCGGCTTGGATGCGGCGGGCGAGGTTTTCGGCGCGGGTGCGTCGGCG
>NZ_QJJU01000022.1 GCF_003201655.1 Mycolicibacterium moriokaense
ATCACCCCGAACCTGTTCCCGGGTGTGTCGATCAGCGCTGACCTGGGTAACGGCCCGGGTATTCAGGAGGTGGCGACGTTCTCGGTGGATGTTTCAGGTCCGCACGGCAAGGTGGCGGTCTCCAACGCGCATGGCACCGTGACCGGTGCTGCCGGTGGTGTGCTGCTGCGTCCGTTCGCCCGCCTGATCTCCAAGGCCGGTGACAGCGTCACCACCTACGGCGAACCCTGGAACATGAACTAACTCCCAGCTCAGGGCATAAAAACAGCCCCCGGCGATCTCGCCGGGGGCTGTTTTTTGCCTAATCACCACAGTAACGGGAGAAATCAGCTACAACACCTGTAACGGTTGCATCGCGTATTACGATCACCCGTTGTAACACCAGGCCCAGAGAGATGGGGAATTCATGAAGGCAGTCAGTCGGGTGCTGATCGCGATGGTCGCGGCGATCGCGGCGTTATTCGTGGGGACTGGCACCTCTCACGCAGGTCTGGATAACGAGCTAAGCCTGGTTGATGGCCAGGATCGGACGATGACGATCCAGCAGTGGGACACCTTCCTCAATGGTGTGTTCCCCCTGGACCGCAACCGGCTGACCCGTGAGTGGTTCCACTCGGGTAGCGCGGTGTACAACGTGGCAGGCGCGGGTGCCGATGCGTTCGCGGGCACCCTGGAACTGGGTTACCAGATCGGTTTCCCGTGGTCGTTGGGTGTGGGCATTAACTTCAGCTACACCACCCCGAACATCCTGATCGACGACGGCAACTTGACGAATGCCTTCGCCCAGTTCATCACCCCGAACCTGTTCCCGGGTGTGTCGATCAGCGCCGACCTGGGCAACGGCCCGGGCATTCAGGAAGTCGCGACGTTCTCGGTCGACGTTTCAGGCCCGCACGGCAAGGTGGCGGTCTCCAACGCGCACGGCACCGTGACCGGTGCGGCCGGTGGTGTGCTGCTGCGTCCGTTCGCTCGCCTGATCTCCAAGGCCGGTGACAGCGTCACCACCTACGGCGAACCCTGGAACATGAACTAGCCGGATACGTCGGACTAGGACCTGTCGGCGCTCGTCGTCTCGGCGGTGTCGGGGCTGGGCCCGGTGCCCGGGCCGGTGACGTGCTTACCGCTGGAGCCGTTCGTCTCGGCGAGGATGTCGCGGATCTCGGTCAGGATTGCCAGCTCGGTGTCCTGGGCCTGCTCGACCTCGCCCTTCTTGCGCAGCCTGTTGTACGGGACGATGACCAGGAAGTAGACCACCGCGGCGACAAGGATGAAGTTGATGGCCGCCGACAGCAGGATGTTCAGATCGATAGTCTGGCCGCCGCCGATGCCTATCTTCAGGATGCCGTATTCGGAGTCGCCGCCTGCGCCGATGCGGTCGATCAGCGGCGTGATGATGCTGTCGGTGAACTTCGTGACCAACGCCGTGAACGCGGTACCGATGACCACCGCGACGGCCAGGTCGACGATGTTGCCCCTGGCCAAAAACTCCTTGAAGCCCTTCAACATGCGCTCGAATCCCTCCTGCATTCGTGTGCTACTTGACAAGCTCAGACGTTAGTCGCGTTGAGCGTGCGGCGGATGCGGTCCGGTGCTAGCTTCGCGGGGAATCAAGCTGTGCACCAATGAAAAACGAACGGAGTGGCTATGCGGTGGCTGTTGTCGGCGGCGGCGGGTGCGGTAGTTGGGCTCTCGGCGTTCGCAATTGGCACGGCCAGCGCCGATCCGACCCCGCTGCCGGCACCCGGCCCGACGACGTCGTCCTCGGACGACCTGACCGACATGGTGATGGACGCCATCCAGCACGGTGGGCCCGCGACGACGACAACGACGCCGGCGCCGCCACCGCGCCGCTGAGCGCGTCAGTGGAACGTGAGCGTCACGGTCTGAACAAGCGCCGCGGCCGCAACGTCGTTGGCGGAGTGGGCCGGAAGAGCCACCAGCACAACGCGGTCGCTTCCGCTGCCTGCGCCTTTCGGCTTCTCGGATACCAGGACCACCACGGCGTCGGTCGCGATCAGGCGTGGCCGCGCGTCTGCTCCTGTATCGGATGTGGCCGCGGCAAGCACGTCGACCACATCCCCAGGGCGGACCAGATCGAGTAGCGCGCCGTCGGCCAGCGGCAGCGGCACGATGCGTGCGTCTGGGCCTGCCACCGACTCGGCGAGCCGTGGGCCAAGCACCCGCACGTCGGTCAGCACTTCCCCGCGGCGGGCCGGGCCTGCAAGCGTCGCACCGATGACCGCGTCGACGTCCGACTGTGAGCCGTCGGGAATCGTTGCCGCCGTACGACTTTCGATCCGCACATCATCAGCGGTCAACTCGATACCAGAGGCAAGGTCGCGCGTCGCGACGACGATCTCGGCGCGATCGCCCTTCGGGTCGGCCCGCAGCGCAACGACAGCGGCCAGGATGACGAGCGCGCCCGCTGCGACCCTTCGGGCGGCAACAGTGCGCGACCAATCCGGCCGCAGTGTGACCAGCAGCCGGCTCAACACCGACGGATTGAGAGAGTCGCCCATGCCGCAACGCTAGGCGGCGGACCGTTGTGAAAGTGCGGGCGCGGATGGCGCCTGTGGATAAACCCCGCGGGTCAGCTCGATGCCGCAGCGGCCGGCGCTGAGCTGCTCGAGCTGGAGCCTGAATCGTTGGATGAGGTGGAGCTGGACTTGTCGGACGACGACTTCTCGGACGACGACTTCTCGGACGACGACGAGGAACTGGCGGACTCCGAGGTGACCGAGGAGCCATTGGACGAACTCTTGGCTAAGGCCTTGGCCGACTCGCGGCTGTCGTTGCGGTAGAAGCCGCTGCCCTTGAACACCACTCCCACGTTGCCGAAGAGCTTGCGGAGCCGACCGCTGCACTTGGGGCAGGTGGTGAGCGCAGCATCGCTGAAGGCCTGCACCTCATCGAAGCGATTGCCGCATTCGGTGCATGCGTAGGAATAGGTAGGCACAAAAACCTCCGAGATGGTCAAACTTCTTAGCACTCTACCGGCTCAAGTGCTAGAACCGCTATGTGGGCCGCGTCATTCCCGGTGTGATCGGTCTGCTTGCGCTCGCTGTCGCCGTTGCGCTGTGGCTGCACTGCCACGACCCGCGGGACGAGCCTTCGGCCGCGAAACCGGCAGGCACATCCGACTACAACGACGCGAGGGCGCAGCTGGCGGGGCTACCCCTCAAGGGATGGGATCGGATGACCGACTTCTCCCGGTACCGGTTCGGCGAACCATGGAGCGACGACGTCAACGTTGAGTTCGGCCACAACGGCTGCAACACCCGCGACGACATCCTGCGCCGCGACCTGACCGACCTCGCAGTGCGGGCAGGTACTTGCTATGCCCAAAGCGGCGTCCTGATCGACCCGTACACCGGTGCGTCGATCGCCTTCGTCCGCGGCCCAGAGACCTCCGATGCGGTCCAGATCGATCACGTCGTTTCGCTGTCGGACGCCTGGTACAACGGGGCCCGCGAGTGGGACGACCAGCACCGCCGCGATTTCGCCAACGATCCGCGCAACCTGCTTGCCGTCAGCGCAAAAGCCAACTTCGACAAGGCGTTTCGCGATGCCAATGCGTGGCTGCCGCCAAACCAGACGTTCCGTTGCGAGTTCGTCGCACGGCAGGTTGCGGTGAAATCTGCCTACCGGCTGTGGGTTTCGGCCAATGAGAAGCGAGCGATGGCAGCGGTACTTGACCACTGCTAGCCGAGGGCGACCAGGCCGCCATTCGGTGTCAGCGCGTGCGTCATCCGCACGTCGTGCGGTTCGGCGGGCAGCCGGTCGACGAGCTCGTCGTCGCGGACGACGGCCACCAGCCGCGCCGTCGGAGCGGCCAGCGGCAGCGAGCGGTCGTAGAACCCAGCGCCGCGCCCCAGCCGTACTCCGGCCCTGTCGACGGCGAGCGCAGGCACCAACACCACAGTGGCGGTCGCGATCGCGTCGGCTGGCAGCCAGGGCTCGGGCGGCTCGCGCAACCTGTGTCGCGCCTCAACCAGGCCGCCCGGGCGGTACTCGCCCCACTGCAGTGGCACGCGCAGGCCGGCCTCGTCGTGACGGACGACCGGCAGCAGCACCCGCACCCCGCGGTGCACCAGAGAATCGACCAGTTCGGTCGAGCCTGGTTCGGATCCGACGGGTACATAGGCGCAAACCGTTTGACCGTCGCCGATGAACGCAGGCAGGTGTCCGCACAGCGCATCGGCCTCGGCGTCGTGCACTTGTGCCGCCAACGCGCTGCGGGCCAGCAGGATCTCGCCTCGCAGCTCGGTCTTCGTCTTGTCCACCACGGTGTTCACCATGACAGGAGGTTGCCAGACACCGCAAAACCGACGGAACGCCTCCTTAGGAGGTTTAGCGCAGTCGATGCCGTTAATGTGTGAACGATGACTCCGTCTCTGGTACCGATACCGCGCACGGCGGTGGTCCCGGCCGCTGGGTTGGGGACACGGTTCTTGCCTGCCACCAAGACGGTGCCAAAGGAATTGCTGCCCGTCGTCGACACTCCGGGCATCGAACTGGTGGCCGCCGAGGCCGCCGAAGCGGGCGCCGAACGGCTGATTATCGTCACGTCGGAAGGCAAGGACGGCGTCGTCGCGCACTTCGTCGAAGACCTCGTGCTCGAGGGCACGCTGGAGGCCCGCGGCAAGACGTCGATGCTGGAAAAGGTGCGCCGCGCGCCAGCGCTGATCAAGGTCGAGTCAGTGGTACAGGCAAAGCCGCTGGGCCTCGGCCACGCGGTTGGGTGCGTCGAAGAGAGCCTGTCGCCCGACGAAGATGCGATCGCGGTATTGCTGCCCGACGACCTCGTGCTGCCGACGGGCGTGCTGGAGACGATGTCGAAGGTGCGCGCCAAGCGCGGCGGCTCGGTGCTGTGCGCCATCGAGGTGGAACCCGACGAGATAAGTGCCTACGGCGTTTTCGACGTCGAGACCGTGCCCGACACCAACAATCCGAACGTGTTGCGCGTCAAGGGCATGGTGGAGAAGCCAAAGACCGAGGACGCGCCTTCGCTGTACGCAGCGGCCGGACGCTATGTCCTCGACCGCGCGATTTTCGACGCGCTGAGACGTGTTCCGCACGGGGCGGGCGGCGAGATACAGCTGACCGACGCGATCGCGCTTCTGATCGAAGAGGGTCATCCGGTACATGTGGTCGTACACCGCGGCTCTCGACACGACCTCGGAAATCCCGGCGGCTACCTCAAGGCTGCGGTTGACTTTGCGTTACAGCGCGACGACTACGGGCCCGAACTGCGGCGGTGGTTGGTGGAGCGATTGGGGCTGATCGATTGCTGACGCGCCACGACGGCCCCTGACGCCTAGATAGGGGTGCGGTGCGTTCTGTCGAGGAACAGCAGGCCCGGGTAGCGGCTGCCGCGGTGGCGCCACGCCCGGTCCGGGTGGCGATCGCCGAAGCGCAGGGTTTGATGTGCGCCGAGGAAGTCGTCACTGAGCGTCCGCTGCCGGGCTTCGATCAGGCCGCCATCGACGGTTACGCCGTGCGCAGCGTGGATGTGCTTGGCGTTGGTACGTCCGATGGCGACGACGCCTCGGATTCCGATGACGACGGAAACCGCGAAATCAGCCTCCCGGTGATGGGCTCGATCGAGGCAGGCGCCCGCCAACCGAGCCGGCTGCAGCCGCGTCAGGCCGCGCGCGTGCAGACGGGCGCGCCGATGCCGACCCTCGCCGACGCTGTGCTGCCGTTGCGGTGGACCGACGGCGGAGAGGCGCGGGTGACCGTGCTGCGCGGCGTGCGGTCGGGTGCCTACGTCCGCCGCACCGGCGACGACGTCCAGCCAGGCGACGTCGCGGTGCGCGCTGGCACGATCATCGGCCCCGCTCAGGTGGGCCTTCTGGCCGCGGTCGGTCGCGAGCGCGTGCTGGTGCATCCGCGGCCTCGGCTGTCGGTGATGTGCGTCGGCGGTGAGCTGGTCGACACGTCCCGAACGCCAGGCAACGGGCAGGTCTACGACGTGAATTCGTACGCGCTGGCCGCGGCTGGCCGTGACGCCGGCGCAGAGGTGAACCGCGTCGGCATCGTCGACACCGAACCCAACGAACTGCGGGAAATCGTTGAGACCCAACTCAACCGCGCCGAGGTTGTGGTGATCGCGGGGGCGGTCGGTGGCGCCGCCGCCGAAGGTGTTCGGTCGGTGCTCGAGCAACTCGGCGAAATGGAGGTCACCCGCATCGCGATGCACCCCGGCTCGGTGCAGGGCTTCGGCCAACTCGGCGCAGAAGGCGTGCCGGTGTTCCTGCTGCCAGCCAACCCGGTGAGCGCGCTGGTGGTCTTCGAGGTGATGGTGCGGCCCTTGATCCGGTTGTCGCTGGGCAAACGGCAGCCGATGCGGAGGGTCGTGCAGGCGCGCACGCTGTCGCCGATCGCCTCGGTCGCGGGCCGCAAGGGCTACCTGCGGGGCCAGTTGATGCGCGACCAGGACACCGGTGAGTATCTGGTGCAGGCCCTCGGCGGCGAGCCGGGAGCTTCGTCGCATCTGCTGGCGACCCTCGCCGAAGCCAACTGTTTGGTGGTCGTCCCCAGCGAGGCCGAGCAGGTCCGCACTGGCGAGATCGTCGACGTTGCGTTCCTGGCCCAGCGCGGCTGACAACGAAACCGACGTGCCGTCGTGAATCTATGGCGTTCGAGTTCATTGCATCCGGGATGGCCGATGCCCGTCGGCCCGCTGCGCGTCCCCGCCGGTTTGGTGCGACTACGCCCGGTTCGGCTGCGCGACGCGGCGCCCTGGAGCCGCATCAGGTTGGCCGATCGTGCGCACCTCGAACCGTGGGAACCGGTAACCGATGTGAATTGGGAAGTGCGGCATGCGGTTTCGTCGTGGCCAGCGGTTTGCTCGGGGTTGCGCGCCGAGGCGCGCAAGGGCCGGATGCTGCCATACGTCATCGAGGTCGACGGGCAGTTCTGCGGTCAGCTGACCATCGGCAATGTGACACATGGTGCGCTGCGCTCGGCGTGGATCGGTTATTGGGTGGCTAGGTCGGCGACGGGTGCCGGGGTTGCGACGGCCGCACTGGCGCTGGGTCTTGACCACTGTTTCGGCCCGGTCAGGCTGCACCGCGTCGAGGCAACGGTGCGTCCCGAGAACGCGGCGAGCCGGGCAGTGCTGGCAAAGGTCGGCTTTCGCGAGGAAGGGCTGCTGCGGCGCTACCTCGAGGTTGACGGCGCCTGGCGCGATCACCTGCTGGTGGCCGTCACCGCCGAGGAACTCAACGGCTCTGCGGCGTCGTCGCTGGTGCGCGAGGGCCACGCAAGCTGGACCTGATTTCCGGCTCTGTTCGCGATTTCTGCCTGAGGGCTGTCCCTGCGACGAAACGACGACCCTGGTGCAGCACCCGGCGCAGCGAATCGACTCGTCTTGTTACTAATGTGACATTTGTGACTGTTGGTGCTTGTCAGCAGTGAATTACAGGTGTGTAATTGACATCGGCGCGCCGCCCGTCGATGCGCTGGTCACGGACCTAGCCTGATGGGGAAAGGAGCCGGCGTCATGCCAAGCATCCCCCAATCTCTCCTCTGGATCTCCCTTGTCGTGCTGTGGCTGTTCGTGCTCGTCCCGATGCTGATCAGCAAGCGAGACGCCGTCCGCCGCACCAGCGACGTGGCCCTGGCGACGCGAGTGCTCAACACCGGACGCGGCGCGCGGCTGCTGCGGCGCGGACGTCCTGCGGCGGGACATCGCAGCGATCCGGACTGGCAGCCGTCCGACGAGGACCTCGACGATGACCTCCACGAGGAGTCCCACGAGGAGTCCTCCGAGCGCTCGGTGGTGCGCGCGGCCGTCGTGGAAACCGAGGTCGACACCGAACCGGAGTACCTCGACGTCGACGTCGTTGACGAGGACTCCGGCGCGTTGCCAATCGGTGAGAGCGACGCCGTGCCCGCGAAGGTTGAGGAGCCCGAGCCGCAAACCGACGAGCTGCCATTGGATTTCGGCGAGGACGTTGAGGCTGCCGAGACGGACGAGCCCGAGGAAGAGTACGAACCCGACGGCACCGAGGATGAGTACGAGTACGTCGCCGACTCCTCGGGACTCGAGGCGCCTTCGGACACCGATCTGCAGATGGCCGACTCGCTGAGTGCCGCCCGTCGCCGCCGGTACGAATCCAGGAGCGCGACGATCGACGCGCGGAAGTACAAATTTCGCAGGCGCATGCTGACCGTGCTGGCCGCCTTGGTGATGGCCTCCGCCGCGGCGGCGTTCACGGTGACGTCGGCCCTGTGGTGGGCGTGCGGCGCGATCGGTGTGGTTGCCGTGCTCTATCTGGGGTATCTGCGCCGTCAAACCCGCATCGAGTCCCGGCTGCGGCGGCGCCGCGCCCATCGGATGGCGCGGGCGCGGCTGGGTGTGGAGAACACCGACGACCACGAGTTCGACGTGGTTCCATCGCGTCTGCGCAGGCCCGGTTCGGTGGTGCTGGAGATCGACGACGAGGACCCGATCTTCGAGCATCTCGACTATGCGCCGTTCGCCCGCAGCTTCGACCTGCCGCACGCGGCTGGCCAGTAGTTCGCCGGTTTCGGTGGTCGCTCGGCGGCTGGTAGCCTGCTACCGGTATCAGGGGCTATGGCGCAGTTGGTAGCGCGTCTCGTTCGCATCGAGAAGGTCAGGGGTTCGAATCCCCTTAGCTCCACTATGTTTGAGCAGTTCAGAGCGGTTACGAGACCAGATATACCGAATTCTTTGTAGGCACCTTTTTTGCCACTGTTTCTACGCACCTTTTGCTGATGTTTCGGAGGAAGCGCAATGAGTTCGGCAGTAGTCGCACCCGGTACCGGAAAGCGCGCGCTTATCACGGGGATCACCGGCCAGGACGGGATGTACTTGTCGGAGCTACTGCTGGCCAAGGGCTACGAGGTCTACGGCCTGCTGCGAGGACAGAACAACCCGAAGGCGGCGATGCTCGAGGAGACCCTTCCGGACGTGCATCTCATCCCTGGCGACCTGCTGGACATTTCCAGCCTGATGCGCGCGATGACCGTCGCGCGCCCCAGCGAGGTATACAACCTCGGGGCGGTGTCCTTTGTCGCGTACTCATGGCAGAACGCCCGGTTGACATCTGACGTTACCGGTGGCGGCGTGCTGAGCATGCTGGAAGCCATCCGCCTGTACCAGGGTGTGTCGGGTGAGCAGGTCCGCTTCTACCAGGCATCCAGTTCGGAGATGTTTGGCAAGGCGCAGCACGTACCGCAGAGTGAGTCGACGCTGCTGTGGCCGCGTTCGCCCTATGGTGTTGCCAAGGTTTTCGGCCACTACATGACGATCAACTACCGCGAATCGTACGGGATGCATGCGAGTTCGGGAATTCTCTTCAATCACGAGTCTCCGCGCCGCGGAGTCGAATTCGTCACCCGCAAGGTGTCGCGTGCGGTCGCCCGGATCTCGCTGGGTCTGGACGACCACGTCACCCTCGGGAATCTGGACGCGCGCCGCGACTGGGGGTTCGCAGGCGACTACGTCGAGGCGATGTACCTGATGCTGCAGCAGGACGAGGCCGACGACTACGTCGTCTCGACGGGTGAGACGCACTCGATTGCCCAACTAGTCGATGCCGCGTTCGCGGCGGTCGGGATCGACGACTGGGAGCCCTATGTACGGTTCGATCCGGCACTGTTACGCCCGGCCGAGGTCGACCTGCTGATCGGCGATTCGAGCAAGGCCCGCGACAAGCTCGGCTGGCAGCCGAAGGTGGCGTTCCACGAGCTGGTCGAAATGATGGTGCGTAGCGAAGTGGCAGAGCAGTCGGCCGCCGCGGGTGCGGCAGCTCAGTGACGAGTGTCTGATCCCGGTGCAAACGACCGGGCAGAAAACAGCGCTGATCACCGGTGTTACCGGTCAAGATGGCTACTACATGTCGCGACAGCTGGTTGATTCGGGTGTGACGGTCCACGGCATCGTCGGGCCTCACGATGGTCTGGAATCGGTTGCCATCGGTGAGGTGAGCACACACAAGGTGAACCTCGCCGACGCCGATGCAGTCCTCGCACTGGTACGGCGAATCTCGCCCGACTACGTCTTCCACCTTGCGGGCGTTTCGTCCGTCGCGACGTCCTGGAGTCGGCCGGTGTACACCACCGAGGTCAACGCGCTGTCGACGACGGCGCTGTTGGAGGCGTGTGTGAGGGTGCAGGACGACAGCGGCCACGGCATCGCCCTGGTGAACGCATCGAGTGCCGAGGTGTTCGCGGGTTGCGCCAATTCGCCGCAGAACGAGGACAGCCGTATCAGCCCCACGTCACCGTACGGCGCCTCCAAGGCGCTGGGTCACATGATGTGCCACATCTATCGCAGCAAGGGCCTCAAGGCGTCGAACGCCATCCTGTTCAACCACGAGTCACCGCGCCGCCCAACCACGTTCGTGACCCGCAAGATCACTGCAGCGGCAGCGGCCATCGCCGATGGAGCGCAGGACTCCCTCACGTTAGGCAATCTGTCGTCGCAGCGTGACTGGGGATGGGCGCCGGACTACGTCGACGCAATGATCCGGATGGCCAGATCCGGAAGGGGCGACGATTTCGTCGTCGCCACCGGTACCGCGCATTCCATCGCCGACTTCGTCGCTGCGGCATTCGCCGCGGTCGGTATCGAAGACTGGCAGTCGTATGTCAAAACCGACAGCGACCTGATGCGACCGGCGGATAGCGCCGTGATGGTGGGGAATCCGACACGGGCCGAGGAAATTCTTGGGTGGCGGCGCACCATGTCCTTCGAGGGGATAGTGGCGGCCATGGTGAATGCCGATCGAACGGCGTAGGAAGCTGATGTCGGCGCGGCCATCCGCGTACCCAATTTTTATGACCAGTGAGACTCGCGCACCGGCCTTGCTACACGCGAATTCCGAAGCGTAGCAGTTCTTCTACCGCATGGTGCGGACGGTGCTGCCGCCAGTGCTCAGTGTTGAGCTCGTACAGCTTATTTCCAGCCTTCACAGCCGCGTCACGATCAAGAAGGAAGCGCCTGCATTCGGCAACGAACGATTCTTCGTCGTCGAAGGTGGGAATCTCGAACGGGGCCTTCAGTGAACCGACTGCTTGGCTCGTACCGACAACCGGTAGTCCCATTCTGATCGAATCGAGCAGTTTAACCCGCACTCCACCCCCAGTCTTGATGGGTGCCATCAACGCGCGGCAGGTACCCAGGAATGCGGGCAAATCCTCGACGAAGCCGAATTCCCGAACGCCGTCGGGATAAACGGGGTCTTTCGCCCCCGGCTTCTTTGCGCCGATCACACACAGTTCTGCATCGGGGATGCCGGCAGCGATGCGCGGCCAGAGCCTGAGTGCGTGTAGAAACGCCTCTTGGTTGGGTGGCCAATCTCGACTGCCCATGAACACCAGCCGGCGCTCGGTCGAGGACACATCGACTTGGGGGATCGGCGGAAGCGTCACGTCCATCCAACGCGCGTTGCGCACGCCGTGCCGCTCGTACATTTGCGCCTCTTCAATCTCATAACAGCCGACGGCGTCCGCCGCGCGCGCGGTCCGCATCTCGTCGCGCAGCAGGCGCGGCGCCTCGATCCGCCCAAGAAACCCGCGGGTGGCCAGCCAAACCTGTGATTCGGTGTTGACGGTGTTGATGACCAAACCGGTTGTGCCGAATCGGGTACTCCGCAGGAATGTTTCCGCCATGTAGTTGTGCTCGGCGACGAACACGTCTGCATCGGAGTTTTCGATAGCGCGCAAAAGCTCGTCGCTATCGAAGCGCACGTGCACGAGGCTGCGCCTCGTGCGCAGCGAATCAATCAGCAGTCGGGCGGGCCGAACGGCGCCCTGAAACACGCGTGTAAGCGACAGACCGCGCTGGACCAAGTCGGTGGTCACGCAACCCGGGGTTTCGTGAGACATGCAGATGGCGGAAACTTCGAAGGCTTCTGCCGCCAACCGCATGGCTACCCTCGATAGTTCGATGTCGCCGCCGTGTTCGGTAGCGGGGTCCTTCGACAACAGGAACGTCACCTTGGTCATGTCTGGACTTTCGGTCGGTGCAGTTGCGCAGATTGCCACAACGTACCGTGTCGATCAATCGGTAGCGGTAGGGGCGTCCCACTGCTAGTTACGGCGGTTCAGCAAATACAGTAAGCCGTAGCTTGGATCGCCGTCAGGGTCTGCTGGAAACCATGATCGGCTAATTCCAGACTGTCGCTGTGAGTCTGCTGTGGACCGCCCAACAGAAATTGCCGATCTGTGCGGCGGTCTTGGCGCTTTACGTGGTGTTAGTCGGGTGTTGGAGTGGCTGGCTGCGCGCGGTGGTTCTTACCCGAGCGCTGTTGACACTGCCGATGCTCGCCGGCGACGTCGCCGTGGTATCCGTCATTTCGGTTCTTGATCCCGTTGATAGCGGGGCACAACTTGATCCGGTCATCAGCGGCGTGGTGGCGTGCCCGCGGTGAACCTGATCGCCTTTCGGCGCGAGGAGTTCTCAGTCTCGTTCGTGACGATTGCCACGACCGATCAGCGCGTCGAAGTCGAGATAGCTAGCGAATGCGTCGATCGTTGCGAATGTGCATGATATTCGTGACTGAATCGGTACTACGCCGATCCAGTGGCTTAGCCCGGCCTACGCCGGTCGCATCCTAAAGTGCTTGCTATGACTTACCGCGTCGGTGGCTGCGTGAGAGCGGCGACGAGGAACGCCCGGTGAACTCGAATATCACTGTCGCCGAGCAGGATTCCGAAGCAGGCACGCGATTCGGTGTCAATCTCGTCGTGGCTCAACGGATTGCGAAATGACAGCGGTCAACGACGCAGACCGGGCGTCGGGCGACAGCTATGCCGACAGAGTCGACGCCCTGTCGCAAGCGACGACCCGCCTGCGTTTCGATCCGTACGTCGACATCGACTGGGAGGCACCCGAGAACGCATTGGACGACAATGATCCGCGTTGGCAGTTGGATCCGGATACGGATCCGCTCGCGGCCACGGATTGGTATGCCCAACAGCCGCTGCAGCGCCGCATAGACATGGGCCGCTGGATTACCGCGAACACTCTCAAGGCCACGATCCAGTTCGAGCAGATGCTGATCCGCGGAGTGGTGCATTACGGGGGTGCACTGCCGAACCGTTCCCCGGTGTTTCGCTATCTCATGCACGAACTGATCGACGAAGCCAATCACATTCTGATGTTCCAGGAGTTCATCAACCGCACCGGCGAGGATGTCCCCGGAATGCGGCGAGGCTCCCGGTTCATCGGGCCGATCCTGGGCTTCATCGGCGGCTACGCCAGCATCTTCCACTTCATCGGTGTGTTGTGTGGGGAACAGCCGCTGCACTATCAACAGACCCTGCAGCATCGTGGCGCGGTCAACGTGCCCCCGTTGCTGAACAAGATCACCTACATTCATCTGGCGGAAGAGGCCCGTCACATATCGTTCGTCGACGACTATCTGGCTCAACGGATGCAAAGTTCTAGCCGGTTCAGGCGGGCGACGTATGCGATTGCCTTCCCGTTCTATCTCCGGTGGTTGATCGGCGAGTCGGTGGGACCACCTCGCACTTTTGCCCGGCAGTTCGGTATTCCGCGAAGGGTTTTCAAGGCCGCCTATTGGAGGAGCGCTGAGTCGCGCCGGATGATGGCGGAATCGGCCGCCGACGTTCGGCGCATCGCTGACGACCTGGGTCTGCGAACCGCTTGGTCGCGTTGGCTTTGGCGACTCTTCGGAGTGGAGGGGCGGGTTCCGCGATACCGCGGTGAGCCGAATCGGACTAATGCGGTCAAGCACGCGGCCAGGCATCGAGTGGCGATGTGGGGACGCCTTGCAGCCGTAGCGATCACGGCCGGCGTCGCTCTGGCCTTCACACCGGACGGGTTGCGGATCATCGCGGTTGCCGCGGCCGGGGCGGGTGTGTGGGCGACCTACCACGCGCTCCGCGAACGTCGCGGCGGCGTGGTGGGAAACCAGCCATTCGAATGGCCGAGGCTGCTCGTCTGGGTAGCGGTGTGCGTGATGATGATTCCCGCCGGCGGGTTGATCGGGCTCGCCTTAGTGGTGTTCATGATCCTTGCGCTTGCGGAATTCATGCCCACCCTCTGACGACCAAATAATTCGGCCGCCGACCGTGCTGCCACCCCGGAAGAAGGCCCGGATCGTGATACGTTCCGCAAATGGCTGAGCTGCCCTACTTCGATTTGCTGATCGACGAGCGGCAGGACGGTGGCGAGACAGGCCAGTTGTGGGAAACCGAGGTGCACTGGGGCTATTGGGAGCACCCCAACACAGCAGACGGCACCCGGGCGGACTACACCGCTGCCATGAAGCAGATGAACGGCGTGCTTCTAGAGGCCGGAAAGGTCGCCGACGGGCAGAAGCTGTTGGACGTCGGCTGCGGCTTCGGCGGAACCATCCAACAGATAAATGCCACACATTTCGATATGGACCTCACCGGGCTGAACATCGACCCGCGCCAGCTCGCAGCCGCAGAAGCCCAGACCGAGCCCAGCCACGGCAACAAGATCGGCTGGATCGAAGCCGACGCATGTCAGCTGCCGTTCGAGGACAACTCCTTCGATCGCGTCCTGGCGGTCGAATGCATCTTCCACTTCCCGTCCCGCCAGCAGTTCCTCGCAGAGGCCGCGCGCGTGCTCAAGCCGGGCGGATATCTGGCGGTCTCCGACTTCGTTCCCACCATGGCCTTCTTCGCCAAGACCCCGATCTGGCTGGCGATTCGCTCCCAGATCGCGAAGTCCTACGGAACGCTCGGGAGCGTCCCGCTTCGCTCATATAGGGCCTTGGGCAAACGTGGAGGACTCCAACTCGACGCGAACCGCAACATCCGGAAGAACACGTTGCCGACGTACCCCTTCCTGATGAAGTTCTTCCGCGAGCAGGGGTCAGAGGATGCCCAGAAGACAATGATCGTCGGTACACGATGGATCAAGTGGCTGACCAAAACTGGACTTCTTCAGTACCGGGTTTACACGTTCCGCAAACCTGCCTGACCTCATCACCTATGTGGGCACTACGCGCCCGGCAGTTTCAGCACCCGGTTGGCGTCGGTGACGTAGACGTTCGGCCGGCCTCGAGGTCGACATCGCCGCGGGCGCAGCGAGCAAACGATTTTGCAGGTTCGGTTCTGGTGCCGTTCCGTCAGCGCGCTCCTCAGAGCTCGCGCCCGCAACGAAATCCGTCGAGGGGGCACGGTAAGTCACCGGCCAGCAATGTATTTCGTGTGCTTGACGCATGCATCGGCGCCGCAGTTAACGCGTGACATCACTATCAGCAACCGTCGAAATCCGCCGCGGGTGTCGCTACGATTGAGCCTGCGTATTAGTTCAATGGCGTAACGAACCTCACTTCCCGGTGGGAAAATGAACTGCCACAACCACGCCGACGTGTCTTCTCCGGTAATTTGCGCCGGACAAAGGGAGTCTCGTGATCGATCTTGCTGCTGCGACGAAGTGGGGCCCGTCGCGGACCGGCGTGCAATTGCCACCGCCTGAGCCGGCGGCACGTCGCGACCGCAACCCGTGACATCCCGACGGCGAGATTCACATGTACAGACTCGAATTTAGTTCCGCGACCGGCAAACCGAGATCCTTCGACGAGCAGCGAGTACTACGGATCGGCCGTAGCAGCGACAACGACATCGTCCTGGACAGCCCGAGCGTGTCACGCAGGCACGGCGAACTGCGACCGACGGCTACGGGATGGGATCTCGTCGATATCGGCAGCACGGGTGGCACCTGGGTCGACGATCAGCGTGTCTCCCATGTCCAACTCGGCGCGACGACGACGGTGCGGTTTGGCGCCGTCACCGATGGTGTCGCGGCGTTCATCACCATCGCCCTACCTCACGCGTCGGCCGACGGACCGACAGGCAACGAGAACACTGTCCTGCTCTCCGATCAGCAGCGCACCTACATCTACGGCGACGGTCAATCCCAGGCGGATCGTGCCGTCGACGGGTTGCTGATCCGCACCCGAGACGGCGACAAACGCTTCGGCCCTGACAAACCCGTGCGGATCGGTCGCGACGCTAGATCGGATCTCGTGGCCGACGACCCGGCCGTGTCGCGCCACCACGCGAACATCGGGCGGCGATCCGACGGCTGGTGGTTCGTCGACCACTCCAACTCCGGGTCATTCGTCGATGGCGAACGCGTCAAGGAGAAGAAGGTCACCGAGCAGACTGTGGTGCAGCTCGGCCATCCGGAGGCCGGGTATCAGCTCACGCTGGTGCCGGTGGCAGACGTTGCGTCGGCGCAAAGGGCGATCGCCGGCAAGCGGCGGCGCAGGACAATCGCGCGCTGGGGCGCCGCCGCCGCGGCGGTGGCGCTGGTCGGCGGCGGCGTCACCGCGGCGGTGCTACTAACGGGCGAAAGCACCCACGACAACACGCTGAGCGCCGCCAATCTGGAGCGGGCGAAGAGGGCCAGCGTTCAGATCTTCGCGTTCGACCCGAACGGCATGCCCGAGTGGACGGGTTCGGGGACGGTCATCGACTCCAGCGGCTTGATCCTGACCAATGCCCACGTGGCCAAGCCAACTGCGAAGGGCCTGACGGGCGGCGGTGTGCCCGATCATGATCCGTCGTTTCTCCAAGTGGCATTCGCCAAGGACGACAACACCCCCGCGACAGCGAAATACCGCGCAACTCCTGTGGTATCTGACGGCTATCTCGATCTCTCGGTGATAAAGATCGATGCCAATGCCGACGGCACACCGCTGGATGGCGACAAGCTGGCACTGCCCGAACCGGTGCCGGTCGGAGACAGCAATGCATTGCAGACCGGCGACCACATCACAGCGCTCGGATACCCGGCGCTGACAGGTGATCAACACGTCGGTGGCCCGTTGACCGTCACCAGTGGTGATGTCTCTGCCTTCAAACGCGATTACGGCACCAACACCGAACGGTTCTGGATAGACACGACCGAGCGGATCGCGCACGGCAACTCCGGCGGCGCCTCGATCAACGCCACAGGCGAGTTGATTGCTGTCAATACCCAGTTCCGCAAGGGACAGGAGGGCGAACCGGCGGCGTCGTATCTGGTCAGGCCGATCGCGCTCGCTTCAGACGTCATCAAGATCGCCCGTGACGGCGGCGATCCAAAGTACGTTTCGCCCTACCTCGCCAAGATCCAGAAGCTGCCCGCTGACGCCACCGCGGAATCGGCCGGATGGAGCAAGGTGGGGATCGAGAAAGGTGACCCAAGCGAGTGTGGGCCATCACGCGATGAAAACGACCTCAATCATCTGACTGGGGTCCAGCCAGGCGACACCGTCCACGCGAAGTTCCTCGTCACCGGCGTCCCCGATGACACGCCGTTCACAGTGGGTTTCGTCGAAACCACGACAAAGAAAATCGTCGGCTCGGTTGACTCAGTCTGGATCTACGGCCAGTCAGCGATGTGTATAGCGCCACCCTTTGAGATCCCCCAGGGCCTCAGCGAGGTCGTGGCGGTCATCGACATCGGATATCAAGACGACTTGCAGGTGACGAATGCAGTCGATTTCAAGTGAGTTGACCGCTGACATCGCCGATCTGTGGGGGCCGGCGTGGGGTTGAATCCGGGTGAAGTCTTTGCCGGCTATCTGATCGAGCGCCGGCTGGGCGTTGGCGGCATGGGCGCGGTGTACGCGGCGCGACATCCGCGTCTGCCGCGGCGGGTTGCGTTGAAGGTTCTCGGCGAGCATTTGGGCTCCGACCCTGAGTTCCGGGCGCGTTTTGAACGCGAGGCCGAGTTGGCGGCGCGGGTGGACCACCCCAACGTGGTGTCGGTGTATGACCGTGGTGTCGAAGGGGATTCACTGTGGATCGCCATGCAGTACGTCGATGGCGTGGATGTACACCAGCTGATCAAGCGGGGTCGGTCCGTGCTCACCCCCGGCCGGGCGGTTTACATTCTCGGTGAGGCGGCGAAGGGTCTCGACAGCGCGCACCGGCGCGGCTTGCTGCACCGCGACGTCAAACCGGCGAACATCCTTGTCGCCGAGGACCCCGATGAGGGCGACCACGTTCTCGTCACGGATTTCGGTATTGCCCGCGCGCTGGACCAGACGTCGGCTCTGACGAACGCCGGCGCGGTAGCGGCGACGTTGCCCTTCGCATCGCCGGAGCAGATAGCCGGGCGGGATCTGGATCACCGCAGCGATATCTATTCGCTGGGATGCACGCTGTATGTGATGTTGGCGGGTTCCGTTCCGTTTCCGCGGGATTCGCAAATCGCCGTGATGCATGCGCATTTGGCTGACCCGCCGCCCAGGGTCACGACGGGCGACCCGTCGTTGCCGACGGAGATGGATGACGTGATCGCGCGGGCAATGGCCAAAGAACCGGAACACCGATATCGGTCCTGCCGCGAGCTCGCGTCGGCGGCTCACGCCGCGTTGTCGCGGGCAGGAGTTGAGGCGGGGCCGGGTAGGGCAACGATCCTCGACTGGGACTCGTCGTCGCATACGCACCCGAATGCCCCGAACATCCCTGCCACTCAACCGAACTCGCTCTATCAGTCGGATCGTGCGGCGACCGTCCTGGGCGGCGGCGCGGCTGATCTGGCCAACACCATGATTCCCGACTATCGAACTCCCGCGGCTTCCGCGCACGCACCTCGGAAACCGCGGAGCAAGCGCGTCATCTTCATCAGCGCAGCAGTTCTGGCCGTCGTCATCGGGCTTGGGGTTGCCGGGCGCTTGGTGCTTGGTGGCGGGCAGTCGCAGAACGCTCCGGTGGCCGCGACGTCAAGTGCGACAACGGGTCAGCCCACCGCCGCCCATACCGGCCCCTGGCAGGCCTACGACTTCGTGGCCCAAACCCTGCCGGGGCTGATGCCAGACACGCCGTCAGGCGCTTCATACCAGGGCGCCACGTGCCAGGCCATCAATGCCCGCTTCGACCCCATTGACCAGCTTGATACGGGGGTTCCCGTCGCACGGATCATGTGTACGCCCAAGGGCGCGAAGTCCAGCAGCATCGCTAACTACATCATGATCTGCAGTAGCGACCGTACTCCCCAGACGCTCGCAGGTGTCGCCGACGGACTGACTGCCGTGCACAACGAACAGTGGTCGCGTGGCGGCGGGTCAGGTCAGATCATCTACGGAGACCACGAAGGCGCCGGCGCACTGGCCGTCAGCTTCGACAACCCGTCGCGAAATTTCTGTTCGATCGTCGTCAATGGAGACAAGGGCACCAGCGGACAGGACGTTTACGACCGCTGGTTCCGGGATGCTCCGCTGTGAGGTCGGGCGCCAACAGTATCGAGTGCAGGGAGCAGCCCATGTTCGGAGCGATGTCACGGATTGCAGTGATGGCTGTGCTTTCAGCAGCGCTGCTGGCGGGGTGTGGCCACGATGTCGCGGGTACGGCTACGCCTCCGGCGACGTCGTCGAAGCCGCCGGCAGTTGACGCGTCGACGCTGGACACCGGCAAGTATTTGACGTTGCCCCGCAAGCTCGGTCAGGTCGCGTCCGAGGACGAGGGCCGGATGGCGGAGGCGCTTCGGATGGCCGAGGCGGTTGCCGATCCGGCGAACGTCGACCCCACTTTGGTGGTACAGACCGCTTTCGGACCGCTCATCACCCCTTCGGATGTCGCATCCAACATCTCGTTGACCGGGCAGGCTGTTGTCGCACCTGTCCTCGCGAAGTACGGGATGGTCGCCGGGCGCATGCTTATGGTGAACAACACCACCTTGGATCCTTCGGGTGCGCAGCAGCCAGAGCAAGACGTGAAGACAATAATGATCATGCTGCTGCGGTTCCCGGATGCCGCGGCGGCCAAGAATGCCGCGGTTGAGATGGATGCGGCGGACTTCGCGGTCAGCCCCGATAATGTGCCCGTTCCGGTGACGAAATATCCTGCAGCACATGGGCATTGGCGCTCGACGCATCCATCGATGGCGTCCACCCTCGCACATAACGACTTCGTCATTCATCTGCTCGTGAGCAACCCGACTCCGAACCTCGAGACGCTGACCGGAATGGTGGAGAAGACGTTCGACCAGGAGATCCCAGTGCTGGACCAGTTTCAGCCGACACCGGTCGCGCGAATCGCCAAGCTCCCCAAGGATCCTTATGGGCTTCTTGGCCGCTTGGTCGATATCACCCCGGGGACCGAACCGACCCTGTCGACCACTGTGGCCACCTACGGACCCAATGGCGCCCGACAGGTCCAGAATGAGCGCGAGATGAAAGACAAGACGTATGCGACCGCCGGGGTCGACCAGGCGGGCGTGTGGCTCGACCAGAAGTTGGGCGGTTCCAGCCTGCTACGCGCGCGTGATCACGACGCGGCGATCACGTTGATGAATCAGGAAATCGCGACGGATCCAGATATCGACCATCCCGTCGACGGTGTGCGCGGCCTCGCTGACTCGAAGTGCTTCGCGCTCAAGCCCGAATCGTACAAGGACACACCGGGGATCAAATTCGAGTGCTACGTGCTATACGACCGCTATGTCGCAGGCACGTACAGCGGCGACGAGGCCGACGCGCGACAACGTGCGGCCGCCCAGTACGCACTACTGGCGGCACCGTAGCGTCTCTACCAGCAGTTCTCTTCGGAGGCGCGGGCGGAGATACTCGCGCGCTATCCCGGGCAAGGATTCGGCAGCGAATTCGCCGCCTGCTTCGAGGACCAGGCGGGGCGCAAGCCGGACAGCGCCGCCGCGGCATCGATTGCCAACAATGGTGCCGTTCGCATCATGGCCAATCCGCTCGACGCCTAGTCCGTCACTTGAGACCCGGCGTTGATCAGTGCGCGACTTCGTTCCGCCACTGTTCTGGGATCCATTTTCACCAACAACCGGTCATAGCTCATATACCCGTTGACCTCGTTTTCGACGTCGGTCGTCTGGGTGTAGATCGCGCCAGACAAACCGCCTTGCAGCACAGCCTTTTCCAGGTCCCGGCTGACATCGACGTACCGCTCGGTCAGCCGCGCAGGGCTGTCGGCCATCTCGTAGGCCTGCGGCTGGCCCGGCCACTGGTTTCTGTCCACCGCCAACCCGAGGCCGCCGTACTCACCATCGACCACAGCCCGGCGTTCGAGCGGCACCGGACGGTTGTCGTGCACCAGCCGTTCGTCGCGCGCCGTCGCCGGGTCGTCCTGCAGAACCGGGCGGCCAGGACCGACATAGGTGTGGTCGTCGTAGACGTCCCCGGCTCTGGTGTCGCCACGCGATTTGCAACAGTTCACTCCGCTACTCGCGTTCACCATCCGCGTCGGGTCTTCTGCTTTCACGGCGTTGGTGATTCTGGCGGTGTCGAATTCGCCCCATCCCTCGTTGAACACCACCCAGCCGATGATCGAGGTCACACTGCGGAGCTGGTCAACCATCGCGGCCAGCTCATTCTCGAAGTTGGCTTTCGCCGCAGGAGGCGGATCGGGGGCGGGGCCTACCGGGACATCGAGCGACACGTCCAAAGACGGCATGTCCTGCCACACCATCAGCCCGAGCTTGTCCGCCCAGTAGTACCACCGCGCCGGTTCCACCTTGGCGTGCTTGCGAACGAAGTTCATCCCCAATGATTTGATCCGCTGGAGGTCGAACCTGAGCGCGTCGTCGGTGGGCGCGGTGTAGATGCCGTCCGGCCAGAAGCCTTGGTCCAGAGGGCCGTAGAGGAAGGTAATCCTTCCGTTCAGCGCGATCCGCGGCCTGCCTTTCGCATCATTGACGATGCCGATCGTGCGCAACCCCGCATAGCTGGAAACCTCGTCGACGACCTTGCGGGCCGGGCTCTTGCTCACGAGCCGGACCTTGAGGTCGTAGAGGAACGGGTCATCTGGAGTCCACAGGCGCGGGTTCGGTATCGGCACATGCAGAGGAGCACCTGGTGGGCCGGAGCGCACCACCGCTGACGTGCCACCTGGCTTGGAGACGACCACCTCAGCTCGTTGGTTCGTCGTCCCGGAAACCCTTGGCGTGATAGTGAAACCGGTCAGATCGGAAGTGATGTCGAGCTTGTCGATGTGCGCGGTGCGCACCGGTTCCATCCACACCGTCTGCCAGATGCCCGACGATCCGGTGTAGAAGAGGCCTTTCGGACTGTTGCGCTGCTTGCCGACCGGGAACGGATTGGCCTCATTGCGGTCCTCCACGCGCACGGTCAATTGCTGTGTACCCGGGTGCAGCGCACCGGTGATGTCCGCGCTGAACTCCGTATATCCACCTTCGTGATAAGCCACCTGCTGGTTGTTCACCCAGACGGTGGCGATCTGGTCGACAGCGCCGAAGTGCAGCAGCACGCGCCGCCCACCCCAGGCAGTCGGCAGCTTGAAGACCGTGCGGTACCACATTTGGTCGTCGTGGCGTTGGATACCTGACAGCGCCGACTCCGTGGGGTAGGGGACAAGGATCCGTTCGCGAAACTCGCTCGCCGGGGGAGTGGCCGCCAACGCGTCTTGTCCAGACCGACCCGTGTAGTCCCACACGCCGTTCAGGTTCATCCAACGCTTCCGCGCCATCTGCGGGCGCGGGTATTCGGGCAGCGCGTTGTCGGGTCCCACGAGATGAGTCCATGGCGTAGACAAGGGCGGCCTCTGAGGGTGCCATTGTGTGACTGCATAGGCAGGCGGGCTCACGATGGCGATGCTCGCCACGAGGCCGAACCCCGCCGCCGCGAACCGCCTGAGCCACCTGGACTTCAACACCACGCAACACCAGTGACCTCAATGAGCGCGCGAGCGGGCATGATTGCTCCCCCAGGTTGGAGATTCGATCGGACCGACGAAGCGGCGCTCATCTCGAAGGACCCCCGTGCACCGCTGGCGCCGCAGCAAACATACCGCGAAGTCTTTGATGAGGGAAGTAGATACTATCCGGCGATTTGCGTCGCCCGGATCTCCACGCGGTGCGACGGTACACGCCCAGTCAAGGACGGATTGGTCACGATTGCTGTGAATTCGTTATTTGTCCTAGCGCGAAGCAATGCCAAAGCGATGTGAGGTTGCCAAGATCAACGTGTCGCCTACCGTGAGCGTTGGAAAAACCTGCGGCATCGAACGGGTCATCGGCAATCGGGCTTGCACCGCAAACCCGCGACTATTCCTTCGTGAGCAAACCATCGATTGGCGGCCAAAGTGGCGCCCGCTGATGGCTGCTATGGATGGGTACCCGGCGCGATGAGGGCTTTCATGATTTCGCCGGCGCGCAACGCGTCGAAGGTGGTCAGTGCATCAGATAGAGGGCTGATCACCGTGGTGAGGTCCGCCACCGTGATCTGTTGAGTGGCCAGCAGGTCGATCGCGCGGTCGAATTCGTCGGTATAGATGTAGGACCCCCGCACGACGATCTCTTTGAGCAGGATCGTCGCCGAATCAAGGCCGGGGTCGGGCCCTGCTCCGACCACCACCAAGATGCCGCCGGGGGCAAGCAGTTTCAGCGCCGTGGAGGTGGCGGCGGCGCTGCCTGAGCACTCGAGCACGACGTCGACGACCAGGTTTCTGTCGTCTACGGCGGCGATCGGCACAGCGTGGGAATCCGTTGCGAACTGGGCTCGCTCTGCCGCCGGCTCCATCAGAAGGATCTGAGCGGGCGATCTGAGGTGAACGAGTCTGCAAGCGAGCTGCCCGATTGGGCCTCCGCCGGTCACCAACACCGTGCGCCCCGCTAGTTCGCCGGCGAGTTCCACCGCCCGCAGCGCGGTGGCCGTTGGTTCGACCCACGCGGCCTCCAGAGTTCCCATGCCGTCGGGGATTCGGCGCAGGTGTCCAGGGAAGGCGGCCATCAGGGGGGCCAACGCTCCATCGGCCTGAAGGCCCAGCGCCGTCTCCAAGGTGGCCTGGCGACAAAAGTTTGATCGCCCCGACCGGCAGTACACGCACGTGCCGTCCACGTTGCCGTTGGGGTTGACTGCGACTCTCTGGCCGACCGCCCAATCAGCGACGTCGTCGCCGACCGCGGCGACCCGGCCGGTGGACTCGTGCCCGAGGATGCAGTCACCGTGGTAGACCTGCGGCAGCTGGTAGGCGTGTAGATCGCTACCGCAAATGCCGCACAGATCGACTTCGACCAGGACTTGATCGGATCGAAGCGTAGGGCGTGGCCGGTCCTGCAGAACGATCCGTCCGTCTGCGGTGAGCAGGACTGCGGGCATCGTCATCTTCAGTCAGCCTTCGTTACGACGAAAACGGATACGGCCCGAAACGACCCAAGGCGACGAAGACGGCCAGACTGATCAGCACCACGTTGACCACGATATTCATTGGTTCTTTGCGTCGGGCGTGGACGACGATTGCGCCAACCATCACCAGTGCTAGTCCGACGGCAGCCAGCGGCACCAGGATCGGTGCGATATGCACCGCGGCCGGCAGGACCAACCCGACAGCTCCAAGAAGTTCGACGCGTCCGATCAGTCGGATGTTGGTTGGGCTGACGTCCTGCGCCCAGCCCTGGCCGGCCGTGACGAGTTTGTCCTTGGGCACAGCAAGTTTCATCACCCCGCTTCCGGCGAATGCGACAGCCAAGACTATCGCGATAATCCACAGTGCCAGGTTCATCCGGACCTCCTAATCGTTGTAATGGTCGACTGCGAACTTCAGCTGAACGCCTCGTTGAGTAGGGCGATGTCGCGATCGCTCAGCCAAAGGCCTTCCGCAGCAAGGTTTTCAGCGAGGTGGGCGCGAGTGCGAGTTCCTGGAATCAGCAGCACGTTCGGCGCGATAGCTAGCAACCACGCGAGGGCAACCTGAGTGGCGGTCGCTGCGTGGGCAGCGGCAACGCTGTTGACGACCGGGTTAGTCAGGATCTCCTCGCGCTGCGTCTTGGGATAACCCAGGGGACAGAAGGGTACGAACGCGATCTCCCGTGCACTGCACTCTTCCAAGATGGGCATGCCGTCACGTGCAGCGAGATTGAAGAAGTTCTGCACGCAGACGATTTCGGTGACCTCGAGGGCCCGCATCAGGTGGTCTCTGGTGATGTTGCTGATCCCAATACCAGCGATGAGTCCCTCGTCTTGAGCCGTCGTCAGCGCGCCGAGCTGATCGACGAATCGGGCGTCGGGTGCGGCGTTGTCCATGACGCGGAGGTTTACCGCGGTGAGTTGTTCGACTCCGAGCGTTGCAAGATTGTCTTCGATGCCGGCACGGAGTTGATCGGGGTCGTCATAGGGCAGGACCGCGCCGGATTCGTCGCGCCGGGCTGCCACCTTGCTGACCAAGGCCAAGCCGTCAGGGTAGGGGTGTAGCGCCTCCCGGATGAGTTCGTTGACCACTCCTGGCCCGTAATACTGAGCGGTGTCGATGTGATCTACCCCGGCATCCACAGCGGCGCGTAGGACTGCGATTGCCTCGTCACGGTCGCGCGGCGGGCCGAAGACGCCGTCTCCGGCCAGCTGCATCGCGCCGTATCCGACACGCCAAACCTCTTTGTCTGCAAGGCGATAGCGGGAGCGGTCAGGCATAGATGGGCGCCACGTCGAAATACACGCGGTAGTCGTCGATCTTGCCCTGGGCGTCGGCATGAAAGATCGTGACGCACGGGATGGTGACCTGCTGGCCGTCCTTGCGGTCGTACGTGACCTTCAACTCCACGATGGTGTCGTTGCCGAAGTTCCATTCGTGCACGATCTCGTGATGCAGGCCGGCGATTGTGTCGTAAAAAGCGGCGGTGCCCGTGCGGATCTCGTCGACACCGACCATCGGCTGGCCATTGCCGAAAACAACTCGCGCGTCCTTTGCGAAAAGTGCGACTACCGCCGCAACGTCCATTGCGTCGGTCAGCGCGAAGACGTCGCGCGTCTTTGGACGCGTTGTGGCACCCATGGGGATCCTTCCCTCGCCGCCAGGTCCAGCGTGAACGCCACGATACGTGATATATCATGCTTATTGCAAGCGTTCGGGCGTGTTCACCACGGGGCTTGCGGCAACGAGCTATTGAAGTTGACGTTGACCCGGACGTGCTCCAATGCCGCAGAGAGCGGTGCGAGCAGCTCGTCGGGTATTGGGTCGATGAACATTCGGCGGACTAAGGCCACGTGAGCGGGGGCTGCCGCGGCGATCGCTTCGCGGCCCTCCGCTGTCAGAATCGCGTCGGTTGCCCTGCCGTCATCCCCTGATGGAACCCGCTCGGCAAGGCCGCGGTCACATATCCGGCGCAGCTGATGCGACGCGCGGCTCCGTTCCCAACCGATCAGCGCCGCCAGGTCCGAGACCTGCAGGCGCCCATCAGGTGCATCGCATAGCGCATTCAGAACGTGGTAGTCGGCGAGCGACAAATCGCTGTCAATTTGAAGCTGACGATTCATCTCATAGTTCAGCCGCATCTGCACGCTCATGAACGCGCGGAATGCTCGTAGCTCTGCGGGCGACAGCCAAGGCTCTTGACCGGTCCTTCGGCGCTGACTACGTGACACTTCGACTATTCCTTCTCGGGCCTTCTGCTAAGGACATCGCGACGGAGGCCGGTCGCTTGCTCTATACGCCGTCGCACCGTGGACTGCGGTCGTTGTGTTCCGACGTACGCGTGCAAGAGCGTCATTGCGTGATCTATCATGTATCACGATGATATCGAATGGAGGATCAACTGTGACGGAGACGGTCAACAACTTGATGGAAGCCAACTTGCTCGGGGTGTTCAACGAACGCGATGCCCAACGGAGGGCCGTGGCAATCGAGAGCACCTATGCTGCCAATGTTCGGTGGTCGGACGACGAGGGGGTCACCGTCGGTCGTGAAGCATTGGACGCCAAAGCTGCAGCGTTGCAGTCGCAAATGGAGGGGCTGGTTTTCACCAAAGCCGGTCCGGTCTACCAAACCCTTGGACTGGGGTACTTGGCATGGAATCTCGGGCCTGAAGGCGGTGATCCTGTGGCCACCGGATTCGACGTCGCCATCGTGCGTGACGACCTCATCTCCGACCTATACACAGTCATCACCACGTAGCCGGATGGGCAGTCTGATGCTCACCAATCCCGAAGATGCCACTCGTATCCGCGGTGTCAGGAAGGCTTCTCGGCTTCGTTGGCGCCCCGAATGGCGATGTGTTCCTTGCCGATCGGATCGCCACACGTTAGGCAGCCGAGGACGGGTTCGGCCGGCTGTCCGCACGGGACATGCGTCAGGGTTGCATCGGCACGGCTGTGTCCGAGCCATCGTCGCCCCCACGCCATGAGCGCCACTGGCATGTGATAGAAATCGCGCCCTTGCTCGGTGAGGTGGTACTCGTGGCGTGCGGGCCAGTCCTGATATTGGACGCGCTCGAGAAAGCCGGCATCGACGAGTCGACGCAACCGGTTTGACAGGATGTTGGGCGCGATGCTCAGGCGTCGTTCGAATTCATCGAATCGTCTTGTACCGAAGAAGCATTCGCGGATGATCAGACCCGTCCAGCGGTCGCCGAATATCGTCAACGCTCGAGAAATTGAGCAGGACCGACCCCGCTGGATGACGTTCGCGGCGAGGTAGCGTGTGACGTTGCGACGGGACGGCGGGTTCGGGGTTTCAACGGGTGATCGCGATGCGACGACGTCGTCTGCGCGAAGCGGCGCCTTGCAGTAACCGCACAACAGTCCTGCGCGCGCGTCGTGATCGTGTCCGACGTGGACGAGTCTCTGCGGTGGCGAGTCGAAAGGCCACAGCCAGCGATCCCCCCAGCGCATTGTGACCAGCAGGCAATCCAGAAAATCCTCGGCCATCGGGGTGGGGACGTAGCCGGCGGATTCACGGCTGAGCAGTCCTGCGTCTGTCAGCGCCGCAAGACGTGAATTCAGCGTGGATCGCGGCGCTCCTGTGCCGGTCAGGAAATCACTGAATCGACGCGCGTCATAGAGGAGCGCTTCCCGCAGCACAAGCCACGACCAGGCATCGCCGATGACATCGGTGGCCCGAAAGACGGCGTCAGCGTCTCCATCGCCGGGCACCGAAAGTCCGTTTATGAAAGTCACTTGTGTTAGCGTACCTCCGCTGTTAGTTTCGTAGTGAAAGTCACGAGACCATCTTGAACGCATCGCGGAGGTGCCATGACCACAACACCGTCACCGTCGGGAAAACTGCTGATCACCAAGGCTGGACCGGTCACAACAGTCATCTTGAATCGGCCCGAGTGCCATAACGCGCTCGACAAGGAACTGTCCAAGGAACTCAACCTCGCGATGAAGGAGATCGAGACCGACCGGGAATGCCGGGTCGTCATCCTCAGGGGCGCCGGCGAGACCTTCTGCGCCGGTGACGACGTCAAGGGCTTCGCGACCTTTGAGCCCGAAGACGTGCTCTGGGAGATCCGGATGTATCAGCAGACGGCCAACCTCATCGACAACCTTGTGCCTGTGACGATCGCGGCGGTCGACGGTGTGTGCACCGGCGGGGGCCTCGAGCTCACCCTGGTGTGCGACTTCGTCGTCGCCACCGACCGGTCACGGTGGGGTATGCCAGAAATCAACTGGGACATCACCCCGGGCTGGGGCGGCACCGGCCGGCTGTCCAAGTTCGTCGGGCGGCGTAAGACCAAGGAGTGGAACCTGATTGGCGCCCTCTTCGACGCGCACACCGCCGAACACTACGACCTGGCCAATCGAGTCGTGGCTCCGGAGCGACTGGACGCCGAGGTCGGCGAACTCGTCGACGCGATCCTGGCCAAGGACGCCAAGACGGTCACCACGACCAAGTACTTCATCGACAAGGCCGCCGACCTGGACATGTACTCGAGCATGTTCTTCGAGGGGGCCCCGCAGCGCGGGACCGACCAAACGGGCATCCTCGCCTTCGCCGATCCCGAACTGCGGGCCAAGCGGCACAAGAGCCGCGACTTCTGGCAGGACCGCCAAACCGTCGTCTGACAGGCCTAGATAAATTGTTAGACAAGTGTCTGATCGGTTTGCCCAGTTCAGATATCTATTATAGTCAGCAATCGGCATTTCTTGACTTTGTGCTGGACACTTGTCCAGTTAGGATTTCCCTCGATGGTCCACTCGACATTGAGGAGTGTGCGGTGGCTTACGTGATCACGCAGAACTGTTGCAAGGACGCGAGTTGTGTCCCCGTCTGCCCGGTGGATTGCATCCGCCCCGTCGGCGACTCCGACTCGACGCAAATGCTCTACATCGATCCGGAGACGTGCATCGACTGCGGAGCCTGCTTGGACGAGTGCCCCGTCGACGCGATCGTGTACGACGAGGACCTACCGCCGGAGCAGGAACGGTTCAAGGCAATCAATGCCGACTACTTCGTCGAGCATCCTCTTGAACCGGACGCAGAACAATCGTGGTCGCGACACTCGCCCGTCCCAGCGGGCTCGCTTCGCGTTGCGATCGTCGGCGCAGGGCCTGCCGGTTGCTACGCAGCTGCCGAGTTGATCGACGTCGACGGTGTGGAAGTCAGCGTCTTTGAGCGCCTGCCTACGCCGTTCGGGCTGATCCGTGCGGGGGTAGCGCCGGATCATCAGCGCACGAAGGGGATAGTGAGAATCTTCGAGAACATCTTCGCCAATGATCGGATGCGGAGCTACCTCAATGTTGAAGTCGGAAAGGACATCACGCATGACGAGCTGCTGGCGCACCACCACGCCGTGATCTACGCTGTCGGCGCCAATCACGGTAGGGCTCTGGGCATCCCGGGCGAGCAGCTGCCCGGTGTTCATCCGGCAGCCGAGCTCGTCGGGTGGTACAACGGCCACCCCGATCGCGCCGACAATGCCGTCGACTTGTCATCTCGCCGCGCGGTGATCATCGGCAATGGCAATGTCGCGCTCGACGTCTCGCGGATGCTTCTGACGGGCCCCGACGCCCTGGCCGCCACCGATATCGCCGATCACGCGTTGGTGGCACTGGCCGACGGCGGCATCGAGGAAGTCGTCATTGTGGCCAGACGCGGTATCCGCAATGCCGCATTCTCCGTTGGAGAGTTCCTGGCACTAGGTAACCTGCCCGGCGTTGACGTTGTCGTGGAGTCCGATGATGTGACCGGGGAAGCGGACGTCGACTTCGACTCTGCCTTGAAGCTCGAGATTGCCCGCGAATATGCCAATAGGCCAACACGTTCGGGTCACAAGCGGATCATCTTCCGGTTTGGCGTGACCCCGGTCGAGGTCGTCGGCGACTCTCATGCCGAGGGCCTGCGAGTCCGTCTCGCAGACGGCGGCACAGAGGACATCGACAGCCGACTGATCGTGAGCGCCATCGGATACAGCGCGCCTGCGGTGCCTGGGCTACCGCATGACCCGTCGCGTGGCCTCGTGCCAAACGATCAAGGGCGCGTCACGTTGTCCGACAACGCAACAGTCCAAGGCGCGTACGTGACGGGGTGGGTCAAGCGGGGACCACGCGGCGTCATCGGGACCAACCGCGCGTGCGCCGCCCAGACGGTGGCCCAGCTGTTCGCCGACTATGACGAGGGCGCGTTGGTTCGTGACGTATCGGACGCGGCCGGGATTGATCACCTACTCGCCGCGCGTGACGTGTCACCACTTACCTGGCGACAGTGGCGGGTGATCGATACCGAAGAGCGCGAACGAGGCGCCGAATTCTCCCGTCCCCGAATCAAGCTCGTGTCTCGAGCCGACATGCTTACCGTCGCCGGGGGCTGACACCTTAAGCATCGGTCACTAATAGTTAGGGAGCTATCCAATAGGCTGCTAACCGGGTTGGGTACCATGGCGTCATGGCCAAAGGAGTCGCTGCGGACCTCGATCCGCTCTCGCTGGAGCGTCAGGTGTGTTTTGCACTGGCCATCACCAACCGCGCCGTGCTCGCGGTATACCGGCCGCTGCTGGAGCCGCTCGGACTGACCCATCCGCAATATCTGGTGATGCTGACGCTGTGGGACAACGCGAAAGCCAATGGTGAGCCGCTTTCGGTCAAGGACATCGCGGGATCTTTGCAAATGGATTCGGCCACCCTCTCGCCGATGCTCAAGCGTCTGCAGGCGCTGGGGTTGATCACCCGGGAGCGCAGCGCGGCCGATGAGCGGACGACCCACGTCGACCTGACCGTGAAGGGCCGCAATCTGCGCAGGCAGGCTTTGAAGGTTCCCCCGGCGGTGGTTGAGCGACTCGGCGTCGAGCTCGCCGAGCTCGATCATCTGCGTGAGGTGCTTACCAACATCAACGCCGCCGCGGTGGCGGCCGGTGCGCTCGACGCGGAGCTGGCTCGGTGAGCGCGTTGACGAGCAGTGATCAACACGACCGCTCGCACTGTTTGTATGCATCGACTCAGAACGAGCAACGTTCCTTGCCCCTCGCGATGACGACGCCGTAGCCTCGTGGCGTGTCAGGCCAGACCGATGTCCACGCCGACGAACTGGCCGCGCTTGAAGTCTTCGCAGGCTGCTCCGTCGACGACCTCGTGCCGCTGGCCGCGCAGCTGCGACCGCTGACCGCGGCGCCAGGGCAGGTGCTCATGCACCAGGGCGAACTCGCGGTGTCCTTCCTGCTCATCGGCTCCGGTCAGGCCGAGGTCAGCCACATCGGAATCGACGGCCACGACACCATCGCCAAGTCCCTCCCAGGAATGATCGTTGGCGAGATCGCCTTGCTGCGGGACGGGCCGCGCACCGCAACGGTGATTGCGAAGGAGCCGTTGACGGGCTGGGTAGGTGGCCGAGAAGCGTTCGCCACGATGCTCGAGCTCCCCGGCATGGTGGAGAAACTCCTACGCACCGGTCGTCAGCGTTTGGCCGCGTTCATCACGCCGATTCCCGTCCGGATGCGCGACGGCACCCAGCTGCACCTGCGGCCGGTGCTGCCTGGCGACAACGAGCGCACCACGAACGGCCCCGTCGAGTTCTCCGGCGAGACGTTGTACCGCCGTTTCCAGACAACGCGGAACCCCACCAAGGCGTTGATGAGATACCTGTTCGAGGTCGACTACGCCCACCACTTCGTCTGGGTGATGACCGACGGTTTCGACGGCCCCGTCGTTGCCGACGCTCGCTTTGTACGTGACGAGAGCGACCACGCCGTCGCCGAAGTCGCCTTCATCGTCGGCGACGACTATCAAGGCAGAGGCATCGGCACATTTCTGATGGGAGCCTTGGCCATCGCGGCGGATTACCATGGTATCCAACGCTTTACGGCCCGAGTCCTCTCAGAGAACTATCCTATGCGGGCAATCCTCGATCATTTCGGCGCCGAATGGCACCGCGACGACCTCGGAGTCGTCACAACCGTCATCGACGTGCCCCGGCCGCCCGACCCGCCCTTCACGCCGCAGCTGACGAAACAGATACACAACGTGACCAGTCAGGTCGTCAGGGTCGTCGGCTGATGCAGGCCGCAATTGACGCCGCCGGCCGAAGGCCGCCATTGAGCAAGGACACCCGGCTGTGCATCTCACTGGCCGGTCGGCCAAGCAATATCGGTACTCGGTTTCACAACCATCTCTACGACGAACTCGCCCTGGATTTCATCTACAAGGCGTTCACGACGACCGACATCGTCGCCGCGATCGGTGGGGTGCGGGCGCTCGGCATTCGGGGTTGTTCGGTGTCGATGCCTTTCAAGCAGGACGTCATTCCCCTTGTCGACACGGTCGAGCCGTCGGCGCGCGCCATCGACTCGGTCAACACGATCGTTAACGACGAGGGTCACTTGACCGCGTCGAACACCGACTACATTGCCGTACAACGGCTTATCGACGAGCACGACCTGGATTCGAACGACACTGTGCTCATCCGCGGCAGCGGCGGCATGGCCAGTGCGGTCGGTGCCGCGTTCCGCGACAGCGGCTTTCACTCCGGCGTCGTCGTTGCACGCAACCCGCAGGCGGGGCGTGAATTGGCCGACCGGCTCGGCTATGGTTACGCGCCCGGTGTCGGAGGGCAATCGGCGTCGATCATCGTGAACGTCACGCCGATCGGGATGGCAGGCGGCCCCGAAGAGAGTGATGCCGCCTTCGATGAAGCGACAATCACTAAGGCGCACACCGTCTTCGACGTGGTGGCACTGCCGTCGGAGACGCCGTTGATCAAGGCGGCACGCGCGGCGGGTGTGCCCGTCATCACCGGGGCCGAGGTGATCGCGCTGCAGGCCGCTGAGCAGTTCGAGCGCTACACGGGGGTGCGTCCGACGCCCGAGCAGATCACGGAGGCCTCTGCGATTTCGCGAGCCTGACTACGGCGCGTTGACGACAACGATATGTCGGACGCTTTTCTCGATGCCCTGGGTCCACTTCGAGTACATCAGCGAGGCCTCGAGGAACCACACCAGGGTTGAGTGCACCGCCGCGCCCGTCGGCGGGGCGTCCGCGGGCAGTGCTACCGCGAACGGCACGGTCACCGGCGTGCCGAGGCGCAATGGTATTCCCTTGCCGATCTTCACCGTTTGACCGGACTTCGACCCGCCTCCGACTGCGGGTGTCTTCTCCAGCGGGTGCGAGCTTCGCTGCCAGGCCCAATAGATCCCGAGCTCGCAGTCCGACATGTCCTTGCGCGGGGTCAGCGTGATATGCCCGTTGATGGTCTCGCCTGCGCGAAAGATCAGAGACGGCAATACGATGTCGATCTCCGTGTCACCGTCGCCTCCGATATGTACCTGTGGTTCGTCGGTGACCTGGAGGTCGTCGCGGCCGATGACCACTGTGAAATCACCACGGGCGTCGACGTCGCGGCCGCCGCGGGAGACTGTCAGCCGTGCCGACCACCGCGCGAGTGCGTCCGACGAACCCGGCGCCCACGACGGAACAGTGAATGACGAAGAGCCGCCGGTGAATTCGCCGGTGGCGATGGGTAGCTCGACCTTGGTGACGCCGACCCAGTCCTCGCTGTCCTTTTCGCTGCCTGCGTCGGTTCCGACTTCACCCAACATCCACCACGAGTCGTTCATCTGCACCGCTGTGGAGTCGGCGCGCCCGGCCCAGCGATACCGATAGAAGTTGGTGTAGCCCCACTCCAGCGTCGCCGCGGATACCTTGTCGATCGCCTTGTCGGTGGTGACGGTGGCGGTCACGGTCTGACGGGGTCGTACGACCTCCGGCGTCACGGACACTTTCGCGCCGCCGGAGGTTTTGAAGAGGCCCACTACTTCTTGGCGAATTTCTGGCGCGTGGCTTCGTATTCCTCGGGGTTGTTCTTTTTCTGCCATGCCCGCACCGGCCAGAACAGCAGCCACAACACCGGGTAGACGGTGACGTAGAACAACAGGTGCACCGCGGCACCGACTAGCACCGCGAATACCCAGGCCGGATAGATGATGATCAGGCAGAACTGCAGGAACTGCTTGATCACCACTGGGTAGCCCTCGGCCATCGACAACACGTACTTCGGGCTCATCGCCTTCAGGTACTGCTTGACCTTCGACGTCTCGGCCTCGACTTCAGCCTGCGCCTCGCTGACGTCGCGGCCGCGTTCCTCGCTAGTCAGCCCGCGCTTCGGCGGCGGGGGTTCGTTGGTATCGGGCGGTACGGCAGTCATCGCGTCTCCCTGGTTGAAATAGTTCGCGGTCCGGGACGGGCGCTCACCCGCCCCGGACCGTAGCACTAGGGCGTGATCTTGGTCTGTTCGTCGATGGTGCCCGTCGCGTCCATCAACGCGCCCATCTGATCCTCGGTCCCATCGGCGTTGAGCTGCAACACGAACAGTCCGTCCGCGCCAGGGATCACGACCGTCTTCTGCGCGATGGCTCGCTTGACGCCGTCCTTGTTGTAGGTGCCGCCGATCTGGGTCGCATCGAACCCGCTGAGCGTGCTAGCGCTGCCCTCCTTTGCGCCGTCGTAGCCGGGCAGGTTCTTGATCTCGCCCGGCGCGAACTCAAGGATCTTGGCCGGGTCGACGTTGCCGCTCAGCTTGGAGACCAGTGCGATGATGGTCGGCGGATCCTGGGCCATCGCTGGATCGGTGGACACGATCGCGCCATACGCCCATTCCGGTGTGCGGTTTCCGGCGTCCGCCCAACCCTGCGGGAACGGCAAGTCGATGGTCGGCGCGCCGGCATCACCGCGGTGCACCGGGGTTTCGTTGATGCTGTTCTCCTTGATGTAGTCGACAATCGTCTTGTTCGGGCCCGCGGCCTGTGGCGTCTTAGTCGGCGCCGCGCTGCTGCTGGCCTTGGTCGACGACGATGCGGCCGACGTCTGCTTCGAGGTGGAGGGCTCGGACTTGGTGTTCGATCCGCAGCCGGATAGGCCGATACCGATCGCGAGTGCCGAAATGGCAACAATCCCGGCCCGAAGTGCGCGTGTCATTGGGTCTCCTGTCGATTTGAAATCTCGGGCGTAGCCTACGGTCGGCAAACATTTGGCGCACGCGAAATGCCGTGCAGTGTGGCGGTTCGGGATGGAAATCTCTCCGCAAGCGGCGCGGCAGGTTGTTGACTTCGCAAACGATATTGATTGCGCAGCTGAAGCACTATCAGCGCTGGTAGTTGGAGTTTGTGGCCCGTAGTTTCCGTGGCCTATGCAAGCAGAACCCTTGCGCTATCAAATAGTGTCCCGGTCGCCGCCTAGCACTTGGCCGTCAAATACACGCTTTGGTAGACGATTTCGTTCACCAGGTTGACGCCGTTTCGGACGGGACGGATGACAGTCATACCGGGACGAACCGAGTCGACCGTGCAGCGGTCGAGCGGGTCTGTGCCCATCTTGTTCAGCACGACCTTGAAGCCGTTCTTCTGCAACTCGTTGACGGTGTCCTGCGCCGATCCGATGCCCGATGGCGCGGCCTGCGCGCTGGCCGGAAGTAAAAGGCCCATCGCGACGAATGCCGCTCCTGCAGAGGTGGCGAATGTCAAGCCATTTAGTTGTGGTGCCTTCACGTCTGCTCCTTCAGACCAAACAGCGTCCCCTCCGGTCACCGCGGTCTGAATAGTGAAACTCGCAGTAGCGCACATTGATTCCACGCGTGCGAGCGACGTGACGCACCGAGCCTGACGCTCAGACCGCGCAGTTCAGCGTTACGTTGATCGACCTGCTGACGACGACCGTAATCAGTCGACGATGCTTGCCGTTGCCGTCATCAACCCAGAACGTCCTGGTCCGTTGCTGCGGGTTTCGGACGCTCGTGACGATGCACTGGTTGGTTGGCGCATTGCCGACGCGGTCAATGATCACGTCGTAGCCTTCGCTCTCCAGCGTTCCGATCGTGGCGTATGCGTTGCCCGCTTGCGTGGGCTCAGCAGTTGCCAGTCCTGCAGGTGCGAGTAGGACACTCGCGACCGCTAATGTTGCTGCCACACCCCAGCCTGTGCGCATGACAGTCTCCATTCTTCAATTTGCCTGGTATTTATTCATCGCCGGGCGGACACAGGACGTTGCAAGACTTTCCTAAGCAAGCTCTGTGGTATCAACGGGCGTGCGGCTGTTTGCCTTGCTAGCAGCGCTGTCTGTCCTCGCTGCGGCGTGCGGAGAGTCACCCTCCTCGGCGCCGCAGTCGGCGACCTCACGTTCGTCGACTCAGGTGAATCCGGCGCGGATCGACCGAGTCCGCACTGAACTGCCGAGCGGGTACGAGGTGGCCGCCCTGTCCGGCCGCGCTGCACCGATCGCGTTCTGGGGGTTGGGTACCGACTGGATGGCCGACCCGCAGCGATGTGGTGCGCTCGCCGATCCGGTCGCAGGCGATTCGACGACGCGGGGGTGGTCGGCTTCTGGTGCGCGTGGGATCGTCTACGCGGTGGTCGCCACCTCAGCGGCGACACTCGATCGGTCGCTGATCACCGAATGCAGCCAGTGGACGGTGTCGGCAGGGCGAACCAGCGGAAGCGTCACATTGGTTGCGGCGCCGGCCATCGACGGCGCGGCCACCGTCGGCCTGTCTACCACCGCAACCACCGCTGTCGAGGGCGGCACCGAAACCCATTCGCATGCCGACACCTTCACCGCCTATCTGGGCGACTACGTCGCCTTCGTCACGGTCGTCACCGACCCGGGCTCACCGAATCCTGCACTCGGACAGGATTTCGCGGCGGAATTGCTAGTGAAAACGGTGTCGGCATTGCGCGGCTGAGCGATGCTCTGCAGGTACATTGGCGGCGATGTCGAACCCGAGGGCGATGCTCGTCATCGCAAGCGCAGGCCTGCTGACCGCATGCGGCACCGGCCAGTCCGCCGACCTGTCGCATGCCGACATCGCTCACGTCGCGAACATCAAATCCAGCTTCGGGTCGGAGTTCAAGGTCACCAGCGTGGGTCCGACGGGCATCGATCCGCGGCTGCTCGGGCCGCAGACCCTGCCGCCCGGCATGACGTTCGACCCGGCCGACTGTGCGAAGGCATACAGCCAGCAGATCGTGCCGCAAGGTATGAAAGGCAACATGGCCGCCACGACGGCGGAGGGCGACGGCAACCGGTTCATCGCGATTGCCGTCGAGACGTCTGAGGCCGTGCCGCGCACCGACCTCCCGCAGAATTGCCAGAAGGTCGGGTTCACCGGCCCGGGGCTGCGCGGTGTCGTCGAGGTCGTCGAGGCGCCGCAGATCGACGGCGTCCACACCGTGGGGACGCATCGCGTGCTGCAGACGACGGTCGACGGCAAGCCACGCACCGGCGAGCTCTACAACTACGTCGCCAGTTTCGGCACCTTCCTGGTGATCGTCACGGCCAACCCGTTGGTGTTGCCGGACAAGCCCGTGGCGCCGGTCAACACGCAGCGGGCGCGCGATCTGCTCAACGCGGCCGTCGCGGCCGTGAAGGGCTGATCACCGCACGTCGTGCGGGCGGAACTGGATGCCGATGCGCGGGCCGACGGGCCGCGACGTCTTCGGAATCGAGTGCTCCCATGTGCGTTGGCATGACCCGCCCATCACCAATAGGTCGCCGTGCCGATGCTGTAACCGCAGTGACTTGCCGCCGCCGTGCGGGCGTAGCGCGAAAACCCTTGTGGCGCCCAGGCTCACGATGGCCACCATCGTGTCTTCGGTGCTGCTGCGGCCAATCTTGTCGCCATGCCATGCGACGCTGTCATCGCCGTCACGGTAGAGGCACAGACCGGCGGTGGTGAACGGTTCACCGAGCTCGCCCGCGTAGGTGTCGTTGAGCCGCCGGCGCATCTGTTTCAGCCGAGGGTGCGGCGCGGGCTCGTCGACGAGATCGTGGAAGCTGACCAGCCGCGGCACGTCCAGCACGCGCTCGTACATCTGCCTGCGCTCGGCGCGCCAGGGGATCTGTTCCATCAGCTCGCCGAACAGAGACTCCGCATCCGTCAGCCAGCCGGAGCGCACCTCGACCCACGCGCCATTGCCGAGGTGCCGCCGATCGGCGGCCTCGAACAGAGAGCTTTGCAGCGCCAGCTCCATGGCCGCGAGTCTATCGCACAGACGTTCGAAAAGTCAGAGCCGGGCGGCGCCTGGTCCCTGGTCGGCCAGCACGTCGCCGGGGTTGGACAGCGCGCAGGTTTTCAGGCTGAGGCAGCCGCAGCCGATGCAGCCGGCGAGGTTGTCGCGCAAGCGTTCCAGGTGCACGATGCGGTCGTCGAGATCCTGGCGCCAACCTGCCGAAAGCCGGGCCCAGTCCTTGCTGGTGGGGACGCGATCGGTGGGCAGGGTGGCCAGGGCATCGCGGATGCGGGCCAGCGGGATGCCGAGGCGCTGCGACATGCGGATGAACGCGACCCGTCTGAGTGTCTCCCGTGCATACCTGCGTTGGTTGCCACTTGTGCGCCTGCTGGCGATGAGGCCTCCGCGTTCGTAGAAGTGCAACGCCGAGACCGCGACACCGCTGCGATGGGACATGTCGCTGGGCGTCAGCTCGTGTATCAGCTCCATGAGCTAAACCATAGTTATGGTGCTAGGTGTGAACCTGGGCTGCGACTCCGAGGTCGGCAGGCTGCGAGCTGTCATCCTGCATCGGCCCGGGGACGAATTGCGGCGGCTCACCCCTCGCAACAACGACGCGCTGCTGTTCGACGGCCTGCCGTGGGTCTCCAAGGCGCAGCAGGAACACGATGCGTTCGCCGCGGTACTGGAATCGCGCGGCGTCGACGTGCTGTTGCTCGCGGACTTGTTGACGGAGGCGCTGTCGCACAGTGGGGCGGCGCGCATGCACGGGATCTCGGCGGCGGTGGATTCGCGACGGCTGGGACTGCCGCTAGCGCAAGAGCTTTCGACCTATTTGCGGACGCTTGAGGCTGGTCCGCTGGCGCGGGTGCTGATGGCGGGGATGACGTTCAACGAGTTGCCGTTCAGCGGCGGTGAGCTGTCGCTGGTGCGGCGGATGCACCACGGCGGGGACTTCGTCATCGAGCCGCTGCCCAATCTGATGTTCACCCGCGACTCGTCGTTCTGGATCGGACCGCGGGTGGCGATCACGTCGCTGGCGTTGCCTGCACGGGTGCGCGAGGCGTCGCTGACCGACCTGATCTATGCGCATCACCCGCGGTTCCTCGGCGTGCGACGGGCGTACGAGTCGCGGTCGGCGCCCGTAGAGGGCGGCGACGTGCTACTGCTTGCGCCGGGCGTCGTCGCGGTGGGTGTGGGGGAGCGGACCACGCCAGCGGGTGCGGAGGCGTTGGCGCGCAGCCTGTTCGACGACGACTTGGCGCACACCGTGCTGGCCGTGCCGATCGCGCAGGAGCGCGCGCAGATGCATCTAGATACGGTGTGCACGATGGTCGACGTCGATGCGGTGGTGATGTACCCGAACATCGTCGACTCGTTGTCGGCGTTCACGATTCACCGCGACGGGCAGGGCGGCGTGACCATCAGTGATGCCGCGCCGTTCGTCGAGGCGGCCGCGGAGGCGATGCAGATCGAGAAGCTGAGGGTGATCGCGACAGGCCTGGACCCTGTGACGGCCGAGCGCGAGCAGTGGGATGACGGAAACAACACGCTGGCACTGGCGCCGGGTGTAGTCGTCGCATACGAGCGCAACTCCGAAACCAATGCGCGGCTTGCCGATGCGGGTATCGAAGTGCTGTCGATCGAGGCGTCGGAGTTGGGCACCGGCCGCGGCGGCCCGCGCTGCATGTCGTGTCCCGCGGCCCGCGACCCGCTCTAGCGCCAACCGCCTGCTCGGTTTTTGCGCTCAGGGCTGTGATCGCCAGGAATTCATAACCCTCAGTGCAATTTTGGTGGCCTCCACCCGCGGCGGGCGAATGCCGCGTGCGCACGATGCAGGATGAATCGGCGGCTATGTTCAGCGACTACGTGAATGTCGATCCAGCCTTCGCGGTCGATCAGTTCGGCTCGACCAATGTCGTGCACATATCGACCGCGGTCGGTCTGGTGTTGCTGACCGTCATAGTCAAAGCCAACCATCGGCTCGTCATAGCCCATATCGAGAAACGCCTCGCGTACCCCGTCGGCGACTCTGATCTGGGTACGTGGTGGAGGCAACCTGTCGTCAATCAGGATCAGTCGTACTCGCGTTTCCTGAGGTGATTCAGCTCCGGCGTCCATCAGCGGCAGTGCTGTTCGCAATCGCGGCAATCCCCGTGCCCTCGGGTAGCGCTCGCCCAACAACTGAACGTCGGTTGCTTTGACGCCAGTTGCCCGAGCGAGCGCATCGAGGTGCTGAACCGCGAGATCACGTGGAATGTGTCGAGCGATGTCGAAGGCAGTGCGTTCCGGTGTCGTGACGGGAATGCCGTCGATCAACATTATGTCCTCGGCGTCTATTCGCTCGTTGCGAACTGCGATGCCGTTGGGAGGACGACCGCACCGCCAGATCATCTCGATGGGCGTTGCTGCGTCGATCCACAGCGCACCGTGGAGTGCGGCCGCGGCTCGACCGGCGATAACACTGTCGCGGCCCGACCACAACCACGCGCCGACAGTGCGAAGTTGAAGTGAGGGCGCGACGACCTTCGAAAGGTAAATGTCGGGGAATAGCGGGCGATAGTTCCACCGCAGCTGGGCTCGGGTGAGGCGGCCGCTGGCCAGTGCCGCACTACCGATGAACACCTCGCGCATGCTGAGATGCTCGCGATCAACGCCGACAATTCCGCGGCCACCACTGAAGACTGCGCCTGGGGCTGTGGATAGCCCCAAACCACAGCCATGAGTGCAAAAACTATCGCCAGCTGGGGAGCCAGATCTGCATGTTCCACGTCGACTGCGAGATCGGGATGCCCGTCAGGATCGGATACATCCACGCGAAGTTCGTAATGACAAGTGCGAGATAGCAACACACGACGATGAGCCCGAGTGTTCGTCGCTCGGAGTTCTGGTTCGGCTTGTGCAGGATGTCGCCGAGGATCATCGCGATCATCAACACCAGGAACGGCGCCATCGTCGCTGCGTAGAAGAAGTACATCTGCCGGTCGATGTCGGCGAACCACGGCAGGAACCCCGCGCTGTAGCCCACCAGCACCGCGCCGTAGCGCCAGTCCCGCTTGACGAACGCCCGCCACACCGCCCACACGAGCACCGGCACCGCGATGAACCACATGGCGGGCGTGCCGACGAGCATCACCGCTTTCACACAGGACTGCGCGCCGCAGCCGGGCACGTTCTGGTTGTCAATCGCGTACAGCACCGGCCGCAGCGACATCGGCCACGTCCACGGCTTGGACTCCCACGGGTGGTGGTTGCCTGCGGCGTTCGTCAGCCCGGCGTGGAACCTGTACGCGGCGTACGTGTAGTGCCACAGCGAGCGAAAGGCGTCGGGAATCGGCAACGCGCTGTCGGAGCCGATCGTTTTACCGACCTCGTACCGATTCACCGCGGTCTCCGACGCATACCACGGCGCATACGACGCCAGGTATACGCCGAACGAAATCAGCACAAGGGCGTACAGCGACGGGCCGAGGTCTCTTCGGAACGCCCCGACCCACGGCCGTGGCACCCGATACTGCCTGCGCGCCGCGATGTCGAACGCCAGCGTCATCAAACCGAAGAACACGATGAAGTACAGCCCGGACCACTTTGTCGCACAAGCCAATCCGAGCAGCACACCGGCGCCGAACCGCCACCACCGCACACCCAGCCGCGGTCCCCACGGCGTCTCGGCGATGCGGCCCTCAAGCAGTGCGATGTGCATCCGCTCCCGCACCTGGTCGCGGTCGACAATCAAACAGCCGAACGCGGCCACCACGAACAGCGTCAGAAATCCGTCGAGCAGTGCGGTGCGGGACGCGACGAAGCTGACTCCGTCGGCGATCAGCAGCAGCCCGGCGATCCCGCCGACCAACGTCGACCGGCTGATCCGCCGCCCGATTCGCACCACCAACAGCGCGAGAATGACGCCGCACACCGCACCGGAGAACCGCCAGCCCAGCCCGTTGTAGCCGAACAGCGCCTCACCGATCGCGATCAGCTGCTTGCCGACCGGCGGGTGCACCACCAGGCCGTAGCCCGGGTTGTCCTCGACACCGTGGTTGTGCAACAACTGCCACGCCTGCGGTGCGTAGTGCTTCTCATCGAAGATCGGCGTGCCTGCGTCGGTCGGCGAGCCAAGCCGCAGGAAACGCGTCAACGCGGCCAGCGCCGTGATCACAGCCGTCATCGCCCAGCCCTGCAGCCGGTCGACCGGCCCAAAGTCAGCGATCGGCACCAGGGGCGCCGGGCTGATCACGGGGACCGTGCGCTCCTTGGCAACGACTTCAGCCGTCTCTGTCTGGCCGGGGGCGGTCACGACAGCGATCGTAGGCTGTCCGGCATGACCACCGGCCGACTGCTCATCGGCGCCACGCCGCTGGGCCAGCCATCGGATGCCTCCGCGCGGCTGGTCGCGGCCCTGGCGAGCGCCGACGTGGTCGCCGCCGAGGACACCCGCCGGATCCGCACCCTGGCCAAGGCGCTCGACGTCAATCTCGCAGGCAAGGTGATCAGCCTTTACGACCAGAACGAGGCGTCGCGGGTTCCGTCGCTTGTCAGCGAGATCGAGGAAGGGGCGACGGTTCTGCTGGTCAGCGACGCAGGCATGCCGCTGATAAGCGATCCCGGATACCGGCTGGTGACGGCCTGTATCGAGGCCGGGGCGCGGGTGCAGTGCCTGCCTGGCCCGTCGGCAGTGACGACGGCGCTGGCGGTGTCCGGCCTGCCGGTGGAGCGGTTCTGCTTCGAGGGGTTCGCTCCGCGTAAGAAATCCGCGCGGATATCGTGGCTCAGGATGCTGGCCGCCGAGCCACGCACCTGCGTGTTCTTCGAGTCACCGCGGCGGCTGCCCGACACGCTGCGCGACGCGGTCGACGCGCTTGGAACCGACCGGCGTGCTGTCGTCTGCCGCGAACTGACCAAGACGCACGAGGAGATCCTCCGCGGCACACTTGGCGAGCTGGCCGAGTGGGCTGGCGACGGCGTGCTCGGCGAGATCACCGTCGTGCTGGCGGGTGCGACACCGTCGGCCGACCTCGACACGCTGGTGGCCGAGGTGAACGCGCTCGTCGACACCGGCGCGAGGGTGAAGGACGCTTGCGCCCAGATCATTGCGGCTAATCCCGGCGCACCATCGCGGCGTGAGCTCTACGACGCGGTGTTGCGTGCGAGGGAGTCGTCATGACGTGGCCGGCCCTGGTACTCGTCCACGGTGGGGCTCACGCCGGCGACTGCTGGGATCTCACTGTCGACGAAATCCACCGCCTGGCACCGGAACTGACGGTGCTTGCCGTCGACCTGCCTGGCCGTCGAGGCAAGCCGGGTGATCTGCGCAGGCTGACGGTGGGTGAGTGCGTCGACTCAGTGGTCGCCGACATCGACGACGCCGGACTGGCCGAGATCGTCATCGTCGCTCATTCGATGGGCGGGCTCACGGTTCCGGGGGTTGTGGCCAAACTCGGGTCGGCACGCGTGCGGGAGATGGTCTTGGCGACCGCGTTCATCCCACCCGAAGGCCGCGCAGTCGTCGACACTCTCGCGGGCCCTCTCGCCGGCATGGCGCGCCGCGGCGCGAAGAAGGGCGTGCCCGGCGAGATGAACCCAATTGCGGCTCGGCTCGCCTTCCTGAACGGAGTGCGACGTGAGCGTCGACGTTTCATGCTGGACCGCCTCTGCGCCGAGACCCCACACCTTCCCGTCGAGAACGTCTCTCGGCACGACATGCCCGATGAAGTACCGCGGACGTGGATCCTCACGACGCGTGACCGCTCGCTGTCCGTCACGTCGCAGCGCCGAAGCATCGAGGCGTTGGGTGGCGTGCAGACCGTCATCGAGATGAAGACCTGCCACGACCTGATGATCAGCGAGCCGGAACGGCTGGCGGCGATTCTCGTGGAGCGGTGTCGGCGATATCGATGATCGGTGCCGCCTTGTGCAGGCATTCGTCCCACTCGCGGTCCGGGTCGGAGTCGGCGGTGATGCCGCCGCCGACGCCAAACACCGCGTTGCCGGATGCGTCGAACTCGACGGTCCGGATCGCGACGTTGAGCTCGCAGCCCGCAACGGGTGATGCCAAACCGACTGTGCCGCAATAGACCCCGCGCCGATGTGGCTCCCAGCTGCGCAACAGCTGACGTGCCCGCGTCTTCGGCGTGCCGGTTACCGATGCAGGCGGAAACGTCGCATCCAAAACCGCGGCCATCGACACCTCTACATCGACGCGCGCCGACACCGTCGACACCAGATGCCACACACCCGGCGCCGGTTGCACCGCCAGTAGCTCGGGCACGGTGACCGTCCCCGTGATCGCAACGCGGCCGAGGTCGTTGCGGACCAGGTCGACGATCATGATGTTCTCTGCGACGTCCTTGACCGATGCTCGCAGTGCCGCAGGGTCGGCATGTAGCGGCAATGTGCCCTTGATCGGGCTCGACGTCACCGTCTCACCGCGGCGCCGCAGGAACAGCTCGGGCGACAACGATGCCACCGCGCCCCACTCCCCGGCCAGGTAGGCCGCCCGCGCCGGTGACGTGCGCTCGACCGCGTCGACGAAGAAGTCGATGGGCGCACCGTCGAGGCGGCCCGCGAACTGCGTGCACACACAGGCCTGGTAAACCTCGCCAGCCGCGATCGCCTCGAGACATTCGAGCACGCCGCGACGGTGCGCTTCGCGGTCGGCGTCATCCCACGCGATGCTGTACTCCTGCGCAGGCGCACCGAACCGCACTGCCTCCGCCACCCACTCTGAAAGCGGTGCACCGGAAAGACTTTCATACCACCATTGCCCGTCGCCGTCCTGCCGCAGCACACAGTCGGACCAGCCGCCTGCCGCCTCGGGAATCCGGGCACCAAGGCCGTCGACGCCCGCGTCGGGATACGAAAGATAGCCGAACCACCCGCCGCCGATCGCCCCGTCGGATTCGCCCGTCGGGACGGCGAAGACGTCGTCACAGGCGACGGCTTGCAGAGACGGGGCGACGACCGCCGCAGAGCCGAACCACTCGCCGATCAGCGCGGCCGGCGGCGGCACGCCGCACCGCTCGGCAGCAGAGGCGACGGCGCGCAGCACCGCAGGGGCGCTGCCCAAATCGCCGAGCTGCTCGATCCGCACCGACCAAGCGTGACAGAGCGCTAGCGGCTGATCGTCCGCGGGATCGCGATCCCTACCAGCTTGTCGGGGTTTCGCATGGCGTAGAAGTGCGTGATCTTGCCGTCGGTGACCTCGACCAGGAATACGCCCTCCAGGTGGTCGCCGCTGTAGACGACCACCGCCGGTGCGCTGTTGTACACCGCCGTCTCGATCCGTGCGCCCGGAATCTTCTGGCCAATCCGGAAGAGGCCGATGATCGCCCTGGCCACCTTGTCCGCACCCACCACCGGGCGGCGGGCCGCGCTGGCCTTGCCGCCGCTGTCGGCCGTCCATACGGCGTCCGGTGCGAGCATCGACAGCAGCCCTTCCAAGTCGCCGGTCGCCGCCGCAGTCATGAACTGTTCGGTCAGCTCGGTCTTCCTCGCGGCGTCGACGGGCTCGAACCGCTTTCGCCTCGCATGCACGTGCTCGCGGGCGCGGTGCGCGACCTGGCGCACCGTCGCAACGGATTTGCCTACCGCGCCTGCGATTTCGTCGTAGTCGAAGCCGAACACCTCGCGCAGGACGAACACCGCACGCTCGTCAGGGGTGAGCGTCTCGAGCAGCACCAGCATGGCCATCGACACCGACTCCGCGAGCACCACGTCCGACGAGGCGTCGCGCTCGTCGAGCAGCAGCGGCTCGGGCAGCCAAGGGCCGATGTAGTCCTCGCGACGACGCGCACCCGCACGCAGCGCATTGAGCGCCTGACGGGTCACCAGTTGCGCCAGATACGACTTGGTGTCGCGCACTGTCGCGAGGTCAACGTCGGCCCACCGCAGATAGCTGTCCTGCAGTACGTCGTCGGATTCCGTTGCGGAACCAAGGATCTCGTAGACGATCGTGAACAGCAGGGGACGCAGATGGGTGAACCGCTCGGCGTGCTCGGTGGTGGTCACGATTCGGTGACCACCTCGAACGTCGGCTGGGTCGGCCGTTTTCCGCCCTTCATCACAAAGGTGGAGCCGGGCTTGCGGGCCTCGCGGCGCAGACCCCACACCGTCCCCTTGCAGATTGCCTCCTTCACCGAGGCGGCGAGCCGCCCGCCGATGTAGTACTTCACCGGGGTGTCGTCCTTACGGGCCAACTGCACCGTGGCTGCGTGCCTGCCGAGGCTTACGCAGGAGCCCACAAACGCCTGGTCGATCCCCGCAGGTTCAGTGCCAGCGATGCGGCTCAGCACGGTGTTGGCGGCCTGCGCACCGAGTGGTCCTGCGGCCTGGCAGCTCATCCGCAGCGGCTGGCCCGACGGTGCGGCGCAGTCGCCCGCTGCCACTATGCGCGGGTCGTCGACGCTGGTCAGCGTTTCGTCGGTGAGCAGCCGGCCCAGTCCGTCGGTGCGCAGTCCGCTGGCCGCTGCCAGGTCAGGGACGCCGAAACCCGCCGTCCAGATGGTGACCGCGCTCGGACGCACCGCGCCGTCGGTGAACACCACCGCGTCGGAGCGGACCTCAGTCACCACGTCGTTCTCGAGCACGACCACCCGGTGCCTCGCCAGCCACTTCGCGATCGACCGGCGGCCGGGCTCCGAAAGCGATGGAGCCAGCTGTCCGCCGCAGACCAGCGTCACGGCGCGGCCCTGCTCGGCCATCTCCGAGGCCACTTCGATGCCGGTGAGGCCGGCGCCGACGACTGTGATCGGGGCGTCGGGATGCAGCTCGTCGACTGCCGCACGCAGCCGCTCCGCGGCTTCCAGTTCGGCTATGGGATAGGCGAATTCGGCTGCACCCGGCACAGCGGTAGGCACCGCGCCTGTACTGCCGACCGCATAGATGACGTAGTCGTAGTCGATCGGATGACCTACCCCGAGATGCACCTTGCGTGCAGCGGTGTCGATGCGTTCGGCGCTGTCGACGACAAGCTCGATGCCGTTGCCGAGCAGCGTTCCGTAGTCGACCGTTGCGTCGTAGTTGCCTGCTACGAACTGGTGCAGCCGGATCCGCTCGACGAACTTCGGGCGTGGGTTGACCAGGGTGATGTGCACGTCGGCGCGCAGCCGCAAGTGGTTGGCCGCTGTCGTGCCTGCGTATCCGCCGCCGATGACGACGACGTTGGTGGTTGCGTTCTGTTCAGTCATGCCCTCAAGACACCCCCGATCGCCGGTTTGTGACACGGCGTGACGCGGATCACTCATCTCAGGCAGCGTAATGCGGGCGGAATCGTCCGCCTCATCGCCCTGAAACATCGAGAAGCCACATTGGCCACATGTTTCATCTGGGTTGGTTCATGGGCAGTGGCTTCTCCGTTCAGACCTGGGCGCTGGACCCGTGGGCGGGCAATACCGGCCACGATTGGATGAAGGGCGACCTCTTCGTCGACCTGGCCGCCTCGCTGGAGCGCGCGCGCTTCGACTACCTGCTGGTCGAGGACACCAGCATGGTCGAAGACGCCTACGGCCGGTCCATGGAGACCACGCTCAAGTACGGGATGCTGGCGCCGAAATGCGATCCCGTCCCGCTGATTCCGCTGCTGACGCAGCGCACGAAACACATCGGCATCGCGGTCACGCTGTCGACGAGCTTCTACCACCCGTTCATGGCGGCAAGGACGATGACCACGCTCGACCACCTGACCGACGGGCGGGTGGGGCTGAACGTCGTCACCGGGAGCTCCAGCCGCGCGGCGCAGCAGTACGGCTACGACGAGCTGATGCTGCACAGCGAACGCTACGAGATGGCCAAGGAATGGATGGAAGCGGTTGGCGCGCTGTGGGACTCGTGGGAGGACGGCGCAGTTCTCGTCGACGAGGAGACCCCGCGCTACGCCGATCACACGAAGGTGCACACCGTTGACTTCGAGGGCAAGTACTTCCGGACCAGGGGGCCGCTCAACACCATTCCCGGCCCGCAGCGGCGTCCGGTCATCGTGCAGGCGGGCGCCTCGCCGGCCGGGCGCGATCTGGCGGCCAAGTACGCGGAGTCGATGCTCGCCCATGGCACCAGCATTGAGCAGATGAAGGCGTTCCGGATCGACATGCATCGGCGGATGAAGGAGTACGGCCGCGACCCCGCCACGCTGAAGATCCTCTTCCTCATCGACCCGATTCTCGGCGACACCGACCGGGTCGCGCAGGCCCGCGAGGAGGACATGAAGGGGGCGCGCTTCAGCGACGACGCGATCGAAAAGGCCCTGTGGGGCCTGAGTTACACATCGGGCGGCGAATTCGACTTCTCCACATTCGATCTCGACAAGGAGGTCCCCGACGTGTGGGGCAACGGCGAAACGAGCACGTTGCGCACATTCATCGAGGGGGCAAGGGGCAAGACGCTGCGCGAGGCGATCGCCACCGTCGACACGCACGCCGGTCTTGCCTTCGTCGGCTCGCCGGACACCGTCGCGTCGAAGATGGGCGAGGCGATGGAGGAGGTCGGCGGCGACGGTTTCCTGCTGTCGCCGATCGTCACCCGGCGCAATATCGCCGAGATCGCCGACGGGCTGGCGCCTGCGCTGCGCAAACGTGGCCTCATCCGGGACGGCTACAACCACAGCACGTTTCGAGAGAACCTTCTGGAGTTCTAGGCACCGCCGCGATCCGGCGTAATACACGGTGCACTGACCCGAAGCGGTTGCGTCACACGTCGCCGATTAACTGCGGGGAAAGGCGCGCCAGCGAATGCCGTGCTCTCAGGTCGAGATGACCCAAGTAGGAGGCATTCGTGTTCGACACGACACAATCACACAGCATCCCGTCCGGTCCGCAGTGGGACCGCCGCGCCTTCCTGAAGGCGGGTGGAATCACCGTCGGCGGCATCAGCCTCGCGGCACTGATCGCCGCATGCGGAGGGGCACCAAGCGGAAGCGGCAGCGGCGGGACACTCATCTTGCGCATGCCGTTCCTCGCCGACATGCAGGTTCCCGACCCCGACATCATGTACGAGGGTGAGGGCGTCCAGGTGATGGAATCGGCCTACGAGGGACTGGTGCGCTACAAGCCCGGCACATCGGAGTTCCTACCGAGTCTGGCGAAGTCGTGGACGATTTCGCCGGACCAACTGACGTATACGTTCTCGCTGCAACCGAACGTGAAGTTCCACGACGGCACGATCGCCGACGCCGAAGCGTGGACCAAGAGTTTCGATCGCCGCGGGAAGATCAACCAGGGCCCCGCCTACATGGTCGCCGGGGTCGTCAAGACCGAGGCGCCTGATCCGACGACGTTCGTCGTCACACTCAAGGAGCCCAACAACGCGTTCCTGCACTATCTGGCATGCCCGTGGCAGCCGTTCGCGGTCAGCCCGGCCGCCGTGGCCAAGAACGCCGTCGGCGACGATATGGCGCAGGAGTGGCTGAAGACTCACGACGCGGGCACAGGACCGTACATCTTCAAGGAGTTCATCACCGGCAGCCACTACACGCTCGAAGCCTTCCCCGACTACTGGGGCGAGAAGCCGGTGTTCAAATCGATTCGCATCGACATCACGCCGAGCGTCGCAACCCAGAAGCTGCAGCTGGATTCCGGCGCATTCGACATGGTGACAAAGGGTTTCGCGATTCCCGACGTGCTGGCCTACGAGAAGAACACACAGTTTTCGGTCGTCAACTCCTTCGGAGGTGTCGGCGAGGCGATCTGGCTCAACCCGACCTCCGGCATCTTTGCGAACAAGGCCCTGCGCAAGGCCGTACTGACCGCGCTGGACCGCAAGTCCATCATCGACACGGCATGGGGCGGGTTGGCGAAGGTGCAGGAGGCGATGTGGCCGGAGCTCACCCTCAACCCGGCACTGGCCCCATTCCCGTCTCAGGTCGACACCGCGCCGCTCAAGGCGATCGTGCCGACACTCCCATCGAAGAAGATCGACCTCGCGTGGAGCGCAGACGGTGGGGCGCCCCGCGGCCAGATGGCCGAGCTGATCCAGAACCAGCTAGCGGCATTCGGGCTCGACGTGACAGTGCGGCAAATGCCGGTCGCCGAGGAATTCGACCTGCCCAACCAAGCACCCGAGAAGCGGCCGGACATGCTGGTGTCGTTCCTGGGTGGCGACGCGCTACACCTGGACACGACATTCCGGATCCTGCTCCGCACCGGGGCCAAACCGCTGAATTTCTACCAGTATTCGAATCCCGAGCTGGACAACCTGATGGACGATGCGGTCAAGCAGGCGGACTGGGCGCAGGCAGAACAGATCTACCAGAAGTGCAGCCAGATGATCGTCGACGAGGCGATCTGGATCCCGCTCTGCATCCCGCCGAACTCCACGATCGCGCATAGTTACGTGAGCGGCGTCGAGGACAACTCGTTCTATCCGCCGATCTTCTGGCCGCAGTCCCTCAAGCGGGCCTAGACCGCGGGGGCCAGCTCGCGAAAGTTGCTGCGATGGAAGACCATCGGGGCGACGTCGGGATACATCGCCAATGAGACGATCTGCAGCACGACGATCTCATGGTCGCCTGCCTCGACTCGCTTGTAGGGGGCGCACTCCAGCCACAGCGTTGCGCCGTGCACGAATACTGCGCCGCTGTCGGTCGCCATCCAGTCAACGCCACTGAACCGGTCACCGGTCTTGGATGCGAGCGCACGCGCAACGGGCGCGTGGTCCCCGGCCAGCACGGAAAGCCCAAGCCGTTCGAGCCGCGCTAGTTTCGGCCAAGTGGTTGACGTATTGGCCACACACACCGACACCAGTGTCGGGTCGAGCGAAACCGAGGTGAAGGAACTCGCTGCCATCCCCTCGGCGACACCGTCGAGTAGGCCGCAGAAGGCGGTTACCCCGCTGGGGAAACAGCCGAAGGCCTCCCGCAACAGGGCCTGGTCGAACTGCTCGCTTACCGCGACGATCATGACGACACCGCCGGGACGAACCGCCGAGCGACCGTGAGCCACTTCTCCAGATCCTCAGACGTCTCGTAGTCAGAGTCGAGCAGATACAGACTTGGCGCCGGACAGCTGGCGCCGATCTCGACAAGGACTGGGCGCAGGGACAACTCGGGTGCAAGAGCGTGTGTGTACGACCCGCCGAGCATGAGCGCAAACGTCGTGACCTGACCGAGTTCGCCTGCCCCGAACTGGTCGAGGAACAACTTCAGCAGTCCGGTGTAGGTGGCCTTGAACGTCGGAGACGCCACTATCAGCGAGTCGGCGCCCTTCACGATCGCCTTGGCCTCGGCGACCTTGGGATCGCCCCACCCGAGCAGGCCTGCGCCAAGGTCGACGACGTCGATAACGTGTTGAGGCGCAACACCGGTCAGCTTCTCGGCGACCAACTCGGCCGCGGCCCTGGTCCGCGACATCGGCTTGGGATTTCCTACGACGACGACAGTCATGCCTGCAGTCAACAAGGCGAGGATTTCCCAGTCTCCGCTCGGGGGTAACGCTTTTATTGCGCCGCGGGACAACGCGAGGGTATCAGCAGTCACACCTGCCACCTACGCACCGCGGAGCGGTCATGGTCCCCGCGAGAAACGTGATATCGCATGCGATATCACGTTCGAAGAGATCCACATCCCCAACCCGTCCAGGCCCCTATACACGTCGCCGAGGTGGCACCCATCACTCCGAGGGAATCGGCGCAATCTCGTGGACACAGTTGCGACGTGACTCTGTCATCCATGGCGGTTTTGCTGTGGCTATCCCACACCGCTGTGGCAGTCCCACACCGGAACCGAGGGTTTCCCATGAGCGTTACCGCGAACGACATCGTGCAGCTGGGCCTGACGACCGGTCACGATGAGAAGGCGCCCCGCGCGAAGGTGCACGATTTGCGCGTCACGTTCGATCGTCGCGGCGTGCCGTTGCACGCGCTGCGAGGCGTCAGCATGGAAGTCCAGCCCGGCGAGGTTCTCGCTCTGGTTGGGGAGTCCGGATCCGGCAAGAGCGTGATGGGCCTTGCACTGCTCGGTCTGCTCGCAGGCGAGCCCGCGCCCACCATCAGTGGCAGGGCGGAGGTCTGTGGCATCGACATGGTCGCCGCAACAGGAGATGAGCGGCGCCGAGTGCGAAAGGCCCACCTGGGCGCGGTGTTTCAGGACCCGATGACCTCGCTGGACCCGACCATGCGGGTGGGCAGGCAAGTGAGTGAGGCGACAGGAGACTCCGAAGAGGCCAGGCGGCTGCTCGATCTCGTGGGAGTGCCGGACCCGAAGCGACGGATGAAGGCCTTTCCGCACGAGCTTTCCGGAGGACTAAGGCAACGCGTGATGATCGCGATGGCAGTTGCAGGCAAGCCGGATCTCGTCATCGCCGACGAACCCACGACGGCCCTCGACGTCACCGTGCAGGCGCAGGTGTTGGGCCTTCTCCGCGACCTATGCGACGAGCTGGGCACATCTTTCATCGTCGTCACCCACGACATCGGGGTGGCGTCCCAGATCGCCGACCGCGTCGCTGTGATGTACGGCGGCCGGGTGGCCGAGCTGGGCTCGATGGACGAGGTGCTGCGGGCCCCGTCGCACCCGTACACGGTCGGCTTGCTGAACTCGCGGCTGGATCTGGACCTACCACTCGGCCGCGCGATTCACGCGCTTCCGGGTCAGCCGCCCGACCCGCGAGAGCACCCGAAGGGATGTGCGTTTTCGCCGCGATGTCCGTCTGCGATCTCCGCGTGTTCAGACGCGCTGCCAGAGCCGGTTCCCGTGGCGACTCATTCCGGCCTGGCGGCCTGCATCGTCGAAAACGCGACGGCCAAGGCAGGGAGTCGGAAAGACACACCCCTGTTCCGGCCGATGATCGAGCTGGACGAAAGCCGACCAGCGTTGCAGATCAACGGAATTGACAAACGCTTTCCGGTACGGCGCGGCTTTGCCAAACGTGACAGCCTGCACGCGCTGCGTCATGTCATCCTCGACGTCGGCCCTGGCGAGTCCATCGCCGTGGTAGGCGAATCCGGCTCGGGCAAGTCAACCCTGCTGCGCGTGGTGGCCGGCCTGATGGAGCCGGAAGGCGGGACGGTCAACTACGTCGGTTCGCGACCGCAGATGGTGTTTCAGGATGCGGGCGCGTCGCTCACGCCGTGGATGACGGTGGGGGAGATCGTCGGCGAGCGGCTGCTGAAGACGACGGGCCGCTCCGAGCGTCGCGACCGCGTCGAGCAAGCCCTTCGCCAAGTCGGGCTGCCGCCGGACGTCGCTGCCGTGAAGGCGACCAGCCTGTCAGGTGGTCAGCGTCAGCGCGTCGCTCTTGCCCGCGCGATCATCGTGCCCCCGCGCCTGCTGTTGTGCGACGAACCGACGTCGGCGCTCGACGCGTCGCTGGCTGCGTCGGTGCTCAACCTCCTGCAGGAACTGCGCCGCGAGCTCGGGATGGCCGTCATGTTCGTTACGCACGACCTTGCCGCAGCGCGGTTCATCTCAGATCGGATCGCGGTCATGTACCTCGGCCAGATCGTCGAGGTCGCGCCGACCGAGGAACTCATCAACAACCCGCAACACCCGTATACGAAGGCGCTTCTCGCCGCGGTTCCGACACCGGGAACCGAGCCGGTGCGGCTGCCCGGCGAAGCCGCCAGCCCGCTGGCGATTCCGACCGGTTGCGCGTTCCATCCCCGGTGCGCAGAACGGGTGGATGGGTGCGCCACTGCCGTTCCGACGCTGGTCTCCACCGACGGTACGAGCCTGCACCTGGCGTCCTGCCTTCTGATAGCGACCGAAGAGCCGTCGGCCGGTCAGGTGGCGTAATGCCGTTGCCACGGAGGCGAATCCGATGAGACATAGTCCGGGCCTTTGATGAGGAGATGGAGATGACGAAGAAGTTCCACCTGGGCTGGTTCATGAATTTCATTCCCCCGGAATGGGATACACCGTGGGCCTCGCCGGATGTGGCGAACTGGCCAAACGGCCGGTTCTACGTCGACATGGCGAAGAGTATGGAACGGGCCTGCTTCGACTACATCATGATCGAGGACACGGTGATGGTGGCCGACTCCTACGGCGCCACAATGGAGGGTTCGCTGAAGAACTCGGTGTTCGCGCCGAAGCACGATCCAATCCCGTTGGCGGTGTTGATCGCGGCGAACACGTCGAAATTGGGTGTGGTGGCGACGATGTCGACATCGTTTTACCCGCCGTATCTGTTGGCCCGGCTGGCCTCGACGGTGGACTCGATCGCCGAGGGCCGGTTCGGCTGGAACATCGTGTCGTCGGCCGAGGACAGGGCCGCGCAGAACTTCGGCCTCGACGCGCTGCCCGAGCACGACGAGCGCTACAACGTCGCCGACGAGTACTACGACCTTGTCTGCGAACTGTGGGACTCGTGGGACGAAGACGCCGTGGTGATGGACCACGAGACCCATACGTACGCGGATTTCAAGAAGGTCCGCACCATCGACTTCGTCGGCAAGTACTTCAAGTCGCGGGGGCCTCTCAACACGGTGCCGTCGCCGCAACACAAGCCGACGATCCTGCAGGCAGGAGCCTCCCCGCGGGGCCGGGCCTTCGCGGCCAGGGCCGCCGACGCGATCGTCGCTGTCGGCACCGGCACGGAAGGTATGAAGTCCTACCGCGACGACATCCGGGCCCGTGCCAAGGCGGCCGGCCGCGACCCCGACGACGTCAAGCTCATGTTCTGCGTGTCACCGGTGGTCGCGGCAAGCGAGGCGGAGGCAAGGGCGCAGGTTGACCGTCTAACTGCGCTCGACAGCTACATCGAGAAGCAGCTCGCCGGAATCTCGTCGAACACCGAGATCGATTTCAAGGAGTTCGACTGGGACAAGCCACTTCCCGAGGGTCTGACCACGAATGGGGAGCGGGGCTCGCTTGAGCACTTTATGCGCGGCGATGGAAGCCCGGGGCCAAAGACGTTGCGGCAGCTTGCCATCGACTGGGCCACCACCGGAGTCGAGTTCATCGGAACACCCGAGCAGGTCGCTCGCAAGATGGGCGAGACGATGGAAGAGATTGGTGGTGACGGCTTCCTGATCATGAAGCCGGGCTGGGACCTGAACCGCAACTACATCTCGTCGATCACCGACGGATTGGTGCCCGAGCTGCAGCGGCTTGGCCTGACCCGCCGCGAATACACACAGTCGACGCTGCGGCAGACGCTGCGCGAGTTTTAACAACAAGACACACGAGGAGACGTCAATGGCGGTCGCGGAATACTACATACCCGCACCACTGATGCGCTATCGGAGCCGCGTCGGGTTTTCGGTGCGGCAGTACTTTCAGGGCACCTCAGTGCCCAGCTACGTCTCGTTTGGTGCGTTGGGCGCGGTGTTCTTCGTCGCGATCTTCGCCCGCCAGATCGCACCCTACGATCCGCTGGCCGCGGTGGGCCAGCCGATGGCAGCACCGAGCGCGGCCAACCTGCTCGGCACCGACACCGTCGGGCGCGACGTCCTCAGCCGGGTGCTGGCAGGCATGCAGACCAGTTGGTTCGGCGCCCTGGCCGTCGTGGCGTTCGGGGTTGTCTTCGGCGGGCTGATCGGGCTCATCGCGGGGGCGTGTGGCGGCTGGTTCGACGCCGTCCTCATGCGCGTGACCGACGCCTTCCTCGCGCTGCCAGGGCCGATCCTCGCGCTGGCCGTGGTCGCGGCGCTCGGGCGGTCCTACACCCACACGCTGATCGGCGTGGCGATCGTGTGGTGGCCGCTGTATACGCGCATCGTGCGGGCGGAGGTGCGAAGGCTGAGGGCCTCGCCGCATATGGAAGCCGCACGGGTGGGCGGCGCAAGCTGGTGGCGGCTGATGTATCGCCACCTACTGCCGGGGGCGGTGCCCGTCACGATCGTCACCGCGAGCCTGGACATCGCCGCACTGGTGCTGATGGTGGCGGGCCTGTCGTTCCTCGGACTCGGGGCACCGCAGCCCGCTCCCGAACTCGGCTCGATGAGCGCTCAGGGCGTCACCTACATCTTCAGCGCATGGTGGATTCCGATCATGCCCGCCCTCGCCGTGGCAGTCATCGCGGTCGTCGCCAACTTCGCGGGCGACGCGATCCGTGACCGGATCCGCGACCGCTGATGCTGACCGTCCTGCCGCGGCGCCTGCTTGGTGCGATCCCGGTCCTGATCGTTCTCGTCCTCGCCGTGTTCACGCTTCAGAAGGTGGCGCCTGTCGACCCCGTCGCCGCGCTTGTCGGCGCGAAGGCCTCGCCCGAGGTCTACGAGGCGGCGCGTCATCAGCTTGGCCTGGATCAGTCGTTGCCGCTGCAGTTTTGGCACTACCTGACGCATGCGGTGAAGGGGGATCTCGGCCAGTCGAGTGTGACCCGCACACCCGTTCTCTCTGACCTCACGCAGTTCCTGCCTGTCACGCTCGAGTTGCTCTTTGTGGCGCTGATCTTCACGGTGATCATCGGCTTCTTCATGGGTCTGGCCACCGCACAGGGCTGGCGAGGGTCCGGGGTGCTGCGCGTCATGATGGTGTCCGGCGCGTCGGTGCCGGTCTTTTTGGCCTGTCTGCTCGGAATGCTGGTGTTCTACCGCTGGCTGAACATTCTGCCGGTCACAGATCAAACGTCCTTCGTGGACGCCCCCACCGGCCCGACGCACTTCCTTCTCATCGACAGCTTGCTGGCCGGGCGGCCTGAAGTGTTCTTCGACGACCTGTATCACCTTGTGCTGCCCGCCTTTTGCCTGGCGTTGACACCGGCAGCGGCCGTGGGACGGGTGCTGCGCAGCAGCCTCGAGGCGACACAGCGCGCCGACCATACGCGCACCGCCCGAGCTAAAGGCTTGGGGGAGAAGCGGATCCTCATCGTGCATTCCCTTCGCAACTCCGTCGGTCCGGTGTTCGCGTTGATCGGGCTGCAGCTCGCAGTGATGGTCGGCAACTGCATTCTGGTCGAGTTGATCTTCGCCCGGCCGGGTATCGGGCTGTACATATCGCGGGCGATCGACAAGGCCGATTTCAATGCGATCGCAGGGGTGACGCTGGCCGTCGGCCTGCTCTACGTGCTGACCAACATCGCCGTCGACTTCATGCAGTCGATCGCCGATCCGCGAGTCGCACTCTGAGGGGCGAGCAGCTGGGCGGTTCCCTGCCTTGGCTGCTGATCAGCTCGTGGATGTGGCATCTGACGCGATGGGGCGGCCTGTTCCTGGGGACGTACCTGGTTACGCATCTGGGCGGTGAGCCGATTGCCAACCAGTTCGTCGGCGTCGCCATGTTCGCGCCGATGTTGCTCGGCACTTACGTCTCCTCTCGGGTGGACGTGGAACCGCGGAAGCTGGTTCTGGTCACTGAGCTTGTGTTGCTGCCGATTTCGGTGCTGATGGCCGTGCTCGTCGGCAGCGGCGCCGTGGCGACCTGGATGGTCTACCCGTTTGAGTTGGCGTACGGCTTCGGCGGGATGGTCAACATGACCGCACAGCGTGCGCTGCTGTTCCGGATTGGCGGCCCGCTCCACGCGACCCGGGTGCTGAACACCGAACTCGCAGGCATGGCGAGCGCGATGATGGCCGGGCCTCTCATCGGTGGCATCACCATCGCGAATTTCGGTCTCGGCGTCGCGTTCTGCGTTCCTGTTGTGCTGCTGGCCTGCTCGGCGCCACTGCTGTGGCTCTCGACGCGCCGCATCCCGGCCCCGCCACCCGCGGTTGCGGCACCCACGGCAACAACCGTGGGCAACACCCCCTGGCAGCTAGTGCGGAGTTCGCGGCCGCTGGCGGTGATCCTGTTGGTGACCTTTATCTGCAATCTCTGCTACTTCGCATTCACGCCGCTTGTGCCCGTCATCGCCAAGCACCTTGGCGCAGGCCCAGCGATGGCGGGCGTGATCGGTGCTACGCCAGGCATCGTGCAGCTCGTGATTGCCGCGGCGCTGATCGTCCGCCCTGCGCGGCGCCCCATCGCGGCGTACACCGTCGGCGTCGCGCTGTGCCTGTGCGGTCTCGGGATACTGTCCTACACCCCGGTTTTGACCGTCGCGTTGGTTGCCCTTGGCGTGGCAGGCATCGGCCAGGCCCTTTTCGGTTCCACGCAGGCGACGCTGCCGTTCACTGCGGTCGCTCCGCATGAGCGCGCTGCGGCGCTCGGACTGATCACCAGCACGATCGGCTTGGCGCTACCGACGGGCATGGTGGTCCTCGGCGTCACGTCGAGTCTGTTCGGGGCGCATTTGGCGATGCTGTTGTCGGCCCTCATCGGCATTGTCGCGCTCGCCGCCACGCTGCTCGGTAACTGGCAGCTGATGACGGCGCCCCACAGTATCCCAGCCTCAGGCGGAGCGATAAGCGTTGGCGGAGAAGGCGACCCGGTCGCCGCGCAGCCGCAGCTGGGCGAGCGCGCGCGGCTGCCCATGCTCATCCTCGATGACGTCCTCGAGCCAGACCAGGGGAGCGCCGACGTCGACACCGACGAGCTCGGCCGTCTGCTCGTCGGCCGCGACCGCGCCGATGGTGGTTTGGCTGCCGCCGATGTGAATCCCGAGTTGCCGCTCGAGTATCAGGATGACATCGGCCTCGTCGATGTCGAAGTCAGGCGACTGCTCCTCGCCGATGGCGATATAGTTGACCGACAGCCCAAGAGGCAGACCGTTTTCCAGCACGAGGCTCTCGATCATCAGCACGGTCCAGCCGACCGGCAGGCGTAGGCGGTCGCGCACCATCGGCGGGCAGCCGAGCAGTCGTCGCTCGAGTGTGCGGGCCTCGACGGTGCTTGACGGTTCGGTCGTGAATTGGGCGACTGGGCTGAGCTGGTCGATGCGTAGCAGCAGCGAACCAGTGGCCCTGGTTCCGTTCTTGGGCTCGCGGGTGACCAGCCCCTCGCGGGCGAGCTGCTGCAGAACGGCCCTGACCGTGTTGCGGCTCGCCGACAGCGCGTCGGTGAGGTCCCGTTCCACGAGTGGCATGTGCGTGCCTGTGCTGACTAGCGTCGAGCGGAGCAGGTCATAGGTGCGCCGCGCGGAGTTGTTCAGCCGGTCCGGGCTCTGCCGTTGCCGTTGGTAGAGCACCTCAGGGGGGACCTGGCCTGCGGGCCGCAGCCTCGCTTGGCACGCCGAATACAGTGGTGGTTCACGTGTTGACACGTGTTCATTGGATCAGTCGATTGTTAACAGGCCCAGGCGTGGTTGATTCGCCCGAGTTACGTTGCGGGCATCCGCCGCCCGACCACGTGCGCCAACTGTGCGCTACCTAACAGAACGACAGCGATGAGGGCGAACAGCGCGGCGATCCCGATCTGGGCCTCGAGCACCGCGCAGCCGACCGAGCCGATCAGGATCCCGATACCGGCCGAGATCCGGAACTTTGCCAGGCCGGCAGAGGATTCACCAACCTGGGCCACGACCAGAACCGGCAAGCTGGCGGTGGCCCCGGCCAGGCTGACACCGAATAGCGCGGACGCCACCAGATATGTTGTTGGACTTGGCATTAGAGCGAGCAGGGCGGCGCACAACGTGCCCAACCCGAACGAGGCCATCAGCATTGCGACGATGCCGACGTGCCGGATGACACGGTAGGCCACCGAGAGGACGATGATCTCCACGCCGGACATCAGCGCGATGGCCGCCGTGATCGTGATGGTCGAGTACTCACGGGCGGCGCCGGCTAGGGGAAGTGCGGTGAACAGTACGCCGCCACGAAGGAAGTCGCCGCTCATGGCCAGCACGAGTGCGGCCGTGCCGCCTGGTGTCCTGCCGAAACGCGGCAGGCCGATCCGCGGAGGCGGCAATTCGGGCGGCGCGGCCAGGCTGGGAAGCGCCCCGCCAAGTGCGCCTGCGACCAGAAGTGCCAGCGCGCCCGTGACGACGAGTGCGACCTGATAGCCGACCCGTCCGTCGATGATCCCCGCGACCAGCAGCCCACCGGGCGAGCCGACGGCGCCGCCGAAGAGGAAGGCGGCATTGAACCGGCCCAACGACTGTGCGACTTCACCCGGTCGCACCCGCACGGCGGCCTGCAGTCCCGCGCCGAGCACCATCCCACCACCAAGACCCTGCAACACCCGCGACGTCATCAGCACGATGCCACCGGGCGCAAGGCCCATGCCGACACACGCCACACCGAACAAGAACAGTCCGGCGATCAGCGCAGCCCTGGCGTCGAGGCTTGGCACGAATCTGGAACCGAATACATCGACGAAGATCACGCCGATCGCCGCGCTCAGCATGAAGACGCCGACGTAGGCGCCGTCGTGCGAAAACTCTCGCACGAAAAGCACTTCCAACGGAGCGGTGAGGCTCATCGCGACCCCGGTGGCCGCCATCAAGGGCAGGAACCATCGCGACTGCGGGATCGGCCCGCACCGTGCCTGCGTCATCAGGACGTCGACGCGAGGCGCTGCGGGGCCGCGAACGGCAGGCCCACAGTCTCGGCGACCTCGAGACCGAAGGCCTCCAGCCCGATGCGCTTGACCGGATGGTTCGTGAGTAGCCGCATCCGCCGCACGCCGAGATCGGCGAGGATCTGCGCGCCCAGTCCGTAGTCACGCGCGTCTGCTCCGGCATCCTCGAGATGGTGCGCGTGCCTGCCCTCGTGGCCACGCAGGTAGACCACGACACCGCGACCCTCGGCGGCGATCGTCTGCAGTGCACCGTCGAGTTCGGAATGGCAGTCACACCCCGCGGACTCAAAGACGTTGCCCGTCAGGCACTCCAAGTGGACACGCACCAGCGTCGGCGAAAGGTTATGCCCGGCGAGGTCGCCCATCACCAGGGCGATGTGCTCGCGTCCGTCGAGCACCGAGTGGAATCCGTAGGCCTGGAACTCACCGTGCTCGGTAGGCAGCCTGCTGCGGGCCTTGCACTCCACAAGGCGCTCGGTGCGATGTCGATAGGAGATCAACTCCGACATCGTCACGATCGTCAGCGCGTGCTTGTTGGCGAAGGCGCGCAGTCGCGCCCCGCGTGCGACTGTCCCGTCGTCGTCGACGACTTCGCCCATCACGGCGACGGGTGGGAGTCCCGCCATCCGTGCCAGGTCGACTGCCGCCTCGGTGTGCCCGGCGCGGCGCAGCACGCCGCCGTCGACTGCCCGCAGCGGGAACACATGGCCTGGCCTGCTCAGGTCGGTCGGCTGGGTGTCGGGGTCTGCGAGCAGCGAGATCGTCCGCGCCCGGTCGGCGGCCGAGATTCCAGTGGTGATTCCATTGCGTGCATTCACCGACACCGCATAGCCGGTGCCTCGGGGATCCTCACTGACCGCGACCATCGGCGGCAAGCGCAGCCGATCGAGGTCGGCCGCGGGCATGGGTACGCACAGGATGCCGCTGGTGTGCCGCACCATGAACGCCACCCGCTCCGGTGTTGCGCGCGTGGCGGCGAGCATGAGATCGCCGTCGTCGTGTGGGTTTTCGGCGTCGACCACGATCACCATCCGGCCTGCGCGCAACGCGGCGATGGCTGCACCAACAGGGTCACCGGTGCGGTGTGTGCGCCGGCGGATCCCGATCACCCCCATGGTCAGAACTCGCGCAGCGTGTCTCGCAGGTGTGCGTGCGTGTACTCGGTGCGGGCCAAACCCTTTCGCTGCAGCGCAGGGAACAGCCCGTCGCATATCTCGGTGATGTACTGCTTGCTGACCCGCTGGGTGCTGATCAGGAAGCCGTCGCCACCGACCTGCTCCATCGCCTCGCCGATCTTGTCGGCGACCTGGTCGGGCGTGCCGACCAGCTCGATCGAATCAGACGTCCCGCCTGCGTCGAGCACCAACTGGCGCAGTGTCTTACCGCTTCCCCATTGCGCGAACTTGTCGAGGGAACCACGCTCGCCGTTGGTCTCCAGCTCGGGCAGCGGCTCGTCGAGGTCGTACTGCGAGAAGTCGATATCGGTGACCGACGAGATGCTCGCCAGCGACTGCTCGAAGAACGCTGGGTCCGCCGCCGCGGCCTTCTTGCGGGCCAGTGCTTCCTCCTCAGTAGTGCCGAGGGTTGGGCTCACCACGAACAGCACCTTGATGTCGTCCGGATTGCGGCCCTGCGCCGCGGCCCTGGCCCGCACGTCGTCGCGGTAGGCCTTCATCCCCTCAACTCCGTTCGCGACGGCGATGATCGAGTCGGCGTACTTCGCCGCGAACTGGCGCCCCTTCGGTGATCCCCCGGCCTGCACGAAGGTGGGTTGTCCCTGAGGGGAGCGCACCGTGTTTAGCGGGCCGCGAGACTTGACGTACTTGCCCGCGAAGTGAATTGCGTGCACTTTTTTGAAGTCCGCGTACGTGTTGGTCTCCTGGTCGCGGATAACCGCGCCTTCCTCCCAGGAGTCCCAGAGCTGGCACACCAGGTCGACGTACTCGTCGGCGATGTCGTAGCGCAGGTCGTGCTCGGTGAGCTTGTCCATGCCGAAGTTCTGTGCCGAACCGTCCTCACCGGAGGTGACGATGTTCCAGCCGAATCGCCCCTCGGCGATGCTGTCGAGGGTCGACGCAAGGCGGGCGAGCAGGAACGGCGGGTAGAAGGTCGTGGACATCGTCGCGACCACGCCCATCTTCGACGTGGCCGCGGCCATGATCGCGGCCAGGGGCGCGGGGTCGTGCTTGGGGGCCATGGTCGCGTACTTCAGGTACACCTCAGAGTTGCCGCCGTAGGCCTCGGACACCATCAGCGTGTCCTCGATCATGATGTAGTCGAAGCAGGCCTTCTCCATCGCCTGGGCCATCTCGATGTAGAACTTCCCATTCCACGGATTTCCGTCGTTGCCGAACGGAGTGTTCCACTCGTTCGCCGTGAAGTTCATGAACCAGCCGAAGTGTAAACGCTTGTCAGTCATCAGAACTCACGCAGGTGGTCGCGAAGCATGGTGGTGGTGTACTCCGAGCGGACGAGCCCCCGCTTCTGCAGCTCGGGAATCAGCCCGTCGGTGATCTCGGTGACGTAACGGCGGTTCAGCCGCATGACCGGACTGGTGATCAGATAGCCGTCGCCACCGACCTCGTCCATCACCGCACCCATCTCGTCGGCCACTTCTGCGGGTGTGCCGATGAACGGGACATTGCCGGAAAGACCGCTACCGGTGACGATTTCGCGCAGTGTCTTGCCCTTGCCGCGGGCCAGGAAGCTCTCAAGAGCACCGCGCTCACCGTTTGTCGACACGTCCGACGGCACCGGTTCGTCGAGATCGAATTGGGCGAAGTCGATCTCGGTGATGGAGGAGATCTCGGCCAGCATGTATTCGATGTAGAGCGGATCGTTGAACCACCGCTCCCGCTTGGCCAACGCCTCCTCGTGCGTGTCGGCGACGATTGGAGTGACGAGGTAGAGCAGCTTGCAGTGCGAGGGATCGCGACCGTTGGCTTTCATCCTGGCGTGGATGTCGTCGCGGTAGGCCTTCATCGCCTCCACGCCGTTGGCAGGTGCGACGATCGTGTCGGCGTGCTGCGCGGCGAGCTCGCGCCCCGGCGGCGACGCGCCCGCCTGGGCGATGGTGGGGCGGTACTGCGGTGACGGCGCGGTGTTCAGCGGGCCGCGGGACTTGTAGTACTTGCCCTCGAAGTCGATCGTGTGGACCTTCTTGTAGTTGGCGTACGTCCCTGTCATGTAGTCGCGCTCGATGGCGTCGGGCTCCCACGACTCCCAGAGCTTGCTCACCAATTCCAGGTACTCGCTCGCTCGGACGTAACGCTCATCGTGTTCGTAGAGCTTGTCGAGCCCGAAGTTCTGCGCCGCGCGGTCCTCGCCGGAGGTGACGACGTTCCAGCCGAACCGTCCGCGGGCGATGTGGTCGATGGTGCTGCACAACCGGGCCAGCAGGAACGGTGGATAGAAGCTGGTCGACATGGTGGGGACGACGCCGAGCCGGGTGGTGGCGTTGGCCATCAGCACGGCGAGCGGAACCGGATCGTGTTTGGGGTTCACGCCGTGCTTAAGGTCGTGCTCCATCGTGCCGCCGTAAGCGGTCGACACCATGAGCTTGTCCTCGATCAGGACGTAGTCGAACTTGGCGCGCTCGAGATCCTTGGCCATTTCGACGTAGAAGTTCCCGGTGAAATCACGGCCGCCGTCGCCCCAGTTCCCGTTCCATTCGTCGGCGACGAAGTTCAGGAACCATCCCAGATGAAACATGTTGCTCATGTCCACAAGAGAAGTAGGAAGGCGTTACTCCAGTGTGTCGTGGCGGTACCGCCGATATTGCGCTAGGGATTGGCTGGCGTCGGCGCGGCCACAAACTGCTTCACAAGAAAGTCGACACGTTCGGATTGGTGCCCGTCACGAAGTCGTCCGCTTCGGCCAAGGGTCGCCAATCCGTGCAGTGCGGCCCAAAGGGTTTCGGTGGCCGTGTCTGCGTCCGCGGTGTCTGCGACGGCCGTGACCACGTCCCGCAATTCGACGAAGGCGGCGGATACTTCGGTTGGCGTGTCGGCGGCCGCGAAGTGAAGCGTCGTCGCGCGGGTGAACATTGCGTCGTAGACCGCGGGGTTTGCGACTGCAAAGTCGATGTATGCGTGCGCAATTCGCCGAAGCGCATGCTCGGGCTCCGTGGCGCCGACCGTTGCGTCGCGCAGTGACTCGGCGAGTTCTCGGAATCCCTCGACAGCGACGCGCTGTGCGATCGCCTCCATGTTCGAGAAGTGCTTGTAGAGGACCGGCTGGCTGTACTCGATTTCGGCGGACAACCGACGTGTGGTGACCGCATCCCATCCCTCGGCTTCGGCAATCCGACGTGCCGTCGTGACGATGAGTTGGCGACGGGCGGCGCGGTCTCGTTCGCGACGCTCCTCGATGGTCATGTCTGATTCTAGCATCGCTAGCCCAGATAGCAATGCTATTGACAGCGTCTCGGTTGAGGGTTAGCGTTGCTAACACCTACAAGTCGATTGGAGTTCGACATGACTGCCTCTGCACAAGGTCTCGCCGACGCCTTCGTGACGATGCTCAACGAGCACGACCCAGATCTGGTGGACCGATTCGTGGCCTCTGACTACCGAAATCACAACGCGTTCGTCGCCGATGGACGCGAGGCGAACCGGCAGTTCTGGGCCGGGTTCTTCCACGCACTGCCCGACCTGACGGCCACCATGGACGACCTGGTGATCTCCGGCGACCGCGTGGTCGGCCGTTTCGTCTACCGCGGGACCCACGCAGGCGAATTCATGGGGATTCCGGCCACCGGACGCAAGGTCGAAATGCGATCGATCGACATATGGCGCGTTGAGGACGGGATGTTCGTCGAGCACTGGGACGAATTGAATACCTTGCAGCTGCTTCAGCAGGTGGGCGCGCTCGACGGGACCGGCGCCGGTGGCGAAGCATGATCGACGTCGTCCGGATAACGGCGCTGATCGCGGTTCTGAGTACCGGCGTCGTCTACGGCACCGATGTGTTCTGCGCAATGGTGCAGCGCTCCGCGCTTGCCCGCGTTGACGACCGCGCGCTCACGACCGTGATGGGTAACGTGCATCGCTACGGAGACCGGCGAATGCCGATACCCGGGGCGTTGGGGATCGTTGCGGCGGCCACATGCGCCGCGGTCGCCGGGATTGCGGCCCGGTGGGCCGAGGCCATCCCCGCCGCGACAGCCGTGGGTCTGCTGCTGGTCTGGATCGCGCTGTACGTGAACGTGAGCGCGCCGATCAACAGGCAACTTGCTGCGGCAGCTGAGGGAGGCGATATCCCAGCGAACGTGCGTGTATTGCAACGCAATTGGGACCGGGTCATCACCACCAGGGCGGTGCTGCAGGGCTTCGCGGTGGCCGCATTGTGCGTGACGCTATTAGTCTGAAGGAAAGCGGAGATCGTGTTCCAACTCAGGATTTATACACTGCGTTCTGCCGAGGCTCTGGACAGATACGCCTCGATTCATTGGGCCCGCCACATCGCCAGCCTCGAAGCGTTCGGAGTCGGAACGCGTGGCATCTGGACGTCGCGCGACGGCGGCGAAAATCGGTTGTTCGCGCTCGTGTCATACGAAACCGGCGCAGACCCGGCGAGGATCGAGACCGGATATAGGGCCAGTTCCGCGTTCGCGGATGACATGGCGGGTTTCGATCCTCACGATATCGTCGACGTCGCTTCTGTCTTGCTCGACGCGACGGCATCATCACCGATTCGGTAAGTGGACCAGCAGGTTTCACTCGACCTGATAGCGCGGGAACACCCCGACCGGTGCGGGCAGCGGGGTGCCCGGTGCCAATCGCGTGCCGATGGCCGTGAATGCCCGCTGATCGTCGGGCTGGCCGAGCAGGTCGAGCAGCTTGCCCGTCGACGCTGGCATCACCGGCTGGCTCAGCAGCGAGGCGATCCGCACGGCCTCCAGCGTCGTGTACAGCACTGTGCGGAACCTTGCCTCGTCGGTCTTACGCAGCACCCACGGCTCCTGCGCGGAGAAATACTTGTTGGCCGCACCGAGCACAGACCAGATCGCCTCGAGCGCCAAATGCATTGCGGTGGCGTCGTAATGGTCGCGCACCCGGTCGAGCAAGCCGTCGGCGGCTTCCAGCAGAGCCTTGTCGTCGGTGGTGAATTCGCCTGGCTCAGGCGCGATTCCGTCGAGGTTCTTGGCGACCATCGACAGTGAGCGCTGTGCCAGGTTCCCCAGCTCGTTCGCAAGATCCGCGTTGGTGCGCCCGATGATTGCTTCCTCGCTGTAGTTGCCGTCCTGGCCGAACGGCACCTCCCGCAGGAAGAAGTAGCGCACCTGATCGACTCCGAACGCGTCGATCAGCGCGTTCGGATCGACGACGTTGCCGACCGACTTGCTCATCTTCTCACCGCGGTTGAGTAGGAAGCCGTGCACGAAAACCTTGCGCGGCAACTCGATTCCGGCCGACATCAGAAACGCCGGCCAGTACACCGTGTGGAACCGGATGATGTCCTTGCCGATCATGTGCAGATCGGCAGGCCAGAATCGCTTGAACAACTCCGAGTTGGTGTCCGGGAATCCGACGCCGGTGAGGTAGTTGGTGAGCGCGTCGACCCAGACGTACATGACGTGGTCGGGGTGGTCGGGCACCGGCACGCCCCAGTCGAACGTCGTGCGCGAGATCGAAAAGTCGCGCAGGCCACCGGAAACGAAGCTGACCACCTCGTTGCGTCGAACATTGGGCTCGATGAACTCCGGGTGCGCCTGGTAGTGCGCAAGCAACTTGTCGCCGTAGGCCGACAGCCGGAAGAAGTAGGTCTCCTCCTCCGTCCACGTCACGGGGGCGCCGGTCTCGGTGGCCACCCGGACCCCGTCTGGGCCGACGCTGGTTTCGGCCTCGGTGACGAAGCCTTCGTCGCGCACCGAGTACCAGCCCGCGTACGTGTCGAGGTAGATGTCGCCGGACGCGTTCATGCGGCGCCAGATCTCCTTGGACGCCTCGTAGTGGTCGGCGTCCGAGGTGCGGATGAACCGGTCGAACGAGATGTTGAGCCGCTCCTGCAGGCGCTCGAACACATCCGAATTGCGCCGCGCCAGCTCGGCGGTCGGAACGCCCTCGGCCGCGGCAGTCTCGGCCATCTTGAGCCCGTGCACGTCGGTACCGGTGAGGAAGCGCACATCGAACCCGTCGAGTCGCTTGAACCGTGCGATCGCGTCGGTCGCGACGTATTCGTAGGCATGTCCGACGTGTGGATCGCCGTTGGGATAGGCGATGGCAGTCGTTATGTAGTACGGCTCGCTCATTTGGACTCAGCTTATTGTGTGCCAGTGAGCTCGAAGCGCCCGGCGCCGCCCGCCCCCGAGCCGCTGTCCCCATTGGTCGACGCGCACACCCACCTCGACGCATGCGGGGCAACGGATGCCGGCAGCGTCGCGGCGATCGTGGACCGAGCCGAGGCGGTCGGCGTCCAGGCCGTCGTCACTATCGCTGACGATCTCGAGTCCGCGCGCTGGGTCACCGAGGCCGCCGACTGGGACCCCCGGGTCTACGCCGCCGTTGCGCTGCACCCGACGCGCGCCAACGCGCTGACCGAGGAGGCCAAGACCGTCATCGAGCGGCTGGCCGAGCACCCGCGCGTCGTCGCGGTCGGCGAAACCGGCATGGACATGTACTGGCCGGGCAAGCTCGACGGCTGCGCCGAACCCGCCGAACAACGGGATGCCTTCGCCTGGCACATCGACCTCGCCAAGCGCACCGGCAAGCCGCTGATGATCCACAACCGCGAAGCCGACGCCGAGGTCCTCGACGTCCTCAAATCCGAGGGCGCACCCGAGACGGTGATCTTCCACTGCTTCTCGTCAGACGCGGCCATGGCCCGCAGCTGCGTGGCCAACGGCTGGCTGCTGAGCCTCGCGGGCACCGTCAGCTTCAAGAACGCGCGCGACCTGCGCGAGGCTGCGAAATTGATCCCGCCGGGGCAGCTGCTCGTCGAGACCGATGCGCCGTTTTTGACCCCGCACCCGTATCGTGGAGCCCCGAACGAGCCGTACTGCCTGCCCTATACGGTGCGGGCGCTCGCCGAAGTTGTCGAGAGGCCCGCAGAGGAACTTGCGCGGGAAAGTACTACAACCGCGGTTCAGGCCTATGGGCTGGGGAGTTGCCGCTCCTAGACCTATTCGTTACCGTGCTGTGATCGCACGGGGGGAAACGGCCCAGCCGTCCAAACCGTCCGATAGTCGGGGATAGACCACGTTTTGAATACTTTGAATAAGCTCCACGAAGCGCGCTCGCCGATGCTTCGGCTCTTGGTCGGTGCGACGTTGCTCGCGCTCACCTTGGCGGGCGGGTTCGCCGTTGCTGCGCACAAGACCGTCACGCTGACCGTCGACGGGACGCAGATGACGGTTGCCACGATGAAGTCCCGCGTGATCGACGTCGTCGAAGAGAACGGCTTCGATGTCGGCGAACGCGACGACCTCTTCCCGGCTGCCGATGCCGATGTGCATCAATCCGATTCCATCGTGCTGCGCCGAAGCAGGCCGCTGCAGATCTCGCTCGACGGCGAAGGCAGCAGACAGGTGTGGACAACTGCGTCGACGGTGCAGGAGGCGCTGGCCCAGTTGCAGATGACCGATAAGGCTCCTGCGGCGGCCTCGCGCGGCAGTCGCGTCCCGTTGGCGGGCATGTCGCTCCCTGTTGTGAGTGCAAAGACCGTGCAGCTCAACGACGCAGGCGTGACGCGGACGTTGAATCTTGCGGCACCGAACGTGGCAGGCCTGCTCGAGGCCGCCGGGGTGCCGCTGGAGCAGAAGGACGACGTGGTGCCTCCCGCGTGGTCGCCGGTCGTCGACGGCATGCAGATCCAGGTGACCCGGATCCGCATCGACAAGGTGACCGAGCGCGTTCCGATGCCGCCGAACAACAAGCCGATTCCGGACGTCACGCTGAACATGAGTCGTCAGGTCGTCGACGACCCGGGGACACCCGGCACACAGGACGTGACGTTCGCCGTCGCGAAGGTGAACGGGGTGGAGACCGGCAGGTTGCCAGTAGCCAATGTCGTCATCGTGCCGGCTCGAGACGGTGTGCTTCGGGTCGGCGCCAAGCCGGGCACCGAGGTGCCACCGGTTGCCGACGGAGCGTCGTGGGATTCGCTGGCGCGGTGCGAATCGACAGGTAATTGGGCCATCAACACCGGCAACGGATTTTACGGTGGCGTCCAATTTGATCAAAACACCTGGGAACGACAAGGCGGTCTGAGGTATGCTCCGAGGGCGGATCTGGCGACTAGAGAAGAACAGATCGCGATTGCTGAGGTTACTCGGGCGCGACAGGGTTGGGGTGCGTGGCCCGTATGTAGCGGGAGGATTGGAGCGCGCTGACTATTCGACTCCTCGGGCGGACCGAGATACGTCACCTGGCGAAAGAGATTGATTTCAGGCCGCGCAAATCCTTCGGCCAGAACTTCGTCCACGACGCCAACACCGTTCGTCGCATCGTGTCGGCGTCCGGAGTCAATCGCCACGACCACGTCCTCGAGGTCGGTCCCGGTTTGGGTTCCCTGACGCTTGCCCTGCTCGATCGGGGCGCACGAGTGACCGCCGTAGAGATCGATCCGCTGCTGACGCGCCAGCTACCGAAGACCATCGCCGAGCATTCCCACAGCGAGATCAACCGGTTGACCGTGCTCAACCGCGACATCCTGACGCTGAACCGGCCCGACCTGACCGACGAGCCGACGGCGCTGGTGGCCAACCTGCCGTACAACATCGCCGTACCCGCCCTGCTGCACCTGCTCGCCGAGTTCCCGTCGATCCGGACGGTGATGGTGATGGTGCAGGCAGAGGTCGCCGAGCGGCTCGCAGCTGAGCCGGGCGGCAAGGACTACGGCGTGCCAAGCGTCAAGGTCCGGTTCTTCGGCAACGTCCGGCGCTATGGCATGGTGTCGCCGACGGTGTTCTGGCCGATCCCGCGCGTGTACTCGGGTCTGGTACGCATCGACCGCCACGAAGTGTCACCGTGGCCGACCGACCCCGATTTCCGCGCCAGGGTGTTCGAGCTGATCGACGTGGCGTTCGCACAGCGCCGCAAGACATCGCGTAACGCGTTCGCCGAGTGGGCGGGTTCGGGCAACGAGTCGGCGCGCAGGCTGTTGGCCGCGAGTATCGACCCGTCGCGCCGCGGCGAGACGCTGTCGGTCGCTGACTTCATCCGGCTGCTGCAGCGCTCAGGAGACGAGGAGCCCAAGTCCAAAGAGCCGCAGCCGCAGGCCCAGGAACATCAGGCCCGCGTCGTCTAGAGCTACTGCAACACCCTGGCAATCAACGAGACGAACTCCGAGCACGATTCGTACCTGCTATCCGGGCTCTTCGCCAATGCCTTGGCCATGATCGAGTCGAACGCGTGCGGCACCCAGTCGATTTTGCGCGAAACCTTTGGCGGCTGGGCGTGTAGCTGATCGTCCACCAGAGCGAACGATGTGGTGGCGGTGAAAGGCGTTGAGCCGGTGATCAATTCGAATGCCGTGCACGCCAATGCGTACTCATCTGTGGCCGCAGACGGCGCATTCCCGTGCAGCAGCTCGGGCGCCGAATAGGGCAGCGATGCCTCGACGTGCGCGGGCCTGTGCCACACCTCCCCGGCCACGGAATGTGCGACGCCGAAGTCGATGAGCACCGCGCCCCGGACCGAAAAGAGCAGCGATACAAGGATATTGGATGGCTTGACATCGCAGTGCACGATGCCATGCCGATGGGCGTAGTCCAGTGCATCGGCGACCTGCTTCAGTGCCGTCAGCCGATCCGCCACGGTCCCCAGCTTGGCTACCGTGCCACCATCGATCAGTTCCATTGCGAGCCAACCGGATCCGTGCTGATAGACCTTGATGATGTGCGGGTGGTCCAGCCCGTTGGCGAAGGCGAATTCGCGCTGTAGCCGCGCAATCTGGACAGGTTGGCAGTGATAGTCGTCGAGAACCTTCAGCGCTACCACGCGATCCGGGTCGACGACGCCATGCGCCCGGTACACCGTCGCGTGCCCGCCGTGGCCGAGGGTGGCGTCGACGACGTAGTCCTCGAACCAGTCGACGGGGGACTGCACGTCAACAGCCTAAGGCTCTGCCATCTCGGCACTTCAGTACCTGCATCGCTTGTCGCGGCGATAGTGTCGTGCGGTGTCCGCCTCCGACGGAAATACCGCGTCCGAGTGGGTCCCCACTGGGTCGGTCACGGTGCGAGTGCCGGGCAAGGTCAACCTGCATCTGGCCGTCGGTGACCTCCGCGACGACGGCTACCACGAGCTGACGACCGTCTTTCACGCTGTGTCGCTGCTCGACGAGGTCACCGTTCGCACCGCTGATGTGCTGTCGGTGGAGCTATCCGGCGAGGGAGTGGAGTCGCTGCCCACCGACGACCGCAACCTGGCGTGGCGGGCGGCCGCGTTGATGGCCGAGCACGTGGGGCGGGCTCCGGACGTCGCGATCTCGATCGAGAAGTCGATTCCCGTCGCGGGCGGCATGGCGGGCGGCAGCGCCGACGCCGCGGCGGTGCTGGTGGCCATCAACACACTGTGGGAACTAGGCGTGCCGCGCCGGGACCTCCACGCGCTGGCCGCCCAGCTCGGCAGCGACGTTCCGTTCGCGCTACACGGCGGCACTGCGCTGGGCACCGGCCGTGGCGAGGAGCTGGCCACCGTGCTCGCCCGCAGCACGTTTCACTGGGCGCTTGCATTCGCCGACGGCGGTCTGTCCACCCCTGCGGTGTTCAGTGAGATCGACCGGCTTCGGGCGACCGCCGGAGAAGGCCGCGACCAGCCGCCGCGGTTAGACGACCCAGAGCCCGTGCTGGCCGCACTGGCGTCGGGCGATCCGGCCGAGCTGGCCCCGCTGCTCGGTAATGACCTGCAGCCGGCGGCGCTGAGCCTGGCCCCTGGGCTGCGGCGCACGCTTCGTGCAGGCACCGAGGCGGGCGCGCTCGCCGGGATCGTGTCGGGGTCGGGCCCGACGTGTGCGTTCCTGTGCGCGTCTGCGGCTTCGGCCGTCGACGTCGGCGCCCAGCTGGCAGGTGCCGGGGTGTGCCGCACCGTGCGAGTCGCCAGCGGACCCGTTCACGGCGCCAGGGTGGTGCCCGCGCCGTCGACCTCGGTTTGATGCTGAGCAGCTTGATGCTGAGCGGTCGCCGATTTCTGCAGGGCTGTGGAAGGCCCGCGAATCGCGGCCCTCATGCAGAAATCGGCGCACGGCCAGGGGAAGGTTTGATCACAGTCAGGTGTGACCCAGGTCGCAATTCTCGCCAGAGTTTGGCGGTTACTTAAGAGTTGCTTAAGATGATTCGCGGTGAAAGCTAGCGGTCAAGATTCGGGCGCGACCTTTCCCACCGGTAACCCCGGTGGGCGGTCAGTCAGATTTGCAGGCGAAACACCGATTCGAGACCTAACCGCTCCCCAATTGTGTGCGCGCCTCCGCGAAAGCGCCCTCTATCAGCGGGAGCATTACACCCGGACGTTTGCTCTGGGACCGATATCGAGGAGTTTGTCGTGAGCAGATTCACCGAGAAGATGTACCGCAATGCCCGCACCGTCACGACGGGCATGGTCACCGGTGAGCCCCACGAACCCGTCCGCCACACCTGGGGCGAGGTCCACGAGCGTGCACGCCGCATCGCGGGTGGCCTTGCCGCCGCGGGTATCGGTCTCGGGGACGCGGTTGGCGTGCTGGCAGGCTTCCCCGTCGAGATCGCCCCGACGGCGCAGGGCCTGTGGATGCGCGGTGCCAGCCTGACCATGCTCCATCAGCCAACGCCGCGCACCGACCTTGTGCTCTGGGCCGAGGACACGATGACCGTCATCGGCATGATCGAGGCCAAGGCCGTCATCGTCTCGGACCCGTTCCTGGTGGCCGTCCCGGTGCTCGAGGAGAAGGGCATCAAGGTCCTGACCGTCGCGGACCTGCTGACGTCGGAGCCGATCGATCCGATCGAGGTCGGCGAGGACGACCTGGCGCTGATGCAGCTCACATCCGGCTCGACCGGCTCGCCCAAGGCCGTCCAGATCACCCACCGCAACATCCACTCCAACGCCGAGGCGATGTTCATCGGCGCTGAGTACGACGTCAACAAGGACGTCATGGTCAGCTGGCTGCCGTGCTTCCACGACATGGGCATGGTCGGCTTCCTGACCATCCCGATGTACTTCGGCGCCGAGCTGGTCAAGGTCACCCCGATGGACTTCCTTCGCGACACCCTGCTGTGGGCCAAGCTCATCGACAAGTACAAGGGCACCATGACCGCGGCGCCCAACTTCGCCTACGCGCTGTTCGCCAAGCGGCTGCGCAAGCAGGCCGAGCCCGGTCAGTTCGACCTGTCCACGCTGCGGTTCGCGCTGTCGGGTGCCGAGCCCGTCGAGCCCGCCGATGTTGAGGACCTGCTGGACGCCGGCAAGCCGTTCGGGCTGAGTCCGGATGCCATCCTGCCCGCCTACGGCATGGCCGAGACGACGCTCGCGGTGTCGTTCTCCGAATGCGGCGCCGGTTTGGTGGTCGACGAGGTCGACGCCGACCTGATGGCCGCTCTGCGCCGCGCCGTTCCCGCCACCAAGGGCAACACCCGCAGGCTGGCCTCGCTGGGCCCGCTGCTGAAGGACCTTGAGGCGCGCGTCATCGACGAGCACGGCAACGTGATGCCTGCTCGTGGTGTCGGCGTGATCGAGCTTCGCGGTGAGTCGCTGACTCCCGGCTACACCACCATGGGCGGCTTCATCCCGGCCCAGGACGAGCACGGCTGGTACGACACCGGCGATCTCGGCTACCAGATGGAGAACGGCCACATCGTGGTGTGCGGCCGCGTGAAGGACGTCATCATCATGGCGGGCCGCAACATCTATCCGACCGACATCGAGCGGGCCGCAGGCCGAGTCGAGGGCGTTCGGCCGGGCTGCGCCGTCGCGGTGCGCCTCGATGCCGGGCACTCACGCGAGACGTTCGCCGTCGCGGTCGAGTCCAACGCCTGGCAGGACCCGGTCGAGGTGCGCCGCATCGAGCATCAGGTCGCTCATGAGGTGGTGGCCGAGGTCGACATGCGTCCGCGCAACGTCGTCGTGCTTGGGCCAGGCACCATCCCGAAGACCCCTTCGGGCAAGCTGCGCCGCTCCACGTCGGTCTCGCTCGTCACCTAATAGCGCGAGCAGACGCAAAGGCACCCATTTCGTCGGCGTGTCGGGGACTTTCACGCCTGCTCGCGCAAGAAATGCGATGGCCTCATGTCGGCAAGTGCCGATACGGTTCCTGGCATGACACCCGCCATCGAGGCCATCGACCTCGTCAAGTGCTTCGGTGACAACACCGCGGTCGACGGTGTCAGCTTCGGCGTCCCGCCCGGCATGGTGCTTGGGCTGCTCGGTCCCAACGGCGCTGGCAAGACCACCACAGTGCGGATGATGACGACGCTGACCGTGCCGACCAGCGGCACCGCCAGGGTGGCCGGGTACGACGTTCTCCGCGATCCCGACAAGGTGCGCCGCAGCATGGGCCTGACCGGTCAGGTCGCCACCGTCGACGAACTGCTCACCGGCCGCGAGAACATCCGCATGATCGGCGGCCTATACGGCATCCGGCGCAAAGACCTTGCGCGGCTGGGAGACCAACTGCTGGAACAGTTTGCGATCGCCGACGCCGCCGACCACGTGGTCAAGTCGTATTCGGGGGGCATGCGCCGACGGCTCGATCTGGCAGTCAGCCTGCTGGCGTCGCCGCCGGTGCTGTTCCTCGACGAGCCGACCACCGGCCTGGATCCCCGCAGCCGGAGCGACCTGTGGGACGTGCTGCGGGGCCTGGTCGAGCAGGGCACCACGTTGTTGTTGACCACGCAGTACCTGGAGGAAGCCGATCAGCTCGCCGACAACATCGTGGTGGTCGACAAGGGCCGCATCATCGCAGAGGGCTCGCCGCTGCAGCTCAAACAACAGGCGGGTGCCGCCAGCCTGGTCGTCACCGTCACCAACGCCGCCGACCTTGCGGCCGCGCAGGCGCTACTCGCGAAGACGGGTGCCGAAGTGTTCGTCGATTCAGGCGCGCGTCAGGTGACGGCGGCCGCCGACGGCCTTACCGACATGGTCCGGGTCGCAGGCTGGCTCCGCGACAGCGACATCGACGTCGACGACATCGGGCTGTCAAGGCCAAGCCTCGACGACGTCTTCCTGTCGCTCACCGGCCATCGCACCGAAGAAGAGGTACAGGCATGACCGCGACCGCAACACACGCGCATATCCAGCTGCAGCCGGCGAAGACGCACCAGACTAACATTGCTCGGCAGTCATGGATCATGGTGAAGCGCAACATGATTCACACCAGGCGGATGCCCGAGATGCTCAGCGACGTGACCGTGCAGCCGATCATGTTCGTGCTGCTGTTCGCGTTCGTGTTCGGCGCGTCGATCGCGACCGGCGGCGGCGCCTCGTATCGCGAGTTCCTCCTGCCCGGCATCCAGGCACAGACCATCGTCTTCACGGCGTTCGTCGTGGCGTCGGGTATCACCGCCGACGTCGAGAAGGGCATCATCGACCGCTTCCGGTCGCTACCGATCTCACGGTCGTCGGTGCTGATCGGGCGCAGCGTGGCCAGCCTGCTGCACTCGTCGCTCGGTGTCGCCGTGATGGCGTTGACAGGGCTGGCGATCGGCTGGCGGATCCGCGGCGGCGTCGCCGAGGCTGTGCTCGCATTCGTCCTGATCCTTGTGTTCGGCTTCGCGATGATCTGGTTCGGCATCCTCATCGGCTCGGTGATGCGGTCCGTGGAGGCGGTGAACGGGGTGATGTTCAGTGTGCTGTTCCCGATCACGTTCCTGGCCAACACCTTTGCCCCGACCGAGCCGATGCAGCACTGGCTGCGGGTGATCGCGGAGTGGAACCCGGTGTCGTCACTGGCGCAGGCCATGCGAGAACTGTGGGGCAACGGTGGCCCCGCGCCCGAGAGCGCCCAGCTGCCGCTGCATCACCCGGTGCTGGCGACCATTCTGTGGTCGCTGGCGTTGACGGCCGTTTTCGCGCCGTTCGCGCTGCGCGCCTACGCCCGCCGCACCGGAGGTTAGGCCCGGTCGCCGATCGCCCGTAAACGGCATCGTTACGCATTACGCTATATATGTAATGATTGCAAAGATGGCGGGTGCCAAACCGACGGTCGCGGTCATCGGCGCAGGCCCTGGCGGCATCGCGATGGGCATTCAGCTCGCAGGCGGCGGCTACGACTTCACGATCTTCGATCGCGGCGAGGGATTCGGCGGCACCTGGCGCAACAACACCTATCCCGGTGCCGCATGCGATGTGCCATCGCACTTCTACTCGTACTCGTACGCACTCAACCCGCGGTGGAGCAAGACCTTCGCCAACCAGCCGGAGATCCTCACCTATCTGGAGAAGGTCGCCGCCGACAACGGGCTCGGCGACCACCTCGTCGCGAGCAGCCGCGTCACGTCCGTGCGCTGGTCGGACTCGGCGACCCGCTGGACACTTGAGACCGACGACGGTGTCACCCACGAGTTCGACGTCGTCGTCACCGCGGTGGGAATGCTGGACGTTCCCAACGTCCCCGACATCGCAGGAGCCGACCGGTTCCGCGGCCGCAGATTCCACTCGTCGCAATGGGATCACTCCAAATCGACTGCGGGCGAGCGTGTTGCATCCATCGGAACGGGCGCCAGTGCCATCCAATACGTACCGGAGATCGCGCAGGACGCCGCGCATCTGACGGTGTTTCAGCGGACGCCGATCTGGGTGAGCCCCCGGTATGACGAGCCATTCACCGCCGAGCAGCAGGAACTCTTCGAACGCGATCCCGACGAGGCACTCAAGGTGAGAGACGCGGCATTCCAGGCCTACGAGTCGGCCAACTTCGCCGCATCGTCAACGATGACCAAAGAGCTGACGGAGATGGCCTACTCGTATCTTCAGCGGAAAGTCACGGATCCGGAGCTGCGAGCCAAGCTGACGCCGTCCTATCCCGTCGGCTGCAAACGCCCGCTGCAATCCCGCGCCTGGTTCCCGACGTTCGCGCTTCCCAATGTCCGTCTGGAGACCTCTCCCATCGTGGAGTTCACCGAACGGGGTCTGCGCACCGCGGACGGCGCCGAGCACGAGGCCGACACCGTCATCTATGGCACCGGATTCCACGCCGCCGACTACCTGCGCAGCCTCGACGTGCACGGCACCAGCGGGCGGCGGCTACGCGACGACTGGCGCGACGGTGCCGAGGCCTATCTCGGGACGGTCGTCCCCGGCTACCCAAATCTGTTCACCCTGTACGGACCGAACACCAACGGGGTCACCTCGATCATCTACATCCTCGAGGCGCAGGCCGAGTTCGTCCGTCGGCTGCTCGACGACATGAGCCGCACCGGCGTGCAGGCCGTCGAGGTCAGGCGTGACGTCCACGATGCGTACAACGACGAGATCCAGCGGGCGATGCAGGACACCGTGTGGCTGGCCAACTGCAACAACTACTACCGACATCCGAACGGCAAGGTTGTCACCCAGTTCCCATACAGCGGAACGAAGTTCGCGACGATGCTCGCCGAGGTAGGACTCGATGCATTCGACCGGATGGAGGCAACCGCGTGATCGGAATCCACCACACTGCGATAGTCACCGCCGACGTCGAGCACTCCATGCAGTTCTGGTGCGACGGCCTCGGTTTCACAAGGCTGTTCGACCACACCTTCACCGGTGATTGGCCGACGCTGTTCAACGCCCGCACCGACAAGCTGCGCTCGGTCTTCCTCGGCGACCCGAATACACCCGACACGGGCATCGTCGAACTGGTGCAGTTCGAAGACGCGATACCTGGTGCGCCGCCACCAACCGGCCCGGCATTCGGCTTCTTCCTGTTGTCGCTTCAGCGCGATGTCGACGTGACACTCGCCGGGCTGGCCGCGCTTGGTTTCGACGACGGCGTGCGCCGCATCGAGATGCCCGCGCCGGGCGGCAAGGTGGTTGTCATGGCTGTTGTCACCGCGCCGGACAGTGTGCGCGTCGAGTTGATCGGTCCGCCCCAGTGATCGCCGTCGTCACCGGGGGAGGATCCGGGATCGGCCGCGCGGTCACCGACCGGCTGCGCAACGCGGGCGCCGACGTCGTGGTGTGGGACCTGGACGGCGGCGATATCGATTGCGATATCAGTGATCCCGCTGCGGTTGCCGCCGCGATCGACCAAACCGTCGCCGAGCACAGGCCACCCGACCGACTTGTCGCCTGCGCAGGCATCGGGGCGTCGGGGCTGCTGCTCGAGCAGGCACCCGCCGACTGGCAGCGCGTCGTCGACACCAACCTGACGGGGACCTGGTTGACCATGCGGGCCACCGCGCGGGCCATGGTGGACGCGGGCTCCGGCGGGTCGATCGTCGCAGTCTCGAGCATCAGCGGCACGCTCGCAGACCGCGACATGGGCGCCTACTGCGTGTCGAAGGCGGGCATCGACATGCTGGTCCGCGTCGCGGCTACCGAATGGGGTGCGCACGGCATCCGGGTCAACGCGGTCGGCCCCGGCGTCACCCGCACGCCGATGCTCGCCAAGCCCGAGCAACTGCCGGGATGGGTCGAAGGGTTGACCGAACGCACCGCACTCGGGCGCCTCGGCGAGGCCGAGGACGTGGCCGAAACAATCATCGCGGTGCTCGAAATGTCTTGGGTCACAGGGCAGACCGTGTTCGCCGACGGCGGCCTGGCTTTACACAGCCCTATCGATGCATACGGTCAAGCGCAGCGCGTGATGGCTCCGCTGCGAGACGGTTCTGCCGAACGATGAGGTAGCGGACGGTCAGCAGGATCGAGGCAGGCACGGCCATCAGCGACAGCACCTGAAAGAGTTGTGCCACTACGCGCCCTTTCCAGACGGGTGCATGGTTGGCGACATCTGGTCGTACACCTGCCACCAGACGATCTCGTGCTGCAGTGCCGAAATGTGCCCACTCGTCAGCCGGTCATCGGCGTCCATCAGCGTGTCTGCCAACTTAATCAGCCTGTCGCGGGCGGCAACCGAGATCGGATCGTGGTGACCCGCCATCACCATCGCCCCCATCATGCGGACGCGCGCGCGTGGTGCGCCTGCCATCGCGAAGGCCACCAATCCGGAGCCGAGGCACGCGGCCGTCGACATGGCGAGCGCGATCCACGGAGTGGTCATGTTGTTGAGGAAGATCTCGCAGGCGACCCACACAAGGGCACCCCACATCGGCCAGGCCCTTGCCACCCGCACCCGGCGCCGCTCGGATTCACTGATGCCCGGCGGATAGACCACCAGGCGGTAGCGCGTCACTCCGAAGCGGTCAGGCCGGATGTCGATCGACCCCCACGGCCGGTCGCCGTCGAGGAGCAGCAGCCAGCCGCGACGTAGCAGGCCGGAGCCCGACCGTCTGTCGTCCATGCCTCCGGTGTACCCGCTATCGAGTGCATGTTGTGGGGGTCCGAACGCTTTCTTTACGGCTGCTCCGGCCATTCTTGACGGGAATCCATCTGAGTATTGTGTACTATACCCAGCATGACGCCCGAGAGGATCTCCGCCCGGCTCGCCGACCACCCCACCGTCCGCAAGGTGCTGGCCCGAAAGACGGAGAAGCCCGGGGTCATCGACGCCGACTGGCTGCGTCAGGTGTGTCTCGACGCGGGTGCCGACGACGTCGCGTTCGCGAGTGTCGACAATCCCGATCTCGCCGGCGAGCGCGAGCATGTCGACGCGGCGCTGCCGGGTACGAAGAGCTTCATCTCGCTGGTCGTGAAGATGAACCGGGACAACGTCCGGTCGACCGCGCGCAGCGTGGCCAATCAGGAGTTCCACCGCAGCGGCGAAATCATGAACGAGGCGGCCCACCGGGTAACGCGTGCGCTGGAAGAAGCGGGCTACCGCGCAATCAACCCGTCGATGTCCTTCCCGATGGAGATGGACAAGTTCCCCGGCCGCATCTGGGTGGTAGCGCACAAGCCGGTTGCGGTGGCCGCCGGCCTCGGCGTGATGGGCATCCACCGCAATGTGATCCATCCGAAATTCGGCAACTTCATCCTGCTCGGCACGATCCTCGTCGCCGCACCGGTGAGCAGTTACGGTGAGCCGCTGGACTATTCGCCGTGCCTGGAGTGCAAGCTGTGTGTCGCGGCATGTCCGGTCGGGGCAATCAAGAAGAACGGCGACTTCGACTTCGTCGCCTGCTCTGTGCACAACTACCGCGAGTTCATGGGTGGGTTCACCGACTGGGCCCAAACCATCGCCGACAGCGCCGACGCCGACGACTTCCGGTCGCGCGTCAGCGATTCCGAGAACGCGTCGATGTGGCAGAGCCTGTCGTTCAAGGCGAACTACAAGGCGGCGTATTGCCTTGCCGTGTGTCCCGCAGGCGAGGACGTCATCGAGCCCTATCTCGAAGACCGCAAGGGTTTCATGGACCTGGTGCTGAAGCCGCTGCAGGAGAAGAAGGAAACGCTGTACGTGCTGCCGAACTCGGAGGCCAAGGCGCACGCCGAACGTCGCTACCCGCACAAGCAGGTGAAGGTCGTCGACAGCGGCATCCGAGGACGTTGAGGCCGTTAGGCCCCGATCTCAAGTCACAACAATCACATTTGTCACATTAACCACACCAGCACCGTTATTAATTGTATTAACAATTTGCACTTTGAAAACATATGCCCCAAATTCATCAGCCGTCACTTAACGATTTGCCCGTCATGGCATTCCGGCGCCCGTGGCCCCGCGATCCCGGCGCCAGAGATACTCCTGCTGACCTGGCGGTATTCGTTACCTCGCGCGTGGGTTCAAATCTTATTGGCCTCATACGGCGCATAGCTATTAAATAATCTCAGAGAATACAATAAGACTCATTAGACTAGCTGTGCATCTCACGCCTCATAGGTAAGTTCAGTATCACGACCAAGCAACCCCCGCCCTAACTGGAGTGCACGCTCCGGCGCGCCTTACGAAGGGATCGACATGAGTTTTCGCAGGGCCATCACCGTGCTCGCGATAACCGGTGCGATCGCGACGGCTCAACTAGTCCTGGAAGTCCCGGCCGCGGACGCCGAACCGAATTGGGACGCAATGGCTCAGTGCGAGTCGGGAGGTAACTGGTCGGCCAACACCGGCAACGGTTTCTACGGTGGACTTCAATTCAACCCGGCCACATGGGCCGCGAACGGAGGCGTCGGCTCACCCGCCACCGCGAGTCGCGACCAGCAGATACAGGTCGCGCGCAATGTCATGCACACCCAAGGCATCGGCGCCTGGCCCGTCTGCGGCGGCCCAATCGGGTTCGCGGCCTCGACGTGCCGCGCGATGGTGGCCTGGATCCCTCTCGGAAATCTGCCCCATCTGTGCACCGTGTTGCTCAACCCTCTGACGTGAGGACCCGATAACAATCCCGACCCCAAATCGTCTCGAATCGATATGGAGGTCGGAGTACGAGGCCGACGGCCATTAACGTTGCTGCGTGCACCGCCGAACCGCCCTAAAACTGCCGCTCTTGCTGGCAGTTGGTGCTGCGCTGACCCGTTTGCCCCACGCCGCCGCTGAGCCGACCAGATGGACAGCGGACTACGCCAACCGCTGGTATCAAGCGCAAGGCTGGCCCGTCGGCGCCAACTACGTCACATCGACGGCCGTCAACCAGCTCGAGATGTTCCAGCCGGGCACGTACGATCCACGACGCATCGACGCCGAACTGGGCTACGCCCGATCACTCGGGCTGAATTCCGTGCGGGTCTTCCTTCACGATCTGCTGTGGGCCCAAGATCCACGGGGATTTCTGGGCCGCCTCACGCAATTCGTCGGCATTGCGGCTGCCCATGGCATCAAGCCACTCTTCGTTCTGTTCGACTCCTGCTGGAACCCCTTCCCCCGCCCTGGCCCGCAGGCCCCGCCGACGCTAGGAGTGCACAACGCCGGTTGGGTGCAGAGCCCGGGTGCCGAGCACTTGGGCGATCCGAGTTACCGCACAGTTCTGTACGCGTACGTCACGGGGGTCGTGGGCCAGTTCCGCAGCGATAGTCGCGTTTTGGGCTGGGACTTGTGGAACGAGCCCGACAATCCGGCGCGGGTGTATCGCAAGGTGGAGAGGAAGGACAAGCAGGATCTCGTCGCGGCGCTGCTTCCCCAGGTTTTTCAGTGGGCGCGTTCGGTGAACCCGGTGCAACCGCTGACAAGTGGTGTCTGGACCGGAAGCTGGGACGAGGGCAGCCGCAGCGATATCAGCGGCATCCAACTCGACAACTCCGACGTGATCACCTTCCACTCCTACGGCAAGCCGGCCGAATTCGAGGCCAAGATCGACGAGCTTTCCTCACAGGGCCGACCGATTCTCTGCACGGAGTATCTGGCCCGGCCGTTGGGCAGCACCGTCGAAGGAATACTGCCAATCGCCAAGCGGCACAACGTCGGTGCATTCAACTGGGGCTTTGTAGCTGGTAAGACTCAGACATATCTGCCGTGGGATTCGTGGGACCACCCGTACAAAACCGTCCCGAAGGTGTGGTTCAGCGACCTCGTGAACCCCGATGGGCGGCCCTACCAGGACAGTGAGATACAGACGATCCGGCAGTTGGCAGCTGGGTCCGGGACCACCTGACGCCCCGCTAGCCCCAGGCGTGCACGGTGTTCTGCGCAGGCTCAAGGCCTTGGGCCACAAGGAGTTCGGTGGCGTCGGCGGCCTGCTCGCAGATGGTGGGAACCTCTTTCCACTCAGCGTTGGTGAAGTTCCCGAGCACGAACGCCGCGCCGTCCATACGGCCGGGCGGGCGGCCGATACCGATGCGAACCCGCTGAAAGTCGTTGGTGCCCAACGAGGACCCCACCGAACGGAGCCCATTGTGGCCTGCGACGCCACCTCCGAACTTCAGCCGGATGCGGCCGAACTCGACGTCGAGCTCGTCGTGGATCACCACGATATCGGCGGGCGCCACCGAGTAGAACTTGGCCAGCGGCGCGACCTGGCGGCCAGACTCATTCATGTAGCACCGCGGTTTGGCCAAAACGATCGACCGGCCGCCGAGGTGGCCCGTCGCCACCTCGGCCCCGGACTTCTTGTGCACCTTGAACCCCGAGCCGATGCGGTCGGACAGGATGTCGGCCACAAGGAAACCCAGGTTGTGCCGCGTCGTTTCGTATCGCGGTCCAGGGTTGCCCAGGCCGACCACCAGAAGGGAATCGGCCATCTGGGTGTCCGCCTACTCGGAAGCTTCGGCGGGCGCCTCTTCGCCAGCCTCGCCCTCGGCGGCTTCGCCCTCTTCGCCCTCGGCCTCCTCGGCTGCCTCGACTGCACCCTCGCCCTCGAGGTCCTCTGCCGTCGGCGCTGCGACGACGTTGACGACGAGCATCTCGGGATCCGAGATCAGCGAGACACCAGCTGGCAGCGTGATCGCGGCTGCGGCGAACTGGGTGCCGATCTCGGCGCCCTCGACCGAAACGGTGAGGTGGTCGGGGATCGACTGCACGTCCGCCTCGATCGTGATGGTGTTGGCGTCCTGGGTGACCAGGGTGCCGGACTCGGCTTCGCCCTCGACGACGACGTTGACCTCGACGGTCACCTTCTCGCCGCGGCGCACGACGAGCAGGTCGGCGTGCTGAATGTTGCGGCGGATCGGGTGGATCTCGAGGGACTTGGTCAGCGCGAGCTGCTCCTTGCCCTCGATGTCGAGGGTGAGCACCGCGTTGGTGCCGGAGTGCCGAAGCACAGCGGAGAAGTCGTGCGCGTCGAGTTCGAGGTGCTGCGGGTCCGCGCCGTGGCCGTAGAGGACCGCGGGCACCTTGCCGAGGCGTCGGGCGCGGCGCGAGGCGCCCTTGCCGGTTTCCGTGCGGACCGCAGCGGTCAGGTTATTGGGGGCGTTCTTGGCCATGTATCGCTCCTGTTTCGTGTACTGAGCACGGCCAGGGCGTAACCACTGAAACGGTTCGCGTCGATAACGGTGACCGGGCCACCCTCGCCGTGATTACCGGCCAGGGTAGTCGGAGCGGTGGCTCATCCCCAAATCAGAGGGCAAATTTGGTGTCCGTGAGCTGCTCGGACAGCTCCCATAGGGCGGCGGCCTTCTTGGCGTCGCGGGCCAGCGGGCTGCGGAACGGAGTGGGTCCGGTCGCCCCGCGCATCGCGAGCCGGGGGCCGACATAGGTGTTGCCGGGCAGGTCCTGCGAGGCGGCATAGAGCGTCTGGCGGGCGCCGAAGTCGGCATCGGTCGCGACGAGCTTGGTGCCGGCATTCCAGAAGACTGTGCCGATCGGATTGCCGGTCTGGCCTTGCAGGTTGGTCTCGGAGTAGCCCGGGTGGGCAGCGTGCGCCTTGACCGTGGACCCCGCTGCGTCGAGCCGACGCTGCAGTTCCTTGGTGAACAGCAGGTTGGCGAGCTTGGACTGCCCATAGCCCAGCCACGCGGAATACGGGCGCGACTTCCAGTTCAGGTCCTTGAGGCTGATATAGCCCAGCAAGTGCATCATCGACGCCACAGTCACGACCCGGTCGGTGACCTTGGGCAATAACAGGTTCGTCAGTGCGAAATGGCCGAGGTGGTTGGTGCCGATCTGGCTCTCGAAACCGTCGACGGTCTGCGCGTAGGGCACGGCCATGATGCCTGCGTTGTTGATCAGCACGTCGACACCGTCGACTCCGGCGGCGAAAACGCGCACCGACGCCAGGTCCTGCAGGTCGAGCTTGCGGACCTCAACGTGGCCGGTCATGCCGGCGGCGGCTGCGTCACCCTTGCTGGTGTTGCGCACGGCCAGGATGACGTTGGCCCCGACGCGGGCCAGCTCACGTGCGGTGACCTCACCGAGGCCACTGTTGGCGCCGGTGACGATCACGGTGCGCCCGGCGAACGAAGGCAGATCTGCGGCGGTCCACTGACTCATGCCACGAAGCCTAATGCGCTACTTCGGCGGCGTGCCGGGGACCGCGACGTTGAAGCCCTTGATGACCGCCTCGATATCCGGCCCCTCTTCGGCCGCCTTCTCCGCGTACCCGGTCACGGTGAACTGCACGAGGTAGCGGTAATTCGTAGGCGGGGCGCCGGTCGGGATGACGATGCGGTTGTAGCTGTGCATGCGGCGGCCGTTGAGGTCGTAACTGCCCTCGATCATCGACGAGGGAAAGCCGTGCCAGTTGTCGGTGGAGGCGTTGAGACGCTTGAAATTCTGCGACAGTTCCGCGTCGACGTAGCCGTGTTTGATGGCCTCGCCGACGTCGAAGGGGCCGTTGAGCCTGACCACGACCAACATCGCGGTGGGGTACGTGTCGGCCTTGGCGATCACCTGCGTTCCCGGCGCGAAGTTCGGATTGCTGTATTTTTCCCAGCCCTTCGGCCGCGGCATGGTCACCGTCAGGTCGGTGAGTTTGTCTGGCGAGACGGGCTCGCCGTTGACGCCCGCGTCCTGGAGGAACTTGGCGAGCGGCACCGGTGCTTCGGTGGTGGTTGGCGTTGGCGTCGCGCTCGATGTCGACCAGACGGAGTGATAGTCAGGCGTTTCCGCGCCGCAACCCGTCGCGGCGAGTACCACCAGCGCCACGGCCGTCGCGCAGCAGCCCGCTCTCACAGAATCTCGCGAACAGCGTCGATCGGACGGGCGAGACGGGTGCCCTTGGGGGTGACGACGAATGGCCGCTCGATCAGGATCGGGTGTTCGGCCATGGCGTCGAGCAGTTCGTCGTCGCCGGCGTCGGCCAGGTTCAGTTCGTCGTACAGCGACTCCCGCTTGCGTACCGCCGCGCGGACGTCGATGCCAGCGTCGTTGATCATCTTGACGAGCTGCGCCCGTGACGGTGGGGTCTTGAGGTATTGCACCACGTCCGGTTCGATGCCGTTGTCCCGCAACAGGTCCAGCGTCTTACGCGAGGTCGTGCAGCGGGGGTTGTGATAGATGGTGAAGCCGTCAGTCATCGCTGCTCTTCGCGCAAGCGCTCATCGCCCACTATGCCGACCCGTCGAACAGCCCTGTCACAGAACCGTTCTCGAATACCGCCCGGATGGTGCTGGCCAGCAGCGGGGCGATGGACAAGACGGTCAGCTGTGGGAACTGCTTGTCCTCGCCGACCGGCAGTGTGTTGGTGACGATCACCTCGCGGGCGCCGCACTCTGCCAGCCGTTGCGACGCGGGTTCTGACAGCACGCCGTGCGTCGCGGCGATGATGACGTCGCCAGCGCCGTCTTCGTGAAGCAGTTTGACCGCGCCCGCAATGGTTCCGCCGGTGTCGATCATGTCGTCGGTGAGGATGCAGGTCTTGCCCTTGACGTCGCCGACGACGCGGTTGGACTTCACCTGATTGGGCACCAACGGGTCACGGGTCTTGTGAATGAAGGCCAGCGGGACACCGCCGAGCGCGTCGGCCCACTTCTCGGCCACTCGGACGCGGCCGGAGTCGGGTGAGACCACGACCATGTCGTGGCTGGCGTAGTTCTCGGCGATGTAGCCGCACAGCAGCGGCTGCGCGCGCATGTGGTCGACCGGGCCGTCGAAGAAGCCCTGGATCTGGTCGGTGTGCAGATCGACGGTGACGATCCGGTCGACACCGGCCGTCTCGTACAGGTCAGCCACCAGCCGTGCCGAGATCGGCTCGCGGCCGCGGTGCTTTTTGTCCTGGCGGGCGTACGGATAGAACGGCACAACAGCGGTGATGCGCTTGGCGCTGCCGCGCTTGAGCGCATCGATCATGATCAGCTGTTCCATCAGCCACTGGTTCAGGGGTGCCGGATGCGACTGCAGCACGAACGCGTCGCAACCGCGGACCGATTCATCGAAGCGAACGAAGATCTCGCCATTGGCGAAGTCGCGGGCGGTCTGCGCGGTGACCGCGACGTCAAGCTCCTTGGCCACCTGTTCGGCCAGTTCGGGGTGCGCGCGACCCGAGAAGAGCATCAGGTTCTTGCGGTTGTCGGTCCACTCGGTGCCCACTGTGCGCCCTCGCCGGTCGGGGTTCGATACGGGCCAATCGTACGTAGCCTTTCGGCCTGTGCGTTGCCCGGTTACCAGATTGCCAACAGAAGGCGTCTGATCACTCGTCTTCGGGTGCCGCCTCGGAGGGGTTTTCGCGGGCTTTGCGGGCTGCCTCCGCCGCAGCCGAGTCGGGTCGCTTTCGCTCCACCCAGCCCTCGATGTTGCGCTGCGGGCCCGCCGATACCGCCAGCGCACCGGGCGGCACGTCATCGCGGACGACCGTGCCCGCGCCGGTGTATGCGCCGTCGCCGACCGTCACCGGAGCGACGAACATGGTGTCGGATCCCGTCCTGACATGCGAGCCGATTGTGGTGCGGCTCTTGTTTTCTCCGTCGTAGTTGACGAACACGCTGGACGCGCCGATGTTGCTGTGCTCGCCGATGTCGGCGTCGCCGACGTAGGTCAGGTGGGGAACCTTGGTGCCTGCGCCGACGGTCGCATTCTTGGTTTCGACGAACGCGCCGAGCTTGCCGTCGGCGCCGAGCACGGTGCCGGGCCGCACATAGGTGAAAGGCCCCACATCGGCGCCGTCACCGATGACCGCGGACGTCGCGTGGGTGCGGACCACCGCGGCCTCGTCGCCGACGGTGACGTCGGTCAGCGTGGTGTCGGGGCCGATCCGGCAGCGCCCGCCGATGCGCGTGTCGCCAAGCAACTGCGTGCCGGGGTGGATCACGGTGTCACGGCCGACGGTGACGTCGACATCGATCCAGGTGGTGGCGGGATCGACGATCGTCACGCCTGCGCGCTGATGCGCGGCGACGATGCGCCGATTGAGCTCGGCGCCCAGCTCGGCCAGCTGCACCCGGTCGTTGACCCCGGCGACCAGTGTGGAGTCGTCGACGTGCCAGGCCCGGACGGCTTGCCCGTCGGAGCGTGCGATCGAGATCACGTCGGTCAGGTAAAGCTCCTGCTGGGCGTTGTGGGGCCGCAGCCGGCCCAGCGCCGAGCGCAGCGTCGCCGCGTCGAACGCGTAGACACCGGCGTTGATCTCTTGAATGGCGAGCTCCGACGGGCTGGCGTCGGCCTGCTCGACGATGCCGGTCACCTCACCGTCCTTGGCGCGCACGATGCGGCCGTAGCCGGTCGGATCGGGCACCGTGGTGGTGAGCACGGTCGCCGCGGCGGCCTCGGCGCGGTGCGCGGCGATCAGGCTGGCCAGCGTGTCGGCGTCCAGCAGCGGCACGTCGCCGTAGGTCACCACGACGATGCCGGTGAAGTCGTCGGGTAGCGCCGAAAGGGCGCAGCCGACCGCATGACCCGTGCCGAGCTGCTGCTCTTGCACCGCGACCTGGATCGGTCGGCCCAGCTCGTCGGCCAGCTCGGCGACCGCGGGCTCGATCTGGTCGCGGTCATGGCCCAGCAGGACCACAAGGTGCGCGGGCGCCGCCTTGGCCACCGAATGCAGCGCGTGCGACAGCATGCTGCGGCCCGCCAGCGTGTGCAGCACCTTCGGGGTGTCCGACCGCATGCGGGTCCCCTCGCCGGCCGCCAGAACCAGGACCGCGGCCTCGCCATGGGTAGTCAATCGGACCTCCGCCTTAACCAAGCTCCGTCGCCAGGACTCGAACCTGAACTATCTGAACCAAAATCAGAGGTGCTGCCGATTACACCACGACGGATCGCTTACCAGCGGTTAACCGCTGTTCGCACGAAACTTTAGTCGAAGTCGATACGCCGCTGGCGTGGCGCGGCTCGAGTTCGACGAGAGTATGGCCGGCCGACTGGAACAGCTCTTCGGGGCGCGACGGCGCTAGTGGCCACTGCCCGGGGGCAAGTGCACCTACCCTGAAGGCGTGGCAGCGCCCGACAAGGAAGTGCGTGTACCCCGCGCGAGGATGACCGGCGCCGAGCGGCGGCATCAGCTGATCGACGTCGCAAGGACGTTGTTCGCCGAGCGCGGGTACGAGGGCACGTCGATCGAGGAGATCGCGCTGCGCGCCAATGTCTCCAAGCCGGTCGTCTACGAACACTTTGGCGGCAAAGAGGGGCTCTACGCGGTGGTGGTCGACCGTGAGATGTCGGCGCTGCTCGACGGGATCACGTCGTCGCTGACACGGATGACCAACAACCGGTCCAGGCTGCGCATCGAGCGCGTGACGCTGGCGCTGCTGACCTACGTCGACGAACGCACCGATGGGTTCCGCATCCTGATTCGCGACTCCCCGGCCGCTGTCACGGCGGGCGGCACCTACTCCACGTTGCTCAATGACGCCGTCAACCAGGTGTCGTCGATCCTGGCCGGCGACTTCTCCCGTCGCGGCCTCGACCCCGAGACAGCACCTCTGTACGCCCAGGCGCTGGTCGGGTCGGTGTCGATGACGGCGCAGTGGTGGCTCGACGTGCGCGAGCCGAAGAAAGAAGTGGTGGCCGCGCATCTGGTGAACCTGTGTTGGAACGGGCTCTTGCACCTCGAGAACGACCCGCCGCTGCTCGACGAGTAGTCATTTCGGCGTGGTGAGTTGCGCTGAGCGCGACCAATCACGCCGAAATCACCAGTGCCTAGGATGGATACATCATGACCGCATCGGGGATCAACCATGTTCAAACCCCGATCGCGGGGCTCATTGAATTGGCGCTGCGGGATCCGTCGTTGTCGGATGTCGCCCGTCGTGCCGAGGACAGACCCAGCGATCTCACGCTCGTCGGCCCGGCCAGTGCCAGGGTGTTCGCGGCGAGCGCGCTGGCGCAGGCCGGTCCGCTGCTCGTCGTCACCGCCACCGGGCGCGAAGCCGACGATCTGACCGCCGAACTGCGCGGCGTGCTTGGCGACGCGGTCGCGATGTTCCCGTCGTGGGAGACGCTGCCGCACGAGCGGCTGTCTCCGGGCGTCGACACGATCGGCGCGCGGATGATGTTGCTGCGCCGGTTGGCCCGTCCCCACGACGAGCGCCTCGGCCCGCCGTTGCGAGTCGTGGTCACCACCACACGATCGCTCCTGCAGCCGATGGCACCCGACCTGGCCGAGATCGAGCCGGTGACGCTGACCGTCGGGGCCGAGGCCGAGTTCGACGCGGTCATTGCGAGGCTCGTCGACCTGGCTTATACCCGGGTCGACATGGTCGGCAAGCGTGGCGAGTTCGCGGTGCGCGGCGGCATCCTTGACGTTTTCCCGCCGACGGCCGAGCACCCGGTGCGTGCCGAGTTCTGGGGCGACGAAATCTCCGAGATGCGGATGTTCGCCGTCGCCGACCAGCGCTCGATCCCCGAGATCGCCGTCGATTCGGTGATCGCCGTGCCGTGCCGGGAGATGCTGCTCACCAGCGATGTCCGCGAAAGGGCCGCCAAGCTAGCCGCCGAGCACCCGCCCGTGGAGAACAGCGTCACCGGCAGCATCCCGGACATGCTGGCCAAGCTGGCCGAAGGCATCCCTGTCGACGGTATGGAGGCCCTGCTGCCGCTGCTGCGGCCCACCGAATTGTCGACGCTGTCCGCCCACCTTCCCGCGGGCACGCCGCTGCTGATCTGCGATCCGGAGAAGGTCCGCAGCCGCGCGGCCGATCTGATCAAGACCGGCCGCGAGTTCCTGGAAGCCTCCTGGTCGACGGCCGCGGTCGGCGGTGACGTACCGATCGACATCGAGGCCCTCGGCGCTTCGGGTTTCGTCGAGCTCGGCGACGCTCGCGCCGCTGCCCGCGAGGGCGGGCACCCCTGGTGGACGCTCTCGCAGCTCTCCGACGAGTCGGCGCTGGAGCTCGACATCCGGCCTGCACCGTCGGCGCGCGGCCAGCAGTCGAACATCACCGAGATCTTCGCCATGCTGCGGGCTCACGTCGCGACGGGCGGCTACGCCGTCGTCGTCACCCCCGGTACAGGAACGGCGCACCGAGTTGTCGAGCAGCTGGCCGAATCAGACACTCCCGCAACGATGTTGGAGCCAAGCGCGGCGCCGAGCCCCGGCGTCGTCGGGGTGCTCAAGGGGCCGCTGCACGACGGCGTGGTGATCGCGGGAGCCAACCTCGTCGTGATCACCGAGACCGACCTGACCGGCAACCGGGCCAGCGCCATAGACGGCAAGCGACTTGCCGCCAAGCGCCGCAACGTCGTCGACCCGCTGGCGCTGACCGCGGGCGATCTCGTGGTGCACGATCAGCACGGCATCGGACGGTTCGTCGAGATGACCGAGCGCGTGGTCGGCGGCGCACGCCGCGAGTACCTGGTGCTCGAATACGGGTCGAGCAAGCGCGGCGGCGGATCCGACCGGCTGTACGTCCCGATGGACTCGCTGGATCAGCTGTCGCGCTACGTAGGCGGCGAATCGCCGACGCTGTCACGCCTTGGCGGCAGCGACTGGACGAACACGAAGACCAAGGCCCGCCGGGCGGTCCGCGAGATCGCGGCGGAACTGGTGTCGCTGTACGCCAAGCGTCAGGCGTCGGCGGGACACGCATTCGCCCCTGACAGCCCGTGGCAGGCCGAGATGGAGGACGCGTTCGGGTTCACCGAGACCGTCGACCAGATGACGGCGATCACCGAGGTCAAGAGCGACATGGAGAAGCCGGTCCCGATGGACCGGGTGATCTGCGGTGATGTCGGCTACGGCAAGACCGAGATCGCGGTGCGCGCGGCGTTCAAGGCGGTACAGGACGGCAAACAGGTGGCGGTGCTGGTGCCGACGACGCTGCTGGCCGATCAGCACCTGCAGACCTTCTCCGAACGGATGGCCGGCTTCCCGGTCACTGTGAAGGGCCTGTCAAGGTTCACCGACCCCGCCGAGTCGCGGGCGGTGCTTGAGGGCATGAAGGACGGCTCGGTCGACATCGTGATCGGCACCCACCGGCTGCTGCAGACGGGCGTGACCTGGAAAGACCTCGGGCTGGTCGTGGTCGACGAGGAGCAGCGGTTCGGCGTCGAGCACAAGGAACACATCAAGTCGATGCGAACCCACGTCGACGTGCTGACCATGAGCGCCACCCCGATCCCGCGCACCCTGGAGATGAGCCTGGCAGGCATCCGGGAGATGTCGACGATCCTCACCCCGCCCGAGGAGCGCTACCCGGTGCTGACATACGTCGGCCAGCACGACGACAAGCAGGTCGCGGCGGCACTGCGCAGGGAAATGCTGCGCGACGGGCAGGTCTTCTACATCCACAACCGGGTCCGATCCATCGACCAGGCGGCGGCTAAGGTGCGGGCCCTGGTGCCGGAGGCCCGGGTGGCCGTCGCGCACGGGCAGATGCCCGAGGAGCAGTTGGAGCGCACGGTCGAGGGGTTCTGGAACCGTGAGTTCGACGTTCTGGTGTGCACGACGATCGTCGAGACAGGCCTGGATATCTCGAATGCGAACACGTTGATCGTGGAAAGGGCCGACACGTTCGGGCTGTCGCAGCTACATCAGTTGCGTGGCCGGGTGGGGCGCAGCCGCGAACGCGGTTATGCCTACATGCTCTATCCGCCCGAGGTGCCGCTCACCGAGACCGCCTACGACCGGCTCGCGACGATCGCGCAGAACAACGAACTCGGCGCGGGTATGGCGGTGGCGATGAAAGATCTTGAAATCCGCGGCGCAGGAAACGTGCTCGGCGCCGAGCAGTCCGGGCACGTCGCCGGGGTCGGCTTCGACCTGTACGTGCGGCTGGTCGGCGAGGCGGTCGAGGCCTACCGTGCGGCGGCCGACGGGAAAACCGTTCTGGCGCCCGAGGAACCAAAGGATGTGCGGATCGACCTTCCCGTGGACGCGCACCTGTCGCCGGACTACATCGGCAGTGATCGGTTGCGGCTGGAGGGCTATCGGCGGTTGGCCGCCGCGTCAGATGACGCCGCGGTGGACTCGGTCGTCGAGGAGCTTGTCGACAGGTACGGGCTGCTGCCCGAGCCCGCGCAGCGACTGGTCGCGGTGGCGCGGCTGCGGTTGTTGCTCCGCGGATACGGAATTACCGAGATCAGCGCGATCTCCGAGTCGACGCTTAGGATTTCGCCGCTGGAGTTGGTGGACTCTCAGCAACTACGGCTAAAACGGATGTATCCGGGTGCGCACTACCGGGCGACGACGTCGACGGTGCAAGTGCCGATACCGCGAGCGGGTTCTGGCGTTGCGGCACCACGGATTCGTGATCTTGAACTCGTCGCCATGGTGGCGGGATTGGTGTTGGCCCTCGATGGGAAATCCCAGGAAGGTGTTGATATAACGAAGTTCGGAGGTACACCGGCGATGAATGACAAGCGACCAGCGACATGACAGTCGTGTTGGTCGACCCGCGCCGCCCATCGTTGGTCCCTATCGAGGCGATTGACCTGTTAGCTGGCGACGTTCAGTACACCGAGGAGATGCCCGTCAAGGTGCCGTGGTCGCTGCCTGCGGCCCGCCCCGCCTACGACGGCGACGACGCCCCGGTGTTGCTGTCGTCGGATCCCGACCATCCCGCGGTGAAGGCACGACTTGCGGCAGGCGACAAGCTGATCGCCGCCCCCGACTCCGCGCCGGGCGACCGGCTGGTCGATGCCGTGGCGATGATGGACAAGCTGCGTACGTCCGGGCCGTGGGAGAGCGAACAGACCCACGACTCGCTGCGCCGCTACCTGCTCGAGGAGACCTACGAGGTGTTCGACGCGGTGCGCGGCGGCAACGCCGACGAGCTGCGTGAGGAGCTCGGAGACGTGTTGCTGCAGGTGCTGTTTCACGCGCGCATCGCCGAGGACGCGCCGCAACACCCGTTCAGCATCGACGATGTGGCCGATTCGCTCGTGCGCAAGCTAGGCAACAGGGTGCCCGCGGTGCTCGCCGGTGAATCGATTTCGCTGGACGAGCAGCTCGCGCAGTGGGAGGAGCGCAAGGCATTGGAAAAACGGGCGAAGTCGTCCAATTTTTCAAGCATGGACGACGTACCCACTGGGCAGCCGGCATTGGCGTTGGCGCAGAAGGTTCTTGAGCGAATCTCTGTCGCGAGGCTCCCCGCGGATCTCATCCCGGACACCATCACTTCTGTAACCGTGTCGGCTGGTTCGGACGCCGAGAATGTTTTGCGTTCAGCGACTTTGGAGTTCATGGACACCGTACGCGGCGTCGAGCGCGCGATCGCGGCCGGCCGCCGTGGCGAGGACGTCCCGGAGGAGCTCGACGTGGCGACGCTTGGGGAGATCACCGAAGAGGAGTGGCGGGCCTACTGGCCGTCTGCGGACGCTGAGCCCGAGCCCGAGCCGGTGGACGACGCCGAAGAACTCGACGAGAGCGACACGGTCGCGGAGAAGTTCACCGCGTAGCCGGCGCCGGGCACAGTCCTTTTTGCCCGCTGGCACATCTGATGCAGACGCAGATCACCGACCTTCGGGACGTCGTCACTGAGGTTGAGAGAACTTGCAACCCCGAAGACACGGTGATGGCCACCATAAAGGGCCTCGGCGCTGTATGCCGGGCACTCCCACGACAACAGCAGATCGACGCCGCGCTTGCCGAATTAAGCAACTATCTCGCAGCGGCCTGCTGGATGTTGCCGCCCGATGCGCTCATCACCAGCCGGTTAAGGTCGCGGTCGATCCCACCGTTGTTCGGGGCGCTGTTGATGTTCATGTCACCATTGAGATGCTCAGTCTGCTGTTTGAAGTTCGTGAGTCCGTCTCCGACGAGCACCCGAAAGTCCGCAGTCGGCTGCTTGTCGGCGTGGTGAGGCGGGTATCGGTCGCCGCCACAACGGGTCCGGAGTTGAGCATGCCCGGGGAACAGTCCAGTCCACAGCTAATTGGCGGTTCGTTGGCAGCGAACACACGGGAAGATCGCCCAGTGGCGGTTATCGCAACTGTGGCGTCAATTTCTTCTCGTTGCCGTATCAAACACCTGCGGTTGAGCGTATGGTTCGTGCCGGTTGGCGACAGTCTACGCACACAGATTGCGTCCCATGGGCCCAGAACCGGATCTGAGAGCGGGAGCACCGACATGCGGACTGCGACGACGGCCAGCAAACATCGGGCTACGAACACAGCGAAAAGGACCGCGGCCACAAGGGCCGCGCGGAAGCAGGCACTGAGCCGCGCCGCGCGGCGCACCATGGTGGGTGCGGCGTTGGCGGCCGGGATCATCACCGCCGGCGTCGGCGCGGCCACTATGTCCGCCGCTCCCGCGGTCGCCGATTCCCTGTGCACGGGGCCGCCCCCGACGTGCTTGACCGGCGGCGCCCAGAATTCCACGCTGGCGGTCTCGCCGGGGATCGGCGCTGCGGCAGCGGCTACCGGTGGTCCATTCCTTGGGCTGTTTGGCGACGGCGTCAACGCCGCGGCCAACTGCACCGGCGCTGCCTGCAACGGCGGTGCCGGCGGGCTGTTCTTCGGCAACGGCGGCAACGGCGCCAACGGCGGCACCGGCGGCAACGCCGGGCTGCTGTTCGGCAACGGCGGCCGCGGCGGTGACGGTGGCCCCGGGCAGCCCGGCGGTAACGGCGGCAACGCCGCGCTGCTGTTCGGCAACGGCGGGGCCGGCGGCACCGGGGGGGCCGGCGCCACCGGCGCCACCGGGGTCAACCCCACCGCCAACGGCATGTCCGCGGCCGACGGCACCAGCATCGGCAACAACAACGGCTTCAACTCGGTGGGCGCCAACGCCGGCAACGGCCACGACGCCACCAGCCCGGGCACCGCCGGCGGCAACGGCGGCAACATCGGCGTCTTCAACGGCGAGGGAGACTTTGGCACCGGTCATGGCGGTAATGCCGGTAACGGTGGGGCCGGCGCGCCCGGCGGCAACGGCGGCAACGGCGGCACCATCGGCTTCGGCAACGGCCAAACAATCAACGGCACCGGCAATGGCGGCAACGCCGGTGCGGGCGGGCCGGGTGGCACCGGAGCCAACGGCGGCAACGGCGGCAACATCGGCGACCACAACGGCGAGGGCCTCGGCGGCCCCATCTCCGGCGGCCCCGTCGGCAACGGCAATGGCGGCAACGCCGGTGCGGGCGGGCCGGGTGGCACCGGAGCGAACGGCGGCCCAGGTGGCGGCGGCGCGGCGGGCGGTGCCGGCGGTAACGGCGGGCTGTTCGGGGGCGGCGGCCCGGGCGGGCAGGGCGGGCCCGGTGGGCAGGGCGGCACCGCAGCCACCGGCGGCGGCGGTGGCGGCGGCGGCGGCATCGGCGCCAACAACGGCGCCGGCGGCGGTGAAGGCATTGGTCACGGTGGTAACGCCGGTGCCGGCGGGGCGGGTGGCACCGGGGGCAGCGGCGGCAGCGGCGGGCAAGGCGGGCCCGGCGGGCCCGGCGGCAACGGCGGGCCGTTGGGGGCCGGTGGGCCCGGCGGTAAGGGCGGCAACGCCGGTGTCGGCGGGACCGGCGGCGGCGGCGGCAACGGCGGCAACGGCGGCACCATCGGCGCCAACAACGGCGGCCAGGCCATCCCCCAGTTGCCCGGCACCGGCAATGCCGGCTCGGTGGGCGCGGGCGGGCCCGCCGGCATGGGCGGTTCCGGCGGCCCGGCGGGCACCCCGGGAACAGGTGGTTCCGGCGGCGGCGGCGGACTGGGCACCGGCACCAAAGGCACACCCGGCGGCCCGGGCGGTACCGGATCCGGCGGGGGCACCGGCACACCCGGGGTCCACGGCTGAGCGGGCAACCCCGTTCGGTCAGCCCTCATCGCCGGACGAAGCGGAGTCAATCACCCGATTGGACGTCGGTGAATAGCGGAAGGCCCTTGTCACCTGGTGGATTGACCACGACGTGACTTCTGCTGCCACCCGCACTTGGTGAACCACAACGTGCCGACTGCTGGGCACCCACGGCGGTCCGATCGCCTGTAAGCAGTGATCCCCGTTGTGCCCGGCGGTGATGCCTGCCGCCATCGACGCGCTGGTGAACACGCCGCGGCGTAGCACCCGATCGGTGAGAACGAACAGAGGATCAAAACCCGGTCCAGACACCCGTCGAAACCGCCGCGCCGAAGAAACCCGATCCACAGGTATTGCCTATTGCCCGCTGGGTTCAGATGACCGACGCGACGACCCGTGCGCGACCTTGTCGCTCAGAGGCGGGCAAAAAGACACACGCCGGTCCGGGGTGGTCAGCCGAAGAGCGTCGAACCCCAGTAGGCCGACGAATCACCCTCGCGCAGCCCGGGTGGGCAGGCGAAAACCGCAGTGCCCGTGTGGAAGATGTACTCGTTGAGCGCGTCGCCGGACATCTGCGCCAGCACCGGGATGAAGTTCGTCGTTGGGCTCCGCACGAACGCGATGAAGAACAGTCCGGCATCCAGGTGCCCGAACCCGTCGGAACCGTCGGTGAAGTTGTATCCGCGGCGCAACATCCTGACACCGCCCACGTGAGCGGGCGCCACCAACCGGATGTGGGCGTCGACATCGACCAACGGTGTGCCCTCGGCATCCTTGATGTCGAAGTCCACCGTCGCGAACTCGTCGTCGTATCCGTTGGGTGCGCCGCTGCCCTTCTGCCTTCCGATCACCCGCTCCTGCTCGCGCAGTGTCGTGCGGTCCCACGCCTCGATGCGGTTTCGAATGCGCCGCGTCACAAGGTAGGTGCCGCCCGCCAGCCAGTCGGGCCCGTCACCCGCCGCGACCCAGACGTTCTTGTCAAGGACCTCGGTGTCCTCGGCCTTGAGGTTGTTCGTTCCGTCCTTGAACCCCAGCATGTTTCGCGGAGTGGACTGTTCCCGCGTCGTCGACGACGTGCGACCGAACCCGAGCTGCGAGTAACGTACCGCGACAGTCCCGAACCCGACGCGGGCCAAGTTGCGGACGGCGTGCACGGCCACCTGCGGGTCGTGCGCGCATGCCTGGATGCAGATGTCGCCACCACAGCGGGCGGGGTCGAGGATCTCATTGGTGAACTTCGGCAGATCGGCCAGCCCGGCGGGGCGCTGGGCGGCAATCGCGAACCTGTCCTTGCCGTCCTTGGCGAAGAACGACGGACCGAACCCGATTGTCAGCGTCAGCGCGGACGCAGGCAATCCCAGCGCCTCACCCGTATCATCCGGCGGCGCATACGGATTGCCCCCGGTAGCGCCATTCGGCACTGCATCATCGCCCTGCGTCATCCGCTCGGCCATCTGAGTCCACTGCTTGAGCAGGTCGATGACGTCGTCGCGGTTGTCCGTCGTGACGTCGAACGCGGCGAAGTGCATCCGGTCCTGCTGAGGCGTGATGATGCCCGCCTGGCGTTCACCGCGGAACGGAACCGGTTGGTCCAGACCGCCAAAGGCAGTGCTGGCCGCCGACGCGCGGCCGGCAAGTGCCCCCGCCCCGGCCGCACCGACGACCGCTGCGGTCACCCCGGCGGCACCGAACAGCCTGCGCCGGGACAGACCCGAAGGTGGCGGATCTAGCTGTGCCGCAGGGGTTTCCGGGTTACTTGGGAGCGATGGCACCTTGCACCTGGCTGACTTCGTTGGACAATGCGTCGATGGCGCGAGACAGCTCCTGGCGCTGCGGCTCGGTCACCTTGTCGTAGAACACAAAACCGTCGCCCTGGCGGTACTTCTCGAGCAGCGCCTCGACTTCTGCGAACCGCTGATCTACCTTCTTGCCGAGTTCGGCGTTGCGCTCGTCGAGGATCGGCCGCACCGCCGCGACCGCTGTCTGCGAACCGTCGACGTTGGCCTTGAAGTCAAACAGGTCGGTGTGGCTGAACGTGTCCTCTTCGCCGGTGATCTTGCTCCTGGCGATCTCGTCGAGCAGGCCCTGCGCACCACCGGCGATCTGGGTGGAGTCGATCTTGTAATCGGGGGACTTAACGCCTGCTTCGAGCTCCTTGACGTCGGTCATCAGCTGGTCGGCCATCGCGTTGCTGTCGGGCTGCAGGCCGGTCACCCACAGGTCCTTCTCCAGCCGGTGGAATCCCGTCCACTTCTGACCCGGTTCGAGGTTCGCCTCGCGGAGGTCGATGCGGGGATCGAGATCGTTGGGGAACGACTCGGCCACCGGCTCGATGCGCTCGTAATAGGTGCGGGCGATCGGGAACTGCGCCTTGGCCGCGTTGACGTCACCCTTCTTGACCGCGTCGACGAAGATCTGCGTGGCCGAGATCAGCGCGTCGGTCTGGCTGCTCACGTAGCGCTTGTAGTTGTTGGAGGCCTCTTTGAACTTGCCCGCGTCGTCGACTTTGACGGGCTCGCCGGTGACCTTGAAGTCCGCGCGGAGGCCGTCGCCGACCATGCCTGGCTTGCACGCCGTCTGATAGGTGCCGGGCTCGCTCAGCTGCACGATCAGCTTGCGCTGCAACCCGGGGGAGATGTTCTCCACCTCGCCCATCACCCGCTCGCCCTCGCTGTAGACGTAGAACTCCGTCACCTTGTTGCCATTGTTGGTGATGACGAAAGTGCTTGGCCCCGTTGTGGCTTCAGTGCCCGACAGCTCACACGCCGTGTCGGACGCGGTGACGGTGATATCCGCGGGGGCGCTCTTGCCCGGGTCGGTGGGCTTCGCCTCCTCCTTGGCCTGGCAGCTCGTCAACGCGAGTGTCGCCAGTGCAGCGGTGGCGACGGCGAACGGGGTTTGGAACTTCACGTGGTCGACCTTTCGGGTTCGGGTAGGGGTTGGGGGGACGGATCGGGTTTCGCAGGCGTCTTCGTCGGGCGCAGGAAGGTCGTCAGCACGACGACGAGGTAGGTCAGCCAGGCCGCGAGCTGCAGCACGGTCGGCGTCGGCGTCACGTTGAAGACGCCCTGAATGATCTCGCCGTACCAGGACGACCAGTTGAACCATGTACTGATGTCGAACGCCTTCGCGCTCAGGCCCGGCAGCCAGCCGACGGTCTGCAACGCGCCGATTCCGTAGGACAGGATTCCTGCGGCGACGACGATGAGGAAGGTGCCGGTATAGGAGAAGAACTTCGCGAGGTTGATGCGTACAGCGCCTGCATACATCCCGTACGCGATCGCGGTGGCGGCCAGCACCCCGATCACGAGTCCGATCAGCGGCCACGCCGTTTCTGCTTCGGCGTAGCCCACCATGAACAGCGCGGTCTCGACGCCTTCGCGCCCGACGGCCAGGAAGGCCAGTGCCAGCACCGCCAGCGATCCGGTTTCCAGCGCGCGCTCCATATCGCCGCGCAGCTCGCCCGAAATCGACGCGGCGGCCCTCCTCATCCAGAGCACCATCGTCGTGACGATGGTGACGGCCACCAGCGAGGCAATACCGGCGATGGCCTCGGCGGCCAGGCCCGAGATCGTGTTCTCGCCGTATTGGATGACAAGGAACACCGCGACGGTCATCGCGATTGCCGTGGCGACGCCGAGCCACACCCACTTCAGGGCGTCGCGCCGATGGGCCTTCACCAGGAAGGCCACCAGAATCATTACCACGATGCCGGTCTCGAGGCCCTCACGCAGACCGATCAAACCGCTTCCGAACAGCTGCGATGTGATGTTGGGCGCGGCAGCGTGAATACTGACACCAAGGTCCGTACCAGCAGTCATCAGCATGTCCTCACTACGCCAATCCATTTACTTTGCTTTGGCTTGCCAAACCAAGGTGTGGCTCACCTTAACAGGGGTCGGGGTGGGAGGGTACACGTCCGATGACGGTTGCGGATCTGGTCCGAGCGCGTGGGACGATGGGCAACTAACGAAGCGGGTTTGAGGGAGTCCGGTGTCGCCAGTGCGTTGGCTGCGGGCTGTCGCGGTGATAGGCGCGACAGCACTGCTGATGGCTTCCAGCTGCTCATGGCAACTGGGCACGCCGATACCCGATGGTGTGCCGCCGCCAGCGGGCGATCCCGTTCCCAAGATCGACACCCACGCCAAGGGCAGGCCCGCCGATCAGCTGCACGAATGGGCAGCCAAACGCGCGCCTGCAATGAGCATGCCGGTCACCGCGCTAGAGGCCTACGCCTACGCCGCGCGTGTCGCCGAGGTCGAGAACCCCGACTGCCATATCGCGTGGACGACACTGGCCGGTATCGGGCAGGTGGAAAGCCACCACGGCACCTACCGCGGCGCGGTCATCGCGCCGAACGGTGACGTCACGCCCCCGATCCGGGGCGTCCGCCTCGACGGCACCAACGGCAACCTGGAGATCATCGACAACGACGGCGGCGACATGGACGGCGATGATCAGTACGCCAGGGCCATGGGACCGATGCAGTTCATCCCCGACACGTGGAAGCTCTATGGCGTCGACGCCAACAACGACGGCATCATCAGCCCGGACAACTTCGACGACGCGGCGCTTTCGGCGGCAGGGTATCTGTGCTGGCGCGGAAAGGACATGGCCAGCCCTCGCGGCTGGATGGACGCGCTGCGGGCCTACAACCATTCCGACCAGTACGCACGCACCGTGCGCGACTGGGCGACGGCCTACGCCAACGGACACCCCCTCTAAGCACGCCGCGGGCGGGGCAACGCTCTAGGCTCAAATCCGTCCAGCCCCATTACCAAGGAGAAGCCAGTGCCCATCATCGAGCAGGTCGGAGCCCGCGAGATCCTCGATTCCCGCGGTAACCCGACGGTCGAGGTCGAAGTGGCCCTGCTGGACGGCACGTTCGCCCGTGCCGCGGTGCCGTCGGGCGCCTCGACCGGTGAGCACGAGGCGGTGGAACTGCGCGACGGCGGTGCCCGCTACGGCGGCAAGGGCGTCGAGAAGGCCGTTGAGGCCGTGCTCGACGAGATCGCGCCAGCGGTCATCGGGCTGAGCGCCGACGATCAGCGGCTGGTTGACCAGGCGCTCGTCGACCTGGATGGCACGCCGGACAAGTCGCGGCTGGGCGCCAACGCGATGCTTGGGGTGTCGCTGGCGGTGGCCAAGGCCGCGGCGGACTCGGCTGGGCTGCCGCTGTTCCGCTACATCGGCGGACCCAACGCGCACATCCTGCCGGTGCCGATGATGAACATCCTCAACGGTGGCGCACACGCCGACACCGGCGTCGACGTCCAGGAGTTCATGGTCGCGCCGATCGGAGCGCCAAGCTTCAAAGAGGCTCTGCGCTGGGGTGCCGAGGTGTACCACGCGCTGAAAGGGGTGCTCAAGAAGCAGGGGCTGGCAACCGGTCTCGGCGACGAGGGCGGGTTCGCTCCCGACGTGGCAGGCACCAAGGCCGCGCTGGATCTGATCCTCAGCGCCATCGAGTTGACGGGCTTCAAGGCAGGTTCCGATGTGGCACTCGCGCTTGATGTTGCGGCGACCGAATTCTTCACCGACGGGACGGGTTACAAGTTCGAGAAGGAAACCCGCACCGCAGAGCAGATGTCGGAGTTCTACGCCGGCCTTATCGACTCCTACCCGTTGGTGTCGATCGAAGACCCGCTGTCCGAGGACGACTGGGACGGCTGGGTGGCGCTGACGACGGCGATCGGCGAGCGCGTCCAGCTCGTCGGCGACGACCTGTTCGTCACCAACCCGGAGCGTCTGGAGGACGGCATCGAAAAGGGCGCGGCCAACGCGCTGTTGGTGAAGGTCAACCAGATTGGAACGCTCACCGAAACGCTGGATGCGGTGGCGCTCGCGCACTCCAGCGGCTACCGAACGATGATGAGTCACCGCAGCGGCGAGACGGAGGACACCACGATCGCCGACCTCGCCGTGGCGGTCGGCAGCGGCCAGATCAAGACCGGTGCGCCTGCGCGCAGTGAGCGTGTCGCCAAGTACAACCAGCTGCTGCGCATCGAGGAGACCCTCGGCGACGCGGCACGCTATGCCGGCGACCTGGCCTTCCCGCGCTTCTCGGTGGAGACGAAATAGCCCGTGCCCGAGGCGAAACGGCCCGATCCGAAGCGACGGTCCCCAGCGGGCCGTCCTAAGGGGGCTGCGCCTGCGCGCCGCAAACCGCGGGCGACCGAGGCGCGATCCACACCGGAGGATGTGCCGAAAGAGAAGCCGAAGGAAACCATCCGGGAGGCCATCGTGGCCTCGGCCGAGCAGCAGTCCGAGCAGCGGTTCGGCTCGGCGGCAAGGCGCGCAGCCATCCTCGCTGCGGTTATCTGCGTGCTCACTCTTACCATCGCGGGTCCCGTGCGCACCTACTTCGCGCAGCGCACCGAGATGAAGCAGCTGAAGGCCACCGAGGAGCAACTGCGCGCACAGATCACCGGCCTCGAAGAGCAGAAGGTCAAACTCGGCGACCCGGTCTTCGTCGCGGCGCAGGCGCGTGAACGGCTCGGATTCGTGATGCCGGGGGACATTCCGTACCAGGTGCAGTTGCCCGCGACCGCGGCTTTGCCGGGCGCACCCGGCGCCGAACCTGCGAAGACGAACCCCGACCAAGCCTGGTACACATCGCTGTGGCACACCATCGCCGATGCGCCACATGGTATTTCGCCGAACGGCGCGCCGCCGCCCGCCCCGCCGCGACCTGCTCCGCCCAGTGCGCTTCCTCCCGGTGGTTGAGCCTGCGGATCTCGACGCCGTCGCGCGGCAGTTGGGCCGTGATTCCCGCGGCGTGCTTGAGATCGCCTACCGGTGCCCGAACGGCGAGCCTGGCGTGGTCAAGACGGCACCGAGACTGCCTGACGGAACGCCGTTTCCGACGTTGTACTACTTGACGCACCCGATGTTGACCGCGGCGGCCAGCCGGCTGGAATCGGCCGGCCTGATGCGGGAAATGACCGAACGGCTACAACAGGATCCGGAGTTGGCCGCCGCGTACCGCAGGGCCCACGAGTCCTACCTGGCGGAGCGGGATGCCATCGAGCCGCTTGGCACGACGTTCTCCGGTGGTGGCATGCCCGAGCGGGTCAAGTGTCTGCACGTGGTGATCGCGCACTCGCTGGCCAAGGGCCCCGGCCTGAATCCCTTTGGCGACGAAGCGCTTGCGGCGTTGGCCGATGAGCCTGCGATGGCGGGCATCCTGGAGAAGGGGAAGTGGAAGTGAGCAGGGTGGCGGCGATCGACTGTGGCACCAACTCGATCCGACTCTTGATCGCCGAAAAGGTCGACGGCCGTCTGCGGGATGTGCACCGAGAGATGCGAATCGTGCGGTTGGGCCAAGGTGTCGACGCCACAGGGCAATTCGCGCCTGACGCGCTTGCCCGCACCAAGGCGGCGTTGGTCGATTACGCCGAACTGCTGCGCAGTTTCGAGGTTCCCAAGGTGCGGATGGTGGCAACGTCGGCCACCCGCGACGCCGCCAACCGCGACGCGTTCTTCGCGATGACCGCCGACGTGCTGGGTGCGGTCGTTCCCGGCGCGGTGGCCGAGGTGATCACCGGCACCGAGGAGGCCGCATTGTCGTTCCACGGTGCTATCGACGAATTAGACGACGCCTCAGCGCCTTTCGTGGTCGTCGACCTCGGCGGCGGCTCGACCGAGGTGGTATTGGGCGAGCGTGACGTCGAAGCGAGCTTCTCCTCCGACATCGGGTGTGTGCGGCTGACGGAACGATGTCTGCACTCCGATCCGCCGACAGCAGCAGAGATCGCGGCGGCGCGGGACGTCGTCCGCGAGGGCATTGGTGAGGCGCTACGGGCGGTGCCCGTCGAACGGGCCCGCACCTGGGTGGGCGTGGCGGGCACGATCACCACACTGTCGGCTCTGGCGCAGCAGATGACGACCTACGACTCAGACGCCATCCACCTGTCCAGGGTGGGGTTCGGTGAGCTGCTGCCGGTGTGCGACGAGCTGATCGCGATGACGCGTGAGCAACGTGCCGTGCTTGGGCCGATGCACGAAGGCCGCGTCGACGTTATCGGCGGCGGCGCCATCATCGTCGAGGAACTCGCTTCCGCGCTGGGCAGCCGGGCCGGCATTGACGAGCTGGTGGTCAGCGAGCACGACATCCTCGATGGCATCGCGATGTCGATCTCATAGTCACGTTCTGTTTGCGCACCACAAGTAACCCGGGCGACGCGGGGTTGATTCGGCGAAGCTAGCGCTTCGCGCTAACGACTACCTTCTGATGTTGCAGTTCGGCGGGTTGCCGCAGTGATGTCCGCCGTCACACGCGTTGCAATGGCACGTACAACCCGAGCCGGCCTTGGCTTCTGATGCTCGCATCGCAGATCAACTCCTCTGTCGCTCTGACCACCTGAGAGGGTGGGAGCAGAGTTCGCTCACACGGACGCATATCAACATATGCCGACATCAGAATAGTTCGCATCACTTTGGAAATAAAGGAAAGTCGACGAACGAGGCCGCAGCTAAGAAGTCTTCCGATTGATCACATCGCCTTCCTGACAAGACTGGTGGCAATCGCTTAGAGCGTGCGCGCGAGTCCGGGCGTGACCGGGGCGGTGTCTGCGCGACGGTCCGGGTGGTCGCGTTCGTTGAATCGTCGCAGACCCTCGAAGGTTTCCGGCGCGGAGATCGACCTGTTGAAGCATTGCGCTTCGATGCGCAGGCCGTCGTCGAGCGGTCGGCCCTGGCCGGTGCGGGCGGCCTCCAGGTCGGAGCGCAGCGCGGGCTGAGGGAGTGCGGCGATGGTCTGGGCCAGTTCGATCGCCCGCTGTAAGCATGTTCCGCTGGGTACCACCTGGTTGACGAGGCCGATGCGTTCGGCTTCGCGGGCGTCGATCACCCGCCCGGTGACGATCAGTTCGATCGCGCGGCGATACCCGAGGATTCGGGTGAGTCGCTGCGTGCCACCGTCGGCCAGACCGATGTTCCAGCGCCGGCATGTGACGCCGAACGTGGCGTGCTCGTCGGCGATCGCCATGTCGGTCCAGCAGGCCCACTCCAACCCGCCTGCGTACGCGACGCCATTGACGGCAGCGATGGTGGGCTTGTAGATGTCGGTCCACCGCGACGGGCCGAGCACACCGTCGGCAGGGCTGGCGTCGACGTCCAGTTGCCCGTCGAAAGCCGCTTTCAGGTCACCGCCCGCACAGAAGGCGCGCTCACCGGCGCCGGTCAGCACGCCGACCAGCGCGGCATCGTCGGCGCGGAAGCGGTCCCACGCGTCGACCAACTCGCGATGAGTCTGCGGCCCAATGGCATTCATGCGGTCGGGGCGATTGATCGTGATGATCGTTACCGGCCCGCGCTGCTCGTAGATCAGATGCTCGTAGTCGGTCATCGACATGCTAGCCGGCCGTCGAGTGCAGCGTGGAAGCGCCCGATCGCGCTTTCGTGTGTGCCGAACTCGACGAACGCGTTCGCGCCTGCGTGCAGACCACGCTGCACCCCTTCCGACATCTCGTTGTCCTCGGCCCCACCGGCGTTCAGCAGGCTGCGCGGGTCGTCGGCGGCTTCGGGGTTGGCCGACATGTACTCGGCCACCTCTGGCGTCACCATGGCGTGGATCGTCACGTTGGTGTGATCGACGTCGACCGGGTCGATCGTCACCACCAGCACCTGATTGGGGAACGTCGCGACCATGACGTTCGGAAACAGGTGATACACGTAGGTCACGCGGTGGCTGACGTTCCAGGCGGATTCGGGGCGGTCACGCAGGCGTTCAATGTTCTGGTAGGGGAACGTTATTCGGGTGTTCGGTCCGAACGCCTCGATCACGCTGAGGTCGTCGTATTGAATCGGATAGAAGGTGTCCTTGTGCGTTGAGCGGATGTGGTAGCCCTCAAGGAACTGCTCGACAAGCACCTTCCAGTTCATCGCCCGCAGGGTAGGTCGCACCGCAACCAGCCGGGTGAAGGGGAGCAGCTTGTCGCGCCACGGGCTGCCGTCCGTCAGGGCCGCCATTGCGGCGTCGGCATCCCGCGCAGGCGACTGCAGCGGGCCGATGACGATGAGGCCATCCACTTCGCGGCTATCGACTTCGACCAAACCTCGGGTCGGCATGTTCAGATCGGGGAAGGCCTCGGCATGGGGGACGTGCGAGAGCGAGCCGTCGAGGCGATACGTCCAGCCGTGGTAGCGACACACCAACGCGCGGGCACAGCCCGGCCCCTCGACGAGGGCCATCCCACGGTGTCGGCATGCGTTGCGGAACACCCGTGCCCTGCCGTCGCGGTCGCGCACCGCGAATAGCGGCACCCCGAACGTGACGCGCTCGGCATGATCGCCAACGCTGGGAATCGCTGCCGACGGTAGATAGACGCTCGGATACGAGCGAAGCGTCTCGAGCTCGGCGGTGAATCGGATTGGGTTCACGTAGTTCTCGACCGGTTCCCGCCAGTCGTCGCCCTGATCGGTCGTGCCTGCGTCGATGTGCGCGAGGATGCGGCGAACGATCTCAGCATCGTCGGCGACCGACGTCTGTGTCGGTGTGCTCATGCTGCGAGTATCACGCTACTCACGTCGCGTGTCAACGGTTTTGTGAGACAGCGGTCAGCGATCGTTGATCCTGCGCTGAGGGTGTCGTCTTCTCGGGCGGTTTCAAGGGATGGATGCAACAGCTGGTGGGTTTGACAGTAGTTCGTTGAGCGCTTCGGCCGGCGTCTTCCAGTCCAGTGTTTGGCGTGGTCGTCCGTTGAGTTCAGC
>NZ_QJJU01000023.1 GCF_003201655.1 Mycolicibacterium moriokaense
GCTCAACGCGTTTGCAATCACCTTCGGCGACCGTTTCCCGGCGGCCGAAACCTACTAATGAAAACCGCCGGAAACACCGTTAACGAGATAGTCCCAAGCGAGGAGGCGACGGTCCAGTTGCGCTCGGTTGATCGTGGTTCGTCAGTTCAAGATCGCAAGGTTGTTGCTGTTAGCTTTGACGACGGGACACGTCAAGGCGGCAGGGTTCAAGCCATCAGCACTAGTTTGGTTACAATCCCGACCCACTCGCGCCGGATCTGTGGTGAACGCAACGCCACTGTATGACGACATACCGTCCGCTATCCTTTACTGCAAAGCGTTTCCATGCATCTGGTGGCTCGGTATGTCTCACAAGATTGTAGGGCGGGCCTTTACGGCGACTGCGCGCTACGTCGCATCTAGTTCGACGACCTCCGAGTTGGGTCCGAGGACTGCCGAACGAAGGATTGATCCTGGTGCAATCTGCAGCGACAGCTATGTATATCGGATGGCACGGCCGAGACAACATTGGCGACGATGCCATATTCGATGCGGTCCAGAGTCAGTTGCCTGGAGTTCGGTTGGACGACTTGCCTCACTATGGCGCGAGTGCTGTTCTCTCCGCTTTCTCTCCCAAGTTTCGCGGTTCGCCGCTTGTCTTGGGTGGTGGGACGGTGGTGGGTAGGAGTAGCTGGCGACGAGTGGTGGCGCGAGGGCTAAAGATAAGCGGCGCTAGTCCGGGTTTCGCTCTCGGCGTAGGTGTTGAAGACCCGGAGTTCCAAGGAATAGCTAGTTGTTCTGGGAATGACGAACTTAGGCGGTGGATTTCGGTGCTACGCCGCTTCCGGTCCGTGTCTGTCCGGGGCCCCCGTAGCGCCGAACTCCTCGCCGACGCCGGCTACGACGCTAAGATATCAGGCGATCCAGCACTGATGCTGCCGCCACCTGACGCGGCGCCGGAAGAGGGCGTCATCGGTCTAAACATGGGCTTCGGCGACGACTTGTGGGGGCATGACCCACATCGCGTTGCGGAAGCCGTGTCGATCGCCCTGAGGACACTTTCGAAGCGAGGGCACCGCCTGGTCGGTGTCCTCATGAATCCGGACGACGAAATCTGGACTCGCCGAGCCTTCGATGGGATCGCCGACTCGAGGGTCGTAGTACCGAATAACCCCGCGCAAGCGGCGCAGCTCTTCAGCAGTTGCACAACCGTTATTGCATGCCGCCTGCATGCCGGCATCTTGGCCGCGCTCTCTGCGACGCCGGTAGTCGCACTTGAGTACCAGCCGAAGTGTCGAGACTTCGCACGATCGATTGGCAACGATGAGTATCTGCTCCGCACAGACGTTTTCAGCGCAGACGACGTCGTGCAACTAGTGGCTTCATCTATTGAGAACCAGGAGTCGATCCGCAGTCGGACCCGCGAACGCGTAGATGAACTGCGTCGACGCCTTTTCGACGATTATGCAACAGTCCGATCAGTACTCGGCGACTGAGGCCCTCGGTATCAATCGCAGTAAGCGTGCTGCTATTCTTTCCCAAACGTCGCAAGCCACTTCACCGCTGCGCGCACATCTTCTCGGCCAAGTTGTCGCATACCCAACGGGCGTCGGACTCTATCGGGCACGAGCATCATTGCTAATACAGGAATCCGGTCCTCTGGAGCGTTACGTAGGATTCGAGGCAAGTCTCGGACAATTGCGACTCGCTTCTCACTGAGGAGTCGCCGACGTACCTCGAAATCTCCGAGGTGCCGCGGCTTGGCGTGGTCGGTATCCGCGGCGTACCGCCGCACTACGTCCGCGAATGCTTCGAATTGTTCGTTAAAGGCCTGGTGGCTATAGGATTTCGCCCACTGACGCTGAGCGAGAAGTAGTTCATCGACGCAGACAGGATCTCCCCGCTTCGATAAGCGAATCCACAAATCCCAGTCCTCGACAAACTTCGCATCTTCGCGAAACCCTCCTACGTCGCGAAAAGCGGCGGTACTCATGACTACTCCCGAACCACCGCCAGGTACAACGTTCTGCTTGGTGATTAGATGTCGAACGGTGTCAGAGTGGCGCAATCGTTGACCGCCAACGGGGTTCAGGTGCTCGTCCACCGACAGAGAGCTGCACGTGCACCACTCGGCAGTAGTGCGCATAAGTGCATCCACTTGACGGCTGAGCTTCACAGGCGACCACAAGTCGTCATCGTCGCAAAATGCAATCCACGGCTGGCTGGCGAGTTGGGCGCCTTCGTTGCGGGCCCTTCGTTGTTCCATAGCGTACGGCTGATGGACGACCTGAACGGCAGGATATTGTTCGAGAACTTGTCTTGTGTCGTCGGTTGACGCGTCGTCCACGACGATCAGTTGAACGTCGACGTCGCGCTGGGCGAGAATGGATTCGAGAGTCTGAGCCACGAGTGCAGATCGATTGTGGGTTGGTACCACTACAGATATCGCCGGGCGCGTGGGACCGTCAGTCGTAGTCAATTACCAGCCTTGGTTGTAAGAAGGTTACGTCTAGCGGTCGTTGATCCGCGGGAATGTGGGCGTTTCGTACGCGTCGACGAGCCGCGGGTCAAAGAGCGCAAGCAGCACCCTAGCTGCCACGCGTCTGAACCCTAACGCGATCAGCATGCATGAATTGCTCGTTCGAGTAGCGCCCACGGAGCTGCCGCCGGACACCAATCACGTTCGCACGGACACCAAATCGGTCCCGCCACGAGAATGCCGCAGACTTCGTCCACACTGCGTCCAATACGTCGAGCGCGGACGCGAGTTGTGCCGAGTCAGCCGTTGCGCCGCTCAACGCGGCGTAGGAGCTGCGGCCACACCCGATCAATTCGTCGGCGAGGTCATCGTGCACGGACGCGATTGCACTGTCGACCGGTCGCGTTCGCCAAGCTTCGGTCTGCGTGACTTGACCGACGTGTCGCCGATACAACAACCCGGGCATTGACGTGCGCGCAAGGCGGTCTCCCCGAAGTGCCATGCGCATGAACAGATCCCAGTCCTCGGCAGGCACTGTCCGATATCCGCCCGCAGCGACGATCGTCGACCGGCGACCCACCAACGTCGGATGCAACAGGGTGTTCGTGGTGAGCAACTCATAGGGAACCGCCGTAGGGCCGGCACCGATCGGAGGCTGCGGTCGCACGGCTGTCCGTGACGGTCCAAACTGGATCGACGGCATGAACACCATGTCGAGATTGTGCTTCGCCAGCTCACGCATCTGCACCGCGAATCGCCATGGCAGAGTGATGTCGTCGGCGTCCATGCGAGCGATAAGCGCCGTCTCGCATGCTTCGAGCAGGATGTTGAGCGCTCCGGCAACTCCGCTGGCACTCGTCGTGGAGATCATCGCGACGCGTCGGTCTTTGCGAGCAAGATTCTTGATCACGTCTGGCGTGCGATCCTCGCTTGCGTCATCGAGCACGAGGACCTTTGCGTCGTCGGGCAACCCCCGCAACACCGAGGCGATTGCCTTACCCACCGTTGCCTCAGCATTTCGCGCAGGCAGCAGGACGGTCAATTGGTCCATGTCACCCTCCTGCACTCAATTCTTCGGTCTGCCGTTGGGTCTCTCACTGCCAGTACCGGATCCAGTCGACCAACATCGTCGCCGGAAACGGCGTGGAGGCATGTACCGGGCCGGGCCATTCACCACCCACTGCTACGTTGAGCGTGATGTACATCGGCCCGTCGAACACCCAGCGCGTATCCGGCGGAGCGGACGCCGCGCGGTACTCCCCAACAAGGCCGCCATCAATACCGATCTTGATCACTCCCGGTTGTCGAAGGACCTGATAGGTGTGGAAGTCGGTCGTGAGATCCTGGGCGGCGGGGCCGTCGTTCGACTGCTTCCAGGGTGCAGTCGGGTCATTGACCATTGGCCCGTGGATCGCGTTGTGAAAGTCGTGTCCCGAGTTCACGAGCTCGATGATGTCGATCTCACCACACGCGGGCCAACCCACTGACGGAATGTTCTCGCCAAGAAGCCAGAAGGCGGGATGGATTCCCGGCCCGGCCGGCATCTTGATCCGCGCTTCGAGCAGGCCACGCTGAACGTCAAGCTTTGCACGGGTCACTACACGAGCCGACGTAAATGTGCCGCCGTTGCGCCATGCTTCGATCATCAGTTGACCCGAACCGCTCAATCGGACGTTCTCGGGATTGCGCGTGTAAAACTGTTGCTCCCCGTTACCCCAGCCGCCGCCGCCGAGGTCGTAGTCGAATCGGGCGGGATTGGGAGGGGCGCCTGCGGGGCCATCGAATGTCTCCTCACTGCGAAGGGTCAAGCCTTGCGTTGAGAAGAGTTCTGATGTCCGGCGCTGTTCGAAATAGCGTTGCCCAAGCATGGTCGCGACGGCCACTGCGACCATGATGCTCGAACCAATCGCGATGCCGCGCAGTGTTCTCCGCGCCGTACTCGGTCTAGGGCTGGTCCCGATCGTCAAGTCCTGGCATCCAACTGAGTGAACCATCGGGCCAAGTCCTCGCCCTGCACGCAGGACGCATCCCTGTGAGCACCCGAACACCCAACGACCGATATCTTCGCCGTGCCGCCAAATCGCCGCTCGAACAGCGTCGCGTTGTCTGCGGAGGGCGCATCGGAATCCTGCGGACTAACGTAGAACCTGATGTCCTTACCCTGCAAGGCTTCCGGATCCAATGCCATCGGGTCACCGATCTCGCTCGGCGCCGACGGCTCGTTGACAGAGAGCGCCGGCACGTGCGTCCGTGCAGTCGTTAGATTCAATACCGGATTGATCGCCGCCAGCCCACGCATCGGGGCGTGGCCCGACGCGAAGAGATTGATCGCGGGGATCGCTCCCAACCCATCGGCGAGAAAGTACACGTTGTCGATTTGATAGTGCTCGTGCGCCATCGATCCTAACTCTCGGTAGTTCTGTACTGTCTGTTGATCGCCGAAGGCGTTGCCACCCGCGAAGCTTGACACGACCGCAAAGCCCGCGTCGACCAGATCGCGCGTCATCTCTCTCTGCGAACTGTCCGACGTCATCGAAAACTCGTTGCCGTCGATACCGTGGAAGTACACGACGATGCCGCGGATCCGGGCATCCTTGCGCGTGATCGCCAAAGTAGGTTGCCCGTCGACCTGGATCCGGAGGTATGTGAACTCAGATTCGTCTCTCGCGCACGCCGTCAAACTCGCGACCGCGACGACGAGGGACGCGGCAAGCACACGCAACGTTGTCACCACCCCACGGCCCATTACGGTGGCTCCCAAGCCGTCTTCAGCAGGCCGATCGGATCTGATGACGCCAGCTTCAGCGCCTCAGACACCACAGACGGGTCAATGACGTTGTCGTGGAACGCCACGTTGATCGACATCACCTGGGGGTTCTCTCCCATCAGGAAGGTGATACCCCACGGACCAGCCGGAGGAACGCTGCTGGTGTAAACGGGCGGCCGATCATCACGAAAGGGCAGGCACTCGATCTCTGGTGACCTGCCCATGTTGGTGAACGTCACCATGGGCAGACCACCGCGATCTACGGTCGTGTCCGTCGGCAATGGCTTGCCACCGGTCTTCCAGCTGGTGAGCAGCTGATTCAGCAATGGCCGGCCCGACAAGTTCGTGGTCTTTATGCTGGCGGTGAGTTCTTCGGGTGTCATGGACGGGTGCACCCTCATCGGAACGCCCGCCACGAAGTTGCCGTCGACGTAGCGCCATCCCAGGTAGCGACGCAGGTCGACGAGCACCCGGACATCGTCGGAAGTTTGCATACCCACCTGTCCCAACGCCTGCAGGATGAGCGCGACCTGTAGTGCGAACCTGCTGGCCTTTGGCGCGAATTCCTTTCCCCAGGAGAAGAATTCGTCCGTCCGGGCCCGGGGTATCCAAGCATGGAGCGTCCGTCTCGAGCCCGACCACGGTTCAACCACCGCCTGGTGCGACTGCTCGTCGATCGAAACCTTGTCCCGAACGGCGTCGACGATCAGTTGCGGGTAACGTCCGAACGTGCGGACCATGGCTTTGATTAGCGGGTTCCGCGTGGGGTGTGCAGGCCACTCGGGCACGCCATCCGTCAACGCGGTTTGCATGACCGCGGCGATCACTGTGAGGAACATTCGCCCGTCGCCGACGCTGTGAGACATCTTGAGGCCGATGTGGTTCGGATAGCGGATTATGGTCAGAGGAGGGTTGAGAGTGTCATCAGCAGCGATGAGGTCGAGCATGCTAGCCGGTTCCACCAAATCGTCCCAGTCACGATCGACCACAATCGATTCTGGCGTTCGATCGTTGATCCAACGACGCTTCGTGGAATCCAGTCTCCATGAAAGTCGACTGTCCGGATATCCGACGGCCAGTCGACTCACCGCCGTTCGCAACGAGTCCAACGGAGGCATCGTGAGCGGTCCGCAGAGGACGACGACGTAGGCATCAACCCAAGGACGGTCTCGACGTTGTACGGCTACGGATTTGGACATCGACTGGTCACTTACCGATCTTGCCAGTGTCGACCTTGTGCAAGAAGACCGTAATACCCTGACCGTCGTAGAACGGTTGCCACCGGTCGGTGTCCCGCTTGAGGTACTCCTTCAAATTCGGCAAGGCGTCCCATGGCAGGACGCCGTAATACCAAGCGTAGACCTGCATCTGCTCGGTCATGATCAGATATGTCGACGCATCGGGGCGGCTATTGAGCGCGGCGACGAACTGTCGGTAATCCTCGTCGGTGTTGAAATGTCGACCCGCCAAGAAGGCCGCCTGGATCATGAGCCCGTCGAAGTACTTGTTGAATCGGGCGTAATCGACATAGCGCCAGGACGAGCGTTCTGGCCACACCGGTGCGACGGACGTGAGGTATGCAGGCAGCTCGGCTTGCGAGAGCACGATCTTCGACGCATCGACCTGAGCCTTCGGCATGACGTTCGCATACCATGCGCCGGTGCTGCCCTGCACGGACACGACGGTCGCACCCAATAGTCCAATCAGCCCAACGTAATACCGCCGCAATTCGCCCTGTAGAAGCCGCACGAGAACGGGGGCGAGGACGATCGCACATCCGATGAGCGAGTACAGGTAGACGCGGAAGATGACCTCACCGCCGTAGCTTTGCACCAGAACCATGAGTATCGGGCTCAGCCCGAGTACGGCCATGGGCCACAAATCCCAGAACGGCTCCTTCTTCCTTCGCCACCGCAACAGGAGCACGACCGCGGTCCCAAGCCACATCGCACCCGCGAGTGCTCGGACTCCGGCGCTGGTAATGCGCTGACCCAGCACGCCGACCGTGGGGATGTTGGGCTTGATGTTCTGTGTGACATCCGCGGAGAAAAGGGAGAATTCAGATGCCTGGTGCCAGTTGTAGAGCAGCCATGTCCCAACGATGGCGGCGAGCGGGACGACGAGCCACCATGGCTTGAACTTGGCGGTTACTGCGAGCAGCCCGATCATCAGCAATAACCAGTAGGGCGTCAGCTGATGGGTCACCGTTGCCGCGGTGAACAGCAAGACGAGGACCCACACTGCGATCGGCCGGTCCCGCGACAAACCCACTAACGTCACGATCCCCGCGACGAGCAGCATCGTCGTGGCTTGTGGCGAATAGTAGTCCTGCTCAACCCAGTTCAAAGCCTCAACCAGGAGGACAGCTGTGACCGCGTTGAGCGGCTCGAGCCTCCACGCACGTGCTGCGCCGTACACGATGGCCGCGAATCCCAGGTGGAAGAGTGGGGTGAACCAGTGTGCGATCGAAGTGGCGGACACGCCGGTCAGCTCGGAGAACCACGCTGTGAGAGCAAAAAGACCGGGCCAGCCGTTGTAGATGTCGACGTCGCGCGCCAAGCCATGCGCGTGCTGAATGTAGTCGACGACACCGAGGTGCTTATACGTCCATGCGTACATGGGCAAGTCAGTCGCAACGGTCCGCGGAAGGCGGACCACGACGATCATCAGCAACGTCGCCACGATCGCAGCGCGAATGTTGCCTTGGCGCACGCTGATCGCGAATCCTACGGCGGCCACCAAAATCGAGATTCCGAAGGTTGGAGAGGCGACAGCCAACAGCCCGAACTGGGACGGGACAGCGCTGGGAATCGTTGTGACACCGTAGGCGAATAGCACAAGCGACAGGCCAAAGACCAGCCAGGGCAACCAGGGTCGGCGCGACGCGAGCTTTGGTTGTTCGCCGTCGACCGGGCTGCGAGGCCGATTCTCGGTCGCAAGCTGAGTGGCGGTCACTATGTGCTGCCCTGCTCTGCCCTACTCGCTTGCTCTGCCCTACTCGCACGCTCGGCGCTACTCGCCTGCTCGGCGCGATGAGCCAGGTATCCGCAGCGGACAATCCCGCCGATCGCAGTCGCCCCAGTCAGCACCAGCAGCACCAGCACCGGATGGTAGAAGCCCAATGTCACCGTCGCAGTCGTCGCGACGATGCAGACGGCGATGCTGACCGGCGGAATCAAGGTGAGCAGTGCATAGCTAGGTAGGTTCGCGTACCACGACAGGATGAGGCTGCCCGGTCCGGCAAGGAGGAACATCCCAACTGCGAGGCCCAACACGACAGTGGGCAATCGTGAAATGGCACCAAGGGACCCGCCCATGCCGAGCGCGACGGCCGCGAGCGCCAGCCGTCCCGCAGCGATTGAGTTCCCTGGGTCACCCCAGTCTTGATCACGACGGAAGTCGAACGCCCGCATGAACTTCGAGGACCAGCCGCGCAGCGGCTCAGCCTTGCGGCCAGCCACTCTCGCCCCCAGCAGCGCGATCGGACCTCGCAGCACTCCCCCGAGTTCGCGACCGTACAGCGCCTCCATTTCCGCGTCGGGCGGCCCATTGCCTTGTTGCTCAACGATCGTGACCCGTCGAAGGTGTCTTATCGCCGGCCGCACGCGTTTGGCCGCCATTCCGAGTGTCCGCGGCCGTGTAGCCAGCTTGGCGATCCACGCGCCGAGCCCCAAGCCGTAGTTGCGGACTTGGACTTCAAGTTCGGCAGCGCTCCGGCGATGACAATGCCAGACCACCGCCGAAGGCTCCCTTACCAGCGTGTGCCCGCCGAGCAGAATGCGCACGAAGAGATCAATGTCCTCACCACCGCCAGTCGGCGACCCGATGCCCAAACCTTCATCGAACCCGCCGAGTCGGGTGACGACGCCACGACGAACGGCGAAGTTGGCGCCGGTGCCGAACTGCGCGACCCGCATCGGGAACAACGGATCGTCGTCGGGGGGGTCGGCGAGAGCATAGACAGCTGGCTCGCACCCCCGGGCCCAGCCGACGCGCCGGTCGAAATAGGACTGAGCCGGAGTGACCAATTCTGCGCTCGGCACCATGCCGCAGACGCAGGCCACACGCTCGTCGCGGCTGAACCCATAGGCGAGATTCTTCAGCCAGTGCCGGTCCACCACCACGTCGTCGTCGGTGAAGGCGACGAGGTCGTTCTCGGCGTTCTTGATGGCGACGTTGCGGGCGATCGACAGCCCCTGCCCGACGGCCTCGACAAGGCGCACCGAGGTGTCTGTCGCCGATGCGAAAGCCCCCACAACGGGTGGCGTGAGACCGCTGGCGGGGTGATTGTCGACGATGAGGACTTCGAAGTGCGGGTAGTCGAGATCGGCCAGGTTTTCCAACACATCTCGCAATTGATCCGGACGATCCCTGGTGCAGACGACAACCGACATGGGTGGCAGCGGCCATTCGCCTTCCCGCACGGGCACCGGGGGCAGTTTGGCTATCTCTGCGATCGCGCTCGCCGCCTCGACCGAGCCGTCCATCAACGGGAGTTCGATGAACCCACGAGGGTGTCCGTTGCTCCACACCAGCAGGCGGGCACGCTGATACCTGGCGGCGTCGACCGGAGCCAGTCGGGTAGCACCGATGAGGTCCTTTTCGTCCAGTTGTCCGATCCACGTCGCGTTCGACCAGACCTCCACGTCCTTGCCCACATCCCTGATGGGCCTGAGCGCGTTCGTCGCGTCAGCTTCCAGATACCGAGACACGTCGTACGCCCTCCCCTCCTCGGCGACGGCTGATCAGCAGATGAATCCCCGCTGCTCCACTGAGGGCTGACTGTGCCAGCAGCAGAGCAAACGCGCCACCCAGTGCGCCATACGGTCGGCACAACGTCACGACCAGAACCGGCAGCATCACAGCGAACGCCACGTTAAATCGCAACGGCGCCGCGATGTTCCGATGTGAACGCTGCAGGGCCGACCAGACCGTGTAAACGGTGCGCACGACGCACACCGCGCAAAGAACCCTGACGACGTCCGTGACCCCCAGTGCACCGTAGGCCGGATCCAGGAGCCGCAATGCCGGAGGCGCAAGGACGATCAAGAACAGTGCACCCGCTACCGTCAGAAGCACGGTCTTGATCAAGACTGAGCGCGCCATCGACCATGCGTCGTCCGGCGCGCTGGACGCGTGCACGACAAGCGATAGCGCCATCGCCATACCGACTACATCCAACGTTTGGACGATGGAGAATACGAGCGCGAAGAGCGCACCCTGTTCCGGGTCGGCGAACGCCGTAACCAGAAAGGGCGACAGAGTCAGCACGCCGAAGTTCAACCCGGACGACGCGATCGACTGCGCGAAGAATCCGTTGAACATGCCCAACGCGGCATCCTCGGACAAGGTCGCGGGAGGCAGATCAGTCGCCGAATTCACCACTTTCCAGATCACGGGTCCCAGGACCACGACCATGCCCGTGGTTGCAATCAGAAACGCCAACTCGACGGCATGCCAACGCAGCGTGATCGCCAACAGGGGCAGCAGCCCGATCTTGACGAGGCCAGTCAAGAGGTTCGCCCCGGGTAGCCAGCGTGCGCGCCCCAGCGCAACCAGGGCCGAGCTCTGAACGTTTACTGCGGACCACACCAGCACACCAAACGCCACGAGGAGTGCGACGCCGATCGATCCACGGACTTCGGTGAGCAGGAGCACGGTGCCGGCCGCCGCACCAACCCCGCCAATACTCGCGATGATCCAGAACATGCGCTGACCACGCCGATACAGGCGCACCCGGGCGGAGCCGACCGCAGGCAGCAACGCTGTGTACGCATCGCCCACGCCGGCCGCGACGACGACGCCGGTAGCCGTGATGACTGCCATCACGGCAGTCATCACGCCGAGCTCGGCCGGCGGGAAGATCCGTGCCGACAGCGCCCAGAACGCCGCTCCAAGGAGCCCACTCGCGACCGACGACGACGCCATCGAACCGGCATCACGATAGAGGCGCTTCGCTCCGAATCGCGACACTGACGGCACTGTCGTCCTGGGTTCAGCTGTCACCAACGATCGCTTCCCGCTCTCGGCGTCATGATTCGCCCGCGGAGATAGCCGACGCCGGCGCTTGCCAGCCCCATCAACATCGTTAATCCCTGTAAGACCGCCGTCCAATTCAACTCAGCTAATCTCCGCAATGCGGCCACTGCTACGTCCCGAACGTACGCATGCTCAGTATTCACCGCTGAACCCGAGTCGAGATTATTCCTCATCAACGCTTTGCCCGCACCCTCGGAACAGCAACGGCTGAGGAAGAACCGGAACGAGGATCGGCTCGCAGGCACGTCGTGGAGGATGACCGCAGACGGGACGTACATCCAGTGCTTTCCCGTTGCGTCCGACATGCGGATGCACAGGTCGGTGTCCTCCGGTTGAGAAATGGATCCGTGTTTGCCGAACTCGGTCCGGAACCCGCCGACGCCGCGAAACTCATCGGTGCGCACCGCCATATTTCCCGACCACACGTTCCGTATCGGCGCAGTTTCCGTTGGCAAACCCAGATACGAGCCTCCGACGACCCAGGCGAACTCATCAGGAAACCAGTTCGGTTTCTTGGTCTCCCAGTCGGCCTCGTACGTCCCACCCGATCCGACGACGCCAGGGTCGGCGAATGGTTTGGTGAGTTCACCAAGCCAATCCGGCTCCGCGGTTTCATCGTCATCGAGGAATGCCGCGATGTCAGTCTCGACAAACTCCACGCCGCGGTTGCGGGTTGCCGATGCGCCGCGGCCTTCATCGTTGAGCACGACGGTCACCCAATCGAATTCGTCGCCGAGCAGCGCCGCCAGCGAAGGGTTGTTGTCGACGGCGACGATGATCCGGCGGGGCTCGAGGGTCTGCTTGCGCAGCGATATCAACGCGGCACGAATATTGTCCAGGCGTTTCTCCGTGTAGCACGGCAGTACCACCGACACGTCGACGTCAGACATCCGACGTTCCCTGGTCGTTCGCACTTATTCGCACGGCTCCGCCCCTCCGTGGACCACCAATTTGGCAGGCAAGTCCTCGTGCACGCCCAATGCCTTGGTTTGCGCTGATCGACGTCCCCCGCCCAACGCTCACGATAGCTGGGAGGCTGTCAGGTTGCGCGTGAGTCGGTTAAGGGATCGCGTGAGTCGGTTAAGGGATGCAGCCCTAACCGCCGCATAGCTCGTCGCCCGAGATGGCCTCAACGCATGCCAGTTGAATTCGAGCTTCACACCTATCTTGCGAGAAAGCAGGTTGAGTCGGGTGACCTTCGCCATTTGGTTGCAAGCTAGTCGAGACGCACCACCGCAGCCGAGCGACGACCGGTCAGAACCGGGTCTCAGGAGGCCTTCTCTGACGTCGCCGCAAGACGCGGTCGCCGCAGCGCCGTGGGCCTCAGCGCGCGGTCACGGCGATCTGCCCAGCCCTTTGTGCGGGCTTGAACGAACTCACGTCGGATCGTCCGAAGTACTCGGATGCCGTCACGTACCGCATTCAGATTGCTGACACCGTGGACCCGGCTCTCTTCGAAACTGCACACCTCAGCAACCTTGAGGCTGCTGGCTGCGACTCTCACGTTGATCATCGTCTCAATCTCGAAACCGTCGCCCCACTGGTGGTCGGCATGGCCGACGTCGGGCAGACGCATCACGTCGAGGCAGTGCCGCCAGAATGCGTTGTATCCGTAGCACAGATCTGTGTACCTGGTCCCGAAGAGAATGTTGACCAGCGTGTTCAGCCCCCAGTTGCCGAATCGCCGGAACTTGGTGATGTCCGCGCTGCCGCCCCCCTGAATAAAGCGCGAACCCTTCGCGAAGTCGGCACCAGAGACCAAAGCAGCGACGTAGCGCGAGATCTCGAGTGGATCAGCGCTGCCATCGGCGTCCATCATCACGATGATGTCGCCAGTCGCGGCCTTGAAGCCGCAAGCCAATGCGTTGCCCTTGCCGCGCCGACTCTGCGTGATGTGTATCGCTCGCGGCCACAGTTGACGGGCAACTGCCACGGTGTCGTCGACCGAGTCGCCGTCGACGAAGACGATCTCGTCGATGTCGGTCGGCATCCGTGCGGCCACGTGAGGAAGGTTCTTTTCCTCGTTGAGTGCAGGGATGACGATCGAAACTCTTGGTCGTTCGAGGTCGTGCGGAACGCCGTCCCAGATCCCCACCAATTTGGTCAAGGTGTCAATACTTTCTTCAAGGTTCGAGTCACACGGATGAATCTTGTTCGGCGGCGCGTCAAAATCTGCTTGCCCACAGACCGCGGTATCCCCGGCCCCCACGTCCCGCAAGTGTGACAGCTACTTGTGACTACATATCGGAGCAATTCAGCGACCCCAGACTTACACAGCTTCGTGCGGGCCGCAAGTGCTGGAGCAATCGCCGTGTATTTGCTGGCATGTTGCAGTCCCAGGTCTGGTCATCACAAGCAGCCAAGTATACCCTCGATGTGGTTTGCTGGAGCAACGATCACCAGTGTCCGCGCCCGCGAACGTGTGCGGTCCGCGGCAAACCCCTGTCCCGCCGTGACCCTGAACGGCCGCGCTCCTCCGCTTCAGTGGAATGAAACTAGCCCAGAGGGCGGACACCCGCCAGCGGTAGCGCACTCACTCACGGTGCATCACACGGCTCTCGTCAGGCGGAATCAACCGATGACACCCCAGCTGGCTAACGCTGGACGAGCAGTGCCAAAACACTCACCCAAACCTGGACACCCCGAAAGTCCAGGCCAGACGGGGTGGTTGACACAACGTATGCGACACGGGACGCAAATACCCCAGCTTCTAGGGCTGCGGGTGCATGTCATTGCCGTTATCGAGAAATTTACGCGTCGGCAAAAGTTAGGTGACCTTAGCATCGTCTGCTACGGCCCGAATCATGTTGGCGATCATCGGCCACAGATCGGACGGTAGGTCATGGCCCATGCCCCCGACCAAGACCAGCCTGGAATTGGGGACCGCATCGGCTGTCGCCATGCCGCCTGTGGGACGAACCAAGACATCACTGGATCCGTGCAGAACCAATGTCGGCACGCGAAGTTCAGATAGTCGAGGACGAAGATCGCCACTCGCCCACGCCGCTGACTCCTGTCGCGCCCAGGCCGCCGGCTCGGGTCCGCGCCCGAAAGAAGCCGCCGCGACCTCGCGGAGCCAAGTCTCGTCGAGTGCGAAGTTGGGCGAGCCGGTGATGCGGTACCCGCGGATCAATCGGTCACCGGCCTCTTCGGCGGTTCGAGGTGGTTTTCCGAAGAAGTCCTTCGGATTCGTGCACAACAGTCGCAGGGCGGTCATGAGCCGCAGTCGACTGAGCCCGGGCTCAGGCGTCGAACTGATCGACGTTAGGGAGCGCACGCGGTGTGGGTATTGGATCGCGAGCATCTGGGCGATCATGCCGCCAAGTGAATGGCCCACCACATTGGCAGAGCGCCATCCGAGTGCATCCATTACCGCAGCGGCGTCGTCTGCCATGTCCTCGAGGGCGTACGGCGCATCGCTTGGATTGTCCCGGGTCTGACGCCACTTGGGCGTTCCACCCGACGTTATCCGGCTGGAATCTCCGACATCGCGGTTATCGGATCGTGCAACTTGAAAACCCCTGTCTATGAGCTCTTTACAAAATTCGTCATGCCAGAAGTGCATGTCGGCGCCGATCCCCGCAATGAGGAGCAGCGGATCGCCCGCCACACAATGACGGTGATATGCGATTGCGACATCGCCGTTCCGAGTACTGCGCCTCATCGTTTGCAACGTCGCAGCGGCGTTGCGTGGCAACTTCAGTTGCTGTCTTGGATCTCCCATGCCACCCTTGCACTGGAGGCTACGGCAACGACGTGTTGAGCGCTCGGCTTCGAAGCCCACGAGACTTGCAGGGTGCGCAACTGTAGCCGTCGAGCAAAACTTCTCAAGTCAGCTCGCGCAACTGTGTGGCAGCAGCAAACGCCAATCAGCTCGGAGGCATCCTGTCGAACCGGGCAACCGCGAAACCCCGGTTAGCCAGCGCACGCCAAAGTACGAATCGAACTGGGCTGCACCCTGCCGATCGCTATCCCTTGGGTGGGTTCTTGTCGCGGCTGCGCGGGTAAGTCCTTCGGCCGTGTGGACCTTCCGGAAGCTTCACCGCAAGCACGACGCCGTTGCGAGTGACTGACGGAGCAGATTGCAGAGAAGTAAGCAGTGAAATCGGAGCATGATTTAGAAGTTAGTAATGACGACGGCAATCCCATCGCCCCGTTGCCACCAGCACCCGTGGCCGGACCCCAGGAATTGATCCACCAGATCTGTACCCGTGTTGTTGGTCCACGGTTGTGAGAGTCGAGGGCAGAGTGATCATCGGGAGGTCACATGCCCCGTCAGTATTCGTCGTCGGTGCGCCGGCAAATCGTTGCACGGCTGCGATCAGGGGAACCCGTTGCCGCCTTGGCTGCCGAGACCGGCATCTGTCAGGCCACACTGTTCCGATGGAAACGTCAGGCACTCATCGACGCCGGGCTCATCGAGGGCATTCCGAGCGTGGAAGCCGACGAGCTGGCGGCCGCCCACAAGCGCATCGCGCAGCTCGAGGCCGAGCTGGCCCTCACCCGCGATGCGTGCGAATTGTTCGACGAGCAGGCGGTGGTGCCCCCAAAACGCCGACGCGCGATCACTGAAGGACTGATCGCGCGAGGATATTCCGGCCGATCCGCCTGTCGGATAACAGGATTAACGCGGTCCTTGCTGCAGTACCACCGGCGACGACCCGTCCCAGATCGCGAAGTGCGACGACTGATCGTGGCCGACACGATCACCGAGATCCACCAACGATCACGCGGCACCTACGGCCGCCGACGGATCCGCGCCGCGCTGCTGGCCGACTACGAGATGAACGTCAACCACAAGCTGGTCAACTCGATCATGTCCGAATACGGCCTGTACGGCTGCCGCGTCCGGGGCGACGAAAGCCCAACCTGATCGGTGTCGACACCCCAGTCGACCTGGTCAATCGGCGATTCACCGCCACGGTGCCCAATCAACTGTGGTGCACCGACATCACCGAACACCCCGCCCGCGACGGCAAGGTGTACTGCTGCGCGATCCTGGACTGCTTCTCACGGATGATCGTGGCCCGCACCTTCTCCACCACCGCCGACACCGCACTGGTCAACAACGCGGTCAACATGGCTGTCGACAACAGAACCCTAAGTGGCCCAGCCATTCTGCACGCCGACCACGGCACGCAATTTACGTCCTGGAGCTTCGGGGAGAACATGAGGCGCTAGGGCCTGCTCGGCTCATTCGGCACCGTGGGCGACTGCTTCGACAACGCCGCCATGGAGTCGTTCTGGGGCCGGATGCAAGTCGAGCTGCTCAACACCCGCAAATGGGCCACCACCATCGAATTGGCCGCCGCCATGGCCGATTACATCGACAACTTCTACAACGTCGAACGCCGTCACAGCTACCTCGGTAACATCAGCCCCACAGAGTTCGAAACGCTCTGGACGTCCACCTATTCGATCCCTCAACTCGCATAACCACGGCTCGAAACGGCGGGAACACATCAACCGTCGGCGAGAGTCGTTCATCATTGGGGTGCAGGCAGCAGCATAGACCGGCAGGGGGTTAGGGTCGGGCTGTGCTCGACTGGGACCACAATGCGTACTACCAGCGGTTGTTACTCCGGCAGTTGCCGTCGCGTTGCGAACGGGTGCTGGAAGTAGGATGCGGCGCCGGATTGTTCGCGGCCGAGCTTGCGCAGCGGAGCACCCAGGTCGACGCCGTGGATCGCTCATCGGTGATGATCGAACAGGCGAGGCGCCGCGTACCAGCGAACGTCAACCTTGTACAGGCAGACGTCTTGATCGACGAGTTGCCCAGCCGGGACTACGACGCGATCGTCTCGGTCACGGCACTGCAGCACATGCCGCTGCACGAGGCGCTCCGACTGCTCTCGGCCGCCCTACGACCGGGCGGCGTATTCGCGGCCGTTGCGCTGCCTCGCTCGGACCCGCGCCAAGAACTCGCGGTCGAGATCGCCGCCGCCGCGGCGCACCGTCTGTTTGGTTTGGTGTTTTTCGCGAGGCGGGTGCTGGGACGCGACAATGGTTTCGCGAAAGATCCGGATCACTCATCCATGCCCGTCGTCATGAACCCGCCACTAACCACCCGCCAAGTCGCCGACGTGGCGACTGTTCTTCTTCCTGGCGTTCGTGTCCGGCGGCTGCTCTTCTGGCGTTACTTGCTGATCTGGCAGAAGCCAGCCGTCCAAAACGCCTGAGGGTGGGACCACTCGCGTGCCCGGCACGATGAAGATGCGAGACATCGTCCCCGAGCGATCCGACTGACCGTTCGGTGAGGGTCGTTCATCGGTGGGTGCAGGCTGCTGCGTAGACAGCTGGGGCCTGGTAGCCGAGCGAGCTGTGGCGTCGGCGGTGGTTGTAGTCCTCCTTTCAGTCGGTGATGACGACTCGGGCTTGAGCCAGGGACCAGAACGCGTTGATGTTGAGGCATTCGTCGCGGATTCGGCTGTTGAATGACTCGACGTGGCCGTTGCGCCAGGGTTGGCCGGGTGGGATGAAGTGCAGGCCGACACGTTCGCCGGCCCAGTCGGCCATCGCGGCGCAGACCAGTTCGGGACCGTTGTCGCAACGGAGCACGACCGGGTAGCCGCGTTGGGTGGCAAGGCGGTCGAGTTCGTTAATGAGGTCATCGCCGGTGATTGAGCGATCGACAAGGCCGCCGAGACATTCGCGGGTGTATTCGTCGATGATGGACACAATCTTGACCGGGCGCCCGTCGGTGGTGGCGTCGAACTGGAAGTCGGCGGCCCACACAGTGTTCGGCGCATCGGCGACCGGTGCCTACTGTGTGGTCGAGGTGCCCAGGCGTTTGCGCCGCCGCCGTTGCGGCACCCGTAATCCCTCATCACGCCAGAGCCGTTGGATCTTCTTGTGATTCACGTGCCAGCCTTCCGCGCGAGCGTCGTGGTAGGCAGGCCGGAACCCTCGCCGCGGATTGTTTCTCGCCCGGGCGCGCAGCCACGCCCGCAATCCGGCGTCCGGGTCGGCCGCTGTAGTGGAGAGCGGTGAACGTCGTTGTGTAGTCCGGTTCTGCCCGGCCACCCGGCAGGCGAACCGCTCACTAATCCCCAGCGCCCGCCGGAGGTGGTGCACGGCCGCCCGCCGACGTTCCGGGCTTAGAAGTTTCCCCGCGCGATCTCCTTGAGAGCCGCCTTCTCAAGCTCCGCATCAGCCAAAAGCCGCTTCAGGGTTGCGTTTTCACGTTCGAGTTCCTTGAGCCGCTTGGCGTCATCGGCCTTCAATCCTCCGAACTGGTTGCGCCAGCGGAAGTACGTTTGCTCGGACACCTGCAGGTGCCGACAGACGTCAGCGACGCTCTTGCCCTCGCCCAGGAGCCGATCCGATTCCGCTAGCTTGCCTGCGACCTGCTCGGGGGTGTGCCGCTTCCTCGTTGCGATTGTTAAAGATGCTGTGGCACAAAACAGTTTCAACCCAGTCAAGTTAGTTTAAGCACCACTACCCCGTCCACGCCTGTTCCTGGCGGAACGCGACGATGGCCACGTCGAAATCGTAGGCGCCGGAGGTGATCCGCACCGTCGAGCGTGACGTCTGCACGAACCGGATGTCGGGTGCGGGCCCGCGATCAGCGTGGCCCAACGTGACGACTGTTGCCGACAGACCGACCGACGGGTGTGTCACCGGACGGTCGTTGACGATGATCGTCGGCACGAACTCCGGCCCCCGCCGGCGCTCGACAACAGCGATGTTGGGCTGCGACAACGCAACCCAGCGCTGCGGCTGGTTGGAGAAGATCGCGATGCGCTCCCCCACCGCCGCTGCACGCAGCAGCAGCTGGCGCACATAGAAGTCGGAGGTGTCCATCACGACCCGGGTTGCGCGCTGGGGGTCGGTCAGCGACCACATGATCATGTCGTCGCGCTGGATCGGGATCCTCGCGTGCGGGTCGTCCCGCAGCGCGGCGCCGACCAGGATGCCGGTCGGTCCGATCGGGATGACCAACTCGTCGGGATCACCCAACTCCCGCTTCGGCAGCCGTAACCGCGGCCGCGCGGTCGGCGCCGCCCGCAGCGCGGCGTCGTACTGGTCGCCGGGCAGGGTGTTCAGGTCCAGCGTGGGCGGCTGCTGCGGACGCTGCGGGTCGTTGATGCGCACCATCGCCGACACCATCACCGGCCCGCCACCGTCGGGCTGCACCCGGCGCTGCTTGGCCAGGCTGGTCACCTGCACGACGTGATCGGTGCGCAGCGCCCACATCTGGTGCAGTGCAGCGGTGGTGATGTCTTCCGGCGAGAAGTAGTAGGTCGTCAAATGCCCCGGGCGCGCGTTGACCGTGCGCCACCCCACCTCGGCAGCTGCCCGCCGCGCCAACTCGACACCGCCACGCCCCGCCGACGCACTACCCGCGCGAGCACCAGCCAGGACAGGTGCTCGCGCATCGAGGTCGGCGTCGACCTCGCCCTCCGGCGCAGGCTGCTCCGGCGCCTCGGCCAGCCCCGCGGAGAGCTCCTCGGTTGCCGCGTCCAGCTCGGCGGCAGTCAAGACGGTAGCCCGAATCCCTTCCTGGAGAAGGGCGTTGACGATGCGCTCGGTGGCCGCCGCGGCGGCGGCGCCGATCGACGCGCGATACGACAAACCTCCCACCGAGTCGGTGAGATCCAGACGCACGATCAAGCGGGTGTCGCGCCGCCCGGCGGCGGGCCGGTCGGCCAGCAGCGTCGAGTACAGCGGCGGATACCCCGCGCCGCGGCGCACCCGCTGCCCCGAGGACACGATGTCGATGCCCGCCAGCTTCAGCCCGCCAGGCTGGTCGAGCAGCCCGATCAGCACATCCAGCGGCAGCACGTTGGTCGTCAGCGACACCGTCGAACCGCGCAAAAACGTTGGGCTGTAAGCCCGCCCGGCGACATTCAGCATCGTGACGGCCTCGTACTCGTCGACACGCACCCCGCAGACGATGTTGCCCTGCGTCACATCGGTAGACGCGGCCGCCCCGACGGGCCGGCGCCGCTGAGAACGCCACCGCCTCAACGCGGCGATCCAGCCTGGCAGGTTCCGCCGGTACACCGTCACCACCATCAGCAGGAACGCCACCGCAGTGATCACCGCCGCGGGCCACCAGCCAAACCGGACTGGCGCAAGCCCAATGTATGCGCCGATGGCGACGACCTCGGTCGCGATGACCACGGGCAGCGCCGCGCGTAGGCCCAGTGCGCGTTCTTTCATCGGTTCGTTACGGCGTGGAAACTCCTGGCTTTGGCCGGGGGAATCGGTGCCTCTCCTTTCGGTGGCGTGTCGGTGTTGGCGGTTATCTTGCCGGTGTGGCGCGATATCGGTTGCTTCCTACCGCTGAGCAGGTGGGGGTGTTGGCCGAGCATTGCGGCCACGCTCGGTATGTGTGGAATCTGGCCGTCGAGCAACAACAACACTGGCAGCCGGGTCGCCACGCGCCGGGCTACAACGAGCAGTGCGCTCAGTTGACCGCGGCCCGCGCGGAGCATGGGTGGCTGGCGGCCGGGTCGCAGACTGTGCAGCAGCAGGCGTTGCGGGATTTCGCGCAGGCGATGCGCAACTTTTTCGGCGGAACGCATCGCCGCCCGACGTGGCGCAAGGCCGGTGTGCATGAGGGATTTCGCCAAGTCGCGGTCAAACCGCATCACGTCGCGCGTCTGAACCGCCGGTTCGGTCAGGTGTGGGTGCCCAAGGTTGGCTGGGTGCGATTCCGCCTCTCGCGGACCGTCCCGGAGGATGTGAAGTCCTACCGAATCACCCGCGATCGAGCCGGACGCTGGCATATCGCGTTCGCCCACATCCCGGATCCCATCGGTGGTCCGGGTGAGGGCAGCGTAGTGGGGATCGACCGCGGTGTTGCCGTGTCGGCGGCATTGTCCACCGGCGAACTGCTGCACGCTCCTGGCTTGAGCCGCGGTGAGGCCCGGCGGTTGAAGGCGCTGCAGCAGCGATTGGCCCGCGCCGAGCGCGGCTCGAACCGGCGAGCCCGCACGAAGCTGGCGATCGCAAAGCTGAAGGCGCGTGAGACCGACCAACGCAAGGACTGGGTCGAAAAGGCCAGCACCGAAATCGCGCGGTGCTTCGACACGATCCGCATCGAAGCTCTCGATGTGCGTGCGATGACCCGCTCTGCGCGGGGCACCGTGCAGCAGCCTGGTGCGCGTGTTGCTCAGAAGCGCGGCCTCAACCGTGGCATCGTCCGAAGCGGTTGGGGTCTGCTCGCCACGCGTTTGCAGCACAAGGCTTACGGTCGGGTCGAACAGGTCCCGGCCGCATACACGTCGCAACGATGCTCCGATTGCGGGCACATCGCTACCGGAAACCGCAAGAGCCAAGAGGTTTTCGAGTGCGAAGCCTGCAACGCAGGGCCGTGCAACGCCGACGTGAACGCCGCACGCAACATCGCCGCCGGACGGGCGGTGACAGCACGGGGAGACCTCGGCGCTAGCCGGTCTGCGAACCGTGAACCTCAACTCCGCTCTCCTGCCGCATAGGTGGTGGACGGGTTTGGAATCCCCTGGCTTCAGCCTGGGGAGGACGTCAAGACATCCGCCTTCGCATCGCGACGACCGCGGCGATCACCCCGGCGAGCACGAGCACCGCGGCCCCGCCGAGCAGCGCGCTGTTGCGAGGCCGCAGATCGGGTCCGGGCGGAGGTGGAGGCACATACAAGTCGGTCGTCAGGTGTTCCACCGGCTTGGCCGCGCCCACGTCGACGTCGAAGGTCAGCGCGGCCACCGGGTCCACGATGCCGAAACCGACCGCGTTGTCCACCCCGCGCGCCGGATTGTGGGCGGTCTCGGTGACGCGGCGCATCACCTGGCGCGCCGTGAGATTCGGGAACTTCGCCCGCACCAGCGCAACCACCCCCGACACGTACGCCGCCGAGAAGCTGGTGCCCCAGAAATTGTTACCCATCCCCGGGTCGCGATCGGGTTGGGCGTTGACCGCCGCGCCGTTGGTGTTCGACAGCCCCATGATGCGCCAGCCGGGCGCGGCCACCGACACCCACGGCCCGTTGATGGAGTCGGGCAACGGCTGCCCGTCGGGAGTGACCGCACCGACAGTCAGCACGTAGTCGGAGAACCACGCCGGGGACACAATGGTGCGCACGCCGGCCCAGTCGCGGGGATCGGTGGGATCCAACGGATTAAACGCCGGGTTCTGCCCGCAATCCGACGTCTCGCCGCGGTTCCCGGCCGCGGCGACAAGCACGACGTCCTTGTCCACCACCGCATACCGGATCGCCGCGCCCAGCGCGTCCTGGTTCACCGGGGTGGCCGCGTTGATACACGAGGCGACCGAGATGTTGATCACCTTCACGCCGAGGTCGGCGGCGTGGCGGATCGCCCGCGCCAGCGTCAGGATGTCACCGGCCTTGCGCCGCAGCTGATCCGGGTCGTTGGGGTCCGGGCGCGCGGGCCCGAACGCGGTCGAGGACTGCCGGATCGAGATCAGCGTCGCATCCGGAGCGACTCCCACCACGCCGTCCGGACCGCCCGGTGGCGGGCCTGCCACCAGCGGCTGCGCACCACCGGGATCAGCGGGGCCGTTGGCCGGCGGGGTGTCCGGCGGCGGCTCGGCAGGTGGAGGGGGCGGTGGCGCGGTGACGGTCACCGTCGAGGCCTTCGGGGGCGGTGGCGGCGCGACGGTCGGCGCCGGGTTGGCCGGCACGTCGGGCGGCGGTGGCGGCGCGCCGGCGCCGGCTGGACGGGGGGTCGGCCGCTCGGCCGGGTTGGAGGGTGCGGCTCCGATGATGGACGCAACGATCGTGCCGTGGCTCTCGCAGTCGGTCAGCCCGCCGTTGTCTGCGCCCATTACATAGTCCCCGCCGGGAAACAGGTTGGGAAACCGCGGGTTTGGCGTCACACCGGTGTCGATCATTGCGACGCTCACCCCGGCGCCGGTGGAGTACTGCCAGGCAGCCCTGATGTCGAGCATCGCGTTACCCGGCGGCGGCTGGGCGACGTCGGGGTCGGCGATGACGACCGGCGTGCCACAGGCCTTGTTCTGCTTCATCTCCTCGGTCGGGCCCGGTGTGTCGTTGGGCGGGAGCGCGCCGGGGTCGATGACCGGCGGGGCGACGGCGATCGCAGCCGGCGGGGCGACGAGGTTGGCCGACAGCAGTGCGATCGCGCCGAGCGCGGCCGCCGTTGAGCGGGTGCGCATCAGTGATACCTGATGAACTGCAGCAGGCCGATCGCCCACGCGGAGAAGGGAATCACCAGCGCCATGAGCAGGTATTCGACATACTCCACCACCTGACGCACCGGTGGGGAGAACAGATGACTCGGCACGGTGGCTCCGGCGATCAGGCCGGCCACGGCCACCGCCAGCACCGCTGCGGCGGCCCACAACCCCGTCGCGGTGGCGCTCGGCGCGGCGTGCAGCCCGTAGTGCGCGGGGATCGAGATCAGCGACAGCGACGCCGCGCACACCACGGTGATCGCGTGGCGCCTATCCCGAAAACCCCGGGCGCGCAACACCAGAATGAGCGCGATGACGGCCACCACGGTGACCGACGGCCACTGACTGCCGCTTCCCGGCGTGACGGCGAACCATGACGACGCCAGCTCCACTGTCCCGACGCCGAGCAGCGTTCCGGTCAGCACCCGGTTGGACCGCCGCGCGACCTCGGCGACCTGCTCGCCGCGCAGCGTCACGTCATGAGCGGCGGACTCCACCGGGGACACCGTGTCCTCGGGTTGGCCGGGCGCGCGGGCGAACAGGTCACGCCCGGTGATCGAGCCGAAACTCTGCCGCGGCACCCTGGCCATCCACAGCCCCATCGCGGGCGCGACGCGCGCGGCCACCAGCACGGCGATCAGCATCACGATCGCGATGCGCTGCCCCGGCACCTCGAAGAACATCCGCACAGTCGCCGCGCCGAATCCCGCTGCGGCGACCGTGATCACCGCCGCGGCCGCCGTCCAATGCCGACCGGTGAACCGGGCCAGCATCAACGAGCCCACGATCGTCACCAGAGACGCGAGAAAGGCATGCGGGGAGGACGGATGCGCGCCGTGCGGGCCGGTGGCCCCGGCCAGCGCGGCCGCCACCAGAGCCGCCCATCCGGTGCCGTCCACGACGGAACGGGGTGCGGTCGTGCGCGAGCCGACCAGCGCCGCGAGCACCAGCACCGCAGCGGCCGCGGCGAACACCGCCGCAGGCGCCCAGTTTCCGCTGCTGGCCCAGCGCAGCCGCCACACGATCACGGCGGCCACCGCCAGTGCCGCGGCCGTCAGCGCCGCGCCCACCGCGCCCGCGTCGCGGGCTGAGACGACCGGGAAGTGCTCCTGGGCGAACCGCGCAAGCGCGGTCGAGACGTTCTCGATGTTGGGTCCGTAGCGCTGCGCGGTCCCCGCCGGAACCAATGCCAACAGCTCGCCATCGGCGACGCCTTGGGCGGCCAGCGACAGGTCGGCGGTCAACGCGGTCATGCCTGCCACCCGGGCGAACTCGTATGAGCCGCGCGGCAACTCATCATCACCACGCGTGCGCAGGATCCGGTTCGCCGCGTCGCGGGTGGCATCGGCCAACGCAGACAACGGCACCGCTGAGGGCAGCACCAGGTCGATCTGGTGCGAGTCGCCGACCAGGATCGACACCCGGCACGACGACGGCACCAGCGGTGCTTCCCCCGCCGAGGACGCCGGGGAGCCGAAGCCAGGTCGAACCGCCGTCATCGGCGGTCCCGCGACGCGTCGGTGGTGGCCGGAAAGTGTTCGGCGATCGCCGCGGCGATCTCGAGGATCCGCCGTCGCGTCGAGCGGTCGAGCTCATTGTCGATGTCGATGACCCCGCCGGGGCGCAGGTGCCCGTCGAACGGCAACTCGATCACCGTCTGGCCGTGACGGCTGAAATATTCGGTCAACGTGGCGCGGGTTTTCCTGTCGGCGTGGCCATCAGAGTCGTTGAGCACCACCACGGTGCGGTGCAGCAGTCCGGTGTAGCCGCCTTCGGCCAGCCAATCCATCGTCTGGCCGGCCGCCGACGCGCCGTCCACCCACGGCGAGGACACCACGATCAACGCGTCCAGGTCCATCAACACTTCTTGCGTCACAGGCGAATCCATCGTCGAACCGCAGTCGATGATCGAGATCGTGAAGTGGTTGTCCAGCCGCGTGGTGGCCTCGCGGTAGATCGCGGCGTCCAGCACGCGCCGGCGCGCCGCAGAATTTTCACCGGCCAGCACAAACAGCCCGGAAGTGTTGTTACCCACGCGGGTTCGCATGTCGGCGAAGGTGTTCAGGTGCTGGTCGGCTGCCAGCTCCCAATAGGATCCGGCAACGTTGGGATCGATGCGGCTGCCGAGTTTGCCGAACGCGGTGTCGGCGTCGATGGCCACCACCCGGTCCTCCTGTCGCAGCTCGGCGAACAGCGACCCCACGCTGGCGGCGATGGTGGTCTTGCCGGTGCCGCCCTTGCCCAGCACGCCGATCTTGTAGTGGCCGCGCAGCAGCGAACGGACCTTGGCCTCCAGCTCGGCCTGGCGCCGCTCATCAGGGGACTGCCCGAGGTTGATCAGCCCGAAACTGCCGATGAGCACGGCGCGGCGCCAGCCGCGCGATGGCGGAATCCTGCGGGCGGGCACCAGCTCACTGCTGCGGATCTGATCTGAGTACGACCAGCTCCCCGAGCCCGCCGCGGTGGGCTCGGCGCCCCGCTGCTGTGGCCGGCGACCCGGCTCACCCCGGCCCGGCTCACCCTGCCCGGTTCCGCCCGGGCGCCAGTTCGTTGGGCGTTGCTCGCCGCGTTGCGACAGAGGAGACGACGCAGCGGCGCCCTGGCGCTGCGGGCCCGTATCGGCCGCCGAGGGGTGCCCGGGCCGACCCGGCGGTGCCTCGCGCGGGGGTATCCAGCCCTCGACGTTGTCTCGAAGCGGTGGCGGGCCGAAGTCACGGCGCGCGAACACCTGGGTCTCCCCCGTCCGCTCACCGGGCGGCGGCGGATCATGCTGCTGCCCGCCGGGCGGCGGTCCGGGCCGCTCGGTCGCCTGCCAGCGGCCCTGGCGATCCTCACCGGGTGGACCTTGGCGGTCATCGCCAGGCGGAACGGGCGGCCCGACGTAGTGCCCACCTGTCGGCGGGGCGGCCCGTTCAGGCTCGCTGCGCTGTCCCTGCGGCTCCTCACGGGCGGGTGAGGGCGGCCGCTCACCATCAGCGGGTCCCCGGCGGCCCTCGTCGGGTCGCGACGGTGACGGACCCTCCACACCGTAGTAGTTCGGGGGTCCAGTCGGGGCGGCGGACGAACCACCTTGAGCTGCAGCGGGATCCACCTCGGGCGATGTCCCCAGCCCGGATTGCTGTCGCTCCCACGGTGGCGGAGCCGGTGCGGCATGCGGCGGTGGTGGCGGCACATTCGGCCGCGGCGGCGACGGCGGCGGGGTAGGCCTACTGGGCGACGGGGGTGTGGGCGCCTCGGTGTTCCCCTTGTCGTCCGGCGCCGCAGCTGGCACGTCGTTGCTGCTCTCGCGGTCGGTCACGGTGTCCATCCTATCGGCGGCATTGTGTGGTATCCGCACATCGTTTCTGGCCCTTGGGTTTTCACTATGAGCCGCCCGTGGGGCTTGGCGCGCCGCTGGTCGGCAGCGCTTCGGCGCCCACGACGGGCGTCAAGGTGTCGTGCTGGGTCATCGCGTCGGCGCGGCTGAGCGCCGGTCCTGGAGCGAAGACCCGGATCAGCGGCCACGGCGCCTGGCGGGCGTTGGCGGGTGAAAGCCCAAGTGCCCGTAGCGACTCCTCGGTCAGTTCGATGCCGTAGCGCACGCCCTGATCGGAGATCCACCACATCGATTCGCGGGTGTCGGACGCAGGTGCCGCACTCGTCGTCATCACCAGGTTGGTGGCGTCTTTGCCGATGAAAGCCTGGTCGGCCTCCACTGCATTCGGATCGCGCACGTCCTTGACCAGACCGACCAGCTGCTGGTCGTCGCCGACGGGGATGGGCAGTCCCTGTCCGGACAACACGCTGATCTGCGCTGAATGATCGGTGGCCCCCTTCGACCAGGCCAGGCACGTGGTGCCGTCCACGGCGGTGTCGACCAACTGCAGCCGGGTGTCGGGATAAAACGACACCGGCAGACTCTCCACTACCGGCACCCGCGCCAGCCGATCCGGTGCCACCTCCAGCGGCGCCACGTCGCCAAACGAGTTCGCCGAACGCAACACCGACGCGACGAACGGCGAAATCCGTTGCACGCCATTGGCCAACAGCACATACAGGGCGTTGGACCCCGGCTGGGTCAGGTCGCGCACCGACAGCACCGACCCGATCACCGCGCCAGGGGCGATGTCGAACGGCGGCGGTTCCCCGGCGCGCGGCACCGGTGGGCTGACGAGTGGATCGGTGGCGGGAAGCGCGTCAAACAGCGCCTTGGACAACGGGATTGGCGTCGGTGCGCTCGAATCGACGCCAAGTGCCAGCGCAACCGCCTTGTTGGACAAGTCGATCTCCGAGCGGTGCCCGTCCCAGATCACATACGTCGCGCCGTGGTAGCGGCCCAGAATCGCATTGGGCATCCGCAGCGGCGCCGAACGCTGCCCGAGGCTCAGCGGCCCGGCGATCGCAGTCACTACCGGGGCATCACCGGCCGAAGACGTGGCCGTGGCGGCCGGTGCCGTGTCGCACACCGCCCACTGCGAGGCGGTGCCGGTGCGGATCGGCATGGCCGCCGGTGCACCCACGATGCCGACGCTGGCCCCCTGGGGATACTTGGCCAGTTCGGTCGCCTTGACGAACGTCGGGTTGTTTGCCTGCCCGGCGACGAGCCGGGCGCTGGCCAGATTCAGCGCCGGATGCAGCCGCCCGTCGACGAGCACGTATACCGCACCGGTATCGCGGTCGGCCAGGATCGCCGATTTCCCCACCTGACCCGCCGGTTTGAACCAGGACAGGATGAACATCAGCGCCACCGCGAGCAGCGTGAACGTGAAGCCCAAAATCAGTGCGGCACTGCGCCGTTGCTCCGGGTCGTACTCCAGCCGCACCCCGTGATGACTCAACGCGGCGGCGTTGCGCCGATTCCAGAAATAATGCGCCGTCACCTGCAACCGCGAGGTCAGATTCAGCGCCATGAGGCCGACCCTACCGGCGCCCACCTGCGCAAAGCATCAGTCATCGCGATCCGGCTGACGATTATCCGACACGGCGTACCCAACGTGGTCTTTCATGCCGCGCGCGGCAGTGAGAGCAACTCGGTGAGGTCGTTATGCAATGCGGCGTTGCTGGCCGGCCACACGCTCATCCACGTTTTCCCGTCGGCTGCCACCGTGGTGGTCATGCTGATGCGGCCGTAGTCGGTGTCGGCGACGGTCAGCACCCAGGGGTGCACGTGGTGGCTGATGCCGTGGTCCACCACGGCGACCACGGCCATCGCGGACTCGTCGGGGCGCGTGGCCGCGGTGAGCACTTCGGCCTGCGCGGGCTGCAGGCCCAGCCGGGCCAACGCCGCTGCGATCGCGTCGCGGCCAGACGAGGTGGTGTGTGCCAACGTCGATGCCAGCAGGTCGGCGGGAAGGTTGACCCCCTCGATCGGCGCGGGTGGTGCCTGGCCGAGAGCGGCCAGCAGTGGTGCACACATCAGCTGCACCTGCTCGTCGGGGCTGTCGGTCTCCCCGACGGCGTCGATGACGACCTCGTCGCCGTCTCGGGCGGCCATCGCCATCCAGCGGCGATGCCGGCACACCACCACGGCGCGCTCGTGCACGATCGGGGTGCCATGCTCTTCGCCAGCGGGACGGCGGATCGACAGCACCGCTTGGCGGCCGGGGCGGCCCAACACCGTCATCCAGTCGCGCACAACGTCATCCACGTGCCCGGTGGCATCGATAACGCCGGCCTGCACCAACCCGAGGTATTCACCGGTCTCGTTCAGCGGCAGCGGCCCGGTAGTGGTCTCCACGATCAGTGACTCGTGCACCGAGGGCACAAACGGTTTGATGCGCAGCACCGCGGGCATGGTCTCCACACCCAGGAGCGCCTGCAGCGTCCAGACGCCACCGACGGTCGTGATCAACGCCATGACAGCACACCCCGCAACTGGACAACATGAGAATGGGGAGCCAACCCTACGGGTGGCCCCCCATTCGAGTGAAAAGCCAAGGCCGACAGGCCTATTAGACGGAGTAGAACGACTGCCCTGCCGCGACGTCGGTGCCGCTGAAGTTCTCGGCGGCCTGACCGACCGTGTGGCCGTGGCGCAGGATCGTATCCTTGCCCTCCTGGATGCCCTGCATGAGCAGGTTGTGCACCTCGTGGAAGGCCCCCGACGCGTGGTGGGTGGTGAAAAACTCCTGGATGCCACTGAGAATCCCGTTGGCGGAATGGGTGACGTTGTCCAGTTCGGCGCTGATCGTCGACAGGGTATGGCCGTAGTCGACGATTCCGCCGAGGTCATAGGAGATCTTCTGATCACTCATCTACTAAAACTCCTGTTCGTTTCGTGGTTGGTCAGATCAGGTGAAGCGCAGGCCGCCGTCGCCCATGCCGCTGGCGACCTGGGCGATGCTGGAAGCACTTTCGATGTCGGTGTTGTCGAAGCTGCCCACGCTCTGGCGCAGCATGTCGATCGCGGTCGTCCAGCGCGCGGTGATCTTGGAGATCGCCTCCTGAATCTCGGAGCCCGTGACGACGTTCGTTGTGCCTGCGCTGCCGGTGAGCATGCCCGACGCGTGCAAATCCTGGGTGTGGTTGCCGTAGGCCGAAAGGTGGGTGGTGGTTTGGTGCAGGAGGTCTTCGAGGCTGTCAGCGGCCGTGAGGACTTCTTGCTTGCCAACTACATCTGCTGCCATGGTGAAAATCGTCCCCTCATGTTCGGGTTGGTGATGGTTATGAGCTTATGGGCGCCCAAATACCGCGCGGTGCACTAATTTCCTCGTCGCCGCCCCCCGTCCACAGCCGGACGCGCGGTCAGCTGCATCGTGCGCGCCGGTGCCTTCTCCGACGACGACCCCGCGCCCTCTCGGCCCATCGCCGCCGGCGCACCGTAGAGGCCACCAGATCCCATTCCTGACGGCCCCGACCCGGCGACCGGTTCGGGAGCGGCGTTGACACCGCCGAAGCCAGTGGGCAGTTTGGGCGAGTTCGGCGCAGCGAAACTGCTTGCGGGACGGGTGAAGCTGCTCGGCACCACACCGCTGCCCCCGCTACCGATACCACCGCCGCCACCGCCGAGGCCGGCACCACCGGTCGACATGGCCGCATTCGACAGGGTGGCCGTGCTGGCCGCGTCCACCGGGGCGCCGGCGCCCAGACCGCCCGCATTGCCGAGTTGACCGAGCATGCCCATCGGCAGCTGGACGGCCTGGCTGAGCAATTGCGGTGCCTGTCCCAGCATTTGGGGCAACTGGCCGGCCATCTGACCGAATTGACCGACCATCTGCATCGGCATGCTCATCGCCTGCGACATGCCGTCGGTGGCCGCGCTGGCCGGAGCCTGCGTCGCCTGTCCGGCGGTGCCCGCGGTCTGGGTGACGCTCTGAAAGCCCGCCTGCAGCGAGCCTGCGGCCGTCTCGGCGCCGGCTTGCGCCACCCCGGCCAGTGGGCCGGCCGGGTTGGCGACCGCCGGGTTGATCGGCGGCGGGGTCGCCAGCGCGGCCAGGGCGGCGCTCACTACGGCCTGATAGCCGGCCATCATCGAGGCGTTCTGGATCCAGTGGCCCCTGTACTCGAACTCCAGCGCAATGATCGCCGGGGTGTTCTGCCCGATGTTGGTGGCGATGAGACCCGCCTGCGTAGTCCGGTTGGTGGTGCACACCTCGCCGGGGATCATCGACTCCAACGCCAGGGTGTAAGCGTCGACGATCTGGGCCGCCAGTATCGAGCCCTCTTGCAGCCAGGCCACCGCCATGGCCATCACGCCGGTCATCTCGGTGGCGTTGGCCAGCATCGAGACCCCGCCGACGCCCTGCCAGCCGCCCGCCGCGGTGGAGGCGGCATTGCCCTCCGTCAAGCCCATCGTGGTGGCCATCGTGTCGGCCAGCGCCTGATGAGCCGCCGCGGCTGCAGTCGCTGACGCACCGTGATCACCGGTCATCAGCGTCCAGTAGTTGACCTCCGGCGGATTAGCCGCGGAGTCGCCGAATGCCACCATCGATCAGCCCGAAATCCGACCCTGTTAGAGCGCCTGCTCGACCGACAGCGCGACCTGGCTGATGGCGTCTTGGGCGGTGTAGCTGATCCCACTGACCCCGACAGTATCGGCAAACATGGCGTGGCCGGTGGTGAGTTCGGTCAGCATGGCGATCGCCGCCGCGCCTCGCGCGCTCAACCCGGCTGCTGCGGCGGCCGACGCACCATCGCCACCAGGTGGCAGGATCGCAGTCACCTCAGGTGCCGCCGCGGCCGTGGCCCCGGCCATCGATCCCGCCGTCGCTCCCTGGATCGCCGACGACAGACCCAGCAAAGGTGCATCGACTCCGATCAGTCCAGCCATGTATTAGCCTTCCCCGAGTGTGGCCAGTTGCTTTCACACAGTGTAAGCACGGCTGCGCAGTGGTCGCGCCGCGAAATTTTCGCGGTAGATGAAGGGCGATACTGTTACACCGAGGGTGCGGGTTTGCCATTGCACCAGGTGAATTCAAAATGTCCAGCACGCCGTGCCGATTCTTGGCCGGCACCACTTAGCCCGGAGCGGTGCGTTTCAGGATGGCATCGCCGGCCGCTGAAAGATTTGATAACGCATACTTCAGGCGTGTAAGCGACCCAAGACCTCAGGCTCACCAGCAAACCCCGTATTGGCACCGTCGACAACCAACCGGCCACGACACCGCGGTTGGCCGCCACTCTGTCGTGCTCACTGGTCCAGCGGATGGCTCCATCGCAGCCGGGAAAAGCGTGCGAACCCGCGGTTGGCGCTGAGCCAGGTTGCGTTGTTCTCCACGGCAAATGCCGCCACGTATGCGTCGGGAATGTCGTTGCCCTGGGCGCTGATGTCCTCGGCGAGTTGGCGGAACAACGCCCAGTGGCGCTCGCCAGGCCGCAACGGCATCGCCGCTGGCGCGCCGAGAAGGGCATCTACTGCCGCCCACGCCTCCTCGGAGTGGGTGGGTTCGGCGAAGATGCGCCGGTTCGAAATCAGCCGCACAAAACCGCTCAGCACGATGTCGGGCAGGCCAAGAGGTTCTTCATCATTCGCCCAACGCTCCAACAGAGGGCGGTACTGGTGATGTTCGGGCAGATCCCGGCGGTGCGCGTAAACAAGGACGTTCACGTCAACGCAGCGCATCGGCGGCGCGGCCTTCGTCCAGGATCTCGTTGACTGCGGCGCTTGACGACAGGTCGATATCCGCGCGCGCTCCTCCGTGGCCGAGCGGCTCTAGGTGATAGCGACCGCGCACCTTGTCTTCTGATCTGTCCAGGCCTCGCCGCACCGCGTCCTCGAGAACCGCGGCAACGGTCCGGCCGGAGCGAGCCGCCTTGGCTTTGACCGCCCGGTACAGCGCGTCGTCGATCCGGATCGTCGTACGCATACGCGCATCATAGCATCACCCTGCGGCATAAAGATGCTCGCACACATCGTTGGCCGGACCTCACCGTGGGCCGAAAAACAATTCCGCGAGATGGGCGTCCGTGATCCGCGCGACCTGGCCGTCGCCCCGGTCGCCGCATACGAAGGCACCGCCTTGCTCACCAACACGTTCCGAAATCCCGACCTAATGGCGCGCGAGGCGCGCCGCCTCGAGCGCTGGATCGATTCCGTCGGCTAAGCGCCTGCTGCGACCGGGTATGGCCGCCCGCACCTCGTTGCGGATTGATTCACCTGCGATTGCCGTGAGGGCTCAGCGACGCGGCAACATCGCTCGGTCGGATCAGCAGCGCAAAGGGTACGACTTGCCGGCTGACTCTGTCGCGCCGAAGGCTGGCCAACACGGCGCCGCTTGCTACCAGCGCCAGACCAGCCAAAGCCGTGCCGATTTGGGGCGTCGGCGCAGTGGCCGGGGGCTTGTCGTCGGGCAAGGTGGTCGCCGCCGATTCTGGTGTCGCACGGGCTGTTGCCGCTGAAGCACTCGGATTGGCGTTCGTCGTTAGATACGTCGCGAGCGCTGTCACGAGTGGCTTCTTGGCTCCTACACTGCTGAACACGGTGTTGTCCCACCCAGCGGCTGCAAACTCTCCTCGACATGGAGCCCGAGGAATTGGTCAGCGGGGACGCCAAATGCAGCTGCCTGATAGTTCATCTACAGCGGACGGTCGTTGCGAACGAATGGTGGCTGGCGTGCATGAGGGTGTCAATCCTGGCCTACCGTTGGTAGTTTCACATGGTTTCGCCGGCGACGGCTGCGGACGGGATGTTGCGCTGAGCGCAGTACTTGGCGAATTGATCGAAGACGGCGCTGGCCGTCTGCGGGCACAAAGCCGCAACTCCGCTACGCAAGGTTTCTCGGTAGTCGTTGCCCAGTGCTCGCTGCGCATCGGCCGTCATGCTGGGCTCGCCCAGCCAGACCTCGAGAAGGTCATTGTCGACTTCGAGGTGAAAGAGCATTCCCCAGGCGTGGGTGCCGATCCTGAACATTTGGACGTCGGTTTGGGCCGAGTGGGCGACTGCCACCGCACCCGCGGGCAGCGTGAATTGTTCTCCATGCCAGTGCATGGCGTCAGTCCGAGGAGCCAGGCGTCCGATCAGCGGATCGTGCGGGTCGGTGATCATGACCGGGGACACCCCGATCTCGGGGTGCGGTGCGGGGGCGATGGCCGCGCCTGCCGCTTTGGCCAGAAGTTGTGCACCCAGACAGATGCCGAGCACGGGCACCTCCAGGCGCAGGGCCTCCTGCAGCCAGGCGATCTCGTCGGCGATCGGTTGCAGGGTATCCGCGTCGTTGACGCTCATCGGGCCGCCCATGAAGATCGCGCCGCGCACCGTCGTCGGGTCGGGTAACTCAGTGCCGCAGTCCTTGTCGAAAGTGTGCCGCACCTCGACGACCGCGTCGAGGAACGAATCCAGGATGAGGTGCGGGCCTTCCCACGGCACGTGTTGAACAACGAGCAAGGGCCGGCCGTCGTGCGCATCTGCGGTAGTCACGCGGGCAATTATGTTTGAGTCGCCGCGCTTTTGGTGGCCTTGTCGTGCGTTTCGACGGTGGCCTCGAGGTCTGCTTCGATGGCGGTGAGCGCCGTGCGGTCACGCCGGTGCAGGATGGCAAGCCACGCAACGCCGATCAGCATGTAGGCCAGGAAGTAGTACGGGAAGTAGCGGACGGGGACCGGGGGAACCGGGTAGAAGCTGCCGATCGTGGGAACCAGCAGACAGAGCAATGCGATGACTGTGACGGCGACGGTCTTACCGGTCATTTCGCCGCGGCGGTGCAGATACACCAGCGCGGCAATCGAAATGAGGTAGTAGGCGAGCAGGAAACCGAACGCGGCCAGAGTGCCTGCGTCGCCGAAGGTGGTGAGCGGGTCGGTGAACGCTTGCATGATGGTGGGGATTGCGAACAGCACAACCGTGTAGACGGTGATGGCGATATGCGGTGTTCGGTTGCGGTCGTGAGTGTTTCCGATGGCGCGGGGAAAGGCGCCGTGAAGCGCCATCGGGTACAGGATGCGGGCGCCGGCGTTGATGCACGACAGCGACAGCGAGAAGAAGCTGACCATCGCCCCCAGCGAGATGGGCGCCTGGAGGTAACTGATGTGGTAGGCGTCGGCCAGGGTGTTCAGCGGCGCGGCAAGGTCGGACAGCGTCAGTCCGGCGTGTGCTGAACCGAGGACTTCGACGTAGCTGACGAAGACAAAGAACAGTCCGGCGATCGCGAGGCTCCAGGTCACCGCGCGCGGCACATTGACGAGCGGCTTCTTCGCTTCACCGCCGAGTGCGGTGGCGCTTTCGAATCCGACGAGGCTGAAGATGCAGATGACCACCGCCAGGCTCATATTCTTCACATTCGCGCCATCGATGGAGAGTTGGGCGCTGTCGATCGGGCTGCCACCGCTAAACAGGACGACGACGCAGACACCCAGGATGACCGCCACGGACAGTCCCTCGAGCACCAGGGTCAGCAGCGAGGAGACCCGAACATCTTTGGAAGCGATGAACCAGCAGACGACCGCGCTGACCGCGAAACACACCACCGCCGGTGGATGATGGTGCACGCCAACGGAATCGAGGAACTGATTGACGAAGATCGCGAAACCGGTGAAACCTGCGATGGCGATAAAGGCGTAGGACCACAGCAGAGTCCAGCCCGACAGCACCCCCCAGCGGGGTCCCAGGCCGCGCCCGATGTAGGCATACATCGAACCGGGTGAAGCCGAGCGCCGGGCGAACTGGTTGAGGTTCATCACGACGAACGACAGCATGATCGTGGCGAACAGGTAGGCCAGCCAGGTGCCGTTACCGGCGTCGGAGAACGCCAGTGGGACGATGAGGACTGCGGTCATCGTGGGAGAGATCAGCGCGATCGATTGCGCCAGCAGCGTGGGAAATCCCAGCACGCCGGCGCGCAATCCGACCGGTTTGGTGGCGGCGGGTGTCCCTGCCGGTGTGGTGGAAGTGGCCATGGCGAAGTCCTCGAGGTTGAAGTGGTCAGGCGGTGGATGTCGATGGGCACGATCGCGTCGCGCAGCTGGACTCATCGGCGTTGTGGCCCAACTGATCTGGAATGTTCGTGGCGACCGTGCCACGCGGTGAGCACACCTGGGCACGACCCTCGATGTGCGGTGCTGGCGGCGGTGCTGCTTCTTTTGCAGCCTGACCAGATAGCGTGCTAGTCGTCGAACGACTGGTCGTCGAGCAGCAAGTCTTCGTAGAACGCGCCGAACTGGCGGGTCGGATGCCGGATCGCCATCTCCAGGACCCACAGGTTGGGCCTCGGGTAAAGGTCGGCGTCGGCCAGTGAACCGTCGTAGTGGGCTTCGTGGGGAAACTCTGACAGCCGGTGTCCGGACAGATCGAGGTTGAGCTGCCAGCCACGTTCGTCGGCGGACTTGATCGCGTACTCGTACAGTTCGGGACCGGTGAGTCCCTTGTCTCGCCACAGGTTTCGTACGTCGTCCCACAGTGCGCGGACGTCGTGTTTGGCCTTGTGGTGTTCGGGGTCATCTCCGAAGACGAATGTCTCGCCGGCATCGCCTTCGGTGTCGCCGTAGATGGGGCCGATGTCGATGAAGAAGATGTCGTGTTCGCCGAGGATGACACCGGGCTCCGACTTCGCCTCGAAGTCCTTGGTGGTGTTGGGGCCGAACCGCACAATCACCCGGTGCCACCCCTTGCGCATACTCATGGTCCCCAGCACATCTCGCGCCATCGCGGCAGCGTCCTCCTCGACCATGCCTGGCGTGATGTTGGCCGCAATCTGTCGCAGCGCCTTGTGGGTGCGGGCGCGGACGTCGAGCTGCTTGGCGACCGAGAAGTTGGCCCCGGTCGCTTCGATGTCGATGTCGGTTTCCATATCGGAGGGTCTCCCTCGTCCTGCCGGAGCAACGTGTCCCGGCGGTTATCGGCTGTCGCAACGGAGCGTAAGACGATGTTGTCTGTCAGGCAACTTTTGTTGTCTGAGTTAACCTGCTGGTTACACCTTGTGCTGGTGCGATTGAGCGGCGCACGGCATCACCGAAGGTCGCGGTGAGGCAGATTGCTTGAAAGGCAGCACATCTGAAGCCCACGGAAGCTGAGCACAGTCGCGTTGTCGCCACGCCGCGGCGGGCGCGGCTAGTGGTGAATCTGGGCGAGCTTGGTGGGGCTTTTCGCGGATACCAGCAGAAGTTCGGCAGAGACGTCGCGGGTCGTCAGTCGATGCGGCCGGTTGGCGTCGAAGTGCACGGCGTCGTCTGTGGCGAGCTCATAGACAGTGCCGTCGTACTCCAAATCGATGGTGCCGCGCTGAATGTATAGCCACTCCTCGCCGATGTGCTGTACCGGTGCCGAAGGACGACGGTCGGCCCGGATCGTCACCCGCATGGCTTCGAGGATGTGCGAATCGTGAAAACCGCTGCAGGAGGCGATCTCTAAGCCATTGGCGCGATGTCTGGGTACGTCTGGTGTATACGTCGTCAGCGGCGACGCGGCGACGTCCTCCCCCAGCAGCGCGCTCACCTTCGTCCCGAGTGCGCTGGACAGCCCCACTAATGCACCGATCGAGGCTTGGCGCTCGCCTGACTCCAGTCGCGACAAGTGCGCTTTCGTAAGGCCGGTCAGATTCGCCAACTGCGCCAACGTGAGGCCACGACGGTCCCGGGCGGCGCGCAGGCGTTGACCCACAACTTCCAGATCAACGTTGGCAGTCATAGTCGGCACCTTAAACAAAGGTTGCCTTGGAGACAACTGCGGTTGCGCTGTACGCCGCGGCGGAGTACAGCGCCACGTCTCCGGAAGGCCTGTGCCCCTTGGGGATCGACTGACCACCATGGGCACGCCGTCAGCTACGGCCTCCCGGCGCCGGGGGCCGGGGCTGGGAACACAACGATCTGCCCGGTAGGTTTGGTCTGCTGAGGGCCGCCCCACTGCTGGCCGACGACGTAGAGCTGCGGTCGATCACCGCGGCTGAGCGCGCAGGCGAAGGCACCTCGGTCCAGTTCGACCGTGGCAAGAATCTCACCGCCCTCGCGCACCCGCACGCAGTGTCGGTTACCCACGTCGGCGTACCAGACCGTGCCTTCGGCATCGACACAGATCCCGTCGGGGTGGTCGTCCCCGGTGTCCGCCCACGTTCGCCGGTTGGGCCAGGTCGCCGTCCGGACCGATGTCGTAGGCGGTGAGCCGGTTGCCGTGCGACTCGGCCACGATCAGCGTGGAGCCATCGGCGGTGATTGCCATGCCGTTGGGAAAGGCCAGGTCGTGGGCGACCCGACGGACAGCTCCGGTGGGCGTGACGAGCACGACGCTGCCGGGTGCGGGCTCACCACCTGGGAAGTCGAAGCCGATGTTGTTGACGTAGGCGTTGCCGCGCGCGTCCGCCACGATGTCGTTCCACGGCTTCTGCGAGACGGGGGCCAGGTCGGCGTGGGTAATTATTGAGCCGTCGGGCTCGCGGCGAAGGAGCCGCCGCTGCGCCGAGTCCACGACCAGCAGTCGCCCGTCGGGCAGGAAGTCGATGCACATGGGAAACGACGGCACGCTGAGCACCACCTCATGGCTGCCTTCGGGATCGAGGGCGATCACCTGATGCGCGCCCCAGTCGGAAAACCAGAGTCGCCCGTCGTGCCAACGCGGCGACTCACCGAACGAGATTCCGTCCATCAATACCGTCATGTGGAGACAGACTGCCAGCAATGCCATGTCTCATCGGTCGTCGCCTTAGCCCTGCTGGCTCAGCGCTCCGGGTCTCTCGCGGAGACCGCCGCCGTTTAGGGCCGGAGTGCGAGTCGTCCAGCCCGCCCCAGCGAATCTGCTCGCGGATCCGCTTGTCACGCTCGGTCGGGTGTGTGGGGTCAATGACGCCTGCCTGCATAGGCACCACTCCCACATGGGGTTACGTGTGATGATGTTCTGCGTTTTGCCACAGCGCGGGCACTTGACCCGGCGCATGCCCTCGGGCGTGCCAGCGGGCAGCATGGAGGAGATGAGGAGCCCAACGCACGCGAGCGCTCGACCCAAGCCACTGCCTATGGCCGAACCCATTTGGGGCTTGCATCCGATACCCAGGTACGGGTTTAGCCTGGGTTTATGGCAACAACAGGCACTCAAGATTGGGTTCCGGCTGCGTGCACGCTGCCGACGGTGGAGCAGCCGCTGCGTGTGGCGGAGTTCGGCGTGTTCTTCCGGGCGGCCGTGCGGCGTTCGATCCGAACATCGACGACGCGGCTGGACCTGGTGATCTTAAGAGAGTTCGAGGCCACCGCCCGCGATCTCGCTGAACGCGAGACCAGCTGCTGCTCGTTCTTCCGCTTCGAGTTCCACCCCGCGGCAGACGATCTGGTGATGTCTGTCGGCGTTCCCAAAGATCACATCGACGTCCTCGATGCCCTCCACTTCCGGATAACCACCGCGGTGGGCGTGAAGACAGTCAACGGCGATGTCTGAGAGCGGATTACGCAGCGGCGAGGTCGCCGACGCGGCCGGGGTCAATATTCAAACGTTGCGCTACTACGAGCGGCGAGGGCTGCTGCACGAGCCTGATCGAACCCTCGGTGGTCACCGCGTCTATCCGCCCGAAGCCATCACGGTGCTGCGGGTGATCAAAGCCGCGCAACGCCTGGGCTTTACCCTCGATGAGGTCGCCGACCTGCTGGAGGTCAGCCCGCTGCGCGCCGGACGCCGCACCGACGCCGGACTGCAGGCCCGTGCCGTGGTGAAGCTGGCCGAAGTCGACGCCAAACTCGCCGAGCTCACCGCTGTACGAGACACGCTGCGCGCCGCCCTCGACGCGGGCTGTGACGACGTGATCGCGTGCGCCGAGAGCCCTTGCTGCCCACTGCCGTTCACCGCGACCATCCCGGTCGGTGCCCCTGATGCCTAACCGATTGGAACGAAACGCCAAGCGGTGGGGACTGCCGGCGATCGCGCTTGCCGCGGTGGCGTGTGTCGGGTGCTGCGCCCTGCCGCTGTTGGCCGCCGGCAGCATTGTCGGCGGCGGTCTCGCTGTCCTGCACGACGTGTGCCTGGCGCCGGTGGCGATCCTGCTGCTCGTGGTCGGTGTCGCCGCGTCAGCGGTCTGGATTCGCCGCATCCGCACCACGGACACGTGCAGCGATGGCGCTGACTGCGGGTGCGGATCCGATCCGGAGCCCGAGACGCTGCAGGCGAACATGTTTCGGCCGGGACCGTGAGTTCAACTGCACCTTCGCGTGTGCGCCACTGGGTGGCGGCCGCCGTGGCCGTGCTGCTTGTGGCTGCCGCCGCGCTGTTGGTCGTCGGAGTCCTGCTGGAACGCCACACCGAGTCCGGCGCCGAACATCCCGTCGTCGCGACCAGCGGTGAGCAGCAAGAAAGCCACCGCGGCGAGTCCACCGAAGGCACCCACGCCGAAGGCGGGACTGCCCCCGGCAGCCACGACGGCGAGGCCGCCGAACAGTTGACCGGGATCAATGTCGAATCAGCATGGGTCGTCGCCCTGGGGGCGATCGTGTCGATCGCCCTCGCGGTCGCCGTGTGGCGGCGTCCGAACCGGGCGGTCAGCGCCACCGTGGTGGCGTTCGCGGCCGCCGCGCTGGTCCTCGATGTTCTGGAGATCAACCACCAGATCGGGGCCGACCGTATCGGGCTGGCCGCCCTGGCCGGCGTGATCGCCGCACTGCGGGTCGCCACCGTCATCGGCGGTGCATACCTGTTCCGATCCCGCCCGGCCGCCACGTGATCGTCACGACGGAGCCGACGGCACGCACCGGCTAGCAGCGCGAAGTGGGTTATGGTCTCGTAGGGTCGGCGCCATGACCGTGGCCCGTTCGATCCTGCTGTTCATCGTTGCCGCGATCGCCGAAATCGGTGGTGCGTGGTTGATCTGGCAGGGCGTCCGTGAACACCGCGGCTGGATCTGGATGGGCGCCGGCGTCATCGCGCTCGGCGTATACGGCTTCGTCGCCACGCTGCAACCCGACGCACACTTCGGCCGGATCCTTGCCGCCTACGGCGGCATCTTCGTCGCCGGATCCCTGCTGTGGGGCATGGCGCTCGACGGATTTCGTCCAGACCGATGGGACATCACCGGCGCTCTCATCTGCGTGGCCGGGGTCGCCGTCATCATGTACGCCCGGCGCGGCGCGTAACGGCGTGGTTCGACGCTGTTCACGGGGACTGTGGCAGCAACGGTGTCAGTGCCCTGAGGGCCCCGATGTGTCGGGGCGGGAAGGACCGTATCAGTGTGGCCGACTGGAGTGTTCGCGTATCTCAGAACTTAGGTGTCATGGCTGGATGTTCAGCGAGGTTGAACGCGATGGTCGGACTGGGGTTAGGGTGAGGGTGGCCAGGAATGGTCCGCGGCCCGGTGTGGCCGCCGCCGAAGCCGCCCTGGTCTTCATGGGTATCGTCGTCCAATTCGGTGGCGCCTCACCGCAGTTCAGGTCGTGACCGACGTGACGCACTCGACTCGTTGGAGCCAGCGCACCCGACTGAGCATCGTGTTGACGCTGAACCTGTGCCTGATCGGCGCGTTGGTCGTGGTCGGATTGATGGCCGGCTCGGTCGGGGTGCTCGCCGCCGCCGGGGATACCGTCGCTGATTCGATCGGCCTGCTGTTGGGCCTGGTCGCCGTCGTGTTGCGCGACCACCACCCCGACCATCCGCACGCACAGCGCCCGGTCGGGGTGGTCGCGTTGATCAACAGTGCGGCGCTGATGGTGGTCACCGTGTTGGTCGCGGTCGAATCGGTGCGGCGGCTTTCCGAGCACGCCACCGAGGTGCGTGGTCTTCCCATGCTGATCGTGAGCGTGGTGAGCATGCTGGTTCTGCTGGCCGGTGTGTGGGTGCTCGGGGCGTCCGCGGCCACCGAGGACCTGCACATGCGCTCGGTACTGCTGGACACCCTGGCCGATGCCGGCGCGGCCGCCGGGGTTGCGGTCGCCGGGGCGATCATCGCGGTCAGCGGCCGCTATCAGTGGCTCGACCCCGCGATCGCGTTAATCGTCTGCGCCCTGGTCGTGATCGCCAGCGTGCATCTGATCATCAAAGCCGTTGCGGCACTGCGGGGCATCGACGTCGACCTCGACAACGACTACTGACGACCCGTGCGGGACCGTCAGCGTGACCGTGTCGACTTGTGCTCGGGCATCCCAGCATCGGCTCCTGAAGCCGCCTCATCGAGGTTCAGCAAAATACGCGGGCGGTGTCTCCGAACGAATCTTCACTCCGCGCCGTGGTACTCAGGTCCGTGGTTACCAGTTAACTGCGAGTTGCGCTGAGTTATTGTCAATTGTTGTGGATCGGCGGCGATTTCAGGCGGCCGTCGTTGTTGGTCTCGGGATGGTTCGGCAACGCTCCGTGAGATCAGCTCTCGCGGTTCGGCCAGCGCGGCGGTCATGCCGATGGAGTGTGGCCTGAGCGCTTCACAGGGAGTTTCTCGCGAGGAGCGGAGCACTAAACACGAACTTCGCGTGGGCTGTTAGTTCAGGTGGTAACCCAGACGCGGAAGTTGTGAAGAGCTTCAGCGAGGTTGGTTGGGCCGCAGGCCGCGTGGAAGGTGTCTTTCTCGGTCCAGGTCACGCACCAGTCATCTTCGCTGCGGTGGGTTTCTTGTCGCTCATAACTGGCCGGCGCGGGGCTGCGATCTGGAAGGTCGATCTTCACCTGCCATCCGGGGTTGTCCAGCGTGGAGATGCTGATGCCGTAGCCGTGCTCCCAGGTGCCGTCGCACTGGCTGATGTACCACGCCTGCAACCAAGTCCACACGTCTGGCCGATCGGGGTCGTATACGAAGCTGGGTCCCACGGACTGGAGGATAGTGGGTGGAGTGGATGTTGCGCGGTTAGGTGGGGATGTGCGTGGCATCGGGCGGGCGAAATTGGTTGACGGTGTTGATCTACGAGGTTCAGGCGACCTCCGGTCCAGCGGTTTCTGGTTCGGCGTTTGATGGTACGGGAGTGATGTCGATGGGTCGTTCCAACAACACCCGCCCTATCCGACGACACCGAGGTCGCCTGACCCGCCTGAACCGGGGTCGACAGCCAGGCAATACCATTGGCACATGCTCAAAAGGGCTGGTAGCCGCGCTGGCCATCGTGTCGATCGGTCTCTTGGGGTCGCCAACGGCGCACACCGCGCCTTGCGTTGACGGTGACAGCGGGCTCACCGCTCGCGGCGACTACTACATATGTCAAAGCGGAGTCTGGGTGCACGTCATACCCCCAGGCACGCCGCCAGGAGCCCAACGGCTACCACCAACTATTGACCCCACGAGCTGACCACACGCCAGCCGTCCCAACCACCCACCACCGACCTGAAATCCCGTGTGCGACAAACTTCATCCACAGAATTTGACAATATCTCTTGATCTCGCAGGGGGTGTGGGTGTGCCTGGATGCCGCAGCGTACTCGGCTGGGGTTCGGTAGCCCAGGGCCGAGTGTCGGTGCCGTTGGCTGTGGCAGGCGGTCGACAGCGGCCAGTCCCCCACGGGCCTGGTCGAGTCCTTGTAGCAGTGGATGTTTGGCGTTTTGCAGGGTGCTTATCTGGCCGAAGAGTGGCTCCGGTCTAGAGGTCCTTGAGTGCGGCCGCAGTCTGAGTGAGGATGTCATCGGATAGATCGACGTCGCCGACCGCTCGCGCTACTGCAACGGCCCCGACCAGCGCGCTGAGTACTACGTAGGCGCGTCGTCGATCACCAGCGGCATCCGAGGTTGAGATCAATCCGGCTAGAACCTCGAGATACTGTTCAACTTGGCGACTGTAGGCGACGCGGGGCCAATCATCGGCACGCGAAATGTCCTCAGCCAACGCAGTCACTGCGCATCCGGTTTCCGGGTGGTCGCGATGGGCGGGACTCAGGTAGCCGTCGACGATCGCCTTGAACGCCCGCTTGCCACCTCGGGTGGTGGCAGCCATGGTCCGCTTGCTTCCCTGAGCCAGGGCGCACTCCACGGCGGCGCCGATGAGATCATCGCGGGAATTGAAATGTCGGTAGAAGGCGCCGTGTGTCAGGCCGGCTTCCTGCATCAGGTCCGCTACGCGGACTCCGTCGATGCCATCACGACGTATCCGGGCCGCAGCGATGTTGACGATTCGATCGTGGCTCGCCGCCTTGTCAGCCTGCGAACTACCCACGAATGAACCTCCGACCGATGCGACATCAGTTTGCTGCTAACGATTATAGTCGTCATCTTGTTGAGGTAAACGCAACCACCCAGTCGTGACGGGACGCCGGCCGATGACGCTCGGAATCGACCGGTACTGCTATCGCCAAATCTTGGACCACGACTAGCCTCGGTGAACACCTGCGGTCCAATCCGGCGGCCGAACCGATCGCACCCTGCGAATGTCAACTCGATTGGGCGCCACCGTGGCTCATCACAAGGGCGGTGTGTGCGTCTCTGAGCGACCATCACCGCCAGAGACCTGATTCACCACAGGCAGAGGGCGCCGAGCAGAGCATGACAACCCGCTCTTGACAATGAGGATGATGACTGTCATCCTCATTTCAAACGGCCAAATGTACTGCGCACCTGACGCTTCCGGTGTGCAGCGCCCTGGAACGGAGGAATCCTTCGGATGACCGCCTCATTGACCCAGTTCACGATCACCGAGGTATCGACCGGATATTGGCGGGTGACGTTCAGTAATCCGCCAATAAATTTCGCGGATCCAGACACCATCATCGAGCTACAACAATTGGTTGGTCTCATCGAGTCCGAGGACACGTTGCAGGTCGTCGTGCTGGACAGTGCCAACCCCGACTTCTTCATCAATCGCTACGACGTCTCCCGTGTGGCGGAGACCCTGTGGCGCCCGGGCCGACTAGTCTGCCAGCGTTCATCGACATCACGACACGGCTGACCACCTCGCCGGTCGTGACCATCGCGTCCATCCGAGGTCGCACTCGAGGCGGGGGTGCCGAGATTGCCCTGGCATGTGACATGCGTTTCGCAAGCCTGCAGCGAGCGATCTTCGGGCAACCCGAAGTGGGTGCCGGACTTCTCCCGGGCGGCGGCGGGATTGAGCGCCTGCCCCTTCTCGTCGGACGGGCCCGGGCACTGGAAATTGTTCTCGGCAGTGACGATTTCGACGCGGCGACGGCGGCGAAGTACGGCTGGGTGAATCGCGCGCTCCCTGATGATGAGCTTGATGGCTACGTCGACAACCTTGCCCGGCGCATCGCGTCGTTCGACAAGCCTGCGCTGGCTGAGGCGAAGCAGCTGATCAATCGCAGGACCCTGCCCTCCGCTGATGACCTGATCCAGACACAGGACGTATTTCTCGGCGCATTTTCACGGCCAAGTGTGCAAGAGCGGGGGGCCAGACTCCGCCGCAGGGCCTCTGAGGTGGGTCCTGACTTCGAGGCACGTATGGGCCACTACCTTGCCGATCTCGGCGCTGCGGGCACCTGACCCCTATGACCGCAGATTTGCCCGAGAATGCACTGGAACTGCGTTCGTTGGTGACGTCGCACGGCACCCTTGAGCTGTCACTGCACGAGGTCCCAATTCCAGTTCCCGCCGCTAACGAGGTGTTGGTGCGGGTGGAAGCCTCGCCGATCAACCCATCGGATTTGGGACTTCTCCTTGCCGGCGCGGACATGACTACTGCGCACGTCGCCGGCGCGCCGGAGCGCCCCGTCGTCACAGCATCGCTGACGGAGGACATGATGCGAGCGCTCGCGGCGCGAGTGGATAGATCGCTTCCGGTGGGTAATGAGGGCGCGGGCACCGTCGTGGCCGCGGGGTCCTCGTCAACAGCTCAGGCCCTCCTCGGAAAGACGGTGGCGATCGCCGGCGGATCGATGTATGCGCAATACCGCGCGGTTGACGGTGCCGCGTGTCTTGTTCTGCCCGAAGGGATAACGGCCAGAGAAGGGGCTTCGTCGTTTGTCAATCCCCTCACGGCGCTCGGAATGGTGGAAACCATGCGTCGCGAAGGTCACCCCGGCCTCGTACACACGGCTGCCGCGTCGAATCTTGGCCAGATGCTCGTCAAACTCTGCGTTGAGGACGGCGTACCGCTGGTCAATATCGTCCGCAAACCCCATCAAGAAGAGCTTCTAAGGTCGCTGGGCGCGGTCTATGTATGCAACTCGACATCACCCACCTTCGTGGCGGAGCTGATCGAGGCACTGAAGGCGACATCCGCGACGCTTGCGTTCGACGCCACTGGCGGAGGAAATCTCGCAAGTCAAATTCTCACCGGCATGGAGGCAGCGGCCAACTCAACTGCCAAGGGGTACTCGGGGTACGGGTCAAGCGTGCACAAGCAGGTCTACATCTACGGTGGCCTCGACCCCCGTCCGACGGTGCTTACGAGAAACTTCGGCTTCGCATGGAGCGTGGGAGCGTGGCTGCTTACCCCATTCCTTCAGAACGTCGGGCCCGCAGCTTTAGGTCGGCTCCGAGCCCGCGTGGCCAAGGAACTAACCACGACGTTCGCGAGTACCTATACGCAGGAGGTATCACTCGCTGGTGTGCTCAAGCCCGACGCCTTCACTAGCTACATAAGGCCGGCGACTGGGGAGAAGTTCCTCGTGACCCCGCACATACCCTAGTGACTCGTACGCAGACTCCATGCGGATCGCAGGAAACGATCGAGCCTTGCTCGACGACCAGTGCGCGTGTACCGGCTGAACTTGTGGAGCCCCACAAGAACTCGGCTGTCCGCCAGACCACATCACCGTGACCGATTCAAATCGATGGCGTGCCTAAAGCCCCTCCGAGGCGGTGACGATCCCCGTCACTGAGTCGGGGAGCGGGAATCAGGCGGGTGGTGTTGTCAGCGGCCGGCGAACACCGCATGTCCCGGACCGGACTTCAGAAACGCATGGATGCCACTGCGGGCGTCGTCGGTATCAAACAGATCGGCGACCGATTGAGCGGCTCCCTCGGCTCTGATGGTGTCTCTCTCGGCCTTGACAGTGGAACTACAGCCGATCACCCGGCTTTAGCTTGCGCGGTCGATCTGGTCGCGGGAGTATTCAATGACGGGCGCGGAGTCGCCGTAGATGTCGAGTGTGTGGATGAAGCGGTGCAGCCCCATCGCCGAAGCGCATGTGAAGCCGAGTTCGACGATCTGGGCGGCGGTGAAGTGATCGCCGAGGCGCCGATAGAACTCGTCGTCGATCGAATGGTGGTCGGCCGAGAGCCGATCGAGGAACTCGATGGCGGTCTGCTCCTGCGGCGTCAACGTGTCGCGGTCGGGGGCGAGAAGACACGCAACGTCGCTATCGGAGATCGAGTCGTGCTTACGCGATTGGCTGCACGGTTCACATTCGCCGAGTTGGGCACTCCGGATGCGGATGAGCTCCAGCAGCCGCCCACCGACCAGCGAGTCGGCCCCCAGATGTGTGCGTGCCATGTTCACCTGCGCGAGTTGGGCACTGCGGTAGGCGAAGATCTGCAGCGGCACCGGGGTTGCGTAGAGCCCGGCGGCCACACCGGCTTCGACGATTTCGCGGGATTGGGCACTGAGCTCATCCATGGGAATTGGTGCGATACGTGGCATCCCTTGAAGCTATCGTCACTCGGGTCGGTTCGGTAGCCGTTCAAAGGATGATTGGCGTGGCGAGGGAGGCCGCACAGATGGCTCGATTGGTCGGCAAGGTGGCCATCGTGACGGGCGGCGGTGGTGGTATCGGTGCAGCCACGGTGAAGGCGCTGGCAGCCGGCGGCGCCTCGGTTGCCGTCGTCGATATAGACGAGGCGAAAGCGGCCGACGTCGTCGCGGACGTTGGTGCAGCCGGAGGCGACGCGATCGCCGTGGGCGGCGACTTGTCGGTCGAGGCGGCGGCGGCAGCGGCGGTGCAGGCCACCGTCGACCGCTTCGGCCGCGTGGACATCCTGCACAACAACGCCGCGCTGACGGCGCCCGACTTCCTGTCGCGCGACACCACGGTGCCCGACATGGCGCTCGAGGTGTGGGAGCGGTCGGTTGCCGTCAACCTGAACTCGCAGATGCTGATGTGCAAGCACGCGATCCCGGCGATGGTCCGAACCGGCGGCGGCTCGATCATCAATATGTCGTCGGGGGCCGCGATGTCGGCTGACCGCACCCGCGTGGCTTACGCCGTCGCCAAAGCCGGTGTCAACACGTTGACGATGTATGTGGCGGCCAGTCATGGGAAGCAGGGCATTCGCGCGAATACCATTGTGCCGGGCCTGATCCTGACCGATGCCGTCAAGGCGCATCTCCCCGAAGAGGTGTTGGCGGACTTGTCGAAGTCCACCTTGACGCCCTACGTCGGCCAGCCCGCGGATGTCGCGGATCTCGTGGTGTTTCTGGCTTCCGACGAATCGCGATACATCACCGGTCAGCTGATCCGCATCGACGGGGGCATGTCGGTGCGCGTGCCGTGACGGCGACCGCTAGTGCGTTGGTCCCAGCACGTAGTCGCCGGTACCCGGATGGTGGTACCAGCCGCATGACGCCTGCGTTCCGCCGTCGACATGGATGGTCTGTCCGGTGATGTAGCTGGACATGTCCGAGGCGAGAAAGACCGCGGCGCCGGCAATGTCGTCGACATGGCCAGCGCGGCCCATCGGCACCACGAGGCGAAACTGCTCCTCGGCGTTGGGCGGCGCGATCGCAGCGAGGCCCTCGGTGAAGGTGATGTCGGGAGCCAGGGCGTTGATCCGGATGCCATGGGGCGCCAGCTCGAGGGCTGCGGTCTTGGTGTAGCTGATGACACCGGCCTTGGCTGCCGCGTAGGCCGCGAAACCCGGTGCCGCCCTGATGCCCTCGATCGAGGTCACGTTGATGATGCTGCCCGATAGCGTGTGCTCCACGATCACGCGAGCCACCCGCTGCGTGCACAGGTACACATGCCGAAGGTTGGCCTTGTACAAAGCGTCCCACCCGTTCTCCCTGGTCTCCAGGATGGGCGAATGGAACAGTCCGCCAGCGTTATTCACCAGAATGGTCACTGGGCCGAGCTCCGCGACGGTTCTCTCCAGCGCGGCATCCACCTGTGCGCTGTCTCGGACATCGGTGGCTATTCCCAGCGCGCCGATCTCAGACGCCGCGGCGGCGCACGATGCCATGTCACGCTCCCAGATCGCGACCGACGCACCGAATGCCTTGAGACCTGCCGCGACACCGCGCCCAATGCCGGCACCGCCGCCGGTGACGACCGCGACGCGGTCCGTCAGAAGAGTCCTCGTGGGGTCGATTGACATGGCGAAACTCTAGAACGACGCCAACAGGAGTGTTACATTACTTACGTTTCATGTCATATACGTAAAGAAAATTTTGCGGGGTGAGAATCGTGCCCAGCACCGTCTTCGTGACAGGCGCCACCGGTCAAACCGGGGCTAACGTTTGCGAACAGCTGACCGCGCGCGGCGACCACGTGCGCGCTCTGGTTCGCAATCTTGACGACGCCACCGCGCTGGGCGAAATCGGCGTCGAACTCGTCAAGGGCGACATCTCCGATCCCGACGACGTCCTTCGGGCCGCCAAGGGGGCTGAGGCTGCGATTCACTGCGCTGCACTACTGGGCGGCGCAAGCCAAGATCTTGCAGACTTCAAGGCCGTCAACATGATTGGCACAACGAACGTCCTCGACGCAGCAAAGGCGCACGGTTTCCGTCGTGTGGTCGCACTGAGCACTGCCACGTTCCTCAACCTGAGCACCGACCTGCCGTTCGAGGAGGCGCCAGTCCTCGAGAAGCCACCCGACGACCCCTACACCGTGACCAAGCTTGCCGCGTTCCTCGAGGCGCAAAAGCGCGCGAAGGCCGGCGAGGACGTGCTGACGTGTCATCCCGGTGCGATCTACGGCCCGGGCCTTGTCGTCGAGCGTGCCTTGCACAGAACCAGTTTCAACCGCGTGCTATTGGCCGGCATGCGGGGCCGAATCAAGCGGTACCTGTCATTCCCTGTTACCTGGGTAGCAGGTGCGGACGTGGCGGCGGGATCAATCGCCTCTCTTGATCGGGGCGTCGCCGGTGAGCGTTACCTGCTGATCGGCCGGCCGGAGGACACCTTCAGCACGGCGGGCGGCATCAACCGTGCCTGTGAGATCGCCGGAATCGACCACCGCGTCGATGATCTCGACTATCGCTCCGATCCGCAGGCGTTGACCGCGGAATTCGGTCCCACGTTGATGGCGATCGCCGAGGCGGCCGCGAAGACGGTACGTCGGCCGAGGACCGAGGACAGTCTCGCGAATCGGCGGCTCGGCTACCGGCCGATGTCCTTCGATGACGGGCTGCACCTACTAATTCGATGGCTACGCAAGCTCGGGCGGCTCGAATGAGCAGGCGCAGCGTCGCGACGGTGCCCGAACGATCGGGAGCCGCGACGGATCGCGGAGACTCCGCTAAACGCATACTTACGGCCGCCCGGCAACTCGTTCTCCAGCAGGGCGCTCGCAGACTGTCGCTGACGGATGTAGCGACGCTCGCCGGGGTATCACGGCCCACGCTTTATCGCTACTTCCCGTCGAAAGAAGACTTGATCACCGCTTTAGGCAAGCTCGAGTATCGCCGCATCAATTCGGCGATGGACAACGCTATCTCGGCATTGTCGGGCCGTAAGCGCCTCGAGGCCGCAGTCGATGTCGTCGCGCATTTCCTGTCCGAACAACCGCCCCGCAGCCTGATCGACCTCGACCCGGGCTTCGTGAACGACGAAGTAGCGCATGTGCTGCCTTTGATCACCGACGCGTTGACCGCTGTCCTGACGAAGTGCGCCAAAGAGGCCGACGTCGCCCTTCCCGCGACCCCGCGTGACATGGCAAGCACCATCGCACGAATAGCACTGAGCCACTATCTCTTTCCTGACAGCGACCCACGGGCGGCGCGTCGGCAGATCCGTGCCGCAGCCGGACTGTGCGGCCGGCGGCGTGAGCTCTAGGCCGCGGTTCCGCGCCCACATCGTTAGAGGGGTCCGCGATGACACTGCCGGCATTGGTTCTGGTACATGGCGGTGGCCATGCGGCCGACTGCTGGGAACCCACTGTCGAAGAAATTCATCGCCAGGCGCCAGAGCTCAAGGTGCTCGCGGTCGACCTGCCCGGTCGGCGGGGCAAGCCGGGCGACCTCCACACGATGACCATCGCCGACTTCGTGGCTTCCGTGGTCGACGACATCAAACAGGCCAGGCTGGACGAAATCGTTCTGGTCGGTCATTCGATGGCGGGGCTCACCGTGCCGGGCGTCCTCACCAAACTCGGGTCTTCCAGAGTGTGCGAGATGGTCCTCGCGACAGCGTTCGTCCCTCCCGAGGGCACGGCCCTCGTTGACACGCTGACTGGACCGTTCGCGCGGCTCGCGCGACGCGGGGCCAAGAAGGGCGCACTCGGCGGAACGCCTGCCGCGATGGCTAGGTTCGGATTCTTCAACGGAATGTCCCCTGCCCAGCGTCAATTCATGGCCGGCAAGCTCTACGCGGATTCAACGAACGTACTCGTGGAGAACGTTTCCCGCGAAGGCATGCCGAACGACGTTCCGCGCAGCTGGATCCTCACCCTGCGGGATCGCGCTCTCTCCCCCAGCTCTCAGCGCCGCAGCATCGAGGCGATCGGCGGCGTGCAGAACATCATTCAAATCGACACCTGTCACACACTGATGGTCAGCGAGCCGAATCGACTGGCCGAGATTCTCGTCGAACGTTGTCGCGCATACGGAAAAGGGGAATAGTCATGAACAAAGACGACATGATCTTGATCAGCGTTGATGACCACATCGTTGAGCCGCCCGACATGTTCAAGAATCACCTCGCCAAGAAGTACGCCGATGAGGCGCCGCGGTTGGTGCACAACCCCGACGGCAGCGACACCTGGCAGTTCCGCGACGTGGTGATCCCCAACGTCGCCCTCAACTCGGTGGCGGGCCGCCCCAAGGAGGAATACGGCCTCGAACCGCAGGGATTGGATGAAATCCGGCCCGGCTGTTACAACGTCGACGAGCGGATCAAGGACATGAACGCCGGCGGCATGCTCGGGTCGGTCTCCTTCCCGACGTTCCCGGGCTTCGCGGGGCGGCTGTTCGTGACCGAGGATCCGGAGTTTTCCCTGGCGTTGTTACAGGCCTACAACGATTGGCATGTCGAGGAGTGGTGCGGCGCCTATCCCGCGCGGTTCATCCCGATGTGTCTGCCGGTGATCTGGGACGCCGAAGCCTGCGCCAAGGAAGTCAGGCGCAACGCCGAGCGGGGGGTGCATGCGTTGACGTTCACCGAGAACCCCGCCGCGATGGGCTACCCCAGTTTTCACGACGACTACTGGACGCCGTTGTGGGAGGCCCTCGTGGACACCGACACCGTGATGAATGTGCACATCGGCTCCTCGGGCCGGTTGGCGATCACCGCTCCGGACGCGCCGATGGACGTGATGATCACGCTGCAACCGATGAACATCGTCCAAGCCGCCGCCGACCTGTTGTGGTCCAAGCCGATCAAGAAGTACCCCGACCTCAAGATCGCCCTATCCGAGGGCGGCACCGGCTGGATTCCCTACTTCCTCGAGAGGGCCGACCGCACCTATGAGATGCATTCGACATGGACCGGTCAGGACTTCGGCAAGCAGAAGCCCTCCGAGGTGTTCCGCGATCACTTCCTGACCTGCTTCATCTCCGATCACGTCGGTGTGCAGCTGCGCGACCAGATCGGCATCGACAACATCTGCTGGGAGGCCGACTACCCGCACTCCGATTCGATGTGGCCCGGCGCGCCCGAGCAGCTGCATGGGGTGCTCACCGAATACAGCGTGCCCGACGACGACGTCAACAAGATGACCTTCGAAAACGCGATGCGCTGGTATCACTTCGACCCGTTCACCCACATCACCCGTGAACAAGCCACCGTCGGTGCCCTTCGCAAGGCCGCAGAAGGCCACGACGTGTCCATCCACTCGATGTCGCACCACGCGAAGGACTCGAGCCTTGGAGCGACGACCTTGCAGGCGCAACTCGACCGAAGTAACACTCACTGACTAAGCGTTGGCACGCCAGATGTGCGAGCCCTCGCGCCCAGGGCGGCAGCTGAGAGATTGAAATTGGCTCTGCCGCAACCGGTTTAATGATATCCCCGCGAGCGCCCGAGGGTGCTCACGACCCGTCGATCGCGGGCAACGGGTACGGGGTCTCCTTAGTAACGACGCGGATCTGGTCCTTGCCCGCCTTCTCGGTCAATTGCGCAAGATGAACTATGTCTTCGGCGGGGCGGCCGTCGATTTTGAAACCTAGCTTCGGCATGTCGAATCATTTCTGTCGTCGGTAGGTGCGCCTCACGAGCGGTTCGTTCGCGCACGTGGGTGCGTTGGGGTGACATATTCGGAAAGCTGTGAAGACCAGTACTCGTCCAAACAGTCGCAGTGCCTGATTTTCTCAAGCTAGTGAACGAACGCCCCGCCGTGTCAGGCACACCATGTGCAGATCGCCATTCGTCGAATGCCCTAATTGTGCAAGGCTTCCGCCGCAGGCGACTCCTACCGCGGCCGCCTTGGTGTTCGACGACGGTCACAGGTCGGTGCACCGCAGCCGGGGTGGTAGATGGTCTCGCGCCGAGGGAATACGGTCCACACGTAGGGGCGCGGATCGTCATTGTGCGCGTCGAGGCATTCCTCGATCGCGGCGATCAGGTCGGTTCGGAATGAAATACCCCGCGCCGCAATGCTTTGTCGGTCAGTTCGCGGAACCAGCGTTCGACGAGATTGAGCCACGACGAGGAGGTCGGGGTGAAATGGAGCTCGAACCGCGGATGTTTGGCCAGCCCGGCCGCCACCCGGTCGCGCGGAGCCACGCAACAACCGTCTCAGCCCGTAAAGATGCCGTAAATGGCACAGCCGGGCAACCCGGTTAGACGTTCGACGACCGCTGACCAATCCTGCGGGCCTCAACGTCGGACTCGACCCTGTCAACCAGCAGCAGCGCTAGCCGTCAGATGGTCCAATCGGGGACAAGCAATGTCCGCGCACCGGCGATAACTGAGGGCAGCACGCGGCCGCAGCAGCACTACGGCGCCAGCCGCAGTGCGCGCAACTGCGGCGATAACGCCCGCAGGGCATCGTGCAGTCTCGACTTCACCGCACCCTCCGCGATGTGGAGGTCCGCCGCTATCTGGGCTGTTGTGCAGCCCTGGTAGTAGGCGCAGCGAACCACGGCGCGATGATCTGCGGGCAACTGCGCCAACGCGTCGCCGAGCAGCAGCCGGTCAACGGCGGCGTTGACTTCCTCCGGCCCGGCCAGTTCTGGCCACACCGAGTCGGGAACGTCGATGTCGTTCGAGGAGCCCGCGCTGCGTCGATCGTCGATGATGATGTTGTGGGCGATGGTGAACAGCGACGCTCGTACGGATGGCACCGGGGAATAGGCCAGGTCAGGGTCTCGTCTGGCGCGCAGCACGGTTTCCTGTACAACGTTTGCTGCGCGGGCGCGGTCACCGGTCAGCAACAGGGCGTAACGCCGCAACGCGGCGGCATGCTCGTCGTAGATCCCCCGCAACTCCCCGGAATCCGGACCGTCCAATCCCGCGCTCCCGCCGGAAAACAGCCTACGTAGCTGGCATCGCCCCCGGACCCTACGACTGACACGAGGCAGCACCGTGACCGGTTCACCAACTGCGAGACGACGCCGATGCGGGTGGTAGTCGATCCGTGCGCACTTAACGGTGATCTTGCCGGAGCTCTCGCCAAGGCCGACCGACGTGTGGGCACCGCCCTGGCCGAAGCTGGTGACCGGCCGTTGGATAGGCCGACGGGCTCCGGCTCGTGACTTCTCTGACGGTTGCAGCCACCACCGTCATTCATGCGGTGTGCGTGTGACGGGCCAGTCCAGCCCACTGCATGTTGCGTGCGGATGCTCGTCGTCCGGCGCCTCGGCGTGATCGATCGCTGCACCAACCCGCGACTGCACGCTCTACGACGACCACGATCGTCCGGACCGCGGGTATCGGTCGACCAGCTGATCGCGGGACTGCCTTGGGAGTGTCGACCTAGGAAGCAGATTCAGACATCTGTTTGCGCGTGGGAGCGACACTGCGCTCAGCGGTGATAGCAGTGAGGATGCCGTCCCACAGCCGAGAGCGCGCGGCGAGCGCCGCACTGGCGGTCTGGGTGCACTCCCGCCACTTCCCCTTGTCCTCGCCGCACAGGTCGGCGAGCATCTGCATAGCCATCGGGGTGTGCGAGTCGCCGTCGACCTCGATATGCCGCTCAAGGTATTCAGCGAACGTCCCCAGCCCACCGCCGTCCTGGTTGACGGCGACCACCTGGGTGAACATGTCGGGGATGAGTTCTTCGCGGCCAAACGCGAACGCCGCGGCCTGGCAGTGGACCGGACCGGACGCGATGAAGCCCCATGTGGCTGTGACGAACTCCGCCGCCGCACGCGGTACGCCGGCATCCTCCAGCGCGCACGGCACCGGCTCTTCGGCACGTATCAGATCGATGAAACGGTCGACGACAGAATGGTCGGCCCCAGCTTCAGCCATGCCGGCGACGTACCACTCGAAATGGCTGATATGACCGCCTTGGAACTCGTCGCTTTCCTCCGCCAGCACGATGTCGTTGATAAGGCGGCGGCTGCCGGCCGGCCCGGTGGGCACCCACGGCACTGTCACGCACGTCAGGCTGCGTTGGAGGGACTTCAGCAACGACATAAAGTCCCACACCGCGAACACGTGATGCTCCATAAACGTGAGGATCGCCGCACGCGTGTTGAGGCTGGCATAGAGCGGATGGGTGATGACACGCCCACGGGGCGACCTAACCGCCGCCAACAGATCAACTCCCGGGTGTGTCCTTCCCCACCCCTCCCACGACATAACTCGCCCCGTCTTCCTCCCCGACCCACGCCATTGCGGCCACGCGCAGCGGCGGCTTCGTTCTGTTCACGAACGGACCCGCCCCGAGGTTCAATACGCGCCGCGGGGGTCCCGCCGCCGGAATCGCGGCCAATCCGCGAGTTCTGGCATGCAGTGCCTTGATCAACCGGGCGCCGACGGCCTGCTGCGGTTGCCGGCGGATGTAGCGGCAGAGCGCTTTTGGCGTGTGCGGACTCAACCACGAGACTTAGGACACCGAGTGGTTCGGTCCAGTTGCCGATGTCGTCGTCGTAGTCGGGTAGTCCGGGACCGCGGGAAAGCGCGTATCCCAGCAGGGGTCCCGCCGAGACGAATGTGGCTGCGCTGGTCCATATGGCGGCGCTCAGCCGTGACGTGAGCGGCAACAGCAAGGCCGCGGCGGTGAGCACGGACAGGCCCTCTAAGAGGTAGTAGCCGACGCCGACATAGTCGGGGGTCGTCGAGCCGGGGAAACCGCCCTGGTGGGCGATGTGGATTCCCGCGACCGCCAACGCCAGTGCGGCACCTGCGACTCGTGCGACCAACGCCATCGTGGCACGGAAAGGATCAGACATGTGCACGTTCCTCCTCGCCGAGGCGTCCGCGGCCCGGGTTAATGCCGCAACGTGAAGACCTCTGCCCTTGTACACGGAGCACCACGGAAGTTGGTTCGATGCAACGTGATTCAGCAATCCGAATCGACCCTAGCGAAAACGTTCGGCGAGATATCGCGACAGACCACCGGAGGAGGCTGGCGGCCACCGCCATACCGCCGTAAACAGTCTCGGCGACAACGGGATTGAGATCGACCCGCTGGTGCGCGATGCAGCCGCCAGTGTGCCGGCAGTGACGTGACTTGATGTCCAGCTGTCCACCAAAAGTCGCTACCGTTTGTCTACGCAAACACATCTCGCGGTCTTGCTTTGAACCTACTGGCGCCTCAGGTCGTCAAACATTGGCGCGTCACAGCACGTCAAGCGGTTGCGCCGTCGCCCCTTCGATCGCTTGGCCGATGTCGCCTTGTACAACGACGACTTCGACCAGACGGGGTCGGTCGCGGCGGAAGACAGGCTGCGCGCCGAGACTCAGTCCGCCGACGCCCTTCTGCTCGTGACGCCGGAATACAACGGCACTATGGCTGCCGCCCTCAAGAACGCCATCGATTGGATCTCCCGTCCATTCGGTGCCGGCGTCATCAGCGGCAAGCCGGTGGCCGTCATCGGAACCTCGCACGGCCAGTACGGCGGGTGTGGGCGCACGATGACGCGCGTAAATCAGCACCCATCGCGGGGGCAAATGTGCTCGATGATCTCAAGCTGTCGGTGCCTGTCTACACCACCGCTTCGCCAGCTCCCATCCCGTCGACGACGAGGAGATCGCCGCCACGATGCCGGAAATCCTGACCTCTCTCGCCACCACGGTCCTCAGTCGGGATGGCCGAGGCAGCGGCGAATGAGCGCCACGCCGTTAATCGGTTGAACTGTGTCAGTGGGCCGATGCGCCTGGCGTGAGTTCGTTCTGAGCATTCTCGAGTGCAGTGTTCAGCGAGTCGAGTGTGAGGGTGTCGGGATGGCTGACGTGGATCTCGATCTGGTACGCGGGTTGGCCGGTTGGCCCGAAGATCGGCAGGACGACGAATTCCGTTGCCAATAAATCCGTTTCGAGTGTTCTTGTGATCGACCGTAGGTTGACCATTGTCATCAGCTTCGTCAGCTGCCGTGCCACTGATGCAGTCGGTTCCAGCGACGCCAAGATTCCGGCGACACGCTCGTGCAGCGATGCATGCGCGTCGTCGAATTGCCACGCTCCGTAGCCCCGTGCGCGGACGTCGGCGAGTACCCCGCGGTGCTGGTCGACGTCGGCCTGCGCAAGTCGCGGTGTGACACCGCGCAGCCAACGGTCTACCTCGGCATCATCGCGCCATGCCATCGCCACCAGACCGAACGGCGGGTCGATCGGAAAGCGCTGTCCGACAACGTGTTCACCATCGCTGACATGGCCAACTGCGTCGATGACGGTGAGGTGATCGTCGTCGATCCTCGACATCGAGCAACCCGCGGCCAGACTTTCGTGGAGATTGACCAACGCGGTTCGGCCCTGCTCGAGCAGGGGAAACTGGTTGCGCAGACCACGAACCAATCCGAACAACCCACTGCCCAGTCCATAACGGCGATCGTCGTAGCGAGCGACCCATCCCCCAGCTTCGAGTTCTCCCAGTACCAAAGCGCACGTCGACGTGCTGATGCCGCACTGGCGGGCCAGCTGAGTCGAGGTCAGACCCGTCGTCGACGCCGCCAGCGCGTCAAGGACATTCATCACCCGCCGGGTTGGCGGTGATTTGGGCGTTGACGTGGGCACGACCCCCTCCTTACGATCGGGCCAAATACTAGCAACTGCCATCCTAATATTTGGAGGAACAATGGCCACTCGAGTGGCGGTATGGGGACCCGGATCGATGGGCGTGATCGCGCTGCGGGGCGTGATCGATCACCCCGAACTGGAGTTGGTGGACCTGGTCGTGCACAGCGACCTCAAGGCGGGAAGCGATGCCGGCAAGCTATGCGGCGCCGACCCGGTCGGCGTCGTCGCGACCACCGACGCGACCACATTGCTCGGCGGTAATGCCGATGTGGTGGTCTATGCGGCTGCCGCGAACCTGCGGCCACTGGAGGCGGTCAACGACATGGTGTCGATCCTGAGCGCCGGCAAGAACGTGGTGTCGTGTTCGGTCGTTCCGTTGGTGTATCCCAACGCCGTCGATCCAGCGTTCACCGACCCGCTGCGCGAGGCCGCACTTGCGGGCGGAGCGTCGTTTTTCACCACCGGCATCGACAGCGGATTCGCCAACGATGTGCTGCCGCTAGCGCTTTCAGGGGTTGCCCGCACCATCGACTACATCCGCGTCACCGAGATGTTCAACTATGCGACCTATCCCGACGCGACCGCCGTGTACGAGATCCTCGGATTCGGCAAGCCGCCAGAGGAGGTTCCGTTCGCCGCGACACCAGGCGTGTTCACCTTCGGCTGGGGGCCAGTGCTGCACCAACTGGCCGATGGCCTAGGGGTTCACATCGACGACTTCAAAGAAACCGTCGAACGCCTACCCACCGACATCGCCTTCGACACCCCGACCGGGCACATCGCCGCCGGAACAATCGCCGCGATGAGGTCCACTCTGACCGGGTACGTCGAGGGCCATCCGACCCTGGTTATCGACCATGTCAGCCGCATGCACGACGACATCGCGCCAGACTGGCCGCAGCCACACATCTCAATCCAGCCACGTGATCTCGGCTACGGCGGAGCCTCCGGCCAAGGCGTCTACCGCGTCGAGATCGAGGGCTCACCGGCCATGCGGTGCGAGTTCGAGATGGCCGACGACCACGATCACGATCTGGGCGCGAGGATGGCCGGAGCGTCCCGGATGGTCAACGCGATTCCGGCGGTCTGCGCCGCGAAACCAGGCCTCCTATCCGCGTTGGACCTGCCGCTCATCACCGGAAAGGGATTGGTGAAACGCGCGTCAGGTCCGTCACCCGACAGTCGGCTCGTCGGCATCTCTAAATAAGGGCGGCGAGCCCGGCAGGAGGATTCGGTGGTCGATACCTGGTCGATGACGACGTCGTCCCGCTTTCTGTTCCTCAGGCGTCACTGACCGCGGCTGACCAGCGCGTGTTTCCATTGCTTGAACGTGGTGCGTTCGTTGAGACCGTCGATAAGGGACAACACCCCCGACGGATAGATCAGCGACACGATCCAATGCTTGCCCTCGGTGTCGGTGACCTTGAACCCGCCCCCGAGGAATTGTGGCCAGCGATCTGCGGGCCGTAGTCGCCGCAATTAAGAACGTCGCCGATGTCGAGCGCATGGGCGCTCTGGCACTGCATGTCGCCAAGGTCGTCCGCCGACGCCACCCCGCACACGCGCTGCCCGAGGACGTCAACGGCTATTTCGCCGAGATGGGACGCATCGCCGTCGAAATCGGCGACACGACGAAAAGCGTTGTTCTCGAACGTGATCCGCACCAGGCAGCGCAGCTGCGCCACGACGACGACGCGATGGACGACTTGCACCGCCACCTGTTCACGGTGCTGATGGATCGCGAATGGACACACGACGTGCCCTCCGCCGTCGACGTCACCCTGCTGGGCCGCTACTACGAACGCTTCGCCGACCACGCCGTCGAGATCGCACGCCGCGTCATCTACCAAGCCACCGGCGCAACCGAAATCCCCGACTAAACGCTATGCCACGGCCGACCAGGCGCTACTCGTTGCTTCTTCAGCGCGCAGAATCACAACAGTCTCGAACCGGCTAGGGACTATCCCGTTAACGGCGCCTCTGCGCCGCGACGTGGTGCGCCGCCGGTAACGCGCCAGCCGCTCACCGCGATAAAAGTGTTGGGCGTAACACGTCGCCGAAGTGTGCCCGCATGTGCGGCGCAGCGACGCATCGCCCACGCCACCGAGCGCGGTGGCCACACCGCCTGTCAAGCCAAGCGCAGCGGTGACGCAATTGGAGGTAACGGCGCTGGCCTCGAATCTGTGGACACAAATTCAGAGTGTCAGCGTCACGAGACCAAGGAGTTGCACAATGGACGTCAAGAAAGTTGTCGCCCAAGCCGCGATCGCCGGTGCACTGGGTCTGCCCGCCTTGGCGCTGGGAGTCGGATCCGGCACGGCGTCCGCTGACCCCTGGCAGCCGTGCTGGCCACAGCAAAACTGCCAGGGCGACCAACGCGGTGACGGTGGACGGGATCACCGCGGGGACTTTGACGGTGCCCAGTGGCGACCGGATCAGTGGCGACCGGATCAGTGGCGACCGGATCAGGGTGGCTGGGATCAGCGGCCATGGGATCAGCGCGGCATCGACGATGCGCGTTGGGACCACCAGCCCTTCAATTGGCAGGGTCAACGTGTTGAGCCGTTCTGGGATCAGGACCGCGGCGCCTGGGGCTTCTGGTTCTTCGGCATCTGGATCCCGCTGTGATGTGACGAACTGACGTTCGCGCGTCAGTGCTAGAGGCGTGCTAACGGGTGGGGCCGGTGGCGATATGCCGCTGGCACCACTTGGGGCCAGCGCAACCGACTAACCCCGCCTGGGCCCGACCGACGACACAAAGCGGAGGCGGCCCAGCGCGAGCCAAGCGTAGCCGCCGAAGTCGCATGTGCTACGCGCCAACTGAGACCGACAGTCGAGACTCAGGAGACGCCTCGCTATGCTGCCTTCGTCAGCCGCGAGCAAGTAGCGATCTGGCCAAGTAGCGATCTGGCGGGGATAGGCATCGACGCCGCGATCCACGCGATGTTGTGAGTTGCGGTAGCAGTCTCACGCGCCGCGCGTCGAACACGGGGTCGCACATCGGTCGCCCTTGGGCGCTCAACAGGTGGAAAGCTGCTCGGGCGCAGCGGATCCACGCCAGCGGTGAGTCCGGCACGTAGCGAGGGTCGGCGGCGGTTTCGATGAGCTTCGGGCGGCGTGTGCTGCGTGCGCATGCCCGGCTTCTCGCGTTGTCGCTCTGGCTGTCAGGCGGTTACCGCGGGGTCGTCGTTGATGTCGTCGGTGATGCCGCGACCGAGGTGTTCGATGTGATAGACGGCTTCATCGAGCAGCATGGCGACGTGGTTGTCATAGAGGCTGTACACCACGGTGCGGCCCTTGCGCTTGCCGGTGACCAGGCCCAGAGCGCGTAGGAGCCGCAACTGATGTGACACCGCGGACTGTTCCATCTCCACCGCATCGGCTAGTTCGGTGACCGGGCACGCGCCGTGCCGCAGCCGGGTCAGGATCCGCAGCCGGCTCGGCGTCGCCAACGCCTGCAGCGTGGCCGCCACAGTTGCCGCCGCGTCGGCATCCAGCTGCGCGGGCGGGGCGGATCTGCCCTGCACTCCGTGACCCATGACCGACATCCTATCAACAGTGCACACATGAAGACCTCTTCATGCATTCCTGTATTGTGGGTCGGGTTCCCCGCCTTCCCCTCGTTCCCTGACGCCTGGAGGTAGTCCGATGTCGTCGCAGGTGCTCGACCGCGCCGCCATATCACCCACCGATGGTGGGGTCGCCGCGATCCGCACGCGGGCGTTCGCGCTGCCCGAGGTGCGGTGGGCGGCGGTGGCGACGGTGTTGTTCGTGCTGGGGTTGGCCGCTCAGTTCGGCGCTGCGCCGGCCTGGGTGTGGTCGGCGTTGTATCTGTGCTGCTATGTCACCGGCGGCTGGGAACCGGCATTGGCCGGGCTGCGGGCATTGCGCGACAAGACGTTGGATGTGGATCTGTTGATGATCGTGGCCGCGGTCGGTGCGGCCGCGATCGGCCAAGTCCTTGACGGCGGCCTGTTGATCGTCATCTTCGCCACCTCCGGTGCGCTGGAAGCGGTGTTGACCCAACGCACCGCCGATTCGGTGCGCAGCCTGCTGAACCTGGCCCCCGAACGCGCCACCGTGATCACCGCGTCGGGCGCCGAGATCGTGGTGGACGCGGCGAATCTTGAAGTGGGACAGACGATCGTGGTCCGACCCGGCGAACGGATCGGCGCCGACGGCCAGGTCACCTCCGGGGCCAGCGAGGTGGATCAGGCCTCCATCACCGGCGAACCGTTGCCAATCACGAAGGCACCCGGTGACGAGGTGTTCGCCGGCACCTTGAACGGCACCGGTGTGCTGCGGGTGCGGGTGGACCGGGCCGCCGCCGACACCGTGCTGGCCCGCATCGTGGCGATGGTGGAAGAGGCCTCGGCCACCAAAGCCAAAGCGCAGCTGTTCATCGAGAAGGTCGAGCAGTACTACTCGATCGGGGTGGTGGCCGCCACCCTGGCAGTGTTCTTCGTCCCGCTCACACTCGGCGCCGCGGTCCAACCCTCGCTGTTGCGGGCAATGACGTTCATGATCGTCGCCTCACCCTGCGCAGTGGTGCTGGCGACCATGCCGCCGTTGTTGGCGGCGATGGCCAACGCCGGGCGCCACGGGGTGTTGGTCAAGTCGGCGGTGGTGATGGAACAGATCGGGTCGATCACCGCGGTGGCGTTCGACAAGACCGGCACCCTGACCCGCGGCACACCCCGGCTCTGCGATATCCGTCCCCTGCCCGGTGGCGGGCTCGACGCCGATGAGCTGCTCACCCTGGCTGCCGCTGCCGAACATCCCAGCGAGCATCCCCTCGCGGCCGCGATCGTGGTCGCGGCCACCGAACGAGGGCTCAGGCTGCCGATGGTCGATCAGTTCGCCTCCGCGCCCGGGCGCGGCGTGAGCGCTGTGGTCGATGGCCGTCGTGTCGCGGTGGGCAGCCCCACACAGCTCTCGATCTCCAGGCCGTCGCCTCGAATCGGTGACACCGACGGCGCGGACGCCGCGGTAGCCGCCCTGGAAGGCCACGGCAAGACCGCGGTCGTGGTCACAGTCGACGACGTTGCAGTCGGTGTGTTGGGACTCGACGACCAGCTCCGTCGCGAGGCCGCCGACACCGTGGCCACCTTGTCGGACCTCACCGGCGCCACCCCAGTCCTGTTAACCGGGGACAACAACCGCGCCGCCACCGCACTGGCGACCCGGGTCGGCATCACCGACGTCCGTGCGGGGTTGCTGCCCCAAGACAAAGTCAGCGCCGTGCGTGAACTCGACGACGCCGGTCATCGGGTGCTGCTCGTCGGAGACGGCGTCAACGACGCCCCAGCACTGGCGGCCGCCCACACCGGAATCGCCATGGGGCGGGCCGGATCTGACCTCGCCCTACAAACCGCCGACGCCGTGATCGTCCGCGACGAACTCGCCACCATCCCCAAAGTCATGACCCTATCGCGCCGCGCCCGCCGCGTCGTCATCGCCAACCTCACCATCGCAGCCACCTTCATCACCGTGCTCGTCCTGTGGGACCTACTCGGACATCTACCGCTGCCATTGGGCGTCGCAGGCCACGAAGGATCCACCGTCATCGTCGGACTCAACGGAATGCGACTGCTATCCCGCCGCGCCTGGAAATAGGCATCTAGAACTGCTCGCGGCAACCCATCCTCGGCGCCAAACCCCAACCCGAGCCACGTGTTTCGCATGATACGCCACGATGATCCGAAATCACGTCGACTTGGCATCGGGGTATTCCGCGGCACCGCCTGCCGGCTCCGAGGGCAATTTCCTGTCGCAGTGGGTTCAATTCCCTTGACACAGCCACTCGATGGCCGTCCCTACCTCAAATAGCTGAATCCCGTGTCGGCCCTGTCGGTGGTACACCAGGACATATATAAGACATCGACGTAGCCACCCGCGTGGGAAACGTCTTAACGACGAGATCGCCAGGACTGATACCGCGGATTACCGCTTTCGGTACAGACCTCCGATGGTTAGGTGTCCGGTGTGTGGCCCGTCCGGATCAACGACCCAACGAGATGGCCGCGAATCCGTCCAGTGCCGAGGTACTTTTCACCGGGCGGCGTGACCGCTAAGTCGTTTGCTGCCGAGAGGCGGAGCCGCTCGAGGCTTCGCCGGTGATCGCCTGGCCTGGACGACAATGCCAGCGAGTGCCGGCCCGGGAAGAAACGGCGCGGTGGATGCTCGGGTTGAATTGGTGGCCGTCGAGCCCACTGCACGCGTTTCCCGATTTCGCTACCCGGCGTATTCGATGAACGTCGCCATCCCCGCCTCGAGGTGATAGTCGTTGTGGCAATGCGTTATCCATCGACCGGGGTTGTTGGTGTCGAAGTCGATCTCGACGGTTTGCAGCGGCGGAACCAACACGGTGTCTTTTCGGGCGCCGGTGCCGCTTGGCGTCACCACCTGGAACGTGTGGCCGTGCAAGTGCATGGGGTGAAACATCTTGGACTCGTTGATGTATCGGATCCGCACCCGCTGGCCAGGCGGCACCACCAAGCCGTTGTTGGGCGGATCGTAGAGGATGCCGTTGATGGGCCAGGTGTATCCATTCAACGGTCCGGCGAGTCGCAGATCCAGCGTCTTGTCGGGATTGCGTGGTGGTAGCTGAACGTTGGGCGCCGCGACCAGCTGCGCGGTGTTCAGCGGCGCCCACCCCCGCAGGGTTTTGATGAAGTTGTCGACGTCGACCGAGCTCGGTGCGCCGTTGACCCGCAGGTTCAGTTGCGCGTACCCCGTTTTGTCTTCCGGGGCCGCGATCAGGGGCACCGACGACCCCACAGCAATGACGGCGTCGAACCGTTCACCCATGCCCAGGATGACTGAGTTGGTCTGCTGGGCGACGACGGGGTAGCCATCGGTGTGGGTGACGTTGAGGACCACACCGGGCACCGCGACCCGAAACGCCGTGTCGGCCCCGGCGTTGATGACACGCAGCCGCAGTCGTTGCCCGCCGCGGCAATCCCTCACGACAGGGTCGGTGGCAACCTTGCCGTTGATCAAGAAGTACGGGTAGGTCACATCGCCGCCGTCGGCGCCGATCGGCGTGGTCGGTGTGACACCGGCACCTTCAGCCGGGTCGCCCATACTGGCCATGCCACGCTTCTGCAGGTTCGCGAACACTTGGCCGGGATCGGTACCGGTGCCGTCGATCCAGTCATCGAGGACCACGACGAGTTCCTCGTCATAGGCGACCCGTTCGTTGGGGTCCTCCACGATCAGCGGCCCGTACAGGCCGCGATCCAACTGCAAGCCGACATGGGAGTGCATCCAATACGTTCCGGCATCGGGCACCACAAACTCGTACTGAAAACGCTGCCCGGGACCGATGGGTGGCTGGGTCAACACCGGAACCCCGTCCATCGGGTTGGGAACCGCCACCCCATGCCAATGCACCGTGGTGCCCTCCGGCAGATTGTTGGTCACCGCCGCCCGCAACGTTTCGCCCTTGCGCACGCGGACTTCCTTGCCAGGCACCTGCCCGCCCCACGCCCAGGTGTGCACCGACACACCGCCCAGATCGATCTGCGTTGGCGTCGCATCGACAGCAATGTCAACAGCCTTGGCGCCCGACCCAGCGGGTTTCGTGACCGCCGGTACAGCCGAGCGCGACGAGCACGCGCCCACCAGCCCGGCGGCGGCCCCCACCGCCGATAGCACCATAAACCCGCGCCGACCAATCACCGCCAAAGCCTCGCACCGGCTCCCCGGCGGGTCAACGGCGGCATGACCGATGTGTCGTATCCGGTGGTGCGCGCATATGTGGCCAAGCGGCGACCCGAGATCAGTGTCGAACGCGGGCGCGCCCAGCCGAGTGCGTTCGTCCCGCAGACCCATCTGCCGGGCCGGGAAGCCGAAGTCGATTTCGGCGAAATCAGTGTGCGCTTGCGCGGGCCACTCTGACATCGAGACCCGCCGGCATACGTAGGGCTATGCACTGCTGTGTTTTTGGGGACCGGTTGGGGACCACACGTCATGCCAGACGGTGAACGACCCGCGCGTCTGTAGCGGATCTTGCGGCCGGGACACCACCGAGGACCTCGAAGGCGTGTGCGTGGCCCTCGAAGAACGCTTCTCGCCCTGCGGTGGGGGATGCGCGGTGGACTGCCCTGCCTGAATAGTACATTCGCAGCGAGAACAGGTGGCAGGTGACGATATCCGAAGTAATTGTCCGACAACAGCTTTCATGCTGCTTCATAGATAGTCTCTAATACCATGAGAAATATCCGGGAGTTCAACCGTGGGCCAATCTGGCACCCGGGATGCATCGCCGCTCCAGTCGCGAACATAGATCCCCCCTTCTCGGCGACGTGTTAGCGCTGGTCGCTTGTCGCCGCCGACCTCCATCACCTCCGGGGGACCGATTGAGGTGTGGTAGCGCAATTGGGTCCTTGCGTATCGGGCGTATGCCGCGTTCGTCCATGGCCGCCAAAGCCAACTCCTCGCTCCACTCCGGCAGCGCCGGAGTGCCCTCGGGTCGGTCCCATCCCGCGGCCACCAGCGCCTCGCGGTACACCTCGGGATGTCGTGGGTGTGAAGGTCGATCTAGCCGCGACACATCGTCAGACCGCCAACTGCGTGACCGAACGAAGCAGATCGGCAACGAGCAGATTGATGGACCCGCTGTCGCCCGAGGCGGTGCCGAAAACGTGGAAGTCGGGGCGGATAAGCACGACTCGGGCACCGAGGGTGTCGAACCAGCGACCGTACTTGCCGTCGACATCGACCCAACGCTTGCCCCCGAAATGCACAGCCACCCCACCCAAGGAGCGCCATCCACCGACAAGGGCAGGGTCCAATGCATCAAGCGGATCACCGTCCGCGCCAAGAATCATGAACCGGCCGGGTTCTGTCACGTCATCGAGCATGCCGACGACACCATCGACGCCGACACGAGCCTGCAGTGCAAGGGTGCCCGCGGCGGTGTCTTTGCGGAAGGTTCCGTCGTTAAGGGGCCAGCTGGTTTGAGCGATGCCCATGCGATGTCCATTCGTTTTGAGCAGTTCGTCGCGGCGCGCCGCTTCCTCGGGGTCGGTGGTGCAGATGATCTCCCCCATGCGAACCGACTCCCGCACGATGGTCGCGGCTTGTTCGCGGCGCTCGGCGACATAGTCGTCGAGGAGGCCGGCCGGCGCGACATCTTTCACGACGAGCGCCAGCCTCCAGGCAAGGTTGGTTGCGTCGCGGATACCAGAGTTCAGACCCTGACCCAGAAACGGTGGCATTTGGTGGGCTGCGTCTCCGGCAAGGAGGATTCGGTCTTTGCGCCACTGGGTGGCCCAGCGACCCCGGAACGTATAGCGGGCATGGCGGGTCAGAACGCTATTGGCGGGATTTACCCCCCATGGGCGCAGGAGCTCCCATGTTCCGTCGTCAGTGTCAAGGAGGGCTGCGTCATCGCCGGGCTGGATCATGAACTCGAAGCGGCGGCGGTTCGGGCCTGCGGGAACAAATGTCGTCGGGCGTGCGGGATCCAATCGTTGCCCCATGTCACTCATCGCCTTGGGTAGTGGTCCGTTCGGCACGACGTCGACCACCAGCCAGTCCCGATCAAATTGCATGTCGGTGATCGGCGCACCGATGTGCTCACGCACGATGCTGTTGGCGCCGTCGCAGCCCACTACGTACCGCGCAGACAAGGTCACCTCGGCGCTGTCACGCTCGGCGGCCTGCACACAGACATGGTCGCCGTTGGTACGTAACGAACGGACGGTGACACCGCGGCGCTGGTCGATGTCTGTGGCCTCGTTGACATGGTCTTCAAGCACCAGTTCGAGGTCAGGCTGCGAGAAGCCCGACATCTCCGGGTGCCCCGACACCGAGTCCAGCGGAGAGCTGGCCTGTGTCAGTCGCCGGCCGTCAGCACTTTCGAGCACGCACTGCTGGCCGTCTCTGCCCCAGGGATCCAGTAGATCCGCGAATCGGGTGCCCAGTGCGAGGGTGTGCATGGTGCGCACCACATCGTGAGCGAGCGCAACTGCCCGCGGGAGTGGATACGGCTGCTCCCACCGTTCCAGGACGATCACCGATATGCCGCGTTGTGCGAGGAGCAGCGCGGTCGTCTGTCCTACGGGGCCCGCGCCCACGATGAGGACGTCGCAGTCGTAGCGGGTCATCCCAATGGCCCTAGGTACGTCTGGCCTATATAGGAATCTGATTGCGCGTCAACGCTATCGGGCCATGGAGTGGTGATTGTCGGACGCTGGCTGGCGGGCCGGGGACGCCCGTCCCACCCAACTTGTTCCATGGAGTAATACAGCTCGATCAGATGCCCTTCCGGATCACGGACATGGGCCGCGTAGTCGATCCCGAGGTGCAGCTCCGACGGCAGCTCGACGATCTCTCGGCCTCGGGCCTCGAGAAACTCGACAGCGTCGAGCAGCTGATGGTAGCTGCCTACCTGCATGCCCACGCTCAGACACGACGCATCTGGCCTCAGGCCGAGATCCGTGCGTAAGGCCTTGTCCAGCAGGACCATCGAGTGATGTTCTGTTCCGTGTCGCAGGTAGACGACACGGCGGCCGGCGCATGTGGCCTCCTCAGTGACCTGGAACCCCATGATGGTGGTGTAGAACTCCGCCATGGTGTCGAGGTGGTGGGTGAACAGAGAGAATGGCCCCAGCCCGACGATCTTGAAGGGTCGGGCCAGCAGGACTCCGCCGACGTTGAATTTCTCTTCGAGGTGGGATTCCGAGGGCCTTGATCCGGAGTGGATGTCGATGCCTCGGGAGAGAGCCTCGCGGATCTCGGCGGCTTCAGACATCTGTGGGCGAGGCGGTGCGCTGTCGAAGCCGCGGTAGTGCATTGCGTGCGGTTTGGAATTGCGGTCCCAGCCGATCTGTTCCATGCCGTAGTACAACTCGAGAGTGTTGCCGTCGGGGTCGAGGAAGTATGCGTGCCAGTTTCCGCCGGGCATGTCCCGGCCGAGCCGTACCATCTGCACGTCGTTGGCGGTGAGGTACTCGGCACCATCGAGGACCTCGTCGAGCGTTCCTACCTGCCACGTGATCTGACTGACCGTGTTGTCCTTGGCGATGGCGTCGTTGCCGATGAGTGTGCCGAAGGTTTTGTGTGCCAACAGAACTGCGTGGTGATCCGACGAATTGCTGGTGAAGAGCATGCGGGGGTTAGTGACGACTGTGCGTGCGTGTGCGAGCATGCCGCCATCGAGCATGTCGAACAGGTTCATGTCGTCGGTGATACGGAACCCGAGTTCGTCGGTGTAGAAGGGAACAGCTTCGTCAAGCTGGTCGAGGTTGAAGCCGAAGTGGCCGAAACGGCGGATCTTGAACGGACGTGCCATCCTTACTCCACCAACGTCGTAAGTCTTGGTGGCGTTCATCGAGTCGTCCTCGGCGCATCAATGGTCGGGTTGCGTAGTTCGCCGATCCCCTCGATCCAACTGGTGAGTTCCTGGCCGGGCTGCAGGAATACGGCCGGCTGGCGGAACATTCCGACGCCCTCGGGGGTGCCGGTGAAGATGAGGTCTCCGGGCAGCAGCGGACACACCGCCGATAGCCGTGCGATCAGATCGGGGACGCTGAAGATGAGTTCACTGGTGCTCGAACGCTGCATCACCTTGCCATCGAGGGCGCAGCCCAATTCGAGGTTGTCGGGGTCAGCCAGCTCGTCAGGAGTCACCACCCAGGGCCCGAGCGGGCCAAACCCCGGGCACGACTTGCCCATGGAAAACTGCGGGGCAATACCTTCGAACTGCAAGGTGCGGTCTGTGATGTCTTGTCCCACCGTGAGTCCGGCGACGTGACTCCAAGCATCGTTGAGGGCCACGTGCTCGGCTCGTGTGCCAATAACCACGACCAGTTCGATTTCCCAGTCGATTGTGGCCGCGGGGATCGGGATCGGGTCGAACGGGCCGGCAAGGCAGCTGGGGAACTTGGTGAAGATGAGCGGCGACGTGGGCACCGCCAGTGTCCGGCCCGACGCCGTCGCGGCTGAGCTCGCTTCCTCGAGGTGTGCGCGGTAGTTGGCGCCAACCCCAAAGACCTGCGCGGGGTGCGGCACCGGGTTGGTAAGAGCGCGCTCACCCAACGGCTCGCCGTCCTCGTCCACCGTCGAGGCCCACTCTTGGAAGGCGGTCCAGTCGGTGAATGGGGCATTCGCATCAGTACCGAAACGTCCGCCACTTGCGCGGGCAATGTCGATAATCTGGCTCTCCCGCACTAGAACCGGTCGGTTCTCGACCCTGGCAATTCTCACTTGTTGCTCCATCCAATCGGTGCCTGCGCGGCGGCGACGTCCTCATCCATCGCCACACCGAGCGCGTTGAGGGTGCCTGCCAGCAATGTGTATTGACCGACCAGCATCGGCAAGGTGATCAGCTGTTCAATGTCAAGAAATGCGGCCAGCCGCGCCCACGTCTCGTCGGTCAGCGTGTGGTGCACGTGGAGTTCGTCGACCGCGTGGAGCAACGCATCCTCCTCGTCCGTCCACTCGCCGCCGGAAAGGCCTGCCAGCGCCTGGATCTCGTCTTGCGACAACCCCGCCTGCTGCGCGAAACGTCCGTGGTGCTCCCATTCGTACTCGGCGCCACAGCGCCACGCGGTGCGCAGGATGACCATCTCGCGGCGCCGGGCACTGAACTCGGGGCACCGAAGCAGATACATGCAGAAGGGCATCCACGCCTCGAACAGCGCAGGATGCGCCACCAGAGTGGCAAACACATTGGCAGCGCGATCGCCGAATATGGGTTCCAGCAGCTCCCGTTGCTGCGGTGAGCGGTCGGCTGGCGCCACCGGGGCGATGCGGACGCCGGTTGACGTGGGTATTCGGCTCATTTCACGCACTCCGTTCGAAAGTGATGTCGCGGCCGCGAGGCCAATCGATCTCCGTCGCGATATCACCACTATCGCACCTTGCTTGCGCGCAAGCAAGGTGACCTGCATCGCAAGGAAACGCAGAGTGTGTCGCCCGGCTGGATTTTCTTAGCGGCGTTTCCGGACGGTGCCCTTGGCGCCGGCGAGCGCCAGTTGCGCCGCGTAGTCGGCGATCTCATCGATGCTGCGCGGGGATTGGGAGGTTCCGTACCACTCGGTGGTCCCATTGCACATTCCGAGAATCAACAGAGTCTGGGTCCTAGCGGGGACGTCGACGAACGTTCCGTCCTTCTGCCCAGCCTCGATGACGTGTGCGATGTCGCGAACGTAGGCGGACATGTCGCGCCGCAATCCGTCGGCGCGATCTCCACTGAGTTTGAACAGTTCGCTGAATTGGATTCGGAAGATGTCGAGATTCGTCAACAGTTGGCGAACGTGATTCCGGACAACCTCGGCGAGCTTTTCCGCAGGCGGCATGTCGGAATCCAGTGTCGGCTGGGCCGAGGTCGCGATGGACTGACCGGCGCGATCGATCAGCTCGTAGAGAATGTCCTCTTTGGACGGAAAGTAGTGATACACCGCCTGCCGCCGAAACCCCATTCGGGTAGCCACATCGTTGAGGTTCGTCTCGCGAAAACCATTCTCCGCGAACAGCTTCTGCGCCGCCTGAAGTATCTCTTCACGCCGTCCGCCGACAGCGTCATGTGCGCCATCCGAGACAGCCGCGACACTTTCCGCCGGTCTGCGTCGTGCAGCAGCGCCGTTGCGAGCAGTCATTCCTGGCCCTTCGCTGGATGTTCACCTACGCGGGCAACTCTACTTGCTCGCAGGCAACCGGCAGCAATCAATTGGGCAGCAGCTGGCTCCTGTCGCTCGCGTAACCGCTGCGGTGGATCGCCAGGCCCGCTGGGCCCCGTTGGACGGGCCATGAGTTAGGCCGCGTGTCCAGTAGCGAACTCGAAGAACGTCGAGACACCGATTGTCGTTGCCGTTCGAGTGCTTTCGACGCCCAAAGCATCGGTGCCGGACCCCAACTCATCCACCGCCGCGGAGCTGAAAGATTTGTTCTGCGTTTCCGCGGTAGACCTTGTCCAAGTCGGCCGTGCTCAGGATCCCGTTTTCCATCGTGGGCAGAAACGCGGGTCCGAGGTCGAAGGGGTAATCGGTGGCGAACAGGATCCGATCTGCACCCAGCGCTGACAGTGCCCCTGTCAGCGACACCGCAGATACGTTGCCGCTGGTGGTGATCCAGACATTTGTACGCAGGTAGTGGGTGATCGAGTGCTTGGCCTTGTGTGCGGCGTAGAACTGCCAGCCCTGATCGAAACGCTCCATGCAGAACGGCAGCAGTTCGCCCATGTGGCCCAGGATCATCATCGCCGTCGGATAGGCGTCGAACACTCCACTACACATGATCCGCAACGCGTGGGTGGCCGTCTCGACCGTCCAGTTCCAGGTCGGGCCCAAGATATCGGGATAACCGTCGTAGGCCTTGAGCTGATCGGCTGGTGACGACCACGGATGCAGGTAGATCGGCACGCTCAACTGCGCGGCCGCCTCCCATAACGGCCAGTACTGCGCCTCGTCCAAATAGTGGCCGCCAGTGTGCCCGTTGATCATCGCGCCCTTGAATCCCAGCTCGGTCACGGTGCGACGAAACTCGCCGACGGCGGCGTCAGGATCCTGAAGCGGCAGGGCAGCGAACCCGGAGAGCCGATCCGGATGTAGCGCGATGCGTTGCGCTAGTGCGTCATTCATCCTCCGCGCCATTTGGACTGCCCGCTCGGCATCGGGATCCAACTGCACGCTGCCGTAATTGAAGTAAGACAAAATCGAGCGCTCTACACCCAATAGATCCATGTCAGCCAGGCGGCCCGTGTCCAGATCCCAGAACTTGGGCAACACCGGATCAAACGACTCACTGGGCACACCCGCGATCAACGTCCGGAAGTAGTCATCGAACTCGGGCAACAAGAAATGTTCCTCGATCGCGATCTTGCCCATGGTCATGCGTCCTGCGGGAATTCGATCGACAGGGCCGCAGTCGGACAACTGGCGACGATTTCGCGAACCTCGCCGCGGCGATCGTCGGGAATGGCATCCGGTACTTGCACGGGATAGTCCCCATCCAGATCAAACAGGTCCGGGGCCATTCCGATACAGAGTGCGTTAGTTTCGCATTTCGAGTGATCGACGCGGACCTTCACCCTCGATCTCCGCCGCGATCGGTCCGATCCGGCGAGGTACCCAGGCGCCGTAGCTGCACTGGCAACCCGTCGACTGGGTCGCCCAGGCTGCGGGGCTCCAGCGTCCACCGGTAGTCCTCGGGCACAGTCCACTCGAAGTTTCTCAGCAGGTGATGCAGGATGGTCTTGATCTCCATCTGCGCGAAGTACAGCCCGATGCACTTGTGCACGCCACCGCCGAACGGCATCCACCTAAACCGGTGGCCCTTGTCTTCGGCGCGCTCGGGACTGAATCGCTCCGGGTCGAATGTGTACGGGTCCTGCCACACTCGAGGATTGGCATGGATGGCTCCGGTGGGCGCCATCACCATCGTGCCGGCCGGGATGTAGTAACCATTGATAGTGGTATCCCTAAGCGCTTGGCGAGCCAGCCACGGCACTGGGCTGTTCAGCCGCAGCGCCTCCTTCATGATCCAGTCGAGTTCGGTCATCTCCGCCAAATGTTCGTAGGCCAGCTCCCCCGGTAGCGATAGGGCCCGGGCGCGCGCCTTGTCCTGCCATCGCCGGTCGCGCGCCATGTAGTAGGCCATCGTGGTCAGAGCGACCGTCGAGGTGTCGTGCGCGGCAAAGAGCACGAAGATCATGTGGTTGACGACGTCCTCGTCGGAGAACACGTCGCCCTGCTCAGATTTCGCGTGACATAGCACGGAGAACAGATCGGGCGTCTGTGTTGCCCGCTTCTGCGGCAGTAAGTCACGGAAGAAGGCCTCCAGGGTTTTCCTGCCGGCGATCGCGCGCGCCCAATCCCCACCGGGAATCGGGAACCTGATGAACGCCCCCACGGAGGCCAAACAGTCCAGGAATGCTTGGGTGATCCGGTCGGCCTCGGCCTTCGGCAGCTTTACACCGACGAAAACTTCTAAGGCCATGCTCAGTGAGATTGCCTTGAACGCGTGAGCGAGTTGCACCTGGCCGGCTGGCAGTTCGGTAACCTTGCCCGCCAGCATTGGCTGCATCTCCTGCAGATAGCCCTTCAGATTGGGGCTGGAGAACGCGCTCTGCATCACCGAGCGGTGCAATCGATGTTCCTCGAAATCCAGTAGCAAGATCCCGCGACGAAACGCGAGTCCGATGAACATGCCCCAGGACGGGCCTGAAGCCAACGCCTTGTCCAGGTTCATCGCGACCGCCTGCGCACCGTCTGGAATCAGAACGAGCACGACCTTCTGCCCGAACAGATTGATGAACGTGATGTCGTCGAACTGTTCGAGCTTGCGTCGATAGTATTCCCGACGATCTCTCAACAGCAGCCGGTGCATCTCCACCGGACCTGGAGTCCCCGATCCGAATACGGGTTTGGCATCCGACTCGATTGGCACCGCACACAACTGTTTGCGTGACGGCGCCGATCGCCTGTTCCTGACACGTTGCATGGGTCCCCATTTGGTCGCTACCTACTTCGGTGTCCCCCCACCATGCCACCCTGCTTGCGCGCAAGCAAGTAATTGTGGGACACTGGCGTCCCGGAAACTTCGACCCAGCGTGCCGCAGATGGCCGCCATCCCCGCGAGAACGCCAAGTCGTCGGCTGGGCCGCGCAAGCGATGAAAGCAGGTTCACGTGAAGACCAAGGGCGCTCTCATCTGGGAGTTCAACCAGCCGTGGTCGATCGAGGAGATTCAGATCGGCGATCCGGTCAAGGACGAGGTCAAAATCCAGATGGAAGCGTCGGGGATGTGCCACTCCGACCACCATCTGGTCACCGGCGGCATCCCCATGGCCGGATTCCCCGTCCTCGGTGGCCACGAAGGCGCCGGCATCGTCACCGAGGTCGGAGCAGGCGTCGAGGGCCTCGAGCCCGGCGACCACGTCGTGCTGTCGTTCATCCCGTCCTGCGGCACATGTCCGTCGTGTCAGGCCGGGCTGCGCAACCTCTGCGACCTGGGCGCCGGATTGCTGAGCGGCACCGCGGTTTCCGATGGCACCCACCGCATCACAGCCAAGGGCCAGAACGTCTTTCCGATGACCCTGCTTGGCACGTTCTCGCCGTACATGGTCGTGCACAAGAGCTCGGTGGTGAAGATCGACAAGGCCATCCCATTCGAGGTGGCCTGCCTGGTGGGCTGTGGTGTGACCACCGGCTACGGCTCGGCCGTGCGCAGCGGCAACGTTCGACCCGGTGAAGACGTGGCCGTCATCGGTGTCGGTGGTGTCGGGATGGGCGCGCTGCAGGGCGCGGTCAATGCCGGCGCCCGGTACGTCTTCGCCGTCGACCCGGTGGAGTGGAAGCGTGATCAGGCGCTGAAGTTCGGCGCCACCCACGTCTATCCGGACATCTTCGCCGCGATGGCCGGTGTCGCCGAAGTTACCCAGGGATTGATGGCCAGGAAGGTCGTCGTCACCGTCGGCGAACTGCACGGTGCCGACGTCGACAACTATGTCAACCTGACCGCCAAGGGCGGGACGTGCGTGCTGACCGCTATCGGCAGCATGCTCGACACCAATGTCACGCTGAACCTAGCGATGCTCACCCTGATGCAGAAAAACCTGCAGGGCGCCATCTTCGGCGGCGGCAACCCGCATTACGACATCCCGCAGCTGCTGGGCGTATACAAGGCCGGCAAGCTCAACCTCGACGACATGGTCACCCGCACGTACGCGCTGGAGGATATCAACGACGGGTATCAGGACATGTTGGACGGCAATAATATTCGTGGAGTCATTCGATACTCAGATGCCGACAGATAGTCATCGACGTTTCGTCACCGAGGCCACAGACACATGATGGAGCTGGACGGCAAAGTAGCAATGGTCACCGGCGGTAGTCGGGGCCTGGGTAAGCAGATGGTGGAAACGTTCGCTGAGCACGGTGCCGACGTCATCATCGCCAGCCGGAAGATCGCCGATTGCGAACAGCTCGCGCACCAGATCCGTGAGCGCACCGCACGCACGGCGTTCCCGGTGTCCTGCAACGTCAGCGAGTGGGCCCAATGCGAGGCCCTCGTGGACTGCGCCTACGCAGAGTTCGGACACGTGGACATTCTGGTGAACAACGCCGGGATGTCCCCGCTTTACCCGAGCCTGGACCAGATCAGTGAACCCTTGTGGGACAAGGTGATCGGGCTGAACCTCAAAGGTCCGTTCCGCCTCGTCGCCATGGTCGGCACGAGGATGGCGGCCGCCGGCCGCGGATCGATCATCAATATCAGCTCGATGGCGGCCAACCGTCCGGCTCCCGAGAACCTCCCCTACGCTGCGGCGAAGGCGGGGCTCAACACGTTGACCGAAGGCTTCGCACAGGCCTTTGGCCCTGCCGTCCGGGTGAACACCATTCAATGCGGGGCGTTCCGCACCGACATCTCGCGTGCCTGGACGCCGGAGGTCGCCGAGGTGCTCGCTTCCCGCGCAGCGCTAGGCCGGGTGGGCGAGCCTGACGAGATCATCGGGGCGGCAATGTACTTCGCATCCGATGCCTCATCGTTCTGCACCGGCTCCACACTGCGCCTCGACGGCGGACTCAGGTAATCGCCTGTAGGAATTCCCGAAGCGCCGCAACGTTTCTTTGTGACGGCCACGTCTGACCAAGCATCGCCGCCGCCGACTACCCGATCGCGGAATGGGCGTACGGCGGGAGAGAATTCGGCCGTACCCGCTCGCGGGGTCCGCCCATGACGAGGATCTCGCCGCGCCGCACATGGGTGGATGGTTGCCGAAGGCCGGTGTGGGGCGTCAAGCGACATTAACTCTCACTGCAGGTCAGGACTGGGCGATCATCGCTCGGGCACGATCGAACAGGCGCAAGGTCATGCCGTGGAGACGTTCCCCCACCGCCATCGGTGCCTTGCCTGCGCAGGCTCTGGCGTAAGTACCTTCGAGAAGGATCCCGAGCTTGAAGCAGGCGAGCACGACATACCAGGGCATCGCCGATAGGTCGCGCTCAGAGGTTTCGGCATACCGTGCAACGAGTTCATCTGCGCGGGGAAGTCCCCCCGCACGGGCGATTTCGCTGTCGAACACGTCGGAGCGGTCCCCGGCGTCCGGCCAGGTCGCCACCATCCAGCCCAGATCGACGAGTGGATCGCCGATCGTGCCCATCTCCCAGTCCACCACTGCGGCGACTTCGGCGGTTGTCGTGTTGAACATAACGTTGGCGAGGTGAAAGTCGCCGTGCATGATGCCCGGTACGAACTCCATCGGACGGTTCCGTTCGAGCCAACCGGCCACCTGCTGCACACCGCCGATGTTCGGACCGGGATAACCTTCCAGCCGGACATAGGATTCCAGCTCCTGCAGCCACCGCGGTACCTGACGATCCAAGAATCCGTCCGGATGTCCGAAGCCGCCCAGGCCCACAGCCGTGTAGTCCACAGCCCCCAGGGCCGCAAGCGCCTCCACCATGGCGAACCCCATCCGATACCGCACCAGTCGGGCATGGGCGTGCCATTGGGGCAGTGCCGCCGCCGCGTTGAAGCCGTCGACGGGCTCCATGAGATAGAAGACCGCCCCTTCAAGCACCGACTCGTCCGGGCACGGGGCGATCAACCGGGGATGCGGAACGTTGGTCGCTGCCAGCGCGTCCAACAAACGCATCTCCTTGCGCAACGCGTCGTTGGTGGTCGGGCGCAGGTGCAGTGGTCCTCGGCGTAGCACGAACCGGCGGTCACCTCGCTGGAACCGCACCAGCACGTTTTGCGTGCCGCCGCTGATGGGCTCGACGCCAACGATCGGACCCGATTCCAGCCCCACGTGATCCATCCACGAGGCCACAGCGTCGATGTCCACTCCGAGCGCGCCCGCAGCCTTCTGGGCCTGCGCGCGTTGAGAATTCGTCACGAGTGGCGCGCCTCACCAATCGGGGGCAGGTCACGTTGCGCTTGGGCCAGCGCAGCCGCCCAGACTGATTTGACGCTTCGTCCAAGCTGGCCGGCCACTCGGACACAGTCCCGGTGCTCGGGTTTGATGTTGACCACTTCGCCAGCCAGCAGACCGATCTTGACGCTGATCGCCAAGCCGCCGACCTCGACGGTGCGGGATTCGCGGTCCAGTGCCCAACGATGCTCAGTGCGGCGCACGCGAAGGCCAAGAGTCGTGGTGTGACGCAAGATCGCCTCTGCGACGGGCCGCTCATCGGCCCCGTGCACGAGGGCGCACAGCGTGAGCCCGGGACGTCCGTGCTTCATCAGCGCCGGTGTGGTCCACGCATCGGCCGCGCCGGCTGCAAGGCACGCCTGGATCACATCAGGTACGAACTCCGGTTGCAGGTCGTCGAGGTTGGTCTCCAGAATGAGCGGACCCTCCAGGCGCATGAGGGCCGGCGCAGGGTCGCCGACGAACGAGCGCACGATGTTGGGCACGTGATCGGGATTCCACGTTCCAGCACCAGAACCGACCGCCGCCAACGTCATCGGCGGCAGTGGCCCGAAATTCGACGCCAAAGAGGTCACCAACGCTGCCCCGGTGGGCGTCACGGTTTCCCCGACTGCGTCGACCCCGTAGACCATTGCCCCGCGAAGCAGGTCGACGGTGGCCGGCGCGGGCAACGGCAACAGTCCGTGCGCACCGCGCACCAAGCCCCGCCCAAGCGGAAGCGGCGAACAGACCACGTCATCGATGCCGAGATCCTCAAGAGCCAACGCCACGCCACAGATGTCGGCGATCGCATCCAGTGCGCCGACTTCGTGGAAGGTCACCTCCTCGGGCGAGACCCCATGAACACGGCCCTCGGCTTCGGCGAGCCGAGCGAACGCCGCATGCGCCCGCCTCCTGGCCCGCTCGGGCATCGAGCCCGAGTCGATGAGTGAACGCACGTCGCGCCAGCGGCGATGCGCGTGGTCGTCGCCAGTGACCACGGTGAGCGCGAGAGCAGCCAGCTCCTGACGCTCGACTCGTTCGATCCGCAGATCCAGTCCGGCTATCGGCAGACCGGCGCGCACGGCATCCAGCGATGCTCCCGCATCGATCAACGACGCGAGCATCATGTCGCCGGCCACTCCGCCGACGCAGTCGAGATACAGGGAAGGCATGGGTACCAGACCGACTCGTGGGGCGCCCTGAACGGTGCGTCCAGGGGTTGTGGAAGAATAATAATTGAATTACTATTGTTAACGCAAGCCGACGCTAAAGGGGTGAGACCGTGATCGACAGCACGATCGAGCCAGACCGGCGGTTGACATCGGGCCAAGCGGGCGCCGACCGCCGGCCTGAGGTCACCCCGAAGCAGGATCGGTCGCGGGCGAACCGCGAGGCTCTGCTCGACGCCCTGATGGACCTGCTCTACGAGCGGCCGTACGCCGACATCGGCGTAGCAGACATCTCGCGGCGGGCCGGGATGACGACGGGTGCAGTGTATGGCCGATTCGGGGACAAGCGCGGTGTAGCGATCGCGTTGCACGAGCGGTTCGCGGCGCGCGCCAGCCAAACCATGGAGGACTGGGGGGCACGCCCACAGTGGGCGACCGCATCGCCGCAGGAGATCATTTCCAGCTGGACCCGCGGAGCGATCAACTTCGGCCGAATGTACCGGCCGCTGCTGACGCTGATGGCGAACGACCCCGTGGTGCGCGAGCAGCACGCCGAGTTGATGGCTCGACCGCCCCGAATCCTGGCCCGGCTGCTCAAGGCGGCCATACCGGCGGCGGCCAAAGGGCTTGAGGCGGACGTTGATTGGGCCGCCCGCGCCGCGTTGGCGGTGCTTGAGCAGTTCGACCTGGACGACGACGAGTTGTACGAGCGCATCGACGTCATGTTGCGCCGCCTGATTGGGGTGAACTGATGTTTCAGACCTCGGCCGTCGTGGAGATCACCGACGAGAACTGCGTGGGGTGCCGCCGGTGCGTCAATGTCTGCCCCTCCGGCGCGTTGGAGATGGACGGTCGCTTGGCGGTGCTCGAGGAGCCCAAGTGCGTCGGATGCTTCAAATGCGTGGAGGCATGCGGGCCCTACGAAGCGATCTCGATCAAAGCCGATCCGAACCCGCGGCTGCTCACTACACCCGAGGACACCTATGATCGGCCGGCTGTGGACGACTTGTGCGCCCAGGCGCGGCTTGCCCCGGACTCAGTGATCTGCGTATGCACGAATACCACCGCCGCCGAGGTCGCTGCCGCAATCGTGCAGGGCGTGCATGAGCCGGAGGATTTGGCCCTGGCTACTGGTGCCCGATCCAAATGCGGGATGTGGTGCATGTCCCCGATCATGCGCCTCCTGGATGCGCACGGCGTGCGGATCGAACGGTCGCCGAAGGACCAGCGTATCTACCCCGACGGGTCCGGCACCGAGGTCGGGATCTGGACAGTGACCGACGAGGTGGCGCAACGCTATCCCGAATACCGCCTCAAGGAAAACCTCGAAGCCGTCGAGAACGGCGCGATCCTGAGCAGCCCGCCCTTCCCCGAAATCCTCAGGAGCCCACGATGATCCGTCCCGCCGTCATGCCGCCGCCGCTTCCCGCTTCGAGGTTTGCCTACGGCCGCAAGCCGCCGTCGATGCGGGCCGCCGAGGTGCCAGGAATGTGTTCGGTGAACGTCCAGGACCTGTTCGACGACATCCCCGATCCGATCCATCGCCACGGCGAGGACATCGCGCCGGTGCGCGCAGCGGCGCAGGCCGCGCTGTCTGGTGTGGACATGTCGATGATCCAGCCCGATGATTCGGTGCACATCCTGTGCTCGGAGCACGGTTTCGGGATGATGGGTGGCCACGCGTACGCCGAGCTGATCAAGACCATCCGTGACGAGGTGGTCGCGCGCACCGGTGCGACCAAGGTGAAGCTCGCATTATCTTCTGCGGCAAGCAAATTCGAGTCCGAAGAGATCATCCCGCGACACGGTTTGGATGACCATTTCGAAGGCAAGACCTTCGCCTTTGGCCCCTATGATCCCGGAATCGCAATCGACACCGAGATCGGGCGACTGTACGGGGTGCGCAAGGCCTATTCGGCGAAGTGGCTTATCCATGTGCACTACGACGATCCGCGGGAGATCCATTATCACCACGTCAATGGGCGGCTACTGAAGTCCTTCACCATGAGCTACGCGCGAATGGAGACGCGGTCGATCTACCACACGAACTTCCCGACCCGAAGCGCCAACATCGTTCCACGCGCGATCTACGAATCGCCGTTCATCAAAGAGCGTTGGGCGTTCGCGGCGGTACTGTCCACATCGCCGACCGGAGTCATGGGTGTCGACGCGGACCGCGACCTCATCGCGCTCGACCACCGCGTATCGGCGCTGATCCTGCGCCGCTACGGAAAGATGGTGCAGCTGTTAGGCACCGTCGACGAGTGTTTCGAGGTGGCCGATGACACCCGGTGGCTGCCCTACCAGCACGCCGGCGGTCTCACCGCGTGCTCGCTTTATGAATCCGGCACCGATCACCTCGACCTTGACCTGCCATCCAGCCCCACTTCGCACGCTCAGAAGCGCACCGGCTTCGGCCCAGTCAAGGCGGTGGTGATGAACTACGGATGGAAGCTATACAGCACTACCGACCTCATCATCGCCGCCGATGACCGGGTCGCTAAGGACATCCTGCGCATCCATGCGGACCGCGAGGTTGTGGTCGCATCGAATCTGACCGAAGCCGTCGCGATCGCCGCCGCCCGGACCGGTACCGACAAGGGCATCGTCTTCGACGGCTGCTACGGCGCGATCAATATGACCCGGGCGATGGCTGAGTTCCTGATCGCGAAGGCGCCCGAGGTGGCGCGGCGGGTCGACGAGGAACTTCTGCCGAAATGGCTTCGGCAGCGCAACCTTCCGGTCGCGGCGTGAGGAGTATGTGGTGACCACGCTGCAACCGAGCGCACCCGCGCACGACACGGCCAAGACCCATCCTCGGTACCGGGCGGCAGTCACGCCACCGCAATTCCTCGGCGCGGGATCGACCGCGCAGACCCTGGACTGGATTCGGTGGGCCGAATCGATCGGCTTCGACGACGTCTGGCTGCCCGACGCGGGCAGGACAGACGCCCTGACCTTGTCTGCCGTCGTTCTCGCAGGGACACAACGTATCCGGGTCGGCATCGCGGTGGTGCCGGCCTACACCCGGACACCGGCAGTGATCGCGGCAACATTGGCGACCTTGGCCGATCTAGCTCCTGGGAGATTCGTCCTCGGCCTCGGCACATCATCGGAGGCAATGATCGAAGGCTGGCATGGGCTGAAACTCGACAAGCCGGTCACCCGGATGGGCGAAACGGTGACGTTGCTCAACTCCATGCTGGCCGGGGAGAAGTCGGCGTTCACCGGGGAAACCCTGCGCAGCAACGGCTATCGCCAACCGCCTCTGACGACACCGGTCCCGCTGTACCTCGCCGCGTTGGGTCCCCGCATGATCGAGCTTGCCGCCGCAACCGCCGACGGCGTCATCCTCAACCTGTTTCCCCTGGCAGTCACCGACGCTCTGGTCGGACAGATCCGGCAAGCCGCAGCCAGCGCAGGCCGCAGTCCCGGGGATGTCGAGATCTGCAGCCGGTTCCAGGTGATGGTCACCGACGACCTGCCTGCCGCGCGCAACGCGTTCCGCTATGTGTTCACCGCGTACTACGCCAACCCCGTGTACAACCGCTCATTGGCTGCGGCGGGTCACGGGCAGCAGGCGGCCGCCCTCCTCGATGCGGCCGCGTCAGGCGACTGGAAACGGGCCCGGGCCGCCCTCGACGACGACGTCGTCGATTCCATCGCCGTGATCGGCAGCCGTCAACACTGCCAGCAGCGAGTTCGCACTTACGTCGAGGCGGGAATCACCACGCCGATTCTGTTCTGCCTATCGCCCGACCCTGACGTCCAGCGCGCCACCTACGAAGCGTTCTCGCCTGCCGAATTCACGGTGCAGCCATGACCGACCCACGGCCACTGCTGTTTTCCGGCATCTCCGGACGGAGTGTCACCGCCGCCCTTTCGGCCGACGACAGCGGGATCGTTGTGCACACTGACGGTGCCGCTGCGGTCGCTACGGAGCTCGGACTCATCGTCGATCACTGCCTGACCGAAGGCAAACCAGTCGAACCCGGTGACGAGGTCCTTCGTGTCACGGGAAGTCCGATCCAGATCGCCCTGGCCGAGGAACGTCTGGTGGGCCTCGTCGCCAAGCCGTCCGGAATCGCCACCGCTGCAAGACGATTCGTCGACAGCGCTAGTTGGCACTTCCAGATCGTCTCGGGCGCGTGGAAGAAACTGCCGTTCTCACAGAAGGATATGATTCGGTCCGCCATCGCCGCGGGCGGCGCGGCACCGCGGATCGCGGACTGGCCGTTCATCTACCTGGACAAGAACTTCGTCATCATGCTCGGCGGCGTTCAGGGTGCCCTGGATGCGGTGGCGGCATATCCGGAACTGGCCGGCTATCGGCGCATAGTCCAGGTCATCGACGCTGATGGCGCATGTGCGGCCGCGAGGGGTGGCGCGCACATCGTGTTCGTCGATACCGGTCACCTCGAGGACCTGAGCAGCGTGTCGCAGGCGCTTCGTGTGAACGGGCTGCGCGACCGGGTCCGGCTTGCATTCGGCGGCGGTGTGCAGCTTACCGACATGGACCGGTTGCGCGGGCTGGACGTGGACATCGTTGACATCGGTCGCGCGATCGTGGACGCCCCGCTGTTGGACATGACGTTTCGAGTGGTGGACCCGCGATGACCGCGGAACCGGGATGGGATCTGCTGAACAAGACCGAGCTGCGAATCGAGCGGATCGGGCTCGCCGCAGCGGATCTCACCGAGATTGCCGCCGTGGTGGCCGGTGTGCTTGGGCTGCCTGCAGAAGACGTCATTGTGATCGACGCCCGCGATGATGTGCTGGCACTCGATGTACTGCGCTCGACGGTAGACGCCTACCGCATCGCGGGCCGACGCACTGAGCTGCTGGCGGCGCTGGCCGGCGTCCAAGGTGTCACCGTCGACGACACCACCTCACTGTGTTCGGAAGGGATGCTCGGCTGGATCGCCGCCGACGACAGCGCCGCTGGCGACGCACTGGACCGCGCGCAGGTGATGGCGCGCCAGATCGAACGCACCATCGCCATGCGGGCAATTGTGTTCTCCACCGGACCTGAAGTCGTCAGCGGAATGATCCGCGACACCAACAAGCCATGGATCGCAGGGCGTTTCCGTGATGCTGGTTTTGCCGTCACTGAAGGACAGAACCTCCCCGATGACGGCGCCGCGATTGCGGCGGCGCTACGAGAGGCCGGCCAAGAACTCGGCTACGGCGTCGTCATCACCACAGGCGGAGTGGGCGCCGAAGGCAAAGACGGCACGGTCGAAGCGCTGCTGTCCGTCGATCCCCGCGCCGCGACCCCCACCCTCTTCACCGTTGAGCAGGGCCGCGGTCGGCACACCAAGGCGCAGGTAAGGATCGGCGTTGGCGCCGTAGGTACCGCGATTGTCGTGTGCCTGCCAGGTCCACACTCCGAAGCGATCGTTGGCGCCGACGCGTTGCTCAGCGCGATCGCCCTCACCAGGGAAACACATGCGGTTGCAGATGCCGTAGCCACCGTCCTGCGAGCCCGCCTGCGCCGCACGCACCGGACCGAACCGACATGACCCCGCGCGTCATCCTGGACTTGGATCGCGCCGACCGCGTGGGTGTCACTGAAGCCGTACTGTGCGAACCCAAGACGACCGACCAGCTCATCGCCGTGCTCGACCAGGCCACCGCCGCGGGCCGGTCGATGCTCCTGACGCGGCTGACACCCGGCCAGCTCTCCACGCTGCCGCCCGACTTTCGGGCGCGTATCGACTACGAGGAAGTCTCCAGAACCGGCATCTTGGGTGAACCGACCCCGGCAATCGGACCGGCCCGCGTTGCGATCGTCACGGGGGGCACCTCGGACATCGGCGTAGCCAGAGAAGCCTTGCGCACCTTGTTCTTTCACGGCCACTCCGCAATCGAAGTCTACGACGTGGGTGTTGCAGGCCTATGGCGCATCCAGCAGCACGTGACCACCATCGGCAAACACCCGATCGTCATCGCCTGCGCAGGCATGGACGCGGCCCTACCCACCGTCCTCGCGGGACTCGTCCCCGGCTTGGTGATCGGAGTTCCCACGTCGGTGGGGTACGGCGTCGCGAATGGCGGACGCACTGCCCTGAACAGTTTGCTGTCCAGCTGCGCTCCGGGGCTGGTCGTCGTCAACATCGACAACGGCTACGGAGCGGCCTGCGCAGCGATAAAGAGCTTGCGACATGACTGACCGGCTGGCAGCGCTCGTCGTGTGGCTACGGGATCTCGACTCAGTCGCCATCGCGGTGAGCGGAGGGGTGGACAGCATGACACTAGCCATCGTCGCGCACCGTACCCGTCACACTGCCACGACGATGTTCCACGCCGTCTCCCCCGCGGTTCCACCAGAGGCCACCGAACGGGTTCGGCGCTACGCGGGCAACGAGGGGTGGGACCTACAAGTCTTCGACGCGGGTGAGTTCGGCGACACCAACTACCTCACTAACCCGGTCAACCGCTGCTTCTATTGCAAGACACACCTCTACGGCGCGATCGCCGCCCGCACATCCGCGACACTGCTGTCCGGCACGAATACCGATGACCTTGGCGACTTCCGTCCCGGTCTGGCCGCTGCGCGGACGTTCGACGTCCGTCATCCCTTCGTCGAGGTCGGCATCGACAAAGCTGCAATAAGGCTGATGTCCTCCGACCTCGGATTGCCCGATGTGGCACAACTTCCCGCGGCACCGTGTCTCGCCAGCCGTGTGGAGACCGGGCTCGCGATCGTGCCGGCCGACCTGACCGCCGTCAACCGGGTCGAGCACGCACTGCGGCAGCTCCTGCACGCCGAGGTAGTGCGGTGCCGGTTGCGTGCCGATCGCGTCGAAGTTGAACTCGACGAGGCGACGTTAGACGCCGTATCCGCAGGACAACGACAGCAGGTTCTCGACCTCGTGCGCACAATCTGGACCGGCCACCGTGATCGGCCCGTTAGCTTGGCGCCGTACCGGCGCGGCAGCGCATTCCTGCGAGAAGGCGTCGGCCAGTGAATCAACCTGGCCGGCAGCGATATTCGCGGAAAAGGGACTGCAGGGCGCATGAACGTCACCGAGGTCGCCCAAAGCGATGTCGATCGAGGCCCGCCAACGCTGCACCACCGTCGGAAAAGTCATGAGCGGGTCAAACCGACAGATCGTGCTCGCCGAACGTCCAGAGGGCAAACTTGAACGCCGTCACTTCCGCTCGGTTAGCTCTGATGTCACCGAGCCCGCGGCTGGCGAGGTGCTGTGTCGTACCGTGCTCTTGTCGATTGACCCCGCCAACCGCGCCTGGATGCAGGCCAGCACCTACCGCGATCAACTCTCGGGTGGCGATGTGATGGCCGGGTTCACGCTCTGCGAGGTTGTCGCCGGCGATCTATCGGTGGGCACGGTGGTGGTGTGCGAAGCGGGCTGGCAGCAATACGCAATCCTTCGCGTGTCCGACGTTCAGCAGGTGGCCCCCCGCGCCAACCTCGGGGACCACCTAGGTGCACTCGGAGTCAACGGGATCACGGCGTACTGCGGGTTGTTGGAGGTTGGACGCCCGCAGCCCGGTGACACGGTCGTCGTCTCCGGCGCTGCCGGGGCCACCGGACACCTGGTGGGACAACTGGCGCGGTTGGCCGGTTGTGTCGTCGTCGGTATCGCCGGCGCTGACGCGAAACTGCGCGTGCTCACCGATCGGCTCGGGTTCGACGAGGCTGTCAGCTACCGCAGCCGCACCTTCCGCAAGGACCTGCGGGCTGCCTGCCCGCGCGGTATCGACGTCTATTTCGACAACGTTGGGGGTGCTGTGCTCGAAGCCGCGCTCCCCTTGATGAATGTGAATGGCCGAGTGGTGTGTTGTGGTGCGGTGTCGGCCTATGACGCCGCGGCCCCCAGCTCCGGGCCGCGCGGAGTCCCGGGACACCTGGTCACCAAGCGACTGAGGATGGAAGGTTTCATCGCCAGCGACTTCCGTGACCAGTGGCCCGTTGCCGAGCAGCGGCTGGCGGGATGGGTTGACGGCGGACAATTGATCGCGATGCAGGACGTGGTCGACGGACTCGACAGCGCTCCCGATGCACTAATCGGTCTTCTCAACGGCGATAATATCGGTAAGCGAATCGTGCGGGTGGGACCTGATCCGCAACGCATCTAGCCACCGAAAGCTGCTGATTAGCAGCGGTTTCCAGATGCCAATGTCCCCCAGGTAGACGGTTGCAGGCCCTCGGTCGGTATCGCCGGGCATGACTGATCGGGCTGTGGTTACGGCTATTTCTTCGCCGCCCAGTGTGGCGATGACCAGGCGTCGTAGCGACCACAGACATGGCATCAGCGGCTGCTGACGCCTTGCTCTCGACAGCACGCCATACAGCCCTTGCTTGCGAGCAAGCAAGGTGTCATAGTTCTGTGGTGCCTTCTTTCAACGTCGGGCCTTTGCGACCGGTCGTCGAGCGTCCGCGGACGCTGAGAACGCAATGACGATCCCGGCTATCGACCCCCGCCGAACGCCGCCGTACAAGATTCTCGGAGCGCTTACCATGGCGATCGTCGTTGCGGTGATCGTCGTGATCTACCAACAGTTTCGGGGCACCTTCGCTTCGACGACACCGCTGACGCTAATCACTGCACGCGCCGGACTGTCGATGGAGGTCGGGTCGAAAGTGACGTACAACGGGGTGCAGGCCGGACGGGTCTCCGAAGTCGAGGCGGTCGACATCGGCGGTCAACACAAGGTAAGGGTGACAGCTCAGATCAACTCCAAGTACCTACGGTTGATGCCGGCAAATATGCGTGTTGACATCGTGTCGCCCACGCTGTTCGGCAACAAGTATGTTTCGTTCTCATCGCCGAAAACCCCCTCCGCTCAGAGGATCGACGCTTCGAGGGCGATCGATGTATCCACCGTCACGACGGAGTTCGACACCATTTTCGACACCGTGATAGAGCTGGCCCAGCAGGTTGATCCGGTCAAGCTGAATCAGACACTGAGCGCCACCGCGCAGGCACTGGACGGACTGGGCGGTCGGTTCGGACAGTCGATCGTCAATGGCAACGAGATCCTCGCTGATCTCAATCCGCAGATGCCGCAGATCCGCGGCGATGCGCAGCAATTGGCCAACCTAGCCGACATCTATACGAACGCGTCGCCGGAGCTATTTGACGGGCTGCAGAACGCCGTGACCACCGCGCGCACCCTCACCGAGCAAGAGCGAGACCTCGACCAGGCGCTGATGGCCTCCGTCGGGCTCAGCAACAACGGCGCGGACACCTTCGAACGCTTGGGTCCCTATCTTTGGCGTGGACTCGATGACTCAATCCCGACGACTCAACTGTTCGACACATACAGTCCGGCGCTGTTCTGCACGATCCGCAATTTCCATGACGTTCAACCCAAAGTGGCGGCCAGCACTGGCGGCAACGGGTACTCCGTACAGGCGCTTGACTCGATAGAAGGAGCGGGCAACCCGTACACATATCCAGACAACCTGCCGAGAGTCAATGCCAAAGGCGGTCCAGAGGGGCGCCCCGGATGTTGGCAGCCGATCACCCGCGACCTCTGGCCGCAACCGTATCTGGTGATGGACACCGGCGCATCGATCGCGCCGTACAACCACTTCGGACTCGGCCAACCCCTCTTGACCGACTATGTGTGGGGACGACAGGTCGGCGAGTACACGATCAACCCGTGAAGAACGACACGCGTCACCCGAATCCTCTTGTGTACAAACAGAGATGGATCCGGTCGCTACCAACGCCGTCCGACGCCCCTATCCACCACACCGAGAAAGTAAATCAACCCATGGAAACACGACGCTTTGCGGTCACCGGCGCGTTATGGTGACGAGCCATCTCGACGATAACCGGTCCGCGATCGCCGGCATGCTCACCGAACTTCGGCAAGTCTTCGGCTCGGGACGCACCGCGAGCCTGAACTGGCGCTGTGACCAGCTCCACGGCATTGAGCTTCTGTGCAAGGACAACGAACCCGAGATCGCTGCCGCGTTGGCCAACGACTTGGACCGCTCGGCAACGGAGGCATGGCTCGGCGACATCGCTTCCACCGCAGCCGAAGCCGTCTACGCACGCCGAAATCTGAAAAACTGGGTCAAGCCGCAGCGTCAGGGTCTTCCACTTGCGCAACGTCCGGGGCGTGCATGGGTTCAGTACGACCCCGTGGGTGTAGCCCTGATCATCGGCCCATGGAACTACCCGTTCTATCTCAATTTGGCACCACTGGTGGGCGCTGCGGCGGCCGGGAACTGCGCCGTCGTCAAACCATCCGAACTGGCGCCGGCATCGTCTGCGTTACTGGCCAGACTGCTACCGCAGTACCTCGACCATGACGCGTTTCGCGTTGTCGAAGGAGATGCACAGACCACCCAGAGCCTTCTCGCGCAGGGATTCGATCACGCTTTCTTCACAGGTGGAACCGAAGTCGGCAAGAAGATCATGACTGCCGCAGCCTCTACCTTGACTCCGGTGACGCTGGAACTCGGGGGTAAGAGTCCGGCCATCATCACCGCAGATGCCGACCTTGACGTGGCCGCTCGGCGAATCGCAGCGGCAAAACTGGCCAACTCCGGACAGATGTGCATCGCACCCGACTACGTTCTAGCCGAGCGATCGATCTTCGATCAGTTCGTGGCGAAATTGGTGGCGACCATCGCCACGTTCCGTTCGGGGAACGCCGACCCCTCCTTGCGGATCGTCAACAGCACGCATTTCAATCGACTCACAGCGATGCTGAAAGACACTCGCGGACGAATCACTCACGGCGGGGGCTACGACGTCGACCGGATGAGAATCGAACCGACCGTGATCATCGGCCCGCCAGCCGATGACGTCGTTATGGCCGACGAGATCTTCGGGCCCATTCTCCCCGTGCTAGCCATCGAATCACCCGATGGTGCTGTGGAATTTGTTAACGCGCGACCCAAACCACTTGCCCTGTATGTTTTCACCGCCTCTTCGACGCGTGCGCGATCACTGATCAACCGCATTCCTTCCGGGGGCGCCGTAATCAATCATGTCGCGATGCACTGCTTGGTGCCCCAATTGCCTTTCGGCGGCGTGGGCGCAAGCGGAATGGGCGCCTACCACGGACGGTGGGGATTTGAGGCTTTCAGTCACCGACGGGCAGTTCTCGCTAAACGCACGCGGCCCGATCCCAAGCTGGCATATCCCCCGTACACCGAACGGGCGCTGAAGATTATGAGGAGGGTCTTCTAGACGCGCGTCATGGTCGATGACCACCGCTGCCAAGGCATCGCTATGTGCGAAACGGTCGCTTCCGATCTATTTGAGGTCGGTGACGACGGTCAATGGTACTCAGCGGCAGCACGAGGGGAAGAGTCTCTTCCTTGTGCGCCTTGAACTTTCGGCTACCGATGGCCCGCGGGCCGCCCGGGTCGGCTATCTCGGGGAATCCGGTAGCCTCCCGCCGTTGCTGCCGCGCTCGCCGGTTGCTACGCGGCATCACGGGGCCGGGTGGGTGATCCACTTTCCGGTTGTGGTCTCTCCGAGCTCGCCCAACACAACGAAAGTCTAGGACTAATGCGGGTCTCGGTGTAGGCGGCACCCGTCGCCAACTGACGGACCGTATGTGACTGCTCCGCAGTGACATCGCCAGACGGTGTGCCGCCCGCACGAGCAAGTAATGGCGCGGATGATGGTGCGGTCTGATCGCAGGGGGTGGCCGCGCGGACACCGTGTCGGCGTCCGCGCCACCTTGTCGAGGTTGGCGGCCACGCGGCTAGGAAACGTCGACTCCCGACGTTCGACCAGTGGCCTGGAAGATGACGCGGCGGCCAATCTCGACGGCGTGGTCGGCGAACCGCTCGTAGAACCTGCCCAGCAGTGTCACGTCCACCGCGGCCGCCGCGCTGTGTTTCCACTCTCGGTCCATCAGCACGATGAACAAGTGCCCATGCAACTCATCCATTGCGTCGTCTTCGTCGTCGATCTCGGCGGCTCGGCGCGGGTCACCGGACAGCACGACTTCCTGTGCGCTGTTGCCCAATTCGACGGCGACGCGCCCCATCTCGGCGAAGTAGCCGTTGACGTCCTCGGGAAGGGCGTGCGCAGGGTGACGGCGGCGGGCGATCTTGGCGACATGAAGCGCCAGAGCGCCCATCCGCTCGGCATCAGCCACGTTTTGCAGCGCGCCGACAATCGCGCGGAGGTCGCCGGCGACCGGGGCTTGTAGCGCCAGCAGCATCAACGCGGTCTGCTCGGCGCTTGCCCGCATTGTGGTGAGCCGGTCATGGTCGGTGATGACCTGTTCGGCGAGCGGCAGATCAGCCTGAAGCAGCGCTTGTGTCGCGTGTTCCATAGCGACGCCGGCCAGCCCACACATCTCACCTAGCTGGGCTGTCAGTGCATCCATGCGCTCGTGGAATGCGGTCCGCATACCAGCAGGGTAGAGGCCCACCGATCCGGTCGCCGAAGCACGTGCAGTTAACGGAAGTCGGACCGAACACGAACAGGCAGATCTTCAGGCGTCGCATGAGTTCGGCCCGCCACCGTGGGGGTATCTGGGTGACGGGCCGAACACCACTTGATCGACCGACGCTAGTGCGGTTCGGTTCGATCACGGCTGGCGGTCGCGTTTGAAACGCGCACCAGTTGCAGCGGTGTAGGCGGACTCGGCCCCGCTCGCTGGTCGGGCGCAGCCTCGCAGAGCAGCCCAGCTGAGGCGACTCGAAGTCGCCCGGACAAGCTCGCGCTGCCAATGGCGGCTGGGTTCTTCTCATCTTCGTGGCGGATCCGGTTGTGCAGTACTTCTGCACCGTTCCTGCTTCCGATGGCACCGACCGGGACTTCCGCGGGACCGCCATTTCGGCAGCTGATTCAGCCCCGCCGGTGAGGCGGTCGAACCTCTCCTGGCCGCCGGCGTTGTCAGCGTCTGGCGCGCCATGACGGTATCGGGCTGGTTTCAGACATGTCCTGCCCGTCGGGATCGAGACTCGATACTCGGATCGGCTGTGCTGCGCCGCGGGCGGCGCCGAACCCTCACACGGCCGTCGGCGCAAGCGTGAACAGAATGTGACACTGTGGTGAATCAGAAATTGTCTGGACGCAACGGCGAACTTTTAGCGTCCGTGCATGACGGTGTCACCGCGAGCACAGTATCTATGCGGCAGGAGCGTGGTAGATCTTGCCGAACGGCGGGTGGAACGCGGCGTGTTAACCGGCGCAGACACCAATCTGGTCGATCTGGCCGACACCGACTCGCACGGTGATCTACAGCAGGCCGAGTACTACCAAGGGATGCTCGATGACCGTCGCACTGAGGTTGAGGCCGAGTTGGCCCACCATTGCGCGTCATTGGCAGTACACCAGACAAACCCAGACGCGCCGCGAGTCAGGCGTTCGCAGCGCATCATTCGGGTGAAGGAAGCTGAACTCGCCGAGATCAACAGGCTCACTGATGCGCTGCGCTCCCGATTTCCGATATCGCGGTTAGACGGCCGACACGGCAACTCCGGGCGGGCCTTTGGCGCGCCGTGGCAGTGACGGGGGTCGCGCCGAGCGCTCAGCGTGGGCCTGTTGCAGCTAACCCCCGGCTTGTTAATCTTCGCCAACTCATTGGAGGTGGGCTGACCGCGCTCGCCGACCGCGACGAATGTAAGGGACACACCGATATGGCAACCGCCGGGCCGCCGCGCACCGACGCCTACCTTCTGCACAGCCGCACCAACCCGAACTTCGCTACTGCCGAACTCGAACTGACCGAGCAGTCACTGGTGTGCCGTGTCACCGGCCACGCCGGATGGCTGGCCAAGGCGCTGGACCTGCCGGATCTGAAGGATCGGCTCAACGCCGGCGAAACCATCACCGCCTTCGTGATCCCGTGTGACGGGTTGTCGGTGAAGTGGCTAAAGCAGTTCCTCGGCGGCGGGTTCAAGGTCACCGACACCGAGGGCAGGCAGTGGATCGTGTCGCTGATCTATCCGTCGGGGGTGCTCTCACTCATCGACGGTCTCAACGAACGCGCCAAGTTCAAGCAATGGAAGCAGGCGCTCGCCAATCCCGGTCAATGAAGGCCGCCGACAGCTAACAAGCGACACGACGCTCACGTCACGCGCCCGCGCCAATAGCGCGGACTCGAAGGACGCCTTGACGCGAGATGAGCGAGGAGGCGTCCCGCGGAACCGCTGGGGGCTTGTCTATCATCCTTGTTGAGCACGAAGGGTTTTCGGATGATTTGCTTAGGACCGCACCCGCTCCTGCCGGCGCGATACCACCACTCGTTGTAAGTACCGAGTTGAAGAAACTTTGATCATCGGGATTTCGACGTTTTGATCACCGGATTTATGTCGAGATGCAGAAAAGATTGACAAGACACGCCTGGCTACTTTGACAAGACTTCGGCGTGTGTCGTGGAGGCTTGCTAATGTTCGCTGCATAATCGCAGCTCAATCGCGTGTTAGGCATCAACCCCAGGTGCTCAGCCATCGACCGCGTCGACCAATGCGTGGCATCCGCCGGGGTGGTCTCCAGGGTCGCGGTGATCAAATCCTTGATCCGCTCATCGCCAACCACCCGCGGTCGGCCTGGGCGCGGCTCATCAAGCAGACCGTCGAGGCGGAACTGCACGAATCGGTTGCGCCACTTGGAAATCGTGTTTCGATCCAATTCCAACCGGTCAGCCAACTCGACATTGCTTCCACCGTCGGCAGCAGCCAACACGATCCTGGCCCGCAGAGCAAGACCGGCCGCACTCATACGTCGCACCCGACCGACCGGCCGAAACCTTGCGGCCCTGCGAGCCAAAAGACAATCAGGATCGCCACGTCTCAGGCGGGGGGCCCTACACGGACCGACCGGCGTAGCCATGCTAATCATCAAGGGGTGCAAGTTCTTTCACTTAATGCATCTCGCCACCGTTCCGTACCGATAGGTTATATATGGTCAAGCTGGAAGCATGCCGCCAGGTCCCGAATGTTCGCAGACAGCGCCATCGCGGTGGCCGCCGTTGGGCCCGCACCTTTGCTCGCGACCAAGTACCAGTGCCGGGCATTTCGCGGCGGTGGGTCCGACCGCTGAAACAAGAGTTGCGTCACGTGACGGTTCTAGGGCGTGGATGTGGACCCCAATCCTACTGTCCGCCAGGATCGCCCGCACACCATGAAGGCCTACCGTCAGGATTTCGACGCGATCGCGACGCTGGTCGCAGGTGACGCTGCTTGCGCAGAGAGGATGGCGTTGGGCGACATCACGACCGACTCGATGCGCACGGCGTTCGCGCAGTACGCCGAAACCCACGAGGCCGCATCGAGTCAACGGTGCTGGTCGACCTGGAACGTGTTGTGCACCTTCCTGTACACCTCGGAGCTCATCGCGGCCAACCCGATGCCGTTGGTCGGACGCCCCAAGCTGCCCAAGACGCTGCCCAAGGCGCTGCCAACCGATTCGGTGGCCGCACTGCTGGCGACCCTCAACGAGGACCCGCAGCGCCCGCGCCGCACCGACTGGATCGCGCGTGATCGCGCACTCATCCTCACCGCCCTGCTGGCCGGCCTGCGCGCCGATGAACTGTTGCGCGCCAACGTCGGCGACCTTCGGCGCACCGACGACGGTGCCGTCATCAACGTTCACGGCAAGGGCGGCAAGGACCGTCGAATCCCGATTGAACCGCCGTTGGTGGAGGTGCTTGAGCACTATCTCGACAGCCGGGCGAGTCGATTCCCGGCGACGCCGACGAGAAGACCTCCATCCAGTCCCGCATCCGCAAGCACGCCACCACAGCCCCGGCACCGAGCCAGCCGACGCGCGTCGAAGCGGAGTACTTCCGCGGCCGCTCGCTGGCCTACCTGGCAGCCTGGGACGTGCACCACGCCAAGGTGTTCGGCCGCTGCGAGCAGAGCACCGGCATCGACCCCTTCGACCGCCTCGTCGACCAGGTCATGACCACCGAGCCCTACGCCACCGCGCGTCGAGTGTTCTGGGTGGTCGACAACGGCTCCTCCCACCGCGGACAGGCCAGCATCCACCGACTTCAGAATCGCTGGCCCAAACTGCGCCTGATCCACCTGCCCGTGCACGCGTCTTGGCTCAACCAAGTGGAGATCTACTTCTCCGTCGTGCAACGTAAAGTCGTCTCACCCAACGACTTCCACACCCTCGACGAGGTCGAGGCCCGACTGCTCGACTTCCAGCCGTACTACGAACAGATCGCCACACCGTTCGAATGGAAGTTCACCAAAGACGATCTGAACGCCCTACTCGAGCGCATCGCCGCCCACGAAGACGCCGCCCTCACACCCGCCGCATAACGGCCCCCTACGAATACGTCACCGAAATTCCGTGCCAGACCACTAAGCTTGAGCGTATGCGGACTCGATCCCGTCGGTGACGAAATGAAAGGTGGTCCCGCCCTCCATCTCGATCGGGTCGTGCGCGTGGTGGGTCAGGACAAAGACCGGGCAACGGTACGGCGGGACGTCACCCCACCACCCCCTCCAATCCGAGTCACCCCACTCGCCGCGAATCGGGCCGAACATGTTGCGGCCCAAGATCGTTGCCCCCATGCCGTCCATCATGTCCGAGATCACTTGCCGCTAGCCTAAGGGGCGTCGAGATCAACGTCATTGCGCTCGAATGACTCGGAGGGCCGCTGGGCCGAGGCCGAGAAGGCGAGTTTCGCTGCTCGCTCTGAGGTCGATTGGCCGGCGCGCATCTGGCAACTCGAAATGCACTGTGACGATGCCGGACGGGTTGATGACCGAGGCCGGGATCGCAAATGTGCGCACCTCCATAGCATCGGAGTCGAACATCCAGTCGGCGACCTGCGTGCCATCGATGACGACACGGACTCGTTGGGAATGGCGTCTTTTCAGCGCGAATGCGTGAACGTTCATCGTTACCGCCAACGGGCCAGTGGGTGGTTCGGCCAGCCGGAAGGACACCTCGGCCTCCGTTGCATCGGTCCAGCGGCCCCAGTCTTCTCCGTAGGACCACCCCCAACCGAGGATCAAGCCCGGTGACGCTGTAGGGCCGAACAGGAGATCTTGATCGATCGTCGTAGCCGGAAATATGCGTTGCAGCAGCCCGTCGGCAAGGCCGGCGCGATGGGAATCTTTTGCGCACAGCACAAATCCGTCTGCTTCCCTACAGAAATGATGTGTGGGGGTCTGTCCGGCGGCTACCAGCGCGGCGAGAAAGTCCGGCGAGAAGACAAAGGCGGTGTCCTCTGCGAGTCCCGACGATAGGAGCTGCTTGGGCAACTGCTCGCAGAAGTAGTCCTTCGACTTGTCTGTTGTCCTCGCAGCGTAGTAGCTGTTGATCGTCATGTGTTCATCGATCGCCAATCGACCGAATGTGCCGAAGCCGGCGGACCCGCCCGGTGTTGTTTCCCGGTCGCATTGATAGGCCGGGACAACGACTAAGTGGGCGTGCGCTTCGCCCAGTGTGCGCCAAACGTCGGCCCGGAGTTGCTGAGTTTCTTCGGACGGTAGGGAGCGGAAGGTCAACGGCAACGAGGAGACATCGACGGCCTGAACGACAAGCATGCCTGCGATTAGGGCTAGGGCCCAGCGACGCGACATGTGGCGCTGCACGAGGACTAGCGCAGCGACAATCAACAGGTAGTACGCTGGCCAGAACAGTCGGCCCGACGCTTGAAATGGAGACAAGGCGTTCAGCACAACTTCCGGCAGCGGGATAGTGAAGAGCTGCCATGGGCCGAGAGTCACGGTGGGTGAAACTGCGAGAGCAAAGCACACGACGCAAAGAATCGCCAGTGGCAGGATCGTCGGCCCGGGTACTGGCTTTCCTCGGTTGACGCCCCGTCCCATGGCGCCCGCCACACCGGCTCCAATCAGCACTATGACGCCGAGTCCGAGATAGCTGTAGCCCTCGCCCTGGATGGCGCCGATCGACAGCCTCGGCAACAGGAGGGAGTGAAAAGTATACGGATCGATAAGCGCGAGCAAATTCATCGAACCGGTGCCGTACGGGGACGCTGTGGTCGACGCTCCGGGGCTGAGATAACCGAAGACGACCAAGGTCGCAAGAGACACCGCGGCCAGACCGGCGGCGGCAACGCATGACCACAGGATCGTCATTCGATGTTCGAGGAGAAGCCGGCCGGTCGCCGCGAGCGCGATCAGCGCAACCATCAGCAGGAAATACGGATGGATGCCGCCCGCCAGAAAGATAAGGACGGCAAATGGCAGGAGGTATCTGGCTGGCCCGGCGCGGATGCGGTCGTCGAAGTAATAAGCGAGAGCGGCAAGGATGAGCCACTGCTGAGTCAGGGTGAAGTGTGCTTGTGCGCGAAAGAGAAGTACCG
>NZ_QJJU01000024.1 GCF_003201655.1 Mycolicibacterium moriokaense
TCCCGATGCGGAGTCAGCTGCAGATAGTCGTAGCCCAAGTCCGCCACCAGGCGGGGGAATTCGAGCAGATCGAAGTCGTGATGAAACGGCGTGGGGTCTAACGCGATCTTCATCGCTATCGAGTTCCGTTCTTGGCGTAGTCGGCGATGGCGTCGATGTTGGACTGATCGATGAACGCCGGGCCGGTCAGTGTCGACTGCCCGCCGCCAATCACGTTGCCGTTGTTGAGGTAGAGCCACAGCGAGTCGATCGCCAAATAGCCCTGCAGGAACGGCTGCTGGTCAACAGCCCACTGGACCTTGCCGCCCTTGATCGCATCGACCAGCTCGGCGTTGGTGTCGAACGTGGCGATCTTGGCCGTGCTGCCTGCGTTTGCAGCCGATTGCACCGCAGCGAGGGCGATCGGTGCACCGAGGGTGACGATGTAGTCCACGGATGGGTCCTGTTGGAGCTTCGCGGTGATCGTCGTTTGCACCGATGGCATGTCAGTTCCGTTGACGTTGAGGTTCTCCACCGCACCGCCGAATCCGGCCTTGACGCCGGCGCACCGCGACTCCAAGGCGACGTTGCCTTGGTCTTGGATGACACAGATGACCTTGCGGGCACCGTCGGCGGCCAACTTCTTGCCTGCTGCCTCCCCTGAGATCTGTTCGTCCTGACCGAAATACGCCTTCGCGCCTGCCGCCTTCCATGCGTCGATTCCGGCGTTGAGCGCCACGACGGGAATCCCTGCCGAGATTGCTCGCTGCAGCGCGGGTTTCATGGCTTCCGGGCGTGCCAGCGTGACAGCGATCGCGGCGACCTTGCTGTCAACAGCGTTCTGCACCAAGTTCGCCTGGTCGGGTGCTTGAAGTTCGGCCGAGTACTTCAGGTCGATGTTGTCCTTCTTGGCTGCGGTCTCCGCGCCTTTGCGGATGAGATCCCAGAAGGTGTCGCCGGGCGGCCCGTGAGTGATCATCGCGACGGTGAAGCGCGGGGTATCGGCTTGACCGGCACCCATACCCGAATCCGACGACCGCGGCTTTCCGCCGGTGCTCGAACACGCCGTCATTGCGACGAGGACGGTCACGCAGGCGGTCATGACGCGCACTGCCCTTGGCAGCGAGCAGTTCTGGCAGTTCATTGATCTCTTCTCTCTGTGGGCGTCAGCTGACGGTGGCCGAGTTGGCCGCCTTGAGGGTGTCGGCGGCGACTTGGAGGCCTTCGAGTTGGCCGAGTTCGACGTCTTCGTGTTCGATGTTGACCGCCATGTCCGGGTCGACGCGTTCCAGCGCCTGCAGGAACCGAGCCCAGAAGGCGGTGTCGTGGCCGCGGCCGACGGCGACGAAGTCCCATGCCGAATCCTCCGGCCACTTGTTCACCACGTGGCGCCCTCCGAGCCCGGTCGGATTCTCGCTCAACGGGATTCGGGTGAACCGCTCGTCGAGGACACCGTAGATCTTGCAGTTCTCGTTGATCCGGGTGTCCTTGGCGGCGGCGTGGTACACCAGTGGGCCCAGCCATTCGATCGCGGCGATCGGATCGATGCCCTGCCAGAACAAGTGCGACGGGTCCATCTCGGCGCCGACGTTGGTCGCGCCGGCGCGTTCAACCAACCGCCGCATGGTGGGTGGATTGAACACGAGGTTCTGCGGATGCATCTCGATCGCGACCTTGACGCCGTTTTCGCGTGCCAGGGCATCGATTTCGGTCCAGAACGGCACGGCGACCTCGTTCCACTGGTAGTCCAGGGAGTCCAGATAGCCGGAGTCCCAGGTGTTGACGTGCCAGGCCGGCCACCGGCCGCCGGGGTGCGCCTCGGGTAGGCCCGACATCGTCACGACGCGATCGACGCCGAGCAGGCCGGCGACCCTGATGGCTTTGCGCAGGTCGTCGGCGTCCTCGGGACCCACCTCCGGATCGGGGTGCAGTGGATTCCCGTTGCAGTTGAGCCCCGCGATTGATACGCCGGTTCCGTCGAAGGTGGCGAGATATTGCTGCGGTGTGACCGCTCCGGACAGCAAGTCGTCGACCGGGAGATGCGGTGTCGGCAGGAAGCCGCCTGCGTTGATTTCCGCACCGCTCAAACCCAGCGAGGCGATGACCTCCAACGCCTCTCTCAGGGGCTTGTCGTGCAGGATGGCGGTATAGACACCAAGTTTCATTGGGGTGAACTCCGTTCTGGTTAGACGACTTTGACGGCGGCGCCGCCGGACTGGGCGGATTCGGTGACCGCGGCGACGACCTGCAACCCGTGCAGGCCGGCGTCGAAACCAGGCAGCGGTCCAAGCTCGGCGATTCCGGCGATCTGGTCCAGGAAGGCGCGGGTCTGGTATCCGAACAGATCGGCCACCCCGTGACCGACACCGCCGGCATCCATCGGCAGGCCGCCGCGAATGTAGGGATGCTCTGGTCCGATCAACACCCGCCGGGGCCCGCCGATATCGCTGCGCAGGTCGTCGGTCGAAATCTCGAACTCACCGGGGCGGTGGAGGTTCCAGGACGCTGAGCCGCGTGACGCGAACAGTTCGAAGCCGAGCCCGTCGGGCAGGTTGTGCGCAACGCGTGACGCCGAGTACGTGCCCACCGCGCCGCATTCGAACGTGGCGGTGAAGGTGGCGACGTCCTCATTCTCTACGGGCGCCCGTTCGTCGCTGACCGCCGCCTTGGTGTGGCCGTAGGTGACACCGATCGGCACGGGGCGCTCAGCAATGAGCGTGGCGAACGCAGCGCCACTGACCGCGGTGATGGGCCCGCAGATGAACTCCGATAGGTCAAGAAGGTGACTGCCGACGTCGGCCAGTGCACCCGTGCCGGGTCCGCCGCGATAGCGCCACGTGATTGGAGAGGTCGGATCGACCGCGTAGTCACACCAGTAGTGCCCGTTGAAATGCACCAGCTCCCCGAGGGTGCCCGCGGCGAGTTCGCGACGGATCTGTTCGACCGCCGGAGACCTGCGGTAGGTGTAACCCACGGCGGTCACCCGGTCCGACCGCTCGGCAGCGGCGACCATTGCCTCGGCGTCGGCTAGCGAGCCGGCCAGCGGCTTCTCGCACAGCACATGTTTGCCTGCGGCCAGCAGTCCCTCGACGATCTCGCGGTGCAGGTGGTTGGCGACCACCACGCTGACGGCGTCGATGTCCGATGCCTCAGCGATCGCGCGCCAGTCGTATTCGGCCCGCTGGTAGCCGTACCGCTTTGCGGTGTCGTCGGCCACCGCAGCGTTTGTGTCGGCGATGGCGACCAGACGCACGTCGGGCCTATCCGTCCCGAACAGGGTGGTGGCCATGCGGTAGCCGGCAGCATGTGCACGGCCGGCCATGCCGCCGCCGATCACGGCAACGCCGATGGATGTCGCGCTGGTCATGTCCGATTTCCTCCGGAGTGTCGATGTCTTAAACCGATCTACTAGACCGGTCTAGTTCCGCTAGTATGGCCCTCGTCACACCGCGCGTCAAGGGGCGCCGGCGACATGCAGAAGGGCTCGCAAGTGATTCGTCAGGACAGCGGCGATGCGTCGAAGCGTCAGCGTGCGGTGACCATGCAGGACGTCGCCGATCACGTCGGCGTGTCCAAGGCACTGGTGTCGATGGTGTTTCGACGAGTCACCGGACCGAGCGCCGAAACGCGCATGAGAGTGCTCGAGGCAGCGGAGAAGCTGGGATATCGGCCCAATCGATCCGCCGCGCTGCTATCCCTGCGTCGATCACATCTCATCGGCGTTATGGCCAATATTCGCAATACCTTTCATGCCGAGCTGGTTGAGGACATCGTGGCCGAGGCCGATGCTTTCGGATACGAGGTGGTGCTTGGTGCGGTGACGCCGACACACGGCGAGATCGCGGTGGTAGAGACATTGTTGGACTTCCGATGCGAGGCGCTCATCTTGCTCGGCCCGGAACTCGACGAAGCGAGACTGGCGGAGCTGGGCGGCAGGACATCGGTCGTCGTGGTTGGTCGACGCACCCCATGCCCGTCGGTCGACGTAGTGCGCACCGCCGACGCGCGCGGTATCGGCAGGGTCGTGGATCATCTCGTCGAGCTTGGGCATCGCCGGATCAGCCATCTCAGCGGTGGCAGCGGCACCATCCCGAACGACCGCAAATCGGGTTACATGCGCGCGATGAAGAGGCACGGTCTCGCCGATGCGATCGACATCATCGACGGCGACTTCACCGAGCACGCCGGGATACTCGCGGCTCGGGAGCTACTGGGCCGAAGAAAACGTCCGACCGCGGTGTGCGCCGCCAACGACCGCAGCGCGATTGGACTGCTCGACGAGCTGCGCCGCTCAGGCATCGAGGTCCCGGGCGGTATTGCGGTGGCCGGCTACGACGACAGCATGCTTGCCCAACTGGCGCACATCGACTTGACCACCGTCAGTCAGGAGCCACGGCAACAAGCCGGCCGAGCAGTCAGGGCCGTCGTCGAACGCCTCGATGAAGGTCGCCGAGAACGACTCGACGTACTGCTTGAACCACGCCTCGTCATCCGCCACACCACGTTGCCGCAGGTCCAGCAACCTGCCTAGCCAGCGACCGCCGAGCCGACGAAGTAGCTGCCCAACAGGCACACGGCGATGAGAACTACCCAGGCATCCGTGAGGCGACACAGCAATGCGGGGGCATGCCGTACCTCCATGAACTCCCGAAAGATGATGCGCACCTTGATGAGCGCGATCACGATCGCACTCACCGTGACCACCGTGCTGGCTCTCAACGTCCCGTTCTGATCGACCGTGTGATCGATCCAGACGTATGCGAGCGTCATCGTCGTCAGGATCAACCAGACGATCAGCAGTCTCTTGTTGAAGGTGGTGTTCACAGGTCACCTCACGACGTAGAGCAACGCAAAGATCAGAACCCAAAGGAAGTCGACGGTGTGCCAGTAGGTTGCACACGTTTCGACGAGCTGCTGGGAGCGTCGGGCCGGGCTCCACAGTTGGTAGACGACAACGCCGAGCACGATGAAGCCGATCAACACGTGGATGCAGTGGATGGATGTCAGGAAGAAGTAGTGCTGAAAGAACTCAGTGCTGGTGAACGTGTTTCCCATCCGGATCTCCCTGACCCACTCCAGCACCTTGGAGGTCAGAAACACGAGCCCGAAGGAAATGGTCAGAAATGCATTGATCAATGCAGACCGGTACGCGCCGGTCCTGGCCGCTTGGACGCAACGCGCGATAGCCCAGGAGCTCAGCAGCAAAGCGATGGTGTTGAAGACGCCGACGCGGAGATCCAGATGGGCCTGGGACTGCAGGTAGAGCTCCTCGTTCTGGGTACGCGAAACCAGGTACACCGAGAAATACCCGGTGAAGAGAAGCGTCTCGAAGAGAACGAACATCCACATGTCGGGCTGTCCGGGCACGAACTTCGTCGGCTTCTCGTCGAGTTCCGCCCGTGAGTCCGCAAGGTTCGTCATCGGACCGCCTCGGGTAGCGGTCCAGTACCGAAGTCTTCGCGTTGAATCATCTTCCGCAACAACACAATGAAGACGCCCGTGTAGAGAACGAACACGACCATGTTGATCCACCAAGCTATCGCGCCGTTCCACGCGAAGGCGCCGCGGTGAAAGATCCAGGCCGGCGCCACGACGACTTCCGTCAGCGCGTTGCACAGACTGAGGTAGCCGAACCACTTCGGGAACACGCGGTTCTTGTCGAGCAGAATCGCCACCATCCACACCAGGGAGCCGATCATGAACACGCCCATCGTTCCGCTGAACGACAAGAACGCGAAATCGTAGAGCCAGTGGATCAACTCGGGGTCACGGTCCGGCCGAAGGGCACCAACGGTCATCGCGATGGCCATCACCAGCATGCCGGGGATGGCGGCCAACGAATAGATGATCAAGTACGAGTACGCGAAGAGGCGACTCACTGACATCCGCCGCATCGAGTACGCGAGCAGGGCGTTCATCGGCGCGCACATCCCTGCGACGAGAAACACCACTCCGAAGCCTGCGCGAATGCCGAGGCTGTGGTCATCGAACCACTGCGCGACCGTCGCGGTATCCCATGCAGGGCTTGGCGGAGGCTGGACGCGCGTGACGAAGAAGAAAAGCACACCGTACAGCTGGTAGAAGATCACCATCACCCACCAGGCGAACCACAACTCGCGCTTCGGATGGTGGCGTACGTTCCACGCGAACCGGCTCACCCGCGAGCCAGTGGGCGGGTCCGGCGCCGTCAATGACTTCGTTGTCGATGTGCTCATGCGGCGACCATGTCCTGCGCTCGCTGCTGCCGAATCGTCTGGCCGAGAACGATTCCCATCACGACGATCCATACGAAGATCGCAATGTTCTTGACCCAGAACGACAACAAGCCGTCCCACGCAAGTGGCCCGGTGGACGCAAGCGCGGTGAACGCGGCAGGTGCCAACGCGACCGCGATGAGCACATTGAAGTGTCCCACCCACGATTTGAAAACCGGTCGATCCTGCCGATCCCAGTAGATGGCCAGCGCGAGCAGCAGGCACTGCGCGATCAAATAGGGAACCAATACGGTGAACGTCAACCACGCGAGATCGTTGAGCAACTGGGTCAGCTCGGGGGCGCGGTCCGGGCGGAATGAGCCGAGCAGCCAGAACATGTTCGCGATGAGAAAAAGCGTGGGCGGACCACCGGCGCAGGCGATCAGGCTGTAGGACAGGATCGGCGTGCGATGAGCCATCCTACGGATCTGCATCGCCAACAGGATCACGATGGGGATCAGACCCACGCCGAACCAGTTGAACAAGATCATGCTGTAGCGGATCCGTGCGGTGTCATCGCGATAGAAAGCCGCGACCTCCTCCGCCGACATCGTCGGCGACATTGGATGGAGGAAGCCGGGAAACAGGAAGAACGCGGACACCCAAATGATCGCCACCACGGGCAGTGTCCAGAAAAGGATCAACTCACCATCAGTGCGTCTCATCGTCGAACCCTCTTCATGAATAGCGTGGTTGCCGATCGGCAACTTGGACGGTAGCCGATCGGCAACCAAGCGGTCAATCCTCGGCTACCCTCGTCGCTGTGACGTCCACCCGGGAGGACCGGCGGTTCGGCGCGATCACGCGCACCGCGGCTCAAACCCGTGTGCTGGACGCGGCGTTGAAGCTGATCTCCGAGCGCGGAGTCAGCGGGACGTCTCTACAGATGATCGCCGACGCGATGGGCGTGACGAAGGCGGCGGTGTACCGCCAGTTCAAGACGAAGGAAGAGATCGTCATCGCGATCACGGAACGAGAGATGAGCAGGCTCGAGGATGCGCTCGAGGCGGCCGAAGCGGAGGGGCATCCCCTGCGGGCGCGTGAGGTCCTGCTCGACCGGATGATCGAGCAGGCCATCGATCGCCGAGGCGCATTCAGCGTTCCGATGTTCGATCCCGTGATCATTCGTCTTCAGGCCGAGTACGAGCCGTTTCAGCAGTTCATCGAACGCCTCTACGCGGCACTGCTCGGCACCGAGGCCGGAGTCGAAGCGCGCCTACACGCGGCGATGCTGTCGAGCGCGATCAGCGTCGCCGTCATGCATCCGCTGCTCGCCGATGTCGACGGCGAGACCCTGCGCGCGCAATTGAAGAAGATGACGCGCCGGATGCTCGGACTTCCCGAATGACAGCCATGACGGACGAACACGAGATCCGCAGTCTGGTGCACCGGTACGCGGACGCCGCATCCCGCCGCGATCCACTAGGCGTCGCAAGCACTTTCACCAACGACGGTGAGTGGCACGCTCGCGAATTGGGCCATCACAAGGGCCACGACGCGATGGTGACCTTCTTCAGCGCGATGCTCGGCGGCTGGAATGTCTTTCTCCAGGGCCTGCAGTCGGGCGTCGTCGCGCTAGACGCGGCGGATGCCGATCACGCGAAGGGCCGGTGGTTCGTTCACGAGATCGGGCAACGCGCAGAAGGCACCAACCTGACCATCGCGGGCGTTTACCACGACGAGTACAGGCGCGAAGCCGGGGTGTGGCTCATCATGCGCCGTCGGTACGACCCGCTGCTGCGAAGCGTCGACGGCACCGTGACCGTTTTACCGTTTCCCACGGATGTTCACACGATCGAATGAGGAAGGTTCGGTAGGGGATCCGACTACCCGGTGATCGCTTTGACCTTGGCAACGACCAGAGCGATTGGAGCGTCCGCCTGGATCACTGTGCCGTCGGGATTGATCAGATCGAGGCGGGTGCGGGTCAGCTTGGAGGTCTTGACAATCCACTTGCCGTCGACCTTTGTGTATTTATCGTTGTAGTGGCCATAGCCGTGCACCCCGAGAGTGCCGCCGAAGATAAGCACATCCTCCAACGTCCACAAGCCCTCGGCAGTCGTCGCGGACGTCACCTTGATGTGCGGGTCGTAGCCCTGATGGTGCGTCGTGGCGGCACCGAGCGTGAGCTTCAGGAAGGCGATGAACGGGTCCCTGCCGTAAAAGATGGGCCCGGCGCTGCACGTGGTGTCCTCGACGACGTCGGGAGCGAGTAGGTCGCGCAGGCCGTCCCAGTTTTTCGCATCGATGTTGGAGAAGTAACTTGCCTTGAGCGACTTGATCGCATCGACCTCGGTGCCCGTGTCGTCCCCGGGCGACGAGAAGCCACAGAGAGCCGGGAGCGGCAACAACGGGTCAGCATTGGCGGTCGGGACACCGACGCCACCCAGCAGAATTGCCGCCGCGCCAAACGCCACAGCACCGCGCAGGATGCGTCGCTCGCCTGGTCTGGCCGGGAACCGACGATCATTTTCTACAGGCATATCTTCTCTACTCCTCTTTTAGCGGTACGGCGTCCACGGCCAGGTCACTGCAGGTTACGCGCGTACGTTACGCGCGTAACCAAATGATGTCTAGCGGTCCTAAGAAGCAAATGGGTTGTTGGTCAGGTTGACGCGCGGTGGATCAGGGTCGCGACATCGGCGGTTGTCGGTTCTTCCCCCGACTCTGGATAACCAAGCTCGGACATCATGGCCTCGACTGAAACATCGACGATCGCCTTCGCGTCGAACGCGATCGTCGTCAGCGGTGGCGCACTGACCTCGCCAGCCGGGATTGCGTCAACTCCCATGACCGCCAGGTCTTTCGGGCACCGCAAACCGGCTTCTCGAACGCCGTGCAGGACGACCAACGCCGTGTCGTCGCTCTGCGCGCAGACGGCCGTGACACCGCTATCCACCCAGCCGTTCACCACTTCGGCGGCGCCGCGGGCCGTGATCTCTGCGACCGCCACCTCACGCAACTCTCGGTGGCGAGCCGCAGCATGCACCCCGCGCAGCCAGTAATCGCCCAAGGGCCGCCACTCGGTGAGACCGGAGTACGCGAAGGCCAGCCTGTGATGGCCCCGCGACACAAGGTGCCCTACCCGCATCTCGCCTACGGACAGATGGAGTGTCCCGATCGCATGCAACTGGCTGCTTCCGAGGTGGATCTGTGGGATCCCGGCAGCAGCGACGGCCGCTGCGGCAGTACCGGTGAGCGGAAACAGGCTGGTCACTGCAATGGGGTCAAGGTCGGCGATGGCTTCGACCACGTTCTGGTCGTCATCGGTCGGGAACTGGAGTACGTGCATGATGCCGCGGCGGGCTAACGCCGTCGTGAGTCGGCTGCCGACCTCGATGGGCAACTCTCCCAACGCAATCCGGGGCATAACGTAGAGCACCACACCGCTGCCACCCCGTGCCAAATTGCGTGCCGCCAGGTTGGGGCGGTATCCAAGCTCCTTAGCGGCGCGGCGAACGGCCTCCCGGGTCGCCGGTGAGATGGTGCGGCCCTCGGCATTGTTGAGCACATAGCTGACCGTCGCCGTGGACACGTTCGCCAGACGCGCGACATCGGCTTTGGTCGGCCGAGCCGACCCTCCGCCGCTCACCCGTTTCACCCTCTGACTCCAGTCCTCTACATCGTCCACCCCATCGTGGCACGGAGAATCGCCGCTGAGATGCAACTAAGCCCGCCGCCTCGGCAGCGGTTAGTGCGATGCGTTGGTAAAGAACTTCGCTGCCTCGGCGATTGACTTCTCAACCGGCTCCGGTTTCCACCCGAGTTCACTCTCGGCCTTGCCGTGGTCCAAGGGTGACATCAACTCGGCCATGCGTAGGCCAACGACGGCAAAGGGTAAGTCGCGGCGCAAGAGACGCGCGGCCAGGTCGTTGATATGTGCGGCAACGTAGAGCAGTTTCAGGGGCAGTTTGATGCGGGGTGGCGCGATTCCTACAGCGCGGGCTGCGACGGCGTGAACATCGCGGGTGCTCATGTACTTGTCGGAGATGATGTAGCGTTCTCCGCTTCTGCCTCGTTTTGCAGCGAGAACCATTGCGCGTGCGGCGTCTTCAATCCCGACCACTTCGGCGGAAAAGTCGAAATTGAACGGGAAAGCGCCTTTGGCGACCCGCGCGATAACCGATCCGTGCGGTGTTGGCTGCCAATCACCGGGACCGTAGGTCGTCGAGATGCACAGTGCGACAGCGGGTAGGTTCTTGTCGCGGGCATACTCCAAGACGAGATTCTCGGCAGCCACCCGCGATTCGATGTATGCGCCGCCTCCATCCCAATTGCGGTCGTCGTCCTCGGTCACCGGATGGGTATCACTGACGGCAAGCGTGCCAGTCGTACTGGTGAAAACGAACTTCGAAAGTCCAGCTTCCACAGCGGCGTCCAGCACATGCCGCAACCCATCAACATTGGTGCGGAACAACGGAGCCGGGTCGCGCAGCCACATGCGCGCGTCCACGACGCAGTAGAACACGACATCGCAGCCCACCATGGCAGCGCGAAGTGCCGCATCGTCGTAGATATCGCCATAGCAGCGCTCGACATCAAGGTCGTCGATGCCCTTCGTCGAGCTTGTTCGACGCAGCATCACGCGGACTCGGCTACCACGATTTACGAGTTCACGGACGACATGGGAACCGAGGAACCCGCTGGCCCCGATCACGAGCTTGGTCACGGCGAGCTGTCCGCGCCGGTCAGCGCGAGGCCGCCAGTTCGAACCGCCGCGACCACGCCGCCGTCGACAAGTAGGTCGATCCCGGTGATGAACGACGCTGCGGGGCTCAGCAAGAAGTCGGTAGCGGCCGCGATGTCGTCGGGCGTGCCGATGCGACCCGTCCCGGAACTGTCGACCATGGCCCGCATCATCTGACCCGAATCCCCGTCCAGTTCCTGCCGACCCATTGCGGTGGAGATGATGCCAGGGCTGATGGCGTTGATCCGGGCGCCGCGTTGCCCCCATATCCCTGCGGCGGCAGCCACGCGAAGTTGATTGGCACGCTTAGCGAATGGGTACGCCTGCTGACTGCTGGTGATGACAGACGGCGCACAAGCTTGCAGCTTCAGCAGCTCATTGGTCGGAGCGGTCGCCAGCTGACGCTCGAGGTCCGGATCCATCGGTGGGTAGAAGTGCGCCGCCATGCTCGAGATGACGACGCCCGCTCCGCCGGGCTCGATGACCTTGCCGAACTCGTCCAGAGTCAATGCAACACCGAGCAGGTCGACAGCTAGGACGGCTTCCACCGAACCCTGCAGTGGCGACAGTCCAGCCGTGTGGACGACATGGGTAAGCCGGCCGCACGAGCCTGCGAAATCCGCGAGCTCGGCAACTGAACTCTGTGACGTGACGTCCACCCGCCTGGTGACGATGTGGTGACCGTCAACCACTAATTGTTCAGCCGCCCTTTCCAATTGAGCCTCACTGACATCGGCCAGCACGATGACACGCCCTCCGCCGCTGCGTCGCGCCACCGAGACGCCCATACCGCCGGCGCCAACAATTACCAATACTTCCCGTTGACTGGACAAGCTGCCCTGCTTTCTTCTCGAGGTGGTGGCGGGCTTCATTCTTCTGCGGGCACCGCGAAGAGCTGTTCGGCGGCGGTGTATGGATCGCATCGGCCCTCCGCGACCGACTCGGCTAGCCGATCTAGTTCGGGATGGCTGCGCAGTTGCGTCTGAGCCAAGGTAAGGATCTGGGCACGGGCGCGCGCGGCCCGTCGCTCGGCTGTGTCGGAGCGGTGGAATTCGTCGATCGCTTCGACCAGTTCCGTAATTCCCTCGCCTTGTGCGGCAACGAGTTTCAGAATCGGCGCCGCGGTCTCGGCTCGCAGGTCACGAACGGTTTGGTCGGCGCCGTCGCGATCGGCCTTGTTGACGGTGACGATGTCCGCGACTTCGAGCAGTCCCGCCTTGGCCGCCTGTACCGCGTCACCGGCCCCGGGATTGAGAATTAGGACCGTCGGGTCGGCGATCGCGGCGATCTCGATCTCCGACTGTCCGACGCCCACTGTCTCCAACACGATCAGGTCGTACGACAACGCAGCAAGCAGCCGGATCGCGGCAGGCACCGCCGCCGCCAGCCCGCCCAGGTGCCCACGCGTCGCAACCGAGCGGATGAGCACATCGGGATCATTGATGTGTGCGGCCATTCGGATCCGGTCGCCGAGCAGCGCTCCCCCACTGTAGGGCGATGACGGGTCGACAGCGAGCACGGCGACTCGCATGCCACGTTCGCGATATGCACTCACAAGCGCACCCACCGTGGTGGATTTTCCCGCACCGGGCGGGCCTGTAACGCCGACGATGCGGGGCGGCGGCGGCGCCCCGAGTGCGTCGAGAACCTCATTGCGGCGTGGACTTTCGACCAGGCTCAACAACTTTCCGGCCGCACGCGTGGATCCCTCCTGCGCGGCCGAGATGAGCTCGTCGATGGTCATCGCTGGAAGCCTATTGAGCCAGCAGTGCAGACGCGATGACGGCGTCAGGCATGGGATTCTCCGTTTCGGATGAGAATGCTATTCTCGCAGACGGAGAGTGCTAGTTGCAAGAAGGGGAATCATATGCAAATCGCAGGTAGCTCGGCGATCGTGGTTGGTGGAGCGGGCGGCCTGGGCGAGGCGACCGTCCGGCGCCTGCACGCCGCGGGAGCGAAGGTAGTCGTCGCTGATCTCGCCGACGACAAGGGCAAAGCGCTGGAGCAGGAACTTGGTGTGCGCTACGTGCCCACGGACGCAACGTCCGAGGAGTCGGTCAACGCGGCGATCGCCGAGGCAGCGTCGCTGGCTCCACTGCGGATCTCCGTCGACACCCACGGCGGTCCCGCCAGCGGCGGGCGCCTGATCGGTAAGGACGGCTCGCCGCTGGATCTCGACGGCTTCAAGAAGACGATTGAGTTCTACCTGACCGCGGTCTTCAACGTGATGCGCCTTTCTGCCGCCGAGATCGCCAAGTCGGAGCCGCTGGAAGAGGGCGCTCGCGGCGTGATCGTCAACACCGCGTCGATCGCCGGCTATGAGGGCCAGATCGGACAGCTTCCCTACTCCGCCGCCAAGGGAGGAGTGCTGGGCATGACACTCGTCGCCGCCCGTGACCTCTCACCGTTGGGTATCCGCGTCGTGACGATCGCGCCCGGCACCATCAACACCCCGGCATACGGCAAGGCGGCCGACCAGCTCGAGCAGTATTGGGCACCGCAGATCCCATTCCCGAAGCGCATGGGCCGTTCGACCGAGTACGCACAACTGGCGCAAAGCATCATCGAAAACGACTATCTGAATGGAGAGATCATCCGCCTCGACGGCGCGCTGCGGTTCCCGCCGAAATGACGCTGGAAGGCAAGGTCGCCTTCGTCGCGGGTGCCAGCCGCGGCATCGGAGCGACGGTCGCCGAGGCACTGGCCCGCGAGGGAGCGGCGGTTGCAGTCGCAGCGCGCTCCGAGCAAGAGGGCAAGGTGCCAGGCACGATCCATGCCGTCGCCGAACGGATAACGTCAGCGGGCGAGCGGGCACTGGCAGTGTCGTGCGACGTCACCAGCGAGGAGTCCGTGGAAGCCGCTGTAGCTCAGACAGTTTCGGAGTTCGGCGGCATCGACATCCTCGTCGCCAATGCGGGTGTGCTGTGGCTCGGGCCGATCGAGTCCACGCCGCTGAAGCGGTGGCAGCTGTGTATGAACGTCAACCTGACGGGTGTCTTTCTGGTGACCAAGGCCGTCATCCCACACGTGAAGGCGCGCGGCGGTGGGTCATTGATCGCGATCACCACCACCGGCGTCGGCATGATCGAGCACGGGGCCAACGCCTACTGGGTCTCCAAGGCCGGTGCCGAGCGCTTATATCTCGGTCTGGCAGCGGATTTGAAGCCGGACAACATCGCGGTCAATTGCCTCAGCCCGTCGCGGGTCGTGCTCACAGAGGGCTGGCACGCCGGTGGCGGCGGCATGGAGATCCCGCCCGAAATGGTCGAACCACCGGAAGCGATGGCCAACGCCGCAGTGCTCTTGGCGCAGCAGGATGCGAGCGGTATCACCGGCACGATCCAGCGCTCCGAAGAACTCACCGCCTAATACCGCGACCGTGCGTGTCTGTACAGCAACACGCTCTCGGGAGCGCACAGTTTGCACACTGTCGCAGCCCGCGAGCGTGCGCAAAGTGCCCGGAAAGTACGGCGTGTCGGCGTACAGACACGCACGCTCGCGGTGGTCGTTACTTATTCTTGGCGATCAGGCCGTCGACGATCTTGTTGAAGTCAGCGGTCCCGAAGGACACGTACTCGGCGAGGTTCGCGTAGTCCAGCGAGGCCATCACGGCCTTCTCCAGCTGAAGGTTCATCAGCCGCTTCGTCGCCTCGACGGCCTGCTGCGGCAGCTCCAGGATCTTCTTCGCACAAGCGATCGCCTCGGCTAGTGGGTCGGCTACGACGTGGTTGGCCAAACCGAGTTCCACCGCTCGTTGCGCCTTGATTCGGACACCCGTCAACGCAAACTCCTTGGCCTGCAGCAGGCTGATCTGCGAACCCCAGACCAGCGGACCGCCGTCAGCGGCCACCAAACCGATCTGTACGTGAGGGTCGGCGAAGAATGCCGTCTCGGCCATGTAGACGATGTCCGACAGCGCGGCCAGGCTGCAGCCCAGCCCGACGGCCGGACCGTTTACCGCGGCGATCACGGGGATGCGGCAACGCACCATGCCGATGACGAGGTCGCGGCCATGTTTGATCGTCTTCTGGCGCAGTGCCTCGTCGTTGCGAAGCTCGTCGAGGTAGTTGAAGTCGCCGCCCGCCGAGAAGGACCGACCCGCGCCCGTGATCACCGCGGCGCGCGCGCTGGGATCCTCGTTGAGCGCCTCCCAGATCTTGGCCAGTCCGACGTGCAGGTTGTCGTTGACGGCATTGAGGTCGTCGGGCCGGTTGAGCGTGATGATGCGCAGGGCGCCGTCGGCCTTGACGTCGATTTCGGTTGGCATGTCGTACATTTAGACTCCTAAACCGAGAATGCGCGAAGCGATGATGTTCTTCTGAATCTGTGACGTGCCGCCCATCACGCTCTGCGCGCGGCTGTACATGTAGGCGCCGAACAACTCGGGATCGGTAGTGCCGACGGTTGCCAATGCGGCGTGGCCGACGGACTGCTCGACCCACGTCATCAACAGCTTGTCGAGCGATCCCTGCGGGCCGTGGGTGATGCCGTCGAGCTGTTCGGACAACCGACGCCGGACGTGCAGCCTCAGCATTTCAGTCTGCACCCATGCCCAGGACAGTTCCTCGGGCGTCGCGCCGTCCGCACGGGATGCCAACTGGCGCACCAGCTTCCCGTATCGCGCCGAGAATCCCAGCGTAGACGGTTCGCGCTCATGGCTGACGACGGTCATCGCGATCTTCCAGCCATCCCCCGGCGCGCCCACCATCTGATCGGCGGGAACTCGAGCGCCGTCGAAGGCCACCTGACCGAATTCCTTGGTGACTCCGCTGATCATTTTCAGCGGCCGCTGCTCTATACCGGGCTGGTGCATCGAGACGATGAACGCCGAGATGCCGCGATGCTTGGGCACATCCTTATCGGTGCGCGCCAACAGCAGACACCAGTCGGCGACGTCGGAGTAGCTGGTCCAGATCTTGTGCCCGTGGATGACGTACTCGTCACCCTCGCGGGTGGCCGTAGTCGTCAGCGACGCCAGGTCGGACCCGGCGCCAGGCTCGGAAAAGCCTTGGCACCACCGCTCGGTGCCGTTGATCATGCCTGGCAGGAATCGCTGCTGCATTTCCTTGCTGCCGTGATGCCCAAACGCGACGACCAGGTAACCGAGGCTGGGCCGCGCTGGAGCCCCAGCCTTGGCGATCTCCTCGTCGACAATGACGTCATACACCGGCGGTAGGTCTTGGCCGCCATACTCCTTCGGCCACGACGTGCCGAAGAAGCCGGCCCCGTATAGCGCTTGGTGCCAGTCGCCTTGCGCGGCCCAATACTCGTCGCCCGACGTCGGGAACTTGCCCTTCTGTTCGGTCAACCAGCCGCGCAACCGCTCCCGGAACGCGGCCTCGTCCGGCGAATCACGAAAGTCCAATGGTCAGCTCCTCTAGCTTCACCGGCCACAGTTCGGTGGCCGTCAGCACTCGACGCAGGTAGACGTGCGCGAGGCATTCCCACGTGTTGCCGATGCCGCCATGGACCTGGATCGAGGTTTCGCAGACAGTCAGTGCCGCACGCGCACAGTAGATCTTGGCCACCTTCCCCGCCTCGATCGCCTCAGCGAAAGGAAGTTCGTCGACCGCCCATGCGGCGTGGCGCAGCACGCTGATCGACCCCTCGATCAGGGCAAGGCCTTCTGCGAGCAGATGCCCGACGGCCTGATAAGAACCGATGGTCGCACCGTACTGTTCGCGAACCTTGGCGTACTCACAGGCCAGCGCATGCGTGCCGCGGGCGGCACCGACCAAGTCGGCGCAAGTTACGGTCAACGCCAGAGCACGCCAGCGTCCGACCTCGTCCTCGGAGAGCTCACCCAGCTCGGCTGGCGACTCAACCACTCCGACAACGCTTCTCGTCAGGTCGACGGACTCCCGCTCCTCGGTCGGCACGGATGGCTCGCGACCGAGCCCCCGCCTCAGGTCGTCGGCGAGTACCGGTCCGAGGAATGGCACGTCGACAAGGCCCCGCGCGAACTCCTCCACGACGATGGCCACCTCGACCCCGGACGCGCCGTCGGAGCGCAGCGTGCGAAACCCCGTGGCGTCGACGGCCTTCTCCAGCCTTGCGATCCGATTCGCGTCCTCGAGATCTGCGACCGAACAGGGCCCGAGATCGTCGGCCAGCTTGGCCGCGGCCTCTCGCAGCTGCCGCTGTTCACTGGTCAGACGGACGTCCACAGACGCTCCTTCAACACTCTCCGCAACACCTTTCCCGATGGCAGCCGGGGTATTTCGTCGACGAACACCACCCGGTTGGGTCGCTTGTACGACGCCAACTGCTCCCCGACAAGTGCGACGAGCTCGTCGCCCTCAACCGGCCCGCACGTCTTGACTGCGGCGACGACGGCCTCTCCGCTCGCCGCGTCGGGTACCCCGAACACCGCGCAGTCTTCGACGGCGGCATGGCCGTGCAGAACGGCCTCGATTTCGGCGGGCGCGACCTGAAAGCCCCTCACCTTGATCATTTCCTTGGCGCGGTCCGTGATCCGTAGCCAGCCGTCGACGTCGAGGTAGCCCACGTCTCCCGTCCGGTACCAGCCTTCTGAAAATGCCTCGGCCGTAGCCGAACCCGGCAGGTAACCCGCCATCACCGAATCCGAGCGCACCTGGATCTCGCCAACCGCACCTGGCGACAGCGGCTCACCGTCCTCCAGCGACACAATCCGCAGCCGAACCTCTGGCACCGGCCGTCCGACGGTGTCGAGCTGCGCGCCCTCGATCTCATTGCAGGCGATGACCACCAACTCGCTGGTCCCATACGCGGTCACCCATTTCACGCCCGTTCGCCGGGTGACGGCCTCGGCGACACTGGGCGTGACGGGCGTCGCGCACCACATGATGTAACGCAGCGACGACAGATCGTAGCTTTCCAGTTTCGGGTGGGCGGCCAGCGCCAAAGCGATTGGTGCGACGGCCATCTCGATCGTTATCCGGTCCGTCTCAATGTGGTGCAGCATAAGGTCGATGTCAAAGCGGCGGTGCAGCCGAATCCATGCGCCAGTTTCCAGCGCCATCACGATATTGAGCAACCCGAGGATGTGCGACGGCGGGGTCATGATCTGCATCCGGTCAGCCGACGACAGGTGTAGCGCGTCACGCCAGTGGCGCACGGCGGCGGCGAACGACCCGTGGGTGTGACGCACTGCTTTGGGCATGCCCGTCGTCCCCGAGCTGAACACGAACAGCGCATCGGACTCGGGTGAAGGGGATTCGAACGTCCGCTGCCCAGGGGTGATTGCCTCGTCGAGCGATAGCATCGGCATCGACTCGGCGAGCACCGAATGGTCGCCAACCGCGTGCGACGGCGAGGTCAGCACGAGCGCGTTCTCGACCTCGGCCCGCTTCCACGCCGGGCTCAGCAAGACTGCCGACGCACCAAGCCGCCAGATCGCCAACAACGCGATCACGAACTCCGGCCGATTGGACGACATCAGCGCGACGCGTTCTCCTGGCCGCACGCCTCGGTGTTCGAGCACGGTCGCCATGCCACTGGCGAGGGCGTCGAGAGCCGGGAGTGTGTACTCCCGCTCCTCGAAAGCGAGCGCGACCTGCTCAGTCATGCCAGATCACCTGCCCCCTAAACCCTCGGTTGCGGAACCTTCGGAGAACACCCTATCCTATAACGAGAATTGTATTCTCATAAATGCAGAATCTCAAAGCACGAGGAGACGCCGGGTGACGAGCCACGAGGCCCAGTCGACCGTTGCGGACGGCCGCGACGGCATCGAGGGGACCGTGACGATTCTCCTCGACCGAAAAAAGGCTTCGGTCCCTCGCGTCCAGAACGAGACACTGCTGGAGAGCGCCAGGCGAGCGGGCCTGTCCCCGCCGTTCAGTTGCGAGGCGGGCAACTGCGGCACCTGCATTGCCCGACTGACGGAAGGCCGCGCAACCATGCGTGTCAACGACGCACTTGACGACGATGAAGTGGCCGAGGGATACATCCTCACCTGTCAGGGCGTTCCGGAGACGTCGGTAACGGTCGAATACGAGTGAGCCCGTGCTCGTCTAGCGCCGGCGCCGGTCGGTAGTCCGGTTCATACCCGGCGATGCGGATGGGGCTGCCAACGAGGCGGAAATCGCCTGCGGTGACGACCATTTCCGGCGTGGCCTCCAGCGCTTCCGGCAGCGTTCGGACAGCCGCCACCGGTATGCCGAGAGGCCGCAGTCGTGTCTCCCAACTCGCGGCGGTGTCGGCAGCGAGGGCAGCGGTAACGACCGCGAGCACTTCCTCGCGGTTCGCCGAGCGCTCTGCCATCGTCGGAAAGCCTTCGATCCCTGCCTCGGCGGCGAAGGATTTCCAGAAGGCGTCGTGGGTGATGAACAACGCCAAGACGCCGTCGGCCGTCGAGAAGAGCTGCGCAGGAACGTAATACGAATGCGCGCCGAACGGGTACCGTTGCGGTGCCGCGCCGTCGTTGAGGTACGCCGACGCCCGGTAGTTCAGCTGGGACAGCATGACGTCCCGCAGCGACACATCCACCTGGCCGCCCCGACCCGAGACGATCTGCGCGAGCAGGCCGAGAGCCGCGGCAAGCCCTGTCGAGTTGTCGGCGGACGAGTACCCCGGCAGCGTGGGAGGCCCGGACGGATCGCCAGTCATCGCAGCCACACCCGTCGCCGCTTGGATGACGTAGTCGAAAGCGGGATCGTCGCCGCCGTCCAACCCGAAACCCGTCATCGCAACACAAACGATGCGTTCGTTGAACTTTCGCAATGCCTCGTAGGTGAGTCCGAGTCGCTTGATCGCCGACGGCTTCATGTTCACCAGCAGCGCATGCGAATTCGCGACGAGTTCGCCCAATCGCTCGCGCCCGGCATCTGAGCGCAGATCCAGACACACACTCTGCTTGTTGCGGTTGAGGCTGGCGAAGTAGCTGTCGCCGACCTGCCGCGAGATCTCCCCGCCCGGCGGCTCGATCTTGATGACTTCTGCGCCGAGGTCGGCCAGCAGCATCGTGGCGTACGGACCGGCCAGCATCACGCCGACTTCGAGAATGCGGATCCCCGCGAGGGGCCCGCTCATCGCACCTCCGCCACCAACTGCGAAACGACGTCGCGCGTCCGGTATTTGGATGCGATCAGCTCGTCGCGCGTCTCGCCGATGGGGAGCAGACGTACCGACAGATCCGTGACACCGGCATCGGCGAACTTCTTGAACCGCGCCAGTATCGCCTCCTCGTCGCCGGCCGCCGTCAAGTCGCCGACGTCGCGCGCGTCACCGCGATCGAGCAGCTTCTGGTAGTTGGGCGACGTCTCGGCTTCGGCCAGGATGCGGTTGGCGCGGTCCTTCGCGGCGTCGATCTCGGAGTTGGCGCATAGACATACCGGAATGCCCGCGACGATGCGCGGTGCCAGGCGGCCCGCGTTGTCGGCGGCCTTGGTGATCCGCGGTGCGATGTGGTCTCCAATTGCGCGCTCGTCGGCCATCCACAGCACCGTCCCGTCGGCGAGTTCGCCTGCAATCTGCAGCATTACCGGCCCGAGCGCGGCCACCAGCACCGGCATCGGCGGATCAGCACCGAGGACAGTCGGGTTGTGCACGGTGAACGACTCGTTCTCCACATCTACCTCGCCGGGCCCGGCCAGCGCGGTGTTGAGCACCTCGAGGTAGTCGCGGGTATAGGAGGCGGGCTTCTCGTACGGGATGCCCAGCATGTCGCGCACGATCCAGTGATGCGACGGCCCGACGCCAAGCGCCAGCCGTCCGCCGACGCCCGCTTGGACCGACAGGGCCTGACGCGCCAACGCGATCGGATGCTGCGCCTGCAGTGGCACGACGGCGGTGCCGAGCTCGATGCGCGACGTGCGTGCGCCCATCAGCGCCACCATGGTGAGGCAGTCGAAGTCGTTGGGGACCTGGGGCATCCACGCGGTGTCGAATCCAGCGGCCTCCGCCCACTCGATGTCCTCGAGCAGCTTCTTGACCTTGCGGGCCATGTCACCGCGCTCGGCCCCGATCATCACGCCAAGGCGCATCTCAGTCCACCTTCTCGGACGTCAGCTTGCGCACCTCTTGGACAAGGACGTCCAACGGTGTGCCCGTGGGAAAGACAGCTGCCGCACCGGCCTCCAGCAGCTTGGGGACGTCGGCCTGTGGGATGGTACCGCCGACGACAACCGCAATATCGCCGGCGTCGGCCGCCCGCAGCGCATCGACGGTGCGAGACGTCAGGGCCACATGCGCGCCGGATAGGATTGAAAGCCCCACCAGCGCAACGTCTTCCTGCAGCGCAATCGACACGATATCTTCGATGCGCTGCCGGATTCCGGTGTAGATCACCTCGAAACCCGCGTCGCGCAGCGTGCGGGCGACGATCTTGGCGCCGCGGTCGTGGCCGTCGAGACCGGGCTTAGCGACGAGAACACGGGTGGCCATCAGAACACCACCGGCTGTTGGAACTCGCCCCACACCGCTTTGAGCGCAGAAACCATTTCGCCGACAGTGCAGTAGGCGTTGGCGCAGTCGATCAACTTGTGCATCAGGTTGTCGGTCCCCTCCGCCGCGCTCGCCAGCGCCGCGAGACTGGCCGCAACGGCTGCGGGATCCCGCTCCGCCTTGACCTTGGACAGTCGCTTCAGTTGGAGGTCGCGGCCCTCGGCATCCAGTTCATACGTGTCGATATCGGGTGGCGGCTCGTCGGCGACGAACCTGTTAACGCCAACCACCGGACGTTCGCCCGATTCGATCTCTTGGTGGATCTTGAACGCTTCGTCGGCGATCAGGCCCTGCAGGTATCCGTCTTCGATGGATCGCACCATGCCGCCGTGCTTTTCGAGGTCGTCCATGATCTCGATGATCTTGGCTTCGGTGGCGTCGGTGAGCGCCTCGACGAAATAGGACCCACCCAGCGGATCGGCGACCTTCGTAACGCCGGTCTCGTAGGCGAGGATCTGCTGGGTGCGCAACGCCAGCGTCGCGGACTCCTCACTGGGCAGCGCGAACGGCTCGTCCCAGGCGGCGGTGAACATCGACTGCACACCGCCCAAAACGGCGGCCATGGCCTCGTAGGCCACGCGGACGAGGTTGTTCTGGGCCTGCGGCGCGTACAGCGAGGCGCCGCCTGCGACACAGCCGAAGCGGAACATCGATGCCTTGTCCGTTGAGGCGCCGTAGCGTTCGCGAACGATCGTCGCCCACCGCCGCCGGCCTGCCCGGTACTTGGCGATCTCCTCGAAGAAGTCGCCGTGGGTGTAGAAGAAGAACGAGATCTGCGGCGCGAACTGGTCGATGGTCATCCTGCCGCGCTCGACAACGGTGTCGCAGTACGTGACGCCGTCGGCGAGCGTGAAGGCCATCTCCTGAACGGCGTTCGCGCCTGCGTCGCGGAAGTGCGCACCGGCGACGGAGATCGCATTGAACCTGGGCACCTCGGCCGCGCAGAACTCGATGGTGTCGGCGATCAACCGCAGCGACGGCTCCGGCGGCCAAATCCAAGTGCCACGCGAGGCATACTCCTTGAGGATGTCGTTCTGAATGGTCCCGGTGAGCTTGGCCCGCGGCACACCCTTCTTCTCCGCCGCGGCCACATAGAACGCCAGCAGTATCGCGGCCGTGCCGTTGATGGTGAAGCTGGTGCTGATCTTGTCCAGGGGGATGCCGTCGAACAGAATCTCGGCGTCGGCCAGTGTGTCGACCGCGACCCCGACCCGGCCGACTTCCTCGCCGTACTCCGCATCGTCGGAGTCGTAGCCGCACTGGGTGGGCAGATCCAGCGCCACGGACAACCCGGTCCCGCCCTGATCGAGCAGGTAGCGGTAACGGCGGTTTGACTCCTCGGCCGTGCCGAAACCCGAGTACTGGCGAAACGTCCAGGTTTTGCCGCGATACCCGCTCGCGAAGTTACCTCGGGTGAACGGGTACTCGCCGGGCGCGGCAGGGTCGCCGACGCGATCGGCCGGTCCGTAGACGGGCTCGAGCGGGATGCCGGAGGGGGTCTGTACAGGCTCGGTCATCACTGGATAACGTACTTGCAAAAAATGAGAATGCCAATACCGCATACCGGAAACATGCACCAGGACACGGGCGCCTGTGCGTCATTGCAGCGACCGAAGGCCCGGTACACAGCGAATATGGCACTCGCGTAAAATGAGAATGGCACTACCATCAACGGGCAGCGCACCCGAGGAGGCCCATGTCCACGTTCACTGACCGCACGCTCGTCGTCTCGGGCGGCAGCCGGGGCATCGGGCTGGCAATAGCGCTTGGCGCCGCCAGCCACGGCGCGAACGTCGTGCTACTGGCCAAGACCGCAGAGCCGCATCCCAAGCTGCCAGGCACCGTGCACACCGCCGTCGCCGACGTCGAAGCCGCGGGAGGCAAGGGCGTCGCGGTGGTCGGTGACGTACGCAAGGAAGAGGACGTCCAGCGCGCCGTTGACACCGCGGTCGAGCACTTTGGCGGCATCGACATCGTGATCAACAACGCCAGCGCCATCGCGACCGAACCGACCGAGGACCTGTCGGCCAAGAAGTTCGATCTGATGATGGACATCAACGTCCGCGGCACGTTCCTGCTGACGAAGGCCGCCCTGCCGCACCTGCGAAAGTCGGCGAACGCGCACGTGGTGACCCTGGCGCCGCCGCTGAACTTGAATCCGCACTGGCTGGGCGCCCACCCGTCGTACACGCTGTCCAAATATGGGATGACGCTGTTGTCGCTGGGTTGGGCCGAAGAGTTCCGCCAGGAACGGGGTGGGGCAGGTATCGGCTTCTCCTGTCTGTGGCCCGAGACGTACATCGCCACAGCCGCGGTGACCAATCTCGCCGACGGAGACAAGATGGCCGCTCGATCGCGCAGCCCCCAGATCATGGCCGACGCGGCGGTCGAGATTTTGTCGCGTCCCCCCGCGGATGTGAACGGCAAATGCTTCGTCGACTCAGCAGTGCTGGGCGAAACCGGTGTTACTGACCTGTCCCGCTACGGCGGCGGCAACGATCCCATCCTTGATATCTTCGTCGACAAGCTATGAGTATCTCGTTGCTGCTGGAAATGGCGGCGTCATCGAATCCGGACCGGACCGCGGTCGTGTCCGGCGAGATGCGGCTGACCACAAATGAACTGAGCGCACTCGCCGACGGCGGTGCCGGGGTCATCGCGGCATCGGGCGCACAACACGCCGCCTACGTCGGCACCGGCGGGGCGATGTTGCCGCTGCTGCTGTTTTCAGCGGCACGGGCGGGGGTGGCGTTCACCCCGCTGAACTACCGGCTCAGCGAGGACGGTCTGCGGCAGTTGATCGACCGATTGCCGACTCCGCTGGTGATCGCCGACGCCGGGTACCGCGATGTCGTCGCCGGTGCAGGCAAGCAGCTGATCACCTCCGACGAGTTCGTCGCGGCCGCGCGCACCGCCGAGCCTGCGGCCGAGTTCCCGGACCCGGACGACGTCGCGGTGGTGCTCTTCACCTCGGGTACCACCTCGCAGCCGAAAGCCGTTGAGCTGACGCACAACAACCTGACCAGCTACGTGACCGGGACGGTCGAGTTCGATGCCGCGGACCCCAGTGACGCCGCGCTGATCTGTGTGCCGCCGTATCACATCGCGGGCGTCTCGGCCGCGTTGTCGAACCTGTACGCGGGCCGAAAGATCGTCTATCTGAGGCAGTTCGAGGCCAACGAATGGATCCGCCTTGTGCGCGACGAGGGCGTCACGACGGCGACCGTGGTGCCGACCATGCTGGACCGCATCGTGTCCGTGCTCGAGACCGACGCGCTCGAGCTACCTACCCTGCGCAACCTTGCCTACGGCGGCTCGAAGGTCGCTCTTCCTTTGGTACGCAAGGCCCTTGGCCTGCTGCCCGACGTCGGCTTCGTCAACGCCTACGGACTCACCGAGACCAGCTCGACGATCGCGGTACTCACCCCCGACGACCACAGGGCCGCGCTCGGCGCTTCCGACGATGCGGTCGCTCGGCGGCTTGGATCGGTCGGACAACCGGTACCCAGCGTCGAGGTGCAGATCCGCAGCGAGGACGGCACCGTCCTCGACCCGGGCCAGACCGGTGAGCTGTTCGTGCGCGGCGAGCAGGTGTCGGGGCGCTATACCGATATCGGCTCGGTGCTTGACGCCGACGGATGGTTCCCCACCAAAGACGTTGCGATGCTTGACGAGGGCGGCTACCTGTTCATCGGCGGCCGCTCCGATGACACGATCATCCGCGGCGGCGAGAACATCGCCCCCGCAGAGATCGAGGACGTACTCGTCGAGCACCCCTCGGTGCGCGATTGTGTGGTCGTCGGCCCTGAGGATCCCCAATGGGGCCAGATCATCGTCGCGGTGGTGGTACCCGCCGGCGACGCTGCGCCAGACCCTGACGAACTGCGCGAGCACGTGCGAGCGCACCTGCGCGGATCACGCACGCCCGACCGGGTGGTCTTCCGTGATGAACTGCCGACCAACGCGACCGGCAAGGTGCTTCGCCGCGAACTGGTCGACGAATTAACAAGGAGCCGAACATGATCAAAAACGGCACACGGCTGCAGAGCCAGGTCTGCGACACGCAAGTGATCGTCGTACGCAGCGCCGACAGCCTCGACGACCTCCGCGCAGGCGGAGTCGTGATGGTGCCGATCGATGCCGATAAGTCCGCCGACGCAACGCTGGATCCGGACTTATCCGCAGGCAACGCGATGGGCAAGCGCTACGTCGACGAGACCGGCGCAGAAGTGCTCGTCACCAAGGCAGGAGCGGGGACGCTCAGCATCGGAACCACCGCGCTGACCTTGAAGGAAGCAAAGCCGCTACCGGCCAGCGACTGATACCTTCCAAAATGTGAGGCCACGCAGCCTGCTCGTTCGGTACGCCGCAGGCCTTGCGTTCGCTTACCTTCTGACATCGGCGGAAGTCATCGCGATCGTCGTCTCGGTAAGCGACGAGGCGGTCATCGGCGCGCAAGCCGTGCTGACCGTGAAAAACCTGATCGCGGCGGTGGCGATCGTGGTCGTCGGAACCGTCAGCGTCACCGTTGGCGGCATAGCGTTGGTCGCCCTTGCTCTGCGCCGACCTGATCTGGATCCGGAACCGGGCGCGGCGCAACAGCGCAAGCCTCTGAATGTCACCCGGCGCCAATCCGTGATCCTGCTGACGCCGTGGGCCGTCGCGGCCATTGTGATGATTCCCTTGAACATCAGCGGAAATCCCCGAGTCACGACGCTGATCACTTCGTCAATCTTGTTCGGCGCGACGGCGACCGTGTGTACCGGCTTTCTGTTCACCCAACGTCCTTTGCGCTCCCTGATGGTCTCCGCCACAGTGGATTTCGAGCACGCCGAGAGGTCGCCGGGAGTGCGTGCTCGGTTGATCCTGATGTGGGCGATGTGTTCCGCCCTCCCCGGCGCCGGCATCGTGGTGCTCGTCATGTTGCGAGCGAAAGGCTGGATCGTCTCGACGAATGCGCCAATCGAAGTGCCTGTGATGGTCCTTGCGCTCGTCGCAATCGTCCTGGGATTCCGCGCGATGATCTTGGTGTCGTCGTCGATCTCAGATCCGCTGCATGAGGTCGTCGACGCAATGGCGGAAGTGGAACGGGGGCGCATCGACCACGCGATCGACGTCTACGAACGATCTGAAATCGGGCAACTTCAAGTGGGATTCAATCGCATGGTGGCCGGGTTGCGGGAACGTGACCAACTGCGGGATCTGTTCGGCCGCCACGTGGGCGAAGATGTGGTGCGCCGTGCGGTTGAGGACAACGAATCGCTGTCGGGAGACGAGCGGGATGTCGCGGTTTTATTCATCGATCTGGTGGGTTCGACGCAGCTGGCGGACACCCGTGAGCCCCACGAGGTCGCTGAGGTGCTCAACGAGTTCTTCCAAATCGTCGTAGCAGCGGTCGACGAAAGAAATGGTCTGATCAACAAGTTCCAAGGCGACGCCGCGCTCGCGGTGTTCGGCGCACCACTGCGCACTGACGATCCGGCGTCGGCGGCGCTGGCAACCGCGCGTGCGCTGGCCACCGAATTGCACCGACTCGGCGTCGACTTCGGCATCGGGGTGTCGGCAGGCCCGGTGTTCGCAGGCAACATCGGTGCGGAGAATCGATACGAGTACACGGTTGTCGGCGACGCCGTCAACGAGGCGGCACGGCTGGCGGACCGGGCCAAGGACTTCGACGGCCGGGTGCTGTGTTCCTCCGCCGCGATCGAGCGCGCCGACGAGGCAGAGCGACGGTGCTGGGCCGTGCAGGGCTCGGAAATGTTGCGTGGCAGGTCGCGACTCACCGAGATCTCGGCGCCCACGCGCGAGGGCTAATACGCGTTTTCGGGCGCCGACGTGCCAAAATGCTCGAGACATGCGGGTCGACGGGCGCGATATCACGGTGTCGGGCAGCTTGCTTCAGCCACTGACCCGGCGCACGAACGACATCCTGCGGCTGGTCTTTGCCGCGATCTTCCTGGCCGCGGTCATCACGAGCTCGCTGATCACCCGCAACGAGTGGGTTGCACTCGAAAAGTCCATCTCCGAGATCGTCGGAGTCTTAACGCCCACCCAGTCCAACCTGGTGTACCTGGTGTACGGCGTCGCGATTCTGGCGCTGCCGTTCGCGATCCTGATCGGCTTGATCATCTCGCGGCAGTGGAAGCTGCTCGGGGCGTACGCGGCCGCCGCGTTCATCGCGTTTATTTCGCTCTCGATCACCGGCAACGGCATAGCCGCGCCGAGATGGCATTTCGACTTGTCCGATCGGCTCGACACGCTCTTATCGCAGTTCCTCGACGACCCGCGGTGGATCGCGATGCTCGCCGCCGTGCTCACCGTTTCCGGCCCCTGGCTGCCCTCGCGGTGGCGGCGGTGGTGGTGGGCGCTGCTGCTTGCCTTTGTGCCGATCCACCTCGTCGTCAGCTCGGTGGTACCCGCCCGCACGCTGCTGGGTCTTGCGGTCGGTTGGTTCGTCGGCGCGCTGGTTGTTCTCGTGGTGGGGACGCCCGCCCTCGAGGTGCCACTCGACGGCGCCGTTCGGGCCCTGGCCCGGCGTGGATTCTCGGTGGCGTCCCTGAGCGTGGTGCGCCCGGCTGGGCCAGGGCCGCTGGAGCTCTCCGCGCGCTCACACGAGCCGGATTCGACGGCCATCGTCGAGATGTACGGCCCCAATCAACGCAGTGGTGGATTCCTGCGCCAGTTCTGGGGTTGGCTACGGCTGCGCAACAGCGAAACCGGTCCGCTGCAGGCCTCCATGCGCCGGGCCGTTGAGCATCGCGCGCTGATGGCCATCGCGATCGGCGACGTCGGTGTCGCGAATTCCTCGACCCTGGCCATGGCGGCCCTCGACCGGGGATGGACGTTGTACGCACACACTCCCCCGTCCGGCACCGGAATCAAGGACTGCACCGACGAAAGCGCCGTCGCCCGGGTGTGGGAATCGCTCGGCACGTTGCACAGTCACCAGATCTCCCACGGCGATCTTCGCGGCAAGGAGATCACCGTCGACGACGGCACGGCGCGCTTCGGCGGATTCGGCAACGCCGAATACGGCGCCACCGATGAACAGCTGCAGGCCGACGTCGCCCAGCTCCTAATGACGACGGCTGACGTGTACGGCGCACCGGCAGCGGTCGGCGCGGCGGTGGATGTCTTCGGCAAGGACGCGATACTGATGGCTTCGCGACGACTGACCAAGTCCGCCATGCCATCCCGAATCCGCAAGTCGGTGGCCGATGCCGGCGCTGTCTTGTCGGCCGCTCGCGACGAAGTCAAACGGCAGACCGGCGCCGATCAAATCAAGACCGAAACGATCACCAGGTTCACTCGCTACCAGGTCATCCAACTCGTGCTGCTGGTCGCGCTCGTCTACGTCGCCTACCCGTTCATCAGCACCGTGCCCGCGTTCTTCTCCGAACTGAGAACGGCGAACTATTGGTGGGCGTTGCTCGGACTCGCGGTGTCGGCGTTGACCTACGTCGGTGCGGCCGCCGCATTGTGGGCCTCCGCGGACGGCATGGTGAGCTTCAGGAATCTGGTGATCATGCAGGTGGCCAACACGTTTGCTGCGACAACCACTCCGGCCGGCGTCGGCGGCCTTGCGCTGCCCACTCGGTTCCTGCAGAAGGGCGGGCTTGGCGCGCTGCGCGCAACGGCCGCGGTGGCGTTGCAACAGGTAGTCCAGGTCATCACGCACCTGGCATTGCTGATCTTCTTCACGTTCGCCGCGGGAGCTTCGGCCGACCTGTCCCACTTCGTCCCCTCGCCTACTCTGCTGTACCTGATCGGCGGGCTGCTGCTCGGTCTCTTTGGGGCATTCCTGTTCGTGCCCAGACTGCGGCGTTGGCTCGGGACTGCGGTACGGCCCCGGCTCAAGGAAGTGCTGAGTGACCTCGCGGAGCTGGCCCGCGAACCCAAGCGCCTCGGGATCATCGTGCTCGGTTGTGCAGCAACGACTCTCGGCGTTGCACTGGCGCTATGGGCCAGCATCGCGGCATTCGGCGGCCACACGTCGTTCGTCACCGTGACCGTCGTGACGATGGTCGGCGGAACCCTGGCCTCAGCGGCTCCGACCCCCGGCGGGGTCGGCGCAGTCGAGGCGGCATTGATCGGTGGTCTCGCCGCATTCGGCCTGCCCACCGCCATAGCCGTGCCGTCGGTGCTGCTCTACCGAATCCTCACGTGCTGGCTTCCGGTGTTCATCGGCTGGCCGATCATGCGCTGGCTCACCCACAAAGACATGATCTAAGAGTTGACCCGTGATGGGTCATGCAGCGCCAAATGCTGTGCGGTGCTGTTGTTTTCGGGTCCCGGCTACGTCCAGGTCCTGGCGTGGCTTAGCGCCCGTGCCCGCCACCCCCGTGGTCGCCGCCATTGAACCCGGGTGAAGCCACCTCTGCTTCGGTGAGCTGGAAGGGAGGGTCAAAGAGGCTAGGGTTGTTGAGGGACGAAACCACGTCATTGACGTTGCCTTGCGGAAGCCCCAGCGCAGCGGACGAGTTGTCCGTGGGCGGAACGCAGGTGCCATCCAACGCTACTTCGCCGTCCGAGCATGTCAGGTTGTCGGCATGGGCGACTGCGATCGGTACACCGATCACGGCCAACGCCGCGGACAATGCACCCGCTGCCACTGAAAGTCGAACTGTTCGTGATGTTGTTGGGCCCATTGCACGTCTCTTTTCTCGCCGCGTCGCCCTCACGTCTAGCACTCGTCCTGCAGATGAGAAGCAAGAAACGATGAAGACACAGCGACCTCACAGAGCTAGGTCACACTGACTGGGGTGAAGTACTCGCGCCAAGCAGTGATGTTTTGATCCTTGACTTCATAACCCCCATCACAGGCCAGTGCATCTCTTTGCCGTTCACGATCCAGTGACCATCACGCTCCATCAGCATGAAGTCCCCGTCGACTGCGAGATAGACAATCTTGAGATCGACACAGGTTCCGCGCTCAGACTCGCGAAGGCGACCTCAACCGCAGCCCTAGCGTCAGGACATCCAGCGAGCGAGCCGCCGGACAGTCTGAGCGCCTATGCCTGCCGCGCGTCGGTACGACTACGACGATTTGCGAGGGTCGGGCTTGATGGTCAGTGTGATGGGTTTGCCGTCACGCAGCACATCGATCGGCGCGTCCTGGCCGATCTGGAGCTGACGTACCGCGACGGTGAGCTCGTCGATGCTGTTGACCGCGCGGTTACCCACCTTGACCACGACGTCGTTTTCCTTGATCCCAGCGCGATCTGCGGGTCCGCCGGGGTTCACCTTGGTCACCTTCGCTCCGCCATTTCCGCTGTCGTTCAACCCCTCCACCGTCACGCCCAGCGTCGCGTGGCTGATCTTGCCGTCGCGGATCAGCGTCTGCGCGACGTTCCTCACCTCGTTCACCGGGATCGCGAAGCCCAGGCCGCTGGCGCTGTCCGACAGCGACTTGCCCGCGGTGTTGATGCCGATCACCTCCGATGCCATGTTGACCAGTGGCCCACCGGAATTGCCGTGGTTGATCGCGGCGTCGGTCTGCACGGCGTCGATGACGGTCTTGGTGTCGGAGTCCTCACCCGAGAGCGGCACCGCCCGGTGCAGCGCGCTGACGATGCCGGCGGTGTCCGTGCTACGCAACCCCAGCGGCGCGCCCGCGGCCATCACCTCGTCGCCGACGTGCAGCTTGTCGGAGTCGCCGAGGCGCGCAACTGTCAACTTGTCGACGTTATCGACCTTGAGCACCGCGACGTCGGTCTCGGGATCGCGTCCGACGAGGTTGGCCTTCGCCTGCTTGCCGTCGTTGAAGATGACGCTGATCTGGAACTTGTCGGGGCTGAGCGCAGCCTGGGAGATGACGTGGTTGTTCGTGACGACGTATCCGCGGCCATCAACGACCACCCCTGAGCCCTGCGAGCCGTCAGAATCGCTCATCGCTTGCACCGTCACTACCGAATCCGCGACCGCCGCAGCGACTTTGGCCATGTATCCCTGCGGGAGCTGGCTGGCGTCGGCGGTGTTCAGCGTCATCTTGGGAGTGGTGAACGCATCGATGACCTCGGCGGTCTTGCGGCCCACCCAACCGCCGACGAGACCGATGGCTATCGCGATGACGGCGAGCAGGGCCAACGCGACCCGACTCAGCTTGCCGCCGAACAGGATGTCGCGCACACCGAGCTTGCTCTTCGTAACAGCGGTCGGCGGTGCGGCGGGCGCAGCGGGGGTCTGCACGGGGGCCGGGTCCGCCATCGGGTAGCTAGGCTGCTCGATGGTCTCGACGTCGGAATCGGGTGCCAGCCCGGGCCCGAACGCGTCGGCCAGCACTGGCGTGGGCGCCTGGTTGGTCGGCGTGTAGTCACCTTGATCGCGGTGATCGTCGGGGCTCAGGAACGCTCCGCTGACACCGTCGGGCCGGCCGAAGGCGCGCTGCGTTGACGGATCGACCGGTGGATGCGACACGGGCCGCGGCGACATATTGCCGCCGCCGCTGGGCTGATCCTGCTTGGTCACGGGCGTCTCACTCATTCCTGGCGGCCGGGCCTGTCCGGCGCGTGTCACTGCTAGCTGGACATCAACCCTACCGACGGGGCGGTAGGCCAGGCGGCGCCGACGACCGGCACCAGCAGTTTCAGTCGAGTCGCGCCACGAGTGAGGTTCCCGCAGGGCGGGAACATGCCGGTGGTCTGGCATTCGTGGTCGACCCAGGCCCGGCGCTGGTGCCGCGAACTCGCGCGGGAGCCGTGTAGCGCAGTTCTTGGATGCGGGCTCCGAGCATCGCGGTCCACTCCGGGATGTATCGCTCGTCCGGAATGTCTGCTCCTTTCGCCGACGAACACCACGCGCCCGTCGAATGGCTTGCGCGCGATGTTGACATTTGCTTCCCGGGAAGTCGGCGACTGGACAACCATCCGCGAGTCAACAGAGATCTCGTATTGGTCTGGAATACCCAAGGTTTCGTGGATAACATCCGGGATCCCGCGATAAGCATCTGGATACAGCTGCCCAACCCTCGGATCAACCGGCGAGCGCGGACCACCTGCTCAAACTCAACTAACCGGAGTTGCCCTCACATCAGGACGGGGGACGCGCGAATGCCACCATCGCCACCATAGTGATGGGTGTCGAAGGAGTGTGGGCAGGATCGCAAGAGGGTCGAAGTAGGTGACACGTTCGATCGCCTTGCCGTCGTGAAGTATGAGACGGTTCACGTTGGGCCAAGCGATGACGTCGCCTCCGATACGCGCCTGAAGTCGGAACTCGATGTACACCAGGTTCCCGTCGGCACACCAGTGGTCGACGTGAGCGCGTAGGTCGGGCAGGCAGTAGCAGAACCGGCGGAATTCTGCCTGTGCGGCTTGGATCCCGATCATGGGAGCTGCCAGTGGCTGCATCAGAACCACGTTAGGGTGCAGGAGTTCCGGCAATCGTTGTGGTGATGGGCTGCTCCAGAAGTCGACGAATTTGTTGACGAACGCTTCGGGGTCAGACGGTGTGTTCACTCCTGCAACGATGCGCGCCGCGCACTGCCATTCCGACACCTGCTACTGCCAAGAACTGCCAATCGGAACCTATCTCGACGGTGAGCATCGCCGAGCACTGTCAAGGTAGGAGGCTTGCGAGCGCGGCTCCGATCCACGGCCCCAAGGCGGTGGCAACCATAACCGGGCACACAACAGGCCGCAGCCCCGAGCAGTCATCTCCATCCGTCGTCGCGCGGATCTCATCGTCTGACGTCGGAGTCGGCCGCCGCCCGGCACTTCTCACCGCGTGCTGCGGCGTCTTATTGTTACCATAAGTTTCTCTTATTTTTCTTAACATTGGTGTACGGTCAGTTCTCATGTGTGGCGCGACCGCGCGTCTGCGTTCGGGACGGAAGGGGCTGCGATGGCCGAGTTAGGTTCGCACGCCGTGGTTTTGGGGGCCGGTATCGCGGGGCTGATGACGGCCCGGGTGCTGTCGGAGTTCTACGGGTTGGTCACGGTGGTGGAGCGAGACACGCTGCCCGATCACCCATCGCAGCGCAAGGGGGTCCCGCAGGGCCGTCACCTGCACAACTTCCTCAGCCGCGGCACGCAAGTGATCGGTGAGCTGTTCCCCGGGCTTCTCGACGAGATCGTCGCCGCCGGAGCCGTTGTCGACAACGGCGATGACTTGTCACGGATATACGTTCGGGTAGCCGGCTATGAGCTGAACCCCGCCGGCAAGCTCGCCGATCCCGGACCGCTCGCGGCGTACCAGGCCAGTCGCCCGTTCGTGGAGTTTCACCTTCGCCGACACGTTGTCGCACGGGTTAACGTCACCATTCTGGACAACCACGACGCGGTCGAACCGGTGATTGCAGGCGATGCCGTCACGGGTGCGCGAATCATCAACCGCGACACCGGCAACACGACTGTTCTTGACAGCGATCTCGTCGTGGACGCGACGGGACGTGCGGCGCGCATACCGGCCTTTCTGGAAAGGCACGGCTTCAGTGGCCCACCGGAGAACCGGCAACCCACAGCGTGGGGCTACTCGAGCCAGCTGATGCGTACCCCGGCGGGACGCATCGCCGAGCGGATGGTGTTCGTCAACCAGGGAAGTAGGGCACCAGGAGCCCTGATGGTGGCGTATGAAGACAACACCTGGATGCTGGCCGTCACCCGCCCGGTTGACTGTGGCAGTCCCCCAACGAATTTCACCGAGTCGTTGGCGGTTGCTGAGAAGATTCTTCCCGCGACGATTATGGCCGGCCTGGGCGACGCCACACCCATGGGTGACATCGCGATCTCGCGCAGCACCGGGGCGTCGTGGAGACGCTACGACCGGGTGCCACGCCACCCGTCAGGCCTGCTGGTGCTCGGCGATGCGCTGTGCAGCCTCAATCCGATTTACGGCCAAGGCATGACAATGGCCGCCGTGCAGGCGCTCGCACTGCGCGACTGCCTGCAGACCGGCGACACAGACCTTGCGGGTCGTTTCTACGCGGTTACCGCCAGAGATATCGGGCCGGTGTGGGCGATGAACGCGGCCAACGATCGAGCCTCCTCGACCAGCGCTGCAAGCCCCTTGCCGCGCCGGTTCCGCAGCTGGACCGAAAAGGCCGCGTTGAAGGCCGCCGCCAACGACATCACCGTCACCGAGCGAATCCTTCGCGTCCGCAGTCTCATCGACCCGCCCACACGGCTACAGGACCCGGCCCTGTTCTTGCGCATCCTGCTGGCCAACCTCAGACACCCACGCACGAGGCCGTACGTCATCGCCGACGACCCACCGCAGTCATCGTCGGTGAATCGTGCCGACGAAGTGGCCATCCGCGCGCTGGTCGATCGCCAGGTGAATGGCTGGGACGCAGGGGATCCCGCGGCCTACGCCAGCGTGTTCGCTCCCGATGCGGACTACGCCACGTTCCTCGGCGGCCGCCACAAGGGCCGCGACGCCATCGCCAAGTCGTACGCGCCGCTATTCAAGAAACTCCTGCACGGATCCCGTCTGCGAACACAGATCACCCAACTGCGGTATCTGACGCCTGACGTGGCGCTGATCCAAGCTCGCGCCGCGGTAACCACGCAAGCGCGTCGGTGGCATCGTCGCGCCGACCGGGTCAACACCAGCATCGCAGTACGCGGCGGCGACGGATGGCTGCTCGCCGTCTCGCAAAACACCACACACCGCAGGTTCGCCGAAAAGCTGATGGGCGTGCTGGTTTCCCGGCAATCCCACGCATAAGACAGGACGATCGCAATGCTTGACGTGATTTACCACAAGGCCCGCACCCGGGTCTGCGACCTGGCGGCCACGCTGAGCGATGAGCAGTTGCAGACACCGGTACCTGCCACGCCGGACTGGACGGTGCGCGAGCTATTGGCGCATCTGGTCGGCGGTGCCGCCGACGCGGCCAGCGGCCGGCTGGACGGAGTGACGAGTGAACAATGGACCGCACGCCACGTCGAGGAACGCCGGTGCGACTCGGTTAGTGACCTCCTCGCCGAGTGGGACCGCGTCGGCCCGGCGGCGGAGTCCCGCTTGGCGGACAACCAGGTCTTCGGACCCAACCTGGCCGCCGATGCGATCTGTCACGAAGGAGACCTGCGCGAAGCGCTGGGGCTTCCTCGTGTTGACCGCGAGCACTGGCAACCCTTCCTGGAGGTGATGATGTTCTACCTCCGTAAACAGCTCCGGCACACCACGACTCTGCTGATCCGCGATGAGCACGGACAGCACTGGAGCTGCGGTTCAGGGGAGCCAACGACCCTGCTGCGCGCCGACGGATACGAATTGCTGCGCGCGTCATTCAGCCGCCGTTCCCAAGGCCAGATCGCGGCGTGGAACTGGACGCCTGCACCGGCCGAGCAGATGATCGAGCGTTTCGGGTTCTTCGGCCCACGCGACGACGACCAGCCCATCCCCGTCGCTTGAGCCGTTCGGCATGACGCGCGGACACGGCGCGTGAAATGTCGAGTTGTCCGCCTGGCGCGAGGCGGCTGATGTGATTGGCTCGCCAGTGTGGGTGGCACGAGTTCTTCGATCTGGCCTCTAGTGCACGCCGAGCGTCGGGCGCTCGTTGAGGATCTGGTCGGTTTGGAGACAGCGCAGTGGAAGACCCCGTCACTGTGTGCCGGCTGGGCTATCCGTGACGTTGTCGCACACCTGGCGGCCACTGCGGCGCTGTCTCGTATCGGCTTCGCCCGGGAATTCGTCCGGGCACGGTTCAGCGTCGAGCGAATCGTCGAAAGACAGGTGGCCTTGGGACGCGAACAGGGTGCTTCAGCATCGTTGGCAGCACTCCGCTCAACCGCGGATTCCGTTGCCTCACCGCCGCTTCCGTTGATCACCCGCGTCATCGAGATCGTGGTTCACAGCGAGGACATCCGGCGCCCATTGGGTATGAACCACCCCTATTCGACGACGTGCATGGCAGACGCCGTCGCGTACCTCTACGGCGACCGATCGTCAGGTGCCAAAAAACGCGTGAAGGGCCTCACGCTGACTGCGACTGACGTCGGCTTCTCCTTCGGCGACGGACCGTCGGTCAAGGGTCCGGCAGTCGCGCTGCTCCTCGCAGCGTCGGGACGGTCGGCAGCCCTCGACGAACTGTATGGGCCGGGCGCCGGTCTGCTCATCGACCGTATCCATCAAGCATGACAACGGTAGTCACGCGGCGACAGCGCCAGCGAGCGCGAAGCTCCTTCGAGCACGGCGACGAGCGCGCCCCGTTTCCCCCGACGTAGGTATTGCGTCGCGGCCCCGGAGGTCTCACCATAGCAATCATGAGTAAGGTAACCCTAACTACCGAGCTGCCGATTCCGGCTGAAATGGCGGGTGCGCTGGCCCGCAAGCCGGAAGTGATGAAGTACCTGCTGCGTCCGGTTCTGCGGGCATACCGCATCGACGTCCCCGAGCGGATTGACGTCGGCACCGAGGGTTCGGCCCGATTGTGGTGGTTCGGCATCGTTCCCGCGTGGACTCACCACCTCACCGTCAAGAAACTCGACCCCACCGAGATCTACACCAACGAGCGCGGCGGACCTGTCAAGAGGTGGAACCACCGCCTCACCTTCGAGCCAATCGATGAGCAGCACTGCCGATACACCGACGAGATAGAAACCGACGACGGCCTTCGCGGCGCCCCGACCCGTCTGTTCATCAGGCTGATGTTTCGTCGCCGCCATCGCCGGTGGCGCGCACTGGCACTCCTGTTGGCTGAGCCGTCCCGACGTATTCTCAGGCCATGACGCGAGTCGTGCAGACTCAGGTTTGTGTTGTCGGCGGTGGCCCAGCCGGCATGATTCACGCGCTGCTGCTTGCCCGCGCCGGGATCCGGGTCGTTGTCCTCGAAAAGCACAGCGACTTCTTACGCGACTTCCGCGGCGACACAGTGCATCCAACCACTCTGCGGATCATCGACGAACTAGGTCTTATCGACGAGTTTCTGCGCCTGCCGCACACCAAGGTTACCCGCGTTGCCTTCGACACTGACGGCTCCATTCGCACCCTGGGGAACTTCCGTGGACTCAAAGTGCTGCGCTTCAAGCAGCCCTATATCGCCCTGATGCCCCAATGGGATTTCCTCGACTTCCTCGCTGAAAAGGCTTCTGCCTACCAGGAATTCACACTGATCCGCAATACCGAGGTCAGGGACCTGATCGTTGACGGCGATCGGGTGGCAGGGGTTCGCACACCCGAACTTGAGGTGCACACCGAATTGGTGGTCGGCGCGGACGGGCGCAAGTCGGCAGTGCGGGCCGCGGCCGAGCTCGAGATAGCCGCCGCGCACTCCCCGATGGACGTGCTGTGGTTTCGGCTGAAGTGGCGCCCCGGCGATCCGCAGGAACCGTTCGCGGTGATCCGTAGGGGCCTGATGATGGCCATGATCTACCGGGGCGACTACTGGCAGATCGCATACCCTGTGCCGAAGGGGGCGAACCCCCGCGACGGGTCGCTGGAAGCGTTCAAAGAGCGCCTGGTCTCAGCGCGACCGCATCTGCGCGAACACGTCAATGACCTACGTTCCTGGGACGACACCAGCCATCTCGACGTCCGGGTGGACCGGCTCAAGACGTGGTGGCGCCCTGGGCTGTTGTGTATTGGCGATGCCGCCCACGCCATGTCACCGATCGGCGGGGTCGGCATCAACCTCGCCGTTGCTGACGCGGTCGCGGCGGCCAACATCTTGTGCGCACCGCTGCGGGCAAATCGAGTGACCAACTCAGACCTCGCCAAGGTGCAGCGTCGGCGAGAGCTACCCGCCCGGATCATCCAAGCCGGCCAGGTATTCATTCAAAACCAAGCCATCGAGCCCAACATGAACGGCGACCTGTCCCCCATCGCTATCCCGAAGATCGTTGGCCGGGGTCCGTTGCAGTTCATCCCGCCGATTGTCGTCGGACGCGGCTTCCGCCCCGAACACGTACGCACGCCAGATATGCACACCGCATAGTGCCCGCCGGCCGGCTTCGTCGCCGACATTCTGTAGCATTTTGCTACACTCTGTTACACATTGCTACAGATTCGAGGAGTCATGGCTGAAACCGCTGATCGGGTGACCCGCATTGCCGCCGACCTGATGGACAGTGCGGCGACCGAGGGTGCGCGGCAGAGCCGCTCGGCCAAGCAGCAACTCGACCACTGGGCGCGCGTGGGACGTGCGGTGTCGAGCCGACACAGCGCAGCGCGGGCGAAGGTGGAGCAGGCCCTCGCCGGGGAACTCGAAGTGGCCGAACTCAACGCCGAGGAGGGCGCGGTGTTCAACGCCGAGATCTCCGCGGCGATCCAGGAAAGCCTCGCCGACGCCAACTACGGCCAGACGCTGGCCGGGCGCGGCATCACCACGGTCGCCCTCGACGAGGACGGACAGATCGTCGAGCACCGCCCCGACGGCAGCTCGGTCGTGCTGACGGCGCGACGTTGAGAAGAGCCGAAAGGGGAATCAACGCCCCAGCCACGCCATGAACCGGCTCGACCTCGTCGTTGGACCCGACGGCGCTGGCAAGTCCACCTTCGTCGAACTCACGCTGGCACGACTGCTGCCAGGCAGCGTCTTCGTCAACGCCGACGAGATCGCCAAACAACGCTGGCCGGAAGACCCAGCGGCGCACGCATATGACGCCGCGCTGATCGCCGCTGAAACCCGCACGAAGCTCATCGAGTTAGGATGGTCGTTCATCGCCGAAACAGTGTTCTCCCACCCCTCCAAACTCGAGCTCGTCGACACCGCCCGGGCAGCTGGCTACACCGTTGTCCTGCACGTCGTGCTCATCCCCGAAGAACTGGCGGTGGCACGCGTGGCCTACCGGGTGCAGTCCGGCGGACATCCGGTGGCGGAGAACAAGATCCGCGAGCGTTACCAGCGCCTGTGGACGCTCGTCGCCGAGGCGATTCCGCGATGCGACCAGACCACCGTCTACGACAACAGCGGGGTGAAGGGCCCCCGGATCGTGGCCCAGATGAGCGACGGCTTCATCGTCGGCTCACCCACCTGGCCAGACTGGACGCCGCAGGCGCTGCAATCACGCTGGCCGACACCGTGATTCACCACACATCCCCGGCAAGTGTTCTGGGCGGCATCGGTGAGGCAACTGCGTGGCGCCAGGAGGCGGTATCCACTGGTACGTAACGATTTTCGTCGTCGGGAGCAAAGGCGCTGGGCCGTTCGAGGCGCATCCGCTAGCGCGAGTAACACTCCACGTATGCCCGGAACGCTGCGCGATCAGTGCTCGGGTGTTGCCGAACCGCGATCGGCGACGCGCCCGCTGCGCGATGCGACAAACTCGGGCCTCAGGGGGTCGGCGCTACCGGCTGCGGTGCCGCCAGCCGCGCAGACCACCGTGAGTGGTGGCCACGGTGCCGGCGCGCCGGCGTGAGTCGAGAGCGTAGGCGCCCCCGCCGGTGAATACCAGAAGGAAGAACGCGAAGCAGTACAGGATCGCGGGCTCGCCGCCGTTGCCGAAAGGGGGCAGGTACGGCGAGAACCCGTGGGGCAGATGCTGAGTGAAGTAGGCAAACGCCATCTCCCCCGACGCGACGAACGCCGCGATGCGAGTGAAGAGTCCAACGGTGACGAGAAGACCCGTGACCAGTTCGATGACGCCGGCCCACCACAGCGGCCACGTTCCGACCGGCGCGGTGGGGCCCATGGCAATCGGCCAGGCGAACAGGATCGCCGAGCCGTGAAGGGCGAAGAGTATGCCGAACACGATACGGAAGAGACTCAGTACCGTCTGCGAATGAGGATTGAGCCGGGCATCCAGGTTGCGCGTCATGTGCCGACCATACGACGCGACCTTCTCTCGACTGCGTTGATTGGTCACGCCACGACGTTCCGCCCGTCAGACGGAGTTGCGGCTTACACCCATGTTTCTCGGCTGCGGGGAGAGTGGGCAGAAATCCTCCAATCGGACGGGCTGGGGCACTCGCTTCGGCGGTTTGGCCCCATTTGGCCCTGGAGTCTGGCACGCGATCGAACCACATCGCTTCAAGGCAAAGGGGACGACTTCGTCGCCTCCGGCGAGTCCTCTATGACCATCCGTTGGCTCCACGCCACACCGCAACCGCAGGAGCCGTGTCTCGAATAGCCTGTTTGCGAGCCCCCGGAACTCCGTTTCAGAAGCCGTGCCGTCCGCCGGGAGGAGTGTTACGCCACTTTCAGCAGGATCTTGCCGCCACGGAGGAGATGCTGCACCGCGTCCTGGATGTGCTCGAGGGGGTACACGCCCGCCACGGGGACAACGAGGGTGCCGTCGGCCACGAGCGGTGCCGCCTCACGAATGACAGGCACCACCTTGTCGCTGTAGTCGAAGTCGCCGACAAAGAAGCCGCGGACGGTGAGGTGATTGCCGATCAGTGTCGAGGTGTCGACCCACATGGGTTCGTCCCCGGCCCAGGAATAGCTGACCAACCATCCACGGTCGGACAGCAATTCGAGCAGCCGCGCCACCCCCGGACCACCGACGGCTTCCACTGCCAGCGCCACTCGCGCGTCGCCGATCACTGCTCGAACGTCGCCGACCGCGTCGGCGTCATCGACGTGGACCACGTCGGCCCCGGCCGCTGTCAGCTCGGCGAACGTTGCGTCGTCACGGGCCAGGTTGATCGTCTTGAATCCACGAAGTTTGGCTAGCGCGATCAATGACCGTCCCACACCGGAGTTCGCGGCGTTCTGAACCACCCAGTCACCGGGCTGCAGGGGGGTGCATTCACTGAGCATCAACCCTGCCGTCGGGGGGTTGCTGCCCAGCATCGAGTACTGCTCGATGTTGCCCCCGGCGGGGAGTGCGAACAGGCCGTCAGCGGGCACGACGAGCCGCTCACGCCACGCTCCGGCATACAGGGGTAGCACGACCAGATCTCCCACTTGAAGTCCATCGACCTCGGCGCCAGTGGCAAGCACGCGGGCGACCCCCTCTGCGCCTGGTATGTGGGGCAGCGGTGGTCGCGCCAGCATGCCGGTGACAACCAGTAGGTCGTGTTTGTTCAACGGCGAGACCTCAACGCTCAATAGAACCTCATGCGGACCCGGTGGCGGCGGCTCCTCAATGTCGACGACGCGGAGCACCTGTGCGGGGTCGCCGAACTGTTCCATCTGGATGGCGCGCATTCCAATTCCTCTCGATTCGAAGGTCTGGCCGCTGTGGAGGATCATCCGACTCCGCTGTGATAGGTAGCGTAAGGCAATCAGTCTCAGGCGGAGTTGCGTTTTACGCCAATGTGTTTCAACTGGTCAGGCCGTGTAGGACCTGGCTACCCGTACGGGCTGGAACACTCGGATCGGCGGTCGCGCCCCCATCCACAACCCCAGCCAGTCCCTCACCCGTGGTGCGCAATGACGATTCGTGGACCCCTAGCCCCTTGTCGCCGTCAAAGGGGCCCGAGATTGGCGTCACTCGCGCCCCGTCTTTGAGCGCGACCCCGCCGCCACCGCCGACGCCGGGAAAGAACTCCGCCACCCCTGGCGATGGACGCCCGCCGCACTGGGGCCCGTGGTGACGAGGTACTGCTGATCGGCCGACGGTAGCGCCTGCTGCGGCTTGTCTCGGAGCGGATTACCGACAAACGATTCCCGATAGAACGCGAAGATTGACGTCTTTTCCGGTGCGCCAGACGGTTCGTCTCCGAACCCCGAATTCGCCGAGCCGATTCCGGTGATTTTCTCAGGCATTGGCGGTGAATCGCGGTAACAAGAGAGCGACCTGCCTGAGCGGAAGTTCGGTGTCCACAGCCAATTGATCCGTCGACCGGTGCCCGCGCTCCAGTCAGGCAGTACTCCCGCCGCCCGGTGGGCCGAGGCTTAGCTTTTCCGTCCGCACGCACAACAGCGCGCCGGGGTTTCAACTCGGCGAATTCTGTGAATCACCTCCGAGCCATGCCCGCGCGAGAGAGGTCCTCAGTGAAGCGAATCGTCTACTCCCTACTAGCAGCATCGGCGGCGGCAGCCGTCATGAGCGGATGCTCAGCCTCCGAGATTGTTAATACCGGCGGCGACACGAAGTGCAAGGACTTCCTCACCCGGGACGAGAAGAAGCAAAACGACGAAGTCAGCAAGATGCTGAAGGACAAGAGCGGCCAGGATCCCACGAACCTGGAGATCACCGCGACGAAGACCTCGGTCACGCTTTATTGCCAGGCGCTCGGAAAGGAAGGCACGAAGATATCCGAGGCTCCGCACGGCTGAGCGGCTCGCTGCGGCGGTGTCGAGTCAACCGTCAGCGGGATGGTCACAGCCCTCGGTTCGCTTGTCACGCGGAAGATGGAGCAACCCTCGACGGGAGTCGCCGCCTATCACGGAGAGTGCTCGCAGAGGCACCAAGCGCCCACGTGCACTCGTTCGCATCGAGAAGGTCAGGGTTCGAATCCGGACGCACGACAGCGGCGAGTCGACCAGCACCATCGCAACCACACTTAAACTGCGGGCATGCGGGTTCTTGCCGAAATTCTCGCGGCGGTGGTCGCGCTGACGCTGTTTGCACCCGTCGCCACCGCTGCAGCCATCCCGACGCCGTCGCACGTAGTGATCGTCGTCGAGGAGAACAAACCGAGCGGGGGTGTGGTGGGCAACAACGCAGCTCCGTTCATTAACTCGGTGGCCAAGAATGGCGCCCTGATGACCCAGTCATATGCTGTCGCCCACCCGAGTGAGCCGAACTACCTGGCGTTATTCGCCGGTAGCACGTTTGGCGTGTCATCGGATGCGTGTCCGATCGACGCAGGGGCCGCTCCCAATCTCGGCTCGGCACTGCTCGCAGCGGGATATTCGTTCGGCGGATTCTCCGAAGACCTACCCGCGACCGGCTCACCTGTCTGCAGCGCCGGTAAATACGCCCGCAAGCATGTCCCGTGGGCAAACTTCAGTAGCGTGCCTGCCGCAAACTCGCTGCCGTTCGGCGCTTTTAACGCACGGTCCGACTACGCCACGCTTCCAACTGTTTCGTTCGTCATCCCCAATCTCGACAACGACATGCACGACGGCTCCATCGCGCAAGGCGACGCGTGGCTAGCGTCCAACATGTCGCGCTACGCGAACTGGGCGGCGGCCAACAACAGCTTGCTAATCGTCACCTTCGATGAGGACGACAACAGTGCGAACAACCAGATCGCAACGGTCATCTACGGCGCCCACGTCAAGCCAGGCAGCTACAACGAGCCCATCAGCCACTACAACGTCCTGTCAACCGTCGAGCAGATGTACGGCCTACCGCAGACAGGGCTGGCCGCCAATGCTCCTGCAATCAGCGACATCTGGGCCTAGCTGTCTTCGTCAGCGCGGTCGGCTGAAAAAAGGGTGTGACGACCCGCTGTGATCGTCGTTGAAGGGGAACCGCCTGACGTGGCAGTTCAGACATTTCCGTGGTGCGGGGTCAGCGCCCCGTAATGTCTTTCGGCATGGATGTCGCCCTACACGCGTGCGGGATCCGGGGCCACGCCACCTTCGCCCCGGACGAGCCCGAACTGCAGGCCCGGCTGCGGGTCGAGACCCCCGCCGGTGACGCGTGGCGATGTCTGCGATGCGAGACGTTCGTGGTGGGCGAACCCGCCGGCCACGGCCCCGCCGAAACGGCGCCGCACGTGCGGCGCGGACGCAACCTGCGCGACGTGGTCATCATGCGGACGCTGGCCGTCGAACGGGTCGTGCGTGCGGTGATCTTCGCGCTGCTGGCTGTCGGAGTCCTGGCAGTGCGCGGGACTCACGGCCAGTTGCAGACGGCGTTTGAAAACGAACTGCCGCTGATCCGGCCCCTAGCTGATCAGATCGGGTGGAATCCCGATAACTCGAAACTGCTGCATCGCATCGACCAGGCGTTCTCCTTGTCGCCGACGACGTTGGCGTGGATCGCTGCCGGTCTCTTCGCCTACGCGGCCATCGAATTCATCGAAGCCATCGGACTGTGGCTGATCACCCGGTGGGGCGAATACTTCGCGGTGATCGCGACCGGTGTTTTCCTGCCGCTGGAGATCTACGAGATCACCGAGAAAGTCACCGCCTTTCGGGCGATCGCGCTGGCCATCAACATCGCCGCCGTCCTGTGGCTGCTGTGGACCAAGCGGCTGTTCGGACTCAACGGCGGCGCAGCCGCCTACCACGCCGAACACAACGCCGCGACCTTGCTCGCCGTCGAACAAGCCGCAGCGGCTTAAGCGCCGGCACATCGGCATCGGCCCACCGCGATCCCCGCACTGAACTGATTTACCTTCTGGCCCTTCGATTCTGGCGCCCTGCGCGAATTGTTTTGCCAAAAGCCGTCTTTTCCCGACGGACGGCCCCGTGGCCGCCGGACAGTTTCAGCCAGCCCGCCGACGGACTGTGCTGAGGTCAGTGACGCGCGAGCCGCCACCGAGCGGCTCGGTGTTTCACCGGTGGTTGTGGTCATCGATGGGTGGTTTCGGCGGTGAACACGGCTGTGACGTAGAAGATGACATCAACGCTTGTGGCGGGGGGAAACAGGCCGTCGAGCCCGCCGGAGCCGAGTGGGATGCCATGCTGGCTGAACAGCTGGGTCGCCGCGGGCAAGGCGGTGAAGCCCGCGCCGTGCGCGCAGTGCGTTCGATCGAAACAGACCACCGCCTGTCGGTTGGCAGGCACCAGTTTGAAGGGTTTGTCGGCGGTGAAGTGCACCGTGCTCCAGATTTCAGGAGGCTCTGCGGTTGGAGCCACCACGGTGCCGGTCAGGCGGACATCGGTGGCCGGACACACCGGGACGGTGATCCGGGCCCGGGTATCCGAGATGGTGGCTCCTGACAGGTTCGGGCTCGCGTTGTTGAACACGAACAAACGAACCCGGTAGACGGTGTCGGGCTGCACGCTGATCTGTAGGGAATACCCACCGTCGGAGATCTTGTCCGCGGGATCTGCTGAGACCAGCTGCTGGCGAAAATCTGGGTCGGGTTCGCCGGGCCTACCGCGCATGACGGCGTTGTTGAATGTCGGCACGTTCGCCCCGGCAACGGGCGCGAGTGGATTCGCGGTTGGCCCCCAATCCGTTTCATGGGCCTGCCGGGTTTCCCGGCATCTCGACGGGCTCTGCGCGGTGGGTGCTGGCAGAGCTGACCCGATCGGACTGGACATGGCATTCGTGACGGCGGTTCGCGACCCAGCCGACGTCGATTCGGAGCCCGCCGCGGGCCGCGACGCGGCCCCGACACCCGTCAACACCACTACGCACGTGATAACCAATGCTGTAAGCGCGGTGCGGCGCCGGGGGGAAGAAAGCGCCCGCGCTTGCGCCGATGTACCCAAACGCCGTGCGCCCGTCATTGCCAGAAGCGCCAACCAGCACAACGATGCGGCAATAACGGCGGTGTGCTCGGGGCAACGGAAACGATCTACCAGTAGCAAGCCGCCCAGCAGCGCGACGAACCCGGTCAGCGCCAACGCGGCGGCCACCCGCCGCCGAAGCCGCTCATCCACTAGCTGCGACCCTGGTCCAGCGGCACGGTGCGCTCAGTACCATGCGGCTGACCCAGTTGAACCCTGCCGGACGTGATACCTCGGCATTGCGCATCCTGTGAAATACCCCTCGCCTTCCTGCCGCGCCCCTGGACACAAGCCACGGTGAAGGATGAAATGCCACCCCGCAACTCGTGGCCGCAAGGGATGCATACAGCGTCTCCCGACGCCATTCACAGATGATTCGCAACCTACGAAGGAATTGGGGCAGAGCGCAGATCGTTTGAACCAATTAGACATTCGAGCTTGGAGGCAAGGATGAGTCGGAAAGTTACAGCGAAGCTAAGAATGTGCGCCGCGGTGGCTGGGTCTTGCGCCATCGCCACGCTTGGAGCTTTGGCGGTGACGTTCACGCAGAACCCGCAGGTTGCTGCGTCCGGCAGTTCCGGCGGGTCAGTCACCACGTCGACGACACCGCCGGCGGCTCCCGTCATCACCAAGGCAGAGCCGGCCATCACCGGCCCCGCGCCGCTGTATGCCGGCCAGGCCCCGAACTCCAATCCTCAGGCTGCTATTCCCTGACAGCAATGATCGCGCCGTAAGCCTGGCCGAACTTATTGACCATCACTCAACAGACACGCACCCCGCTGTCCCAAAGGCGCATTGAACTGATTTGCCTTCTGGCCTTTCGATTCTGGCCGGCGCCGCTGCGCGCAAGGCCGCTGCCTTCGCTGACGCTTCGGGCCCAAGGGCTCGCAGACTTCTTCCCGACCCGCTCCCCTACGGGCCGCTGGAAGAACTCCGCGCCCGGACCATTGCGCTTTCGCACCGCTGCCGGCCCAGATCTCCCGTGCCAGAAGGCAAACAAAAACGGGCGGCCCACGCCCCCAACCAGAAAAGGTGACCATGATCGGCACACGGAGCCAGATCCATTCCCAATTGGTTTGCTACAACGATCTCCTCCGTACTCACCGTTTCCCCATCCGTCAAGCTGCGAGGATAGTGTGACATTAACCCAAGCAGATGTAACGCGGAGTCGTTTCGTCGTACTGATCCACTAGCTTTCAGGGTTTAGCGAAACCCGCTGCGTTAAGCACCTTTTGGCCTGACTCTCCAGTGACCAGGTCGACGAACTTGCCTGCCAACTCCGGATTCTTGGATCCCTTGAGCGCGGCGATCGGGTAGGTGTTGACGGCGCCGGCCGCTTCGGGGAACGCGACGGAGGCCACCTTGTCGCCCGCCCCGATCGCGTCGGTGACGTAGACGACTCCGGCGTCGGCCTGACCGGTCGTCACCTTGTTGAGGACGTCAGAAACCGAGGACTCCTCACTGACCGGGTTCAGCGTTACACCTGTGGCCTGTTCGACTTTCTGCGTAGCCGACCCACACGGCACCTGCCGCGCGCAGACGACCACGTTGAGGCCTTGCTGCGTCAGGTCTTTGAACGAGGCGATCTTCTTCGGGTTACCGGGCGCTACCGCAATGGTCAGCGTATTGGATGCGAAGTTCACCGGATCACCCGCGAGCAGACCGGCCTGCGCGGCCTTGTCCATGTTCTTCGTGTCCGCCGATGCGAATACGTCGGCTGGGGCGCCCTGGGTCAACTGGGTTACCAAATCCGATGAACCCGCGAACGAGAATTCGACTGAGGCGCCGGGGTTATCGGTCTTGAACTGCTCACCGATGTCGGTGAATGTCTTCTTCAGCGAGGCGGCCGCGAACACGATGATCTTCGCGCCCGCCGATGCCGTGGTCGACGAGCTGGCGGGTGCCTTGTCCGACGAGCCACAGCCGCTGATCAGCGCCAGCAACAGCGCGCAGTACACCGCCAGCAGACGGGACTGTCTCACGATTGACCTCCGGTAGTCTCGACGATCACGGTGGTTGCCTTCACGACGGCGACGGCGACGCTTCCCGGTTCGAGGTTCAATTCGCGAACCGCTTCCGCGCTCATCAGCGAGACGACAGTGAAAGGGCCGCACTGCATTTCGACCTGCGCCATCACCTTGTCGGTCACCACCTTGGTGACCAGACCGGCGAAGCGGTTGCGAGCGGAGCTGGCGACAGTCAGCGGATCTTTCGGCGCCGCAGCGGCGTTCGCCCGCGCGAACTCGGCAAGCACGTCGCCGGCGATCACCTTCCGCCCGGCTTGGTCTTGGCTCGCCGGAAGACTTCCGTCTTCGATCCAGCGACGGACGCTGTCGTCGCTGACGCCCAACAGGTCGGCGGCCTCTCGGACTCGAATCGATGCCACCGCGGCATCGTAACCGCATATGCGGATCGAATACACACTTTCATCCGCAGTTGCGGGCCGGGCTACGCCTTCGTGAGCTGCTTCTCGGCGTAGAGGCGTGCCCATTCCTTGCGCGGCCTGATCGACACGTCGACGTCGGCCCCCTTGTCCCGCAGCGCACCGACGTTCGCCTGCTCACGCGGTGTGCGCGCGAACGGATCCCAGCTGAAGAATCGGCAGGAGTTCTCCCAGGTGATCTTGTTGATGTCACTGTCGTCGGCACCGGCGGCGTTCAGCTCGGCCAGCACCTGCTCGGGTGCGTCGGGCCAGAAGCAGTCGGAGTGGGGGTAATCGCACTCCCACGCGATGATGTCGATGCCGATCTCGTGGCGCAGCCGCAGCGACGTCTTGTCGGTGACGTAGCAGGCCAACGAATGCTCGCGGAAAACGTCGCTGGGCAGCTTGTCGCCGAAGTCGCGGCGCAGCCACTTCTGGTTGGTGTAGTGCCGGTCGCTGCGATCCAGATAGAACGGGATCCAGCCGATGCCGCCCTCGGAAAACGCGAACTTCAAATCGGGATAGTTGCGCATCGCGGGACCCCACAACAGATCCTGCGCGCACATCGCCGAAACCTGGGTGGCGAGGATGATCAGGTTGTCGATCGGTGCGTTTGGCGCCATGCTGATCGCCCCGAAGCCGGTGCCAATGTGTAGGCACATCACCACGTTTTCCTCCGACAGGGTCCGGAACACCGGGCCCCAGTAGTCATCGTCGTGGTAGCTCGGAAGGCCCTCGAGATGCGGGAGTTCGGGCATCGTCACCGCGCGGCAACCCTTGGCGGCAACGCGGCGGATCTCGTCGCACATCGCGTCGGGGTTCCACGTCGGAAGCACGGCGATGGGGATGAAGCGGTCCGGGTATGAGCCCGCCCATTCGTCGATGTGCCAGTCGTTGTAGGCCGACACCATCACCAGCGTCACGTCCTCGCGGTGCTGATTCAGATGGCGCGCCGAGAAACCAGTAAAGGTTGGGAAGCACATCGACGCGAGGATCCCGTTGCGGTTCATGTCGCGGACACGCTCGTGGACGTCGTACACACCCGGCCGCATCTCGGCGAAGCCTGCGGGGTCGCGGCCCCACTCCTCGGCGGGCCAGGACACCACAGCGTTGAGCCCGCTGACACCTTGGGGCTTGCCCTGGTAGATCCATTGGTCGACGCCCTTGTCGTCGGTGACCACCACCGGCGCTTCGTCCCGGTACTTGGCAGGCACGTGACGGAGGAACATGTCGGGCGGCTCGACGACGTGGTCGTCGATGCTGACCAGGATCAGGTCATCGGTCTTCATAGGTAAGTAGTACCGTCTAGCCGTGTGACCGTCTCTGCGCTTTCGGACAGAGTTTTAGCCGAATCGGCCAATCTTCGGCCGGTCATCGAGCTGCGTCGTGGCGGCCGCGCGCTTGGCGGTAGTTACCTCTACGAGGGCGATGCGCTCATCACTGGCTGGCACTCGCATGAGGTGCACCAGATCGAGTACGCGATCGGTGGCGTGGTCGAGGTCGAGACGGCGTCGGCGCACTACCTGTTGCCGCCGCAGCAGGCGGCGTGGATCCCCGCCGGGTTGGAACATCAGGCGACGATGAACCCTGACGTCCGGACGGTGGCGGTGATGTTCGACCCCGAGTTGGTCGCTGATAGCGGTGGCCGGGCCCGAATCCTCGCGGTGTCGCCGCTGATCCGGGAGATGATGATCTATGCGTTGCGATGGCCGATCGACCGATCGGACGGCGACGCCACTTCCGACGCGTTCTTCCGTACTCTCGCCAATCTGGTGTCCGAGGCGCTGGAACACGAAGCGCCGCTGAGCCTGCCGACGGCCGACAACCCGACCGTGGCGGCGGCAATGGCATATACAAAAGAGCACCTCGAGTCGGTGACGGCGTCTGACGTCGGCCGCGCAGTCGCGGTGTCAGAGCGCACGCTGCGTCGGTTGTTCCAGGACACGCTCGGGATGCCTTGGCGGACATATCTTTTGCACGCACGTATGCTGCGGGCGATGGCGCTGCTGGCCGTACCGGGCCAATCGGTGCAGGAAACGTCGACTGCGGTCGGTTTCGAGAGCCTCAGCGCGTTCACCCGTGCCTTCGCGCAATTCAGCGGAGAGACGCCGTCGACATATCGCAAACGGGTTGGGGACGCGAAGGTTTGACCGTCATTCGCGCGGTCGAAACAGCCCTTCGCGCAGCAGGGTATTGACGGAGTCTTGCCACCGTTCGAGCTGAGCGGGCGAACTGAACCGGTCAGGCAGGTGCCGCTCAATATGGCCGCGCAAGATGATGGTGCCAAGGGGAAGAATGAGCGCATTGAGCGCGGCCCACGTGACATCGACGTCCGGGCGCGTCTCCGCGCGCTCATCGCGTTGCGTCCACCGCGCGATGCCAAAGGCCGCAAGGGTGTCGAAGATCGTGGTTCCCAATGGGCTGCCGTCGATGAGCGCGTGGCCCAGATAATCCACGATGTCGGGTTGCTCGGCGACGATGCGCGTTACCCGGGTTCCCGTTTCGGCTATCGAGTCCGCAGGCGGCCCAGGAACTGGCGGTGCGATGGCCGCGATCACCAGTCCCAGCACGTGGTCGTCGACGGCTTTGACGAGGCCGGCCTTGTTGGCGAAATGGTGCTGCACCAGGCCAACGGACACGCCGGCAGAAGCAGCGACCGTGCGGAGCGACGTCGCCGAAGTCCCATAGGTTGCGAAGCTTCTCAACGCCGCGTCGCGGATCCGCTCGATGCTCGAGCGCTCCTCGATATCAAGTCCGTCAGGCTCCGGCAGCACGGCCGTCATTCATACGCACAGGTGAAGCGCCCTCGAATCCGACGCGGTCGACAATATCTCTGTATCGCTCATACAATACAAGCATATTGTCGACGGCTGACCATCGAGAGGCGGACCGGGTGCAACACGTCGTGTGTACGCGCGATCCGGATCGGTGGACGACGGTCGTCGACGAAGGCGCAAAGGCGTTGTGTCGCGCCTGTCCCCGCCGGTGGCAATGCGCGCAGGAAGCGTGTGAGACCACGGGCGCCGAGGGACTGTGGGCCGGCATTCTGATACCCCAAGCCGGTCGCGGGCGCCGCTTCGCACTGAAACAGTTGCGGTCCCTGGCTGAGCTCAACGGATTTCCAGTCCGAAAGGCGTAACTTACTGCCGAGCCATCGCTATGCGGAAGCGTTCGTCGGGGTCAATGTAGTGGTCGGCGTCCTTGGCGTCCTCCCCCAAATCGATCTGCACCCAGTTGACCGTGCCACTGAACCCGCTCGTGTGCGCGGTGTAGTCGGGGCTGACCGTGGTGCCGGTCTCCCGCCCGACGTCCGTGGTTTCATCCGCCGAGAAGACGGCGCCCTGGTTCATCTCGACACGGCCATTGCCGACCGCGTTACCGTCGTAGTACAGCGTGACCTCGCCGCCCTTGCCCATCCCACCGCCGTCGTAGGCGAACTCCATGCGCACCTGGGTGGTTCCACTCGGAATCGGCGCAGTGGCGTCGATGGCGTATGACTTGATGCCCAGCACGTTGTAGTAGAACTTGGCGCGGCCGTCCTTGGCGTAAAGGCTCCACCCGCCGAACCGACCGCCCTGGGCGATGATCACGCCGTCGACGCCATCGGTTGGCACCTCCAATTCCGAGGTGACGGCGAAGGACTTGTTCTTGATATCGACGACACTGTTCTCGGATAGGCGCCCCATCCCGCCGAGAAGCAGTTGCGTATTGCCTTTGATCAGCGTGGGCCGTCCCGCAAGCTCCGGATTGAAGCGCTCGGCCTGGCGGTCGTCGAGTGGAAGCACGTTGTATTTAGTCGCCTCTATCAACCAAAGTCGCTGCAGCTCATGCAGTTTCTCCGGGTTCTCCTTCGAAAGGTCCTTGGACTGAGTCCAGTCGGTGTTGCCGTCGTAGAGCTCCCAGACGTCGTCGTCGAAGGCAGGCAGCACCGAACCGCTCATCTCCCACGGCGTGCGTGCCGGGCTGAGCGTCGCGAATTGACGAACCGGTCAGCATGCGGTCATCGTCAGTTTCCTGGCCAGTCGCGAAATGTCAAAAATCTGTCGCCTTGTGCCAAGACCGCTGGGCCGCGCGCCGTGCACAGTTGCGATAACAGAAATTTCCCGAAGGCCTTGATTCCCAAGGCTGCTCGTCGCCGAAAGGCGCCAAGTTCCTGCGCACAACATCTAAGGACAACGACATGCGACGCCTCACCAGCCTGGACGCATTCTTTCTGGCCACCGAGGATGCGCGCACCGTCGCCAACGTTTCGGCCCTAACCATTCTCGAACGGAAGCGGGCGAACGGACGCCGTCTTACCCGCCATGCCGTCAAATCACTGTTCGCGCAGCGGCTGCACCTGCTGCCGCCGTTGCGCTGGCAGCTGGCCGAGGTTCCCCTTGGCGTTGCGCACCCGTCATGGGTCGACGGCGAGGTCGACCTCGACTTCCATATCCGGGAGTTCGCACTGCCGGCACCCGGCGACGATGTCGCACTCGCGGAGCACGTGGCGCGTCTGGCGGCCGAACCGATGAACCGCTCCCGTCCGCTCTGGGAGGCATATCTGATCCATGGCCTGTCCGACGACCGGGTGGCGTTGCTGATCAAGTTGCACCACTCCGCCGTCGACGGGGTGTCGGGCGGCGAAATCCTGCGCACCTTGCTTGACGAGTCGCCACATGGACGGGAGTTGCCGCCGGCCCCTGCTCGTCAGACTGAGCCCGTCCCGAATCGGTTGGCGATGCTGCTGCGCGGCGTGGCCGATATCCCCCGTCAACAGATCGCCGCAGTCAACGCGGCGCGACCCGCGCTGGCCAACCTCGACAAAGTCGCGACGATTCGATCGCTGCCCGGGGTAGGGCAGATCGCGAGCCTGGCCGGTCGATTCTCGAAAGGCAGTCGCCCCGAATTGGCGGCGCCACCGGAACTGGTCGCTCCACACACCGCATTCAACGCCCGCATCACGCCAAACCGCAGTCTTGCATTATTGAGCCTTCCTCTGCCAGAGGTGTTGCAGCTCAAGCAAGCCCACGGCGCGACCGTCAACGATATCGTCGTCGCCCTGTGTGCGGGAGCACTGCGGACATGGTTGGCGGACAAGGAAGAACTTCCTGACGAAACCCTGCTCGCCATGGTTCCCGTCTCGGTGCGAACCGCCGAAGAGCAGGGCACGTTCGGCAACAAGGTCTCCACCATGGTGGTGGCACTCCCCACCGACGAGGCCAACCCGGTAGGCCGGATCCGCGCATGTCGTGATTCGTTACTGCAGGCGAAGCAGCAGCAGAAGGCCCAGCCACCGAACCTCATGCAGCATGCCAACGACCTCGTACCGCCGGTGCTGTTCGGGTCGGCGATGCGGACCGTGCTGCGACTGGCCAGTTCGAGAAGGCTGAACCCTGCGGCGAACGTCGTCATCTCCAACGTTCCTGGCCCTCGGACACCGCTCTATTTCGCAGGAGCCCGCGTTCTCGCCAACTATCCCGTCTCGACGATCGTCGACGGAATGGCTTTGAACATCACGCTATTCAGCTATCTCGACAAGCTGCAGATCGGAGTCACGGCCGACCCCGAACTGGTCCCCGACGTCGATCTGCTGGCACGTGCTCTGGTAAACGAGCTGGAGCTCCAGGTCAGTCTGCTGAAGCCGGCGAAGACGAAACGCCGCTGAGCTTCAGGTCGGCTCGGTACTGCCGGGGGGTCCTTGCGAACCAACGGCGACACGAGCGGTTGAAGGTGCTTTGTTCGGTATAGCCAAGCAGAGAAGCAATCTGGCTCAGATGCAACCGCGGTTCAGCGAGATATTTCGAAGCTTGGTCACGGCGCTCGCGCTCGATGAGATCCTGACATCGCACGCCTTCGGCAGCCAGGCTCCGTTGCAGTGTCCGCGGATGCAGCGCCAGTTGATCTCCGATGGTTTCCACGCTGCATTGCCCCGTTGGCAGGAGTCGTCGGGCCAGCGCGGCCACACGTTCGGACAGCGTCGCGGTACTCGGCAGATAGTTGGACTCCAGGTACTTGGTGGCGATGCGTCGGGTCTCGGGATCCGCACCCACAATGCACTTACCTGCCAGATGCTGGGGTAAGTCGAACCCGCACCACTTCTGTCCGAAGCGCACGGGACAGCCCAATGCTTCGCTGTACGCCGCATCCGAGCCCCGTTGTTCGTGCATGAACGAGATTGCCCTGGGCCGTGCCTCCGGCCCGCCCATGAGGCGAATCATCCGTGCGCCGTTGGCCAAGCTCAATTCGTAGCTCTGGAGCACATAGGGCAGACCCGGTTCGACGACCTCAAAGGTGAACCTGACGTCGGCGCCCGCGGTGGCTGACGCGACAGTGAGTTTCAACGCAGGGGAATGAATGTAGAGATAACTCGCGATCGACTCCAGCCCGTCGAGCACGGTGTGAGCGTTCCGCGCGATCACGGCGATCGGTCCGAGGATGTCCATGCCCTGCCAGCGCGAAAGTCGAAGCCCGAAATCCTGGCAATTCAGTTCGTCCGCGCTGACCTCCAGCAGGCGCACGGCGGCCTCGAACGGGATGAACGCGTCTTCCTCGTACTCGACACCGGGCTGGATGTGGAAACGCGAAAGGAAGGGCTGCGGGTCGGCACCGAGCTCGCGAACGAGGTCGCCGTATCCCCACAGGTTCGTGGCGCGAACCAGGCTGACCATCCGATCAACTCCCGTGTCGGGAAATGACAAAAGTATGTCGGAAACCGTCAAGACCTGCAATGGCCTCGTCAACGATTCTTGTTCTACATCGTCCTGCAACGCAGCAGGCCAGAAGCGCGAGGAAGCCATGAACGCTCAACATTTCGACATTCTGATCATCGGCGCCGGGCTGTCCGGCATCGGCACCGCCTGCCAGGTGAGCGCCGAGCATCCGAACAAGACCATCGCGGTGCTCGAGCGACGCGAGCGCCTTGGCGGCACCTGGGACCTGTTCCGCTACCCCGGCATCCGTTCCGACTCCGACATGTACAGCTTCGGCTACAGATTCCGTCCGTGGCAGGAGCTCAAGGTGCTCGCCGACGGCGCGTCGATCCGCCAGTACATCGCCGACACCGCCGCCGAGTACGGCATCGACGAGAAGATCCATTACGGCGTCAAGATCGTCACCGCGGACTTCTCGACCACCGAGAGCCGCTGGACCGTGACGGCCCTGCACGAGGCGACCGGCGAGATCAGCACCTACACCGCAGGCTTCCTCGTCAGCTGCACCGGGTACTACAACTACGACGCCGGATTCCTGCCGACCTTCCCCGGCGTGGAGCAGTTCAAGGGTCAAACGATCCACCCCCAACATTGGCCCGAGGACCTGGACTACACCGGCAAGAAGGTCGTCGTGATCGGCAGTGGCGCAACAGCTGTCACCCTGGTCCCGACGATGGCAGGCGACGCCGAGCACGTGACCATGCTGCAGCGCTCACCTTCCTACATCTTCTCGGTGCCCGCGCTCGACAAGATCTCCGAAGTCCTCGGCCGCTTCCTGCCCGCCAATTGGGTCTACAAGTTCGCGCGCAAGCGCAACATCGCCATTCAGCGCTATCTCTACCTGGCATGCAAGCGCTGGCCTGCCAAGATGCGCCGATTCCTGCTTTGGCAGGTCCGCAAGCACGTTGGCCCGTCCGTCGACATGAGCCACTTCACCCCGAAGTACATGCCGTGGGACGAGCGGTTGTGTGCGGTGCCGAACGGCGACCTCTTCAGGGTGCTTGCCTCCGGTGAGGCGTCGATCGTCACAGATCACATCGATACCTTCACCGAGAAAGGCATCCTGCTGAAGTCCGGTCACGAACTCGTGGCGGACATCGTCGTCGCCGCGACCGGCCTGAACATCCAGATGCTGGGCGGCATGGAGCTGTCCGTCGACGGCGAAGCGCGCAAGCTCAACGACCAGATGACCTACAAGGGTGTGCTCGTCGAGAACATCCCCAACCTGGCCTGGGTCTTCGGGTACACCAACGCGCCATGGACCTTGAAGTCCGATATTGCAGGCCTCTATCTGTGCCGCCTGTTCAAGCACATGGACGACAACGGCCACAACGTGGCGACTCCCCTCGATATCGATAACTCCGCGATGGACATCGGAATGCTCGACCAGCTGCAGTCCGGGTACGTGCAGCGCGCCAAGGACACGCTGCCGCGCCAGGGGTCCAAGTATCCGTGGAAGGTGCTCATGCACTACGGCAAGGACTCCAAGATGCTGCTCCAGGATCCGATCGAGGACACCCTGCTGCAGTTCGACAAGACAGCCGTCGACGCGGTTGCGGTCTGAACAAAGCGGCCCGCCAACACATTTCGCCATCAACTTGTTACTGAAAGGCCATCATGAAAATCAACAAGCGCGTGATCCGGACCGGCCTACGAGCCTCGCGGCCGCTGTTCGCCTCGCACCGGATTTCCGTCAAGGGCAAGCGCGCCATGGTCGAGCTGCTGACGGGCGCCGCCCGCCCCCCGAAGGGCACCCGCTTCGACCGCATCACCATCGCCGGCGTTCCGGTCGAGCGGGTACAGCTACCGACGGGTGAAGCCAATGGAACGCTGATCTATCTACACGGCGGCGGCTACGCACTAGGGAGTGCCAAGGGTTACCGCGGCCTGGTCGCGCACCTGGCCAGCGCGGCAGGCATGACGGCGATCATCCCTGACTACTCACGCGCACCGGAAGCTCGATATCCAGTCGCCCTCGAAGAGATGGTCGCGGTGTACACCCGGCTGCTCGAGGAGGGATTGGACCCGGAAACCACTGTCATTGCCGGTGACTCGGCCGGTGGCGGACTGACACTCGCGCTCGCGATGGCGCTGCGCGACCGCGGAATAACCGCGCCTGCGGCGCTGGGCCTGATCTGCCCGTGGGCCAACCTCGCAATCGACGTCGACAGGCTACGACCGAAATTGCGCGATCCGCTGATCCTTCCGTCGATGACCGCCGAGTGGGCTCCGGAGTATGCGGGCGGCGCAGATCCGATGTCACCGGGCATCTCTCCGGTATACGGAGATATGAATGGCCTGCCGCCGATCGTCGTGCAGACCGCCGGTGACGACCCGATCCGCTGCGATGCCCTCGACATTGCCAGGGCCGTTGCCGCCGCGGGGGCACCCGCCGTCGATCACCGCGTCTTCGAAAACCTTTGGCACGTCTTTCACCTTCAGGTCAGCGTGCTCGCCGAAGCGCGCGAAGCCGTCGCCGATCTCGGCACGAAGCTCCACAACCACGTCCACACCAACAATGCAAAGGTTGCAGTGAAATGAACCGATTCGAAGGCAAAGTCGCCGTCATCACCGGAGCCGGATCCGGCATCGGCAGGGCCCTGGCCGTCAATCTCGCTACGAAGGGGGCCAGGCTCGCGCTGTCGGACATCGACACCGAGGGACTCGCCGAAACCGTCCGCCAGGCCGAAGCACTCGGCGCAACAGTGAAATCCGACCGGCTCAATGTCGCCGAGCGGGAGGCAGTGCTGGCCTACGCCGACGTCGTCGTCACCCACTTCGGTGAAGTCCACCAGGTTTACAACAATGCCGGCATCGCCTACAACGGGGACCTCGAGAAGTCCGAGTTCAAGGACATCGAGCGGGTCATGGATGTCGACTTCTGGGGCGTCGTCAACGGGACCAAAGCCTTTCTGCCCCATGTGATCGCGTCCGGCGACGGGCACATCATCAACATCTCCAGCTTGTTCGGACTGATCGCGGTGCCGGGCCAGAATGCCTATAACGCAGCGAAGTTCGCCGTGCGCGGCTTCACCGAGGCTTTGCGCCAAGAGATGTTGGTCGCCAAGCATCCGGTCAAGGTGACGTGCGTGCATCCCGGCGGTATCAAGACCGCCGTCGCCCGCAACGCCACTGTCGCCGACGGCCAGAACGCCCAGGGCTTTGCGGAGTTCTTCGACAAACACATGGCGCTCCATACGCCGGAAATGGCAGCGGAGACCATTGTGAACGCCGTCGCCAAGGGCCGAGCCCGAGTGGTGGTCGGCTGGGAAGCGAAGGCCCTCGATGTGCTGGCTCGCATCATCGGCCCGGCGTATCAACGGATCATCGCCACCGCTGTGTCGAAGTTCTTCCCCTGGGCGAAGTAACCGGACGCGTCTATTGCGGTCGGACGACCAGACGGGGTCTTAGGCGTTCCGGCGCGATCGCGGCGTTCGCAGCGAGGTCGTCGATCAGCACGTCGGAGTAGTGGACCAAACCTGCGACGTCGATGGCGTGCGGTGCCGGCTTGTCGTTCTGGGCAAGGCCGGCCGACGCGCGGCGAAGTACTGTGACCGCGCCCTTGACGTTGCCACGCTGCACGTGGGTGATGCCGACCGCCAGCTGGGCAAGGGCTTGCCACAGTGTCTTCTCGTGGTCCGGGCCGTTCTTCCATGCGGCCTCGAGCACTTCGTGCGCGTTGAACGCCAAGCCACGGTCCAGCAGGTCCTGCGCATAGGCGACGGTTTCGGCCGGCGGCAGCTCGAGGTCATCCGGGATGCGTGGAACGCCTTCACTGCCCGGCGGAAGCGGCCGACCGAGAGCGTCGCGGGGACGAGTGCTTCGGGGTCGGCCGGAATCGTCGCGATCACGCTCGGCCATGAGCCCATCATGACTGACACGCCGGAGCCCTGGCTGATCGTGCTAAACAGGCTGCCATGACCGCACTTGCCGATCAGACCCGATGGATGGACGCGACCGATCAGGCGGCACTGGTCGCGTCGGGCGAGGTGTCGCCGAGCGAGCTGCTCGAGGCCGCGATCGAACGCATCGAACGCATCGATCCGGCCCTCAACGCGGTGGTGATCCGCTGGTTCGACCACGCCCGCGAGACCGCCGCAAGCGCCGATCTTCCCGACGGCCCGTTCCGCGGCGTGCCGTTCCTCATCAAGGACCTCTTCGCCACATATGCGGGGCAGCGGATCAGCAATGGCAACGTCGCGTTCAAGGAAGCGAACGTCATCGCCGACGCCGACACGACACTCGTCAGCCGCTACCGCGCGGCCGGGCTGGTGATCGCAGGCCGCACGAACACCCCCGAGCTTGGCAGCGTGCCGACCACCGAGCCCGTCGCGTGGGGCGCGACCCACAACCCGTGGGACACGACGCGCACGCCAGGTGGGTCAAGCGGTGGCGCGGCCGCCGCGGTCGCGTCGGGGATGGTGCCGTTCGCCCATGCCAGTGACGGCGGCGGGTCGATCCGCATCCCAGCGTCTTGCTGCGGCCTCGTCGGGCTGAAGCCAAGCCAGGGTCGCATCACGCTTGGCCCACTACGCGACGAGAGCGGACTAGGAGTCGAGCACTGCGTCAGCCGCACTGTTCGTGACACGGCCGCGTTGCTCGACGCGACATCCGGCCCTGGCATCGGCGACACCGTGATTGCGCCTGCGCCTTCACGTCCCTATGTCGAGGAGCTCGGCGCCGACCCGGGTCGGCTGCGCATCGGCATCCTCGACCATCACCCACAGGGCGGCGAGGTCGACGCGGAAGTCACGGCTGCGGCGCAGGCCGTCGGCAAGCTGCTCGAATCATTGGGTCACACGGTCGAGCCGGGGTGGCCGAAGGCGTTGGAGGATAAGACGTTCGGATCGAAGTTCGGCGCATTGTGGAGCGCCAACGTGGGAGTGTCGCAGCGCCGCTTCGAGGAACAGCTCGGCCGCCCATTGGAGGCTCACGAGTTCGAGCCGATGAACTGGGTCCAGGCCGACTTCGCCAAACACTTCACCGCCGTCGACTACGGGCTCGCGTTGGCGGCGGTCGCCCAGTACCGCCGGGCGGTGCAGTCGTGGTGGCACGACGGGTGGGATCTGCTGCTCACGCCGACGCTTGGCGAGCTGCCGCTCAAGCTCGGCACGATCGTCAACGATGGCGACAACCCGATGTCGCCGATGCGTCGCGCCGGCGATTTCGTGCCCTTCACTCCCGCGTTCAACACCAGCGGCCAACCAGCGATCAGCCTCCCGCTGGAGTGGACGGCCGAGGGCTTGCCGGTCGGTGTGCAGCTCGTCGCCGCCTACGGTCGCGAAGACGTCTTGATCCGCGTCGCGAGCCAGTTGGAGCACGCGAAGCCATGGGCCGACCGCACACCGGAAATCTGAGAGGTGCCCGTCGGCGAGTTCTGCATGAGGGTCGTTGATTCGGCGGCAAATCAAAGCCCTGGTGCAGAAGTCGACGCAAAAACTAGGGTGCGCGAGGGGGGATTCGAACCCCCACGCCCATAGGACAATGGCACCTAAAGCCATCGCGTCTGCCGTTCCGCCACTCGCGCGTGAGCGCATCCAGGGTATCGCGGTACCGTTGAACGATGTCCACTACACGGCGTAGGAGACCGGCGCTGATCGCGTTGGTCATCGTCGCCGCCGCCGGTTGCCTGGCCCTGGCCTGGTGGCAGTGGACCCGCTTCGAGTCGGCATCGGGCAGCTTCCAGAACCTCGGCTATGCCATGCAATGGCCGCTGTTCGCCGGCTTCTGCGTGTACGCCTACTACAAATTCGTCCGCTACGAAGAAGCCCCGCCCGAGCTTCGCAAGCACGACACCGTCACCGAGATACCTTCCGGGCTGTTGCCCGAACGACCCAAGGCCGCAACACCTTCCAATGACGACCCCGCCCTCCGCGAGTACAACGCCTATCTCGCCGATCTCGCGAGGGCCGACGACGAAGACAGGACCGACAAGTGACCGCACCCGAAACAGGCACCCCCGTAGAAACGATTCGCAAGGCCCTTCTCGGCTATCGCGTCATGGCATGGACGACTGGCATCTGGCTGATCGCGCTGTGCTACGAGATGGTGCTGAAATACGTCGTGCACGTGGACAACCCGCCGAACTGGATCGCGATCGTGCACGGCTGGGTGTACTTCGTCTACCTGATCTTCACCGCCAACCTCGCCGTCAAGGTGCGCTGGCCCATCGCCAAGACCATCGGCGTACTGCTCGCCGGCACCATCCCGATGGTCGGCATCATCGTCGAGCACTTCCAGACTCAGGACATCAAAGACAAATTCGGTCTGTAACGGCAGCCATTGCTGCAAGGGCACGCGTGTCTTAGCCAATAAAGGCATTTAGCGAATTCCAGCGTGGCCGTATGTTCGCTGTGTACAGTCCAAAATCGTGGATTCCAATTGCTACGCCAGGATCCAGAATGGCGCCAATACGGTGGTGAATTCCTCAGACAAGAGGGACGCGCAATGAGCGCACCATCGCCGTCGGAAAGCAAAGAACCAAACGTCGTAGAACTCATCGTGCACGGTGTTTCCGGCACTCCACCCGAGGCGGTTCTCCGATGCCCAATCGACGAGATCGACCGAGTAGCTGGAGATGCTTCCGCCGGGTTCTATCGCCGGCGCCCAGAGGAATGCCCGCAGGGGCAGACCCGCATTACCGAAGCGTTCTCGTGGGGTGGACTCACCTCGGGGCCGGCCAGTAGAGCGCTCTGGCTCTTATTCCTACCGTTTATCCTCATCAATCTCGCGCACTGGATGCTCCCCCCGCCCAAGAAAAAGCTCCTGAGCGCGTTGTCGATCAGCGTCCTGCGATTGCTGGGCCTGTCACTGACTCTGACGATCCTGCTTGCGACAGTGACGGTCGGAATGGACATGGTCGGATGGCAATGCGCCGGATTGCCGCAGTGCAGCGATCGCCTTGGGCCCGCGAAGATCTTGGCAAGCCTCCCCACACGCGGTGCCCAACTGGCCACCATCGCGGTGCCGATCGCGGCAATGGTCGCCGCTCTGTGGTTGTTTGGCAGATCCCAGGCACACACAGGCGATGTCCCAGACCCCACGGTGGCCCAAGGCGACCTCGCGCCACTTGCACAGAATAACTTCTGGAACAGAGACAAATCGGTCGACCGACTGCGAGCGTGTCACATCGCGGTCTGGCTTTCGGGACTTGCCCTCGTGACCCTCATTGCGCCCTATCACTATTCATCGAACCAGCCGCGACTTGTTTTCGTCGTGTTGTTGATCGCCAATGCGGTGCCGTTTGTCATCGCGGTCGTCGCGACCATGCTGAACAAGATCACCGCGCGCGGGGGGCGAGGCCCGGACGACGCCGTCGCCCAATGGACTCTGAGAAGGCTCTGGGTGCCTTCGCTGATGCTTCTTGGTGGGACGCTCGCGGCCGTCTGGTTTATCCCTGCCGACTATCCCAATCTGGACCTCAGAAAAGACCAACTCGTGGAACCCACGCTCTTGCCTGGCCTGTCCACGGTGATCTTCTGGTTGATTGTCACTCAGATAGTTCTTCTGGTCATGTTGTTCGTGCTCACTGCCCTTTCGAGCAGGCGCATTCCCGATCCCGGCTACCGCCCGACGATTCGCGGTTTCACCGGCTTCTTCGTCGCCTTGATGGCGTGGCTCATCGGCGGCGGGCTTTCGCTTGGGGTCGGGCTGTGGGTTGCGCGATTCCTCGGCGATCCAGTCAACTCGGGGACCGCTGCACAATGCCGGATCGGCATGAGAGAACACATTCTGAAGACCGGCTACACCAAGACTGAGGCCCTGCTTCACGTATGCGGTCAACCTGTGTCAACGAACGTCACGTTCCAGCAGCAGGTGAATGCGCTGGCTGAGCATGCACCGTTGATCCTTCCCGGTGCGTACTATGGCGCGGCGTTGGCCAACCTGATCCTGCTCATCGTTGTCGTTCTCACGGCGGGCATCCTCTTCTTGACTGTCATCGTGTTGGCCAAGAAGCGCTGGACCCCGATTGGCACGGAATACGAAGTGCCCGTTGACAAAAGCAAGGGCTACTTCAAGCTCATGAAGAAGATCGCGAGGACGCAGGAATGGGCTGGGGTCCCAAACTGGGCGCCGTGGCTGGTGGCAGGGCTTCTGGTTGTCGCATCGGCTGATATCGCGGTGTCCTACTGGCTGTTCAAAGATGTCCCCTCGAATCAAACGGTCAACATCCTCACCGCCTGGAGCCAGGCGATCACGGCGTTCCTCGCCGCGGCATTCGTCGGCGTGGTGGTCAGCGCATTCCGAAATCGCAACACTCGCAGGTCAATTGCCGTGCTTTGGGACGTTGTCACGTTCTGGCCGCAAGCGACGCACCCGCTCGGGCCGCCGTGCTACGGCGAACGGGCGGTACCGGACTTGCGGGACCGGGTGGCATTGTTGACCGCGGAGTCCAAGAAGGTCATTCTCGCGGCTCATAGCCAAGGCAGCATCATCAGCGCGGCCGTGCTGCTGCAGACCACACGACAGGCTCCCGCGGTTGCGGCGGAGCAGCCACCTGCCGAAGATGTCGGGGCCAAAGCTTCCAGAATGCCGGAATCCCAACGAGATTCGATGTCCGAGCCGGTAGCGTTCCTCACCTTCGGAGCTCCGTTGCGCAAGCTCTATGCAAGGAACTTCCCCGCGTATTTCGGGCGCGAGGTGTTGGAGTCACTTGAGCCGAAAAAGAACGGTCAGTGGCTCAACCTCTGGGCACCCACCGACCCGATCGGCGGTTGGGTGTTCATCGAGAATGCCGAGGTCACGGCCATCACCGAGGAGAGTCTGCAGATCGTCGATTGCCGGCTGCACGACGTAGTGGCCGCAGAGTTGCTGTATGGCCAGGCGCCGATCTGTGGGCACTCGGGATTCTGGACACGCACGGAGTACAACGACGCAATCACGGTGTTGCAGGACAAGCTCGGCTGAAACTGAGTTCAGTTTCAGCGGCCGGTCAACTCGCGCAACGCCGGTACCAACAACGCCAACGCCCGTCCCCGGTGCGACACCGCGTCCTTCTCGTCGGGCGTCAACTCCGCGGCCGTCCGCGTAGAACCAGATGGCAGAAAAACCGGGTCATAGCCGAAGCCGCCGTCACCCCGCGGCTCCCGCACGATGCTGCCGGGCCACACCCCGCGCACCACAACTTCGGCGGCGGATGACACCAATGCACAAGCCGAAACGAACGCCGCGCCCCGCCGCTCGTCGGGCACGTCGCCCAGCTGCGCCAGCAGCAGACCGGTATTCGCAAGATCGGCGCCGTGCCACCCCGACCAACGCGCCGAAAGCACCCCCGGCATGCCGTTCAGCGCATCGACTTCCAGTCCCGAATCATCGGCCACCGACGCCAGCCCCGTCGCCCTGAACGCGTCGCGCGCCTTGGCCAACGCGTTCTCTTCAAACGTCGCACCCGTCTCCGGCGCCTCATCGAACGCCGCGACGTCGTCCAACGACAACAGCGTCAGTGCGACCCCGGCACCATCGAGTACCCGTCGCAACTCGGCCAGCTTCTTGCGGTTGCGGCTGGCCACCAGCAGCCTGGAAATCGACGTCAGCTTCCGAACGCCTTCTTCGCCGGCTCCGCCGACTCGGGCAGCACGCCGGGATATGGCAACTCCAACGCCTCACGCTGCAGAACGAACAACTGCTCGCAGGCGATCATCGCCGCATCGAGCATCTTGTCCAGCGTCGAGCGTGGGAACGTCGCGCCCTCGCCGGTCCCCTGGATCTCGACAAGCGTGCCGGTGTCGGTGGCGACGACGTTCATGTCCACCTCGGCGCGCGAGTCTTCGGTGTATGGCAGGTCCACGCGCACGCGTCCGTCGACGACGCCGACGCTCACCGCGGCGATCGCACACGACAGCGGCCGTGGATCCGACAGCTTGCCTGCGGCCCCCAGGTACGTCACAGCATCGGCCAGCGCGACGTACGCGCCGGTGATCGCCGCCGTGCGGGTGCCGCCGTCTGCCTGCAGCACATCGCAATCAAGGGCGATGGTGTTCTCGCCAAGCGCCGCCAGGTCGATGCACGCCCGCAGCGACCGGCCGACCAGCCGACTGATCTCCTGCGTGCGCCCGCCGACGCGGCCCTTGACCGACTCGCGATCCGATCGATCATGGGTGGCCGCGGGCAGCATCGCGTACTCGGCAGTCAACCAACCCAGGCCCGAGCCCTTACGCCAGCGCGGCACGCCCTCGGTGACGCTGGCCGTGCACATCACCCTCGTCTGACCGAACTCGACCAACACCGAACCGGCGGGATGGGAGGTGAAACCGCGGGTGATACGCACCGGCCGCAGTTCGTCGTCGAGCCGGCCGTCTTCTCGTCTGGACACGCGCCAACCCTATCCGGTGGGTCTGTCTGCAATCAGGAGCGTGTGATGTCGAACGACTCACTGCACGCCACAGCGTGCACGGGTCCGTCGAACTCCGCCTTGGCCTCGCTGATGACGTCCTCGCGTGATGTCCACGGCGGAATGTGGGTCAGCAGCAGCTCGCCGACACCGGCCTCGGCCGCCGCGCGCCCTGCCTCGGTGCCCGACAGATGCAGCCTGGGCGGCCGTGACGGGTCATGTGTCCAGGATGCCTCGCACAGGAACACGTCCGCGCCGCGGGCCAGATCGACCAGCTGGTCGCAATAGCCGGTGTCACCGCTGTACACCAACGTCGCGCCCGCGGGGTCGGTGATCCGCATCCCGTAGGACTCGGTCGGATGGCACACAAGCTTCGGCGTCACAGAAAGCGCACCGATCTGCACCGTCTCGTTGTCGACCCAATGCCGGATGTCGAAGATGTCGGAGAAATCGTCGACCTCGCCGCCCTCGGGTGACGACGCCGCGCCAAGCCGCGCCCAGGTGTTCGCCGGGCCGTACATCAGGCCCCGTTGCGTTGCAGGCGTCGGGTGATAGCGCCGCCACACGAACAGGCCGGGCAGATCCAGGCAGTGGTCGGCGTGCAGGTGCGAGAGCAGCACATGCACCGAGTTGGGGTCGGCGTGACGCTGCAGGGCGCCAAGCACTCCACCGCCGAAGTCGATGACCAACGGCGGGGTGTCAGGCGCGGTAAGGAGGTAACCCGAAGCTGGCGAATCTGGCCCGACAACACTGCCGGAGCAACCGAGTACGGTGATTCGCACGTTCACTAGCTTGCCATGCCCACTATCCCTGTGACGAAAACATCGCCCGTTTCCGCGACACAAATCATGTTTGGGCGCCAACGTGACGCTGAACAGGTCGAACACCGTCCAGAGTCGGACCAAGGAAACGGGCCGCAAGTGTGGTGAACGCCTCAGGGTCGCCGGTCGACTCGAACAGTCGCCGCGCCTGCGGAGCGTCATGTGGACGCAGCAGATCGACTTCCGTGAGCAACCGCAGCAAGTCCTTTGCGGTCTCCTCCGCGCTGGACACCAAAGTGACGTGGTCGCCCATCGCCAGCTGGATCAACCCCGACAGCATCGGGTAATGGGTGCAGCCCAGCACCAGGGTGTCGACCTCGGCACGCTGCAGCGGTTCCAGATACCCCTCGGCCAGGCCCAACACCTGTCGGCCGCTGGTGACGCCGCGTTCGACGAAGTCGACGAACCGCGGACAGGCCACGCCGATCACCTCGATGTCACGGGCGGCGGCAAACGCGTCCTGATATGCGCCCGACGCGACGGTCGCCTCGGTGCCGATGACACCGATGCGGCCGTTGCGAGTCGCCGCCACCGCGCGGCGCACCGCGGGCAGGATCACCTCGATGACAGGCACGGGAGCGTAGCGCTCACGAGCGTCGCGCAGCATCGCCGACGACGCGGTGTTGCACGCGATCACAAGCGCCTTGACGCCACGCGAGACCAAGTCGTCGCCGATCGCCAGGGCGTGCGCGCGGATCTCGGGGATGGTCAGCGGCCCGTATGGACCGTTGGCGGTGTCGCCGACGTAGATGATGTCCTCGTCGGGCAGCTGGTCGATGATCGCCCGCGCGACGGTGAGTCCGCCGACGCCGGAATCGAAGATGCCGACGGGCGCCAGAGGAGAACTCACGGCGTCAGATATGGGTTCGTCGCTTTGGTCTTCTTAAGCTCGCGCGCCTTGCGTTCCGGCCCAGACAGCAGGTAGGCGGCAAACACTCCGGCGATCGCACCGCAGAGGTGCCCTTGCCATGACACCCCGGGGGTTCCTGGCAGCATGCCGAGCAGGACGCTGCCGTAGACGAGCAGCACGATCACGCCCACGACGATCTCCCAGATCTTGCGGGTGAAGAACCCGAACACGATCAGAAACGCCAGCCAACCGAAGATCAGGCCGGACGCGCCGATGTGGTTGGACTCGCAGTGCACCCCGACGTAGGGACAGTGCGCGCCGATATTGCCAATCAGCCACGTGCCGAAGCCACCGACAATCCAGACGATGGCCGTTGCGAAGATGAACCGCGACATCCCGGCGAGCGTCATCAGGAAGCCGAGGATCAGCGCAGGAATGCTGTTGGCGATCAGGTGATCCCAGTTGGCGTGCAACAGCGGCGCGAACAGGATCCCCAGCAGGCCGTCGGTCTCCAGCGGCCGGATGCCGTTGTTGTCGAGGCGATGGTTGGACAACGAGTCGAACAGCTCGATGATCCACAGCAGCGTGACGAAGCTGACGATCGTGACCCCGCCGACCATCCATGCGGGTCGCTTCTTCGGCTCCGCCTGGGATGTCGATGGATACCCGGGCGCCGTCATGCGCGATCCGCTGTCGCTTCTCGCTCGATCAAGCCCATAGCTGCCCTTCCAATGCGTCTTCGGCATCATCAAGGCTACCGGCGTATGCGCCGGTCGACAGATACTTCCACCCGGCGTCGGCGACCACGAACGCTATGTCGGCTTGCTCGCCTGCCTTCACCGCCTTGTCGGCCATGCCCAGTGCGGCCTGCAGCACAGCGCCTGTGGAGATTCCTGCGAAGATGCCTTCCGTCTGAACCAGCTCGCGGGTGCGCTTGACCGCGTCATACGAGCCGACGGAATAGCGGGTTGTCAGCACCTCGGGGTCGTACAGCTCGGGGATGAAGCCCTCATCGATGTTGCGGAGCGCGTACACGCCCTCGCCGTAACGGGGTTCGGCGGCGACGATCTGAACGTCCGGCTTGTTTTCGCGCAGATACCGTCCGGTGCCCATCAGCGTGCCGGTGGTGCCGAGTCCGGCGACAAAGTGGGTGATCTCGGGCAGATCGGCCAACAGCTCGGGGCCTGTACCCTCGTAGTGGGACAAGGCGTTGGCCTCATTGCCGTACTGGTAGAGCATCACCCACGAAGGGTTCTCCGCCGCAAGCTCTTTCGCGCGTGCGACCGCCGTGTTGGATCCGCCCTCAGCCGGCGAATAGATGATTCGCGCGCCGTATAGTTCGAGCAGCTGCCTCCGCTCGATCGAGGTGTTCTCGGGCATCACGCAGATCATCTGGTAGCCCTTGAGCAGCGCCGCCATCGCCAGCGAGATGCCGGTGTTGCCGCTCGTAGGCTCCAGGATGGTCGCGCCCGGTTGCAGAACGCCGCGTTGTTCGGCGTCCTCGATCATCCGCAGCGCGGGCCGGTCCTTGATGGAGCCCGTGGGATTGCGGTCCTCCAGCTTGGCCCAAAGCCGCACATGCGGCTCCTCATCCCAGCGCGGCGATAGGTGCTTCAGGCCAACCAGCGGCGTGTTGCCGAGGGCCTGGATCAGCGACTCGTAGCGGGTCATATGACGCCCACTCAGCCTCCCGCCACGGCAGGCAGGATCGTCACCGAGTCGCCGTCGGAGATCTCGGTCTCAAGCCCACCGGAGAACCGCACATCCTCGTCGTTGACGTAGATGTTGACGAAGCGCTGCAGCTTGCCATCATCGAGCAGGCGCTCCGAAATCCCGGAGTAGTTCGACTCCAGATCGGTGATTACGTCCTTGAGCGTGCCGCCGCTCGCGGTGACGCGCTTCTCGCCGCCCGTGTGGGTGCGCAGGATGGTCGGAATCGAAACCATGACGGGCATTGGGTAGACCTTTCTAATACTGCTCAACGATGTTGACAGGTTCTTCAGTGACGACACCGTCGACGATGCGGTAGCTGCGCAGCTCGTGCTCGTCGGGGTCGCGGGTCGACACCAACACGTAGTGCGCGTCGGGCTCGGACGCATAGGAGATGTCGGTACGGCTCGGGTACGCCTCCGTCGCGGTATGCGAGTGGTAGATGACAATTGGAGCGTCGCCTGCCTCTTCTAGGCCGCGCCACACCTTGAGTTGTTCACCCGAGTCGAACCGGTAGAACGTCGGCGACCGTTCGGCGTTGAGCATCGCGATGAACCGTTCCGGACGATCCGCCCCCTCCGGCCCGGCGATCACCCCGCAGGCTTCGTCCGGATGGTCGGCGCGCGCATGGGCGACCATGGCATCGACCAGGTCTGCTCTGATCACGAGCACTGCACGCCTCCCTTCATCCGAACGCTCCCGGCAACATGTCACGATAGGTCGGTATTCCGGCGATGGACTCCGCGGCCAGCACGCCGACCATCGCGGCGCGGGCGAGACAATCGGCCGCCGCGGCGCCGACGGCCGTGGTCAAGGCCGTTTCCGGCGACATTCCGGCGGGCGCGTCAGCCCGAGGGGGCACCTCCACGGCGCCGGTGGCCAGCGCAAACACCGTGTCGCCGTCCAGCGGAGTGTGTGACGGCCGGATGGTGCGCGCCAACGCGTCCTGGGCGGCGATGGCGAGACGCCTGCAGGCGGCCGGGCTCAGCGCGGCGTCCGTCGCAACGACGGCGATCGTGGTGTTCAGCGGCGACAGCTCGGCGTCGCGCTGCGCGAAGGCCGCGAGCTGGTCGGCAGGCGGTGGCACGAGCCCGAACTCGAGGATCTGGTCCGCCATCCACGGCAGGCCCGTCGACGGGTCGGCGATGTTGCCCGCGGAGTTGACCGCGACGATCGCGCCGACCGTGACGCCGATCTCATCGAGAGTGATCGACGCCGTTCCCAGGCCACCCTTGAGCACACCAGCGCGTGCGCCCACGCCCGCCCCGACTGTTCCGACCGCGACGTCGACGCCTGCCGCCTCGGCGGCGGCGTAGCCGAACTCGGCCGTGGGGCGGCAATTCCAGCCGCCGACGGGCAGGTCGAAGATCACCGCCGCAGGCACGATCGGAACCAGTCCGCCGTCCATGGCAATGCCGCGGCCGTGCGCTTCGAGCCAGGTCATGACGCCGTCGGCCGCTGCGAGTCCGAACGCACTGCCACCGGTTAGCACTACTGCGTCGACGTAGCGCACGCTGTTGGCCGGGTCGAGCAGATCGGTCTCACGACTCCCCGGTGCGCCGCCCCGGACGTCGACGGCGCCCGTCGTTCCCGGTGGGGCGACGACGACGGTGGTGCCGCATGCCCAGCCGGAACCAAGCGTCACATCGGGGTCGAGCCGCTGATGATGCCCGACGAGGATGCCCGCGACGTCTGTGATCGAACCGCTCATCGCTGTCTGATCTTCCCGCAAGCGGTCATCACCGAGACCTACCCATCAATCCGAGGATGAGGTACTCCTGAAGTACGGTCAGCCACTGATACACGTCCAGATGCCCTGCCATGGGATGGTCAGACGGCAGCTGGTCGGGGCCGTTGGGGCCGATCTCGAGCATGGTCCCAAGCGCCAGCCGCACGTCGTTGACCGCCGCGGCCCACGCGTGCGCGTCGCCCTCGCTGAGTTCGAACTTCCCGCCCTCCTGAGGCACGGTGTCCAGCAACCGTTGTGCCGCTTCACGTTTGGCGTCGATGATGTCCGGCTCGTGTAGGCTTCGCAGCGCGTTGTTGAGACTTTCGGCAGTGCCTGAGCCAGCCGGATGATCGGTCTGCGAGCGGTAGAAGTCGGGCAGCAGGCGCTTCATCGTATCGTCCTGCGGAGGCTGCGAATGGCCCGTGCGCATCCCCGTGATCTCTTCGAGTTCATCTGCAGGAGAAGACGATTCACGGTCATCGAGCATCCCTAGCATCGAGGTCACGAGGCTGTGCAGCAGCGCTGCCTCATGTGAGGCAAGCGACGACCGGAACCGCGGGCCGTCGGCGCCCTCGACCCGCTTCCATTTACGCACTTCTCTGTCAGCGGTCCTGTTGCAGGGTCGCCCACAGGCCTGCGGCGTGGAGCTTGGACACGTCGACCTCCATGGATTCCCTGCTGCCTGCGGACACCACGGCCTTGCCCTCGTTATGCACCTGCATCATGAGTTTGGTCGCGTCCGGCTCGCTGTACCCGAACAGCTTCTGGAAGACGTAGGTCACGTATGTCATCAGGTTGACGGGGTCGTCCCAGACGATGGTCACCCATGGGGTGTCGGTGGCCTCCGCGGTGGAGACATCCCGCTGCTCGCGAGTTCCCGGGCGGGTCTTCGCCGGAGTCACCATGCGCTTCAGGATACCGAGGCCGCGAAACCGATACCGTTGCGGTGTGACCGCAGCGTTGCTGACCGACAAATACGAGTTGACAATGCTCGCCGCGGCGCTGAGAGACGGCAGTGCACACCGCCGCACCACGTTCGAGGTGTTCGCGCGCCGACTCCCCGAAGGTCGCCGCTACGGCGTCGTCGCAGGCACGGCGCGCTTCGTGGAAACGTTGGCGCAGTTCAGATTCGACGATACGGCTTTGGCCTCACTTGAGACCTTTCTCGACCGTGAGACGCTCGCGTACCTCGCCGACTACGGGTTCCGCGGCGACGTCGACGGTTACGCCGAAGGCGAGCTGTATTTTCCCGGCTCCCCCGTCCTCTCGGTGCACGGCACTTTCGGCGAATGCGTGGTCCTGGAGACGCTGGCGCTGTCGATCCTCAACCACGACACCGCGATCGCCTCTGCCGCGGCACGCATGGTCGTCGCGGCCGCCGACCGCCCGCTGATCGAGATGGGCTCGCGACGCACCCACGAGCAGGCCGCGGTCGCCGCGGCACGCGCCGCCTATCTCGCCGGGTTCACGGGGTCGTCGAATCTCGAGGCGCAGCGCCGATACGCTGTGCCCGCGCTGGGCACCAGCGCGCATGCGTTCACGCTGCTGCACACGGGCGAACGGGGTCCCGACGAAGGGGCCGCCTTCAAGGCACAGGTCGACGCGCTCGGCATCGGCACCACCCTGCTCGTCGACACCTACGACATCACGCAGGGAGTGACCAACGCCGTCGAGGCGGCAGGCACCGAGCTCGGAGCCGTGCGCATCGACTCCGGGGATCTGGGTGTGCTGGCCCGCCAGGTCCGTCAGCAACTCGATGGCCTTGGCGCCACCACGACCCGCATCGTGGTGTCTGGCGATCTCGATGAGTTCTCGATCGCGGCGTTGCGCGCCGAACCCGTCGACATGTACGGGGTCGGAACATCGGTGGTCACCGGTTCGGGGGCGCCGACCGCCAGCATGGTCTACAAGCTGGTGGAGGTGGACGGCATACCGGTCGAGAAGCGCAGCAGCCACAAGGAATCCCACGGCGGCCGTAAGCAGGCGCTGCGGCTGGCCAAGCAGTCCGGCACCATCGTCGAGGAGGTCGTGCATCCGTTCGGCCGGCCGCCGCCGGATCAGCAGGGCCGGGCACTCACGGTCGCCCTGGTGCGCTCAGGCGAACCGGTCGGCGACCTCGGCATCGGCACGGCGCGCAGGCGCGTTAAAGACGGGCTGCACAGCCTGCCGTGGGACGGCCTGAAATTATCCAGGGGCGAGCCGGCCATACCGACCCGCATCATTCCCCCCATCAGCCGCCAAGACGCCTAGGAGACGCCACGGGCGATACAGCGGAAGTCAGCGAACTGCTTGCGAAGGCGGTTGCCGCGTTGGGCGGCGCGGAAAGGCCCGGCCAGATCGAGATGGCCGAGGCCGTCGCGCACGCGTTCGAAACGGGCGAGCACCTCGCGGTGCAGGCCGGCACCGGGACCGGCAAATCGCTGGCGTACCTGGTGCCTGCGATCGCGCGGGCCGTCGACACCGACCAGCCCGTGGTGGTGTCGACGGCGACAATCGCGCTGCAGCGCCAGCTGGTCGACCGCGATTTGCCGCGGCTGGCCGATTCACTCGCAGGCGCCCTGCCTCGTCAACCGGAGTTCGCACTCTTGAAGGGACGCGGTAATTATCTGTGCCTCAACAAGATTCACAACGGGGCCGCGAATGAACCCGAGGACCGGCCGCAGGAGGAGCTGTTCGAGCCGCTGGCCGCCAGCGCGCTGGGCCGCGATGTGCAGCGACTGATCGCATGGTCGTCGGACACCGATACCGGCGACCGCGACGACTTGACGCCAGGTGTACCGGACCGGTCGTGGTCTCAGGTGTCGGTATCGGCAAGGGAGTGCATCGGCGCGGCCCGTTGCCCGTTCGGGACCGACTGCTTCGCGGAGAAGGCACGCGACAAGGCGGGGCACGCCGATGTGATCGTCACCAATCACGCCCTGCTGGCCATCGATGCCATCGCCGAGGCCTCGGTGCTGCCCGAGCACGAGCTGCTGGTCGTCGACGAGGCGCACGAGCTTGTCGACCGGGTAACCGGCGTTGCCACCGCAGAACTGTCGGCGACATCGCTCGGAATTGCGCACCGCCGTGTCGGCCGGCTGATCGACGAGGAGCTCACGCAGCGCCTCGAGGCCGCGACGGCGATCCTCTCGTCGGCGATCCACGACGCAACACCGGGCCGCATCGACGTGCTCGACGACGAGATGGCCACCTACCTGACTGCGCTGCGCGACGCCGCGAGTAGGGCCCGTTCGGCGATCGACACCGCCCCGAGCGACCCGAAGGCGGCGGCGGCACGCTCCGAAGCGGCGACGGCGCTGACCGACATCAGCGATACCGCGACCCGAATACTGACGTCGTTCGTTCCTGCCATTGCCGACCGCACCGACGTCGTCTGGCTCGACCATGAGGACAGCCGCGGCAGTGTGCGCGCGGTGTTGCGGGTGGCACCGCTCTCGGTGGCAGGATTGTTGCGAGGCAGGCTATTTGAGCGCGCGACTGCGGTGCTCACCTCGGCCACATTGACTATCGGCGGCAGCTTCGACGCGATGGCGTCGGCGTGGGGACTCGCCGGAATCGATGACGTCAAGTGGCGCGGCATCGACGTCGGCTCCCCGTTCGATCACGCGAAGTCGGGGATCCTCTACGTCGCGGCCCATCTGCCGCCGCCGGGGCGTGACGGCACCGGTTCGGCCGAGCAACTCGATGAGATCGCCGCGCTCATCACCGCCGCGGGCGGGCGAACGCTGGGGCTGTTCTCGTCGATGCGCGCCGCCAAGGCCGCGGCCGAGATCATGCGGGAGCGGCTCGACACCCCTGTGCTGTGCCAGGGCGAGGACACCACGTCCGCTCTGGTGCAGCGGTTCGCCGACGACGCCGAGACATCGCTGTTCGGCACGCTGTCGCTGTGGCAGGGCGTCGATGTGCCAGGGCCGTCGCTGTCGTTGGTGCTCATCGACCGCATCCCATTCCCCCGGCCCGACGACCCGCTGCTGACCGCGCGGCAGCGCGCGGTGGCGGCCCGCGGCGGCAACGGGTTCATGGCCGTCGCCGCCAGCCACGCGGCACTGCTGTTGGCGCAGGGCGCCGGGCGCCTGCTGCGACGGGTCGACGACCGCGGCGTCGTCGCCGTCCTCGACTCCCGGATGGCGACGGCCCGCTACGGCGGATACCTGCGCGCGTCGTTGCCACCGTTCTGGGCGACGACCGATGCGACCCGGGTACGCGAAGCTCTCGAACGTCTACGAGCGGTCTGACCCCCAACTATCCTGCGTGCATGAGCCGATGCCGCGTCGTCGTTGCCCTGATCGCGACTTGCGCGGCACTGCTCGCCGCTGGGTGTACCACAACCCTTCAGGGCAAAGCGGTTTCGGTGTTCGACGACCCGTTCCACGTCGCAGGGATGCCTGCCACCGACGGCCCCACCGGCCTGCGGCCCGACGCGCACGGAGCTGCGCGCGTGGTGCAGGGGACAGACGACGGGAAGATCGACGAACTGGCAGGCAACGCGGTCAGCGACATCGAGGAGTACTGGGACGGGGCTTACCGCCAGACGTTCGACGGTCAGTTCACCCCGGTGAAGGCGCTGATCTCATGGGACGCCAACGGCTTCGACGACACCGCGTTCTGCGGCGAAGACACCTATGGGCTCGTCAACGCCGCGTTCTGTTACGACGACGAGACCATCGGCTGGGACCGCGGCGAGCTGTTGCCCGCGCTGCGAAAGTCGTACGGGGACATGGGCGTCACGATGGTGCTCGCCCACGAATACGGCCACGCCGTGCAGCACCAGGCCGGCCTGAAGGGTGACAACACCCCGACGCTTGTGGCCGAACAGCAGGCCGACTGTTTCGCCGGTTCGTACATGCGGTGGGTCGCCGAGGACAACTCACCGCGCTTCAGCCTGTCCACCGGTGAAGGCCTGAACAACGTGCTCGCCGCGGTGATAGCGTTCCGCGATCCGCTGATGAGCGAGGGTGATCCCGAAGCTGGCTTCGACGAACACGGCTCCGCGTTCGAACGGCTCTCGGCGTTCCAGTTCGGCTTCACCGACGGGCCTTCGGCGTGTGCGGCGATCGACATGCGGGAGATCGGCCAGCGCAGGGGCGACCTGCCCGTGCTGCTGCCCGAGGACCAGACCGGGGAACTATCGATCACCGAAGAGTCGGTGCGGTCGATCATCGACGCGATGGGCATCCTGTTCTCGCCTGCCAACCCGCCGCAGCTGAGCTTCAAGGCGTCCGAGGCCGAGGGTTGCCCGGACGCCAGGCCCAGCCCGCCGGCCTCGTACTGCCCTGCCACCAACACGATCGTCGTCGACCTCGACGAGATGAAGGCGATGGGCACCCAGTCCGACAGTGCGGACGGCGGGCTGGCCAGCGGCGACAACACCGCCTATTCGGTGCTGGTTTCGCGGTACATGCAGGCCATCCAGCACGCGCGCGGCGGTCTGGTGCTCGACAACGCCGAGGCCGCGCTGCGGACCGCCTGCCTCACAGGAGTGGCCACCGTCAAGATGTCGAAAACCGTCACCACACCCGACGGCAACACCATCGCGCTGACGGCAGGCGACGTCGACGAGGCGGTCTCGGGCATCTTGACCAACGGCCTGGCCGCCAGCGATGTCAACGGAGAATCGGTGCCGTCCGGCTTCTCGAGGATCGACGCGTTCCGCGTCGGTGTGCTCGGCGACGAGGACCGCTGCTTCAAGCGCTTCGCCTGAGCTACCTTTCGCCGAAACTCACGTATGGGCGAGGAAGTACGAGTGGATTCCACCGAGACGTCGATCTCGGCGCGGAGAAGCTAGACCTTCTTTGTCACGCCGTACCACGCCGCGACCGCGTCGGACATTTCCGTCGACCGCGTCAGGAATGCATACGAGCGGATGAATGACTCGCCAACGCATCCGTGGCTAAGCACAGCCAGGGGACGAACCAGCACAACGAAGCCCTCCTCGGCCGGAACATATTCCGCCTAGGATCATTACCCGACCACCACGGCCGTTTCCACGAGGCGTCCCGGTGGGGCGCGGGTCTTTATCCGAGTGTGACCAGACCGGACCAATGTCGCCGTGTCAGCTGGGCATTCGCAGCACGAACCCCGACTCCAGCGCGACCCACAACGTGCCCTCGGCGTCGATTGCCAAACCGTGCGGCTCGCTGCCTGGCGGAAGGTCGATCGTGACGACGTCCGACCCGTCACCACTGACGCGCGCGATCTGGTCCGCGCCCCACAGGCTCACCCACACGCCGTCGTCGTGGTCGGCAACCACGGCGTGCGGTTTGCCAGGCAGTTCCATTTCCTGGATCGCCTCGTCCATCGGGATGCGGCCGAGCTTGTCTGCGAGGATCTCTGTGAACCAGACCGCGTCGTCGTGCGTTGTGGCAATACCCACCGGTCCCGCTGCGGCAGTGGGTAATTCGCGCACCTTCAGCTCACCGGACGGCGACAGCCTGCCGATTGCGTTGTCCTGATTGAGCGTGAACCACAACGCGTTGTCGGGGCCGTTGACGATCATCGACGGCCTACCGCCGACGGAACTCAAGTCCGACACCTCACCGTCGACCGAGATCCGGCCGACTTCGCCCGACGTCATCGCGGTGAACCACAGCGCGCCGTCCGGCCCGGCAGTGATGCCGTACGGCCCGCTGCCCTCCTTCAATTCGAACGCCGTCAACTCGCCTGAGGTGGTGATCCGGCCGATGCGGTCGTCGCCGCTGCGGGTGAACCACATTGCGCCTCCGGGACCGGCGGTGATGATCGACGGCTGCGATTGCGGGCCCACCGGATACACGGTGACGTCACCACCGGTTGCCACCCTTGCGATCGAGCCGCTGTGTACCAGCGTGACCCACATCGCCCCGTCCGGACCTGCCGCCAGCGCGTACGGCCCGCCATCCAGGGAGACCTTGAGGGCGGCACTCACGCCAGCGTGACGAGGCCGAGTTCGTTGTCGCCCGCCAGCAGCGGGTGATGCGGCAGGACCCGCACGGTGTACCCGACCGGACCCGCTACCGGCAACGGTGCAGTCGTCGAGAACACTTCGTTGCCACCGTCGGCGGTCCCGGTGTGCTTCATCGGCACCGTAACGGGATCGACCAGCGAGTCGCTGCCGTCGACACGGCCGAGCACGGCCTGGACCACCACCTCGTCGGGTCGCAGGGTGGCCAGGTGCACGGTCGCAGTCAGCGTGAGCTCGGAGCCCAATAGCGGCGTATCCGGAAGGCCGTAGCTGTCGACGTCGGTGATCTGGACCTTCGGCCAGGCCTCCTGGGCCCGCTGCCGATAGGCGGCCAGCTCGCGCGCCGCACCGAACGGTTCCCCATCCGCGCCGGGTTCGACGGTCTTGCGCAGCGACTGCGCCGCGGGGGCGTAGTACTTCTCGGTGTAGTCGCGCACCATCCGCGACGCCAGCACCTTGGGGCCGAGTTCCATCAGCGTGTGACGCACCATCTCCACCCAGCGCGTCGGGACGCCATGCTCGTCGCGGTCGTAGAACTTCGGCGCCACCGACTGCTCGAGCAGGTCGTACAGCGCGGCGGCCTCGATGTCGTCGCGCCTGCCTTCATCGAGTAGGCCGTCGGCGGTCGGGATCTCCCAACCGTTTTCGCCGTCGTACCACTCGTCCCACCAGCCGTCGCGGACCGACAGGTTCAGCCCGCCGTTGAGCGCGCTCTTCATGCCCGACGTGCCGCATGCCTCCAGCGGCCGCAGCGGGTTGTTCAGCCAGACGTCACAGCCGTAGTACAGCTGGCGGGCCATCGACATGTCGTAGTCGGGCAGGAACGCGATGCGATGCCGCACCTCGGGGCGGTCGGCGAACTTCACCACCTGCTGAATCAGCGCCTTGCCACCGTCGTCGGCGGGGTGCGACTTGCCTGCCACGATCAGCTGAATCGATCGCTTCTTGTCGAGCAGCAGCTTCTCCAGCCGATCCGGGTCGCGCAGCATCAGGGTCAGCCGCTTGTAGGTCGGCACCCGCCGGGCGAACCCGATGGTCAACACGTCTGGATCGAAAGCCGTTGCGATCCAACCCAATTCGGCATCCGACGCACCACGCTCCAGCCATGAGCGCCGCAGCCTGGCTCGCACGTCTTCGACAAGGGCCTTTCGCAACTGCGAGCGGATCCACCACATGTGTCCGGTATCGACCTGCTGCAGCCGCTGCCACGTGTCGGGCTCGCTCAGCGAGCCTAGGTCCTCGCTGCCAATCAGCTCGCGGCCGAGTTCCATCCACTGCGGCGCCGCCCAGGTCGGCCCGTGCACGCCGTTGGTGATCGAGCCGATCGGCACCTCGTTCGGGTCGAACCCGGGCCACAGTTCGTTGAACATGTCGCGGCTGACCCGGCCGTGGAGCAGCGAAACGCCGTTGGCGCGCTGCGCCAGCCGCAGGCCCATGTGCGCCATATTGAACTTCGCAGGGTCGTCCTCCTCGCCGAAAGCGACGATCCGGTCAAGAGGTACGCCGGGCAGCAGCCGGGACATCGCGCCCGACGGACCGTCCGCCGAACCGCCGAAGTACCGCTTGACCATCTCTACCGGGAAGCGGTCGATGCCCGCGGGCACCGGCGTGTGGGTAGTGAACACGGTCGACGACCGCACCACAGTCAGCGCGGTGTCGAAGTCCAGCCCGGCGTCAATCAATTCGCGGATGCGTTCGACGCCCAAGAAGCCGGCGTGGCCCTCGTTCATGTGGAAGACCTCGGGCGCAGCCAGGCCCTCCACTTCGGTGAACGCGCGGATCGCGCGCACGCCGCCGATGCCTGCCAGAATCTCCTGCTTGATCCGGTGCTCCTGGTCGCCGCCGTAGAGCCGGTCGGTGACACTGCGCAGATCGTGTTCGTTCTCCGGGATGTCGGAATCCAACAGCAGCAACGGGATTCGGCCCACCTGCGCGATCCAAACGTACGCCCGCAGCCTGCCAGAGTCTGGCAACGCCAACTCGACCAGCACCGGGTTGTTGTCTTTGTCGGTCAGCAGCCGCAGCGGCAGGCCCTGCGGATCCAGTGACGGGTAGTTCTCGTGCTGCCAACCGTCGGCGGTCAGCGACTGCCGAAAATACCCCGAGCGGTAATACAGCCCCACCGCGATCAGCGGAAGGCCCAGGTCCGAGGCGGACTTAAGGTGGTCGCCCGCCAGAATGCCCAGGCCGCCGGAATAGTTCGGCAGCACCTCGGCAACACCGAACTCCATCGAGAAGTACGCGATCCCGTTCGGAAGCTGCGCGCCTTGTTCGACCTCCTGCTGGTACCACAGCGGCCGGGTCAGGTAGTTGTCCAGGTCAGCGGCCAGCTCGTCGAGACGACGCAGGAACGACTCATCCCGGGCGAGCTCGTCCAGCCGCTTCGGTGCGACCTGTCCGAGCAACGCGACCGGGTCGCATCCTACGAGCTTCCACAGCTCGGGATCGACGGCCTCGAACAAGTCCTGGGTGGGCTTGTCCCACGACCAGCGCAGGTTGATCGAAAGACGTTCGAGCGCGGTCAGACGGTCTGGTAGATGTGCGCGGACGGTGAACCGTCGGAGGGCCTTCACGCGACTCAACCTTACTGACAATTCGGCTCACTGCAGCGCGGTGTGGTGATCGCTTCACACCCGTTGGATTGGGCCGACCACTACGGTGGGTATAGGGCGCAACGAGGTTGTAATTCGAGACCAGACGACAAGCACAGCGGCCCGGACGGGCCGCGCCAGTGTTAAGGAGTGATGGGTGGGCGGCCGTATCGAGATCGATGACGTCGCGCCAGTCGTTTCAATGGGCCGGTTTCCGGCCAAGGCGGTCGTGGGTGAGATCGTCCCGGTCAGGGCCACTGTGTGGCGCGAAGGCCATGACGCGGTGTCGGCCACGCTGGTGGTGCGCTATCACGGCACGGCGTATCCACGACTGGCCGACGACCCGCCGGGACTCGTCAAGAGCGCGCAACCCGTGCCGATCGGTGACGTGGTCACCCCCGCGCCGAGGAAGAAACCTCAGCTGCTGCCGATGTCGACGGGCCGCACTCCCGACGTGTTCCACGGCGCCGTCAGGCCGGACAGCGTCGGGTTGTGGACCTTCCGGGTGGACGGCTGGGGCGACCCGATCGCGACGTGGCGCAAGAACGTCACGGCCAAGCTCGACGCGGGCCAGAGCGAGAGCGAGCTTTCCAACGACCTCGTTATCGGCGCCCGGCTACTGGCGCGTGCTGCGACGGGCGTGCCCCGCCAGGACCGCCATCCATTGCTCGAGGCGGCCGCCCAGCTGCGCAAGCCCGGTGACCCTTTCACGCGCGCAGGCGCGGCGCTGTCGTCCGACGTGACCGAGCTACTCGAGCAGTATCCGCTGCGCGAATTGGTCACCCGCGGCGAGCAATACGGAGTCTGGGTGGACCGGCCACTGGCTCGGTTCAGCGCGTGGTACGAGGTCTTCCCACGGTCCACCGGTGGCTGGGACACCAAGGGCAACCCGGTGCACGGCACCTTCGCGACCGCCACAAAGGCGTTGCCGCGCATCGCAAAAATGGGCTTCGACGTGGTCTACCTGCCACCCATCCATCCGATCGGCAAGGTGCACCGCAAGGGCCGCAACAACAGCGTGACCGCCGCACCCAAGGATGTCGGCTCGCCGTGGGCGATCGGCAGCGACAAGGGTGGACACGACGCGATACACCCGAAGCTGGGCACCATCCAGGATTTCGACGATTTCGTCGCCGCCGCCCGTGACGACGGCATGGAAGTGGCGCTGGACTTCGCACTGCAGTGTGCGCCCGACCATCCATGGGCGCGTAAGCATCCGGAGTGGTTCACCGTGCTTCCCGATGGGACGATCGCCTACGCTGAGAACCCGCCGAAGAAGTACCAGGACATCTACCCGATCAACTTCGACAACGATCCGGCCGGGCTCTACGAGGAAGTGTTGCGGGTCATCCGGTTCTGGATAGCGCACGGCGTCAAGGTGTTTCGTGTCGACAATCCGCACACCAAGCCGCCGAACTTCTGGGCCTGGCTGATCGGCGAGGTTAAGAACGAGGATCCCGACGTCCTGTTCCTTTCGGAAGCCTTCACCCGGCCCGCACGGCTGTACGGGCTCGCCAAACTCGGCTTCACACAGTCGTATACGTACTTCACGTGGCGCACGGCGAAGTGGGAGCTCATCGAATTCGGTAAGCAGATCGCCGAACACGCCGACTACGCCAGGCCGAATCTGTTCGTCAATACGCCCGACATCCTGCACGAGAGCCTGCAACACGGCGGTCCGGGAATGTTCGCGATCCGCGCCGTGCTGGCCTCGACGATGAGCTCCGCATGGGGCGTCTATTCCGGATACGAGCTTTTCGAGCACCGAGCCGTCCGGGAAGGCAGCGAGGAGTACCTGAATTCGGAGAAGTACGAACTGCGGCCCCGCGACTTCGAGGCCGCGTTGGCCGACGGCGAATCGCTTGAGCCATTTTTGACCCGGCTCAACGAGATTCGTCGAATACACCCCGCGCTTCACGAGCTGCGCACCATCAAGTTTCACCATCCCGACAACGATGCGCTGCTGGCCTACAGCAAGTTCGACCCGGTGACCGGCGATCAGGTGTTGGTGGTGGTGACACTCAACCCATTCGGCCCAGAGGAGGCGTCGCTGTGGCTGGACATGGGCGCGTTGGGGATGGAGCCCTACGATCGGTTCTGGGTGCGCGACGAGATCACAGGCGATGAATACCAATGGGGGCAGTCCAATTACGTTCGCATCGACCCGGCAAGGGCCGTGGCTCATGTGCTGAACATGCCTCAGGTACCGGCAGACCAACGACTCAGCCTACTGCGTAGGGAGTGACCAAATGACGCAGACCAACCAACTCACCAGTCCGCATATGCGACCGCACACGGCCGACCTCAACCGCCTGCTGGCAGGCGAACACTACGATCCGCATTCGGTTCTCGGCGCCCACGAATACAGCGACCACACCGTGATACGCGCCTATCGACCGCATGCGGTCGAAGTGGCCGCGATCATCGGCGATGAACGCTATGTCTTCAAACACATCGAGGCGGGCCTTTTCGCGGTTGCGGTGCCGTTCACGAATCTGGCGGATTATCGGCTCGAAGTCGGCTATCCCGGCGCGGACGGAACAACTGTCTCCCGCATTGTCGCGGACGCCTATCGCTTCCTGCCGACGCTCGGCGAAGTGGATCTGCACCTCTTCGCCGAGGGTCGCCACGAACGATTGTGGGAAATCCTTGGCGCTCACCCGCGCCGCTTCACCACCCCCGACGGCGTCGTCGACGGTGTGTCGTTTGCGGTGTGGGCACCAAATGCTAAGGGCGTCAGCCTGATCGGTGAGTTCAACCATTGGGACGGCAACGAGGCGCAGCTGCGTGTGCTCGGCTCCACCGGTGTGTGGGAGTTGTTCTGGCCCGGTTTCGAGATCGGCGGCCTCTACAAGTTCCGGGTACACGGCGCCGACGGCTCGGTGGCCGACCGCGCCGACCCGATGGCGTTCGCCACCGAAGTGCCGCCGCAGACGGCGTCGAAGGTGACGCAAAGCGACTACACGTGGGAGGACCAGGACTGGATGGCCCGGCGGGCCGCTCAAAATCCGGTATTCGAGCCGATGAGCACCTACGAGGTGCATCTGATGTCGTGGCGACCCGGTCTGAGCTATCGCCAGTTGGCCCATGAGCTCACTGAATACGTTGTCTCTCAGGGCTTCACGCATGTCGAGATGATGCCGGTCGCCGAGCATCCGTTCGGCGGGTCATGGGGATACCAGGTCACGTCCTACTACGCGCCGACGTCGCGCCTTGGCACGCCCGACGACTTCCGGTTCCTCGTCGATACTCTTCACCAGGCCGGTATCGGCGTGATCGTGGACTGGGTGCCCGCGCACTTCCCGAAGGATGCCTGGGCTCTTGGCCGATTCGATGGCACGGCACTCTACGAGCACTCCGATCCGAATCGCGGCGAGCAATTGGACTGGGGCACCTACGTGTTCGACTTCGGCAGGGCCGAGGTGCGCAACTTCCTAGTGGCCAATGCGCTGTACTGGCTGCAGAACTTCCACATCGACGGACTGCGGGTCGATGCCGTCGCGTCGATGCTGTACCTCGACTACTCACGCCCCGTGGGCGGCTGGACGCCGAACATCTATGGCGGCAGGGAGAACCTCGAAGCCGTTCAGTTTCTGCAGGAGATGAACGCGACGGTACACAAGGCGGCACCGGGCATCGTCACCATCGCCGAGGAGTCGACATCCTGGCCGGGTGTGACGCGCCCGACCAACCTTGGCGGCCTTGGCTTTTCGATGAAGTGGAATATGGGCTGGATGAACGACACGCTGGACTTCATCAGCCGTGACCCGGTGCACCGCAGCTACCACCACCACGAGATGACGTTCTCGATGCTGTATGCGTTCAGTGAGAACTATGTGTTGCCGATCAGCCACGACGAGGTCGTGCACGGCAAGGGCACGCTATGGGGTCGCATGCCCGGCAATGACCATGTGAAGGCCGCGGGGCTGCGCGGTCTGCTCGCCTACCAGTGGTCGCACCCTGGCAAGCAACTGCTGTTCATGGGCCAGGAGTTCGGCCAGCGCGCCGAGTGGTCCGAGGAACGCGGGGTGGACTGGTACCAGCTTGGCGAGGCGAGCTTCTCCGACGGGATCCAGCGGTTGGTGCGCGATATCAACGGCATCTACCGCGGCCGTCGCGCGCTGTGGTCACGCGACACCAGCCCCGAGGGGTACTCCTGGATCGACGCCAACGACTCGGCCAACAACGTATTGAGCTTCATGCGCTTCGGCGACGACGGTTCGATGCTGGCCTGCGTCTTCAACTTCTCCGGTTCCGAACACACCCGCTATCGGTTGGGTCTGCCGCATGCCGGCAGCTGGCGCGAGGTACTCAACACCGACGCCGACATCTACAACGGCACCGGCATCGGCAACTTCGGCGCGGTCGAGGCCACCGACGATCCGTGGCACGGGCGTCCTGCGTCGGCGGTGATGGTGCTGCCGCCACTGGCCGCGCTGTGGTTCGAGCCCGCCTAACTACCGCCGAAACGGACAAACGGGCTCAAAAGTGCGAGCAAATCTCGCCATTTCGTCGATCTCGGCGGAATTCAGTAGAGCGCGTTGGCGAGCTTGCGCCGGCCCGCGATCACCTCGGGGTCGGCCGGGTCGAACAGATCGAAAAGTTCGATCAGCCGGGTGCGGACCTTGGTGCGATCGTCGCCGGCCGTCCGCTTGATCAGCGCGACCAGCCGGTCGAACGCCGCCGCGACGTCCTGCTGGAGGATCTCGACATCGGCTGCGGCGAACGCCACTTCGATGTCATCGGGTGCGGCGTTGGCGGCGACGATAGCGCCGGGGGCGCGAGTGGTCGCGCGCTGCAGGAAGCCGATCTGGCGTACCGCGCCTGTTGCTTCCTCGTGGTTGGGATTCGCGTCGAGCAGGGCTTGATACGCCGTCAACGCGGCATCGAAGTCTCCCGCGTCCAGATGCGCTCGCGCTTGGGCGAGTTCGGGATCGACGCGCTCGGCCTCGTCGGCATCACCCGCGTCGCCGAGCTTGCCCGCCGTCGCATTCAGCAGCGAGTCGACCCATTTACGCAGTTGCTCTGGCGGCTGCGGCCCCTGGAAGCTCGACAGCGGCTGGCCTGCAGCGAGCGCCACCACCGTCGGGACAGCCTGCACACCGAACATCTGCGCCACCCGCGGCACGACGTCGACGTTCACCGTCGCCAGCGACCACTTCCCGCCGTCGGCGTCCGCGAGTTGGGCGAGGGCGTCGCCGAGCTGCGCGCTGGCCTCGCTGCGGGGCGACCACAGCAGCACGACCACCGGCACCTCATTGGACCGGACCAGCACCTCGGCTTCGAAGTTGGCCTCGGTGACCTCCACACCGCCTGGCGCTGCGGCGGCGCCGTCTCGAGACGGTGGCGGTTGCTTGAGGGCCGACAGGTCAACCGCGCCGGCCATGGAGGCCGCGATGGGAGGTCGGGGACGAGTCACGCCCACAAGTCTGTCACGTTGTTTCGGGCACTCGGCGTCCCGGTTGAGCGACGGCTGAAACGACCTCCGCCGGTGCCATTTTGCCGGTCCTATCGGCCCATATGAGGAAGATCACACTGCACAGCGGGACGACACTTGCCAGCAACGCCAGCAACCATGTGCCAGCCGACCATTTGCCCGCCATTCCGACGAGCAGACCGGCCACGACGAAGGCGATGAAGATCAGCCCGTGCGTCATTCCGAACACCTTCACGCCGATCTCGGTCCGCGGCGTGCCCAGGTACTTGAAGTACATCCCGATCAGCAGACCGACCCAGCTGACAGCTTCCGCCAGGGCGATCAACCGGAACCAGCCGGTAGCGGACCGAAGATCAAAGGCGCTTGTCATGGCCGCCATTGTGCCGGAAACCAGCACCAATTACTACACGGCGTCGTAGACGCTAGCCTGCACGCAGGATGAGCGCGTCGCCTTGACCACCCGCGCCGCACAGCGCGGCGACGGCGTAGCCCGAACCGCGTCGCGCCAGCTCGAGCGCGGCGTGAAGGGTGATTCGCGCCCCGGACATGCCGATCGGATGGCCGATCGCGATGGCGCCGCCGTTGACGTTGACCTTCTTCGGATCGATTCCCAGCTCGTTCATCGAGGCCAGCGCGACCGCCGAAAACGCCTCGTTGATCTCGATGACGTCGAGCTGATCGACCGAGATGCCCTCGCGGGCAATGGCTTTCTTGATGGCATTGGCCGGTTGCGACTGCAGCGTGGAGTCCGGCCCTGCGACGACGCCGTGGGCGCCGATCTCTGCCAGCCACGTCAGGCCGAGCTCCTGCGCCTTGGCCTTGTTCATCACCACAACCGCGGCGGCACCGTCCGAGATCTGCGACGCGGAACCGGCGGTGATTGTGCCGTCCTTGCGGAAGGCGGGCTTCAGTCCAGCTAACGATTCGGCTGTGGTGTTGGCGCGGATGCCCTCGTCCTCGGTGAACTCGATCGGGTCGCCCTTACGTTGCGGGATCTTCACCGGCACCACCTCGTCGGCGTATACGCCGTCTTTCCATGCCGCTGCGGCCTTTTGATGCGACTGCGCAGCGAACTCGTCCTGCTGCGCGCGAGTGAACTGGTCGACGTCATTTCGCTGCTCGGTCAACGCGCCCATCGGCTGATCGGTGAAGACGTCGTGCAGGCCGTCGTAGGCCATGCTGTCGAGCACGGTGACATCGCCGTACTTATAGCCCGCGCGGCTGTCCATCAGTAGGTGCGGCGCCTTGGTCATCGACTCCTGCCCACCTGCGACGACCACGTCGAATTCGCCGGCACGGATCAGCTGATCGGCGAGCGCAATCGCATCGATGCCGCTCAGACACATCTTGTTGATGGTCAGGGCGGGCACATCCCAGCCGATGCCCGCGGCCACCGCGGCCTGCCTGGCGGGCATCTGCCCGGCGCCTGCGGTCAGCACCTGGCCCATGATCACGTACTCGACCGCCGACGCGGGAACGCCTGCCTTCTCGAGGGCGCCGGAGATGGCGATCGCGCCGAGATCACTGCCGGAGAAATCCTTGAGCGAGCCCATCAACTTGCCTACCGGGGTGCGGGCTCCAGCAACAATCACCGACGTCGTCATTACTACCTCCAAATGATGTTCTTAACCGCTCAAGTCGCCGATCGCCGGCGCGCAATCTTTCCCGCCAGGTTACCGTTACGTTATGACCGCCGAGCAAGTCGATGCCCGCCCCTTGCTGGCCACCGCGTTGGTGACAGCAATCGATCACGTCGGCATCGCGGTGCCCGATCTGGACGAGGCGATCAAGTGGTATCACGACCACCTCGGCATGATCGTTCTGCACGAAGAGGTCAACGAGGACCAGGGCATCCGCGAGGCGATGTTGTCGGTGCGTGGGGCGGCCGTTGGCAGCGCTCAGGTCCAGCTGATGGCACCCCTTGACGAGAACTCGACGATCGCAAAGTTTCTCGACAAGCGCGGCCCCGGTCTGCAGCAGTTCGCCTACCGGGTAAGTGACCTCGACGCGTTGAGCGAGCGCCTGCGTGAGCAGGGCGTCCGGCTCATCTACGACGTCCCAAGGGTCGGCACCTCGAACTCCCGGATCAACTTCATCCATCCCAAGGATGGCGGCGGTGTGCTGATCGAGCTGGTCGAGCCCGCCAGGGACGACCTAGCAGACCAAGCCCACTAAGACCATCTGCGCGTCGGGCCCCGCGTTGCCCGGTGCGTCCAGCACGGCGTGTGCCAATGCCGCCGTTCCTCGGCTGCGCTGTCGCTCATATCAGCGGGCCAAACCACCAGATGTGCTGTGCCAATGACAATTTCGTGGTCACACCCGGGGCAGCGGTAGATCTTGGTCGCCCGTGCAGCCGCGATCGGCCTCACCTCGTATTCGTGACCGTCTGGTCCGGTCTCGATCCGGCGGGCCGCAGGCGACGGCGGCGACGAGCGTTGCCGCCGAGGTGGGTTCCTGCGCCGGGGCATGTCGACCGGCCTCTCAGAACAGCCTGAATTCGTCGCTGTCCATGCCGCGCATCTGGTCGTAATCCAAAGTCACACAACGGATCCCGCGATCGGTGGCCAGCGTACGGGCCTGCGGCTTTATCTGTTGTGCCGCAAAGACTCCCGCGACAGGCGCAAGCACGGTGTCACGGTTGAGCAACTCCAGGTAGCGGGTCAACTGTTCGACGCCGTCGATCTCGCCGCGTCGCTTGATCTCGACGGCGACCGACCGGCCCTGCTCGTCGCGGCACAGGAGGTCTACTGGCCCGATGGCGGTCATGTACTCACGCCGCACCAGCGTGTAGCCGGTGCCGAGCAGTTCGACGTGTTCGGCCAGCAGCGCCTGCAGGTGCGCCTCGACACCGTCCTTGACCAGTCCGGGATCGACACCAAGCACATGGTTGGAGTCGTGCTCGATGTCCTCGACCGTGATGCGCAGCTGCTCGCCTGCCTTGTTCTCAACGACCCATACCGGCGCAGGCCCGTCGGGCTCTTCGACGAGCCAGCAGGGCGGGGACATCCAGTTCAGGGGCTTGTATGCCCGATCGTCGGCGTGCACGCTCACCGAGCCGTCGGCCTTGAACAGCAGCAGCCTGCGCGCAGAGGGCAGATGGGCGGTGAGCCGCCCGACGTAGTCAACGGTGCACTGGGCGATCACAAGACGCACCCGAACACCTTATGCGCCGGGACCGGCAAATTAGGCTGAGCCCACGATGACCGCCAACAAGTCAGTGGCTCAGCGGCTCGGTGGGGTCCTCGAACGGGTCACCAGCCAAAGCAGCCGCGTGCCCACGACGCCCGAGTACGGCTCGTGGGTGCTCGGCCGCGTCTCAGAGAGCCAGGGCCGCCGACGAGTGCGCATCCAGATCATCCTGACGTTGTTCGCGATCGTCGCGAACCTCATCGGCATCGGCGTCTCGACACTGGTGGTCACCGTCGCGTTCCCGACGCCCAGCGTGTTCGACCCCGACGTCCGCTGGCTCACCTTCACGGTGGTCCCCGCCTACGTCGTGGCGGCCCTGATCGTCGGGACGGTCTGGGCGACCCGCCGGGTGATCAACAACGTGCGGTGGGCTATCGAGGAGCGCACCCCCAGCCGAGAAGACCAGCACAACACCTTCTCTGCACCGTGGCGGCTCACACGTGTGCTCCTGATGCTGTGGGGCATCGGGGCCGCACTGCTCACCACGTTGTACGGGATGGTGAACACCGACTTCATTCCGAAATGGCTTCTGGGCGTGAGTTTTCCGGGCATCGTCGTGTCTGCGAGCTGCTATCTGTTCACCGAGTTCGCGCTGCGACCGGTGGCTGCGCAGGCCCTCGAGGCCGGCAGGCCGCCGCGGCGGTTCGCCGAGGGCATCATGGGCCGCACCATGCTGGTGTGGGCACTCGGCTCAGGCGTCCCCGTGCTCGGCATCTTTCTGGCCGCGCTGCTCACGCTCATGCTCCGCAATCTGACGCCAACCGAATTCACCGTCGCGGTGATGATTCTCGCCCTGTTCGCCCTGGTGTTCGGCGCGATCCTGATGTGGATCCTGTCCTGGCTTACGGCGACTCCGGTGCGGGTCGTTCGCAACGCCCTCAACCGTGTCGAACAGGGCGATTTCGACACCAACCTGGTGGTGTTCGACGGCACCGAGCTCGGTCAGCTCCAGCGTGGGTTCAACTCGATGGTCGCCGGGTTGCGAGAGCGCGAACGTGTGCGCGATCTGTTCGGCCGCCACGTCGGCCGAGAAGTGGCCGCGGCGGCGGAGAAGCAGCGCCCCCAACTCGGCGGAGAGGAGCGTCACGTCGCGGTGATCTTCGTCGACATCATCGGCTCGACGCAGTTGGTCACGGGCAGACCGGCGACCGAGGTGGTGACCCTGTTGAACCGTTTCTTCGCGGTGATCGTCGAAGAGGTGGACCGCCACCACGGGTTCGTCAACAAGTTCGAGGGCGACGCAGCACTGGCGGTATTCGGTGCGCCCATTCATCTCGACAGCCCTGAGAGCGAGGCGCTGGCGGCCGGCCGCGCCATCGCCGAGCGCATTCGCGCCGAGGTGCCCGAGTGCGAGACGGGCATCGGTATCGCATCCGGCGAGGCGGTCGCAGGCAATGTAGGCGCCAAGGAGCGATTCGAATACACAGTCATCGGTGAGCCGGTCAACGAGGCCGCGCGGTTGTGCGAGCTAGCCAAGTCGACACCCGCCCATCTGCTGGCGTCATCGCAGACCGTCCAGAACGCGCGCGAAAACGAACGCCGCCGTTGGACTTTCGGTGACACCGTGACTTTGCGCGGACACGACCAGCCCACCCGGCTTGCGCTGCCGGTCTAACGGCCTACCCGCTCGGAGCAGGGGTCGCCGAGGCCGCGGCTGCTGCCGCCGCCCTACCTTCAGGACTCGCGAGCGAGTTACCAGACGACGTCGCCGAGGCCACCGGCGCACCGCAGTTGAGCGAAAGAAGAACTTGATTGACCCGCGAAGCGCTGAAGTACAGGTGAACCCAGTGCCTGCCGACGACGGAAGCGGATGGGGATTCTGGTTCCTCGGTCAGTGGATTCCGCTGTAAATCAGCATGATTCGGGGCGAGTCACTGTATATGGTGGCCCGCCTCGAGCTGCCCGTCGAAGCCGGCGTCGGTGAAGACCTTTCGGCCGGCCGCACCAGTAGCATCCTGTACGAACTTCGTCGCAAGTGCGGCCTGATCTGAATCCTTCATCGACGCGATCCATGAAGTAACCGCCGCGTCGGCCGCCCCTGGAAACGCGAACCACGAAACGTTGTCGCCAACGCTCATCGCGTCGGTCGTGAACACAACACCAGCATCGACTTTTCCACTCGTGACATCCTTGAGGACATCGCTGGCCGTACTGTCGATTTCCTGCGGATGAAGCTGCACCCCGGTGAGGTCTTCGACCTGTCGGGTGGCCGACGCGCAGGCGCCCTGCCCTCCGCAAACAGCTGTCCGCACATCGGATCGCGCGAGGTCTGCGAACGTGGCGAGCTTGTCATGGTTGCCCGCCGCCGTAGCGATAACCAGGCTGTTTGACGCCAGCGGCACCGGAGCTCCTTGGAGCAGCCCGGCCTTTCCGACGGCCGACATATGGTCCTGGTCACCCGATACGAAGACGTCCACGTCAGCGCCATCCAACAACCGCGCGGAGAGCTCTGACGAACTTGCGAAGATGAACTCCACTGAAGTCCCAGGGTTTTCAGCCTGGAACTGCTTGCCGATCGCGGTCAGACTAGTGATCATCGATGACGAGGCGAACACCGTGATGGACGTCGTCGCCGGACGCGGCTGCGAGTCGCAGCCGCTCGCCGAGACCACCAATAGGATCCCGACAGCCATCGTTCGCTTCAACCGGCCGTGCATCGCAATTGACCATACCGATTCCTACTCAGCGAACTAAATTCCTGTCCGCATGTCCCCTGTCGGCGGGTCTAGCAGTTTGTTGTGGGGATGCCCTGTATCCGCTGCCAATTGGCTTCCGTTGGACCCGTAATCCACCGCTTCACGGCAGGCTGGAGGACATGGGCGAAGGTGGCGGCGATGAGAACTCGCGCCGAGCATAACGCCACGGCGCCGACGGGTCGACCGGGCCGTGCTACTGGCATGCCCTGGTCCACCCAGGCCTCTGTCACCCCGGTGAACGCGCCCCCTTCGCGACCTGCCGCGATACACGCTGTACAGCGGCAGGAAGGCGACGGTGGACGCGCGCGCTTGCGCGTGGGTCGGGCGTTGATTGTCGTCGAGGGGCTGGCTCTCGGTGTGCTGGGCGGCGTCGCGCTGGCCTCGTCGATGGGTTACGCCCGGGTCGGTGCCGACGGCGTGCCGATGCTCGGTCTCAAGGTGACGCCGCTGCACGCGGGGCTTCTGCTGGCCGTCGGGGCGCTGGCGCTGCTGGCCTGCCTGGGAAGACGGACAGCCTTCCTCTTCAGCGCGCTCGCAGCATGCGGTTGGGCGGCGTTGGCCATCGTCTGCGTACTCGCGGTCGCTCACCACACGCCTGGGGTACTCGGCTTCGATCCGCGCGACAGTCTGTTCTATGGCGCTCTGAGCGCCTACAACCTCGTCACGGCGTTGTTCTTGGCGGTGCCGCTGTCGAAGGCCTAGAACGCGGCCTGGAGAGCTTTCGCGGCCGCGACCGCGTCGTCAAGCGCACCAAACACCACCGCGTCGCAATCGTCCCGGTTTTCGGCGCGCACAACAGCGTTGTCCGGGTCGACCAGGAGGCCTTCTTTGCCCACCGACGACAACGTCGCGCGCATGCCGGCGAGTAGGCCGCGGGCGGCGTCGTTGATGGTGTCAACCCGCGTCACGTCGAGGATCGCGACGTCAAACTTGTCCTTCTCGTCATCGACCCTGCGCAGCACCTGTTCGGTGCCTGCGAACAACAGGTCGCCGTGAAGTTCATAGACGCGGACCCGGTCACAGGCGTCAGAGATGGTCCTGATGGTCGACCGCGATTCGCGCGTGACAGTGAGGAAATGGAGTCCTAGCCGTTGGGACAGGCTCCGGCACACGCGGACCCCGCGACGCTGTTGCCCTTGTCGTCCAACAGCGGTGAGTAGACACCGATTCCGAGTTGGCCGGGCAGTACGGCGACGATGCCGCCGCCGACGCCGCTCTTGGCGGGCATCCCGACGGCGCTTGCCCAGTCGCCCGCGGCGTCGTACATGCCGCACGTCACCATGACGGCAAGCGTGCGCTGCACGACGACGGTATCGGTCACCCGTCGGCCGGTCATCGGGTTGACGCCGCCGCGAGCCAGGGTGGCCGCCATCCGAGCCAGGGTGGCCGCCATCCGAGCCAGGTCGGTACTGGTCACCTTGAACGAGCACTGCCGGAAGTAGACGTCAAGCACCTCGTCGGGGTCACCATCGAGCACACCGAAGCTCTGCAGCATGTAGGCGATGGCGCGATTGCGGCTGCCGGTCTTCTTCTCCGAGGCGTATACGGCGGGATCGATGTCGAGCGGTCGACCGGCACACGCCGAATAGAACTCGCGGATGCGGGCAAATCGTTCGTCAGGTGTGGCGCCAGGGACCAGCGAGACGGCCGCGATGGCGCCGGCATTGATCATCGGGTTCTTCGGTGTCTTCTTCGCTGCGTCGACGCTGATCTCGTTGAACGCCTCGCCCGACGGCTCCACTCCGATTCTCGCATCGACCGCATCCTGGCCGATCTGATCGAGGGCGAGCGCATAGGTGAACGGCTTGGATATCGATTGAATTGTGAATTCGACTGTGGCATCGCCGGACTCGTAAACATATCCATCCGAGAGCGACAGCGACAGCCCGAATCCGTTGGGATCGACGTCGGCGAGCTCGGGGATGTAGGTGGCCAGCGCTCCATCCGTGACGCCCGCGTGTTCGTCTCTGATCAGGTTCAGATACCGCTGAACCAGTTCGGCCACGGCTTGGATTTTAGCCAGCGTCGGGCCGGGTTCACGACGATGTCGTTTTTCCGCCAGTGATGTCGGTGGGGTCGTGTAATTGTGTGAGGCATGCACGAAGATTTCGACCGCTGCTACCGGGCCGTCCAATCCAAGGACGCCCGGTTCGACGGCTGGTTCGTCACCGCCGTGCTGACCACGAAGATCTACTGCAGACCCAGTTGCCCGGTCCGCCCGCCGTTCGCTCGCAACATGCGGTTTTATCCCACCGCGGCGGCCGCGCAACGTGCGGGCTTCCGTGCGTGCAAGCGCTGCAGGCCCGACGCCTCGCCCGGTTCACCCGAGTGGAATGTGCGCGGCGACGTGGTGGCCAGGGCGATGCGGCTGATCACCGACGGCACGGTTGACCGCGAGGGGGTGACGGGGCTGGCGGCCAGGGTCGGTTACACCACCCGCCAGCTCGAGCGGCTGCTGCAGGCCGAGGTCGGTGCGAATCCACTGACACTGGCCAGGGCCCAGCGCAGCCAGACGGCCCGGGTGTTGATCGAGACGACAGCGCTTCCATTCGGCGACGTCGCCTTCGCTGCGGGTTTCTCGAGCATCCGCCAGTTCAACGACACAGTCCGGACGGTGTGCGATCTCACGCCGACGGCATTGCGTCAACGCGCACGCACACGATTCGGGGGTGGTGACGCGGGCGCAACGGGTTCGTTGTCGCTGCGACTTCCGGTGCGGACGCCGTTCGCGTACGAGGGACTGTTCGGGCATCTCGCTGCGAGTGCGGTACCCGGGGTCGAGGAAGTCCGCGACGGCGCGTACCGGCGGACGCTGCGGTTGCCCAATGGCAACGGAATCGTAAGCCTCACACCGCAACCCGACCATGTGCAATGCCAGCTCGTGTTGGACGACTTCCGCGACCTGTCCACGGCCATCGCGCGGTGCCGGCGTCTGCTCGATCTCGACGCGGATCCTGAGGCCGTCGTCGATGCACTGAGCGCCGATCCGGACCTCGCAGCGCTGGTGGCCAAAGCGCCGGGGCAACGCATTCCGCGGACGGTCGACGAGCAAGAACTTGCGGTGCGGGTGGTGCTCGGCCAGCAGGTGTCGCTGAAGGCCGCCCGCACGCACACGCGGCGCATCGTGAGCGCCTACGGCCAGCCGGTTAGTGATGCCAACGGCGGTCTGACCCATGTGTTTCCGGCCATCGAGCACCTCACTGAGATCGACCCCTCGCATCTGGCATTCCCGAAGTCGCGGCAGCGATCGCTCACCACGCTCATCCGCGCAATGGCGGACGGCGAGGTGCTGCTGGATGCCGGCTGCGACTGGAACCGCGCTCGAGAGCAACTGCTGGCGCTGCCGGGGATCGGCCCGTGGACCGCGGAGGTGATCGCGATGCGCGGCCTCGGCGACCCGGATGCATTCCCGGTCAGCGATCTCGGCGTTCGGCTGGCCGCGAAGGAGCTCGGCCTGCCCGAGGATCCTCGCCCATTGACCGAGCGCAGTGCGCGCTGGCGACCGTGGCGGTCGTACGCCACCCAGCACTTGTGGACGGCCCTCGATCATGCGGTCAACGAATGGCCGCCGAAGGAGAAGTGATGGAAACAGTGCAATTTCGCTCGATGGCCAGTCCGGTCGGGAAGTTGACGCTGGCGGGCAAGGATGGGCGACTGATGCACCTGCGGATGGTCGATCAGACCTACGAGCCGAGCCATGACGGGTGGAAGTCCGACGACTCAGCGTTCCCGGAGGCTGTCGAACAGCTCGAGGCATACTTCGCAGGCGACCGAACCGAGTTCGATCTCGATCTCCATCTTGTCGGCACGGCGTTCCAGCGGCGGGTCTGGCAGGCGCTGCTCACGATTCCCTACGGGGAGACGCGGTCATACGGCGAGATCGCCCGGCAGATCGGGTCCCCCGGTGCGTTTCGAGCCGTCGGGTTGGCGAATGGCCACAATCCGATCGGCATCATTGTGCCGTGCCATCGCGTGATCGGATCGGACGGCAGCCTCACCGGATACGGCGGCGGGCTGGACCGGAAAAGGGCCCTGCTTTCATTGGAGGAAAGCCGCACCGCACCCGCCCTATTCGATTAAACAATTGCAATAAAAATGCCTCTGCCCTCCAATCGAAATTGGAGGGCAGAGGACTTAAATTGTGTTCGGCGGTGTCCTACTTTTCCACCCGGGTTGGGTAGTATCATCGGCGCTGGCAGGCTTAGCTTCCGGGTTCGGGATGGGTCCGGGCGTTT